>JBLWYI010000020.1:0-129112 GCA_048267005.1 Verrucomicrobiales bacterium | reverse complement strand
CATTCGAGAAAGGTTTGCCGGTGGAACTTCGGGCAGGCATATCTCCGGTGGACCACTCGTGTCTTTCCGCTCTGTTTGGTCACCGGAGCGATGCCACTGAACTTCTGGATGTCGGAGGGTTTTGTGAACCGGCTTTATAGTAAGGTCATCACCTGTGTTGATTGACTTCTCTGATTTGATTCCATATTCTTCCTTGAAGGCCGCGCTCCCGGTTTGGGCTGAGCTGCCTTGAACGATATGCCGAAGAAAATGAACGAACTGGAACTACAACGTTCATTCGATTCTGCTGCAACACTATTCCGGCGCGACGTTATTACGGAGACGGAGTTTGCGCAAAAGTCGGTGGACCTTGCGATGCATTTTTTCGATGAACTGGCCGATGTGAAGCCAGGTTTTTCGAGCGACGAACTCAGAATTTTAGATTCTTTCGTTAGAACTAACCCTGATGATGAACTTCTCAGGAAAGTTGCTTATCGCTTCATCGTAGACCTTAACGAGCCGGGAATAGTTGAGCGACGCATGGAAGAGCTTCGTCCAAAATTTGGAAAGGTTGTTGAGTATTTCACTTCGCTTGCACGGTGAACACATCGAAGTTGTGGCATCGCACCTAACAATTCAACGCCTTTACCTGAAACGACGAGGGCATATCAAGTCGGCGCTGACCAACCCGAAAAACGTTTCGAGTCGATTGACTCTTCCGATTAGAATCCTTAATCTACCATCGCGGCCGCGCTCTCTTTTTCGGGCGCTATCAGTTGCAGTCATCCTTGGTGTCGGAGCAGCTTTCGGCGAGCCGCTTATTCCTCGGAATCTGGCCGATGGAAAGAAGCTCCCCGAATCGGAGTCGCCCTACATTAAGAAGTACGGCTTGAACGTGAGTGACGAAGGCCTAGTTGCGCTGCTTTACCTAAGCGACGGAGGTGAGCTTTTCGTCCGAGGACATGGAGCTTTCAAGAAACTGGGCGGCGTGTTTTTCAAAATCATCGATGACGCGAAGAACGAACTGGAGCGTTTGGGCCACGATTTTACATTACCGCTCAAACACGAAAATGCTTTTGGCGGAGAAGGAGAGCCCGATTTTCCCGCCCTGGAAGCCGCGACCACACCGATGGATGATGCTTATTGGGACTCGAAGGAGGATCCTCCTCACGGGGCCAAAGATGTCTCAGGTGCTATCCTTCAATACGTCCAAACGCATCGGGAGAAGCTGAAATCCCGACGGGCATAACAATAATGGGCGCAGGCGATTCCCTCCCTGCAATCTGTTTTCCTTGCTCTCTGCCTTCGATTTCGCTTCAATTCTCATCAACACGGTCAGGCTCCGTTCCGGGAACCACCTCGCCTTGAACGTTGTGCTTGAAAATCTAAACTATGCTAATTGGAACTGCAGATGAGCCGATCGAGGGGCTATTCGGTGGCGTATACATCGTTACCGGGCTGGTGATCGCCCGATGGCTTTCGAAGAGAGAACGATTTTCAGGGGAAAATCCAGATTTTGGCTGGTGGTGCGCAGTTGTTGCCGGTTGGCCTCTAGCAGTATTGAACTATCTGCTGCACTATCGCGCATGACATTCATGTCACTCCCATCGAGATGCGAAGAATGCAGCACCTGCCGGTAAGGTTTTGTTTCGTGTCTCACCACACGGGGCCAGTAGGGCCTCCCAGCAGCGAGAGGTTCGGTGATTCTGGTGGGGCTCGATACCCTGACAGGGGCACAACAAGTCGGCGCACTCGCTCGTTACACCCTTGGAGTCGATTGACTTTCGTGATTCGGCTTCGTATCCTCCAATCGTGGCCGCGCTCCCGGTATCGAGCAAGCGGGCTTTAACGTTGGCTCAAAAAGATGCGACCAGGAACGAGAATAATTCGGAGCATTGCAGGAGCCATCTTCGTTCTGCTCTCTGTTTTCGTTATTCGGGAGTATTCGACATCTCCGGTTACGAAGCTCACAGACGTGATTCATTCAGCTCACATTGTCGAGATACGATCCCTTTCAAGTGGCAGTTCTGGAGTCCTCAGGCTTGATGATTCGACATCTCTGGAATTTCTGAATCTCCTGGAAGATCACGAACTAACAACCGAGATCCAAACAATGAGCCACGAGCCAGAGTGGGAACTCAGGTTCATTGGTGATCTAGGTATATCGACGACCGCGACGCTCAGCCTGGAGTGCTCAAATATTTACTTTCGAGATTATCTAAACAGGACGTTGTGGGTTACAATTTTAGATGAGAGTGTTCCCCCGATGGAAGTGCCTAGACTCGTTGAGTTCTTCGAGGCAATCGCCGCGCACACTGCAAATCGGAGCCAATAAGCACAGGCTCTCAACCCCTGACATGTCGCGAGTCGAAATGACTTCTCTCACTTCAATCTCAACCCCGCGATCGACACGCGCCCTCTGTCAGGGGTGAGCGCTAGTGGACGTTCAGTTTAGAAATGAAGATCTACGAAAAGCGCTTTGTCACCCTGCTTCTCACGTTCTTTCTGTTGTTTACGGGATACAGCTTCTCGAATGAAGCGGAAGACAATCGAGGGCCTTTGTTTGGATGGAAAACTGTCGTTGTGGCCCCAATGGCGAAGATCTCGATCGAAGGAGGGGACCACTCTGATTCGGACGCTGAGGAGGTCGTTGAACGATTTCTACGCGTCCTCGAAGATCATGGAATCAGATCGCGTAAAGCGACTTCTGAAGATGAGAGACTTATCGTAATTTCGATGAGGGGGATGATTGGACCTGATTCCTCCTTACTTATTCGACTTCAGCATCAGGAATCCGCCCGCTTTCTTCGGGATGGAGAAGAGGTCGTAGGGACGGCCTCAACTTGGGAGTGCGAAACGCTTTCGAAATATGATAGAGCATTTTCAACACCGTGGCCCAAAATTGAGAAAGCGATGAAGCTTCTGGCCGATAATTTGAATGCGGCAATCCACGGAACCTCTAACAAACCAGTGGCAAAACAAGCTGACGATGTCGACCAGCCCCTCCATGAGTCGACAGACACTATTTGATTTAACACGCTCGGCTGAAAAATGAATCAGGATATCGTTATATCACCAGGTGTCGTACTCGAGATATTCGAAGAAGAGGAAGCTACCCGCGTAATTGAAGATTGGTTGGGGGTGTTTGCGAGAAGACGCTCAGGCTGCCGGATTAAGGACTTCAAGTGGCATTTGTTCAGTGGAGGGATTTATGAAGCTGTAGAAGGGAGTAAGGCTGAGGCGGCTTATCGCTCTCACGTTGCTGAGAATTATCTTGTGATCGACAACGATGAGTCAGTGGTTCTTTTGACTGATTTGCGTCCGGATGAAGTTGGTTTATCTGACTACTATGTGTGCCCTCGCAATATGGCTTGGACGATGGCGTTCACTCATGAAGATGGGTGGCTTGGGCCATACTTTGCCAGACATCCTCAGTATGAACTGCTGGAGCAGGAGAATTTGGCCTACATGGAGAAAGTAAAACAAATAGAGCATGCCAAGAAGATGGGCTGGTGCTAATGAGAGAACTGGCCGAGCAAAGAAGAGATTCACAGGAGCGGGATGCGTCACCGGTTTGAAATCACCCTCCAGTTCGCAGGTGTTTTCCAATCAGGACGGGAGACGTCTGTCTATGATGCGGCGTTCCAGGCGCGTCAGAGCAAATGCGCAGGCTGGAGGGATCTTGTTTCAGGAGGGGCTCAATTTTGAGCGGTTGTTGGCTGTGCCACCATTTGACCTTTCTCGTTTTTCCTGGGCGGGGCCACTTCCTTCGGTTCTACAATTTTTGTGGCGTCAGCAGATAAATATTCTGCGAGTTTGTCGATTTTGAAGTTCCAGCCGATTCTTTCGGGATCTTTGTTCCCGCTGTGACGAAACTCAACCTGAACGCCGCAGGTCTCTCCGCGGAGCCGCTGCGGGATCTGGTAGGAAATAATTCCGGTAGCCGGATCGTAGTCGTGCGGAGCCATTCCGAGCCCGGTGATTCTCATTGAAATACTCTCCGGGACAACGCCCTCGAGACGGGAAAGGTCCATTTCAATTCGTGGAAGTCGGTTTTTTATGGTCGCATCTTTATCAGGGGTCATTTGCACGAGGGCTTCCTGAACTTCGCCGTCTTCGTTCTTGGAATCGGTAATTAACTTTCGTCCGGCGGAAGAGACGCTTGCCCCGCCGAAATTCAATGCGGGATTAAAGTTTGCCAATGTGGTGCCGTGAACAATGTACCGGCCAACTTCCATAGGTTCGACATCCCAAACGGTTTTTTTACCGTTCACGGTGAAGGCTGCGTCATAGCCGTATTCGGTGGCCATTTCTTTGATCTGATCGCTGTAGATTCCATATGGGTAGGCAAATGTTTTTGTCACACCGCCAGTGTCGCCAAAGTTATCAACGAGAAACTGGTAGGAATCCTCGAGCTCGACTTTGAGCCACTCGGTGTAGGCTTCTGCGGACTTCCCGCCTTTTTTCGCCATGTTGTCATGAGAAACTGAGTGACTGCCAATGGTGGCGCCGTTTGCAATCATTTCCCGGATTTCGTCGTGGGTAAGTGACCGGCCTCCCACGCCGACATAGTTTTTGTAGAGGAAAACCGTGTAGGGGAATTCAAATTCCTTAAGGACGTTCATTGCCAGGGTATGGGTGGCTTTCCAGCCGTCATCGATCGTAATCATGACGCATTCGGCCGGAATATCGGCTTCGCCGTTTTTCCAGGCAATAAAGTCACGGATGCCGATAACGGGAAGTTCCGCCTCTTTGATCGCATTCATCTGATCGCGGAAATCCTCGATGTTGATGATCATATCATTCCGGGGATTGCTGTCTTCGGTGAAGTCGTGGTATCCGAGAATTGAAACCCGCGCTTCCTTGTTGATGACGATCGCCATTTTTGCGGCGTCCTCAGGATTGGGCGGGGGAGGCATGACGACATCCGGTTCGTCTGCCAGAATAAGAGTTGGATCCGGCTGATTTGCGGGTCCGGGTTGCTCCGGTTTGCGATTGAGAGCATCGCTGATTTTCTCGGTGGCTGATTCGATCTTATCGCAGGATGCAAGAGGTAGAGCCAGAAGCAGAGCTAAAAGAGGAATGGCAGGCAGTTTTCGGAGGATTTCCATAATTTAAGAGATGGGTTCCGACATCCGGGAGGAACAGGGGGATTATAGCAGTGCAGAGTAAATGCGTAAACAGATTTGGCAGAGTCCCGGGATTTGCCCAAAAGAGAGAGTGGCAGGGCTGGATTCTGATGAAAAAGGGCAAGAATTGGAACGAGTTATCAACCGGTAAATGATCTCTTGTATTTCTCACCAGTGAAATTATTTTAGTTTCCTTAGCTTTTTGTGCTTGCTTATAAATGCTGGCAAGTAATATAATGACTCCCGTTCAATGGTTGAAATTATGGAAATTCATAACAATCAACGGAACGGCTAGAAAGATTCGAATTTCTGGAAACGGATTCAAGGATCACTTTGCTGAATTTATTCATGATTATTCCAATAAAGCCATGGTTAGAACTGAGTGACGCTGCCTCTTCCGTGTCGGGAGTAAAGGTATCGGGCGCTGAAGGGAACGGGTTTGATTGGAACGGGTTGGCGCTTTCTTCTTCGATTGATATGGAAAACAATGCAGGTGATGAGCCGGATCGCGGAGTAATCTCGGCGGCGGATTTGATGGGTGGCGGGCGAGGGGGAGAATTGCCGTTTTATCATGAGTCGGTGCTGCCCGGGGAGGTGCTTGATGCGCTGAAGCCGGGAGAGGGGAAACAGATTTTTGACGGAACTCTTGGGGGTGGTGGGCATTCTGAAATGCTGTTACGAGCCGGGGCTCATGTGATCGGTTGTGATCAGGATGCTGAAGCTTTGGCGCATGCGTCAAAGCGGTTGGAGTCATTTGGTGATCAGTTTCTTCCCGTGCAGGCGAACTTCGGGGACATGGATGTCGTGTTTGAAGAATTGGGGATCGATACGGTGGATGGGATTCTGCTCGATATCGGGGTGTCCTCCCGCCAGATTGATTCTGCGGATCGTGGATTTTCATTCATGAGGGAAGGGCCGCTGGATATGCGGATGAATCGCGAGGCTGGGAAGTCAGCGGCGGATTTGGTGAATGAGGCTGATGAATTTGAATTGGGGCGGATTTTCCGGGACTACGGTGAAGAGAAATCCTGGCGAAAGGTGGCGGCGGCGATTGTGAAGAGCCGTAAAGATTCGCCAATTACAACGACGTTACAGCTTTCGGAGTTGGTCGGAACGGTGATCCCGAAGCGTAGTGCTAAAAATCCAGCGACAAAGGTGTTTCAAGCTCTGCGTATTGCTGTGAATGATGAATTGGGTCGTCTGGAAGTTGCGCTGGAGAAGGCGACGAATTTTCTGGGGAGAGACGGGGTTCTCGCGGTGATCACGTTCCACTCGCTGGAAGACAGAATTGTGAAGCAGTTTTTCCGCAGGACGAGTATGCCATACATCGATCGTCCTGAGTGGCCTGAGCCGAAGGAGAATCCTGATTACCGCTACAATTTGCTCCAGCGCCGGGCTGTGAGTCCGACGGATGAGGAGCTTTCGCGCAACCCGCGGGCTCGCAGTGCAAAGCTGCGTGCCGGGGTGCGTGTTTGAATAAACTGAAGACGAGAGGAGTGCATCATGGTTAAAAGAAATCGCTATCGTAACCCGCTGAAAACACCGGGGATGTTTCGGGTGCTTTTCATTTGTGTGGCGCTGGGTGGAATTGGAGCCTGCTTCGTGACGATCCGAAACCGTCATGTCACCAAAGGGGATGAAATCACGCTTCGTGAGAGCAATATCGAGCGTTTGAATCAGGAGATTGAAATGTGGGAACTCCGTATTGCCGGTGTGATGGACCGGGCAGAGTTGTCACGCCGTTTGCGATGGAAGGGGAGTGATCTCAGGGGGATCGATCCAATGCGTGTTTGGAAGATTTCCCCGGTTGGGCAGGAATTTGAAGATTTGGAGTCGGTAGAGGTTGCGTCACTGGCGCCGGAATTGCCGTCTCCAAGTAAGCCGGATGACCAGTAATACTAACATTAGGCTCGGGACGTAGAACGGAACAAAAACATTGGATAAGTATTTAAAAACACGGCTGATATTTGCCTGTGCTGCGCTGACTGGAGGTTTGAGTCTTCTGTCGGCGCGCTTGGTTTATGTGCAGGTTGTCGAGCATGAGCGCTACTCGGAAGTGGCCGAGGAGCGATATGTGCACAAAGAGACTCTTGAGCCGTCGCGTGGTCGGATTCTGGATCGCAACGGTGAATTGCTGGCGCGTAATCAAACGGTCTACAAGTTGGTCGTTGATTGCTTTAAAGTGCGTGATCCGGGTGTGGCCTGTTCTGCTCTGGCGAAAGAGGAGTCGATGGCGCTCGGTAAAGCGGTTTCACCTCGTGTGATCAAACGTCGCTTTGAAGGGCCGATCGGATTTTCTGATGCGGACCAGGAAGGGAACTCGAAACTGTCGGAAGCCTATTTGGCGAGAATCAATGAAGTTCTGGCGCCGGTTTTACGGATGCCGAAGCATGAGTTGATCCGGTTGTTGAAATCGAAGAGTCGGGGGGAGATCACGCTGACGAAGAACATCGAGGATGACTTCTATCGTGAGCTGAAGCAGGTGTTGTCAGACAATCGCCTGGGTGGTCTGCGCCTTGATAAAGGGGAGCGTCGCTACTATCCCAGTCCGCTGAATTTGACGCACGTCATTGGATACGTTGATCATGAAGGCGAGGGTAAAGAAGGGGTTGAGAAAGTGTTCAACGAGACAATGACGGGAGTTCCCGGTTATCGCTACACGGAGCGCGATCGGAGTTGGCATGAGATTCATGCGTTCCGGGGGGAAGAGAAATTGCCGGTCTCGGGAGACAACGTAAGGCTCACGATTGATATGGGGCTGCAGGTGTTGGTGGAGGAGAAGCTGAACGAGGTGGTTGAGAAATATGCTCCTGAAAAAGTAACGGCTATTTTTATGGATCCCCGGAATGGGGAGGTGTTGGCGATGGCGAGTCGCCCGCATTTCGATCTTGAAACGCGAAAGGGTAATCTGAGAAATATTGCGATCTCGGACACCTATGAGCCCGGGTCTACCTTTAAAATGGTCGCGTTCGGGGCTGCGTTTGATAAGCGTTTGATCACCCCGACGACTCCGATTTTTTGCCACTGGGGGTCATACAATCAGGAAGGGTTTACGCTTTTGGATCACCATCCTTATGGTGATCTGACTGCTGAGATGGTGCTCGCTAAGTCGAGTAACATCGGTTCCTACATGGTGGCAAGGCCGCTTAATCGACACCTCTTCCACCACTACATCGGGGAGTTCGGTTTTGGAAAGGAAACCGGTATCGAGTTGACTGCGGAGAGTTCAGGGGCGCACACCGATGTCAGTGAGTGGAGTCAGACATCGTTTTCTTCCAAATCAATTGGTTACGAAATGGCGGTCACCCCAATTCAGATGGTCTCAGCCCTTGGCATTATAGCAAATGGCGGAGGATATCAGACTCCGACGATCTTGAAGGCGATTGAAAAGCCTGATGGTACTCCGCTGCCGAAGCCGGAAAGAGGTGCGCAGCGTCGGGTGATCAGCAAACACGCTGCTGATTGTGTTCGTCGTGCGATGAAGAAAACGATGCTGGAAGGTGGGACAGGAACTCGTGGATGTGTCCCGGGGTATGTGGTGGCCGGCAAGACTGGAACGGCGCGGAAGCATGTGCAGGGCGTCGGATATGTGAAAGGGCGCTATGTCGTGTCATTTCTCGGATTTCTCCCGGCGGACAACCCGCAACTGATGGGGATCGTGGTTGTCGATGACCCTCATGCGACGGGGGTGAAGCTGTATGGGGGAACCATTGCTGCGCCGATTTTTTCGGAGATGGCACAGGAGGCTGTGAAACTTCTTGGAATTGCACCGGATGACCCGGTGGAACTTACCCAGCACCTAATGCAGTCCGAGCCTGTTGGCTTGATTGAGGGTCAGGAAAGTTTGGCTGAGGGAATTGTTCATTAAAAACTTATGAAACTAGAGGATGTCATTGGATCGATGCCCGTAAAGGCGGTTACAGGGGCTCTGTCCGATACAGAGATTTCACGGATCGACTACGATTCCCGCAAGGTCGAAGAGGGTTCGCTGTTCTGTGCTCTTCCGGGAGTGGAACGGGACGGGAACACTTTCGTGCCTTCGGCGCTGGAAAATAATGCCTCTGCCATTTTATCTGAGTTGCCATTTCGGGCCGATACCGAAGTGCCCTGGTTGCAGGTGGATAATGCCAGATCGGCGATGGCGAGGTGTGCAGCCGAGCTATACGGCAATCCTTCACATGAGATGCCTGTTGTCGGAGTCACTGGAACAAATGGAAAGACAACCACGGCATTTCTGACTCACTACTTGATGCAAGCGAGTTTGCGCCGTGCAGGAATGCTCGGAACGGTCCACTATCAGATCGCAGATGAGCTAATTGAAGCCTCGCGGACCACGCCTGAGTCCCCTGATGTTCACCGGATGCTTCGTGAAATGCGTGATGCTGATTGTCGGGCGGCAGTGATGGAGGTGGCTTCTCACGGTCTCGTTCAGTCACGAGTCGGCGCTGTTCGGTTTGCCGCAGGGGTATTCACGAATCTTACGCAGGACCATCTTGATTACCACCGAACGATGGAGCGGTATTTCGAGGCGAAGCTTTTGCTCTTCAAGCAGATGAATGAGCAGGGGAGTCCGGGTACGATGATTATCAATCTGGACGATACCTATGGTAAGCGGCTCGTGAAGGCTCCGTTTTCCAACCTTTCGAAAATCACATTCGGACAGAATTCAGCATCCGATTTCAAAGCTTCAGCAATCAAGACCGATTTCAACGGGACCCAGTTCAATTTGCAACTGAAGGGACGGCAGATGTTGGTGAAGATTCCTCTGATTGGAGTCTTCAATGTATATAATGCCATTGCAGCCCTGGCATCAGCTCAGGCCCTGGGATTGAATTTGCGCGAGGCGGTTGCAAACCTGGAAACAGCGCCTCAGGTCCCCGGGCGATTGGAAGCGGTGGATGGAGATCGGCGAATCAATTTCCGGGTTTTTGTTGATTATGCTCATACCCCTGATGCGCTGGAAAACGCCCTGAAGACGGTGCGGGGATTGAACCCGAACCGACTGATCACGGTGTTTGGTTGCGGCGGTGACCGGGATAAGAGGAAACGCCCTCTCATGGGAGCTGCTGCTGACAGTGCGAGTGATTTTTCTATCATCACTTCTGACAATCCCCGAACAGAAGAGCCTTCACGAATAATTCGCGACATTGAAGGTGGGATGAAGTCGAAGAGCTACAAGGTGATTGAAGATCGTCGTGACGCGATTGAGACGGCGATCAATCTCGCAGGAGAAAAAGACATCGTGCTGATCGCCGGGAAAGGTCATGAGGCTTATCAGGAAATCCACGGCAAGCATCACGATTTTGATGATCGCCTGATCGCCGCTCAGTGCATCAGGGCAAAGCTCGAGTCGAACGACTGACTGATTTTTTGAAGATGAATCCAACTACATTGAAACAAATGGCTGAATGGACCGGTGGTTCCCTGCTTCAGGGAGTTCCGTCCAGCATGGTTGGCAATGTTTCAACTGACACCCGGTCGCTTTCTGAAGGAGACGTTTTCCTCGCTCTGAAGGGAGACAATTTTGACGGGCATGATTTTTTAGACACTGCGAAGAAAGCGGGTGTTGCCGGCATCATTATCAGCAGTCTGAATGCGGAGGCTGAATCTTTTGATGGAGGCATTATCCGGGTGCGTGACACGTTGTTGGCGCTTCAGAACCTGGCGAAGAACTATCGCAGGACTTTGGGTTTGACCGCGATCGGTGTGACTGGAAGCAATGGAAAGACTTCGACGAAAGACTTCCTTAAATCGATCCTGGCGATGGCCGGGCCGGTCAACGCCACGGTGGGTAATCTGAATAATCATATCGGGTTACCTCTGACGATCCTGAACGCTTTGGAGCGGGATCAGTTTGGTGTCTGGGAAATGGGGATGAACCATCCGGGAGAGATTGAGGTCCTGGCTGAAATTGCAGCCCCGCACGCAGGGGTGATCACCAATGTAGGAACGGCTCATATCGAGCACATGAAAACGCGCGAAGCGATCGCCGAAGAGAAGGGGCAGCTCGCGGAGATGGTGGCCAGTGACGGCTTTTTTGTCATGCCGGCCTCCGATGATTTTGCTGATTCGATTGCGGCCCGTGCTTCGGCGCGAATGGTCGCAGTGGGAATCGGTGTGGGGGATGTGCAGGCGGAGAATCTCTCCGCCACTGATGAAGGAACACAGTTTGATATTCTGGCTGGAGAGAGGCGCGCTGTTGCTTCGATCGGAGTGGCAGGTGAACACATGGTAGTGAACGCCCTTCTAGGCGCTGCGGTGGCGCTTGAACTGGGAGTTGATCTGGAAACGGTCGTCTCAGGCCTTTCGAATGCTGAGTTGACTGGCGGTCGACTTCAAAAACGCGAGATCAACGGAATCAAGTTCATCGATGACAGCTACAATGCGAATCCTGATTCCATGCGGGCAGCTTTGAAGACCCTGGAGTCAGCGGAAGCGACTGGTCGCAGGGTAGCGGTCCTGGGATTTATGGGGGAGTTGGGTGAGCACGAAGAACCGGAGCACAGAAGCCTGGGCGAGGCGGTGGCAGCTGGCAATATTGATTTGTTAGTCACAGTTTCAGAGCGGGCCAAACTGATCGCCGCTGCCGCGGGTAGTGAGCATACTTTTGAGGATCACAAAAGTGCCGCCTCCTTTTTGAAGGGGGAATTGAAGCCGGGGGATCTGGTTCTGGTAAAGGGCAGTCGGGCCGCTGGCATGGAGAAAGTGATCGAGCAATTTTCAAACTGATTTTCCACGATGTTATATTACCTCCATCTTCTGGACGACCCGGCCAAACAGGAATGGTTTGATTTCCTGAGGCTGTTTCAGTTCGGAACCTTCCGTGCCGCAGGAGCTTGCCTGACAGCATTCCTGCTCTCAGTTTGCTTTGGTGAGCGGGTGATTTTGATGCTGACATCGCTCAAGATGAAGCAGCCGATTCGCACGGCTGACGAAGTCCATAAGCTGGCAGAGATTCAGGGTAAGAAAGTGGGGACTCCAACAATGGGGGGAATCCTGATTGTGGGAGCCGTTTTGATCACGGTTCTCCTTTGGGCCCGGCCGTTGAATCCGTTTATTATCGCATTGGTTTTTGTCACGATTGGAACTGCTGCGCTCGGATTTGCTGATGACTACAAAAAAGTCATGGAGAAGACCTCTGCCGGGGTTAGCGGAAAGACAAAATTGATTGTCCAGATCCTCGTGGCGTTTGTCGCGGTGCTCTTCCTCTATCTTTATGATCATCCGGCACTGACCTGGAACGCTGATCCGATCATTGGCAAAGACGGAACAGTCCACTCAATTTCGATGCACATTCAGCAGCTTTGGGTGCCGTTTAAGAAAGGCCCGTTTGAAGGCGGTCTATGGATGGTCTTTCTGCTGCCGATTGTTATTGTTGGCTGCTCGAATGCTGTAAACCTCACCGACGGGCTTGATGGGTTGGCAACGGGATGCACTCTGACCACCGTCGCAGCCTATTCAGGTCTTACCTATGTTGTAGGGAATTCTGTGGTTTCAAATTACCTCTTTCTCCCATTTCACCCACAGGAAGGTGAGGTGGCGATTTTCTGCACTGCGTTGCTGGGATCATGCCTTGGATTCCTTTGGTTCAACTGTCATCCGGCCCGGGTCTTTATGGGAGACACCGGTTCACTTTCGATTGGGGGAATGCTTGGAATGATTGCGATTTGCTGCAAACAGGAAATCCTCCTCGTGATTATTGGTGGTGTGTTCGTGATGGAGGCCGGGTCTGTGATGCTCCAGGTCGCCAGTTACAAACTTCGCAAGAAACGAATCTTTAAGATGTCACCAATTCACCATCACTTTGAGTTGATGGGGTGGGCCGAGACCAAAGTGATCAACCGATTTTGGATCATCTCAATCATTTGTGCGCTTATCGGAATCGCGACCTTGAAGATTCGCTAGAAATTTATGGATTTGTCAGGACAGACCGTAGCTATACTCGGGGCAGGAGCCAGCGGATTCGCGGCTGCTGAGTTGGCCCGTGCCCGAGGGGCAGAGTTTGTCTGTGTCTATGATTCCGGCGATGCGAATAAACTGAGTGCGCGAACTCAAGTGTTTGCAGATATCGGGGTGGACACCGTCTTCGGGAATGATGCGCTGACTCCACCTTCTGATTTGGATTTAACTGTGATCAGCCCCGGGATCGACGCGGGTTGGCCGATTGGGAAAGCCTTCAGTAAAACCGGTGCACCACTGATTGGTGAGATCGAATTTGCCTGGCAGGCCGGTCAGGATACGCCGGTAATCGCGATCACCGGTACCAACGGTAAAACGACGACCACAGAACTGACCGCATCGATTCTGAATGAGGCGGGCCTAAAGGCTGTGGCAGCGGGAAATGTAGGGACCGCCTACAGTGAGGTGATTCAATCCAAGTGTGACTATGATGTCATTGTTGTTGAGGTCAGTTCATTTCAGCTGGAGACGATCACTTCATTCAAACCATCGGTAGCGGTGTGGATGAATTTTGCGGCTGATCACATGGACCGCTACACCTCTCTGGAAGACTATCGGAATGCCAAACTTCGGATCTTCGAAAACCAGACCGCAAATGACTTTTCAGTTGTGAAAGCTGAGGAGGAAATTGCTCCACGGAGTCAAACTGTCACATTCAGTTCCTTCAACGGTGATGCCGATTTTACCTATGACGATGGCTCGATCTTCAACCGCGGATCCAGGATATTGGACTACCGGACGACGCTTCTAAATGGGAAGCACAATGCTGAAAATGTGATGGCGGCTATGGCTTCCGCTAACTGTCACGGTGTTGGTTTTGAGGCAATGGAGACTGCGATCCGGAAATTCAAGGCTCCACCGCATCGTTGTGAAGTGGTAGGAAAAGTAAGTGATGTCACTTTCGTAAATGACTCGAAGGCGACAAACCTTCATGCTCTGGAAAGCTCTCTTCGTGGTCAGGAAGGTCGCGTTATTCTGATCGTAGGGGGGAAGAACAAGGGACTCGATTACAATGAGATCACCGGGATCGTAAGTGAGTCGGCTGACCGCGTTATTTGTATTGGAGAGATGAGGGAGGCAATCTTTGAGGCCTGGAAGGACGCGGCACACTGTGAGTTAGCCGAGACTTTGGAGGAAGCCGTGGCGGCAGCATCACGCGCAGCAAAACCGGGGCAGGTCGTCCTTTTCTCCCCCGGGACCTCAAGTTTCGACATGTTTTCCAGCTATGGCGAACGCGGTGACGCGTTTCGAAGAGCCGTCAGCAACCTGAACTGAATCCATTCCCTGACCGGAACTAACAAAACAACAACAAGCAAATGAACAACAAAAGAAGAAATAGAAAATCGAACCGTGGGGTTCGTGATAATCTCGTGACACGGCTTTTTGCTCAGACAAAACTGCCTGCTCACGTTACGGAAGAACAAGACTGGTATCTCGATACCCCGGACGTGCGTTTAACTCGCGTCTTTACGATTGTCCTCATTCTTCATGTGGTTGCTGTAGGAGGCATTCTGGCCTTCAAAATGATCGAGAAAGCTTCGACTCCCGGTTCCGTTGCCACAGTGGCAACTCCTGCTGCGACAGAGGCTGCACGTGTTGTTGAGCCTGCTGCGGCTCCCCGGACTTCGACGGCTCCCGCAAATGCTACCCGAACTGAGGTTGCTACTGGAAGTCGTCAACCAGCTGCCCCGGCAGTTGTTTCCAATGATGCGACTCCCGGAGTCATTGAATACCGGATTACAACCGGAGACACACTGGTGGAAATCTCCAGAAAAATGGGAGTGTCAGTCGCTGCGATCAAAGCTGAAAACTCGATCGATACAAACAATGTGGAAGGTTCACTCTATGAAGGTCGATGGCTGAAGGTTACCCGGAAAGACGGTGACAAAGCTGATGCACCAGCCGGGCCACCCTCTACTGCTGTTGAAGTCGCCGCGAAAACTGAAAGACCAAAGGCTGCGACTGAGAGGGTTTCCAACCCTGCGCCATCGGAGGCACCTGCTGCGAAGCGACCTGCTACCGCTCCGGCTGAGAAGTCCGCGCAGTCAAAAACCTATGTCGTGCAAAAAGGTGATACGGCTTACGGCATCGCCCGGAAGTTTGGAATCAAGCACACCGCTTTGATGGCCACGAATGGCATTGACCGTCCTGAATTGCTTCAACTCGGTCAGACGCTGAAAATTCCAACCAACTGATACGTTTGCACGATCCAACCCTGTTGGTTCAGTGATCGCACCCTGTTGACTCGATAACTCATGACAAAACGCAGTTCGCTTTTTCTCCTCGCCGGTGTCGCCTTTCTTATTGTTGTAGGAATGGTCATGCTGATGAGCACCAGTATCTTCAGTGCAGATGCGAGTGAAACGGACGCCTATCGTGAGGTAAAGAGGCAGGTGGTGTGGCTGGTGTTGGGTTGTCTCGTTTGTTGGGGGGCAGCTTCAATCGATTACCGGTTTTGGCAGCGCCACGTTTGGTGGTTTTATGCAGGAACGATTCTGATGCTGGTGTTGTGCTTTGTGCCGGGAATCGGTATTGAGCGGAATAATGAGTTTCGCTGGATCAAGATCGGGCCAATGCAGATGCAGCCGTCTGAGTTGGCAAAGATCATGTTGGCAATTCTCGTTGCTCATTGGTATTCGATGTACCCTGACAGTGGCAAAAAATTCCTGCAAGGGTTTGTTTACCCCATGGGAATTGTGGGAGTGATGGTGGCACTCGTGTTGTTCGAGGTCGACATGGGAACCACAGCGGTGCTGGCGGCAAGTTGTTTTGTTATGTTGTTCGTCGCCGGAGTCGACTGGAAATGGATGTCCGGACTAACCACTGCCGGAGTTGCCGGGTTCTGGGGAATGCTTCAGATCGCTCCTGACCGGATGGAGCGAATCCTGGCATTTCTTGATCCTGAAAAGCACCGGCTCGGTGCAGCGTGGCAGCAGTGGATTTCATTGATGGCTCTCGGTTCAGGTGGCCTCGAAGGACGTGGAATCGGGGAGGGGCGTCTGAAGATGCTTTACATGCCGTTCGCTCATACTGACTTTATTTTCCCAATGATCGGCGAGGAGCTGGGCCTGATTTGCACGTTGCTTGTCGTGTTGGCTTTTGTTCTGATCGCGGTCGCGGGAATTGCCATCTCCTTCTATGCACCGGATCGTTTCGGGTTGTTGCTTGGGCTTGGAGTGACCTGCTTCATTGTCTTTCAGGCATGCTTGAATATCGGGGTGACGACGTCGGTTCTTCCCAATACGGGATTACCTCTGCCGTTCGTCAGCTATGGAGGGTCAGCCCTTCTTGCTGCAATGGCAGCTGTCGGGATTTTGCTCAATATCTTCAGACAGGGAAAACAACGAGAGCGACTTGGCGAGGACTGGGTCAAAGGAAAGCGGATTACTCCCCGTCTGTAGCAGGTGATTATCGCAGGAATTCCCTTCGATATTTCAACGGGGTGATTCCTGTCACTTTCTTAAATCGTTTTGTGAAGTGACTCTGGTCGTAGAAACCTGTCGCGGCTGAGACCTCTGCGACCGATTGAGTTGTCGTGGCGAGAAGCCGCTGAGCTTCCTGAATTCTGAGGGAGTGAACATACTCCATCGGTGATAGCCGTAGCAGTTGTCGAAACCGGCGATTGAAGTGAGGTACCGAAAGCCCGGCAATCGAGGCAAGTTTCTCAGCGTCGATTTCACTGATGAAATTGGTTTCAAGAAATTCGATGACACGTTGCAACTCCCTGAAGTGTTGTCGTTGATCTTCCGGGGTAGCGATCGGATGCATCAGACCTGCCAGACCGATGACCTCCCCTTGATGATCGAAAAGCGGAGCTTTGTTTGAAACGAACCAACGTGGAGTTCCTCTCACGTGTGGAACCAGCCAGACTTCGTTCCAGATCGATTTACCACTGTCGAATACCCGCCGGTCATTGACCTCGTATGCCTCTGCAAGCAGGTCGGGAAAATAGTCACGCGCTGCCTTTCCCACGAGATCCTCTTCGCGAACCAGATCATAGGTGGTCAGATGATAGCGGTTGCACATCACATAACGGCTTTGTCGATCTTTGACAAAGAAACAAGCTTTCGGTTCCGAAGCCATCAATTCAAGCGCTGGCCGAAGGGATGGATTTCGGGCAAAGAAATCCGCCTGGAACTGTAGAGCATTAACCACGGTGAAGGGGCGGTAAGACACGCAACACAGCTTCTTCCACCAGATGTGGATCGAGTCGGAGCATACAGCGGTAGTCGAAGGCGCAGTCGCGAAGAAAGCAGGGGCTACATTCGACATGATGCCGCAATACCTCATGATTTGCCCCGAGCGGGGCTGTGAGCTGAGGTTCGGTGGACCCGAAAATTGCCACGGTAGGGATGCCCATCACTGCGGCAAGATGCATTGTTCCGGTGTCATTTGAGACCAATACATCACAAGTCAGCAATTCTTCGATCAAACCGTCAATGGTCGTTTTACCTGCGCGGTTGAAATTCGCATCGCCCAGCATGGCAGCGAGTTCTTCACCAATTTCACGTTCGTTAGGGCTTCCAAAGATGAGAAAACGAACCTGGATATCTGAAGGAATCTTTTTGCGAACGGCATCGAGGGCTTCGGAATAGCGATCAAGGGGATACCGTTTGGCGTTCCCGTATTCCGCACCCGGGCATATACCGATGCGGATTTCTCCCGGAGTGGCTTTTGTTTTACCTCCACCGAATTGCATCAATCTCGTGCGATCCTCGACATCAGCACCGATTTGTTCAGCAAGGTGCAGGTAGTGATTGACGTGGTGGTCAGGGGGACCTGGTTTGCGTGGGCGGACCACATGATCCAGAAGACGTTTTCGGCTGTGTCCCTCGAAGCCTGTAATGTGGCGGATGCCGGCATACTTTGCTTCGAATGCTGAGCTGAGTGAATTCGGGAGTAATATAGCCGCATCAAAGTCAGCGGTGTCCCGAACCAGCTGACCGATCTTCCGCTTCGAGCAGCTTTTTGAGACCGGGATCACTGCGTCCACTTCAGGTAACCGTTTCCAGAGAGGTTCAAGGTTCTCCCGGCATAATATTGTGAGGTGGGCATCGATCCGACCTCGTTTAATTGCGCGAATCGCGGGAATCGCCATACAAGCATCTCCCAGAGGATTAGGTGATCTTAATAGAATTCGGAACGGCTTTATTTTCTGAGGCACAGCTCCCTTGTTTGGAATGAACACTCCCCGGCGGTAGGGCGCGAGAAGGATCTTCTCTAAAGGCGTCTTCCATCTGTCATGAACCCAGAACCACTCGGCAGGATCAGATCGAACGAACGATTCGAGCTCTCCATTCAAATTCGCCGTCAACTCATTGATCGCTGCCTGTCGTGCATCTCTTCCACCGACTTTTTCCGGGGGGAAATGAGGGGGCTGGTAAACGATTTTCCATTTTCCAGGTCCATTTCGGAACAGCCCAATCGAAATGACGGGGGCTCCTGTTCGCAGGCTCAGAAGGGCAGGGAGATTGGTGGTTGAAGCCAGCCTCCCGAAGAATGGACACCAAACACCGCGGTCTCCAGCGTGTTGATCAAATAGAATGCCAACTCCGCCTCCAGCCCGGATATGTTCCGTGGGGCCGTTAAATCCAGTTGATCGGTCAAACAGAGTCAGCCCGGAGGCAGCCCGTCGCTTTTCTATGTGCCGGTTTAAAAATGGGTTTTTTACTTTTTGGTAGAGAGTCGCAGGAGCTATCCCTGCTCCAAGAGAGGGAAGGCGGGCATACAGCTCCCAGTTAGCGAGGTGAGAGATCGCACCGATCAGCCCCTTTCCCAAAGCTGCGGCGGCTTCTATGTGCTCTCGTCCTTCATAAGTCACGCGCTTTTCGATTTCCTCGATTGGCATCAAAGCCGTCTTCAGGCTCACCAGAAAATTTCGACCCAATGCAGAGAAATGCTCCGCAGTTAGCTGTTTGACGTCTTCCCGGGACTTTTCTCCGGCGAAAGCAATTCTCAGGTTTCGGCGCACGAGTCGCCGGTATCCGGGAACAAACCACGAAAAAGCCTTTCCCAATCCCGATCCAAGCGTTTCACAGAAACTGAGGGGAAGAACTCTAACGATCGATTCGATTACGAGGACGCAAAGATAAACACTGAATTGAAAAGGGGCTATGATCGGAAAGGTTGCTTAAATTTTTTGGTTCGAATTCCCGCCTGAGCGGCGGCTTCAGGTAAGGCAAATCCCGTTATAAGGAGATCAGGACCGACTCTGACGCAATAACGAAAAGCGTCAGATGTCCGGAAATTTTAGAAAAACAAAGGGTGCGAGGCATGAATATTAAGATAAATACAATAATTTTAATAAAATATTTGAATTACTACAATCAAACGACTATAATTTTCAAAGTTACAACAGCGACCAACCTTCAATGAACCGGAAATTAGGCGCTCTGTAATTCTTCAATCAACACACAAACCCGTCATTTTTGACAACTCCCCCCTTCTTCACATGAAATCTATTCCTAGCTTAGGACAATTCCGCCTGAATCCCCTGGACAGGGCTCAGATCGAATCTTCGCGCTCGCAAATCAGCTTCAAAGTTGATGTCGAGCACGATCGAATGACACAACGCATCCTCGTCGGCTTGATGGACGTGGATAAAAAGTGCGGTGTTGCCGTCGCAATCTACCCGGCTACTGGAGAAGTTTGCGATCTTTCAAATGGCGACGGAGTGATCGGATATCTTTCAAACGCACCTATTAAGGCACACGAAACAGTCCCGGTAGAGGTGTTGCTCTACAAATTCGGCCAAAACTGCGTATGCAGCGTTCGTGTGAATGGCGAAACTTTCTTGTATCCGGCTTTCATGCTGGCTGACCCAACGAGCCTCACGGCAATTGTGGGTCATGAGACTGACAACCCGCTTGTCGATGACCACACCATGAGCTGGGACGGAGCACTCCTCTCAGTGTGTGATATCGCGCAAGTCGCTGCGTAGTTCACTGCACCAGCGAGCTTCTGATAAAATTTCCGCCGAGCTGATGGGCTGGAATTGAAGTCAGTAGCCGGAATTCGACGATTCAAATGATTGGGTCCTATCTTCCGACTGGAGCGGATAGTGATAGAAGATTGACAGTTCGCGAAAATTACAGCGTATGTGTGAAGAGATGCGCTTTTTTCAAATACCGTCGATCAACCACAATTGGATCATCATTCTGGCAATGTTGTTTGGTCTCACGCTCTCACGGGCTGAGACCATTGAGCACAAAGGAGCGACATTTTTCGTTTACCGGCTCGATCTAACGAAAGAAACCCTTCAGCTCTTTCTGGCTGAAACCCCGGGAAAGCCGCAGACTTTCAAAGATCTCGAAGCGAGGCTGAATCGCGACGGGAAACAATTGAAGCTCGCGTTGAACTCGGGAATTTATGAGCCCACGTTCTTTCCGACCGGACTACACATTGCCAACGGGAAAACGATTGTTTCGCTGAATCTAAAGGATCATGTAAAAAAGCGCCCGGATGAAAACACGCCTAATGTTTATCTCAAACCAAATGGTGTGTTCTTCATTCGTAAGGACAAGACCGCTGCGGTTTTGGAATCACACGCATTCGCCCGGTCAGGAGAGAAGCCTGTTCTCGCAACACAGTCCGGGCCCATGTTGCTCGGCAACGGGAAAATTCATCCGGCCTTCAATGAGCCTTCGACCAGCAGACTGATCCGAAACGGTGTGGGTGTGACCAAAGACGGGAAAGTCATCCTGGTTTGCTCGGATCGCTCGAAAGGAAAGGGGAGAATCAATCTCTACGGTTTTGCTGAACTGTTTCGCGACAAGTTGGATTGCCCGAACGCCCTCTATCTCGATGGAGACATCTCGCACATGTTTATTCGGGATGTGACCGGGCCCATTCCCGAAACCAACTGGTTCTCCGGGATTCTGGCGATTGTAGAGGAAAAGTGAGGCGTCAGGAGATGAGCTTCCCTTTGCTGTGAAATCACCCCAGCCCCGGAACACTCCAGCCGTCACGATAAGCACGCTTTACGAGTGAAGTGGCACCGCTGTGACCGGTGAATGCCAAGGCGTCGCTGTCCCACTCCAGCCATTCCTGAGCATATCGGTCTGCCATGGCACCGACCAGGACGGTTTCGGTTAAGGGGCCGCCATGACTGAAATCAGCGATGGATTTCTCCCCGGCGATCACAGCGTCCACCCAGCCATGGTAATGATTCAGCGGCGCAATATCTTTGGGATATTTTTCTTCAGGAAATTTCGCTTCGGATAACACGTAAGGGGGCCCACCGCGGTAGTTCTTGAAGATCGTACCATTCTCACCGATCCAGCAGGTGCCGGATTCCGGTAACGACTTTTCATTTTCCGGAAGCGGGATGCGGGTCGCGTCAGGTCGTATATCCCCGTCATGCCAGGTGACTTTCACTTCGTCACCCGCAGTCATGTCGGTGCCGGGAAAAACCAGTTCCACCTGACGGTGCTTTGCCCAGAGGGGCCCACTGCTTCCCGGGGTGGTTTGTCGAACACGAACCGGTGCCGTCAAGTTCAGGGCGTCAAACGTCGGGTCAAAATGGTGGCAACCCATGTCTCCCATTTCTCCAACCCCGAAATCAAACCAGGCCCGCCAGTGTTTCGGGTGATAAGCCCCGTTCAGGTAAGGAGTGGATTTCCGAACTCCCAGCCAGAGGTCCCAGTTAAACCCATCGGGAATTGGATCGCCCTCTTTCTTCAGTTCCGTGTTTTTGGGCCACCAGTTCAGCGCTTTGTTCTCCCAAATGATCACTTCCTTTATCTTTCCAATCGCCCCGCTCTGAATCAGTTCCACGGCCATGCGGCTATGGACCGATGACCGGCCCTGATTTCCGAGTTGAGTTGTCACTCCAGCCTTCTTCGCTTCGTCAGCAATCACCCTGCACTCATAGATTGTCGGTGCCATTGGCTTTTGCAGATACAAATGTTTCTTCGCTCTTAAAGCCGTGACCGCCGGGCCTGCGTGCGAGTGATCCGGTGTTCCCACGGTCACCGCGTCGAACTTGTCGCCATGATCGGCCAGCAGCTCCCGCCAGTCCTCGATGGCGACCGCTTCGGGAAAATTTCGCGCGGCGAAATCCAGCGTCTTCTTCTCCACATCACAGACACCTGTGATCACCACGTTAGAGTGGCTGGCCACGCTTTTCATTGTGTTCCCTCCCATGCCGCCAACTCCAATCGACGCGACTTGTAGTTTGGAATTTGGTGAAGCACTTCGAAGCACCGCAGGGAACCCCAGAGCGGCGCCGGATGCTGTGGCGACAGAGTTTTTAATGAACCGCCGGCGGCTGGTATCCTGAACCGTTGAATTGGAGTGATTACTCATGAATAAGATTAGATTGGAAATGTATAGAAATTGAAAGTCTCTCCCCATGCGGAATCATGCCATCAGAGCAATGGCACTCTCACGATCCAACAGGGTTCGTTCGCCAAACCAACAGGGTCTAATCGTTTTGGCTTGAAGAAGAGAATGGCTCCCGGGGAACGCAGCTACCCTCAATGGAATTCGGGCGAGCCGTTACTTCTTGAGATGCCAGTCCTCTCCGTCGGCCATGATACTGGCGTTGATATCGAGCAACTGCTTCTTCATTTTCGCGACCAGATCTGCGTTGTCTTTAGCGATGTCAGTGGTCTGATTCGGATCTTTCTCCAGATCAAAGAGCTGGAAGTTTTTGTAACCGCCTGTTTTCACTGCCGGGATCCAGGCCTCTTGAAACATATTGCTCGTGGACAGCTCGTAGTCAGGCTCAGCAACCAGTGAATAATTGCCGTCTCGCATTGCTACGATCGGGCGTGATTTTTGGAGATGCCAGAAAAGTGGTTGATGGCGGGTGAACGCATCGCTTTTGCCCTGCAAAATCGGGGAGATATCCGAGCCATCGAGATGCACTCCTTTCGGTGTGTCGAGCCCGATCAAGCCGCAAACGGTGGGAAGAACATCGACCAATCCTGCTGGTTGATCTGTGATGACCACGTCTTTTTTTACGGTCCCCGGCCAAACGAAAATTCCCGGCACCCGGATTCCGCCGTCCCAGTTCATGCCTTTGCGTCCGCGGAGACCACCTGTCCGGTCATCGCGATAGCTACCATTGTCAGAAGCGTAAATAATGATGGTGTCCTCGGGGGCGTCAATTTCGCGTAGCTTTTTCACGATCCGGGCGATGGCCTTGTCGGTGTTGTCGATTGTGCCGGAGTAAACGGCCCCTTTGTCTTTCAAATTTCCATATTCAGATACAATCTCGTCAGGTGCGGCGATGGGAGCGTGGGGTTCGTGAAACCAGATATTGAGGAAAAATGGAGCCTCTTTGTCCTTTCGGTTGTCGAGCCAGTCAATCGCTTCATCAGCCACCAACTGACAGGAGTAGCCTTCCAACTTCCCAACCTTCTCACCGTTGCGGATGAAGTTGTTCGGATTGCGATGGCTTGGCTCGGCATTGTTCCAGGTGGCAAACCAGTGATCAAATCCATGTTGATCCGGGGTGGGTTTTTTACGATTGCCCGTGGGTAAACCCAGGTGCCATTTCCCGACATGGGCAGTGGCGTAGCCGTTTTCTTTCAATACTTCCGCGAGAGTCACTTCGCGTTCCAGAAGGTGAGAGTTTTGGCTTTCGTCATGAATCCAACTGTAGACACCTGCCCGGATATGATGCCGCCCCGTGAGCAGAACTGCGCGGGAAGGGGAGCAGACGGCGCAACCCGAATAGAACTGGGAGAAGCGGGTGCCTTCGGCCGCAAGCGCATCAATCGCCGGCGTCTTGACCGGTCCGTCGTAACAACCCACATCGGCGTAGCCAAGGTCATCGGCCAGAAGCATCACGACATTGGGCCGGTCGGCCGAAAAGGCGGCGGAAATCATCGCGCCAAAGGCGAAAAGTGAGAGGGCAGTATGTTTTATCTTCATCAGTGGGGCTGAATATAGAGGAGACAGCGATGGCCACGCAATGAGCGTATCCGGCGCAATATGGTGAGGTAAGATCCGGCTCCTGCGATCGGCTCGTCTTTTAAGAGCCGAATCAACAACTCAAGCGACGGGAACGCCGGAAACCATCAATCACTGCGGCAAAAGCTTTCCGATTTCAGGGCGTGATTATCGTATTTATGGAAATACGAAAAGTGTGGTCGCGTAGGAACGACCTTCTGAACGTTCAGAAGGTCGTACCTGAGGGAGGAATGAGCATCTGAACGTTCAGCGGGTCGTACCTGAGGGAGGAATGAGCATCTGAACGTTCAGCGGGTCGTACCTGAGGGAGGAACGGGCATCTGAACGTTCAGCGGGTCGTACCTGAGAGAGGAATGGGCATCTGAACGTTCAGCGGGTCGTACCTGAGGGAGGAACGGGCATCTGAACGTTCAGTGGGGCGTACCTGAGCCAGGAATAGGCATCTGAAGGTTGAGTTGTTCATTTCGATGTTGGGAATTGTTATCGGAATGATCAGGATGTAACTGATTTACGACGTGATTGTCCCGCAATCACAACTCGCACCTGCTTTATGAGAATTTCATCACGGCGACTGGGATTACCAGATTCCCGTTTAGGAAATCCAAGGTCTGCTGTATCATCGCTTCACGATGGCGCGCTCAGTATCTAAAACCGTTCGCATCGGGCCCCTTGGAACATTCGTAGTTGGGGTCCTGATATTTGCTGCCGGCTACTGGCTCAAAGGTTTTGTTGGTGATATGGAAAACACTGGCTCTCAGGAAGCAGTCATGGGTAATCGGGTTGCCATCGGATTAATGATACTTGGCGGCATTTTCGCAGTCGGGAACTTGCTTTGGTTCATCTTCATCGTCGTCATCGCTGTAAAAAAACCGCCTCAGGGATAGCGCCAGTGATCCCAACGATTGGATCTCAAACCCGTGGCATTCCCGGGTTTTTCACGATAGACGTCACTCCATGCAGAAAGAAAGGATTACCGCTTTATTCGATCAACAGGCTTCGTCATACGATGAAAAATGGAGTCGGATGGCACCGGTCAACCATTCTCTACATTTACTGACGAGTGCAGTACTCGCGGAACTTCCTTCAGATGCCCGGATATTGTGCGTGGGGGCAGGAACCGGTGTTGAAATTCTGTATCTTGCCGGACTGTTCCCCAACTGGCATTTTTCAGCGGTTGAGCCGTCGTCAGCAATGCTGGATGTCCTTCGAACCCGGGCTGAAGAACAGGGGATCATTTCCCGATGCACGTTTCATTGCGGGTTTCTTGATTCTCTCCCGCCGGAAGATCATCCATTTGATGCTGCGACTTCTTTCCTGGTATCCCAGTTTATATTGGATCGTGAAGAGCGCTCTCAATTCTTCAGGAAGATAGCGGGCAGGCTTGGTCCGGAAGGTATTCTGGTAAGTTCAGATTTGGCGGGAGACCTGGATGCCGCGGATGACAGGAAGCTGCTTGAGGTTTGGCTTCGATTGACGAGTGGCGGAAGTTCTTCTACTGAAGGAATTGAAAGGATGAAGGAAAACTATGCCCGGGATGTCGCGGTCATTCCACCTGGTGATGTCTGCGAGCTAATTTCACGTGGTGGATTTGATGTCCCGGTTCAATTCCATCAGGCGGGGCTAATCCACGCCTGGTTTACTAAGCGGTCATAGCTTCGGAATGAGGTGTTGGATGGCCGAATAAATTTACAAACTCATGAATTCAAGTCAGCCTGTCACTGAAGGAGTTGCTTCCTGAATCTCCTCCGAATTTGCTCAGACTATGGAATCGCAGCCTTCAGGTGCCCGGTATTTTCCGACTTATACGACCATCGAAAATTCACCCATCACGACGCTTCAAGAAATTCGTGAAGAAGCGTTTGGATACCCCTTTTACAACGACGGGGTTCATAGATTCCGTTTGTTGGGGGACCGCAGAAAAGAGATGTCTGTTTCAGACCCGGTGGACCTGGAGAACCCTCTGGAAATCAAGGGATTTATCTTTCATACCTCGCATTGCGGTTCCACGCTGCTTTCCCGAATGATGAGTGCACTGCCGGGAGTCAGAGTGGTTTCTGAGTCTGAGGCCATCAACAGTCTTCTGTTGGCTTTTTTGTTTCACCAAATTCCGGAGGCCCAGGTGATTGCTCATCTCAAGGCAATCATTGAGCACTACCGGCAGGGGATGGAAGGCAAAAAGTATCTCGTGTTTAAAACGACGTCATGGAATGTCTTTTTTATCGATCTGTTCCATAAAATTTATCCCGAGGTGCCCTGGATCTATATTGACCGGAACACAGAGAAGGCGGTGGATTCCTCCCTGCGGGATGGCGGCGGCTTTGTGCAATGGTGGGATTATCCGACGGACTTACCCAGAAAGTTCTTTTTGGATGCCAGCGTTCCGCTTTCTGACAAACGCAGCTATGTAACAAGCATCATTGATAGGCAGCGCTCCCATGTTAGAAGTTTCACCAGGGGGAAGTTTGAGCTGTTTCGCTATCCGAAGTTTATCGGTGAATTCGGATCAAGGATTCTCCCTCATTTCGGGTTCCGTTTTTCGGAGCAGGAAACCGAACTGGCGCGGGCAATGACCCGGTATCAATCCAAGTCATATGACCGTGAGGCATTCGAAAAACCGCTGAGGGATTGATTGCCTTAAATGCCCGATTCAAACTGCAATGGGCAGCAGCACCAGTCGCACCGGAATCGGATCACGAAATTCCGAGATACTTGTCCCGGCCAGCTGCGAGGGCCGCGATTTTCCGATCAGCGATGGAGCGTTTGAGCATCCAGAACCCGCAGTCAGGATGAATCCAGCGGACACGGTTTTCGCCCAACTCTTTCTCCGATTTCTCGATTCGGCTGGCAATCTGGTCAGCTGTCTCGATGTGATTGACTTTGATGTCGACCACGCCCAGTCCAATGGCAATACGATCGTCAACTTCTTTGAGAGCCTGGAGGTCAACATCCGGCCGGTGGGCCAGCTCAAGCACGAGATGATCGGCATGTAGTGCGTTGAGAAAATCAATCAGCGGTTTCCAGCCCCCTGATTGAATGGTTTGTCCGCCGTAGTTACCGAAGCAAAAGTGAACCGCCGTTTCGGTGCCTTCATCAACGGCATCGAGTATTTTATTAATCGCAGCGGCCGCAAGAGGGCCATGCTCGGGACTGCCGGGGATGTTGGCTTCATCCACCTGAACACAGGCACAGGGCAGGCCACTGACCTGCTCTGCAAGGACATCGGCAATCGCCAGAGTGAGTGCTTCGAAATCTCCGTAATGATTGTCGAGCAGGGTCCGGGCCAGCATATAGGGACTGGTCAGAGTGAACTTGAAGGGGCCGCCGGCGACGGCTGCGGCGCGAGCGCAATCATCATAGAGATTGAGTGAGCCTTCGCCGAGTGCGTCATTCACGACGGCGGCGGGCTTGGCGCGGAAGGCCATTTCGGATTTGTTTTGGTATTTCAGGGCATCAGAGCGTCCGATGCGATGGGTGGCTCCGGCAAATTTGCTGGTGAAATATTCGATCATCCCGTTGGTATCGGGGTGATTTACGTCGAAGCGGTAGAGCTCGCCGTCAGTGGGAAGGTCGATCCCCGCCTCGCGCTGTGTATTGAAGATGACACGAGTCGCGTCAATGACTGACTGTTCTGACGGCGATGTCGCCAGCCAGTCGGGCAGGGGATAGGAACCCACTGTGGTGGTCAGGATACGGGGGGCGTCAGGGATGGATTGCTCGCTCATGATGTGGATAATGCCAGTCCACCCTGTTTTCGTCTTGTAGGGCAATCTCCCTGTTTTTGGTATGATTCGATCAAGAGAAGGGTTGTTCCCTTTCCCTGAACCAGCCCGTAAGGCTGTGACGATGGCGGGTAGAAACACAGACCTCGTGCCAAAATTCTGCCGAGACGAAAAGGACCAACTGGCCGGGCTTGGGAAAGATGTCGATGAAAGGACCGTTTATCCCGCTTTCAGGATCGGTATAGAGGCGGAGTTGTCCGCCTTGAGATTCCTCCCAATCCTCGTCGAGATAGGTGACTGCCGACAAAACCCGGGCCGAGGTGGAAAGATGGCGATCCAGATGAGGCCGGTAAAACGCACCGGGGGCGTAGCGTGCCAGATGTGCCTCGAGTTCGTGGAGGCCGAGGTATAAATTGCGATTGAGAGCTTCACGCAAGGCGTTCATTTCCACCCAATAAAGAGCCTGGGCTTCGCTGAGGTTGCCGGGTTCGAGCCAGTCCACTTCATCGGTTCGCAATTCCGTGTGGATTCTTAATCCAGCACCACGCCCGACGGCGGCTGCACGGAAGTGTCCGCGTTTCCATCGGGTTTCGCTTTCAGAAACCAGTTGTCTGGCGTGATCGGTAGAGAAGAACGCGGGAGCGATCGCAAAACCGGATGTAGAGAGATCGCTCAGGATCGAGTCGAAACGGGATTCAACCTTTTGCATCTAGGTATTTCCACATGCCTTTGTGTCTTTTGAAGCGTGAGAGTTCGTGTAGTTCGAAAGGTTCTCCGTTGACGAAGTAATCGGCCACGAATTCGACCTTACCTGTCTTGTCGTCTTTTTGTCCTTTTGAGCTTCCCAGAATTGTGAGGAAGCTCCAGTTCACCTGGTGGATGGTTTTGGCGAGTTCTTTTCTGAGTCCCTTCTCGCGGGTATCGGGGTGCGTGGTGTCGACGAGATAGTCCACGCGACGGAAGAAGTAGGCGCTGTAACGGGCGCGCATCAGTTGTTCGGCGGTGTCGGGCTGAGCTTTTCCATGATGGAAAGGCTGGCAGCAAGCTGCGTAGTTCAGCTTGCTTTTGCAGGGGCACAGGGAAACATCCCGTTCCCGTGCGACCCACTCTTCAGATACTTCTTCGTCTTCATCCATAGTGGCGATGGGACCTGTGCTCCATTTCGGTCACTTGTTCCACTACAAAGTGAAGGATGCTGAAAGCTGTTGTTTGATTGATTCCTTGCGCCCTCTTACTTCAAATTAGCCCCTTCAGGCCCTTATTTAGCTGTGTAAATCCGGTGGTGTTCGCTACAATGGCGATGGAATGAATTTTCTTCGCAAACACTCTGTCAACCGTCGAACCGTCCTTAGGGGGATGGGGGCTACTATTTCCCTCCCGTTTCTTGAGTCGATGTTGCCCCGGGGCTCGGCAGTGGCGGGTGATGGATCTTCGGCCATCCCTCCCCGCATGGCGGCGTTCTATTTCGGCACGGGAATGAACATGCGGCAGTTTGAGCCGACGGACGAGGGACCGGATTTCACGTTTACCCGCATTCTGAAGCCTTTGGAAAGACATCGCGGCGACCTCACGGTTTTCTCAGGAACGTATCTGGAGCATGGCGGCGGGCACACGGGTGACTACACCTTCCTTACGGGTGTTCAGGCTCATCAGGGCGGATCGATTAAGAACGCAATATCGGCGGATCAATATGTGGCAGATCGTGTGGGCGGTGAGACGCGCTACCCATCGCTACAGATGTCTGTCGAAAGGGGGACGAACTTTGGGTTGCAGGCACTGGCGACTCTTTCATGGAATAAGAACGGCATCCCGCTGGCTGCGGAGAGTGATCCGCACCGGATCTTCAAGCGTCTCTTTCAGCCGGATTCTCCGGACGAGGCGGCGTCCCGCAAGTCTGAATTCCGGCTTCGGGGATCAGTTCTCGACGCGGTGAGGGATCAGGCCAAAGCCATCGAGCCTAAGATTTCATCAACGGATAAGGAAAAGCTTGATGAGTATTTCTCTTCGGTTCGGGAAGTCGAGAAGCAGCTCGAGCGGAACAAGGAGTGGTCGCACAAGCCAAAGCCGGAAGTGAAGCTGGATGGGCTTGGCGATTATTCAAAGCCGGCCGGTCCCAATGATGTGAACCGGAATGAGTTCATGTATTTTGACTATGCGAAGATGATGTATGACCTCATCGCGCTGGCGTTCCAGACCGATTCCACAAGAGTGGTCACCTACAATGTAAGGCGTGAGCTTTCCGGTGGCGTTTACCCTGAGTTCGGGATTTCTGATGACTTTCACACTCTGACTCATCATAATAATGATCCACGTAAGCTGGAAGATCTTGCGAAAGCAGACACGATCTACATGAACCACTGGTCAGCTTTTCTGGATCGGATGAAAGAGATCAAAGAGGTGGATGGCACGTCGTTGCTGGATCACACAATGCTTGGTTTCTCAAGCGGTATGGGGATCGGACACTCGAAGGATCGTTTGCCAACTGTGCTGTGTGGCGGCAAGGCTCGCGGGATCAATCATCAGGGCCATTTGAAACTTCCGCCCATGACCCCGCTCTCGGGTATGTGGCACACCATGGCCCACAAGATGGGTGCGGTCGAAGCCGACGGCGGGTTTCAGGACTCGCATGGTGTGATCAAAGAAATCGTGGCGTGACGACATACGGCGTATGAAGTGGTTTCACGATCAGACCCTGTTGGTTCGCCGAACCAACCCTGTTGGAACGTTTTGGGCGATAGGTTTTCTCAGTCTGCTATCGGCGATCAGCCATGCAGCAGATCTGGCTGATGGCGGGGCATGGAAGGAGGTGGATCCGCTTTTGCAGAAGTATTGTCTGGATTGCCATGACTCCGACACGGCGAAGGGGGACTTTGATATGGAAGTTCTGGAGCTGGATTTTCTGGATGCATCAGCGGCTGGTCATTGGATCGAGGTGATGGACAATTTGAACTCGGGTGAGATGCCGCCGGAGGACAAGAAACAACCAACGGCTGAGGAGCGGTCATTGATGGCAGATTGGATTGCCAATGAACTGGAGCAGGCGCGAAAGGCTGCGATCTCGACGGGAGGCCGGTCTTTGCTGAGGCGGTTGACGCGTCAGGAATATGAGAACACGGTTCGGGATCTGCTGGGGGTTGTTTTTCAGCCGAAGAAGAATCCTGCCACGCTGTTGCCACCGGATGGTTCGATTGAAGGCTTTAATAAGGTAAGCAAAGCTCTGCTGCTGGATCCGTCCCTGATGGATCAATACTTTGAGGTGGCACGCATCGTGGCGGAGCGGGCCGTGAGGTTGGGAGATCCTCCGGTGCCGACGGTTCGGCAACGCCTTGAGATGGAGGAATACGATCTGGGTATACACAACCAACGACCGCAGGCGCTGCCCCGGACCAAATCGGTAAGTCCTGACGGAACGGGAATCATAACGTGGGATCAGGGGTGGCGGACTTTTGGCGAGCTGAAGCATCCCTACAATGACAAGATGATTCCGGTGTCAGGGCGCTACGCGATTCGTTTCCGGGTGGGCGCGAATCCGGGGGCTGATGGTGAGCCGGTTTTGTTTCGTGTCACTCGTCAAGGCGAGGGGGATTTGTTCTATGGAAAGCTGGAAGGGACGATTGAAAATCCGCAGGTGATCGAAGTCATTGCCGAAATGGAGGAAGCCGGGGGTGGTGAACTGGGGCTGAATCCTGTGCAGCGAAAAATGGAGCCGGGGACAGGGAATAAGTATTATCAGGAATTGAACAGGGAAGGGCAGGAAGCAGCGACGAACGGGGATCTTGGTCGTGCTGGATTTATCAAGGCAAGAATCCGGGCGGAAGGCTTGTATGGGCAGAGTCGTCCGAAACCTGAGTCACGGGAGGTGGGGGATGAAGTGCCGAAGACTTATCTCGACTGGGTTGAAATTGAGGGGCCGCTCTATGACAAATGGCCACCGGAAAGTGTGGAGAATTTGTTTTTCGACGGGATCAGCAAGGCGAAAGAAACGGATGCCTATTTGGCTGCGATCATTGAACGGATTCTCCCGCTGGCCTACCGCAGACCAGTCGAGCAGTCAGAAAAGGATTTGGTATTTGCCGTCGCTAAGTCGGAGTGGGAAGCTTCGGGAGACTTTGGAACCGGGGTGAAAGCTGCGCTGGTGACGATTCTGTGTTCGCCCGATTTTCTGTATCTGCTGGAGCCGACCCGGGGGGATCGCCGCGAGCTGTCTGACTATGAGTTGGCGAGCCGGCTGTCGTATTTCTTTTGGAGCACGATGCCGGATGAGGTTCTCATGGCCGAAGCGAAGGCGGGGACCTTGAGAAAGAATCTGGATTCGGTAGTCAACCGTATGTTGAAGGATGAAAAGGCCGGTTCGCTGGTCGAGGAGTTTGCGGCGCAGTGGTTTCGGGCCAAAGAGTTCGACCGGTTCGCTCCGGACAGGGGAAACTACAGCGCATTTTACTCGGATGAATTTAATGGGATTAAAGAGGACATGAACCGTGAGCCCCTGGAGTTTTTCGGTGAGATCCTCCGAAGTGATGGCGATTTGAGGGCACTGATCGACAGCGACTGGACGATGGCGAATGAGCGTCTGGCTCAGTGGTATGACCTGCCTGAAGGCGTTGCCAGGGGTGATGCGTTTGTGAAGGTGGCTCTTCCGGCAGAAAGTCCCCGGGGTGGACTGACAGGGATGGCGGCGTTTCACAAATGGGGAAGTGATGGAAGCCGGACGAAGCCAGTGGAGCGTGCGAAGTATGTCAGGGAAGTGCTTTTCAATGATCCGCCCAATCCTCCGCCACCTAACGTGGGCGAAGTGGAGCCGAATGTGGACGGGAAGAAGATGACGGTGCGCCAGCGCCTCGCCGCGCATCGTGAGATTGAAAGTTGTGCGAATTGTCACAGCCGACTCGATCCCTATGGGCTGGCCCTTGAGAACTTCAATGTGATCGGGAAATGGCGGGACTTTCAGGATGGGGAGAATCAGCACTGGCCGCAGAATGATGAGACCCGTCTGGATGTGAGCGGGATGTTGCCAAACGGGACCGGGTTCTCGAATCTGGCTGAATACAAAGCCGGGCTGCGGGCGATGGATAAGCAGTTTTTCAGGGGATTCAGCGAGAAACTGTTTGTCTATGCGATAGGTCGGGTACCGGAGCCGGTGGATCGAGGCGTGATTGACGGGATGGTCGATGCACTGAATTCGAGTGAAGGAACGTTTAAGTCAGCGGTGAACGCGTTGATTGAAAGCGAAGCGTTTTTGACGAAATGAGACTGGTTGCATTGTTTTTTATCTTTCTGGTCAATGCGTCTGCTACTGACTTCGTGCTGATTGAGCCGGGTTCCTTCCCCAGGGGGCATGGTCATGGAAGGTATGGCGGACTTTCGAGAAACTTTCCTCTGGCGATTGAGCCGCAGTTCTATGGTGACTCTGAGCTTCCGTTTCACTACGCATTCATCACGAAGCCATTTCACATGGGAAAGACCGAGGTAACGGTCGCAGAGTTTCGTGCTTTTGTTGAGGCGACGAACTACCAGACTGACGCGGAGAAATCAGGAAAGGGGATCATTGGGTGGTCGCCGTCGAAGTATGCAGAGGGCGAGACGGCTCCTGATTGGCGGGAGCCGCGCCATGATTTTGAGCAGAAAGTGGAATTCACCTGGCGAAACCCCGGTTTTCCCCAGTCTGACGATCACCCTGTGGTGGGAGTGAGTTGGAACGATGCGAATGCCTACTGTGCCTGGCTTTCGAAGCGGGATGGAAAGCAATACCGGCTTCCCACGGAGGCTGAGTGGGAAATGGTGGCGAGGTCAGGGCAGGGTGATCAGTTTTTCTCGTGGGGAAATGAGGTAAGGAGAGTCATTCAAAAGCACGCCAACATCGGTAACGTAGAGCTGGAGAAGGTTCGTCATTTGGCGGCTCAACGACACTGGCTTCTGGATGTCGATACAGACCCCGGAGACAGCCACGTATTTACAGCACCGGTGGGCAGTCTGATGCCGAACCCATGGAGACTGCATGACATGAGCGGTAACGTGTTTGAATGGTGTCAGGACTATTTCAAATTCACTTTCTACGATCAGTGGGAGGCGAAGGCGGGGCCGAATCCAGTGGCGGTGAATCCCCTGAATGCGTCGGAGAAGAATAACGAAGCCAATGAATTGCGGGTGATTCGGGGAGGCAGTTGGTATACCGGTCCTCTCGCTGCTCGTTCTTCCGCACGCGGCTTCTTTGATGCGCCGGAAGCAGCGGCTTATATTGGATTCAGAGTGGTGAAGGAGGCTTCCCAGGCAGAACTGGCAAAGTACACAGATCCTCACGGGGAATATCTCAATGCGCTCAAGGTAATTGAAGCAGCCGGAGGTGAATTCCGTCCTGAGAACGGATGGGCATCGCTTTCCATGCGGAAGAACAAGGAACTCAGTGGGGAAGTGATAAAGGCAATCTCAATGATTCCGGACTTGAGACGAGTCCGTGATGTAAAGGCTGAGCGGTGGGATCAGAATGCGTTGGATGCTCTGGCTGGAATGGAGAAATTGTATCAACTTAGCATTGAGGGGGAGGGGCTATGTGATCTTGATCTGTCGATGATTGCGAAGCAACCGGAGTTGAAAATTCTACAAGTGTCAGCAAATGGGATTCAGGATTCATCGCTGACTCAGTTATCCGGGTTGAAGAGCCTTCAAAGTTTATACCTAAGCGGGATCTGTTTCGGGCTCACGGATGATGGAATGCGAAATTTTGCGGAGAACAGCGAGCTGCTTTCGATTGCTGTTTATGATTCCACTTTGACTGGAGAATTCCTCAGCAGTTTTGCGGACAATCCTTATTTCGTGGAACTCTGGATAGGTGGACCGGGGAGTGATAACGATGTGAAGGGCGAGTGGACCATGGAAGGAAGCATGGCTTTGGCGAGCAGCCGGCCGAAGTTGCAGAAACTGGCGCTGACAAAGCAGGCGATGGGAGATGACGCGCTTGAGCCGTTGAAGGCTTTGCAGAGGCTCAGGCAACTGAACTTGCAGTATTGTAAAAATATCACCGACGGAGGAGTCGCCTCACTTTTGGAGTCGCTGCCTGCTCTGCGCAATGTCGACCTCACTGATACGAACTGCGGGGATCTCTGTGCTGACGCAATTTCGAATTTGGCGGGCGTTCAGCAACTGGTGATCGAAGGGCCTAACTTCAGCAATGCAGGTATCGCGGCGCTCGCCCGCAGCCGTTGTTTGAAAGAACTGAGAATGCGTCACGGGCAGAAAAATGTACCAGTGAAGGTTACTGCCGCGGGGATCGCTCAGCTGGGACGTTGCCCCCGGTTGGAGAAACTTGAATTGGAGAGCCTCATTGTACTCGGTCCAGAGATCGCAGAACTTTCAGCATCACCCATGCTTCGGGAGATTACGTTGCCTGTTGAATGCCTGACGGATGTTGCCGTCGAAGTAATGACTGCCATCTCGACACTGGAGAAACTGAATATCCGAACGCGGGACGAGGCGCTCTATGCTTCGTGGGCTGCAAAGTTTGCCGCCGCTGATGATTCGATCTCATTATCACGACGCTGAGGCAAATTCGAAAGCGTCACGCAATAATCATTTTGACCCGAGGCGGTTTGTCCTGCTGAGTTTGCACCCAAATGGCTTCACAAAACGACCCCACACCCGTTCTCTTAATCGGAGGCGGAATGATTTCACGGCTTCAGGTTTTACCATCTCTTTATCAACTGCAACGCCTCGGCCAGATTGGTGAGATCCAGGTGTGTGCCCGTCGCAAGTCGACTCTCACTCCTTTGATCGAAGATGCTGAGTTGGCAGCCGCTTTTCCGGGGCAATCGTTCACTCCACTGCCGGGACCTGATGCTTCAGATGATTCACAGCCGGATCTTTACATACAGGCTCTCGCTGACCTCCCACCGCAATCCATCGTTTATATTGCGATACCGGATCAGAATCACTACGAGGTTCTGGTCGAGACTTTGAACGCCGGGCACCATGTCATCTGCGTGAAACCGTTGGTATTGGTACATGCGCAGGCTGTTGAAATCGAGAAGCTCGCCGCAGAGAAGGGACTGTTTGTAGGAGTGGAGTATCACAAGCGATACGATGACCGAAACTGGATCGCCCGGAAGAAATACCGGGCCGGGCAGATGGGGGAATTTAAGCTTGGCCAGGCATGCTTGCATGAGAAATGGTGGTATCGAGACTCAAACTTTCAGAACTGGTGCACCACAGATCAGACTGACTTTTTCGTCTACATTGGTTGTCACTACGTCGATTTGGTGGCGTTCATCACTGGGCTCAAGCCTGTATCAGTTTCGGTTCACGGTATCGAAGATTCCTTTCCTAATGGCAACGTTGGCTACCTCTACACCGATGCGCGGGTGGTTTGGGATAACGGCGCGGTTTTAAATGTGCAGAATGGGATCGCTTATCCGAATCAGGCATCGGCGGGGAATGATCAGGGGATGACGCTCTATACTAAAGACGAAATAACGGGTAAAGGCGGATTCATCAAACACGTCGATAACATTCGGGGAGCGAGTTATTGCACCATTGAAGCAGGCAGTGATCCGGGAGACACGGCTCATCATTTCGTGAACGCTGATTACTTTCAAATGATCGAAAGGCCTGATGGAGATGGACTTCGTCCGGTGGGTTATGGTTTTAGGGCTATTGAGCAACTGGTTGCCGCGGCACAGCGAGTAGCGGCTGCCGGAGATCTGGAGGCGCGGCAGGCGATGATATGCGGTATCGACAAGGATGGCTGGCACGCCACTCCGGCGAACTCCGGCTACAACGAGAAAGTGGTCGAGGCCGGCCGTGAATCGATCTTGAATGGCGGCAAAACGGTAACCATTCAATACTGAGAGCTACCTTGTGGAGGGGCGCTGCCATGGAATTTTTCCCGTTTCGTAGATATGGCCCATCAATGAATTAAAAAGCTTGTTGTATTCAGCGGGTGCCTTTTCCCGGGGAATCGGGTTTTGTTCGGCGGGATCGTTGGCTAAATTAAACATTTGGTAGGCCTCAAATCCGGTGTTTCGCAGAAGCTTCCAATCGCCACTGCGCACGGCATGGTAGGGAATTCCGCCATATTTCTGATTTCCTTCCAGTCGAACCCAATACAAATCGCGGGGCATGGGAGCTTTCTGTTTTTTCCCGAGTAGCTTCCAAAGAAAACTCCGTCCGTCGATTGATGGATCATCGCCTCCAGGCAGGGCTGCACCGGCTACCTCACAGAGAGTGGGGTAGAAATCCATGGTAAGCCCAATGTGATCGCCTGAATTACTTCCCGCCGCGATTTTGCCCGGCCAGGCCACAGCTGTTCCGACCCGAATACCGCCTTCCCACATTTCCTGCTTTCCGCCACGCAATGGAGCATTCCGCGCCCCCACGTTGATTTGTCCTCCATTGTCGCTCGTAAAAACTATAAGTGTGTTTTCAGCCTCGCCTGACTTTTCGACGGCATCGAGAACGCGTCCGATACCATGGTCGAGATGTTCGATAAGTGCGACGAGTTTGGCTCGCTTTTCAGTGATACCGTTGGGTTTCTCGCGAGCCAGCACTTTCTCAAACCAGTCCTGAGGCGGCTGGATGGGAGTGTGTGGAGCATTGTAAGCGAGGTAGAGGAAATAGGGATCGTCTTTCGGAGCTCTTTCGCTGATGTATTCAATCGCCCAGTCACTGAAGATGTCAGTAGCGTGACCTTCAGGATCAACCTTTTCGGTGTTGAGGCGCATGTAGTGATTCCCGTGGCGCAGGTGCTTGTAGTAGTCATCCATCATGTCGCCGAGGAAGCCGTGAAAGTGATCAAATCCACGATCGGTAGGACGGTCTGGAGCATCGAGGCCGAGGTGCCACTTACCTACGATTCCGGTGTGGTATCCGGCCTTTTTCAGTGCAGTCGGTAACATCACAGCATCTTCCCGTAGCTTTCCCCAGTTGGGATGTTTGTCTTCCAACTGAGTGCGAACCACTCCGGGAACCCCAGCGTTGTCCGGATACATTCCAGTGAGGAGCGAGGCTCGAGTCGGGGAACACACCGGGCAATTGGCGTAGAAATTGTCGAGCCGCATTCCTTTGGAAAAGATTCCGTCGATGTTCGGCGACTTTAGATCAGGGGCTTCGTAGCAGGAGAGGTCACCATAGCCAAGATCGTCGACCATGATGAAAAGGATATTTGGCTTTGCGGTTTCGGCGTTAGCTGCAAGTGAGAGAAATACAGCCAGATAGGCAGCGAGAATGAATTTCATGGCAATGAGGCTAGCCAATAGAACACTCCGAGGGAAGTGCGGAGGTGGAATTCAGCACAATTGCGCTCAGGTGGTTGCCTCTGATACGGGATCGCCAGCAGAACCCGGGTCTCCCGGGTTATCGTCACCTGCGTCATCCTGGATTTTACCATCTTTTGAGGAAGAGCTCAGTTGACCTTCGATTCTGCGTTCCCAAATATAACGCCGAAATAGAACTTTCAGAGCCGCTGTAAGGGGCACGGCCAAGAGGGCACCAAGTAGGCCACCCAGCATGAGTGACCAAAATAGAACCGAAAATATAACCGTTAGTGGATGAAGACCTACTGAATCTCCCACGATTTTTGGTGCGGTTACAAGACCATTGATTTGTTGAAGGACCACAAAGATACCAAGCACGATGAGCGGATAAGCCCATACATTGGGAAGCCATTTCCAGGCATGGAGTAGGCCTTCCGCTGTTTTGCCGTCAGCCGAAACCGAAGTTACCAGAATTCGCTCGATTGACTTCTTGCCAGTTGTTTTGGCCTCCGGCTTCTCGGCTGAGGCGGGTTCTGCCTCCTGTGGCTGATCTGTCTCAGTGGGGTCATTCGAGTCCTCTGCTCTCGCTTTATCTTTAACCGACTGCTTCTCAGTCACCTGAATCTTCACATACTCACCGACCTTTGCGGTTCCTCCTTGAACGACCGGGCCGCTGGCCGAAGCACCGAAGAATGCCAGAGCGATGAGCATCGCCGGAATCATGACCAAGAGATTGCCGATATATGGAATGAGTCCGAGAATCGCCAAAAACACCCCAAGTAACAGTGCGTAGGGCAACTGAATCGCGGCCAGAACAATTGCCACCAGAACCCCATCAATCATGCTCACTACCATCTGCCCACGGAAAAACGAAATGAGATACTGGTTAATCTCCTTCAGGGTGGAGACGACTTCGTCCTTAAATTCTGAAGCCTTCAGCGGCAAGTAGTCAGACCAGGTCTCAGATATGGAATGACCTTCCCGAAGGAAGAAGAACAAATAAACCGGCACCAACAACATTCCCAATGCATACCCGAAAAGCCCAAAGACTCCGCTGATTTTGCCCCAGAGCCAGGTTCCGACAGCTGGGCCGATCTTTGAGACGGCCTCCAGTCCTTTGTCGGCATATTCCTGAACCTCAGGAATATCGAGTTTGGTTTGTACCTCGTTGTAGCCCTTTTTAATAAGCTTCATTGCCTGTTCTTGAAAGCCTTCGCTTTTTGCCATGAGATCAGACGCCTGCCCAACAGTTGGAACTATCACGGCAACGATAAGCAGGGCCACAGCTATCAAAAATGCGATGTAAACCGTCATCATCGCACGGTTGTGCTTCCACCCGTGTTTGGTTAGCCAACCAATAACCGGTTCCAATAGATAAGCAGTAATTCCAGCTACAGCGACAGGAACAAGTACGGGTTGGAGAAAGCCAAGAATTTTTCCTCCGAGGATTATGAACCCTACTGCAATCGTCCCGATAAGAACGATGGCCAGCGCGGTTAAAGCGTTCCAAATCGTCTTTCTCTGGAATCGAGTCGGTAGCGGGGAAGAGTTTTCAGTCTCAGACAAATTCGGATTGGGTGTTGGTTCTGGCATCTGGTTTGGCTGGGAAAGTGTGCCACCAAGGCTCTGTGCATCGCAAGTATGAAACGATTATAAAATGGAGGAGAATTTGGACCGGATAATTAGGGAAACTGTAAAAGCTGAAGGCTTCAATATTTAACTTGCATGTTTTATGGTAAATATGACAGTTATTAGATAATCTGTTATGGACCCCCAATCGCCAGAACAATACCATCGCCCGCTGGCTGAAGTTCCGACTGTCTCAAGGCAAATACCCGATCCTCAAAACGAAGAGGGGGACAAAATCGGCCCGGGATCGCAGGAAACATTGAGGCAGCTTGAAGAAATTGTATCGGAGTATCTTGAGAAGTTTCCAGAGCATACTCAGCGAATTCCTACCGTTCTTCCAGGGGAGAATCCCTTGATAGCTACAGTCCGCCAGTTGGTAAGTTCAATGGCGAGAAAGAATTTAAAATTGAAGCGCCTTGCCCTGGCTGCTAAGACTGCAGCAAAGGCTAAGGAAGAATTTCTGGCGAACATGAGCCATGAAATTCGCACGCCAATGAATGGGATTTTTGGAATGGTGAACCTGGTTCTCAACATGAAGGACCTTCCTGACATTCAACGTGATTATCTCAATACTGTCCGATCATCTACTGAGATGCTGTTGAATATTCTGAACGATGTTCTGGACTACACCAAGTTGAACAGTCGTCAGGTGGAACTTGAGCCACGCAATTTTGAAGTAAAATCGCTGATCACCGATGTGATGTCGAGTTTTGAAGCAACAGCCATTGAAAAAGGAGTGGAAATCTTTGCCGATATCGACCTCGACCTATTGGATGTTGTCTATGGTGATGATTTGCGTCTTAGACAGGTTTTCTCTAACCTTGTAGGAAATGCCCTGAAATTTACGCATCGCGGTGAGGTGGTCATTCGTGCCTTTCTTCTCAATGAGAACCGTGATGGCACCTTGACCGTTCGATTTGAAGTTGCTGATACCGGGATAGGGATCTGTGAAGACGTGCAATCAAAGCTGTTTCAACCTTTCAGTCAGGCTGACGCTTCCACCACTCGCCATTATGGAGGGACCGGACTTGGTCTTATCATTTCGAAAAACCTGGTCGAGTTGATGAACGGAAGTATGAAGTTAAAGAGTAAAGTCGGTGAAGGCACAACCTTCGCGTTCACTCTCAAGTTGGAACGGCCGCATCGAAAGGAAGTTGAAGTCGTTGAACATTCAAAATTGACTCGAAGGTCTTCATTTGATGGAGCGATGGAGAAGCCCACATTAAAGGTTCTTCTGGTCGAGGATAATGAGGTGAATCAGCGTGTAGCAAAACTCACATTGGAGCAGTTTCATTGCAGTGTGCAAATAGCAGCTAACGGAGCAGAAGCGGTAGATCTGGCAAACTCCGATATTCTCTTTGATTTGATTTGCATGGACATTCAGATGCCGCTCATGGACGGACTTGAAGCAACCCGGCGGATCAGGAATTCTGAAGGGCCTAACAGCTCCACTGCTATCCTGGCTATGACCGGGCTCGCGTTTGAAGACGACTGGGAACGCTGTAAAACAGCCGGAATGAATGATATCGTTACAAAGCCAATCGAATTCGAGCTGCTGAGCGAAAAAATTGAGCAAGTCCGGGAAGAGGTATATGGAGACAATGTCGCACTTGCGAGGTAGTGAGGAACCTACTGTTGCTGACTGTAAAGAGCGATCAGTGAATTGAACTCACTCCTCTCCAAGTTCCCCGCCTTAACTCCTGAGAGTGCCGCAGCCCGACTTCCCGATCGGACTGCGGCTTCGCATATTCCCAGTCTGCTGTAACTTCCGGCTGGACGCCGAAAGAAATCGTTTCATGCTCCTGTTAATCACATCTTCCCGAATGTGATTAACAAAATGGGTCGTCGTCGGAGTGGTGTTTCATGACTTTACTTGGTTGTAGATATGGGGGTTCTGTCTGTGTTATTGAAATCTCGTATCAACATGAGCAACAATCTTACGGAAGGTCCGTTTGCCGATGCCCGGAACAGCCAAGACATCTTCCGGTTTTTGAAAAGGGCGGGCAGCTTTAATGTCTGATCCTCTAACCGTCGATACACCTTCAATTCTGGACAATTCGTTTATTGCACCCTGATTGAGCAGCGCCATGAGCTTTTGTTGCTCATCCCGCTCCAAAGCAAGCACCTCACGATCTGTAGATTGCCCGGGAAATAATACGGTGACCTTCCCACTCATCACTGACTTGGGACGGTAAGACCGATCAATCAAAGAAGTTCCGGCCAAAATAATTCCAACAGTTAAGAGTGATGTGAGAGCTTGATTCATGGGTGAGTGAAATGTTGTTTTGAACAGTAATCAACTTACAACTGTTCGCAAGAACACTTTTTAGAAAGAATGCATTTTGTTGCGCGTTTTGTGAGGAAAAGCAGAATTGTTATCCAAATAAGGGGTGCTGAGAAAAGAGTGACTCGTCAGTTTCTGTTCCATCTGCCGCCTGAGTCCACCTTTACGTGATTGCAGTCATCTTTCGGACATGGCAATCTGCAGGTATGTGTCCCCGACTCGGATATCGAATCTCTGAGAATTGCAGAGTAACTCTTGTTGCGATTCTCTCTGCATGGGGGGCAGTGGTGACCCTCTGGGCGTGTCAGGTGCCGGTTTTTCGATACGCACTGGAGAGATGGGAGGCTGATGCTTACACTGTGGTGTTTCGACCGGGTATCAGCGGTGAATTGTCTGCGAGTGAGCAAAAGGCTTTCGATTATCTTAGCAGGATGAGCACCAGTGAAGATTTCCCCGCCAATCTGCAGGTGAAGCTTGCAGAGAACGGTGGCGATAGACCTGTCACTGAACATGCGATGATGGATTTGATCTATCCGCAGAAGGTCCGTGGGCTGATACAAAGCCCGATTTGGAGTGGTGCAGCAACTCTGGATATGGCCCGGAAAATCATTGATTCACCTGCACGTCGTGACGCTGTAGAGCAGATATTGGCGGGAAAATCTGCTGTTTGGTTGGTAGTCAAGAGTGGGGATGAAAAGCAGGACGCAACTGCGATTGCTGCGATGGAAAGAGTCGCAGCGGAAGCGAGTGAAATGTTGAAGATTCCTGAAGGTGTAATTCAGCAAAGTGACCTTGAGTCTGCGGAAGCCCCAACTGGCGTCCCGATTGATCCTGAGAATGTATTGCAGTCCAGGGTTCCGCTGAAGATTGATTTCGATGTCATATCGATTTTCCGCGATGATCCGGCTGAAGCTGTATTTCTTCAGATGTTGCTGAATTTGGAAGACGATCTCGGTGAATTTTCCGGGGAGCCAATGGTGTTTCCTTTATTTGGTCGGGGCAGAGTTCTTGAACCGCTCATCGGGCGCGGAGTGACGCAGGAAAATGCGCTCGACTATGCGGGGTATCTTTGCGGGGCCTGTTCCTGCGAAGTCAAAGATCAGAATCCCGGTATGGATCTGCTTGTTGCTGCCAACTGGGAAGCTGCGCTTGAAGGCAGCCAGATCATTATCGAAAAAATACTTCCCCCTCTTGAGGGGCTGACAGGGTTGGTCGAATCCGGGGTGGCAAGCCCGGTGTCTATCGGGAGATCCACAGAGCAGGGAATTCCCTCAAATGATCTCGAACCGGTATCAGAGTCGGCTGAATTCAACGCCGCAACGATCGGAGATGTTGCACTCGTTTCGTTCAGTTGGTGGTGGCTGGCGACAGGAGGGGTATTTGTGGTGCTGATTATTGGAAGTCTCGTCATCCTCCGCAAAAAAACTGTATGAAACTTACCCACCTCGTCACGCGTGAGATTGCGCACCGGAAGATCAATTTCGTTCTGTCCCTCCTTGGAGTGGCTCTTGCTGTCGGATGTGTCGTGGGAATGGTGTGTCTGCTTGGGGCTCACCAGAAGCATACCGCTGAAATCCTCGATGGGATGAAAGCTGAAACAGAGGCCGACATGAAGAAGCTTGAGGATGAGATCCGCAAGTCGATGAAGGGCCTCGGCTTTAATATCTACATTTTCCCGAAGGAACAGGAGATGGCTGAAGTTTATGCGGAAGGGTTTGCTTCGAAAACCATGCCGGAAGATTTCGTGACGAAGTTGGCTGCCAGCAAAATTGTGACGGTGAACCATTTGTTGCCGAGCTTGACCAAAAAGCTGAAGTGGAACGAGCAGAACGGTCGAACTGTGATCGCTATTGGAATACGGGGCGAAGTTCCCATTGCGCACCGCGATCCCAAAAGCCCTCTGATTGATCCGGTTGAACCGGGAACGATCGTGCTTGGATATGAACTGCACAAAGGGGCCGGACTCAAAGTCGGGGAAAAGGTCGTTTTCCAGGGGAAAGAATTCAAAGTGGCGAAAACGCACAATGAGCGTGGTTCAAAGGATGATATCACCCTGTGGTTGAATCTCACTGAAGCCCAGGAATTGCTTAATGAACCGGGGCGGATCAATGCGATTCAAGCTCTCGAATGCAATTGCGCAACTGTTGACCGGCTGGGGGAAATTCGCGCAGAATTGATGACCATCCTGCCGAACACCCAGATTGTGGAGACTCAAAGTACCGCGCTGGCCCGGGCCGAGGCTCGTAATCTGGCGAAAGCCACTTCCCGGAAAAAGCTGGCTGATACCAAACGTGAACTGGCTACGCTGGGAGCGGAACGTCAACGGTTTGCTGATATTCTCCTGCCGATGGCAACGTTGGCGGCAATGATTTGGATCGGGTTGCTTGCATTGATCAATGTCCGTGAACGAATCAATGAGATTGGGATCCTCCGCGCCGTGGGTGTGAAGAGCAGTCGAATCTTTGCAACCTTCCTTTCCCGTGCCGGATTGGCGGGAATCCTTGGTGCTGTCCTGGGTCTCGCTGGTTTTGCCTTGTTCTTTCCTGCGTTGAGTGATCGTTTTTTTCAAGGCCAGGAGCTCAGTGGATTGATGTCGCTCCAGTTCTGGATCGTTCCTCTCGTTGCGGCTCCGGTCCTTGCGGCTGCTGCGGCATGGCTCCCCGCACTTTTTGCTTCGCAGAAAGATCCTGCCAATGTTTTGCGAAGCGATTAATTCCAATCCCCGATCTACGATCCAACAGGGGTAGCTTAATGAATCAACCCTGTTCGATCGAAATTCCCGATGAGCACCATTCTCCAAGCTGAAAAACTTTCTAAAGCCTTCAATACCCCGGACGGAGATGTGATTGCAGTTGATGAGGTTTCATTCAAACTTGATAAGGGTGACTTTGTCGCCATGCATGGGGCAAGTGGATGCGGTAAGTCGACGCTCCTGTTGATGTGTGGTGCGTTGCTCTCGCCAACTGACGGCACTGTGACAATTGCCGGAGAGAACCCGTATGTGTTCAGTCCGGAATCACGTGCAGCGTTTCGGGGGGCTCATATTGGCTTCGTCTTCCAGCAGTTCCATCTCATTCCCTATCTCAATGTCCTCGATAACATTCTGGTCAACGAACTGGCAGTCCCGGGGGGGGATGATTTGAGAGATAAGGCAGAAACCTTGCTGGAGAAATTTAAGCTTAGTCATCGCAAACATCATGTGCCCTCAAAGCTGAGCGTTGGCGAGCAGCAGCGGGTTGCGTTGGCTCGCGCCTTGATGCGGGACCCGGAATTGATTTTGGCTGACGAACCGACCGGGAATTTAGACACGGAAAACTCGGCAATCATTCTCGATCACCTGGCTGCTTTCGCTTCCGATGGGGGAGCGGTCTTGATGGTCACGCATGACGATCGAGCACGAGCCGCTGCAGGACGAAGGATGGAAATGGACAACGGAAAGTTGGTTTGATCGGCGGCATTCAGGAGAACGCCGACAAACTCGCTTCGACTCCGGGACAGAGAACCGGCAGCAATTCTTTCATGTGATCCAGATCGCCGGTTGTCTGAATGATTACCTCAGATTTCGGATTTTCTGCCGCACTGAGCTGTTCGCTTTTGAGAATTCCTTCCAGCCTTTTGGCTACGGGGCTGCCTGTATCGATGACGGCCACATTTTCGCCTGCCGCTTTTTCTATTAAAGGACGAAGAAATGGATAGTGACTGCACCCGAGCACAAGTATATCGGCGCCCTCATTGATGAGTGGGCGAACGTGATGTTCGACCGCATTCTCCGCCTCCGGACCGTCCAGAATCCCCGCCTCCACCAGTTCGACGAATTCCGGACAGGGACGAGTGATCACTCTGACTCCCTGTGCATGGCTGCTGACAAGTCTGTGAAACTTTTCTCCCGCCAGAGAGGCTTCCGTGGCCAGCACCCCGATGACGTGTGTTTTGGTGTGGGCAGCGGCCGGTTTCACTGCCGGCTCCATCCCGATGAAGGGCAGGGGATAAGTCGCCCTGAGGGAGCCGATTGCCGCGATTGTTGCTGAATTGCAGGCGATCACGATGGCTTTGGCGCCATGGTGGATAAGGTGATCAGTAAGAAAACCGGTCCGTTCCGTAATTTCCTCAAAGGTGCGGCGCCCGTAGGGACACCATGCCGAGTCCGCGATGTAATGAAGGTTTTCGTTCGGTAAAAGGGCGCGGATTTCCCTGAGGACAGAGAGACCTCCCAGACCTGAATCAAGAATGCCGATGGTTTGTTGCTGCATTAGTAAGACCGTCGGGAATGTTGCCCTAAAACTGGATCTTGGCGTGAAAAAAGAGACCAACAATGTGCCGCAAAAGAGTTTTCACAAAAGTTGATTCAGATTGCCTGCTCTGGTAGAACATTTTTGAAATGGAAATCACTGTTCAATACACGGGCCAGCTCGCCGGCATCATTGGCGAGACCGATGAATCGATAGAGATGGATGAAAACACCACCCTGCCTGAACTGATTCAATCGCTCTGTCGAAAGCATGGCGAAAAATGCAGTGATCTCCTTATTAATGTTGACGGTGATTTACGGCCTTCGACTTTAGTCATTCTTGACGGAGAGCAAGCCGAAGGAAACCGGTCTGAAATCTCTCTGGATGGAGTAAAGACGGTGATGCTGATGACGCCAATCGCAGGTGGCTAGACACGGATGAACGATCTCACAGAATTGGATCGGGCCATCTATGAATGGCAGTTGGACGTGCCGGGCTTCGGCGAGAAGGGCCAGGCGATCCTGAGAAATTCCACGGCGTTGGTCTCCCGTTGCGGCGGTCTGGGCGGGCCGATCTGTCAGTCGCTGGCCTCGGCCGGGTTCGGGAAAATTATCATTGCCCATGCCGGGAACCTTCGATTAGACGATTTGAACCGGCAGATTCTGATGCGTTATGAAGACGTGGGAACCCCCCGTGCTGCAAGCGCTCAAAAGACACTCAAAGCATTTAATCCCCGGATTGAAGTCGAGGTCGTAGAGGAAAATATTACCGAAGCCAATGCCGCTGATCTCGTTTCAAAAGCAGATATCGTTTTCGGGGCTGCGCCGCTTTTTGAAGAACGCTTTCTCATGAACCGGGAGTGTGTGCGACAGGGAAAACCGCTTATCGATTCAGCGATGTACAATATGGAGGGGCGTATCATCCTCATCGTCCCTGGTGAGTCTGCTTGTCTTTCCTGTTTGTATCCCGAAATTCCCCCGAACTGGAAGCGGCGCTTCCCCGTGATCGGAGCCGTCTCAGCTCTGGCAGCCCAGATCGGAGTGTTGGAGGCAATTAAGTTGCTAACCGGATTGGGAACCGCAAACGTAAACCGGATGATCTATTTCAACAGCAATACGATGCAATTCCAAACGATCGGATTGAAGCAGAACCCGGACTGCAAGGTCTGTAGGGCAGAATGTTGACTGCTTTTCTATCCTGTTTGATCGTTGAATGGACTGTGTTCGATTGTGGTACAAAAACGCAGATATGGGAACGAATGTGATTAGTCAGTTTCGTGGGCTCAGTCTTAACGGGTTCATTGATGAGTATGCATTTCCATTTTCGAAGGCCCGGATGGACGTGTTGGAAACGGTCGGCCGGGTGCTTGAGGCCGAGTTGGTGGGAAAAGACTACACTGGAGCTCATGTTTTTAGACGGGGGACGAAATTGTGGACCTGGTTGGGAATATCAGAGCGGAGACCACTTCAGGAAGTTTCTGTGTTGTTTTCGGGGGATGTGATGACCCTGAAATACTCCATCATCGGCGGGATCTGGCTCCGTTTCCCACCCTGTAGCTTGGAGCGGGAGGCGGAAATAGTTGCCTCTCAGGTGTAGAGTTCCCTTGTTCCGGTCAGCACGAGGAGTGGTAAATTCCGGGGTGGTTCCTCCCCTGTGAATGATCGCATTATACCAAAAATGAAGGTGGCGTTACTAGACTGAATTTCGGTTCCCGTCGTATTCTGAGGTGGATACACCTCGAAAGCGCACCGTGACGGTGGGGACGATTGAGGTAAGATGTTACAAAGAAACCCCAACTCTGTGAGACGATGTTCGATTTTTTAGCGGAAGGAAATGCGCCGGTTTGTGGACCGAAGAGTCGGTCACGACGTGAGTTTTTAACGGTGGGGGCTCTGGGGCCGATTGGTCTATCTTTACCACAATTCCTCGCGGCGAAACAGAAGGGACAGGTGAAGCCGGGCAACGACGAGAAAGCCTGTATCATGATCTTCAATCTTGGCGGGCCCAGCCATATCGATTTGTGGGACATGAAGCCGGATGCCCCGAGTGAAATTCGCGGACCGTTCAAACCCATCAGGACGAACTCTGATGATATTGACGTCTCGGAGATACTGCCGATGCATGCCAAAGTGGCGGACAAGTTTTCGCTGGTGCGCTCTTGTCACCACAGCGGTGCCGCAGTGCATGATGCTGGATGGCAGATGATGCAAACCGGACGACGCTTCACGGGTGGGATTGAGACTCCGCACGCGGGAGCGGTAGCTTCCTATTTGATGGGGCGCAGAACGGATTTACCACCGTTCGTGGTTTTGCCGGAGCTGATGGGACGTGGCGGCGGGAATCTGCCGAATGGTCAGGCAGGTGGATTTCTCGGGAAAGCTCACGATCCATTCGAGCTTTCTGCGGATCCCAGTAAGCCGAATTTCAGGGTGCCTGATTTACTGCCGCCGGATCAGATCGGAGCTTCACGGTTGATGCGGCGCCGGGCGATGCGTGACATTGTGGATCAGACGGTCAAGGATTTCGAAGCGAGCGAAGATGCGCGATTGTTAGATGAAAATTTCAGTGCGGCGTTTCGCATGATGACGAGCGAGCAGGCCCGTTCCGCGTTTGATTTGTCGAAGGAACCGACGTCGGTCCGTGAACGTTACGGGATGAATCGGGTGGGTCAGTGCTTCCTGTTGGCGCGTCGTCTGGTGGAAAACGGGGTACGTTTTGTAACGGTGAATACGTTCCTGACTGTCTTCAATGAATTGAGCTGGGACATCCACGGGTCGAAGCCATTCATTTCAGTCCAGCAAATGAAGGAGCAGGTTGCCCCCATGTACGATCAGGCGTATTCGGCGTTGTTGGAAGATTTGGAGCAGCGTGGAATGTTGGAGAATACGATGGTCACCGGGCTGTCTGAATTTGGTCGCACGCCGAAGGTCAATCCGGCCGGTGGGCGGGATCACTGGCCTTCATGTTTTACGTGTTCCTTTGCCGGTGGTGGTGTTCAAGGGGGACGGGTGATCGGAAAGAGTGACCCGATCGGTGGGTTTCCGGCCGACCGGCCGACCGGCCCCGGAGATATTGTCGCCACCATCTTTAAAGGTCTCGGGTTTGATCACACAAGCCATCTGCCGGGTCCGGCGGGGCGTCCATTCTCGATGGTGGATATTGGCGATGAGCCCATCAACGAACTCTTTTGAAATTGAACATGAGACGATTCAATTCATTCATTGCAGGGCTGTTTCTTGTTGCCGTTTCCAGCAGTCTCCGGGCGCAAGACATCGCTATTCTACCGGCTGAACTGTCGCTTGATGGCCCGGAAGGGCGTCAGCATTTGCTGGTCCTGAAAAAGGACGGGGAACTTTTTGCTGGAGAAGCCGAAGGCGCAAAACTGACATCATCCAATCCCGATGTGGTCTCAATTGACGAGTCGGAAATAGGACTGCCGGTTGCATTGCCGAAATCAAATGGCAGCGCGACGATCACGGCGACTTCGGCTTCAGGTAAGAAGGCGACTGCCAGGGTCACGGTTGCGAATTTTACCCGGGAGCATGCCTGGTCGTTTTCGAATCATGTATTGCCGGTGCTGTCTCGAAACGACTGTAACACGGGGGGGTGCCATGGGGCGATTGCAGGGAAAGGCGGGTTTCGCCTGAGCTTGAATGCCTATGATCCACCGAGTGATTTTTTCAATATGACCCGCGAAATGCGTGGCCGGCGGATTGAAATGGCTGATCCGGCACGGAGTCTGGTTTTGACGAAGCCGACCCAGGCGACTCCTCACAAAGGGGGAAAGAAGCTACATCCGGCGTCGCGCGACTACCGGGTGTTGGCCGAATGGATCACAAACGGGGCTGCTCCACCGGACGAGGAGACTGAGGCAAGTCTGAAGCATCTCGAAATTCTTCCGGCTGAGTCTGTCTTAAAGCCGGGCCAGTCGCAGCGATTGATCGTACAGGCACACTATTCGGATGGAAAAACTGAAGACGTGACGAGCTGGGTGCGCTGGACTTCCGCGGATGAAACGGTGGCTTCTGTCGACAAAAATGGAACGGCTACAGTGATCGGTCACGGTCAGGGGGCGATTACGGCCTGGTTTTCCAGTCAAGTGGTGATGGCCCGGATCACGGCCCCGTTCCCCAATGAGATTCCTGATTCGTTTTTCACGAATGCTCCACGCTCTAATTTTGTGGATGAACTGGTGCTGGATCAATTGCGCCGTCTTAACCTGAAGTCATCATCGCGGACGGATGACAACGAGTTTATTCGGAGAGTGTTTGTCGATACCATTGGTAAGCTTCCGACGATCGAAGAAGTCAACGAGTTCGTAAGTGATTCCGCTCCTGACAAACGCAAAAGGCTGATCGCCTCGCTTTTGGAGCGGCCTGAATTCGTCAGTTATTGGACCTATCGGTGGTCAGACATGTTTCTTGTGAACGGACGGATTCTCCGGCCCGACCAGGTGGAAGCCTATTACAAGTGGATCCGCGGAAATGTGGAGAAGAACACATCGTGGGATGAGATGGCGCGTGAGCTGGTGACGGCGAAAGGCAGCAGCGTTGAAAACGGTGCCACTAACTTTTATGCGGTTCATCAGGATCCCGAAACGATGGCTGAGAACGTAAGCCAGGCCTTTCTGAGTCTCTCAATCGGATGTGCCAAATGCCATAATCATCCACTCGAGAAATGGACGAATGATCAGTATTACGCTTTCGCAAATCTGTTCTCCCGCGTCCGGGCAAAGGGCTGGGGAGGTGATGCGCGAAACGGTGACGGGGTCCGGACGCTCTATGTTGAGCCGCGGGGAGACTTGATCCAACCACGGACCGGGAAGCCGCAGCCTCCAGCACCGCTTGATGGCGATGTTGTGGATCCGGCTTTGGAAACTGACCGGCGTGCTGCGTTGGCAGACTGGTTGACGTCACCTGAGAACCCTTACTTTGCGCGATCGATTGCGAACCGGGTGTGGGCAGCGTTTTTCGGTAAAGGGATTGTCGAACCGGTTGATGACCTTCGTGCTTCCAACCCGGCAAGCAATGAGCCGCTGCTTGCGGCCCTCAGTGATCATTTGGTGGAAAATGAATTCAATCTGAAGGCGTTGATGAAGACGATATTGGAAAGCGAAACGTATCAGTTGAGCGCTGAACCTTTGCCTGAGAACGCTCAGGATGATCGCCAGTTCTCCCGCTATTATCCGCGTCGTATGATGGCTGAGGTGCTTCACGATGCGATCGCCGACATCACGGATGCACCGGCGATGTTTAAAAAGATTAAACTGAGTGACGGCAGCACTCAGGACACTAAGCATTATGAAGAAGGGACTCGTGCAGTCGAACTGTATGATTCCGCTGTGGATTCCTATTTTCTTAAAACCTTTGGTCGAAACGACCGGGATATTACCTGCGAATGCGAGCGCAGCAGCCAGCCGAGTATGGTGCAGGTGCTGCATTTGTCGAACGGTGACACGTTGAACGAAAAGCTGCGTAACGAAGAGGGGATTGTCACCGATTTGGTCGGCAGAAAGGATTCGACCGATGAATCAATCATCACCGAAGCCTACATGGCGTGTCTGTCGCGTCAGCCCAACAAGCGCGAACTCGACGGGTTCCGTGTGATTTTCAAAGAAACGCCCGAGGCGGAAAAACGAACTGCGGTCGAGGACTTATACTGGGCATTGATGACGTCCCGGGAGTTTTTGTTTCAGCACTAACAGCCATTGATTTTGATGAGAAGCATTTCAGCAAAGACGGATATCATGCGAAGGAGCTTTTTGGCAGTCACAATTATGTTGGTCTGCGACTGTAGCCCCGTGTTCGCTTCCGATTTACCTGTTCCGGATTACCACACTGATGTCGCCCCGTTTCTCCGCGACTACTGTGCGGGATGTCATAACGAACTGGATTTAGACGGCGAGTTTTCGGTCGAGACTTTTGCCGCGCTGATGAAGGGCGGGGAATCGGCGGATGAAAAACCGATTCTGGAAGCCGGGAACGCGGCAGTTTCCCATCTTTATCAGCTACTCATTAAGAGAGGAAAAGGGGCGATGCCCCCGAAGAAAGAGCCTCAACCTTCTGCGGAGGAGATTGCCGTGATCGAGCGCTGGATTGATGGCGGAGCCAAAGGACCCGATGCCAGGGACGATCATTCGATTCTTTCTACATTGAATGTGACAAACATTGCTCCTAATCCTGGTAAAACGGCGCAGCCGGTAACGGCAATTGAGTTTTCACCTGATGGAAAATGGCTGGCTGTGGCGCGCTTCGGCTCGGTGAATATCCTGGACGCGAAAACAGGGAAAGTAGTTCGCGAGATCTTGAATCAAACCGGGAAGGTTAATTCCATTCACTTTTCACCGGATGGGTCAAAGTTGGTGACCGGATCAGGAATCACCGGACTTAAAGGTGTCGCTACGATCATTGAAGTTGAGTCCGGTAAAACGATGCTTGAAATTGGAGGGGAAACCCATCGGGATATTCTTTTTGATGCAGAGTTTTCTCCGGACGGCAAGCTTTTGGCTACTGCGGGATATGACAAGGTGATACGAATTTGGAACGCAGTGGACGGGAAATATGTTCGTGAGATTGCCGGTCACAACGGTGCCGTCTTTGATCTCGCGTTTTCGCCTGACGGAACGCTCCTTGCCTCGGCCAGTGCGGATGAAACCGGCAAGATCTGGCTTGTGGAAACGGGGGAGCGTCTCGACACCTTGAATCAGCCTCAGGGGGAACAGTTCCGAATCGAATTTACCCCGGATGGGAAGTTCGTGGTCGGGGCAGGAGCTGATAACCGGATTCGGTTGTGGCGATTGATTTCAAAGACAAAGCCACAGATCAATCCGGTCGTTCACGCTCGTTTTGGACATGAGGATGCCATCAATGACTTTTCAATGTCCCGTGATGGGAAATGGCTCGTGACAGCGTCTTCGGATGATTCGGTAAAGTTGTGGTCGCTCCCTGACTTAACACAGCAACAAATGTTCGGGGATCAGCCGGATTTGGTTTCAGCCCTGGCGTATTTGCCGAAAGGCGGAGGATTCAAAGCCGCCCGGATGAACGGGACGATCCAACCCTATTCGATCGACGAACAGACCCTGTTGAGTCGTAAAGCGGAAGAGAAGGCCTCACCAGTTACATCTGTGGAGTCGCCGACCGTGACGGAGGGAAAAGTCAGTGAAGTGGTCGAGTCGAAAGGGGATTCTTCGCAGAAGGTGTCTGTCCCGGTTGAAATCTCCGGGATGATAGAAAAAGAGGGGGATATGGACGACTATATCTTTTCCGCCAAAGAGGGAGAGGAGGTGGTTCTGGAAGTGAATGCAGCCCGCTCGAAGTCGATGCTGGATTCAAAGATTGAAGTCCTCACTGCGGAGGGAGAGCCGATTGAGCGGGTTGTCTTGCAGGCCCAGCGGGATTCATGGTTCACGTTTCGGGGGAAAGACTCAAATACATCGGATGACTTCCGGGTTCACAATTGGCGGGAGATGGAATTGAACGAGATGCTGTATGCCAATGGCGAAGTGGTGAAGCTGTGGCATTACCCGCGCGGTCCCGACTCGGGGTTCAAAGTGTATCCTGGTTTCGGGAATCGTCGCACCTACTTCGACACGACCCCGCTATCGCAACCGCTGGGGGGGCCTTGTTATATTGTGAAACCTTTGCCGGCGGGATCTGAACCCTCGCCAAACGGATTGCCGGTTTACCGGATCTACTACGAAAACGATGATGATGCCCGGCGACGGCTCGGCAAGGATTCTCTGCTGACCTTTACGGCACCGGCTGATGGGGAGTATATGGCGAGGATCTCGGATGTCCGTGGATTTGGCGCGGCAGAGAAGTTTGATTACAAGCTTACGTTGCGTGCTCCCAAGCCCGATTTCGAAATTCAGCTCACACAAAACCTGATGGTCAGTCCGGGAAGCGGGAAAGAGATTGAAATTAAAGTGACCCGGAAAGACAATTTCGAAGGACCGATCACAGTTGATATCGAGAATCTACCGAAAGGGTTTTCAGCCAGTACGCCGATTACGATTGAAGCCGGGCAAGACCGCGGTTTTGCGGTGTTGAATGCGGCAGCGGATTTGGCCCCGGCGGAATTGGAAGAGGTGAAGGATAAAGACGGGAAGAAGACCATGAAACCCAAATCGATCCCGGCGGAAGGCTGGGACCAGGTGAAAGTGGTGGCCAGCGCAGAGGTTGCCGGCAAGTCTGTGTCGAAGGTGTTGGGCCACCTCGGGAAAATTGCTCCGGGTGCCGCGCCGAAGGTTTTGATCGCGATCAAGCCAGATGGCAAGAGCGGGAAAGTTGGTCAGGACGGGATCCTGGAATTCGAAATTGAGCCGGGCGAAACGGTGAGTGCAATGGTCGAGATCGAACGTCGTGACGGATTCAAGGCACTCGTTAACTTCGGGAAAGATGATTCCGGGCGCGGCATGCCGCACGGGGTCTTTGTGGATAACATCGGGCTGAACGGTCTCATGATTCCCGAAGGAAAAGAACAGCAACGTTTCTTTTTCACGGCGTCACCCGTCGTCGGCGAGCAGGAGAGGTTGTTCTGGTTGAAGACGGGATCGGACGGAACACAGGCGAGTGCGCCGGTGCGATTGCGGGTGGCGGATTGAAGGGGGCACCTTTGTCGGGTCTTTCTCTTGTTCCCCCCACCACGGTCGTCAAATTTGAATTACCATAATTAGGTGGGTGTAGTCAGGCATTCAGAAACGTCGTCGGGAAGGTCACCTTAAATCGGAACGACCAAATTACGTGGAAGGTAGGTGCACGAAAATCGAACGGCTATCCTGACGTCAGTTTGGTCATTCCCCACAGCAAAACGGCCATCCTGACGTCGGTTTGGTCATTCCCCACAGCAAAATGGCCATCTTGACGTCGGTTTGGTCATTCCCCACAGCAAAACGGCCATCCTGACGTCAGTTTGGTCATTCCCCACAGCAAAACGGCCATCCTGACGTCAGTTTGGTCATTCCCCACAGCAAAACGGCCACCCTGACGTCAGTTTGGTCATTCCCCACAGCAAAACGACCATCCGGTCGTCATTTTGGCCGTTCCCCACAGTTGAATGGCCTAACGCTCATCATCTTGTCTATTGGACGGATTCAAGCTCACGGATGAAATCATGAGGCCAACCCCTTGAGGGATTTCTGCGAAATTCCTGGAAAGACCTACATCCTTACGGCGGTTAACGCAGTTTTCTGGCGTCGTTCCAATCGTGGAACCAAAATTTCCCGATTTCAGTTGTTGGCCCGCTGCGTTGTTTTTGTGCGAGTTGATTCAGTTCTTTGAATTTGTCAGTCTGCCGAAATGAAATGCCCGCCACTGTTCCTTGTTCTCTTCTTTTTCAGCGCGACGTCCCTTTTTGCCCAAAACGAATCCGCGCCCCAAAAAAAGAACGTCCTTTTCATTATCTGTGATGACTTGAACTGCGACATCGGCAGCTATGGGCATCCGCAGGTAAAGACTCCAAACATCGACCGGCTTGCGGCGCGCGGGGTGCGTTTTGATAATGCGCATTGTCAGTTTCCGTTGTGCGGGCCGAGCCGGGCATCGTTCATGACGGGGATGTATCCGGATCAGACCTTGATCCATCGGAATGCGATCTACATTCGCGAGCATCTCCCGAATGTGAAAACGATGTCACAGCTGTTTCGGGACAACGGTTATTTCGCAACGCGGATTGGGAAAATCTATCACTACAACGTACCGAAAAATATCGGGACGAGCGGTCATGATGATCCGTTTTCGTGGAACTACACGATCAATCCGCGAGGGCGGGATGTGGAAGACGAGCCGATTATCAATACGCTGCGCAAGGGGCAATTCGGCGGAACGTTGAGCTGGCTGGCGGCGGATGGCACGGACGAGGAACAGACGGACGGGATGATTGCGGATGCAACGGTTGCCGAGCTGAAGCGCTACAAAGCAGAGGATCGGGCGTTTTTTCTCGCCGTGGGGCTCTTCCGACCGCACACGCCTTTTGTCGCGCCGAAGAAGTATTTTGATATGTATCCCATAGATGAAATCGTCGTTCCCGAGGTGCCCGAAGGCTATGAAGCGACGATCCCGAAACCGGCATTGAACTCGATCCGGCGAAAGAAAGAGCAGATCAATTTGCCGGATGCGACGGCGCGTGAGGTGATTCAGTCCTACTATGCGTCAATTACCTTTGCGGATGCCCAGGTGGGGAAAATTCTCGATGCGCTTGAGGAAACGGGGCTCGATGAAAACACGGTTGTGACATTTACTTCAGATCATGGGTACCATATGGGCGAGCAGGGGCATTGGCAGAAAACGACCTTGTTCGAGAATGCGACACGGGTGCCATTCATCGTGGCAGACCCTGATCAAAAGGAAAAAGGAGCGGTTTCAAATTGCCCGGTCGAAATGGTGGATTTTTATCCGACCCTGGCCGCGCGTTGCGGGCTGAAGGCGCCTCCGCATTTGTCCGGGGTCGATTTGTCGCCGGTTCTGGAAGATGCCTCAGCGAAGCCGCGCGAATCAGCGCTCACTCAATACAATAGCGGCTACAGTCTCCGCACGGAAAGGCATCGGTACACCGAATGGGGTGAAGGCGGGAAAGACGGAATCGAACTGTATGATCACGAATCGGATTCCGGGGAAATGAAGAATCTCGCAGGAGACCCTTCGAAAGCTGCGGTGATTGCGGAATTGAAACGGAAACTTGCTGAGCGAGTCGAAAAGCAGAAAGTAAAGCCGGAGGGGATTGAGCAAATCCAGTTTGAAAATCGACGGCGCGTAAAGTGAGCAGAGGTTGCCGTTAATTCGTCGAGAAGCATCCGATTGGACAACAAAAGGGGGCGTTCAGAGGCAGAGCCAGGCGGGCTGCTTAAGAAGCGAATTTCGCTTTTTGATTCATCAGAGGCTCATCGTCAATTGGTTGTCCCGGAAAGAGGGAATGAACCGGATTGGTTCGTAAAACTTAAGGGTTTTTGTCACGGTATTCAATTTTAGGGCAAAAATATATTGTCAGAAGGTAGCGAAAAGTGTTACGAAAATTTTTCGGTTTTCATTTTCCTTTGTCCTGAAACTTTCCCCTTTGCCCCCATTTAGACCCTTAACATAATTAAAACCCCTTAATGATCAGCCTGTTCCGGCTACGGAAAAGGTTTGGTCAGACTAACTATTTGGGCATTTTCCTCCTAATAACCCTCAAAATGAAAACTCCCCTAACTCTGTTTAGGCGTTCTGCTGTATTTCAAACGGTAGTCGTGTCGCTTCTCGCCCCTGGTCTAGCACTGTTCCCATCGCTAAGTTACGGCAACCCTTCCGGGGGTGTCGTGGTTCATGGCGGGATTGAAATTGGTGACGGTCTCAATGGATTTCTGCAGATCAATCAAAGCACGGATAAAGCGATCATTAACTGGGCTGATTTCTCAATTCAGGCGGGCGAGACCACGCAGTTTTCGCAACCGGGAACAGGCAGTGCAGTGCTCAACCGGGTGGTCAGCGGAAATCCTTCGGCGATTCATGGTGCGTTGAAGGCCAACGGGAACGTATTTGTGATCAACCCGAACGGGATTCTTGTCGGACCAAGTGGGCAGATTGATGTTGGTGGCCTGGTGCTCTCGACGTTGGATGTGAGTGATGCGGATTTTCTGGGCGGACGTGACATGCTGTTTAAGGGGAACAGCGATGCGGGGGTAAAGAACATGGGTCGGATCAACGCAATCGGTGGTGATGTGTTTCTGATAGGTAAGACGGTGGAAAATACGGGAACAATCAAGGCACCCCAGGGGACTGTAGGTTTGGCAGCAGGCAGTGAGGTTCTGATCGCTGCAAATCCGGATGCGACGGGTCAGCGGGTCTTTGTGAAGGCGGGCACGAGCGGCAATCTGGTTGATAACAGTGGATCGATCTCTGCGGCGGCCGTTGAATTGAAAGCGCACGGGAACGCCTATGCGTTGGCGATTAACAACAGTGGCTCGATTCGGGCGACGGGAGTAGATCGTAGCGGTGGTCGGGTATTTTTGAATGCAGGCGCAGGAATGGTTCAGAATTCGGGCACGATTCGGGCAACGATGCCGAATGGAGATGGTGGTCGGATTTTGATCGAGGCAGCTAAAGCGCGCCTTGGAGGAATGATTGATGCGAGCGGTGAAGGCAACGGAGACGGAGGGACGGTCGAAGTGATCAGTGAAGATATAGAAGTGACCGGTAGTGTGTTGGCCAATGGCAAGAACGGAGGGACGATCGCGATGCTGGGACCGAATGGCGGACCGGCCGATGCGATTAACGTAAAAGGCGGAGCGGTGATTTCGGCGAACGGTGCGGATGGGAACGGCGGAACCGTGACTCTTCTAGGCAACAATGTGGTGACGGAAGCGAACTCATTGATCTCGGCGACGGGTTCAGTGGATGGAGGATTTGTGCGTGTGACAGGAGTGGAGAGCGCGACGATTGGAGGCCAGATCAATGTAGGTGGAGCCGGAGGTTTTGGCGGCAGTGCGATTGTTGAGGGGGCGAATGTGAATTTGACGCCGACAGCCTCGATCGATGCGAGCGGTGGTGTCGGCGGTGGATTGGTGAATGTGGGTGGTGGATTTCAGGGCAGAGATGCAGGAATTTTGAATGCGGAAACAACGACGGTCGCAGAAGGAGCGCAGATTGCGGTGGATGCAATTCAGGAAGGCAACGCGGGTGTTGCCGTGGTGTGGGCGGATCATTCCACACTTTTTCAGGGGGAAATCAGTGGACGTGCTCTGGGAGCAGGGCGGGGTGGAATTGTTGAAGTATCAGGTAAAGACTTTCTAACTTTTAACGGATTTGTAACCACTGAAGCCGCTGACGGTACAGCGGGAACTCTGTTGCTCGACCCCCGGAACCTTACGATTTCGGTGAATGCGGATGGGCCATCAAATATCAACACAGTGACTTTGGAAACAGCGCTCGGATCGAACAACGTGATCATTTCGACGTTCGATACTTCTTTGGCGGAGCAGGGGCACATCAGCGTCAATGACCGGGTGCATTGGAATTCGACCCGGGATCTAACTTTGTTGGCAGAGGGAGATATCTATGTCGGGGACGATTTAAACAATCAGGGAGCAGGAGATGTGAATCTCGTGGCCGGCTGGGATAGGACTGTAGCCCCGTTGGGAACCACTGATGGGGGGATTCAGACAACTGGAGCTGTCAATATGGATACGAATATCTTCGGAGTTGCCAACTCTTTCGGAAACAATGGAGGCGGAATCTACATTGGCGTGGAAGGGGATCGAGTAACGGGTTCTGATGCCAAAGCGGTGGTTGCCAGCCGCCGGGGGCAGACCAATTTGGCGGGCTTTGATATTGAGTTGATCGCAGGATTGGATCCGACTGGAGATCAACGGGTCGCCCAAGTAGGATACGACAGTGACGATGGCGGTGGAAACTACGGCGGCCGGATCAAAGTAGTCGCGCAGAATGACATCAAGTTGACTGGGGGCGCGGACAATTTAAACGGGACGACCGGGGGAGACAGCGGCAGTGGTGCCGGTAACCTTCGATATGCCTATGCAAGAATTGGGCATGGAGGAAACTTCACTTCAGCCAGACAATTGATGAATGCAGAAATCATTGTTGATGCAGGGCGGGATGTGATTGGTCGGGGGGGGAATGACTTTGCGAATTTTGTCCAGATCGGGCACGGAGGGTATGGCGGAAATTCAAACACTGAGATAAAAGGTAACATTAACGTCACTGCTGGAGGTGTCGTTGATTTCGAAGCCGGCACGGGGCGGCAGGCATTTGCCCAAATTGGGCACGGTGGATATGACGTGCGTGCCGGGGCAGCCGGCACCCGGCAGGGATATCATGAAGGTAATATCACTATCAATGCAGGGACAAATGTCACCATTCGTGGTGGGCGTGGGGCGGATACGATTGTTAGTGATAGTCGCGCTTTTGGCCTGATCGGTCATGGTGGGTATTCTTCGGAAGCGGAGAACAAGCTGGACGGAACTCAGGGGCATACAGGAATGATTTCGATCAATGCCGGCACGGGAGGTGTGAGCGGGGACTTGCTGGTTCAAGCAGGAAATCTGGATCAAAACTTTGCCCAGGTAGGTCACGGTGGAACTTCGTCCCGCTCAGGTAATGACACGGCAGGTAATCCCCTGGACGGACACAATGGCGAAATTAACATCGAAGCTCTTGGTGATGTTTCTTTGATTGCAGGAACCGGACAAACGTTTCGGGGAAATGCTGACGGTCATCTTTATGCCCAAATTGGCCATGGCGGCTATGATGCGGATTTTAACCAGGGCAATACAATAGCCTTCGGCACAGGAATGGGACACCACGGTGATATCAGTGTGGTTTCGACGGGTGGAAACATCAATATTTTTGGTGGGAATACAGCGAACGGAAGTGAAGGCGACGGCTTGGGACGAATTCACTACGCGCAAGTCGGGCACGGTGGATATGCTACCAATGGAGATCACCACGGAAGCATCACGATGCTGGCGGGGGCGGAAGATCTGCTCGGTAATGGATCATACACGGTGACTGCAAGTGGTGCGGGAAGTTTAATTACAGCTGAAGCAGGCTCAACAAACGACAATTCCAACGAGACCTACAATTTTGCCCAGGTGGGGCATGGGGGGGCGTTTAGTCGCGGTGATCTTGGTTTGGCGACGGATACCATTTCCGTAGTTGCTGCTGGCGATATTTCCTTTTCAGGCGGAGAATTTCATCCAGCAAGTAACAATGACAATCGCCGAAGCTATGCCCAGTTGGGCAATGGCGGTTTCGACGCTGATAATTCCAACCCGGGGGGGAATGCGGGAATCATCGATGAAAATAATAATCCTTTCGTTGGTGTCGGGAATACTTACGCTTTTGATGGCTACGGCCCTGTCGCGGCTGACAGCTACGGTCAGGCTCGTTTTGGTCCAGCCGATTTTGAGCGAATCGGAAATGCAGGTGATATATTTGTGGAGACGATTGATGGTAATATCAGTTTCTCAAGCGGCGAAGCTCATGACACCTTTGCGATACTTGGTCACGGAGGAGGAACCAGCCAGGGGAGCACTGACGGGGATCATGTAGGCAGCATCACGGTTAGAGCAGATGCGGATTTCTCAACTGCGGGAGTGGGCGGCAATATCAGTTTCATGGTTGATGACACCATCACGACGGATCGTCGTTATGTTCAGCTGGGGCATGGCGGCCATTACGGTTCAGGAGGCCACACAGGAAATATCATCTTATTGGCGGGCGGAGCGCTGAATTTTGCAGCTGGAGGTGGCGACTCATACGCACAGCTTGGTCATGGTGGAAGAAACGATCATCGAGTGAATCAGGCTGATGTGAATGGCACTGATGACGACAATGATGCCGATGATCGGTCCGATACGATTGGGCTTGCAGGTGGATCTGAAGATCCACCAGACAACCGGAGAGATAACGGGAACGATCGATACTATCCGGGCACTCATAAGGGCGACATCACAGTTCAGACTCGTGGAAGCATTGCATTTACCGCGTATTCGAACTCCAACGCCAATGATGGTGGCCTTGGATACGTGCAACTGGGACACGGTGGCTTTCGAAACGCAGCTGATCCGATTTCAGGAAATGGAACAGGGCACAACGGAGATATCACGGTCCATGCCGGAGGTTTGCTGACATTGACCGATGGTGAGATTACAGGTGGGATCTCAAACGCCAACGCGACAATCACATTTGAAGCCGGGCAACAAGTGAACAGCATGGCCCAGCTGGGACATGGCGGGCACGAAGCATTCGGAAACCACTTTGGTGACATTGAGGTTGGAGCCACCGGGACTATCGATTTTCATGCTTTGGGTGGCGCTCCGAATGGTACTGACAACCGTCGGGGAGAGAACAGCTGGGTTCAACTCGGCCATGGAGGTCGTAACGGCAGTTATGAAATTGCGCTCCCGAGGACTCTCGAGTCTACGGGCTCCGGTCCCGGGAATGGTGCTGTGTTTGGCGAGACGAGCGCCTATTATTTGAATGCAGTGGCTGACAGTAATACGGACCTCACTCCACACGGTGCGATTGTCGCAGGACTTCCCAGTCAGGGCCAGGGATCGCTGATGCCGCTAACCTCATTCACTCAAACTCTAGTTGATCCTTCGACGATTCGTTTTGTTGATCATGACAATGATCCTTTGACGGCTCCTATTCCAATTGTGCCGCCGGAGTCCCGCGGATCCTGGTATCATATCGCAGCTCCGTCTGCGCCAAAAGATGCCAGCGGAGATGCAATTATTGGATTCTCAGGAGACATCACGATTGCTTCAGCCAACGGGGACACGATTTTCAAAGGCGCAGGTGAAGCCAATACCCCGGGAGTAGCGGGCGGTCCAAACAATCTGGGCCCAAGGGAAGGCAAATACAGTTATGTTCAGGTCGGGCACGGAGGAGTCGAGGCTGGCGGAGATCATAGCGGTGATATTTCGATCCGTGCGCAAAGCGGAAATTTTTATCTTCAGGCTGGCCGGAACTGGGAGAATGATGACCCCACATCCGGCGAAGGAAGCGAGGGAATCGAGCAGTATGCTCAAATTGGACATGGTGGATATGAAACGGGTGGGACGATGACCGGTGATATCACCGTGTGGGCCGCAGGCACGGTGGAAGCACTCGCAGGATCCGATGATCGTGGCTATGTCCAGATCGGCCATGGCGGTTACGACGCGAATTACTTTTCAGGTCAGGGTACCGTTCAAAGTCCGGACATTAGACAAGCTGCCAGCAATTCGGATCGCCGGGGAGAGAATCTGCCCCGCTGGTATCAGCCTGGGTATGATCCGAACGACCCTCTGTCACTCTGGTGGGTGCGCACTGATCTTCGTAACAGTGTTACTGGTGGAACCGATGCTGCAGATGGATTGGACGGCGGAAACGGCAGTGGGGTGGTGGACCCACTGGTTTTCAGGAAGTTTACTGGTGATGTTACTGTGGTTGGTGGAAATGGCGTTACTTTTACGGCTTCCGAACAAGGCAGAGCCGGTAGCAACGCGGCAGGAAGCGCCTATGCCCAGATTGGGCATGGCGGCCGCTCGACGCAAAGCCATGCCGAAGGGGAGGTCACCGTATTGGCAGATGGCACCGATGTTGACGGATCGACGATAGCAGGGGCGACAGGTGGGGCTCTGACATTTACAGCTGGTAATTCCAATGAGACTTACGCCATGGTCGGCCACGGTGGATATGATTCGGATGGTAACAAAACAGGTTCGATCACGGTCAGGTCAGGTCAGAACGCTGATGGCGAAGGGATCGTTTTTCGTGGAGGAACGCGAGACAACACATTTGCCCAATTGGGTCACGGTGGTTTGGCATCCCGCTCAGCCATTGGAGTTGACTTGGTTGATCCAAACGGGGACGGAGGACCTGATGGTCTGGCTGATTCTGCCGGGAACAGCGGTAACATTTCAGTCCTGACAAGAGGTGATATCATATTTACGGCTGGAACCCGGGTCAGCGATGTGAATGGGGGAACTGACGGAATCAGTTATGCCCAGCTGGGCCATGGTGGTTATGATGCTGATGTTCACTCAGAAATCAGCAACAGTAGCACGCGTGGAAATCCGAACCGAATTGATGACAATTCTCCGGAAATTCTATTTTACGGCACTGAAATCGGTCATAACGGGGATATTACGGTGGTTTCGACCAATGGATCGATTGTTTTTGCGGGCGGAGACACCACTCGTCCTGACGAGGAAACACTCACCAATGGTATAGCGAGTGGCGGAGAACAAACTGGACGCTTTCAGTATGCGCAACTGGGGCATGGGGGATATGCCGCCCGCGGTTCGCACTATGGCAACATCACAGTAAGAGCGGGATTTCAGGAAGATGGAACTGCTGTGAATGTTGGTAACACCGGTGCGACGAGTAGTGATATTGTGTTCCTCGGTGGCAGAGCTGGAAACCGTCGTGAGCCGGACAATATCAGCTATGCCCAACTTGGACATGGTGGACGCAGTTCAGCTCATGGGGACCTGGGGAGTCGTGATGCGAACGGCGCTACCGATACCATTTCAGTTATGTCCGGTCGAGATATCCGGTTTTCTGCAGGTGCCGGTCAAGACAGTTATGCTCAATTGGGTGTCGGAGGTGATGATGCGCATGGTGATCATGCTATGAACATCGAAGTGTTTGCCGAGCGTGACATCACATTTCAAGCTGCGAATTCTGACAACCTTGCCGGAACGGGCGTTTTCGGAGTCAACAGTTATACCCGGACCAACAATGACAACTCAGGTCTTGACCGGGGGGCCGCAAATGGAGGAACGGGTGCAAATGGAAACGGGCGGGTCGATCTGAGAAACCAGAGAATCGTTCCCGGTTCGATAACCTTCTCAATCATTGATTCAGGTGTCGAGAATGGTTTTGGCAGCGTGTTCACGGATGTTCGTAATGGCCCGGATTCGGTTGATGGCACGATCCAGGACTCAGGTGGCAACGTAGTGGGAACGATTGACTACCGAAGTGGTAGAATCGATTTCACAGAACAGATTATCATCCAGACAGCTGGAACAGGAAGCGGCACTGATACACGGGTTTCCTATGACCACGCAGACACAGACAATGCCTATGCGATGCTCGGAAACGGGGGGCACGACACGAACACGGGAGGAAGCTCAACGGCGGGACATGTCGGAAATATCAGTGTAGCAGCAAGAACCGGTAATATTGCGATTCTGGCCGGTAACGATAATCAAAGCTTCGCCATGATCGGAAACGGCGGATATGAAACCGAAGGTTTAAGTAGTGGCGACATTGTGGTTCGGGCAGCCGGAGACGTAAATGTGATCGCTGGAACCGGTGGCTACCGTGATGATGATAAGCGTATTTTTGCCCAGATCGGAAATGGCGGATGGGGATCTGAAACTAGCGGCACCTTAGGTCATTCGGGCGCTATAAAGGTCAGTTCAGGTTCGGGGGTACTGGTCACCTCCATTGGGGACCTTCTCGGAGACTTTGACGATCTCGGAGATTTTGATAATAACGGGACTGCCGATATCATCAATTTTGGAGCGGACGTCAGCGGTCTCGGAACGAGCATCGGTGGTGTGGTTGATGTGGGCATCAATCTAAAGGGTGGTGACTATGCTGATGATGCAGTGGCGACTGGTCACAACGATGACAATGCTTCTGCCCAAATTGGACATGGGGGAAGGTCGGCTGGTGGCAATCACGACGGCGAAATTGCAGTGGTCGCAAGCAGAGGGATACAGCTCGTTTCCGGACTTACCGACAGGGCTTACACCCAAATTGGCCACGGCGGTGCGGTAGCAGCCGGCAACTTCAGTGGAGATATAGGGGTGATCGCTGACGGCGACGACAATGGTTCAGGAACGGTGTCCTTGACTTCGACTACGGGAAGGGATGCTTATTCTCTCATCGGACACAGCGGCCGCCCTAACAGTGAAGGAGGAAGCCGAGCAGGGGACATCTATGTCCAGGGGGTGGATATCATTCTCAACCGTTCAAATGTGAACAACAGAACCGCCAATATTGGACACCAGAGCACGGCTGCCAATGAAGGGATTGACGACACCGGGGCAGATCCTACGAAGCTTCAGATTATTGCAACCGGAAGGGGGCTTGCGGACGGTGCTGGTACGGATCTCGAAATTGATGACGACCTTCGTGATGCGATTGAGGCTGCTCTGGTTTCCGGGGGAGATGTGACGATCGCTGCTGGTCGGGATTTGATTAACAATTCCGATATCAATTATGGGGCAGACGGCAATCTAACGCTGATGGCTCAGCGTGACATTGATATCAACAGGAGGGTCAGAAACTTCCAGGCGAACAATGGAGGCGACATCAACTTGCTCGCAGGTTGGGACGGTGGTGATGCCGGGTTCATGGGAGCTTTATCATTCAATGATTGTCCTCCGGTGAGAATGTTCGATTACCAGTTGTTGAAAGCCAATTTCGATGCAGACAGCACTGTATTTGGTTCCGGTGGAGCTGGAAACGAAGGGTCTGTTTTCATCGGTGATACAGGGGCGGGTACCAACGGAGTTCCAGTGGGAACGAGGTCAGGGCAGACCAACGTGGCTGCTTATGGAGTCACTTTGAACGGAGGTGATTCAGATGATGAAGTCGCCCAGATTGGATTTGATAACTCAGGAACCCAGGCGGCAACCGGAGCGATCATGGTGGATGCCAAAGAGGGGGGCGTAACGCTCAATGGTGGAACTGGTGGAAACAGGACTCACGCAAAAATCGGTCATGGTGGAGGTGATGGAAACGAAGGGGACACCGATGCAACGCATACCGGCATGATCGTAGTTCGTGCGGACCGGGGCAGCACGGGGCAGGGGGACATTTTACTGCAAGGTGCCAGCGCAGCTAATGCGGTCGTTCAGATCGGGCATGGCGGTAGAGATGAGCAAGGTAACCACAATGGGGATATCACTGTGATTGGCGATACAATCACACTTCAGGGCGGCACTCAAAGTGCGGCGTTTGCTCAAATTGGACACGGCGCCATCACTGCTGCGGGTAGTGTGGGTGTGGTTGGCGATGAAATAATGGTAGCGGCACAAAGCGGGGTGAATGTGTTGGGTGGTTCAAACGGCAATGCTTATGCGATGATCGGAAACGGTGGTTTGAACAAAGCCGGAACCCATACGGCAGACATCACCGTCACAACAGCTAATGGCGACATTGTTCTGACGGGTGGAGATACTTCACAGGATGACGCCTACGCGGTGATTGGAAACAATGGCAATCAATCAACAGGAGCTTCGGCTGCAGGCGACATCCGCGTGGAAGCGATTAATGGCACCATTCAGTTAAATGCCGGCCGTGGACGGCTTGATGATAGTGGTAGTGACACTCCCAACTACGCGCAAATTGGTCACCTTGGCCATGAAACAGAAGGCACTGCCAGCGGTGAAATCGTGGCTCTTGCCAACGCCTTTGATCTCAATGGTGGTGTGGCGACTGAGTCTTATGCTCAGATTGGACACGGTGGATTTGGAGAGTTGGCCTCAGCCGGAGATATTACCGGCAATATCTTCATTAACTATGATCCCGATGCAAATATGGGGATGGGAGCCGTAATAGGTGGCGGAGGTAATATTACCCTCGATGCAGGCAATGGAACTTCTCGATATGCACAAATCGGTCATGGTGGTTTCGGACGTAATTCTGCCAATATCATGGGCGGTATCACAATTGGTGCAGCCAGCAACTTAATCCTCACCGCAGGAAATGGAACCGATGCATATGCTCAGGTTGGGCACGGGGGAGGAAACACAACTGCATCCGGGACAGGTGGAGGAACGATCAGCAACGCCGATATCGCCATCGATGTGACGAATGCGATTGATCTCAACTCAGGTGCGGGAACCTGGGCCTTCACTCAGATCGGTCATGGCGGTGCTAACACCAATGGCAAGATTGTTGATAACGCGTCAGTCAGGATCAATGAAGCGATGGGAACAGGACTGGGAGATATTACTCTCGATGCCGTTGGAAGTAATGCCTATTCTCAAATTGGCCATGGAGGTTCCCGGTCAGATTCAACGCCGAATTTCGGCAACAAGTCGGGTGATATAACGATCTTCAAGTCGGCCAACATCACGATGACTGGAGGCACAACTGACGCTTATACCATTATTGGTCATGGCGGAGAAGGCGGAACGGGGACAGGAACTGCTGGAGTATTTGGAGGTATCATTGATGTGACCACTGCCGGAAATCTGACAATGAACGGTGGCGCTGGAGCTGACAGCTTGGCGATGATTGGTCATGGGGGCGAATTCAACAGGGCCGCTATCAGCGGTAGCGTTGATGTGTTCGCTGGAGGAAATATTGATATGAACGGTGGGGGCAGTGACGGGTCCGTTCAGATTGGTCATGGCGGCGGAGATTACGCTGGAGAAATTACCAGTGCGACCATCACCGTAGATGCGGTGGGAGCAATCACAATGGATGCAGGTGGAGCTCAGGCATACGCCCAGATTGGAAACGGAGGGTATAACACCCTCGGCAACAATGTGATCGATTCCGGTATTTTTGTGAATACGATGGCGGGAAGCGGCACCGGAGCATTGAGTCTCACCGGGACCGTGGTGAACTCTTATGCTCAAATCGGTCATGGTGGATCCCGCACAGACGGAAACGGTAATTTCGGAACCCTTTCGGGTGCTATTACCATCGGGCAGGCCGCGAGTTTGATGATGACCGGTGGAACAAACACTGATGCTTACACTCAAATCGGTCACGGTGGAGAGGGCGGTAATGGAGTTGGAACCGTTGGCGATTATTCGGGTGATATCAATGTCACTGTAGCCGGAGCCACCTCCCTAATGGGCGGCGCGGGCGGAAACGGTGACCAGTATTCTCAAATCGGTCACGGTGGCGACAACAGCCAGGCAACAACCAATGGCAATATCACCCTGCTGTCCGGCGGGCTGGTCAGTCTAAATGGTGGCGGGGGATCAGATGCGTTTGCCCAGATTGGTCATGGAGGTGGTAACAACGATCACGCTCACGGACTCGCCGGCAATACGATTTCGGTTACCGGAGACGGTGTGAGTTTGAATAGTGGCGGCGGGGCCCAATCCTACACTCAAATCGGAAATGGAGGATTTGGAGTTGCAGGTGCATTGATCGGTGACGTGATTGTGAATGCTGGAACCGGAAACGTGAATGTTCTTGGAGGTAGCCAGACTAATTCCTACGCTGCGATCGGGATCGGAGGAACCAATGCAGACGGCGCCAAGACAGGGACGACAACAGTGAGTGGAGGAACTTTCATGGTTCAAGCTGGAGGAGGGGCAGAGTCATTCGCTCAAATTGGTGTGACGGCCGGCGCAATCAATGGAGGTTCTTCAGACGGTGCGATTACCTCATTCACTTCGGTGACAGCAACTGGCGATGTGACAGTTCAAGCGGGCGGACAAAATTCTTATGCTCAAATTGGCTCAGGTGGACTGGTGGGAACTGGTGGCGTTACCGGGCAACCGTTCGCTGGCACAGACGGAATTTCGGTTCAGGTGAATGCGGGTGGCGCGGTTAGCGTAGTTGGAGGTGCGAACATAAATTCTTACGCCCAAATCGGAAATGGTGGAGTTGGATTCGACGGCCTCAAAACAGATTCAGGCGTGTCCGTGATTGGAACTTCAATTGGTCTGGCTGCCGGAACCGGCAATGCATCAGGAGTTCAGATAGGTTCCGGAGGCGGTATTTCCAATGGCAATAACACGGCTGTCGGAGCTGTCACAGGAGAGATCCGGGTGGTGGCAACGACAGGAGCCATTAATTTGGCATCGGGAACAGCGGCCAATGATAAGTCTTATGCTCAGATCGGGCACGGCGGGTTGGGCTCAACTGGAGGTCAGACCGGAGATATCTGCGTGCATGCTGGATCAAATGTCCTGTTTGATTCCAGCGTTGGTAGCGGTGCTGATGGATATACCCAGATTGGTCACGGGGGAATAGATTCCACTGGAGATAAATCAGGATTTGTCTCAGTGGCTGCAGGGTTGACCGGGGCAGGAAGTGTTTCACTGACCGGTGGCTCTGGCAACGGACGTCACGCTCAGATTGGCCACGGTGGAACCGGGGCCGGTAGCCCGGCGATGACAGGAGATATCTTTGTCCTGGCGAACGGAAACCTCGACCTCCTTGGTGGCGCTTCCACAGAGGGGTATGCAATGATTGGTCATGGGGACGCAATCCCCACAACCGGAGGTGCGCGGGAAGGGGACATTGTGATGGCAGCTCTGGGGGCTACGACCCTTGATGATGGTTCCAGTATCGCCCGTATCGGTCATGGAACGGTGGATACAGGTGTAACCACAAATTCTGAGTTGTTCGCAATCAGTTCGGCCTTTGACTTCTCGAGCAGTTCTCTAGGTTTTGGAGGTGTCGCTGGAAGTATGATCGAAGGCGGAGATGTTACTTTTGCCTTGGCAGCGGGCGATCTTGTTTACGATGGCCCTGACATCGCGGTTAATGGTCCATTCGATCTGACGTTCCTGGCGCCTGGAAACGTTACAATGTTATCAAACGTTCAGAACGGCGGTAGCGGGCAGGTAAACCTTGCAGCCGGCTGGGATGTCGGAGCTGGATTCTCGCCGGGGACCGGAGAATTTGATGGAAGCAACGGGCTGACCCTCGATCTTGACTTCAATCTTTGCCCTGTGGTGGAAACCTTCGATTTCGACTTTGATTTCATCAAAAACGACAGCTCAATCTGGGGACAGGGAATGGCGTCAGTCTTCATCGGGGATGGTATGCAAACCGGTGGCGGCATAGCTGTAGGTGGTGCGGGCGGAACTAACGTCCTTGGATATGGTGTAAGTGTAACCGCAGGCACAGCGGCTGACACCTTCGCGCAGATCGGTTTCAACGAGGAAATCTATAATCAGACGTCAGGAGTCAACAGGGTTTCAGCGGACGGACCGATCATGGTTCTTACCAAAGAGGATGGCCTTACGCTGACAGGAGGCGGGATGAGCGGTTCTTATGCTCAGGTCGGAAATGGCGGCGCAGGAACCCTCGCCGCGACTCAAAGCGGTGCCATCATGATCGATGCGACCAATGGAATGGCGGATGGGTCTGTGTTGCTCGACGGTGGAAATGGAGACGGATCATACGCCCAGCTTGGTAATGGCGGTCTTGATGCTGAGGGAACCAAAGATGGAGCCATCATGGTTACCGGAGCAGACTTGACTTTGAATTCAGGAGACGGCGAAGGAAGCTACTCTCAGGTCGGAAGTGGCGGACTGAACAGTTACGGAGATGCTGATGGTGCGATAGATATCACCACGACAGTTGGAGGGATTGAACTCAATGCCAGCGGCGCTGAAAACGGTTACTCGATCATCGGGCATGGCGGCGTGATTGAGTCCGGCCAGATGGATGGAAATATCACGATCAACTCAGCAGGAGGACTGGATGTCAATGGAGGTGGAATGGCCGGAGACATGTTCAACGGAGGAACCAACTTTGCCAACGTTGGTCATTCGATTTATGGAGCTGTGACACGACTCGGAGCGATTGACATGGTGAACGGTCAGTTCATCACAGAGGCGGAGTTTTTCAGCTTCCGCAATCCACTGTGGGTGATCGTTCCTACAGAGAGCGCGGGATCGGGCGGCACGATGAATGGTTCGAACGGGTTCTATGTGCAGACTGTGGATGGCAGTGGGGTCGCAACAGGGCCTGTGACAGGCACGGCGATTGGCTGGACCTTTACGGCGACAGACACCGGTACTTATAACTTCTACCCACGCTGGACCGGGTTCAGTGGGACCAGTGATTCGGTGTTTTTCAACATTCAGGAGATTAATGATGGCGGCGGGGGAGCCCCCGACTGGTATGAGTATGCAGGAGGTGGCAACAGCAATTTCGCATGGGGAGTGACCGCTGGTTTCGAGCAGAATGCTGGAGGAGTGACGGGCGGTGTTGCAACCTTTGATCTGGTTGCCGGTCAGACCTACAACCTTCAGGCGACTCCACGTGAAGACGGGGCTGCGATTGATGCGATTGTCATTCAATTGCCAACCTTCGGCGCTCCATCCGGTAGCGGGCTTGAGCCAACCCGACTTCAGGGACTGACTAGCGGGATCAGCGGGAACGTGAATGTGACGGCGGAGACCGACATCACCATTGATGCCGGTGTGAACAGCGATTCGTTTGGCGGAATCGGCCACAATGCATCGCGTTTGGAGAATCAGACTGGAGTGGTTAACGTTACCGGTGCGAACATCAATGTGACAAGTAACACAGGCAGCGTTCTTCTCACTGGCAGCCAGGTTGCTGGAGATGCAGCGGATCCATCAGGCCGCTATGCGGTGATTGGACATCATGGGTTGGATGGTTCGTTCAGCGCGACAGGCAATGTGGATGTGTCCGCCGTGAATGGAGATGTCACTCTTCTAGCCGGGATTGAAGATCAGGACTTTGCGCAGATCGGACACGCCAGTGAAGGTGAAGGCAGTGCCTTTAACGGGATTGGAGCACGCAACCTGAGCGGAAACGTAACTGTAGCAACTGACAACAACATCAGTCTGACGACCGCGAACTCGAGTCGGGTTCAGATCGGTCATGGCGGAGACGGTAAGACTGTCAATACCAGTGGCAACATTGAAGCCATCGCCGGCTTGATGTTGGACATTAACGCTTCTGCTTTGGAATCAGGTCAGGCGCAGATCGGTCACGGAGGCAATGGCACGATGGGGACAAAGAACGGGTCGGTCACCGTGTCCGCAATCGAACTGTTGCTAAACGGAGGCGGGGAAGACAGCTACATTCAGATTGGTAGTGGAGGACTTGGAAGTGGCGGTGCCGCATCCGGAGACATTCAAGTGACGACCACGGTCGGCGGAATAGAGCTGAACGGCGGAGCTGAGGGGGCATACTCCCAGATCGGTCATGGTGGAACGGAACTCGATGGTGGCTCCCAGACAGGAAATGTCACGGTCGATTCCATGGTGGGTGTCGATCTCAATGCCGGCACCGGTCTTGGCAGTGTTGCTCAGATTGGACATGGTGGTTGGTTTGCCGAAGCTGGTAATCTTGGATTGACGACGGAAACCATTATGGTGACCGCACGAAATGGCGACATCTCCCTGATGGGCTCTGATACAGCCATTACCACCGGTGCCCAGATTGGAAATGGTGGATACGAAGCGTTTGCGGCGGGCTACAATGGAGATGTGATCGTCAGTTCCGCCAACGATGTGAACATCGTTGGAGGTATGGCATCAAACTCTGTAGCGCAAGTTGGTCACGGCGGCATTGAATCTGACGGCGTGAAACAGGGCAACATTTATGTCAATGCGACCAATGATGTGAATGTCGATGGCAGCGCGGGAGCGATGTCAGACGCTCAGATTGGACACGGGGATCGTGACGGCACGGGAACCGGTGGTCGTATAGGAGATATCCAGGTGAGCTCCGGCTTTGATATCAACGTGACTGACGCCATCGTAGGTCATGTAGACCGGACGTTGGCACCAGATTTGCAGCTCGTGGGAGATACCTTCCTCGCTGTGAGCCGCGTCAATGATGGAGCTGATGGCGGTCCCGGTAGTTTGATCGTGGATGCGGACAGTGTGTTGACATCATCTGGCACTGGCGAGCTGCGCTTCTATATGCCGAACCGTTCATCCAATCAGATAGCGATGGGTGCTAACTTGAATGGCACGCCGTATCTGGGTGTGAATCCTGATCCAAACGGTCAGTTACCAACAGAATTTGCAGTGAACATCATCCACCCAACCACAGGGGCGATTACGATGGCCAATGAGCATTCGAATCTGGTTCCTCAGTGGGCGGACAACATCAACAGTGGAGGTCCTGTGACAGCCGATACGACGAATTACACGGCGAGTGCAAGCTTCTACTACGATACAATCACCTCTCCCGGACCGATTGTGGTTCAACCTCCAGTGGATCCCGTTGACCCGGTAGATCCTGTCGATCCAGTAGATCCTGATCCAGTTGACCCCGGAATTCCAGGATTTCCGAACGCGACCCTCTTTGGAAGTTTCGGTGGGGCGGACTTGATTGTAATTGATGGCAACATTGGGTTTATCCTCAACGGTCAGTTTGTAAATCTTGGACCGGTAGCGGCCGACGCGAATGAACAGGAAGAAGAATACTTCTATCCCCAGAATCTCACCGCAAACGGAAGTACCATCACTTATGAACCTGGTGATGGATATGGTGATACGCGGAATTACGTGTTGGATATCAATGGGAATCCGATTTTTACAGGATTCTTTATTCCCGGAGGGTTGGATGAGAATGATGAGTTGCGTCGTCAAGTGGCGTCTCTTGAAGAGAACTTGAAAGCCCTCGGTATCATCGGAAACGGGATTAGTGGAACTGAGGAAGCCGATCAGGAAGAAAACAATGATGAAGGCGAGGAAGGCGGATCAGCAGGGGCACCAGCGGATCCGTCGGGTGGAGATGTTGATCCTTTTGGAGCGCAGTGATTGATCATTACGAGTCAATAGGGTTTAATCGCCAATTCAACCCTGTTCGATCGTTTGACCCCGGGGAACCGCTGGATTGACTTGGGGGCTCAAACACGGACGAGGTATACTTCGGGCTCAGAGCTGAGTTCTGTAACGTTACAATGGCAATGTCCGGTTCGAAGATCGCCTCTGTAACGTTACAAGGGCAATGTCCGGTTCGAAGATCGCTTCTGTAACATTACGAGGGCAATGTTTGGTTCGAAGATCGCTTCTGTAACGTTACGAAGGCAATGTTTGGTTCGAAGATCGCTTCTGTAACGTTACGAGGGCAATGTCTGGTTCGAAGATCGCTATTGTAAAGTTTGGTTTCTCCTATTATCCCTGAAAATAGAATAATTGTGAATTGATATGGTAATTTAATGCCGGTGGCTAGCGTAATCACGCTAATATTGAAAAATTAACGAAACAGGGAGGGCTCCTGCTCTGTTTTTCGGTGTTGGGGGGCGCATCAAATCCTTGATATTCAATACGTTAATGTCGCAGGCTGTTGGAGAGTTGGCGTTATTTGCGAAAGTGTGACAACCGACCTGAAATTAAGAGCCTAACAGGCGCATAACAGGGCTTGATTCTGTGCGTCGATTCGCTACAGAAAGCGTGGATCCCACCGCCATTTTCGGGCAACCATTCGAATTGGCACTATTCCTACCTCCTTATTCTATGTCCACGAAATCACGTGCGAACGCTCTTCTATTGTCTGTCAGCTTCCAAAGGTTGGTGCTAGGCCTGTTGTTACCGGCTCTAGCACTGTTCCCATCGCTAAGTTACGGCAACCCTTCCGGGGGTGTCGTGGTTCATGGCGGGATTGAAATTGGTGACGGTCTCAATGGATTTCTGCAGATCAATCAGAGCACGGATAAAGCGATCATTAACTGGGCTGATTTCTCAATCCAGGCGGGTGAAACGACGCAGTTTTCGCAACCGGGAACAGGCAGTGCAGTGCTCAACCGGGTGGTCAGTGGTAATCCTTCGGCGATCCACGGTGCACTGAAGGCCAATGGGAACGTCTTTGTGATCAACCCGAACGGGATTCTTGTCGGACCAAGTGGGCGGATTGATGTTGGTGGCCTGGTGCTCTCGACGTTGGATGTGAGTGATGCGGATTTTCTTGGCGGACGTGACATGCTGTTTAAGGGGAACAGCGATGCGGGGGTAAAGAACATGGGTCGGATCAACGCAATCGGTGGTGATGTGTTTCTGATAGGTAAGACGGTGGAAAATACGGGAACAATCAAGGCACCCCAGGGGACTGTAGGTTTGGCAGCAGGCAGTGAGGTTCTGATCGCTGCAAATCCGGATGCGACGGGTCAGCGGGTCTTTGTGAAGGCGGGCACGAGCGGCAATCTGGTTGATAACAGTGGATCGATCTCTGCGGCAGCGGTTGAATTGAAAGCGCACGGGAATGCCTATGCGTTGGCGATTAACAACAGTGGCTCGATTCGGGCGACGGGAGTGGATCGCAGCGGTGGTCGTGTGTTTTTGAATGCAGGTGCGGGAATGATTGAAAACTCAGGCACGATTCGGGCAACGATGCCGAATGGAGATGGTGGTCGGATTTTGATCGAGGCAGCCAAAGCGCGCCTTGGAGGAATGATTGATGCGAGCGGTGAAGGCAACGGGGACGGAGGCACGGTCGAAGTGATCAGTGAAGATATAGAAGTGACCGGTAGTGTGTTGGCCAATGGAAAGAACGGAGGGACGATTGCGATGCTGGGACCGAATGGCGGACCGGCCGATGCGATAAACGTAAAAGGCGGAGCGGTGATTTCGGCAACGGGATCAACCGGCGCAGGTGGAACGGTTTCGATCACAGGAAATACTGTGAATTTGGAGTCTGGTTCGCTGGTAGATGTGACCGGGGGAACCAGTGGTGGCGTGGTCGATGTGATCGGTGGAAGCACCACAATTTCAGGGGACATCCTTGGAACCGGTGCAACTGAAACGGGTGGTCTGGTTACGGTTCAGGGCGAAATTATTAATTTGGAGTCGACTGCTAAAATTGATGTGAGCGGATTGACAGGCGGCGGGAATGTAAATGTGGGCGGTGGATTCCAGGGGAAAGTTGATTCAATCATGAATGCACAGTCAACTACTGTTGCCGGTGAGATTGTTGCGGATTCAATTGGATCTGGCGATGCTGGTCAGATCGTCGTATGGGCAGATCACGACACGCTTTTCGTTGGTGATGTCCGGGCGAGTGCTTTGGGGGCAACAGGAAATGGTGGGTTAATCGAAATATCAGGAGCGCAGTCTTTAGTTTTTGATGGTGCGGTAGATACTTCTTCCTTCGGTGGATCAACGGGGCATTTGCTGCTGGATCCCGCTGATATCACAATTGGAGGGGCTGTTCAGACAGCTTTGGGTACATCAAATGTCTGGGTAGTTACGGGGAACTCAGGTGCTGGTGACGGAAACATTATCACCAATGGAAATATTCGATGGAACAATGCGAATTCCCTTAGTTTGCTGGCTTGGGGAGATGTTGACATCAATAACTACATTCAAAATGCCGGTGAGGGTTCGATCAATATCATTGCCGGTTGGGATGGTTCCACTGGCCTGGTGGCGCCGGCCGCAGTTGGAAGTGGGGTGACTTCTGGAGTCGCCGGGCCGGTAGATATGTCCCTGTTTTTCGGCAATTCAGGAACATATGGCCAGAATGGTGGAGGAAGCGTGATCATCGGTGCCAACACCGAAGTCTCGGTGGGAAGCCGATTCGGAGCGACCAATATCGTAGGGTATGACGTGGAGTTGACTGCGGGGACCGGTGGAAGTGACTGGGCGCAGATTGGGTTTCGTGAAGATGGCTGGACAAACAGCGCTACTTCAACTCAATGGTGGACTGGAAATACGACCGGAACTGGAACCGGGACGGATGCGGCCGGGAACGGAACGACAGGAAATATCACGATTGAAGTTCATAACGAAGTTCGTGGATTTTCTAATAGCACAGGAAGTTATTCAGGTATTCAAATTGGACATGGAGGTCGGAATTCATGGGACCGGGCACAGGCAGACAATGGAAGTAGTGGAGGGGACTTATCCGGAAATATTTTAATCACCGCCGGAGTTGATGGATTGGGGACGGGCAATGTTATCATGGATGGATCGCTTTCTGACAATTCACGAACAGCTATTCAAATCGGGCATGGGGGATATGCGAACCGTGGCTCACACAGCGGTAATATCACGATCAATAACAAGCAGGGAACGGTCGGTAACATTGAGATTTCTTCCGGAAAAGGGCAGGGAAGTTATTCGATGGTCGGACATGGTGGAACTGACTTTTCCAATAGTAGTTGGGGATGGGGTGGGAATTTTGATCAAAGTGGCAACATAGATTTGCAGGCAAAAGGGAATGTTGAATTTACTGCAGGAGCAGGAGGCGGACAGAACACTGGTTGGGGAACTGGAGGCACCTCACAGGCTTTCACACAACTGGGGCATGGCGGATATAATGCAAAGGGGTCTCATTCCGGAACAATCAATGTGGATGCGGGTGGCAGTATCCTGTTTACCTCAGGTGAAATGAATCAGGCGTATTCCCAATTGGGCCATGGCGGGCGCGATTCAGGAGAGGCGACTCAAAGCGGAACGGTGAATGGGACAGGTCCTGGAAATCACAGCGGAGCGATTACTGTGAATAGCGGTGGAAACATCATTTTTGATGCACGGGGTGTCTCCGGTGGAGATTTGCCAACTGTGAACTCGAAGACTGATGCATACACCCAATTGGGGCACGGAGGATACGCGGCACGGGGAGATCACTCTGGAGCAATCACGGCAACTGCTACAGGCAACATTGAATTCTATGCCGGTGACGGAAGTACGACAGATGGGTTGTTGAGAACAGATCGCGGGTATGCTCAACTCGGACACGGTGGTTATGACGCTGATAATACAAGTCAGGCAAACACCGATCCTGGTAACAATGGAGCTATCACTGTAGAAGCGGGTGGGAACATTCTGTTTCAGGCAGGAGAAGGTGTAATAACGTATGCTCAGTTGGGCAATGGTGGATACGCCACTCGTGGGATTCAGTCCGGTGATATCAACGTTTCGTCAACCGGGGGTGGAATGCTGACATTCACTGGAGGGGCAGGGGTGGATTCCGCCGATGTTCGCTCAAGCGCACAATTGGGACATGGGGGATACGAAGGAGATGGGAACCATTTTGGGAGCATTACGGTCAGTGGCTTTACCGGGGGGATTGATTTCTCTGCGGGAGGTCAGGAGGGTAACTATGTTCAAATTGGTCATGGTGGATATTTGGCGAGTGGCAATCTTTCCGGGATTATCTCGGTAACAGGCGGAGCCGGCGGAATCGATTTCGACGGAGGTGATGGTCTAGGTGCATTTGCCCAGATTGGGCATGGCGGATACAACTCGGATGGGACCCATGGTTCGGCGATTGATGTTACCAGTGTCGGAGGTCTAATTTCGTTTTCTGCGGGGGATGGCGATAACAGCTTTGTTCGCATCGGACATGGCGGTGACTACTCGGCAGGGACAAAGACAGGAACCATTGATGTCGAAGGCCTGGGAATTACTTTCGATGCCGGAGACGGCTATTTTTCGTCTGCTCAAATTGGTCACGGAGGTCGGAACTCTGATGGAGACTTCGATGGAGCAATCACTGTAGATGCGGGCGGTGGAGCTTTGAACTTTACGGGCGGAGGGTACGATGGAACAGGAAATGCGGGTTACACATGGGCTCAGATCGGCCATGGTGGGTTCCAGTCACTTGGAACTCTTGGTGGCGCAATTGATGTTGATGCGGCTTCGATCTCGTTCACTGCCGGAACCACTGTTCAGGCCTATGCTCAAATTGGGCACGGTGGTTATAACAGCGACAGTGATAACTCGGGACAAATTGATGTCGATTCCTCAGTGGGATTGATAAAATTTGATGGAGGAAATGGTAATAATTCTTTTGCCCAGATTGGGCATGGCGGTGCCGCTTCGCAAGGGAACAGTTTGAATGCGATCAATGTTACGAGTAATACCGGGATTGACTTCAATGCAGGGACGCAGACCAGCACCTATGTTCAAATTGGGCATGGTGGTTACGACGCCGATGGAATCAATGATGGAGTTTTGACTGTAAATGCTGGGGGGGATATTACCTTTGATGGCGGAACCGGGACCGCCGGAACTGGTGCCTATGCTCAGATCGGGAATGGAGGTTATAGTGCGGCTGGAACTCATTCTGGTACGATCAATGTCACGAATGGCGGCACGAACGGGATAAGTTTCACTGCAGGGCTAGGGAGTGACACGGCCCAATATGGTGGGCAATATTACTACGCACAGATTGGCCATGGAGGAGCGCATTCATCGGGAGTTCTCGATGGAGTGATTAATGTAAATTCAGGCACAGGCGGGATTCACTTTACAGCTTCTGATTATTCGTATTTTGCCCACGCCATGATTGGACACGGAGGGCGATCAGATGTGGCTATTAACAAGAGCGGGAACATTAATGTAACCGCTGCTGGCGGGGGGATCGATATTACGGCCGGAGGTATAGCCCCCTGGAGTCGTTATACTCACGCTCAGATCGGGCACGGTGGTTATGGAAATGCTATGGTTGGAGACGTGAGTGGCCACATCACGGTAATTTCCAATGGCGGTGGTGGAGTGAGCGTCAATGGTGGTGACAGTTATGGAGGGTATGCCATGATTGGTAACGGAGGATTTGGCGGAGGCCAAATCACAGGGGCGACATCTGGAAATGTTTCAGTTACAGCGGACTCCGATATTTTGCTCGACGCTGGAACCGCCGGTTACACTTGGGCTCAAATTGGGCATGGGGGAAGAAACAATGACGGCGATCAGGGACTTGCGGGTGAGCAGATTACCGTTCGGTCATTGAATGGAAATTTGGAATTGCTCGCTGGTCCGGGAACCGACTCTGTGGCGATGATCGGGCATGGTGATCACGATGACTCCAATGGGAATCGGAAGGGCGATATCCTTGTTGATGTTGCAAACGGAGAAATTTCGCTCGTCTCTAATGGGAGCCTCGAAGCCTGGATCGGACATCGAACGACGACTGCAGATGGGATATCGGACGCAAACGTAACCATCGTTGGGCAGTCATTGGATGCAGTCGCGGGAGTCCAGAGTAGTGATATGTTCGATGTAGACACTGCTTTCGGTAACATGCAGCAAGCGAACCTGGATGGGGGAGACGTCTCGCTTTATGCGACCGGCATGAATGGGCTCTTGATGAATTCCTCAGGGGATATGTCTTATGACTCTGCCAACGAATTCAATATGCTGTCAGAACACGATGTAATTGTCCAGGGGTCAGTTCAAAACAGCGGTGCAGGTAATGTGAACGTGGTGGCTGGCTGGGATTCTATGGTTGTTGGAGCTGAGTTAGCTGATCCCATCACAGGGATCATCACTGATGTTGATATGGCCTCAGATATTTTCGGGATTGCCGGTTCATATGGGAATAATATGGGGTCGGTTATTGTCTCCAACCCGGCAGGAGTTGCAGGAGTTGGAAGTCTTTTGGGAGATTCGAATGCGGCTGGATACGATATAACTTTGACGGGAACGACTAACGGATTCGCTCAGTTGGGATTTAGTGGGGCAGGGGACGGCGATGGAGACATCAATGCATATGCGGTGAATTCAGTGAGTCTGGCTGGTGGGGCAAGGTATGATAACGCTCATGCGCAAATCGGTCATGGAGGATACACAAGGGCTGGGCATAAAAGTGGCAACATTATGGTTGAGGCGGGCAATGGTGTGTCTTTGAATGCGAGCCAGGATGGGGATGCGCGTTTTTCGGCGACTCACATTGGTCATGGTGGAAGAGGAGTTAATCCATCCCTAGCCACATTCCGCAGTAATGATTATTCTGGAAATATCACGGTGAATGGTGGTTCTGGAGCCGTCGACGTGATAGCTGGTCAGCCAATTGGAAATCAAGCTTTTAGGCATGCTCAGATTGGTCATGGGTGGTCACATGATGCCTACGGTGATTTCAGCGGAAACATCAGCGTAACCGGTAGCGAAGTGAATGTGGATGCAGGCGAGAGGTCTACTAACTATGCAAGGATCGGTCATGGTGGTTGGACATCAGGAGAAAACACAGGAACCCGGATGGGTAACATTTATGTGGGAACGCCGGGGGAAGTCTCGCTAGACTTTGACAGTGGCGTTGCATTTATCGGTCACCACAATGTGGACGTCGCCGGTACAATCTCTAACGCTAATGTAACCATTGAGGCGGGATCAATGGATGAAGTGGTGGGTGATGCCTTCAGCACTGTTTTTGAAGTAAGCAATGTCATTGGAAATATGTTGGAGGAAAATTTGGCCGGAGGCGACGTGTCACTTCATGCAACCGGTATGGGTGGGTTGTTAATGAACTCGACGGGAAGTATCGATTATGATTCCGGAAATGAATTTAATCTTCTCTCTGACTTTGATGTGAATATTGAAGGTAGCATTCAGAACAGTGGGGCTGGAAATATCAACGTGGTGGGAGGTTGGGATTCAGTCGCAGCGCCTCTGGCAGATCTGTTAAGCGGAATTATTGCGGATGTTGATTTTGCTGCAGATATTTATGGGGTGGCAGGATCTTTTGGAAATAACGCAGCAACGATCACCATTGGTTCAGATTCGAGTGCTGTGGCAGTTGGGTCCCGTGCAGGACAAAATAACTTTGCCGCTGATGGAATTGTATTGAATGGAAGCAATACGACGCTCAATACCGGCGCCCAGATTGGATTCCTGACCTCGGGTGGTTCAGATTCAACTGGTGTGATCAACGTTTATGCCAATGCCGGTGGGGTTTCACTGAATGGGGGAAACTTTGAGGGGGGCTATTCCCGAATCGGGCACGGTGGTGAGGACCAGGATGGTGATGCCAATGCCGCGATTACGATCGAATCCGAAGGTAGCATTGGGTTGGTCAGCGGTGCTGGAACTGATGCGGCTGCTCAAATCGGACACGGAGGTCGAAATTCTGATGGGAGATTGCAGGGGAATATCAATATGACCTCCACTGCGGGAGAGATTATGGTGGATTCAAGCAGTGGTGGCGCACAAAGTTTTTCGCAGGTCGGCCACGGTGGGTATGCCTCGAAGGGGGACAAAGGAGCTGTTGGAGAGGTAATTGCTTTGAGTGCAGCAAATGATGTGACGTTGCTCTCTGGAGGAGATCAACATGCGTATGCTCAAATAGGAAATGGCGGCTATGATGCGGATGCTGATTCCGCTGATGATGCGGGAAGTATTGCAAACATATCTGTTGAAGCAGGAACGGACGGCAGTGGATCAGTTTTGATGCAGGGAAGTGGTGTGGCGGATGGTCATGACAACGCCTACATGCAAATTGGTAATGGCGGTTATCTATCCACAGGAGATCACGGGGGGAGTATTTCAGTAACGGCCGCAGATGATATCACGATGCAAGTTGGGAAAGATGTGGCAAATGCTGTGCTGATCGGGCACGGCGGACATGGTGCAAGCGACTTGGGAGGAGGCGTTGGACATTCCGGGGCGATCACTCTTCAGGCGACAAATGGATCCCTGAGAATGATCGGAACTCCGTCAACATCGGGTTATTTCAATGGATTCAATTCCTTCGTGTCGGTTGGTCATGGCGGTCGGCAGGCAAATGGTGATCACACAGGTGATATTATGGTGACGGTTGGTGACGAAGTCTCAATGTCTGGCGGCTTGAATGACGTCAACTATCGCCAGATCGGGCATGGTGGATATCAGGCTGTCGGAGACTTCAGTGGGTCTGTCGCTGTTACTGCAGAGAATGATATTACTCTTGGAGCCGGAACCAATGATTTTACCTCTGCACGCATCGGCCATGGAGGTCGTCTGGCGTCAGGGAATCACAGTGCTGCTTTTATTAACGTCACTTCGAATGAAGGTTCAATTCAGGTGTTGGGAGGAAATCAGAACGGTGACGGCGGAACGACAGGCGACGGGAAAATGGCTTTTGCTCAGATTGGATTGGGTGGCAGAGAGGCCAATGGTTCGATGAATGCTCCGATCACGGTAACGGCGAAAGGTGACATTATTGTGGAAGGGGGAGGGCGTCAGTTTAACTACGCTCAGATTGGTAATGGTGGATTTGATTCTGATGGAGATAAAGAAGGAGCAATTCGGGTCGAGTCGACCGAAGGACTGGTGAGAGTCCTCGGGGCAGATCGTCAGATCAACGCATTCGCCCAAATCGGTCATGGTGGTCAATTGATCGACGGAGATCTGGATGGTACGATTACAGTTATCGGGGACTTGGGAGTGGATGTCATTGCCGGTGAGAATGCGGCACAAGTCGCAGGCGAAGAATCATTTGCTCAAATCGGCCATGGGGGAATCGACGTGGTTGGGACCAAATCTGGCGCTTTGGTCGTAACCACAGACGGAAATGTATCGGTTACAGGTGGCGATGCAGCCAAAGCGTACTCGCAGATCGGCCATGGTGGTATTGGTTCAGGGGGAGTTGTCGATGGAACAATCGATCTTATGGCTGGTGGGACTCTTTCTCTTGCAGGTGGTGATGATGCCGGTGTGGAATCATTTTCTCAAATAGGACATGGAGGAATCGACTCCGCTGGGAACAAGTCAGGAACCCTCACTATTAGCAGCAGTTCCAATCTGTCGATTCTGGCCGGTGAGGCAGAAAAGGCATATGCGTTGTTGGGGCATGGCGGAATCAATTCAGAGGGGTATATCGACGGCTCGATTACAGCGACCGTTGGAGGAGACCTTGATATCACTGGGGGCAGCGGAGCCTCAGCAGGTGACTTTAATTTTGCGATGATTGGTCACTCACTGGCTGGAGCCGTGGGAGGAACTGGAGGGTTTACTGAAGTCGGTGGGCGGATTGTCGCTGAAGGGGAATATTTCACAGGATCGAACCAGGATTGGATCGTTGTAACTGCGGATACTCCGCTCACAGACCTTGATCCTGAGGGATATTTCATAAACGCACGAGGAGGCAGTTATGCTTTTCAGCCGAATGGATCAGGCACTGGCGGGCCTGGAGGTGGTGATGAGATCACATTCACGTTCACGACTGACAGTGCAGGCGGAGAATACCGGTTATTCCCCCGTTGGACGGGATACGATAGTGGGAGTGACTCCATATTCTTTAATATCGTTGAAATTAGTGATGGTGCCGGTGGGGAAGCGGATTGGTATGAATTTTCGGAAGGAGGCGATAGGAATTTTGCGAATCCCGATTTTTCAACGACAGGTGGGTTTGAGGTAAACAATGCCGGCGCAACTCCGAGAGTTCCTGCTCTCTACAATCTTGCTCCGAACACAACTTACACGATGCGCGTTTCCCCGAGGGAAGATGGCGTTGGAGTCGATGCCTGGATTTTACAAAAATCGGCGCTCGATGCACCTACCGGTTTTGGGCCTGGAGCAACATTCGCGAATCGCAGCGACATCAGCGGTGCTTCAGATATCACTGTGAATGTTACCGGCAATGTTTCTCTGACCAGCGGAACCGAAAGCAACTCGTATGCCGCAATTGGACATGGCGGCTCTTCGTTCGCCGGTGTTGCAGCGAATGTTCAATACGGATCTATGGCAGATGGTGCTGATATCTCCGTTACTTCGACCGGCGGAAATGTTCTACTTGATGGCAATGCTATCGCTGGTGCGACAGTTGATGCAGCTCGACGATATGCTGTTATCGGGCATCACGGAATCGACGCAGGTTTCAATGCATTCGGAAGTGTGGATGTTCACGCCGGTGGCGGAACTGTTTCTCTGACAGGTGGCAACGCAACGGACAGTTTTGCACAAATTGGGCACGCAGCAGGAGGTTTTTCAATGGATGATTCCAGCATGCTTCAAGGGGAAATTTGTGTCGTGGGTGCTGACGGTATCAGCCTGACATCCACTCTCATGGGTGATCGTGCCTACACTCAGATCGGACATGGTGGTTACGGAGTGAACGGGGATTTTGATGGTGATGTCACTGTAGTTGCTTCGAATGGAGCTGTATCATTGACTGGCGGAAGTGCCGGAACGGATGGTCAATACTCTCAAATCGGTCATGGTGGTATTGGTGCCGACGGAACGCTCTCCGGGAATGTGAATGTCATTGCGGGTGCCGGTGACATGACTTTGACTGGCGGAGCGGCGGACAATTCATATTCTATGATCGGGCATGGTGACGGTGCTGGAAGCTCGACAGGAGACCGCGAGGGTGGAGTTCATCTGTTTTCGACCGGACAACTCTCAGCCGTCGACGGGGCTGGCAACGGCAGTGAATCGTATGTGTTTCATCAGACCAATGGTGGTCTCGCCGCAGTGGATTTCCTTGGTGGCGACGGGATTCAGCTCGTCGCTAATGGGGGTGTATCGGTGACCGACAATGCGGTCCAGGACCTGCAAACGATGGTCGACGGGGGGGGACCTGTTTCACTGGCGATCTCAAACGATGTCGACCTCGTAGTCGACGGGGCTGATTTTTCAGGTACAGCTGGAGGTTTGCAGATCCTTACCGGGGGAAGCCTGACGGTGTTGAACGGCTACCAGAATGCAGGAACCGGGAACGTGGTGCTTGTTGCCGGTTGGGATGGCACCGGTTACAATGCTAATTCATCCGTGGTTTATGGGATGCCTGTTGATTTTTGTGCTCCTGTGATCCAGGCGGACGGCACGCTGGATGCAATTGACTTTAATTGTGACTCATTTGGTGTCGGCGGAGCTACCTTGACTATTGGAGTGGTGGATCAAACTGACGGTTTGGCGATTGGAAGTTTGGGGGGATCGAGCCAGTTTGCCGGTGCCGGGATAACTCTTCAGGCGGGAGAAATGAATGCTGATGCATATACTCAGCTCGGTTTCCGACCAACAGCAGGAGGTCAAGGTGCCACCGGAGCGATCGATCTGTTTGTTAAGGATGATGGTTTGATCATGAACAGCGGAAATGCGGCTGATTCATTCACACAAGTGGGGCACGGGGGAGGCGGAAGTATTGCCAATGATCACAATGCTCCGATTACCATCACATTTTGCGACACGGGCGAAGTTCAGTTGAACGCTGACGATGCAAGCGGTGCATATTCAATGATCGGCCATGGAGGCTCGAATGTCGGGGGAACCCGTGCAGGAGATATTCTTCTCATAGGAGACGGTATGAGTGCCGGTGCAGGAAATATCTCATTGAATGCAGGCGACGGGACGAACAGCTTTGCCCAAATCGGGCAGGGAGGACTTGCTGGAGATGGCAATACTGAAGGAAACATTCGCATCGAGTCAGCGGGTGCTATTTCTCTCACTGGAGGATCCGATCTTGATGCCTACGCTCACATCGGAAACGGTGGACATGACAATGTGGCGGATCATGGCGCAGCTGGGGATCAGATTGTTGTGCTGGCAAGTCAGGGAATCACCCTGACGGGAGGAACGACTTCAGAATTTGGCGCCTATGCTCAAATCGGAAACTCCGGATATGAAGCTGATGGCAATTCTCAGGGAGATATTTTTATTAACTATGATCCGACACTTGGTGCTGCTGTTGGAGGAGGTAATATAGTCCTGAACGGTGGAAGTGGTATTCAAGGTACATACGCTCAGATTGGTCATGGGGGCAGAAATAATCCTGGTAATCGGGCCGGTTCGATCACGATGGGGAATGTTGGTGCTCTTGCTCTGAATTCGGGAGCAAATTTCAACTACACAATGATTGGGCACGGTGGGAACGGAAGTCTCTCAGGAGACCTTTCAGGTTCGATTCAAATCACCAACGCAAGTTCGGTTATACTTCAAGGTGGGGGCGACGACGCCTATGCCCAGATTGGGCATGGCGGCATTTCCAATGACGGCATTCACGGAATCACCGGAGACATTCTGGATATCAACTCCACCGGTTTGTTGCAGGTTCTTGGAGGAACGGGTAGCCGTGGCTTCGCTCAGATCGGAAACGGAGGTCGGGAATCTGATGGTGCGATAGAACAGAATATAACGATCAGAGCTGGGAATGTTGTTGTGACTGGAGGAGACGCTGAGGATGCTTTTGCCCAAATCGGAGGAGGAGGATACGATGCAGATGGAGACATCACGCAGGACATCACAATTTCAGCGGCCAATGTAGCAGTTAAAGGGGGAACTCAGACAAATGCCTACGCGAGAATCGGGCTGGGAGGCAATGCCAGCGCAGGCACACAAACTGGAAACATCTCTGTAACTGCTCTATCGGGTGGGGTTTCCCTCCTTGGAGGAACAGGGAATAACAACGCGACTGCTCAAATTGGTCATGGCGGTCGATCAACATCCGGCACCATGAACGGAAACATTACAGTTCTCGCTCAAGGTGCAAATTCTGATGTGAGTGTCATTGGCGGATCCGGCCAGGAAGGTCTTGCCATGATTGGACACGGTGGGATCAATGACTCAGGAAATAAGGGGCTGGATACTGACCTTATTCGGGTTGAAGCGACTCAGGATGTCATAGTGCGGGCCGGATCAGTCAACAATGCATCGGCTCAAATCGGCAATGGTGGACTGGCTTCAAACGGCACAAAAGTAGGCGAAATTTCGATTAGTGCAGGTCGGGATGTGCTGGTTGAAGGTGGCACCACTGGTGGTGACGATGCCTTTGCCATGATCGGAAACGGAGGGGCGCAGAATCCGAGCACGACCCGGGGAAGTATCACGATTGACGCGGGGCGCAATGTTGAGGTGACCGCGGGGACCAATCCTACCAACGACACACCAAACTTTGCCCAGATTGGTCATGGCGGGCACAACAACACCGCGTCTCACGGGGCTGCGGGCGATGAAATTAATGTCCATGCAGATCAGGTCATTCTTACAAGTGGATCTGGCAATCAGTCATACGCCCAGATTGGATTTGGGGGCTACAACGCGGGCGGGAATCTTACTGGCGATATCTGCATTCACGCGGAAACCGGCGTGATTCTGAACGCTGCTGATATGGTCGAGAGTAACACCTACGCCCAGATTGGGCATGGTGGAGTCACAGCAGGGAACGGCAATTTCACAGGTGATATCGTGGTGACCACGGGAAGCGGAGGTGTCCTGTTGCAGGGAGGATCTGACGCAAATGTCGCCTCACAATATGCCCAGATCGGGCATGGCGGAGTCAGTACTAATGGAACGATGAGTGGCGATATTTATGTGATCGCAGAAAACGGGGGCGATATCACGCTCAATGGGGGAGATCGCTTCAGTTCTTATGCCATGATTGGTCATGGAGACTCAGAGGGAGCCACTTCATCTGGCAATCGCGAAGGTGGAATTCATATTTTCGCCGACGGACAACTCACCGCGACCAATGGTTCCGGGGTGGAAAATGTGAACATCTATCACCAGACTTCCGGGGGACTGACTTTCCCGGGAACCTACCTCGGGGGGGATGGATTCCAAATTGTGTCGAATATCCCTGAAGTTCTGGAAGCCAGTGCTCTTGATGATATTAGCGCGATGATTGACGGAAATGCCGGAACTGCTCCGGTTAACGTGATTTTGAATTCAAATACTGATATTGTTTTCAACGCAGCGAACAATGATTTCAATGTCGACACGAATAATGATTTTTATCTCGTTACGGGCGGAGACATCACGATTCTGAATTCATATCAAAATGCAGGAACCGGCGACATTGTGCTGGTTGCCGGTTGGGATGGAACGGGAGCGACAATATCCGGTGGGGTCAGTTATCCAACCGTGGGAGGGGAACTGGATTTCTGTAATCCTTCGATCGGGGAGCAGATAGCTTTCAATTTTAACAACTGCGAATCCTTCGGGAATAATGGAGGCACTGTCACATTAGGGGCGAGCAATCAGAGCGATGCGGTGAGAATGGGGACTCGTCAGGGAACCACGTTTATCGGCGCGAGCCGTCTGGTTGTGCAAGCGAGTGAAGATAATGGAAACGCGGCTTCACAACTGGGGTATTTCGCCGCTGATGCCCCAACGACAGCGACCGGCGATACGAAAATTTATCTGAAAGATGGAGGTGGTCTCCCGGCACTCGAATTGAATGGCGGAGCGTCCGGTTCCTATGCCCAGATTGGTCATGGGGGGCGTGGCTCTCAAGAATTGAACACTACCGATGCGGCAACGATTGATATTAGCTTCTGTGATCCGGGTGATGTTCTGCTCGATTCGGGCGATGGAAACAACGCCTACACCCAGATTGGACACGGAGGGAACGAAGTGGTTGGGACCAAACTCGGGGATATTACTATTGCCGGCGAAAATGTTATGACCGGATCCGCAGGAGCAATTACCCTCCAGGGAGGCACTGCCGACCATACCTATGCTCAGATTGGTAATGGCGGTCTCGGAAACAATACGACACGAGGCGACACCGGTGGGAACATCTGGATTCGATCCGATGACCAGGTTGAATTGACCGGCGGAAGCCACCAGGACACCTATGCTCAAATCGGGCATGGAGGGCATGACAACAACGCAACCACCTCACATGGTAGACTGACAGACCAAACGGTAGTGATTGCCGATGGAGGAATTCTCCTTCAAGGCGGAGACACCACGGGAAGTAGTGGAGCTGACTACGGAGCCTATGCTCATATCGGCAACGGCGGATATGATGGGGACCGTGATTTGCTCGGCGACATCTTTATTAACTGGAATCCGCTACTCAACAGTGGTGATGGAGGTGCCGAAGGCGGAGGTAATATCACACTGACTGGCTCTCTCTTTACTGGGGCGAATGAAAATTACGGAACTTATGCACAAATCGGTCACGGTGGTCGAAATCAGGAAGGGGCTCAACATGGAAACATCATCATCGGCACGGCGGATGCCATCACAATGAACGCAAGTGGAGCCCGTAGCTACGTGCAGATCGGCCACGGAGGAAATGACAGTGGCGGTGGCGTCAATGGAGCGAGCAGTGGCTCTGTGCGGATTCTGGAAAGTGACAGTGTGTTGGTTCAAGGCGGTGCTGGTGCCGGAGGAGCTTACGCTCACATTGGGCACGGTGGCCATCAGGAGTCCGGAAACTTCGGTGTCGCTGATGACATTATTGAAGTGCACTCCGATGGGGCTATTCAGGTGCTTGGCGGCTCTACATCAGGTGCCTACGCCCAGATCGGAAATGGTGGATTCGACGCAAATGGAAACCATCGTGGTAATATCACGGTTGATGGAGCTTCGGTTACTATACAAGGCAATGCATCAGGTGCTTACGGGCTCATCGGGCATGGCGGACACAGCACCCCGGGGAACTTTGGTGTAGCGGGCGAGGAAATTAAAGTCACCGCTTCGGGGGCGGTTCTGGTTCAAGGAAATGGAGGCGGTTTTGCCCAAATCGGAAGTGGCGGATCCAGTTCAGGGGGCAATCACCGTGGTAATATCACCGTTGATGGCGGCTCGGTAATCGTGCAAGGGGGCGGAACCAACGCTCACGCCATGATCGGACACGGCGGATCCGGCACGAATGGTAATTTCGGGGATGCTTCTGAGTTGATCAAAGTTACTTCGTCCGGGACCATTGAGGTCCGGGGCGGTACCGGATCAAACGCATTTGCTCAGATCGGTAACGGAACTCGCGGCGCGACTGGCATTCTGGCTTCCGACGTCACTGTTAGTGGAGGCTCCATTCTTTTACAGGGTGGGGGTACGGAAGCCACGGCGCAGATCGGACATGGCGGTCGAAACAGCAATCCGGCATCCATTTCCGGAAATCTTGATGTCGACTCCGCGAGTTCAATTTCAATCACCGGCGGTAGCGGTGGCAATACCTACGCCCAAATCGGTCATGGTGGAGGTGATGGTAACTACGCATCGATCACCAATGCCGATATTGATCTTGACGCCAAAACTTCAATATCCATGACGGCGGTTGGAGCAGATTCTTATGCGCAGATTGGTCACGGCGGTTCCCAGGTGTTTACGCTCTCAGCGACCGATGCTGATATTCGGATCAACCAGCTCGATACTTTCGGAACGGGAGCCATCACAATGCAGGGCGGAAATGTCGGAGCCAATTCCCATGCCATGATCGGTCATGGCGGTGCTCGAGACAATGGAACCCGGGAAAGTGGTACCTACGCGATCACCGGTAACATCGATATTGGCAATTCCGCTTCCGTATCTATGACTGGTGGAACGCAAGGGGATTCATTCGTGAAAATCGGTCATGGAGGTGAAGGATACGTCGGAGATGTTTCCGGGGAAATTCGCGTCGAATCAGAAGGAGCGGTTGATTTGATCGCTGGAGGTGGCGACAGCACCCATGCAGTGATCGGACACATGGGAGATGATGCCGAAGGAATGGGAACTGGCGACATTATTGTCATTGGTGATTCGTTCAATCTCGATGCAACTGGCGGGACGGGCACCTACGCTAAAATTGGTCACGGCGGGAATTTCGAGAATGCCAACGGCAATGACGCGCCTGGACCAATCACGGTCGGTGGCGATATTTTCATTAACTGGGACCCTGATACCAATGTCATCGTCGGAGGTGGGGGAGACATTGATCTCCAGGGAGGTTCCACCAGTCGCTACGCGCAGATTGGTCATGGTGGCCTGAATCAGACAATGACTACAGCAACCGGTAACATCAAAATCGGGGATGCGGCTTCCATTGATGTCCTTGCTGGAACCGGTTCAACTGCCTATTCTCAAATCGGTCATGGTGGATCAGGAACTGATGCCGTGATTTCCGATGCCTCGATTGATGTAAACTCATCCGGGGCGGTTAAGATTGTTGGAAACGCAACCGATGCTTACGCCCAGATCGGCCATGGCGGTAACTCAGCGAATGGATCGGTGGCGGCTTCGTATATCACCGTCAACGCCGGACATGATGCTGTCACTATGGATTCAATCCTCGTTGAGGCTGGAGGCTTCAGGGCATATGCGCAAATTGGACATGGAGGATATGGCACCAATACCATGGGAGTGACTGACTCTAATGTCGATATCAACACAGCCGATGGGAGCGGAACCGGGAACGTCTCCGTTTTGGGCGCAACGCAAAATTCATATGCTCAGATCGGACACGGCGGAGCCAGAACCGACGGCACTCCAGACTCAGCTGATAAATCCGGTAACATCAAAATCGGCAACGCGGTCGATGTGATTGTCACCGCGGGAAGTGATACCGATGGTTATGCTCAAATCGGTCACGGCGGCGAACGCGGCACAGGAGCGGGAACAGGTGCCGCCCGTTGGGGAGACATTTTGGGAGCCATCGACATTTCCGCCACCGGTGATCTCCTGTTGCAGGGCGGTTCTGGAGGCGATGACCTGTATGCGCAAATTGGTCATGGTGGACAAAACTACCGTGGAAGCACTGAAGGCGAAATCTGCATCAAAGTCGGGGGAGATATCACTTTGCTGGCGGGCACTACAAATGATGACAGTTACGTGCAGATCGGTCATGGAGGCGTCGATGCTCAGGTCGACACGGGGGGATCGCACTCAGGAAGCATTTCAGTGATCGCTGGATTGGGTGGTTCTGGAAATATCACACTGACAGGGGGGGCGACTGCCGACAATGGTCAGTATGCCCAGATTGGTCACGGAGGAGCAAACGCAGGTGATGCGAGCATGTCAGGCAATATCTACGTCTTGAGCAACGGCAATCTCACCCTCAACGGCGGCACATCTGATTTGGAAAATTACGCGATGATCGGTCACGGCGATGGCGAGCCGACTGCGGGTGGTTCGCGTCAGGGGGATGTGAAGTTGCTGGTAGGTGGCACGACCAGTCTGACTGATAACGGCAGTATCGCCCGTCTCGGTCATGGAACAACAAACGGAACCCTCACTGACACAGAATTTATTCTGGCCAGCAGTATGACTGATTTTACCGGCAGCTCACTCGTAGCCGCGGGTATTCTTGATGTTATGATCGCTGGGGGAGATGTGACCTTTGCTTCTCTTGGTGGTGATCTGGTGATCGATGGAACACCGATTGATTATAACAGCTCCTTCGAAGCCAATTTTGTTGCAGCAGGTGATGTAATTGCGCTTACTGACGTTCTGAATGCCGGTAATGGAAATGTGAATCTCGTTGGCGGTTGGAATGCCCTTGGCGGATTCAATCCCGCTAGTGGAGAATTCGACGGAACCAACGGAATGACCGTTGATTTGGATTTCACAATGTGTCCAACAGTGCAGGAATTTGCCTTCGACTTCTCTTCTCTGAAAGCTTCCCCGGCTCAGTGGGGACTCAATGACGGAAGCGTTCTCATTGGTGATGGAATGGTCAGCAACAGTGTTTCCGTGGGATCGGCGAATGGACAGACCAACGCACTGGGATACGGCGTGATTGTGACAGGCGGGGCGGCTACGGATGCATACGCGCAGCTTGGATTCAATGAAGAGGCACTGAATTTGATATCGGGAATCAACGGAGTTACGACAAGTGGAAGCATCATGGTCTTGACCAAAGATGACGGGCTGGCGCTGAACAGCGGCACCGTTGAAGGAACCGCAACCCAGTTGGGTCATGGAGGTGCCGGAACCCTAGGTGCAACTGGTGGAGGCATCATGATCGACGCCTCCTACGGGACGGTGGATGCATCTATTGAGTTAAATGCAGGAACAGGGAATGAATCCTTTGCTCAAATCGGAAATGGCGGTCTTAATTCAACCGGAACCAGTTCAGGGGCGATCAGTTTGAATGCGGCGGATCTCACACTCAATTCCGGAACCGGAGATAGTAGCTATTCTCAGGTTGGACATGGAGGCAGTGGAAACTACGGGGATGCTGGCGGAACGATCGAAGTAACAACAACGGTTGGTGGCGTTAGCCTCAACGGAAGTGGTGGCGAAAACGGCTACTCATTGCTGGGGCATGGAGGCACCTATGTTGCAGGTCAAATGTCAGGCGATATTACGGTGATGTCAGCGTCAGAGGTCGACATCAACGGAGGTGGAGCGGCCGGGGATATGTTGAATGGCGGAACCAATTTTGCCAACATCGGTCACGCGATCTACGGGGCGTTTAATCGCATCGGTGATGTCGCGATGGTAAATGGTCAATACATCAATGAAGCGGAGTTTTTCACCTACCGTGACGAACCGGCTGATGGTCGGATGTGGACTCTGGTTCCGGGTGAATCTGCAGGAGTTGGCACCTACAACGGGATTAGTGGGGATTTCGTGCAGTTCTTGCCTGATGCAAATTCGGGAGCTGGAAGTGGGCCTCGAACTGGCGTTTCGATTTCGTTCGTGTTCACAGCGACTGACACCGGGACGTATGAGTTCTTCCCACGCTGGACAGGAGATGACGGTAACTCGGATTCGATCTTTTTTAATATTCTTGAAATCGCAGACGGCGCAGGTGGACAGGCGGATCATTATTTGTTCGCGCGCAACAGCACGACTGTGGCCTGGGACACCAATGGAGGAGCCGAACAAAATGCCGCGGGCCCAAGTGGAGGGGGAATAGCCACGTGGGATTTGGTGGCAGGTCAAACCTACACATTGCAGGCGACGCCGCGAGAAGACGGTTCAGTGATCGACGCGGTTGCGATACAACTGCAGTCCTTTGCCACTCCGGGCGATACCTTTGAGGTAACCCGTGAAATTGGATTGAGCAGTGGGATAGCAGGGAATATCAATGTTTCAGCAAATGATGATATCACCATCGATGCTGGCGTTAACAGTGATTCATTCGGTGGGATCGGCCACAATGCTTCCCGTATGGAAAACAGTGATGGAGTGGCTGACATCAGCGGTGCGAATATCAATGTGACAAGTAACACAGGCAGTGTCTTGTTGACCGGCAGCCAGGTTGCTGGAGATGTAGCGGATCCATCAGGCCGCTATGCGGTGATTGGTCATCACGGGTTGGATGGTTCGTTCAGCGCGACAGGCAATGTGGATGTGTCCGCCGTGAATGGAGATGTCACTCTACTAGCTGGGATTGAAGATCAGGACTTTGCGCAGATCGGACACGCCAGTGAAGGTGAAGGCAGTGGCTTTAACGGGATTGGAGCACGCAACCTGAGCGGAAATGTAACCGTAGCAACTGACAACAACATCAGCCTGACGACCGCGAATTCGAGTCGGGTTCAGATTGGTCATGGTGGAGACGGCAAGACAGTTAACGCCAGCGGGAATATCGAAGCGGTTGCCGGTTTGATGCTGGAGATGAATGCATCGAGTCTGGAGTCAGGTCAGGCGCAGATTGGTCACGGGGGGAATGGCGCGATGGGCACAAAGAATGGATCGATCACCGTTTCGGGAACAGAGCTTTCACTGATTGGCGGAGGTGATGATAGTTACATTCAGATTGGAAGTGGCGGCACTGGTAGTGGTGGAGCTGCTTCGGGAGACATCGAAGTGACGACGACCGTCGGCGGAGTGGAACTGAGTGGCGGAGGCGACGGAGCATATTCCCAAATCGGACATGGTGGTGCTGAGCTTGAGGGAGGATCCCAGACTGGAAATATCACTTTGAATTCCATGGTCGGTGTCGACCTCAACGCTGGAACAGGAGTGGGAAGTGTTGCACAGATTGGACACGGCGGCTGGTTTGCTCAAGGCGGCAACATCGGAGCAAATTCAGACACCGTGATGGTGACGGCTCGTAATGGCGACATCAACCTCATGGGATCCGACTCAGCGATCACCACCGGCGCACAGATTGGTAATGGTGGTTATGAAGCCTTAGCGGCAAGTTTCAACGGTGATGTAATCGTGAGCGCAGCAAACGATGTGAATATGGTTGCTGGAATGGCTGACTTCTCAGTCGCTCACATCGGCAATGGTGGAATTGAATCAGACGGGGTGAAGACCGGTAATCTTTATGTCAATGCAGCCAACAATGTGACTCTCGATGGCAGTGCAGGAGCGATGTCAGACGCTCAGATTGGACATGGGGATCGCGAAGGAACGGGAACTGGAGGCCGAATTGGAGATATCCAGGTCAGCTCCGGTTTCGACATCACTCTTAACGACGCCATCGTGGGGCATGTAGACCGGACGTTGGCACCAGACTTACAGCTCGTGGGAGATACCTTCCTTGCTGTGAGCAGGATCAACGATGGAGTCGATGGAGGCCCCGGCATACTGTCAGTTGATGCTGACAGTGTCCTGACCTCCGCAGGCAGTGGTGAATTGCGGTTCTACATGCCAAACCGTTCAGCCAATCAGATTGCAATGAATGCAAACCTGAATGGAACGGCCTATGCAGGAGTCAATCCTGATCCAAACGGTCAGTTACCAACAGAATTTGCGGTGAACATCATTCACCCAACCACAGGAGCCATTACGATGGCCAATCAGCATTCGAATCTGGTTCCCCATTGGGCGAACAACATCAACAATGGTGGTGCTGTGACTGCAGACACAGGCAACTACACCGCCGGTGCGAGTTTCTACTATGATACGATCACATCGGCTGGTCCGATTGTGGTTCCGCCGGTAGATCCTGTGGACCCTGTAGATCCGGTAGACCCAATCGATCCGGTAGATCCAATTGACCCCGGTGTACCCGGATTCCCCGATGCGGTGATATTCGGATCATTCGGAGGAGCTGATCTGTTCGTGCTTGATGGCAACGTCGGATTCATCCTCAACGGACAATTCATCAACCTTGGACCTGTGGCCGCTAATGCGAATGATCAGGAAGAGGAATACTTCTATCCAAGAAAAGTCGCAGCGAATGGATCAACGATTACTTATGAGCCGGGTCAAGGTTATGGTGATACCCGGAACTACGTGTTGGACATCAACGGGAACCCGATCTTCACAGGCTTCTTTATTCCGGGCGGGATTGAGTCGGACAATGAACTTCGTCGTCAGATTGAATCACTTGAGGCGAATCTCCGTGAGATTGGGGTTATCGATAGTCCTATCACCGGGACTGAAGAAGCGGATCAAGAGGGCGAGGAAGAAAATGAAGGCGACGATGCTGAAGCAGGAAGCGCTCCTGCAGCGGAGCCGTTTGCTCCAGCCGTGGATCCCTTCGCTCAGTAATTAAGCTGTCGTTTATTCGACGGACAAACTCTGACTCTCCGCGTAGCCGGGGGGCTGAATATCAAAAAAAAAAAACGGACAAGCGTAATTCGCTTGCCCGGTTTTGTTTCCAGGTTTGGTGGGGGGCGTCGGATTCGAACTACGAATTGCGACGCATCAGGAAATATTCGACTGAATCCACCAGAGCACGCCAGCTAGCCTGAATGATGTTGTCGCTTACTCCCACCGTGCCCCAGGTTTCATTGTCGGCTTCACTGACGATCAACACGCGGGTCTTGGCGGCGGTGCCGGCATGGCTGTCGATGATGCGAACCTTGTAGTCTTGCAACTCCATCTCGTCGATCTCGGGGAAGTGAGGGCGAAGGGCCTTGCGCATTGCCGCGTCGAGGGCATTCACTGGCCCGTCACCTTTGGCAACCCGGTACTCCTCTGTACCCTTGACTTCCATCTCAACAGTAGCTGAACAGGTGTCGTAGTCGTTTAGCCCATCTCTGCGATAAGTGCAGTGATACTCGTGCAGTTTGAAAAACGGCTCGTAAGAAGCCAAATGCTTTCGAATCAAGAGCTCAAATGATGCTTCAGCAGCTTCGAACTCATAACCTTCCTGTTCGAGTTCTTTCAAGTCAGCCAGGATGGCTTTGGCTTCGTCGCTTCCTTTGCCCAGCTCGATTCCGAATTCCTCAGCTTTCATCAGGATGTTCGATTGGCCAGACAAATCCGAAACCAGAATCCGTTGCCGATTCCCAACCGATCCCGGTTCGACGTGTTCAAAGCTGTGAGCTACCTTTTGCACAGCGTTCACGTGCATGCCGCCCTTGTGGGCAAACGCAGTTGATCCAACGTAGGGAGCACGGGGGTTGTGGGAGTTATTCGCCAGATCATCCACGAAGTGTGAAAGGTGAGTCAATTTCTCGATGTTGCCATTGTGAGAATACCCCATCTTCTTCGACAAATTAGGGGCAACGGTCGTCAGGTTGCAGTTTCCTGTTCGTTCGCCGTAGCCGTTGACGGTGCCTTGAATCTGAGTGGCTCCCGCGAGAACTGAAGCCAGGGCGTTTGCCACCGCCACGCCGGTGTCGTCATGCGTGTGGATTCCAACCGGGATACCGAGTGTTTTGGCGACGATCTCTGTCATTTCAGCCACTTCGTGGGGCATCGTTCCTCCATTTGTGTCGCAGAGCACAAGCCAATCCGCGCCGCCTTCCTTCGCAGCGGCCAGAGTTGCCAGTGCATGTTCAGGATCGTCTTTGTATCCATCAAAGAAGTGTTCCGCATCGTAGATCACTTCGCGGCCGTTCTCTTTCAAAAAAGCAGTGGTGTCACGGATCATAGCCTGATTCTCTTCCACTGAGGTGGTGAGAATTTCAGTGACGTGCAGCTTCCAGCTTTTACCGAAGAACGTGATTACCGGTGTTTGCGCATCGAGCAGCAGTTTCACTTGCGGGTCATTTTCCACATCAGTTTCTTTGCGGCGGGTTGATCCGAACGCGGCAATCTTAGCGTTCTTCCATTCAAGTTTGGCTGCCTCTTCGAAGAATGCCACGTCCTTGGGGTTGGAACCCGGCCAGCCGCCTTCAATGTAGTCCATTCCGAATTCATCGAGTTCCTTCGCCACTCGAATCTTGTCCAGAGAGGAGAAGCTGACACCTTCGCCCTGCGTGCCGTCGCGCAATGTGGTGTCATAGAGTTTTACGATTGAAGAGGGTTCGTTCATCGAATCAATAGGGTTGGATCGTGGATAAAGGAATTAGGAGAGGCGGGCAATCCCGAGCCGGTTTGAAAGAATACGGAAAGGAACGAATCCGCACAAAGTATTAGACCGCCCGCAATCACCCAACTCAGATCAAATGTGGGTAATTGCGATGATAATCGAGCCGATAATTCGTCCGGTCTTTTGCATCGTGTTGAAAATGAACCACGAAATGAGAGGAATTCACGGAATTTTTTGGCTTCAGGCCTCCTCGACAGGCTCAGGTTCCTTCCAGCCGCCCACGAAATACTTCTTCTCCAGAACATCGTAGAGTTCCTGGATTTGAGAATGTGAATCTGACACGCGGATTTCCCGCTTAATCGGGTCTTTGCGGTTGGGGGAAAAATCAGTGAGGTGACAAACAAAAGCAGGATACTCTGCACGGGTCGCTTCGTCTTTGTTGGTCTTCCACAGCACCAGCTTTCTTACCATCGTCTTTCCCTTCAGTTCCTTAATCCGGACTTCACGTTTCAGAATGTCCGACTTTGGGAGTTGTAGATCTTCCGCCGTGGTTTCAGCATTTTCGATCTCGACGAGATCAGTCAGTTGGGAAAAACGGCAATCATCCTTGTTGGGGGATTTGTCATCACGAAGCCGAATGAATTGTGGGGAAATAACGCTGCAAAGAGGGAGGCGACGCGTGGTTTTCCACATGGCTTCCTCTTCATCCCATTCCAGCACCATGCGATCAATCGAGCCACCGCGAGTGGTTTGTGAAATGAGGTCGAGACAGGAAATCTCGGCAACCATCCGGGGTTTGACCATCTCGTAGGCCACCCGGTCCGAGTTGACCTCGGCATATTCACTCCCTGTTACTAAATCTCTCAAGTCACTGAGCAATTCACGGCGTTGTTCGTCTTTGAATCCGCCCCCGACCCGGCCCAGAACCTGGACGGTGCCGTCGACCCGATAGATCCCAAGCAACATATCATGCAACATCCCGGCGCGGTCGTCGGTTCCTTCCGCAAAGCCGATCACCGCCACATCAATTGTGTGCCGGGGCTTCACCTTAAACCAGCCGCCTTCATCTCCGCGGGCCACCACACCTTCAGATCCTTCGTCTTCGACCCATTTTTTAAATTGATCCAAAACCGCTTTTGATCCTTTTCCTTCCACGGTTTCAACCGGGGCAATCTTTTCGCCGTCACCAAACCATTTGGTAATTCTGCCCCAGGTATCGGAGAAATCCCCGTTCACATCTTCACCATCCACTTCGACGACATCGAAGACCCCGAAGTTCAGGGCATTCACCTGCTCTTCGTTTTCAGGTTTCCGGGCGAAACGCGATACGTCGTGAACCCTGGCCCGCTCACCGTCCGGTTTAACCACATGGAGTTCCCCTGCAATCAGCGCGCTCTTTACACCGGCTTTGGATAAAATCCCGGTTGCTTCATCGAGCAGCGGCAGCCCGGCCCGAACGGTGCCACCCGGGTTTAAGAGGATGGCTTCTCCGTCGCGGTAGATCAGCATGCTGAATTCACCATCCAGCTTACGGCTGATAAAGAATTCTCCGTTCGGGATCTTTTCCGCAGCCTTGCGCTTATCAAGAGCAATCATCCGCCCGCCAATTTGGCGACGATAGCCCTGCACCCGGGGCAGCAGCATGTTGTCAGAGAGGGCTGCGGAGGCCTTGGCCACTGCATATTTCCCCTGTTTTATTTCAAGGTGCGATTTGTCAATTAGATCAGCCATCGTTGTGGTTTGAGAATTCAACATTGATCTTCACCTGTCACGCAAAAACTGTTTTTGAATGAGAGTTCGCTCTCAAATGTTTCCTCCATCCAATCAACACGGGAAAAGTGAATTCCGTTTTGTGACCTTTAATGAACATCCCGGGGCGTTGGCGTGACGGTTTCTTCACCAACCCGGGCTACCTTTTCTGAGTAGTGATGGCACCGGTCTGCCAATGAAATTATTCCGACTCACATTGTCTCTGACTCTCCCGCTGTTGGCCGCAAGTCATTCAGTGGCTCAGGAGTTGAACCATCTATCCACAGTGAAACTGGGGGCCTTCGATGAAGGGGCCGCAGAGATGGTTGATTATGATGTCAAGACGAAGCAACTCTTCTCTATCAACAGCGAGGAAAAAAATGTGTCAGTGATCGATCTGAGTGATCCAGCCGATGCGAAACTGACTTCAACTCTCAGTATTTCAAAATTCGGCAAATCTCCTACCTGTGTTGCCACAAATGGATCGCTCGTGGCGGTCACCGTTTCATCTGATGACAAGCAGGCCCCGGGTAAAATCGTATTTTTCACAACTGCCGGAGAACTGGTTGGTGCAGTCGATTCAGGTGCCCTTCCTGACAATGTCGGTTTTTCACCTGATGGAAACTACTGCCTCGCGGCGAATGAAGGTGAACCCAGTGAAGACTACAAAATTGATCCTGAGGGTTCCGTCACAATTGTGGATGTTTCAGGCGGCAAACCGGGAGACGTTACTCAAGTTACTTTCGAGAACTTGAAGCCAACCGACGGAGTTCGTGTATTCGGCCCCGGAGCATCTATGGCCCAGGACCTTGAACCTGAGTTCGTGGCTTTCTCATTGGATTCGAAGATCGCCTGGGTTGTCTGTCAGGAGAACAACGCGATTGTGAGGATTGATCTTGCTTCAAAAAAGGCGACCGGAATCAAAGGGCTTGGAACCAAGGATTTTTCCAAAGAAGGAAACGGTTTTGATGCGAGCAACAAAAGCGATGCCGCTGACATCAGAACCTGGCCGGTGAAGGGATTGTATCAGCCGGATGGTATGACCGCGTTTGAAATCGACGGTAAGACCTATATCGCCACCGCAAATGAGGGCGATGCCCGTGACTATGTTGTGAAGTTGACCAATGATGATGAGAAAACAATCTTTTCGGAAGAGACCCGGGTTGGAAAACTAAAGTTGGATCCCGATAAATTTCCAAACGCAGCTGAGCTTCAGGACGATCAGGCTTTGGGACGCCTTAAGACCACAACCACGATGGGAGACACCGATGGAGATGGTGACGTCGATGAAATCTACGCGTTCGGCACGAGATCCTTTTCAATTTGGGACGAGAACTGGAATCTGGTATTCGACTCTGGTGATACCTTTGAGCAAGTCACTGCAAAAGAACTTGGGGAAGGTTTCAACTCCACCAACGATGAAACGGATTCATTTAAGGACCGCAGCGATGACAAAGGGCCTGAGCCGGAGGCTGTCGCCATTGGGAAAATCGGTGAAAAGACTTATGCGTTTATCGCACTGGAACGGGTAGGGGGCATCGTGATCTACGATGTTAGTGTTCCTGCCGAGGCAAAATTTGTCAGCTACAACAATCGCCGGGACTTTTCAGCACCGATTGAAAGTGAAGAGGCCGGAGATCTTGGTCCGGAGGATGTTGAATTTATCGGTAAAGTGGATTCACCGAACGGCAAAGACCTGATCGTTGTCGCGAGCGAAGTCAGTGGCACCATTTCCATCTTTGAGGTGAAATAGATTACCGGGGGGTATCTGTTCGCTTCAGTTGCCTTGGTCAAAAAGGAGGGCCTAAGCAACCCATCAGAACAGGGTCGGGTTGGGAATCCCGGCCCTGTTTTTGTGTTGAATCTTCTTTCACCTGGTCCGAATCATGCCGCGGGCCATTGCCCGCAATACAGGCGGTAAAGGGATCCGGAGTTTCCAGTAGTTTTCCGGATGATTTCCTACAGACCCCGGCAATCAATACCGCCGGATTGGATTGTCACTGGGCACTTTCTTTCCCCGCCGCCCACACAATGGCATTGGCCAGCAAACGAATGAAAACCGGATCGCGGAAGGTGTCGTCGGAGTGACCGTAGGTGGTCCCCATGACGCGGGTTCCGTCAAAGTCGTTCACCCAGACAACAGGGTGCGCCTGCTTGTCTTTTTCACTGACGGATGTGGCGAGGGAAGTAGCCGTTGGCCAGAGTTTTTCGATGATGTAAAGCTCATCCATTGGGGTAACCCAGTCAGTTGGAATACCTTTCATCACGGGGTGATCTGCTTTCTCGATCTTAACCGGATAGTTGGACTGATGATCGTGTCGGCGGCTGGTGACGCCGAGGAATTTGCGCCAGTCATCGACGTCTGCATCACGGTAGGTGTGCATCGCGCAATGAATCACCAGGGCGGGAACTCCGGCTTTGTGGGCTTCGGTGATCTTTTTGATGTATTCGGGGTTGGTGGTCTTGGCGAAGCATTCGTTGTGGATGATCACATCGAATCCCTTCGCCCAATCGGGGTTGCTGTAGAAGGGGATTTCAGCCTCGGTTCCTTTGCCTCCCATATTGAGGACTTCGAAGTCAACATTGGCCAATGCCCCGACACCGGATCCCAGGGCGTAAGTTTGAAAGAGGTAATTGTGGCAACACCCGCCGGTAATGATCAGGGCTTTAATGTGTTGGCCTGAGTAGAGCTCTTTCTTTGGCGGAGCTTTCTTCTTTTTTGCCTTTTGATTCGCTTCCGCCGGTGCTGGTGGTTTCGGTTTGGATTTCGAATCCTGCGCGTGGAGAAAGAACGCACCCGCGGAAAGGGTAAGAACGAGAGCGAAAGTGGGGATCAGTTTCTTCATGATTTGAATGCCGCATCCTTTAGCAAAACGCGATTCAGTTCAAGACCGCATTGGAATCAATCGACCGGATGGGTTGTCCCTGAAATTTTCTAGCCCGGAATCCGGTCTGGCAGTAGGATCCCGCCATGCTTGTCGACGGAAAACACCATCGCACCATTTGGCTTTCTGAGACGGAGGCGGGACTGGTTCATATCATTGATCAGCGGAAGCTGCCGTTCGCATTTGAGATCGCTGATCTTCGCACCACGGAGGACGCGGCTCGCGCTATTGTGGAAATGTATGTCCGCGGAGCGGGGCTCATTGGTGCTACTGCTGCGGCTGGAATGTATCTCGCAGCTATTGAAGCGGCAGAAAATCAAGAGGCAGACTTTGGCAAGTCGATTCAAGACAAGGCGGATTTTCTCTGCGCACAGCGGCCCACAGCAGTGAACCTGCGCTGGGCGGTCGAAAGGTCACTTGAAGCCATGGCATCACAGGATTTGGCAGAAGAGAAGGTGAGGCTGGCACGGGAGATGGCGCAGACGGTTGCTGACGAGGACGCCGAGTTTTGCCGGCGCATCGGTGAACACGGTGTCGAGCTAATCCGGGAAATTCATGAACGAACCGGCGAAACGGTCAACGTTCTGACGCATTGCAATGCCGGTTGGTTGGCATTTGTGGACTATGGATCGGCCACGGCTCCGATCTATGCCGCGCATGATGCCGGGATTCCGGTTCATGTGTGGGTGGATGAAACCCGGCCGAGAAATCAGGGAGCCAGACTTACGGCCTGGGAACTGGGGCATCATGGCGTGCCTCACACCGTCGTGGCGGATAATGTCGGTGGGCATTTGATGCAACACGGACAGGTTGATCTTGTGATTACCGGGACCGACCGCACCACTTACACGGGCGATGTGGCGAACAAGATCGGGACGTATCTAAAAGCACTCGCAGCACACGACAACGGCGTTCCGTTTTGTGTGGCTTTGCCCAGCTCGACCTTTGACTGGGAAATTCGGGACGGCGTGAAAGGGATCCCCATCGAGCAACGGGGAGGGGAGGAAGTCACTGTGATGTCCGGTGTTCCTCTTGATGGCGGTGAGGAACAGGAGTTCCTGATCGCAGCCCGGGGAAGTTCAGCCGCAAACTTTGCTTTCGATGTCACTCCGTCACGGCTGGTTTCGAAGCTAATCACCGAGCGCGGGATCTGTGATGCCAGCGAGGAAGGAGTTCGGGGACTGTATCCCGAGAAGTTTTCCTGATCAGCACACCTGTTTCAAATGGCGGCTTCGATCTCAGCGACGACTTCGCCGTTCTCCACTTTCAACTTCACCTTGCCGGGCGTGTCGTGGCCGAAGGTCTGGAACGCGGCTTCTTCCAAATGCGGGACAAGTGATGCGCGAAGTCCACGGGCACCCGTTTCGCGAGTCCTGGCTGCTTTCACCACGTGGGAAATGACGTCTTCACCGATAGTCAGTTCCACCCCTTCGCTCTTAAACTCACGGGTGTAGGAATTGATCAGGACATCTTCCAGGATCTGACGCATCACATCTTCACCGAGAGGTTGGAAGGGAACGAGGCGGGAGAACCGGCCCAGCAGTTCAGGGAGAATCCCGTAGTTCGAGAAGGCTTTGGTGTTTTCCAGCAGCGCTGCTCCGATCTTCGCGACCAGGGAATCGTCGCGCTCCGGTCTCAAGTCCGCGTCAAAACCAATGCGGGTTTCGCCCTCGTTCAGTTCAGCGACTTCTTTCAGTCCTGAAAAGGCACCGCAGGCGATAAACATCAGGTTGCGCAAAGGCATGGTGACTCGTTGTCCCATCCCGGAAAAGCCGAAGTCAGTGGGAAAAGGCGAGCTTTGTCCGGACAGAAGGGTCAGCAAACTGCGTTGCACGCCGAAGCCTGATACATCTTTGGTTGTGCCTTCTCCGGCGAACCGCGCGGAAGAACGACTTGCTGCCAGTTTATCAAATTCATCCAGACAGATCACTCCGCAACTCGCCCAGCCACGACTCTGGCCTGCGGACTCATAAAGCTCAGATAAGAGCATCTGCACATCATCACCAATGTAGCCGGTCTCAGAACAACGGGTCACATCAGCCACCACAGTTGGGACTTTCAAAATGTCACGGAAGAGCATTTCCGTGATGTAGGTCTTTCCTGAACCGGTCGCCCCGAGAAAGAGATAATTCTCCCGGGGAGGTAGTTCGTCAGCGGGGATGTTTTCCAGAAAGTCACGGCGCAGGCGCTGCATGTGACGATAAGCCAACACCGCTCCTGCCCGGCGTGCATATTCCTGGCCGCGATAGCCATGATTCAACAATTCGCGTTCGATCTCAGTGGGAGCCAGAGACTTCAGGGTGCTCAGTTTTTCCGCGACTTCGCTTCTTTCTGATCGGCTTAATTCATCCGTGGGCTGGGGCTCATCTATGTCGGCAAAGAAATCGCTCCGAAACGAAGTCGATCCTGAATCCGGGTCGTCATTTTCCACGCGAGTTTCCGGAAAATTGTCTTCCCGGTCGGAATCGTGAATGAGGAAATCACTATCGAATTCATCGTTGGAACGATCGTCTTCGGGCATTGGAGTTGATTTGTCTTTAGAGATACTCACAATGGGTTAGACAGAGATGCCGTGTCATTTGGACACATTTTTCATCAACTTTTTCGAATCAGTGAAATTATCAGGCTTCAATGAAAACGATCGAACAGGGTTGAGTTGTCGATCCAACCCTGTTGGATCGTGACGGATCCAGTTGATGCGATCACTCGATTCCTGCCCGGGCCAGACCGCCCGGTTTGTATTTAAACACCGAACGGGTGCAGGGCTGCTGCATTCCCCAAAAGACGACCGGGGGTTCGAAAACCTCCGGATTCTCAAGCAAGGCAAAGGCTTTGGGGAAGAAGAGTTTTCCAAAAGGAATATGCGCGGTGTTGATCCACAGCGGCTTGCCGTCCGGGGTGTCGTTGTCTTTCAGAAACTGAATAAATTCCTCATCTGACTTTGCCACCTGGCCTACCGGATCGTAGAGCCGGCTGTAGTGATGGAAAGAGATCGATTTCACTTTGTCGATGTCAGGGTGAAACGGATTCACCACATCTCGATAGTGACGAGTGCTCCCGGCGAGTGGTTCGATGGAGTTGTGGCGAATGTTTTGACGGGCTTTACCCAAATCAGACCAGTAAAACACCATTGGTAAAATCAGAATTATCGGGATGCTCACCATCAGAAGCTTTTTCCCTTCATACCTGAATAAGGTGTCCAGAAGTTTTCCCCAGGTGCAGGCGATGAAAACCATGCCAAGTGGAATGAAGCCTACGGTGTACCAGGGATAGAGAAGGTTTCCTGCAACATAGGCATGAGCGACCATCATCACCGCCGGTGCGGCAAGGACGATTGTGAACCAGCGCCATTGCTTTTTTCGGAGGAGTAATACAATGCCGGCAACCAGGGTGGTCAGGAAGAATGTGACCCACAGAGGCACGAAAGCGTGCCGGTCCAAAACTTCGCCCAAGGTAATCGAATTCGGATTGCCGACTTCCCAATCATGCCAGGGTAGACCGGATAGCCAGAAACTCACCGAGTCCTGCATCCACGCGCCATCGATCGAACCTTCCAGCCGACCGCCTTCGAGAAAGCCGGGGAGCTGCAGGAGGTTTGGCATCATGATCTGAATTGTCAGCATGGCGCCGAGCAAAGTGGAGCCTGCGTAACGCCAAACCTGGCCGGAATTCAGCGGGTTGCGATACTGCTTCACATCCCACGCCAGACAGATGGCCACGACGTTCAGAGGCATCAGCAGATAGACCGAGCCAAAGTAGGACCACAGGAGAAAGAACTGGGTGATCCCAAAGGGAAGCCACCATCGAAGCCGGGTGGTTTGGAGCGCTTTGATGAGGAAACAGACGGCGAGTGGTCCGAAAAAAAGTAGCAGTGCGTAGCCACGCGCCTCCGTCGAGTAACGCAGAATGAGTGGGTGCATCGCCATCAGGAATCCCGCAATAAAGGCACCGCGAGGAGCACCCAGCAGCCAAACGAGCCAGCAAGTTGATAGGATGGCCCCAATGCCGGCGATGTAACTGGGCAGACGGATCTTCCACTCTGTGAAATAAAACTCGCCGGGATCATCCGGTGATATGTCGCCCGGGCCATGAGCCAGCCGGGCCAGGGCACTGAACATCACCTGATTGCTGGGACCTTGTTCCCAATTGAAGAGAGTCTTTTCCCAGTTGGGAGCTTTCAGAACAAATTCATCCTGATTGTCTCCCACCCGGTAAACATGGCCGATGATGTAGCGTCGTGTGGTGGCCTCTTCGTCGCCCCACAGACTGAGGTCGAGCCGGGGAAACATCATCACCGCTCCGAGCACCGCCATGGCAAAAATCGCGATCGAGAAACTTGTTCTTGCCCGCTTGGAGGGTGGATTCGGCTCGTCAGCAGAGGGCAGGGAAGGGGACAGCGTCGGCTCGTGCTTTCTCCGTAGAAACAGAATTGCAAGAACCACGAGGCAGATGGCCGCATTAATGGCGGCTCCCCACCAGAGCCCGATCACAGCCCAGGAGTGAGTGCGGATGGAATCCTTCACCGCCTTTGTGGTATCCAGCCCATCTGTCCATGGCTTCTCCGCAATCGCCAGAAAGACCAGCGACCCAAGAATACCAATCAGCCACGGCAAATACAGACGCCACGAGCGGGACAAAATCATCGCGGTGAAACTAGCATGAAATCAGCCTTTCACGACCGATCTGTATCAGACGGCGTTCCGCAGCAATCACTTTGGCGAATACCAGCGGCCCAGAGTATCGACGATTTTGCGTTTCAACTCATCAGGATCGATCTCGCCGGTCTTGCGATAGATGATTTCGCCTCCCGGCGCGATGAGGATGGTGTGGGGGATGGGTCCCGGCCACTCTTTATCAAGAGCTTCCGCAAAGGCATCCGAGTCACCTTCGAAGAGGTAATTGTTGGTGGTGCGGCCTTCTTCTTTGACCGAGGCTTCGGTGAGTTTGGGCATGGCGGCGTGAAAGCGACTCAGCATCTTTCCAGCGGCTTCCAACTGGTCCGGCGAATCCTGACTGATGGTGATCATATCAAAGCCGCGGGTTTCGAACTGTCGACCGATCTCCACCAGAGCAGGCATCTCGGCAACGCAGGGACCGCACCAGGTCGCCCACAGATTGATGAGCCTGAGTTTGTCCGTGTCGTTTTTTGCGAGATCTTTCACACCTGCGACATCGATCTTCTCGATGGTGACGGGTTTGGCTTCGAAGTCTGCGTTGTATTTTTCATTCGCCCCGATCTTGGATTTCCATTTGGTGGAACAGCCGTGCGCCCGTGTCTTCGGATTGGCCACCGGCTTTCCAGCCAGCATGGCGTCGATGGCTTCCCGCGCATCGTGCTTGGTAATCGTGGCTGGATCCCCGTATTTGGAGTCGTCGATCCGGCCTACATATTGAAGCGTGCGGGCCTTATCGAAAATGTAGATGTGCGGAGTCGCCATCACTCCGTAGGCCTCGGAAACTGACTGCGTTTCCCCGTCGTAGAGATAGGGAAAAGTGAAGCCTTCGGCCTTGGCGTGCAGTTTCATATCTTCAAGAGAATCCCCGTAAACAGAGTAACCCAGTTCATTGAGCCGCACTGCTTCTGCAGAATTGGGAGAGATGGCTACAAGCTGAAAGGATTTGTCCGCATAATCCGCCACGATGCTTTTGACCCGGGATTCTGCACCCTGAGCAGACGGGCAGTGATTGCAGGTGAAGAGGATAGCGAGAATATCCGCTTCCGCATACTCCTCCAATGTGTGGTTTTTCCCATCCACCCCCGGCAGATCGAAGTCAGGTGCCTTCGCTCCCGGTTCCAATGTTTTGAGGTTTTCAGGGGCCGCAAAGCTGACTGCGGAGACAGAGATCAGGCAGGCGGAAAGCAGAAAGGATTTCATGCCGGAGCGTATCCATAGAAAAGCAGGGTGTCCAGACCTGCGATGCGTCGCGATTGGATGAGGTCGCGCTGCAAAGGCTTGTCGGGTCAGTGCAATCGTTCCGAACGCCATTACAGAAGCCGCGAAGAATCTTGCAACGACCCCTCTGAATCGGACAATAGGTCCGCGGGAACCGGAACCTCCCGCTGCCGACTTTTCAGACATCTCAAACGCCCTTGCAGATGAGGCAAACGTCACGGTAAATGAAGCAATTTGTGCTGCAATCCCGACAATCACCCCTGCGAAGGAGACGCAACGCATTGCAGAAGGCGCGCACGTCTCTGCAGACGCCGCAAAGTTTGGCTGCAGAAGCCGCAAATTCCTCTGCAAACGGCGCGCACGGGTCCGCAGAAGGCACGAATGACTCTGCAAAGCCCCCACAATCAGTGCGTTACGCAAGATAGGGCGAAATGCCCGGCTTCGGGCATTTCAATTTGTGAAAAAATGCAGTTTCCCGATTATTCACCCATCTGCTGTGACAGATAGCGCTCAAGTCCCGTCATTTCGATGAGTTCCAGTTGGGATTCACACCAATCGATGGATTCCTCGGATTCGACTACCATCCGCTCCATCAAATCGCGGCTACCAGCGTCTTTGGCTTCGATGCAAAGCTGAATCCCTTCATTGTAGGTCTTCACGCCCTGCGTCTCGAGAGTCATGCTGTCTTTGATTTGCTGGAGAGGTTTTTCACCCACCAGGATTGTTCCATAACGTGCAATCTCGGGTTTTCCATCGAGGAAGAGAATACGGTCGATCACTTCGTCCGCGTGTTTCATTTCTTCGATCGATTCGTCATAGAAATGCTTGGCGAGTCGGTTCAGCCCCCAGTCTTTGCACATCTTTGAGCAGATAAAGTACTGGTTGATGGCGGTCAGCTCGATCGTGAGACCGGCATTGAGGGCGTTGATGACTTCTTCGTTTCCTTGCATGAAATCAGTAACGCAGAATCAGTCAGGAAAAGCCAACGGAAAGTGCTGCAAAGCCCAAAATAAAAGGGATCTGGGAGTTGAGACTCATTTTCAACTGTAAAGCCTGAGAGCGTAACTCGCCTGTGAGGAGGGGCTTTTCAGGTGGACCATTGTAATGTGACGACGGCAGACCGGAGTCCTCATGTGGACCATTGTAACGCTACGACGGCAGACCGGAGTCCTCTTGTATACCATTGTAACGTTACAATGGCAGACTGAACTTTTCGTGTGGACGACAAACGGTTGCGGGCTTTGCCGGACTGCGAGCGGCTCGCTCGCTTACAGAGCATCCAGCAAGAGCCAAAGCCCACAGGCTACGAAGGTATCGCGTATACCGGGCTTCCCTTGCTCAACCAACCGGAAATTCAAAGCCACCGGGAACCTTCTCCAGCGGACCATAGGCATTGGTATCGATCAGATCAGCAACGACACGGGTAATCGTATCAGGATCGCCTTCGCAGCGTTTAGCGAGACTGGTGGCTATTTTGAGCGGCGCAATTTCCAACGAAAAATCGGCGAATGAAATTTCAACCTGCCCCAGCTCGTCCCGGTCAGCCTCAATCTCAAAGTCCACTTCCGTGGAAAACGTGACCGGCAGTTTCCCCCCACTGGCTTCACCGAAAGACAGGGCGGTCACATCCGCCGGGTTCTGCTCGCCAAAGAGCAGCATGGCGGCTTCGATGGAGCCGGGTTTCGGGGCCCAGGGGAATTCGTGAGTTGAGTTTTCCAGGTCTTTCCAGCTCTTCGCTTCGACCGTGATATTGCTGGCGCGAAGGAAAGGTTTCACTGTTTCATCGTCGATCTCTGCCTCCGCGAACTCCAGCTCGATAAAAAACTCAAGGCGGGGCGGAGTTTCCGAATCGGGCGTTTCAAATATCAGTTGGCCGAGTTTTCCGGCGATGGGCTGAAAGGGGGAACTCATATGTATCAGGGGAAAGTAAGTTTTACGAACCAACAGGGTTCGGTCAACGAATCAACCCTCTTTGATCGTAGAGGTGAGTTTTTGTCAGCGGAGGGATCAGATCACTTCACGTATTTTTCCAGGACCTCGCGGATTGCGTCGACGCCGGGAACGTCGGTGGATTTGCCGTCAGCCAGTGGTTTGGCGAGGGCGAACATGGGTTTCCACAACGGCTTATCGTCGACCCTGGGCCGAATCGAGAAGGTGGAACGGGTGTTCATGATCGATTCCCATTGGGCAGCGACTTCTTTCCAGTAGGCGGAGGTGGCTTTCCAGTAGTCTTCGGCGGCGGAGAAATCGATATCGGTGGTTTTGTCGTATTCATTCAGGCCGTGTTCCCCGACAATGTAATGGGCCGGCTTACCATCGCGTTCCAGAGCCAGTTTGTAATTATCCTGCTCATGCGCCCATCCGTAAGGGGTGATGACATGGCGGTTTATCCCTTCGAGGATATCGTAGTCTTTCCGTGTGGTGTATTCACGCCGGGGGAGGGGCCTTGCGGTGGTCTGCGATTCCCAACGGGAGATCCCGTTGCGATGTTCCCATTTGCCGAAACTCTCGTAGCGCGGGCTGTCATCGACTTGTGTGACCAGTTGACTCCAGGTGCCGACGGCTTCCTCTTTGGAAAGCTCGCGCACGTTCCATTCATTGTTTCCCTGGTATTCAACGATCCGCAGGTCTTCCCACGTCCAGACCTGCTTCCAGTGTTTGATGACGTCTTTCCCGGCCAGGAGAATGTGTTGCAGCGTGATTTTCCCGGGGGTGTCTTCGATCACCAACACGATTTCCGAAGCTTCTTCCTGATAGGAATCCTTCAGCTTGTAGTCTTTGACGTAGGCAACTGTTTCCGAAAAATTGAACAGCACCTTGTATTCTCCGGCCATCGCCAGGATGGCTTCGCGGTCCTTTTGAGGAGGATCTGCAAACACTTGACCCGGGAGAGCGAATGTTAGAAATGCCGATAACGCTGCGATTCCGAACCGGTGATAGTTTGATTTCATCCTCGCTACATTACGACATTCCATTCCCTTTTGTCGCTCCCGCAGACAGGGCATCTCAAAATTAATGTCAGATTTTTTCTCACCTTCGTAGACCGCCGGGTAATTAATGGTGACGCAGAAGTGAAAGCCTTCTCGCTCCACCAATCCAACCACCGTTATTTGATGAAAAACCAGTTACAGATCCCGAGAAACATCGGAGTATTCATTTTAAAATCCCTTTCGGTTTTGTTTCTTGCCTCAGGCGGAATGGTGTATGGCCAACTGAGCAATTCCATGGAGAACAACCTGAAATTGGCGCAGGATTTTGCTGATGGGGTGAACGGAAGAGTGGATTACCGAAAGGCGGTTTACCATTACCGGGCTGCCGCCACTCAGGGCAGCGCAGAAGCCCAGGCCGAACTCGCCTGGCATTACCTTTTTGGGGAAGGCGTTGCCAAGTCCACGGTCGATGCTCTGGATTTGGCGACTCTGGCTGCCGAACAGGATATTGCCTACGGGCACGTTATCCTGGGGCTCATGTATAAGGATGGAATGGGCGTGGCAAGGAATGCCGATAAAGCGCTCGACCATTTTGTCAAAGCGACCGAATTGGACAAAGAGGAGAGTCAGGCTTTCTACTTACTGGCGCATTTGCTCGAATTCACCTTCAAGAAAATGGAGTTCGCAGCGTTTCACTATGAAAGGGCCGCAGAACTGGAGAGAGAGGGGCTCGGAAATGGCGGGGCCAGTTACCGGCTTGGAGTGTGGTATGAAGATGGCATTCACTATGAAAAGTCGATAGTGAAAGCTGTTGCGCACTATGAGGTTGCGGTTGATCAGGGTGATTACCGGGCTGCCTCCCCGATGGGATACCTATTCGCTAAAGGGATTGGAGTTGAGAAAAACCCGGCCAAAGCCTTCAAAATCTTCATGAAGGGGGCGGAAAACGGGAACGCTGATTGCCAATATAATGTGGGGTATTGCTATTACCACGGGATCGGGGTCATCAGATCGGTTCCTTTAAGCGATAAATACGTGAAGATGGCGGCGAGGAACGGTCATGAAAAAGCGAAGCAATTGGTGAACAATGCTCAGCGAGGTGACGGTGGGCCCCAGCCGTGCCCGCAATGCAAAGGGGGAAAGCTGATTCCTACCGGCAACTCATACATCAACTGCCCAAGCTGCGGCGGGCGGGGTGTCTGGTAAGTCGCTCCGATCCGATCATTCCTCTATTCGAGAAAGCCTTTTGACCTGAGATAGCTTTCCGTCCTCGAAATCACGGCATCGTAGAGGTTCAAATCAAAAATGAAATAGCCGTGCCATCCTCCCTCATAGTCAACGAGTTCACTTTCATTTCCTGATTTCAGAGACAATTCGTGGAATTGTTTCGACCCAATGTAGGGGACAACCTGATCTCCGGTGGCGTGAAAGATGAGGGCTGGAGGAAGGCCGGGTTTGACGTGATGGACGGGTGATAATTCTTTCCATCGTTCGCCGATTCTCTCCTTCCCGTATCCGCGCTCAGAGGTGTCGATGACCGGATTCAAGAGCACCATTAAATCGGGGCGGCAGGAAACATCGAGATTGTCTGTCGGTTCATTCACTTCATCAAACAAAGCGGTTGAGACGGCCACATGCCCGCCGGCGGAGCCTCCGCTGATGGCAATTTTGTTGGGATCGATCCCTAAGTCGGCCGCGTTTTCCCGCAAATAGCGGACGGCTGAGCGTCCGTCTTTCACGCAGTCAAAGACGGTGTTTCCTTTTCCGCTGCGATCCCACAGCCGGTATTGAATGGATGCTGTGACCATTCCCAGGTCAGCAAAATGCTTCGCGAACGAATAGAAACGGAGCGGTTCACCGCCCGCCCAGCCTCCGCCGTGGATGAAAAGAAAGACGGGGCGACGATCTGTTGCCGGGTTGTGATCTTTTGGATTGAAGAGATGCATTTCCAGCTCGCGACCATCGATCTCTTTGTAGATCCGCTTTTCATCGGGCTGAATCTTCTGAGATGCCTGATCGAGCACATACTCAGGCCGTTTGTTGGTCACTCCGGTTGGAGCGATGATTTGGGACGGCCATTTCTCGTTGTGCATGATCACATTCGTGGCGGTTTGGGCGTCCTCGGGAAATTCAACTGTGAGCGGTTTCCCGTTTTGCGGATTCGGCTCGTAGAGCGGAGCGCCCGTGCTCGAGATTGTCACCCGGATGCGATGGCCCTTGTTGAAGATTTGGCTGATCCAACCCACCGGAAATTTCACGGAATGAACTTCCCCCGGAGTCATCAGAACTTCGTGATCAAAGCCCTCGCGGTAGCGCATACGCCACGGATAATCGATCAACAGAATCGAGCGCCCGTCGGGATACACGTCGCTGATCCGCACGATGATATCGGTGTCCGGCGCGGTTGATTTCACATACAAATTGGCAAAGACCCGGCCAGTCCATTCCACCGCCTTTTCGAGCGGTTCCGTCGTGAAGGTCAATACCTCCTTTTGCTCCTCAAATTTCCGGGCATCACGTGCCCCGGGAAAGGCCCGTCCTGCAATTTCCATCGGGTTACGCGGATCACTTTGATACGAGGTGGAACCTCCATCGCTGCCCGGGCGTTTTTTCGACAAGGTGCCTTCCGCATTCAGAAAATAGGGTGTCTCCTTCGCCGTCGGTGGCCAATCCTGCAAATCACGCCACACATTCCCCGGGGCCCCCGGTTCGTCAGCAGCGCCCATTGCAAAATAGCGCACAGGCGGAGCTTTCACGATATCTGAAGCCTCAGGCTTGCCTTTCAGCCAGTGATCAAACCAGCGGACCATGTGGTCTTCGACCGGCCAGGCGGCCCGTTCAGGGAAGTTGAGTTCGCCCACTTTGTGCCCCTTGTTCGTTCGACCGTGCAACCACGGGCCAATTGCGAGCCATTGATTCCCGCGCGAGTTTTCACCACCCTGGTGCTGCCGCCCGATGAAGCTCGCGATCGATCCCTGGTTCATGAAATCAAACCAACTCCCGATCGTGAAACACGGCACATTCATTTTGTCGAAATGCAGCGAGGCATCTTCCGCCTCCCAATAGTCGTCGTAGTGGGGATGACGATACCATTCGGCCAGAAGATCGAGATTATCCTGCGGGTTGTTGGCGCCCCCGAATGCGGCAAACCGTTCCGGTCGGGTGGTTCCTCCAATCCGGTATCCCTCATAAAAAAGGCTCAGACCGGTGTCGATCATGTATTGGCAGACGAGGTGTGGCGGCCGGGTGACGGCGAGGTAATTCTGGGCGTATCCGCCCTGGGAGCTCCCGAAGGTTCCGACTTTTCCATCGCACCACGGCTGTGTCGCCAGCCACTCGCAGGTATCATAGCCGTCGCGTAGCTCACCCCATTGCATTGCCCGATACCCCATCCATTTGCCCTCGGAGTCGTGAGTGCCCCGGTAATTTACCAGTGCCACGACGTAACCGTTCCTTGCCAATCGGGCCGCAAATTCACGCGTGCCGTTGGCCCGAAGTGAGGCGTAACGTTGTTCGAATACGACCGGCAGCGGTGAGTCGACTTTCTGAGGGAAATAGATCCACGCCGACAGTTTCACCCCGTCCCGCATGGGGATCATGATCTGCTTCTCATCGACACCGGAGAGATCCGGTTCCGCTGCAAATGTGGAGCTCCAATACAGAATCAAGAGGGAAAAGACCTGAGCGAATCGCATGGAAGGATCGTGACTACATTCCATTGTTTGAAAAGTCCGTGATGCCGCAAATTCACGGTCATTCATGGTGAAAGCCATGACCGGGCTATCGGTCAGGTGAAAAAGTGGCGGGGATTCAGGGGACTGACGCCTTTTTTATCCCCGATTATATTCGCTAATTCTGTCCTTGAATTCGGCTCGCGTCCTCTCATCTTTGCGCTTCGTAATCTTCAGTGAATGACGACCCCCGAATTCGCATTTCTAAAACTGGCTCCAAACCGCTATCTTTGTGGTTTGGGTCCGTTTACGTCTGCGGCTGAACCGCCGGCGGATCATGAAGGGGTGGCCTTCTACCGAAATAACTTTTCGCTGACTGATCCTGCGCCCTGGAAGATTCCGGCGAGTTATTGTGAGATGTCAGACTTGCGGGATCTGCTCCCCCAGAACGGATCCACCCCACTTCCTGAAATTGAATGGCACGGGCTGGGTGATGGCGGGGTGCGTGCGGTTTTTGATGAAATCCTGGCGGAAATCGAAGCCGGGGATCTGGAAAAAACTGTCCCGGTGTTGACAGAACGAGGGCGTTTGAGAGAAGGGGAGCCTGCGGCACTGGTCAAAGCGATCGGGGCGGCTCCGGACGAAATGTGGGGCTATGGCTTTCGTGAAAACGGTTCCGGAATGGTGGGGGTAACCCCTGAGCAGCTGTTTGCGGTTTCCGATGGAGTTTTAAAGACCATGGCGTTGGCGGGCACTGCCCCCAAGCATGAAGCGCGGGATTTTTTGAATGACCCCAAGGAGATTCGCGAGCATGAACTGGTGGCTGACTATTTGGCCGAAAAGCTGGCGAAGATTGGGACTGTTGCCCGAGGAGATCGAACGGTGATGGATCTGGGAACCATTGTTCATTTTCTAACCCGCATCGAAGTAGTGCTGGATGATCCGCAAACTGACCTGGATGAGTTGATCCGGCTGATGCATCCGACACCGGCGCTGGGAGCTTATCCCAGAGGGGATGGTGCGCTGGAGCGGCTGATGATCTACCGTGAACGCCTGGATGTGCCCGTTGAGTTCGGCGCTCCATTTGGTTTGTGGTATCGAGGCCGGTTTGAATCCGTCGTAGCGATTCGCAACGTCTCATGGAAAGGGGATGACGTTTTTCTTCCCAGTGGGGTCGGAATCGTTCAAGGGAGCCGGTTTGACCGGGAATGGCGTGAGCTGGCCCTGAAACGAAATTCGGTGAAATCCCTGCTCGGCGTCTGATCCTCAGGAAGAAATGCCCGGCAGTCCCGGTCGTTTCCCATTCGTAAACGGGCGAAAGAACGTTCCTCCAGTCGTTTCCCATTCGTAAACGAGCGAAAGAACGTTCCCGCGGTCGTTTACCGTTCGTAAACGGGCAAAAGAACGTTCCCGCGGTCGTTTCCCATTCGTAAACGGGCAAAAGAACGTTCCCGCGGTCGTTTCCCATTCATAAACGAGCAAAAGAACGTTCGGGTATTTGCGCTTTTTAGAGCGTCAGAGGCTGTGGATCGGGGTTTATACTCGGGGTAAAAGGCTGTGCAGTATATTGTAAATCAGGTGGTAAGACGTAGCTTTCCCCGGGGAGGTTGCCTCAACGACCCAACAGGGTCTGTTCGCTGATCTAACCCTGTTGGATCGTGGACTTATTGAGCAATTTTTTCCACGATCTTCGTCAGATCGTCACCCGTCAGTTTGTTGTAGGCATCGAAAATGGTTTGGGTATGGGTCCGGTTCCACGGGGTCTTGCGGATCTCTTCGTGCCATTGCTTGATGAACTCCGTTCCGCGGTCTCCGACGGCTTCTTTGATCACGAAAGTTGCGTAGTAATACCGGGCGTTGCTGAGTTGGTCGGGGCTCTTGTTGGTTTCGTTCTCCGATGCCGGCCAGTTTAGAAGGTCGAGATTTTTGAGGATTTCCTTTTTGTTCTTGTCAGAGGCTTTGAATTTGGAATCAATGACCTTCCAGCCTGCGTCATTCCCGAAAGCTTCGTCGGTCATTTCCGCCGCAATGTAATTGGCCATCCCGTCGGTGTACCAGCGGCGGTTGGGGCTGGCGATGACCGAACGCAGAATCGAGACTTCGGCCTGCTCATGGATGGTGACGAAAAAATTCTCGACCTCGGTGAAGCCCGTAAACCGTTTGCCCAATGCGGCCGTAAGTTCTTCAGGAGACAGTTTCGAATTGAGGAGTGCTCCCGCAATGTCGGATTCGGAAAGGAGTTCAACCAGTTCTTCAGGAGATTTGTCGGTGGTTTCCTCTTTCTTAAGAAGAATCGGAAGCGAGAGCGGTGACATCGAATGGAACTTCTCTTTCAATTCGGCGGGGGTGAGGTTGCGAAGGTCTCCGCTTTCAAGGTCGATGTAGAAATTAATCTCTTCACCTTCCATCGAGAACCCTTTGACCCGTTCTCCGACTTTGATGATTTTTTCCAAGTCGTGGCGCATCCAGATATCGATTTCGTTTGGAAAGACGCGATAAACCAGTCGGTCGGCCTCAGCCATGGACCACAGCAAGTCGGCGTAGCTGTTGACGGTTGCTTCATCAGCTTTTTCTAAACCATAATCCTGAAAGCGTTCCCTTTCTGTCTCGGTCAGGTGTCTAACTTCCAGGAAGGGCCTTTTTTTGGCCGCAGTGATAAACGTTTCTCTGCCCTCACGGCTCGCCCGTTCCCATTGGGGAGCTATTTCAGCGACGGCTTCTTTCAAAAATGGCGGGTAGCGAACGGTCAGGTCGCCAAAGGTGCGGGATTCGTATTCCTTCGGAGGGGCTGTGGTTGTATCTTCAGTGCCCTCTTCAGTGTTTGAGGGGAATGAATCGGGATGTTTGTCTTTCAGGATATTTTGAAAGATGAGTTTTGCGGTGGCAATGTGTTCGTCGAGCCGGGGATATTTGGCGTCAGCGATTTTCAGGAATTCTGAGAGGGAAGTCAGTTTGTCATCCGGGAATTTACGGAAGAGTGCCCATTTCACGTCACTGGTTGGAGTTTTATCGCCGTCGCCAATCATCATGGCGATGGCAAGAAGGTAGGCTCCGGCTTTTCTTGATTCAGGCGAATCTTCGGGGTTGGGAGCGCGCACATTGAGTGTGTCGACCGCCTTTGCGAATGCGTGGATGTCTTCCGCTGCGGGCCTGAAATAAAGTCCGGAGTCCAAAATGTGTTCCCGTGAGGAGTTCTCATCGAGAACAGACATTTCCCTGATGAAAGCATAACGGGTGAGGGCACGGAGAAGGTAATTGGTGTCCGCAGATTCCTTGTCAGGCAGCCATCGGGTTTTGATTTCGTGGTGAATGACGGCTTCCATCAGATACACACGGGAGATGTTGTAAAGTCCGCTGGTCCCGAACTTCTGTGTCAGAGCAGTCAATGTCTGGATCTGCTTTTCGATAAACTCGGTCGATTCTTCGGCCGAATTACCGGGAGAGGCGACGATTGGAATATCGAGAGGGAAGCGGTTTGCAGAACGATCGTGGAGGGAGATATCGAGGCCAAGGCCATCGCTCAAAAACGGAGGCAGGATGGTGATATCCCACTTTAAGGTCGCACTTTCGGAGACGGTGGGAATGGTCATGTTGTACCCATCGAAGCGGACGTTTCTGTCTACGGGGTCAATTTGCTTCGAAAGCATTCCCCGGTTCCAGAGCTTCGCTTCACTGATGTCACTGGAGTAATAGGACCACTGGTTGAGCATGAGTTCGACATCAGCCATCCGTAACTCGAGGTGATCATAGAAGTCTTCGCTCAATGTTTTGGAATCCAAAAGGCCGCGGGCGAGCAGGATCAGTTTGGCGCGCTGGGAACTGTCCTGTAGCTGGGTGAGAACTGCTTCAGCTTCCAGCGTGGGACTTCCGGCGCGTTCGCTGCGAAACTTTGCGATCATCGGCTTGACCAGAACTGCGAGGTCAGCTTCGTCGACGGGATAGATGAATGGCGTTCCGTCGTCGAGCTTGTCTTTGACTACCTCGGTCGTGCCGAGATCATCAACTGAGACGGTGAAGGAAAATTCCACCGCCTGAGCAGTCGCGACCAGTGCAATGCAGAGAGCTACAATCCAGATTCGCGGGAAGGGGGCATTCATAACCGGATTGTGTCCATGTTATGAGTAGAATGCGATTCTAATCTGAATCGTATCCATGGCGGCCGGAAGCAATTGAATCGCGTGACGGCACTGAGTTGCTGTTGGGCGCGCGACTCGTTCGGTCGCGGCCCGACAAGGCTGGCGAACTACAACAACTCGGGAAACACAGACTTCACATCCAACTTGTCGCCGGTTTCCTCCTGAAGTTTGAGGAAATCCTGAAAGAGTGATTTGGCGAGATCTTTGTTGTCCTGATAGATGTTCTTCATTTCGTCAGGATCCGCTTTGGTGTCAAAAAGCTGGATGAGTGGGACTTTGGGATAGAGCAGGAGTTTGTGATCTCCCTTCACGACGCAACGCTGACTTTTCAGATAGCCCCCGTAAATCGCGTCGTAGCTTTTCTCTGCTTTTCCATTGAGGAGTGGGAGCACGCTTTTGAACTGAACGTGGTCAGGGATTTTCGCGCCGGCCAGCTCCAGAGAAGTCGGCATGACATCCTGGAGGTAAACTTTGGCTTCGTTCCTTTTGTTTTTCTCAACACCCGGACCGGCGACGATAAAGGGAACCCGCATGCTGTGGTCGTAGAGATTCTGTTTGCCAAGCAGGCCGTGATGCCCCACTCCCAGACCGTGATCTGCGGTGAAGAAGATCCAGGTGTTGTCTGCTTTCCCGCTGGCGTCGAGTGCGTCGAGGATCTTTCCAATCTGAACGTCCATGTGAGTGCAGATCGCATAGTATTCCTGCCGGTTAACTTTGATGGAGTTTATGGTGCGGGGGAAGGGGGCCAGCTTTTCGTCCCGGAGATTTTTTCCGCAATCGATGGCGTCTTTGTGAGGGTATTCGGGAAGAAAATTGGCTGGGACCTCGATGCGGTCGAGAGGATACATATCGATAAACTCTTTGGGTGCCTGGCGGGGATCGTGAACGGCATTGAAGGCGAGATACATGAAGAACGGATCATCTTTACCCTTGGCTGCATTCAGAAAATCGATGGCGTCATCTTTGACGACTTCACTCCAATGCTTGCCGCCTTTCCAGAAGCCTTCGAACTTCTTGTCATAGGGACTCCATGGGTCAGGCTGGCCATCGATGGGCCGGTTGTAACCCTCGGGTGTTTGGTTTGGCATTCCCCCTCTGACATTGGCGACGGTGTTGAAGATGTTTTCCGGTTTGGCTCTCACATGCCACTTACCGGTGAAGTAGGTGTCATAGCCGGCCTTCTGCATCAGTTGGGACCACATCAGGCCTTTGTCTGACCAGCTTTCCTTAGGGGCTGCCTGGTTGCCGGCGTTCTTTTGCCTGCCTCCAAAACTGTTTTGCACCTCTTCTGCATTCCATACGAAACGTCCGGAGTTCACCATGTGGCGGCTGGCTACGCAGACCGCGCCGCTCCAGGATCCCATGTTATAGGCGTGGGTGAAAGTTGTGCCGCGTTGGACCAGCTTGTCCAGGTTGGGAGTATCGATATCTGTGTGTCCGAACTCACGGATAATTTCGAAACACATATCGTCCGCGAAGAGGAAGACAATGTTGGGTTTCTCTGCTGCGAAAGAAGGAAGTGATCCTAACAAACCTACTAAAACGGTAAGCAATACTTTGTTGAATTTTGGCATCGCTATTGCTACGAAACGCGCAATCCGTTGTAAAGTAACACATTCCTGCTTGATGAGGCTTGACGTCACTTATCAAAGTGTGAGAGTCTTCGGTGCACTCTTAAAAAGACCAAGAGCAATTCCCAAAAAAACATTATGAGCAAACTTGATGATCTCGTCGAAAAATACGCAAAAGAACTTGAGGACCTGGAACAGAAAGTAGACAAGAAGTTACTTCGAGCTGTGGCCAAAGGTTGTGGACCTTCCATTTACCGGGCGGACGCGAGTCTCGTCGCAGCCAGTGATCCGAAAGAGGTTGCCCGGGTGAAGAAAAACTTTTGCATGGCCCGTCTGGATCTCAAAGATACGCCGAAGACCGATGAGGGGATCGAAACGGTTAAGAAGCTTTACACGAAGCGCCGCAAACTCCGTGCGGTTTTCTATTACCTCCTTGTGAAGCATTTCCGCAAAGGTTCGGTTTACAAAGACTGATCCCGTTATCCAATGCAAACTTTTCGAAAAAGCCGTCTCAATTGAGGGACGGCTTTTTCATTGTATGGCGATACGTGTTTAGGTGCTTGTGAGGATTATTGATTCCTGCTTCGATAACGAAAATTGTTATGACGCCAAGAGCTCTTGCTGATTCGAATCCAAAGCCATTCATCCTGGATCTTCGTTTACCCGATGATTACGAGAGCGGATGTATTCCCGGGGCACATAACAATTGTGTATTCGAGGTCGCCTTTACAGGAAGGTTGAATGACCTCATTCCTGATTTGGAAACCGAAATTCTAATCTACGGTGCCAATCGATACAGTCACGAGACTACGATGGCGGCAACCAAGCTCAATCGGGCAGGGTATCATAATATTCGCGGGCTTGAAGGTGGATATGAAGCGTGGATTGATGCCGAATTACCTGTGGTGGGGAATGGTCGCGTTCTCGATGTCCCATCTGTTGAAGACCGGTCTTTTCATCTCGACCCTGAGGAGTGTTCCATTCTGTGGACAGGGCGGAACTTGTTAAATAATCACAAAGGTGAGCTGAAGATTGCTGAGGGAGAAATTCGAATTGAAGGAGGGCTGATTATTTCGGGCGAAGTCACCATCGATATGGAGAGCATCACCTGCACCGATCTGGAAGGTGACATGCGGGATGGGTTGATCGCGCATTTAAAGAGTGATGACTTTTTTGATGTCGAGGAGAATCCCGAAGCAACTTTAAAGATCCTGGGATCTGCTCCGGTGGATGGAAATACCATTGGCTCGCCTAATTTGCAGATTGATGGTGAATTGACCATGCGCGGGCTCACGGTTCCGGTTCGGTTTGCGGTGACCTGCGGGATCACACCGGATGAAAGACTGGCTGCGCAGGGAACGTTCAGTATTGACCGGACCCGTTGGGGGGTTCTCTATGGATCAGGAAAATTCTTTCACCGGATCGGGATGCACCTCGTCAATGATCTGATTGATATTGAAGTGAAAATGGTTACGAAAGTTTGATTATTTTTGGAAATTTCACGAAACTTGCTGTTTAGGTTGGGGTTAAAGCGATAACTACGAATGAAAACTTCACCGGAAAACAGCACCAACGAAACCGACGATCGTGTCTGGGACTTGCTTGAGAATGCAAGCACGACCGAGCCCGGGGATTTTTTCTCCCGCAATGTCGTTCGGGAAGTTCGTAAATTTGTGGCTGAGGAAGCGGACCGGAAATCGAGTGGATTGTTTGGCTGGTTTCGGAAACCGGTCATGGCTTTGGCCGGTGGTGTTGCCGCTATTGTGATGCTGGCGCTGGCCTTTGGCCCGCAGGAAGTGGAGCCAGCAGGGGATTCTGTGGCCGCATCCGAAGTTGAATTCTATCCGACTGAAGAATTTGAGGATGTCAATTACCTGGGCGAGCTCATGGCGGTGACCAATCCCGCAATGCTCAGTGATCAGGCCTTCGCTGATTTGTTCTAAATTCAGCGATCCACAGTCAAGAAGGGCCGAGTCTTCCTGTTTGATTCAGGATTGGGTGAATTTGCAAATATTTGCAACGTTCAGGCGTTTATGGTGTCAAAGTTGTTCAATATTTCAGCCTTTGTTTCCTACGGGTTGAGATATTTTAAAATTTAAGGTAAGTTAATCACCTTCCTTCAACAGTTGCTCAATCCATTTTAGTGCATATGCGATCATTCGGCCCCGTCTTTTCCTCCTTCAGTGCGTTTGCGCTGATTGCAGTCTTTATTGTGGCGTGTAACTCAGTTCCTGATACGGAGCGGCGGCAGGTAAATTTCCTTTCTCCCGGGAAGGAGGCTGCTCTTGGCTTTTCTGAATTCGAAAAGCTTAAGAAGGAAAAGCCGATTTCCAATAATGCGCAGTATAATGCGCAGGTGCAAAGGGTCGGCCGGGCTTTGTCTCAAGTGATGCCGGTTGAAGGGGCGCAATGGGAGTTTGTGGTTTTTGAAGATGATACACCGAACGCTTTTGCGCTTCCCGGGGGAAAAGTCGGAGTTCATACGGGTATTTTTCAGATCACTGAGACTGATGCCGGGCTTGCCGCAGTGATTGGTCATGAAGTGGGCCATGTGGTCGCGCGTCATTCCGGGGAGCGAATGTCGCAAGGGGTCTTGAGCGCTGTTGCGGTGGCCGGAGCAAGTGAATTGGTTAAGAGGCGGACCGGTGGAAATGCTGCGCCGATCGTCACTGCGGGGGCATTGGGTGGAGCGGCTCTGCTTTACAATCGAAAATTCTCACGGGATCAGGAACTGGAGGCGGACAAGCTTGGGGCTCTCTACATGGCACGGGCTGGTTACAACCCCCGGGAAGCGGTTGGTTTGTGGCAGCGTTTTGCAGCGTTCAAGGAAGCGAATGGGGCTTCGCCAAAGCAGTCACTTCTCAGCACGCATCCTGTTGACAGCGTGCGGATCCAACAACTCGAAGCTTTTATGCCAAGAGCTTTGCAGGAGTACAAGGGAAACTGATCGAATGGGTGACACTGAGCTTCGGGCAGGAAAGCGAGAGTTGAGGCGAAGCTGCTTCAGCGCGGTTCGCGCTCTCGGCGACACGTTGAAGGGAGAGTATTCAGATCGCATCTGCGAACATTTGTTGCTCTGGGAGAAGTTTCAGAAGGCAAAATCGATCGGGATCTATATTGCGGTAAAGAGCGAGCCGGATTTGAGCAAATTGATATGGGCCCATTCAGGCAAGTCTTTTGCTCTGGCGAGAATTGACGATGATGAAGTTCTTCATTTTCATCAGATCAAGTCAAAGGCGGATCTAATAGTTGGCGGATTTGGAATTGCTGAGCCCAATCCAGAAACGTGTTTTCCGGTCGAGGAGTCTACGTTGGATTTGGTGCTTGTTCCCGGTGTAGGGTTTGATTCTGAGAATGGAGCCCGCCTGGGACGTGGAAAGGGGCACTACGATCGCTTTCTCGAACGGGTGCGTGATTCAACCGGGAATCAGTGTGATGTCGCGGGCGTGAGCTTTTTGGTGCAGCACATCCCCATTCGGGCTGAAGCTCATGATCAGCCTATGAATTTCCTAGTGAGTGAGAAGGGGATCATCAATCTCCTGTAACATCACCATGCGGAGAAGGACGCATCGAAAGCGTTTGAATCGGCAGGAAAGACTTGATCACTTGGCGCTCAGTTTCCGAAATTGTCGGATCCCGATCAACAGGAACAAGATATTAGGGATCCAAACCAGCACGTAGGGGAGGGCGTCTTCGTTTTCCCGCATCATTTCAAAAATGGTCATGAGAAGGAAGTAGATGACGCCAACGATGAGGCTCATTGCGAATCCAACCGAAGTCTCACGACGTTGAGCTGAAATTCCCAGCGGTATGCCGATCAGCCCAAGGGTGACACAGGCGAAGGAGAATGATACGCGACGTGAAATCTCGGTCTTGATTGATGCCCGGTCAGAGCTTGTCAGTCCGGGTTTGTTGACCAATCCGAACAAATCGAAAAACGGAACGATATCAGGCTTCAATTCCTGGCTGCTTTGCTTCAGTTTGTCTAACTCAACGCTCATCGGAGCGTAAGTTGCGGCGAAGGGGGTTGAGTCAGCAAACTCGGCATTGGCATCTCCCCGCTTCATCTCAAAGTAGGCGTCGTGCATACCGAAAAGCATTTCCGCTTTTTGATCATTGATATCCACTGAGACATCAACACTGTCAGCGATGATGAGGATCTCCGGGCGGAAATACTCATTCATTTTCACCATCTGAAAATTCTTCAGTTGTCCGTCTTTCTTTGATGCGTAAATGAGATGGCGCGGGATCTCATCCATAACCTTGCCGTCGGTAAACAGCTTCAAAGGTTCCTTTTTGGCCATGTTTATGAAGGTGTTCTTCATCCCTTCCATTTCCGCCTTAGCGGCAGGAGCTACGGTAATGTTCATCCAGCCACAGAGTCCTGTAAAAAGGACCGCAATGAGTCCTACTGACAGGCAAATTCGCGCCATGCCCATGCCTGCCATACGCATGGAAATCAGTTCGGAATCCGCAGAAAGCCGACCAAAAATAAGAAGAATTGACGTAAGAAACGCCCAGGGAACTGAGATGCTGAGCGAGATTGGCAGGACAAGAACAAGGAATTTGAAAACGAATCCCGCATCAAGGTCGGGGCGCTTCACCAATTCAGTGAGGATATCTTTGAATACTTTTCCCAGAACCAGAATAATTGTCAGCACAAGTACAGCGAAAAACGCTGATAACAGAACTTGGCGTCCGATGTATCGGTCGAAGATATTCATTAATGAGAGAGGTCGGAAACACGAAAGCGTTTCGCATTCCTTAATCAACTAAACGGTAAAAACCTTAAACGGGCAAACACCGGTTTTGTTAGCCTGCCAACAAATCACTCTGCGGTTTCCCTTGGGATTTCCGCAAGTAGACTGCTTAGCCACGGGAAGAGCTGTTTCTTGCGGCTCACGACACTAGTCAATTCATACAAATTCTTCTCCCTGATCGGGTATTGGATTTTTGAAGTGACCTGTTCAGGTGCTGAAATCAATAACAGGCTGTTGTTCCGGTTGATATCCGTCACAAGTAAGCTGGCGATATCCAGCCCCTTTTCGGAACGGAGGCGATCAAGCTCAGCAGAAAGTTCATCTTTCAGGGGCCAAAAATGGCTAAGACCGATCTCTTCAACTTGCGATATTGAAACCTTATAGCCGCTTTCTTCATACTCTTTCCGGTCAGAGCCAACAGCCTCAGACGGGCTGCTTGACCGTAATACCGATCCGGCGGCAAAGAATTCCTCAGTGAATTGGTTAACGTCGATCTCGGCGATCTCTGCCAACCATTCTAAGATTGTCCGGTCCTCCTCGGTTGCCGTTGGAGAGGTTAGATTTAAAGTGTCGGATACAATTCCGGCACACATGCACATCGCGATTTCTTTTTTCGGTTGAATATTGCGGTTGCGAAAGGAGCGGGCAACGATCGTGCAGGTAGATCCGACCGTTTGGTTAATAAACTGGATGGGCTCACGGGTCACCAAATTTCCGCTCAAACGGTGGTGGTCCATCACTTCGAGAATATCCGCCTCCTCAGCACCGGCAACTGCCTGCGAAAACTCATTGTGGTCGACCAGTACCAATTTGGGGCGGTTTGGATTCAAAAGATCCGTCCGGGAAAATACGCCAACCAGTTTTCCTGTGGAGGGGTTGCAAACCGGAAAGAGTGATTGTGATAGCCCGCTGATTCTTTGTTTTAAGATATTTAGAGGGACATCCGGATCAAACTTGATGAATTCTTTCTCAATGGCGTGCTCAATTGGTCGAGATCCCCGAATCAATTGAGTTGTGCTGGCTGTATCGTGACGGGTTACCAGAATTGCCACGCCTTTTTCTTTGGCTGCGGCAATGATGGCTCCTGATGGTTTGAATCCGCTGGTGATTACGAGACAGCGGACGCCGGCTTCAACTGCGTGCAATTGCACTCCCACCCGGTCTCCTGTGATGATCAACAGTCTGTCATTTGGGTATTCCTGAATCCGCTTCTCCATCACAGGTTCGCTTGAACCTGCTACCATCATCAGAAATTCAGTTTCACCTTTGGAGTTCCCCGTCAAATTTACCTCTTCGGCATCGAGGACGTCTCGAATATTCTCAGTGGTTGTTCGAACCTCCCTGACTGCAGACGCGTTGTCCGGGTCCACACGGGGAATGAGCAATTTCAAAACATCAATGAGTGAAAGCATGCCCACCAAGTTTCTTTCATCATCGACAACGGGCATCGACCGGAATCCAGAGTCGGTCATCTTAAAATAAGCGTCGAACACGGTGTCGGAAGCTTTTGCTGTGATAACTTCTTCGCGGAACACATCATGAGCTCTAAGGAAAACGTCAGTAATCAGTTTCGGACGCGGAGATCCAGCCTTCCGCAACACCCATTCCGTTCTTGCGTTTGGTTGACCGCAACAGGCCGCTCGTGCTTCAGGTATCCGGGTTTGTTTCAGTAAGTCAGCGTATGCAATTGCTGAACAAATTGCATCGGTATCAGGATTGCGGTGACCCATCACCCAAACGGGAGGGGATTTTTTAGAAGGTGGGACGGCGTGGGCGCTCAAGGTATGTGGGGATACAGTTGTTGGATATTGGGACAATTCGCTGATGGAGTTCGCCCCCTGGTTCTTAAAAAGCTTCGCACTTTCCGTTCCCGGTGCCTCGAAAATTATGTGTCTTTGTCAGCAAGTTCGAATTCACGTAAAGAGCCCGGGGAAGGGGAAGGATACAAGGGGCTTTGTGTTCAGCAGGGGCACGCCTCTTTTAATGTTGAAAGTTTTGGGTTAAAAATGAGCACGAAATGGACAATTTAAAGACGATTCGACCGAGAAGGGACCGCGGAAACCATTTGTTTGAGCCTGTCGAGTATGGGAGGTCAGTTCTGGGTAACCGGCTGGAGTATTGGCCGTCAGGATGCGGGAATACGGATCTTCTCATTATAGGAGGGATTCATGGCGAGGAGTTGGATAGTACAATCGTTCTATCAAAGGCGCTTCGTATGCTGAGTTCACCTCCTGAGCGGGTGGCTGTGGTAGCAAACGCCAATCCGGACGGAGGATTGCGCGGAATGCGGGGGAATGCCCATGGGGTCGATTTGAACCGAAATTTTCCGACCGGGGATTGGACGCCAAGAGCTCAAACGCATCGTTGGACGATCGATTCCGAAAGTGATGTTGAGTTATCAACTGGAAGGTATGCAGGTTCCGAACCGGAGACCGAAGCACTGATTAGTCTGGTAAACTCATTGCAGCCGAAAAGATTGATCGCGCTTCATGGCCCCCTGGCCTGCATTGATGACCCGGGCAATTCAGATCTGGGGAACTGGCTCTCCAGGAAGACCGGGTTGCCGCTAGTTGCTGATGTAGGTTACTCCACACCAGGATCTTTTGGGACGTGGGCGCTTGAGAAAGGCATACCTATTATTACCTGGGAACTGCCCCGGGAATCAATCGAATCTATGTTCCATTCGACGGTCCCTGTGCTGTTTGAAATATTTTTTTACGAAAGCCGTTGACCCCTCTGATTCTGCGTGTAGAATCACAATCCCAGCCGAAAGAGGCTGGGTCGTAAAGC
>JBLWYI010000019.1:0-130292 GCA_048267005.1 Verrucomicrobiales bacterium | reverse complement strand
GGCTGGTTGCGGGAGGTTTCGCAGAGATGCAGAGAGCACACAGAGGGCATTTTTAATAGCTGGGAATACTGCAAAAATAGGCGTCGGTCCGGCTCTGTGTTCTCTGTGACTCTGTGCGACACCCTTTGAATGCAACCAGCGGTCGGATTGTGCATTTCTCTCGTTTTCGATTGCCTGAACCCCTGATTGTCTCTAAAGCTTGGGGAGCATGAAAAAGGAACCTGTGTTGTGTTGGATCGCTGTCGTTTTATTGGGTGGGCTGTTTTCTTCCTGTGGGGAGAAACCTTTGCCCGAACCTGATCCTTCGTTGCGACGCAGTATTGTGGTGGAACCCGGTCTCGGGGAACCGAATTTCCTCTCCCAAAACTGGACGGATGGGGAGGCGGAAGCTTTTTACAATGCGAATCAGGGCTCGAGAATTATGCCTTATGACTGGTTCCTGCATCTGGAACAGGCCGATTCTGAAACCCTGTTTCGCGATACGTCTAATATGTTGAAGCTGGGTTACATTCCCCGCAAACCGGATTCAAACGGGAATCCGGACGGACTTCCGATCGGGTTTGTCCGCGATGGAAAATCGATGGGGCTCACCTGTGCGGCCTGTCACACGGGGCAGATTAATTATAGGGGAAAAACCTGGATCATCGACGGGGCCCCCACGATGTCGAATGCACCGAGGATGATGAGCGAGCTTGAGGCGGCTTTGAAGGCTACAAAATCAGATCCTGCCAAGTTTAAACGTTTTGTCGCGGCAGTTACGGGAGATGATAAACCGGAGAAGTTAGTGGATTCATTATTCTCCGCACAGTTGAGAGACCTCATTGAGGAGCGGGCTGCCTACAACACGCGAAACTTCCCCCACGCGGATGAGAGTCAGTTCGGGCCGGGCCGGCTCGATGCGTTCGGGGCGATTATGAATCAGGTCGCTGTGGTTTTCGCGCAGGTGCCGGATGCGGAGACGGTTCACGATGCGCCGGTCAGTTATCCTTTTCTCTGGGATACGCCGCAACACGACCGGGTGCAGTGGAACGGTTCGGCGGAAAACACGGTTCAGGATCTGGCGAAGCCACTGGTGGGCACGGCCCATGTCGGGGCGCTGGGCCGGAATATCGGTGAAGTACTCGGGGTTTTTGCCGAGGTGGACACGTCGGAATTTGTCACCCCGCTGGGAGGCTATCAATCATCCGTTGAAAGGAAAAATCTGATTGATGTTGAGGAATGGGTTCGGGATCTGTGGTCGCCAAAGTGGCCGGAAGCTGAGTTCGGGGCGATCGATCAGGCGCTGGCGGACAAGGGCCGGGCTCTGTATTCGAAGCACTGTGCGAGTTGTCATGTCATTCTCGACCGGACGGATCCGAACCGGAAGGTCATCGCGAAAATGGGAAATGTGGGAACTGATGAAACGATGTCCCGCAATGTGGTGACACGGAAAGGCAAGAGCGGGGTGCTTGAGGGACGGCGCATGCTTCAGCCGCCGTTCAGAACTCTCAAGGCGGAGGAACCGATCGCGGAACTTCTCACTCACGTGGGGCAGCACGTCCTGGTAGGGTCACTCAAAATCACGAAGGATTTCAAACTGCCGGAGAGTTATGTGGTTCCAGCGGAGATCAAAGACGGCGAAAAGAATCTGTCGCTCTTATTGAAGACTCTGGAATTGGAGGACGGAAAAATCAAACAGGCCACCGTCGACAGCTTTGCGAAACATGATGAAGATGGAGTGGCTCAGGAATATCAAAAAGGTGTGAATCTTCCGGGGTCACTTTCGGGTAAGCTTTCACCCAACGTGATGCCCGGCCCCACGGTGATGGGCGGAGGCGTGTCCGCCCTGAAACTGAAGGGGGACGGCAGTCAGAATATTGAGGTGAAGTTTCAGTACAAAGCCCGACCGCTTAATGGTATCTGGGCGACCGCGCCGTATCTGCATGGCGGTTCGGTCCTGAACATGGATGAGCTTCTCAAGCCGGCGAAAGACAGGATGACCCGGTTCAAGGTCGGCACTCTGGAATACGACCCGGTGAATATGGGATTCGAAAATGACGGTGACTTTGAGTTTGATACGACAGCTCAGCCTGCCAACTCCAATGCCGGGCATGAATACGGAGACACCGTTTTCACAGACGAGGAGCGCGCTCAGTTGATCGAATACATCAAAACCCTCTGATGGGGGAATCGGGCAGGGGAGTCAGCGGGCCGCTGCGCCGTTCCAGTTGAAATAGGCCACGCCGGAGATCCTGGCTGAGGTTTCAGCTACCATTCTTCCCTGCTCTTGAATCGTGGAGGCTCTGGGGATTTCGTTTTTTACGAGATCCACCATGAAATGACAGTTTCCTGCCTCCAGATACATTTTCTGAGGCGCTTTGGTCTGAAATCCGGCGCTGACGGCCCAGTCTGAGATTTGTTGAGCTGCTTCCGGGGTTTCACAGAAGACTTTATGAGTCGAATGCATGGGTTTCGAAAGGTCCGCACCGTTCTTTTGGAGGGCTTCGAGCGATGCTGAGACGGCTCCGGGTTCGATGAAATAGGGCACGGCACCACGGGCAGGAACTGGAGCGGCCGGGTGAAGGGAGAGGTCGGTCTCACTCTGGTGAGAAACCATTCCCTTCGACTGAGTGAAATTTACCTCAGGAGTCGGCAATACGGTCGCTTTTGAGGCGATAACGTAGACTGAGGAGTAAAGCCCGACAGCGACGGTCAAAATAAGGATCCAACTTTTGAGATGCATAATGATAATGCTTTAATGCTCCAGCAAAATTCTTGAAATTATAATTAATTATTGTTTTTGCAACGTGCTTGTGGTGGTAATGATAGGATTTCGTCGCTTTTCAGGCGCAAAGAACGGGGATGGCCGGGCTTTGGCGTGATTTATGCACGCCAACTCGTTGCAGAGGTAATTCCTGGAGGGAAATCTCAAGTTGGCTTTCGATTCGGTTCCCCATGAAATCGGGCTGCCGCTTTATTCGCCAGTTGACCGGCAACGGGAATTCGATTCTGTGTGAGTAACTTTGATGAGCAACCGTTTTGGACAATTTTTCCGTGAGGGCGGGAAATTGAAGGCCGTTCTGGCTTTTTTCGCCGTGTTTTCACCTGCCGTTGTGCTCGTGATTCTGGTGGCGCAAAATGCGGTGAATATCCCGGTTTGGGATGGGTGGGAGCGGGCTGCACTCTTTGAAAAGGTGGATGCGGGAACGCTCACTTTTGCTGATCTTTACGCTCCCCACATTGATCACCGAATGTTTTTTCCCCGGCTGATCATGATCGGGCTCGCTTATGTGAGCGATGGGGATTTGCGATTTGATGTTGTGGTGACATTCCTGTTTGGCCTGGCGGCCGGCGTCGGGGTCTGGAAGCTGGCCAGATACACTCTGGGAGAGGGGACCTGGAGCTGGGGGATCGCGTTCCTGGCTAATTTGTGGATTTTCTCCCCGCTGCAATACGATAACTGGCTGTGGCCGATTCAGATCTCATTCATGATGCCGATGACATGTTTGATTTGGGCGATCTGGGTAACGGTTCAAGCCGATTGGGTCTGGTGGAAGCGTTGGTTGCCGGCTGCGTTGCTGGCGATTGTGGGGACCCACAGTTTTTGTCACGGGTTGTTTATCTGGCCGGCGGTTGGGCTGCTGGCTGCTCTTCTGGGGTGGAAGGCGCAGGGCAAATGGTTGTTTGTCGGGTTGTGGGTTGCGTTGGCAGCCGTAATTGTGGGTTGTTATTTCGGGATCGATTTCAAGACCGGAACCGAATATGGCTATGGTCGTCCGATTGGATCGGAAACGCCACTTGCCTCAAGCTGGCTGGAAAACTTGACGGAGAATCGCGAAAAGGCGTCGAAGTTTTTCTTCAGAATGTTGGGGGGGCCGATGGTGCGGCAGTTTGCGGTGGACCCGATGCCTCCGGGGAGAATCTTTGGAGTGCTGACGCTGCTGGGTTTCGTGTTTTTCGGGGGTTGGGCATTGGTTCGTGGCCGCCGTACCGGGCAATGGGATCGCATTCTGCCCTGGTTGGCACTGGGGGGAGCGGTCATTGCCATCGCATTCGGGGTGGCAACGGGTCGGGCCTCTCTCCTCGCGGAAGCAAGGGCAACGGTTCCACGTCTCATGAGTGTGGCTTTGTATTTGCCTCTCAGTTTGCTGGTGATGTCTGCTTTGTTATTAAAGAGCCGTCAGAAAAAAATCCCCGGGGCTTTCATTGGGTTTCTCATTGCCCTGCAAATACAACCCTGGCTCTACGGAGCAAAGCTGATGGTGATCTGGCGGATTTCCCGTGAGCAGGCGCAGGCGCATGTGCAATTTATCGAACACTGGGATCCGGAGCCCTCACGGATCGCAGCGTATCTTCCTCCAGCGGTTAAACATTACGCGCCGCTTCTGGATGCCAAGGGTTGGCTCGATCCGCCGCTGGTTAAAAACCTGAAGCTGAATCAATTCAGGATATATGAGCATTTGCTGCCGAAGACGAAAGGCGTCATGGACTCTGCGAAGCCGTTGGAGGATCCAACGAAGTGGGAACTGGCTGGAGCGGCGCACTTTTATGATCCCACTCGACCGGCTGATGCGGTTCTGATTACAGTGGAAAAGAAGGGGATGAAGACACCGGAAATCATTGCTCTGGCTGATTTCGCGGGAACTCTTCTGCCGACTCGACACCGAATTGATATCCAGTTCACAGTTCTCGAGGAGTTGCATATGAACGAGCCAAACACCTGGATGCGATGGCGGGAGGAGATTTCACTCGCTGATCTCCCTGACTTTGCGAAGGGGCACCCCGTTGTCATTCGGGCATGGGCATACTGTCACGAGATGCGAAAGGTCTACCCGATGCCGAACCGGCTCGATGTGGCCGCGGACGGAACGGCAACGTTTGTCGAGGAGGACTAGCGGTTTTCGATCAGACAGGGTTGGTTTGGCGATCCAACCCTGTTGACTCGTGAAACTCGACGGGGATCACTTTGTCCTGATCGAAGCTGAGAAACCGTTAGCAGACGGCTATAGGGAGGGTCAGGAGAAAGCAGCCCACTTTTCGAGGACCGCATTGGCACCACCGCTGTCGATTGCTTCACCGGCTTTTTGAAATCCGGTTGTCAGATCGTCGGCCAGGCCTGTCACGACGAGACCGGCGGCAGCATTGAGACAAATGATGTCACGTTTCGGTCCGGTGATTTCCCCTTTAAAGATACCGCGAAGGATCGCAGCGTTCTCGGATGCATCTCCGCCCCGCAGGTCGTCGATGGTTGCACCTGAGGGGATGCCGATGGAAGAGGGATCGATCGTTGAACACACCGTATCGGATTGTGAGAGGTCGGCCTCCCAGATCTTTGTGTTTCCGAGGACAGAGACTTCGTCCATTCCCGCACCTGATTCGGTCTTGCCATGGACCGCCCAGGCACGCTTCCGACCGAGCTTGGCGAGGATCTCTGCGAATGTGGCCCCGAGGTTTTCATCGAAGACTCCGATGACTTGATAGTCTGGACGGCAGGGGTTCAAAAGGGGGCCCAGTATATTAAAGATGGTGCGCTGACCTTCGGCAGCGAGCTTGGCCCGCACTCCTCCGACGGCTTTGAATGCCGGATGGTAGTGAGGCGCGAAGAGAAATCCGGCGCCGACTTCTTCGAGGCAGGCGGCAAACCGGTCAGGCGGGAGGTCGATGCGGATGCCGAGAGCTTCGAGAACATCTGAGCTGCCACTCTTCGAGGTGATGCCCCGGTTGCCGTGCTTTACGACTTTGGCACCTGCCGCGGCGAGAATGAAGACACCGGCCGTCGATACGTTGAACAGATCAAGCTTATCGCCACCCGTTCCACAGACATCTATGATCGGGCCGTCGAGTTTCGATGCGTCGACCCCGGGATCGACTGCGCGTTCGAGGAATTGCTCTACGAAGGTCGCTATCTCGGCTGGAGTTTCCCCCTTGTTGGCGAGGGCGCGGAGAAAGGCTGCTTTCTCATCATCGGACACGGTATCGGCAAGCAACGCATCTGATGCGGTCGCAATCTGAGGCTCGTCGAGATCGTTTCCGGATTGGAGGTGGGTGGTGAGATCGTTCATGGTCACGGTTTCTTAGTGTAGCGGCGCAGTTCGAAATCATCGGTTGTGTCGACAATTTCGGCCAGCTCAAAGTCCTCTTCAAAGGGAGGAAGGAAGGTATCGCCCTCGTATTCTGCAAAGATATAGGTGAGATAGAATTCGTCGCAGTCGGGCAACGTCTCTCGAAAGATTTCGGCGCCGCCGATGATGAAAACGGTTTCGTGTTCGGCAAGGGCGGACCGGATTTCCGAGAGATCAGTGATGAGGTCATATCCCTCCGGGGCTTGATCCAGCGAGCGGGAGACAACGACATTGCGTCGCTTGGGAAGGGGGCGGCCGATAGAGTCCATTGTCTTCCGCCCCATGACGATGGGATGTCCGAGGGTGAGCTTCTTGAACCACTTCAGATCCTCTGGCAGATGCCATGGCAAATCTCCATCGCGTCCGATGACGCGGTTTGATGACATGGCGACGATAGCTTTGAGCTGCATTGGTCTGATAAGGGCTTGATTGGCCGGTATTTCGGCGATTTGTGAAAGAGAATTAACAGGGAACCCGCCTTTTGCAAAAAAACTGAACGGTTTTCGGCCTTGAACAGTCTCAAACAAAGTCTAGTAAAACGCGCGTCTCCGCGTAAATTCCCGCTTCCTAAATAACTGGAAACCTTAAGGTTTCCGAAATACCTTTTCGTAACCATGGTTAAATGGCTCCTCAAAACTATCGTCGGCAATAAGAACCAGCGTGAAATCAAAAAGATTCTTCCGCTGGTGGATGAAATTAATTCGATCGAAGAATCGCTTCAGTCTCAGCCTGATGAGGTGTTGACGGAGAAGACAGCGGCCTGGAAAGCTCATCTCGGTAGATATCAGGAAAAGGTTGAGTTTTTCTCGCAGCGGAAGCTGGAAAAGATGTCGGAAGAGGAGTTGCGTCCGCTTCTTGTTGAATGGAACGCGCATTTTGCTGAGCTTGAGGACGAATTCAGCGTCGCAAAAGGATTTCTATCGAGTGGCGGTGATGTGTCCTCAGTATCTCAGGAAGTGCTGGTGGAGAGAATTCGAGACGCACAATCGATCTTCACGAAGCTGAAAGAGGAATTCCCGGCGATTCGGAAGCAGTATCTTGATAAGATTTTGCCTGAAGCGTATGCGGTGGTGAAAAACGCAGCCCGACGTCTTTGCGGGACGGAGTGGGTGGTGTGTGATCACCCGGTGAAGTGGGAAATGGTGCATTTCGATGTGCAGTTGATCGGTGGGATCGCTTTGCACCGTGGATTGATTGCTGAGATGGCGACGGGTGAAGGTAAAACCCTGGTGGCGACGCTGCCTGTTTTCCTGAATGGTTTGACGGGGCTGGGTGTGCACGTGGTGACGGTGAATGACTATCTCGCGCGACGTGATGCGGAGTGGATGGGGCATCTTTTCAAATACCTCGGTCTTACGGTCGGATGTATCCAGAATGATCAGCGGGGTGAGAATCGTCGTGAGCAGTATGAGCAGGACATCACCTACGGAACGGCGAGCGAATTTGGCTTTGATTACCTCCGTGATAACGGAATGGCTCAGAGCAAGGATGGACAGGTGCAGCGGAATCATTACTTCTCGCTGATTGATGAGGTGGACTCAGTTTTGATCGATGAAGCGCGGACGCCGCTGATTATCTCCGGTCCTGTGCCGCCACGTGAATCCGATCAGTTGTTTGAGAAATACAAGTCGCAGATCGCATCCATTCACCGCAAGCAGACCCAGCTGGTCAACCAGATCGCATCGGATGCGAAGAAGGAATTTGATGCCGGTGACCATGCAGAAGCAGGGCTCAAGTATTTTAAAGTGAAGCTGGGTGCTCCCCGGAACCGCGCGCTGATGCGGGCCATGGAGGACACTGAAGTTCGGAAGCTGGTGGAGAAAGCTGAACTTGAGTTCTACAAAGATGTGCAGAAGTCGGCACTGTTTGAGCTGAAGGAAGAGCTTTACTTCACACTTGATGAGAAACAGCACGAAGCTGAGCTCACTGAGCAGGGCCGGAATTTCCTGAGCCCTGATGATCCGGATGCGTTTGTGTTGCCGGATCTTTCGGATGCGTTTTCTGATCTCGATGGAGATCAGTTGCTTTCCCCTGAGCAGCGTGAGCTGAAGAAGCAGGAGCTTCAGAAGAAGACCAGTTTCCAGGCTGAGCGGGTTCATACCATCGCCCAACTGTTGAAGGCCTTTACTCTTTACGAGAAAGACAAGCAGTACACCGTTCAGGACAACAAAGTTATCATCATCGATGAAAACACCGGTCGTCCGATGGCCGGGCGTCGTTGGTCGGATGGATTGCACCAGGCGGTGGAAGCCAAGGAAGGCGTGAAGATCGAGAACGAGACGCAGACTTACGCGACGATTACGATTCAGAATTACTTCCGCCTTTATGAAAAGCTCGGTGGTATGACCGGTACGGCTGAGACGGAAGCCGCTGAGTTCCAGGATATCTACAAGCTGGATGTGCTGACGATTCCAACGAACCGGCCGATTATCCGGATCGATGAGAACGACAAGATTTACAAAACGCAGCGTGAGAAGTTCAAGGCGGTGATTGATCTCGTCAAAGAGCGTCACGCTGCCGGGCAGCCGGTTCTATTGGGAACAGCGAGCGTGCTTACCTCTGAGGTTCTGTCCCGCATGATGAAGCGTGACAAGATTGTTCACTCTGTGTTGAACGCGAAGTATCACCTGCAGGAGGCGGAAATTATTTCGCGTGCAGGGACGAAAGGCGCCATCACGGTGGCGACCAACATGGCCGGTCGAGGCACGGATATTAAGCTGGGTGAAGGCGTGAAGGAACTGGGTGGATTGTTTGTCGTTGCGACAGAGCGCCACCAGAGCCGGCGGATCGATCGCCAGCTTCGTGGTCGTTGTTCACGTCAGGGTGACCCCGGAAAGTCAGTGTTCTACGTGTCGTTCGAGGATGATCTCATGGTTAACTTCGGCGCTGCGGAGCGGATGACGAAGATGATGGACCGCTTCGGCCTTGAGGAAGGTCAGGAGCTTGAGCATCCGTGGTTGAACAAGTCCGTTGAGAACGCGCAGAAGAAAGTCGAGCAGCGCAACTATCTCTCGCGGAAACACATTCTCGAATACGATGATGTGATGAACAATCAGCGTGGTGTGGTCTACGGCTACCGCAACAAGGTGATCAACACCGAGGATCCTCACGCAATGGTCCTGGAAATCATCGAAGAACAGATCCCGGATCGCGCTGAGCAGTTTCTCAATGGGGAAACCGGTGATGTTGATTGGCAGGAATACGTTGAATGGATCAATCTCACGTTCCCTGTTGGTATTGACGTTGAAGACAGCAACTTCGGCAGCCGCAGCATCGATGACAATCTTGATTTCATCATCGAAAAGGTGAAGGCGGCCTATAACTTCAAGTGCGGTCACGAAGATCCCGACGATCTCGAAAATCTTGAGCGTTACATCATGCTCAAGAACATCGATGATGCCTGGCAGGAACACCTCTATGAGATGGATGGTCTGCGCGACATGATCGGCAACTATCGCTATGCGCAAAAAGATCCGCTCGTGGAATACAAGCACTCAGCCTACAAGATGTTTACCGGCCTGATGGATGGTATTCGCGGATCGGTGCTTGAAAGCCTCTTCCGTATGACCACACGTCCGGATCAATACCAGAATGTGCTGGCCAACATGAAAACTCAGCTGAGCCGTCCCGACGTTCTCGCTGAGCTTGCCGGAGACGGCGGAATGCAGGCGGCGCAGGCACAGGCGGCTGCGAATCCGACTCAGCCCGAGCGTCCGCAGATCACCTTGCCTATCAAGCGTGAGACGCCGAAGGTGGGTCGTAACGAGCCGTGTCCTTGCGGTAGCGGGAAGAAATACAAGGCGTGTTGTGGAAAAGCAGGCGTGGGTGTTTGATTAGATCAACCCATGCCCGCGAGTTTTCCACCCGCACGTCCTGTTGCTGAAGGCGCAAAGCTGGCCATCATTGCGCCGGCAGGCCCGTTTAATCGCGAGGCCTTCGAAAGCGGTGTCAGCTGGCTGAGGGAACGTTACGAGGTGTCCTTCGATGAAGGAATCTATTCGAAGACCGGTTACTTCGCCGGACCGGACGACCGCCGTCTTGCTGAACTCATTGATGCACTGACCGACCCTTCGGTGGACGCCATTCTCTGCGCCCGTGGTGGATACGGCGCGACACGGCTGCTGCCGAAACTCGACCCCGTTCTCGTCACGCAGTCAAACAAGCTGATGATCGGGTTCAGTGATGTGACTGCGTTGCATTCCCTGTGGGCGCGCGCCGGAGTCCGTTCGGTCCATGCACCGATGGTCGCTGCGCTGGGCAATGCCAGTGATGACATTCGGCAAAAGTGGGTCACAACGGTGGAAGACACCTCCACTTCAGAAGCGACCATTCACCCGCTGACTTTGATTTCCAAACCGGACAAGGCGATTGCCACAGGGCGGTTCACGGGAGGAAATCTGGCTGTGTTAGGAGCGCTAAACGGCACGCCTTATGTTCCTCCTCTGAATGATGGCTGCATTCTCTTCCTCGAAGATGTCGGCGAGCGACCCTACCGGATCGATCGCATGCTGACGACCCTATCGCAGTCCGGTTGGTTTGAAAAACTTGGTGGCATCGTTCTAGGCAGTTTCACCGAAGGCGAGCCCGGAGAAGACGGCACTTCGATTGAAAATGTCTTCTGCGATCATTTCGGGGACTTGAACATCCCGGTCGTCATGGGGCTTTCTGCCGGGCACATCTCCGACAACGAACCGCTCGCATTCGGCACAGAAGTCACGATCGACGAAGGCACTCTGCTTGTCTGATCAAACCGCCGGCTTATTTCAAAGTCCGGAAATCCCCGTCACGCGACGTCAGGCCCTGTTCGTCGAATGATTCCAGAATCGGCATCATGAAACGGCGGGAAGTTCCGGCTGCATCCTTTAGGTCACTCGCGGTGCCTTTGCCATTCGTCTTCAGAAACTCTACGACAGCTGACTTGATCTTCTCGTAGCCTTCCGCAGAGATCACAGTTTTCTTATCCAGCTCAATCACCTCACCGACATTGATGAGGAAGCGCATTGCTTTGCGATCCGCATCACCCGGTGCCAAATCACCACGGTTGGGCGGGAGCAAAACGTCCTCCGTTATCATTCGTCGAATCCGCTCGCCGGATTTGAGAAGGTCGGCAGGAAGCTTGGGCTGGTGCGACAGACTCCGAATGGCCGGGCCGGCCTGCGCAAACTCACCGGCCATGAGACCTTCCAAAATCATATCGAACAACTTCGGGAACGGAAGTTCGGGCACAACCATCGGCTCCAACTCCTTCAGCGGCATCCCCGGCAGGTCTGAGTTGTCGCGGTGAAAAGCGTTGATCTTGTCGCCCGTCGAAGCGGAGATCTTATCCCACCACACCTTGTCGAAAATCCACAAGCCGCTTTTCGACAGCGCACCGGCTTCGATCATTGTGGCAACCCTGGCTTTGATTTCGTCCTCACTGTATCGAGTCTTGGCGAGGAGAGAATCCAGTTTCAAGGCCTTGTCCCGAACCATCTGCGACATGATCAGCCCTTCGAGAACGTCCTCTCTCGGGTTGGGTCCATAGCATACTTCACGGGCCAGCAGAAACTCTTCCTGAAACGGCTTCCGGAAAGCGCGACGGTTGGCATTCTCATCGAGGACAACACCTCCGGCCAGCGTGGTTCCTGCCGAAGCATTCCGAAGCACAAAGCGATCTCCCACGAAGACATAGACCGGCTCACGAAAGCGCAGCTCGGCAATCACCGAGCCTCCGGGCTCAAGCATGATTTCCTTTCCTCCCAGAATATGCATCCGCGCCGCGTAGCTGGCGCTCCCGTAATGAAACAGCACCTCCCGACCGGATTTAACCGGGCGGGTGGAGTTCCGCTGCCCCCGCACCTCGCGATCACTCTTCTCGAGAAGCACATCGATCGCAGTGACCGCTTCCCCCAGTTTCGGGTCTGTGATGACATTCCCCCGGGCGATTCCCTCGACACTCCGGGCCGCCACGCTGATTCCTGTCAGGTTCAACGCCGTGCGGGTGCCCGGATAAACCGTGTCCTCATCGTTCTTGTGCGACTGCACATTTCGAATGTGCGCTTTCAAACCTGTGGGTTGCACCACCAGATCTGTCCCTGATTTAATGGTCCCGTCGATGAGCGTTCCCGTCACCACAGTGCCGACTCCTTTGATTGAAAAGGCGCGATCAACCGGCAGACGGGGTTTCTGCGAATCCCGGGCCGGCTCGGTAGCCGTCAGGATCTCTGCGATTTTTGATTTCAGTTCCTCAATTCCCTGACCGGTGTGAGATGACGTGGGAATGATCGGGATGTTTTCCCACGGACCGCCTGCCAGATTTTCTTCGAGATCCATCAGGACCAGATCGAGGTCATCAACCAGATCCACCTTGGTCAGCGCAACGATAGCGTTCGGAACCTTCAGATAATTCAGGATTTGGTAGTGCTCCTCGGTCTGGGGCATCCAACCGTCATCCGCCGCCACGATGAAGACCGCAATATCAATGGAACCCACCCCGGCGACCATGTTCTTCACAAAATCCGCGTGACCGGGCACATCTACAATTCCGAGATTCAGCTCGTCACCTGAATCATCCGCGGCATCCAGTGCCAGGTTGGCAAAACCGAGTTCAATGGTCATCCCGCGCGCTTTCTCCTCAGGCAAACGGTCGGGGTCAACCCCGGTCAGTGCTTTCACGAGAGAACTTTTGCCGTGGTCGATATGACCGGCGGTACCGAGGATGAAGTGGCGGGTTTGTGACATGCGTTCGGTGAAACTATTGGGGATTCAGCAAGATTAGGCAACATATGCGAAGCCACGGGTAAAGAAATTTCCGGTATTGGATACGTTTCGCAACACCCGGGCGTGAAATCTTGTTTCAGAAGCAGGTGTCACGGTGAGGGGTGGGAGATTCACATTGATCGGCGAACCGTGGAGATGACAGCTGGCATTGTAATCTTACAAACACAATCGGACGCCTGAGTATGGCTTGTGTAACATTCCGAAAGCAGCCGGCGTGGTGACAGGCGGTTTTGTAACGTTACATGGCCCGTCGTCAGCACGCTTATTGGTTTTGTAAGCTTACAGGGGCCGTTTGGATCCTGCCGACCGGCTTTGTAACCTTACATCGCCCTTGGGTGACGTGCGGGACGCCTATGAAAGCGAACATCGCCGGTCCCGGGTTAGCGTCGGAGACTTCTCCGCAACCATGTCGACAGCAGATCTCCAACCATGATGACGGATGCTCCCAGGAGCACATAGAAAAACATTTGATCCCAGAAGAACCCTTTCGAAAGCATGATGAGATGGCCCAGAGTCAAAAGACCGAGCATTCCCAGAACTGTGGCGTCTTTCACGCATGTTTCCCAGCGATAGAAGAAATAGATCAGGAAGCGATTGAAGACGGCAGGGAAGATCACCAACCCGAAAACTTTCTTGCGACCAAATCCGCTCGCGATGGCTTGCTTGGCTGCGCGGGAATCGGCGTTCTCGACAACTTCGCCATAAAGGCGCCCGAGGATTCCGAAATTGTGAATTGCCAGCGCTAACACCAGCGGCCACACCTGCAAACCGAGCAGCGAGAGGAGGAGGAATGCGATGATGTATTCCGGCACGGCGCGGGCGAGAACAAAGAGGAAGCGGGTTGCCGGACCCAGCAGTTTGCGCTGGAAATCAAATTTACGATCAGACCCTGTTGGTTCATCGATCGAACCCTGTTGGTTCGATTTGCCGCCTCCCATGAAAACTCCAAATGGATCCCTGCGACCGAGCTTCCGACTGGTGATCGTGAGGAAGGGCAGCACAAACACGGATGCCAGGATGATCGAGACGCATGCGATTCCGATCGTGATGGCGAGTGCGGTGAGTCCTTTATCCACCAGCAGCTCCCACGCCCAGGGAAATGCATCGGACCAGTCGCCCGATTTGCGAACAGGGGAGGGGACAAGCCCTTCCAGAAAGTTCAGGAAATTCTGACGCCTGCGCTCGTAGGGCAGGCGGCCCGTAAGCTTGCCTGCCGAAAGCCATGCCCAGAAGATGAGCGCGATCATGATGAGTCCGCTCCACTGGAGATAATGCGACTTCTCGCGACTCCGTCGCAGGGTCGTAATACGTGTGTCACGATCTGTCGTTGAAGCTGTCATCCCACCGTTGGATTCAAACGTTTTCGAAGGCCGGCCCCCCACAGGTCAACGATCACAATCATTGCCAGCAGCAGGTAGAAGTAGGTCCACACTTCGCGATAAAAGAATTCTTCGTGGGACAGCTGAATGTAGAGTCCAATGGTCTCAATTCCTACAAACCCGAGCACAGCCGAAGCACGAAGGGCGCATTCAAAACGATAAAATGAATACGTAATCAGATCCGGAAGGGCGCGGGGAAAAATACCGACGAGGAAAGTCTGCACAGGCCGGTGGCCAATTGCCTTGAGGGCGACTGCGGATCCCCTGGCTTCTTCGTCGATGATTTCTGAGAAAACTTTGCCGAGAGTGCCGGCAAACGGGATGGCGAGTGCCACCATCCCCGCCAGGGGCGATACGCCGATGGCCGACAGGATCAGGAGCGCCCAAATGAGTTCGTGGATGGATCGCGCAAAGGACATCACGAACCGGCTGATGCCGAATACGGTGCGGAGCACGAATTTCAAACCACGACCGCAGGGCTCCGGCCACCAGGCGGACGAACCGAAGAACCCGAGCAGGAGCGCGGTCGGAATGGCCATGCTCATTGCGGCAACGGCAAACCTGAGGGTGTAGAGCAGACCCTTCGCGCCTTTTAGCCAGATGTGATCGGCATCATCGGGCACAGTTTCATCCTGATAGTCGAAGGCGGGATGAAGCGCTGCTGCGAAGAATTTACCGGCCCGGTCCCAGCTCTGGGCATCGGGGGGAATCAGTCCGGTAGGAGTGAGCCCGAGTCCCCGGGCGCAAATGAGGAAAATAATGATCACACCGAGAACAACCCAACGGCGGGAACCGGGGAAGCGGGGGGATCGAATTTTCTCCAGGGATTCGGACATTGCTACGGACTGATCAGAGCGGTAACCCTGCCGGATCCACCCATTTATTTTCGAAGAGAATAAACTCAACTTCGTCGTTGCCAAGGGCGCGGACATACAGAATCGGGTCGCCTTTTTTGGCTTGAATCCACAGATCGGTTTCCAGGTCTTTCTCGGGATCGAAGACGTGTTGCTGGGTGGTGAGTGATTTCACTCCGAAGAAATGAGATTTTCCGTCCGGTGTCAGCAGAACTTGCAGCCCAACCGCCGCGAGGGCTGAGACTGAATGACCCGTCTGACGATTTCTCATCATCAGGGAGGACAGGTTGCGAAAGTTTGAGGTGGTTTTCAGCTGCGCAACGACTTCGTCGTTCAAGATGTGGAGTCCCGGCTCGTATTTGAGATCAGGCTCTAAGTCAGCCAGGCGAATACGGGCGGTTTTCATTGTCACGAAATACTGGGCATGTATCCGGCTGGTGATCTGATCGATAATGGCTTCAACGATGGCCATCTGCGGCTCTTCCGCCCGGACGATGAGATGGCTGGTCGCGGACCTGTAAAGCGCGGTGTCTACCTTTGCGCCCATTTCTTCGAGTATTGGTTTTGCCGCAGGCCGGGGCGTGCCGGGTGCTGCATGAGACAGAAAGGTAGGCGGGACCACATAAATATTGGTAAACAGCCCTCCCGAACCGGATGCCGGTTTGTTACGGTTGGCTTTTACGGCCCACAGTTTCGTGATGATTGCGGCGGAGCAGATCAAGACAAAGACAGCGATGGTGGTTCGAAGGGGGAAAGATCGGGAAAGTAGAATGAAGGCGACACCTGTGGCCGCAATGATTCCGAATCGAAGCAAAATGGAAGGCAGAGTCTCAATGATGTGCGGTGAACCGGGATAAGTCGCCGGGAACCACAGTGGGTAGCCGTCAACGAATGCGATGATGATATAGACGGTGAGAGACGCCAGGAGGGCCTTCCGGCGGTAAGGCCATTTCCAAAGCATGATGCCCAGAGTTGTCAGCACCAGCAGGTCGAAGACGAGAAGCAAGAAAGCGGCTTGCCGGTTGGCTTGACTGGAAAAGACAATCGAGATCAACCGGTCTCCGTTATCGAGAATCTTCAAGGTGCTGAGAAAACGGTCCTCCTGCGGAATCGCTAAGTTGGACTGTGATTCGTCAGGATTACCCAGCCGCCAGTCGCTGTCGTTCAGCGTTTTGGCAGCTGTTTGTAGTTCGCTCTGCCTCAAAAATTGATGGGATTTCAATTGAAGGGAACTTCCATTTTTATGAAGGCGGTGAGTGCGGCGAACGGTGATGCCCTCTGTCTCCGCAAGCAGTTTGATCAGTGGCAGGATTTGCAGGGAGGCTCCCTGATGAGTCGCTGAGATTTTATCCGGAACGAAATACGCTTCACTGAAGTTTCCCCAAACACGATCATTCAATCGTCGGTCGAGATAGCTTCCCTGCCTGGGGCGCAGGGAGTTGGCGGTATTTGCGAAAGGCTGTGTGAGGTAAGTCAGATGTCGCGCCTCGGCCGGTGACAGGGGGGAATTTTGGAACCGAAGATTGGGGCTGGGGTCTCTTAAGTCCCGTTGTTGCAGGGAGTTCTCAAGTTGGTTGAACTCAATGGCGATTTCCTTCGGGATCTCGATTTCAACCAGCTCGACCCAGCGGCGCTCGCATTCCTCCAGCAGCCAGTTTGTGGTATCCCGCTTCAGTTTTTCCAGAAAAGGAGCAGCAGGCAGGGCACCCGAAGCGGCCGGAGCGAACGTGCTCGATACGATGGCGAGGGTGAGCAGGAGGAAGGGGGTGTTGAGCGCGGCTTTTTTCACGATCGGTATTGCAAAGTGAAATTGCAAAATGCATCTGGCAAATTGCCATCGCAGGGTGAAATAGGATCTTAGTGGGTCATTTGGGGGCAAAACGATGCAATTATTGTCGGGTTTTTGTAAAATCTTACGAAAAATACGGATTTACCGCCGGTTTCAGGGTTGGCATTTAATCTGCAAAAGGCAGAGGCATGAAAACAACATGCGAGCCTTACCAAACGACATCTACTGACCTGATCACAAATATCACTCTGAAGAGCGAAGTGGGAAGGATGCGTCATGCCATAGAGCAGATTCGCTTGAGTGGTGAGACGATTTTGCTCACTCGCGGGTTAAGTGCAGGCGAGAGGGACCGGATGAATCGTTTCCTTCAATTTGTTTACGAAATCAGCAACGAGGTTCGCGAGACTGGGAAATTGACTCGTATCGGCAATGTCGGTGATATCGCGGCAGGCTGGGCGGTTCAGCTAACATTAGCCGCTTCGAGCGCTTCTCTTTATGAGATCGACCAGAATTATGCGTCAATCGTTAAGACTTTCGGTGAGTCCTGCCTGCTTCTTGGCCGCCTGGAAGGTGCGATTTCAGACAGGTCATCGGATGTTGATGATTATCGGGCGCTCTTCGCAGCTTCGATTGATTACACAATTACTGAATCGGTGACGAATAACGACGCAATTGCGGCATGATTCGGGTTAAAATTCTCTAATTTGCGAAGCGCGTCGAACGTCTTTGTTTTCAGAATGACTGCTCCTCAATTTCTGCCACACTATTCCAAGGAGCTGCTTCAACTGGAGCGCCAGTTTGCCGCAGCATGTGAGAGCGAATTTTTCTACGACCGACTCTCATTGGATCATACATTGCTTTCGATTTCCATCCTCGCAGTGGACGCTGCGGAGATCAGAAACCGGGTAATCCGGGAGATCGAAGACAAAATCACCCGACTGGGAGGGGAAATACCTGACATCCCTGCGAAGTGGAAAATTTCGAGATCGAATCTGGAGAACATAGAAGGTCCGGGGGAACTCAGATTGAAGCGTCACCTTCGGAAGTGTCTGCAGGCTGATCGCAATCTTTGTTTGGCGCTACGCCCTGACGAAGAATTGAACCGATTCGTTCCACAGATCCGCGACTCGTTCAATGGGTTGCTGGAGTATTGTGACGATCGTCAGCTGGACACAGGGCCAATCCCTCACATTGGTGGATACTCAGATAACGGCCAACCGGCCGCAGTCGGAGCTTAGAGCGAGACACGAGATCCTGTCTCCGCTGATTCCAGCGCAGCTTCCAATACGCGCGAAATCTTCACGCCTTCTGCGAAGTCCGGTTTGATCGATGTGTTGTCAGCTACTGCATCAATGAAGTCGGCCATTGCGTGCACGAAGGTGTGTTCGTAACCGATGATATGTCCCGGTGGCCACCAATTCTTGACGTAGTCGTGGCAACGTTCAGTCGCGAGGATGTCCCGGTAGCCCAACGCATTCCCGGCATCGCTTGATGAGTAGAACTTCAGCCGGTTCATGTCTTCCATGTCCCAGGTGAGCGAACCCTTGCTCCCATAGATTTCGAAGGTGTGACGATTTCGTCGACCGGTGGCATAGCGGGTCGTTTCGATTGTTGCCAATGCCCCGTTCTCAAATTCGCCCATCATTAATGCAGCGCATTCCACCTCCACCTCACCAGTCTTGGACGGATCTTCAGCGAGCGGGCGCTCTGTGACGAAGTTTTTCGACTGGCAGGTCAGGTTTTTGAAATCAGACCCAACCAGAAAGTGCGCAAGATCTATCGCGTGAGAACCGAGGTCCCACAGGGGACCTGCCGCAGCGAGCTTACGTTTCAGCTTCCAATCGATTGGGTGCTCTTTGTTTACAAGCCAGCTCTGCTGATAGGCTCCGCGCCAGTGATAGATTTCACCAAGCTCACCGGCGTCAATCAATTGCTTCGCCAGAACCACAGCCGGGCAGCGGCGGTAATTGTGATTGAGATAGTGCACCACGCCCGCCTTTTCTGCAGCCGAGAGCATTGTTGCTGATTCTTCGAGGCTGTTTGCGAAGGGTTTCTCACAGAAAATATGTTTTCCCGCTTCTGCTGCCGCGATCGCCGTATCTGCATGCATAAACGTAGGCAGAGCAATGTCGATCACATCGATATCGTCTCGGGCGATCACCTTTTTCCAATCGGTTTCCACTTCTTCCCATCCCCATCGGTCGGCGAATGCCTGAAGGTCTTCGAGATCGCGACCGCAGACAACTTTCAGGACAGGTTTCAATTTTGGATCGAAGAAACGGGTGCTTTGCAGCCAGCCGTTTGAGTGTGCCCGGCCCATGAAGCGATGGCCGAGGAGAGCGATGTTGAGTGTGTCTTTGGACATGAATTCGGAACAACCGAAGCGAATCGTGAAGAGGATTCAAGAGCTAATAATGAAATCAACCGCGCCTTTCCAAATCAAATCGTAAGGGGATTCAAAAATCCAGCCCCATCGTTTTTCCCCACCAATTTGCGTAATGTTTGTATGGTTCCCAACTTTCGTGAAGTTCGTCGGCGGGGCCACAAATAAAATCCACGACAGGTGAGGGCGAAGTAACCTCCAGCGTCTCTGTTACTACGAGGAAATAAATCACAGGAGGAAGTGCGGCGAAATACAGGAGTACAAGACTGAGCAGTAAGAGGAGGATTGCACCGGTGAGTTTTAATCGCTTAAGTGATGACGGCTCAATCATTGGTGAAAGCCTGAATAGTCATTACTATCGTTGTCTATTCCTGAAGCGCTTTGGCAATGGCATTGGCCAGATCTTTACCCATGCCGTCTTTGTAACCGCTGTGAACCCAGGCAATTTTGCCCGTCTTTCCAATGACAACGGTGTGTGGGATTCCCTGAACTTGAAATTGATCGCCAACTTTTTGCTGAGCATCGAGGCCGACTGGAGTCCCGGTCCATCCCCGTTGATCGAGAAACTGTTCAATGATAGGTGGTGTCTCGCCCTGATTCACAGCCAGGAAAGCAATGTTATCACCGAAGGGGGCGATGCCCTGAAAAATCTCAGGCATTGCCCGAATGCAGGGACCGCACCAGGTTGCCCAGAAATCGAGCACAACGACCTTGCCCTGTTGACCGCTCAGCTTGAATTCGCCACCATCAAGCATTCCCAGTCTGAAGTCTTTTGCTACCTTACCAACAAGCGGGGACGTTTCCCCTCCGTCGCCAGTCGGAATAACGGGTTCAGGAGCTTTTTCCAATACCCAGTCAGCATAGGCGACCTGACCGGTTTGACTCTTCTCGGAATTGCTTTCGGGACCATGGCGAATCTCACGAACCGACCGGAGTGGAACTTCACAGTCTCCCAACAGTTCCGATTCGCCAATGAACCGATCGCGATTGATCTCCTTCGCCTTAAGCATCAGCCGTGAACCGTCGTGCAAAATAAATCGGTGCGTGGGCTTGAACGGTTCCTTCGGATTCTCTGCTTTTTTCTGATCGCCTTCGGCTTTGACCTCTTCATCGGTGTCCGCTGCCGGTTTGAGCCAGACGATTGTCGATACTCGCTCGCGGGGGAAATCGAACGTGTCCAGTTTGGATGAAAAGCGCACATTTTCCCCACTCGCAGCGATCAACTTTCCACGAAGTAAATCCCCGTTGGGAGCGATCAACACATGGCTGGCTGGATTGTCCCGACGAAACCGGGGAATTCGGAGAATCTCTTTTTTGGCATCCGGATCGATAACCCGTGTCGGCAAATATCCGGAAGTCCGTTTCACTTCAAAATTAGTCAACGTTACTTCAGCCTGGCTGCGATTGAATCCTCCACCTTCTTTAAATAAGAGGCCGTTGCCTGATTGTTTTGCCGGATCAAGCGTAACGGTTAATGCGCGGGTGTCATTGACTTTTACCTGAAGCCGATTCCCCCGGTGTTGAATCTGGATTTTCACTTTCCCGTTAGTCATCGGGATTTGTTCACCGGAGAAGTTAAATTGTCCGCCGACCTGGCTTTCACCGACGTAGAGTCGGCTGGATTGTGCTGCAATGAGGATGTCAGTCGAGGGCGTGCTGGTTTCAAAATCGCTCACAAACAACCGCAGGGTGACAGACCCGACATAAGGTTGCTTCCATTCCGCATCAAAGGTGATTTCATCTCCCGCGAGCAATGACCGATGACCGAACGAACCCTTTTTCAACACGACCTTGTCTTTCTCCAGTGTGACGGAATCCTGTCCCATCACTTCATCGGGAAACAACTCCCACCCTGAATCTCCAAATCCTTTCAGTTCACCTGCTGCCGCTTCGATGTCAATTGCGCGAACGTCTTTTGGATCAAGGTCGATCTGATCCGTGTATTCGCTTTGAAAGTGAATTTTCTTGCCGTCGATAGAAAGAAGTTTCCCGGTCAATACTTCATTGTTTTCGAGATAAACCCGGCCGTGACCGAGAATCATAACGCCTCCAGCAGGCTCCGCCCGAATCAATCTACTGAAGGAGCCGGGAGCCAGGGCGCTAGCGTTTTCTGCTCCTGCAGGTCGCCAATTTACCAGAGTTTGTTCTCCACCTTCGTTTGATCCAGGAGCGATCCGCCCATTCAACTTCAAGTTCCCGATAATCAGTTGGTCAGTGGCTCCGCCCTCGGCCTCTTCGTTTCCGAAGAAAGCGATCTTGCGGGAACCGCCGAGCTTTGCGGAGACCGGCTCCGGACTCCATGGTGGCAGAATGGATATATTCTGTCCATCAAGGTTCTGAAGCTTTCCGGAAAGCACGGTGCCATCGAGCCAGGCAACATAAACATCCCGCTCTTCAGGTTTCTCGGGGAGGTTGGGATTTCGGGGGTTGAGGTCAAACACGATGTGCTCGATTTCGCCGACGGGTTCACTTTTGCCGCCCGATGTTTTTAGAATGCCACCATTGACCGAGGCAATTTCTTGATAGATTGCCCCACCGTCAGCCAGTTCGATTCGCGGCTGATTGACTTCAATTTCGGGAGGAAATATTCCATTCCACTTACGGATTCGAAGGTCACCCAGATACAAGTCAGTGGTTTTGTTTAAGAGGGCAAATCCCTGATCGGTAGGAGTGCCACTACGGTTGGTGGTTGAACGGCGTCGATTGGTATTCGCGTTTGATTTTGGCAGCGGTCCCTTAACTCCTTCCAGTTTAGCAAGGCGTTTGCCGCCTGCGTCGTGAACAGAGATAAGCCCGGTCTTTTGATCCCAAAAAATTTTGAAGCGAAGGTTTTTCGTCCCATCCGAGACCTTCATGATTGGCTCGAATTCATTTCCGTAGTGTAAAACGAGCATGTCATCCCAGGTCTCAATTGCGGGACCAACTTCAGGATCCAGAAAGAATCCGACCGAAAACTCCAATGGACTGATTAAAGATTGAACATTGAATTCTACCTCGAACTTCTCAGGGTGTTTGAAAGGATAAAACAAATCCGCATGCCAGCGACGGGTGCCGAGACGGCCTTCGGGTGTGGGAACCCAATCACTGACTTTTCGTTCGCGGGTCACAGATTTCCAACCACGTTGGCTGTTCGGTCCTGCGAAAACAAGATTAGGCGAATTCATCCGCTCCAAACTGGCGACGTTGGCTCTGGGAATATCGAATGCTTCGCCGCCATGCAATCGTGGGCTCTGAATCTTGATAAGGTCAGCCGATATGGATACCAGGTTTGCTGTGACAACATCCCCGGTCTTCAACGTGATTCGAAAGGCTTCACCGCCGTCTTCGAGTTTTTGATCCGACCCGAATCGAACCATTTGTAATTGTCCGATGCGAATTTCAAACGGATCTTCAAAGAGTTCTGACTTCCAGCAAACCACATCGCCACGCTCGCTGGGAAGCATCTTTCCCTTCAGCGAGTCACCGTTTTTCCACGAAAGCCATGCATCAGCCTCCTGAGAAAAACTGAACGCACCCGGAAAGAACACGCTGCACAGGATACACCCTACCGGCAGTGTCATTCTGCCAAACAAACCCTGTTCCTTTTTATTTAGTGTTCTTTGAAAAACTCCCATCGCTAAAACCTTTCGTAAACCGGTAGAAACCGATAGTTCAGTGCCATCGCCAGCAGGCTCATCGCTGTTCCATACCCCTGTCCGTAACTTCCCCCAAAACTTCCATCAGGGGATTGTTCCTCGGCCAATCGGCGGGCGGTCATTGTGTTCCACTTCTGCCAGGAGTTGTAGTCACCCTGGAAAAGGGCCTGGGCCATGTAATAGAGGAAGTAATGTTTGTGACCGCTTTCGGTGTGTTCGAGTTGCTTCGAGATGTGACCAAGAGTGGCTTTATACTCATCCCATTCCCGCTTCTGCCCCACTGAGTAAACAAGGGTGGCAACCGCCGAGCGATTCATACTTTCCCCCATGCCGCCAAATCCACCGGAGTAATTGACGAAGCCATTTGCGCTGGTGCTGCGGCGCATGTATTCCAGAGCATTGTCGATCGCCTCATCAGGCACTTCTATTCCCGCATTCCGGCAGGCGAGAAGGCCCATCAAAACCGCGCCCGTTACGGAGGTGTCTGCGTCCGTTGATTCCGGTGAATACCGCCATCCACCCCATTTGTTGTTTTTCTGCGAAGTCACTGCGCAACGCACAGCCAGATCCAAAGCTTGAGCAAGCGGACGCTTCTTCCCTTTTTCAGAGCCGTCCCAGAGAGTCGATTCATCGATTGCACCATAGACTTCAGCGAGCGCCAGCATTGCGAATCCATGGTGATACATGCTGCTTTCGAAATATCCGGTTTTGTCATCCTGACCGGTCACCATGGCGCGAACTGCGCGGCGAACGGACGAGCGGTATCTGCCAAAATTCGGATCTTCGCCGCTGGCGAGAAATGCCATGAGACACAATCCGGTAATTCCGTGCTCACCACGTCCGTTCCAGGTACCTTCCTGAGATTGACTTTGCACCAGATAGCCGAGCCCCCGTTCGTAAATGGCGTCGACCTCCGGCGGGATATCGCCTCCAAACCGGATAGCCGATGGATCGGAGTCCTGGGCCATCAACAATCCCGATGTGGCGCACGTGAGAATGAGAAGAATCGCGCGGGTCATTGATTGATGATGATGTTGCCGTTGAACATTTGGAGTTGATTGCCCATCCACATATTGCCGTTTCGGCCTTGATTAGGGGCTTTCATCAAGTCATCCCACCGTGCCATTTGAGCTTCAGACAGAAATTCCGCGACTTTGCTCCGGTCCAATGACTGAAGCGACGGCGCTGTTCCCGTATTATTATTGTTAGCGTTACCGACGATTCGAACCACACCACCGCCGGCACGAATTTGCTGCCGAATGATCACCTGACCATTCCCTTGAATCACGACTGGCTGCTGATTGGCTCCATTGTCTTCGTCTTCTGCGTTGGGGGCTTTTCCTGAGTTGATCATCAACTCAAACAACTGTTGACGTTGATCATTGGTGAGCCTGAGCGCGGCGTCAGCCATTTGTACTGCCTGCGCGATCTGCAAAGATTTGTTAAATTCCGTGCGCTGGAGTTTTGACAATTCCCAGGCTTTCTTTTGTTCTTCGTTCAAGGTTTTGTCCAGAGTGGCAGACCAGAGCCCCTGGTTCTCGGCCACTGATGGCTGCAACTGACGCCCCCACTGCGCGATGATTTGATCAAAGTTTACATTTTGCTGATCATCGCCCTTTTCCACATCGTTTTCGGGAATATTCCCCGCCATTGCCTCAAGATTCTGAATCAACCCTTCCTGCCGCTCCAGATTTGCAATCCACTCCTCGACAGCCTTGTCAGCAGCACCTTTGGCCCCGACTTCCAGCTTGAGAACTTGAGGCTTTTCAAGCTTGCTTGAACGTTCAATCTCCGAAATCACCACAGCGAGATGTCGGATCACTTTGTCGCGATTTTCATCACGGATACTTTCGAGGATCTTTTCCCAACGACCTTTCCGTGCTGCCTTTTTTTCTGCTTCCTTTGCCTTTTCCTCAGCCTCCAGTAATTCTGCCTGTGCAAAAGCATTTCCGGCAACGGCAAGCAAAGCAATTACGGAGACCCTCCAAATGAATTGAAAATTGTTCATCAGTTTTAGCTTTCTTCCTGATCCTGCTTCTCTTCTTTGGAGTCGACTGCTTCTTCCTCTTTGGGCTTCTTCTCGGCAGCTTCCTTTTTCTTCTCACGTCGACGCTGTTCCCAGAAGTGGTCAAAATTCGACGTGGCACCCTGCCACCGATCAAATTGTTTGTCTGTCAGGATCTCTTTGACCTTTATCTCATCCGCTCCTCCCAGGAGAGACATCAACATCGACTTCTCAAAATAATCGCCCCAGTACTGTCTTATCTCATCGAGATATTCCCGGGTCGATTCTTCGGCCAGTGGAGCCAGCTTGGAATGTTGTTCCGGAGTCAGCCGCAGATGTTCATCCAGCGTCGCCATCACCACCATCCCAAAAGCACGCGCTGAATAGCGTTTCCGGTCTTCGACGACCTTGGCGTAATCTTCGACCTGCTTTTCATTCAAGACAGCCGTGAGCGTATCCTTCCAAAGCGTTTCGGTTTCCCCCTGCTTCTCACCTTCGCGTCCTCCAAAGCTCACATTCCCGACCGATGCCAGCATCTGGTCCGCAGTATCCTTTGTTGCCCCCTTCATCCGGCCCTGAACGTACCGGTCTGCCTGTAAAAACCAACTCTCCATAGAACGCTCTGTTGCGCCTTTAGCTGCGATCTCAAGGCGCGCCCGTTGATCTTCATTCAACTGGCTCAGGCGAACAACGTCATCGATGACAATCGCCATAAAAGCCGCCCGCTTCTGTTTCTCGCCGTCAGACATCTTCTCCAACAACCTGGAGATCTTCAGTTGAACGCTTTCGTCTTTGTTCTTCTCCACCTTGGCTTCATCGGCAGCGGGATCTTCGCCGAATGAAGGTGAGTGCAAACTCAACCCGGCTAGAAAAATTGCAGAACAAACGACGACAGCGATCCGCCGCTTTTGCAAATTGTCGACCTGTCTAATCATCGACCACCTCCTTCGATCTTGTTGAAATAGTTGTCGAGTCCCATTCGAAACTCTTCGGGGAAATCCTTGCCCGCCCGGCCGGTCGACTGCCCGACATCACGTTGCGAAGGACTTGTTTCCTCTGCGGCACCCGCTCCGATGTCCGCCAATGCGGCCGCTGAAGTAGATCCCTGGCCGCCACCTCCGGGACTGCTGCCCCCGCCGCCGCCACCGTTCGGGCTGTTGCGTTTGGCTTGCAGCAAAAGCTCAATGGCTTCGGTTTCTGCGGCGATCGCCTCAGGACCGGTGTCCGGACGTGAAAGAACGCCGCGAGCTGCCCGCATCACATCCGAGACAGCGGTTAAAAGCTGAAGCTCTTTTCCGAATTTCTTGTTCCCATCAGGAATCGCATTGATCTCTGTGATGACATCATCCGTCTTCTCACGAAGCTCTGCCTGAGTCATCTCAAGTGGCTCGACCTTCTCTTCAAACTCATCCGGTTGCAAAGCAGGGCGGATCTCCTGCATTTCCCGGGTTTCATCACGAAGCTGTATTTCGCCATGCAGGATTTGCATGACCTTCAAAACCAGCTCGGGAGGGAGACTGTCGCTGCTTCCACCTTTGCAGGCCTTGCATTCCGATGCGGATACGAGTTCCTCAGCCCAGCGGTCCAGCGAGTCCGCCCAGAATTCAGCCGATACAATTGATCGTCCGTTCAGGTTCACTTTTACCGTATCACCGATCCCTTTCAGTTCGTTTACGATGGCAGTGTCCCGCATCGAATCGAGAATCTTCTTGTATCGAACATCCTGCTTGCGCTGAAAATAAGCAGCCAGATCAGACTGAATGTCATAAACCTTTTTGCTCTCGGCCTCTTCCTTGGTTGCGACTTCCTCGCCGGTTTCGCGAAGCTGCTGGGCGATGCGATCGCGTGCCATACCAAAACCACCATTCAGAGTCGTATTCAGTTGGGTCGCGATTTCCATTTGCTCACGGGAAGCAGCCTTGAGCCTCTTCACGAAAGTGGAAGCCTCCATGCTCGCCAGCAATTCCTGGAGCTGATCGGCGACCTTGGCAAATTCCTCCAGTAAATTCTCCTGCTCGGTGATTGCTTCATCCATCTTCTCCTGCGCGGGAGACTCCGCTTCAGGTGCCTCTTCATCTTTCTTTTTACTGGCCACCGCTTGCAGCACAGTCTGTGGCAACGTCAGCTTGCCTTTACTTGGCTTCTTCTTGGGATCCGGTTTTGCGTTGGGATCTTTTGGAACCTCGGGCATAAATCCCTTTTCGTTGTCCGCAATCTTCGGCACCGCGGGGATCTTCACTTTGGATGGCTCCTGCTCGCCGCCCTTCTTTCCCTTACTGCCTTCGCCTTGATTTCCCACAACTGGACCACTGGGATTGGAACTCTTTGATTTACTCTGCTCACCTTCTTTAGGATCCCCCTTCGGCTTGCCGCCACCACCCGGATTGGCCTGAGCCTGCTCCCCGGGTTTATCACCGGCTTTCGGTTTCCCTCCACCCTCACCACTTTGTTGAGGCTGGCCCTGCTTACCCGGTGATTGCTTCCCGGCATTTTGATTTTGTCCCGGGGCATTGGCCGTCTTGTTTAAAAGATCCGCAACCGAAGGCATCCGGTTCTTGGAAATGTCATCCAGCGAACGCATCATCGTTGCCCAGGTTTCAAGCCGTTCAGCATCGAATTCAGAATTCTTTGTCGCCTGCTTCACCAGCTCACGCCCCGATCCTGTCAATGCATCGAGACGGCGCCCGTTGTTCGACTCAGCGTTGGCCTGCTTCTCGACCTTGCGACGATTCTCCGGCCGGTCCAGCTCCTCGGCACTCATTTTCCGCATCTCCTTGTTGGTGGAAAAGAGCTGCTGCTCCTTTTCGTAAACCTCACGGGCATTCTTGAACCACTTGCTGAATTCTTCCGTCAACCACTTCGCGTGATTGTCGGGATCCATCACATGAATGACGAAAGTCGGAGAGTAAGACCGCTCCCGCTCAGGTTTGTAATCTTCAGCAAAAGCCCGGATCTGCAGAGTCTGAGGCTTCACGCCTTCGCGCTTGGCGGAAAACGTTCCCTGTGTCACCACATCACGCTTCTCAGGTTCACCAGGCGCCACCAGTTTATCTCCCTTTGACGGCTCGGGATTGTGCAACGCATCCACGATGCCCACCCACTCAAGACCAACCTTCTTCACCCCAAAGTCATCACCTGCCGAAATATCAAACGTCACCACTTCGTCTTCCAGAACCACCTGCTCATTCGACAACCTTTTGGCAAACACATCGGGAGCCGTGTCATCCACCGCATTGATCCGCAGTTTCACCGGCTCCTTCGGAGTCAGGCCATGAATATCCTCCCAGTTCAGTTCCCGGGTTTGTGAATGCGTGACCTCAGCAGCAATCGTCTCAAACCAGTTGTCCTTCGAAAGCGTGCGGTTCCCGTCAACCTCAACCCGTTTCACATCACGCTTCAGAGTGCCCTTGATCGTTGCTTTGCCACCCTTAACGACCGATACCGCACCCCCGCGAATCTCCATTTCAGGGTCGTGTCCATACCGCAAATAGTCAGGTAGCTGAATCACCGCCCTCAAACTGTCCAGCTCCGGGCGAGTCATCGGCTCGATGTCGACCTTTTCTCTCGCATCACCGATCCTGACTTTCATCGGGCCACTCTCTTTGAGCGGCGGGAGATTAAAATTAAAAGCATTTTCCTCATTGGGAACCTCAATGCCCTCATCCGATCCCGGCACATGAGCGAGACCCGTTTCAGGTTTCCACTTCGTCTTCTGATCCAGTTTCGCAGAGAGATCAAAAGGTTCAGCATACGGCACGACCATTTTCTCAGGCAGTTCATTCACCTGGGCAAAAGTGTAGCGATCAATCGACTTCCACGGCATCATCCATCGGGCAAGCGCATTCCGTGCCGCGTCCGAAACAAGAAACACCGTCAGCATCGCAAACGCCAGCGTCCCAACCGCAGCCAGACGCCACTGGGTTTGCCGGTTGTGAGGAACTGCGTCCGAGAAATCTTCATCTCTCACCTTTTTGTCGACCTGTGCCATCGCCGCCCGAACCAGCGTCCGCGAATGGGCCGAGTTCTCCCCCTGCTTGGCCAATTCCACGATACCCAGCAACTGGTCACCGAGACGGGGGAACTTGATCTTTAAAAGTCTCGAAACCGACTCCAGCGAACGTTGTTTCCACACCCATTTATGCCAGCGCAGCGGCAACCCGAGCCCGAGAACCGATGCCCCGGCTATGAGAATGAGAGCCCGCAACCAGCCGGGAGTATCAAAAGCACGATCCAAACCGAAAACGATCAGATAGGAAATGCCGAGTCCAACGATGGCCGCGAGAGCACCTTCGGCGATCTTCACCGCCCAGAGTCGCGATCGGAATTCTTCCAGTTTGCGTTGCAGGCCATCGGGAAGATGCATTTCAGCAGGTGCGCTGTTTTCCGGGTTCGCTTTCATCGTATTTCACTGGGTTACGATCCAACAGGGTTGGTTCGGCGAACAGACCCTGTTGGTTCGTTGGAGAGCATCCTACCACTGGAAACGCCTCAGCGCTTGGATCCATTGGTAAAATTTGTGTGAGGACACACGCCGATAGTGTAGGAAAAATACGCCGGACTGCGACACAATTTTTCATTGGTTTTTAGGAACTTATCGTTGGAGCGATTTAGGCCGGGACGGTCACTTTGATCCCCTCAAAAGTCTGCAGGTGATAAAAAGATGTCCTCAATTTGCTCACCGCAAGCGCGTGCGCCCGCCAACAGGCTCGAGGTGTGACCGTGCAAGATTGTGAAGCCAGCAAAGCTCCATTCGCGCTTCCGCACATGAACGGGGGATAAAACTTCCCGATCACCGCTGTAGGAGTACCGATTGCCGCTGTGGCCGTACCGATTGGCATTTACGGTGTACTTAGAGCCATTTGCGTCGTCCGGACCGGGGTTTTCACCTTCCGGATAGGCATTTGCAGCGTACTTACCGCCGCTGACGTCACCCCGGCTGCCGCTACGACAGTACCGACAGCCGCTGACACGGTACTGACAGCCGCTGACGCGGTACCGATCCACATTTGCATCGTACCAACTGCCATTTGCCCCTTCCGGATTGACATTTTGGTCGTACAAACAGGCATTTGCACCGTACCGATCGCCGTTTACAGAGTACGGGGACCCGCTTCTGTCAGCGCAATTTTTGTGTGTTTGATGCGATCGACCTCTCAAACCAAGCAGGCTGGTCATGCCAGTGTCGATTTTAAGAGCAAAATCCCAATGAAGTTTCACATCATCAGCCAAAAGTTGCCGGATGCTAACTTGGGATGCAATCAATCAATCAATCAACCAACCAACCAACCAATCTAGGCATGATGGTCACACCAGTGTCGATTTTAAGAGCAAAATCCCAACGGGATTTCGCATGAACAGCCCAAGGTTGCCGAAGGCTAACTTGGGATGCAATCAACCACCTAAACCAGACAGGATGGTTAGGGCAGTATCGCTTTAAGAGCAAATCCCAACGGGATTTCGCATGAACAGCCCAAGGTTGCCGAAGGCTACCTTGGGATTCCGTCCCTAAATAAGTCATCAATCCCAACGGGATTGCGAAACGCCTGCCTCCGGACACATCGTTCGCCGAAGAGCCAACATTCAGATGAGACGGAGGTTCCGCTATCCCGTCGGGATAGGCACTGAATCGGGGGGCATTTGTCCCGGGGTAGCCTGCGGCAACCCCGGGCTGGTGTGCGAAATCCCGTTGGGATTGTTATCTATGACCGCGGTTTGGACACTCGGGTGCGGGAGCGACCTGCACGGCTTGTCTAGTAAGAGCAAAATCCCAATGAAGTTTCACATCATCAGCCAAAAGTTGCCGGATGCTAACTTGAGATGCAATCAACCAACCAAACCAGACAGGATGGTTTGGGCAGTATCGCTTTAAGAGCAAATCCCAACTGGCTTCCACATGAACAGCCCCAGGTTGCCGGATGCTAACTTGGGATGCAATCAATCACCCCAATCAGGCATGATGGTCACACCAGTGTCGATTTTAAGAGCAAATCCCAACGGGATTTCGGATGAACAGCCCAAGGTTGCCGAAGGCTACCTTGGGATCCGTCCCCAAAAATAAGAAATCAATCCCAACGGGATTGCGAAACGCCTGCCTCCAGACAGATCGTTCGCCGAAGAGCCAACATTCAGATGAGACGGAGGTTTCGCAATCCCGTCGGGATAGGGAATGAATCGGGTGATCATTTTCCCGGGGTAGCTTGCGGCAACCCCGGGCTGGTGTTGCGAAATCCCGTTGGGATTATATCAGGGATTGACGCTGGAAGTCTTGACGGGAGTGGTCAAAAAGCGGTCTGACTCATAAGTATTTGGCTGGCCGGATTCGGGGGGCTTGTTGGTTCCCGTATGTGGCTTACCTCTGCGCTCTTACCCTGACGCTGGGCATATTGTACATTCAAACATGATCTGTTCTCTCCGTAGCGGGAGGGTTGCCGTGAACGAGAGTGGCAATGAGCATAACAAGGTTAGATGTGAAGGCCGTCGGCTTGCGGAAACGATGGCGAGTTCATCGATGGACGTTTTATTCGGAATAAGCGGGAATAATCGATTCCATAAAGCATCACCTGGTCAGGTCTTTAAGGCGCCAGTATGCGCCTTCGACCCAGAAGAATGTGGAGTAGTAGAGCTGGGAATATTGATAGCGGGTAATGACTTGTTCAATGGCCGGAATGTGAGGACGGACGGTATTTTTATCAGGGCACAGGGTCACGATCCATGCGGCGGCGGCGGGCTCGCGTACAAAGTCGGATTCCCGACGGCGCTGTGGCGAGGCCTTTCGGAACGCCTGCAACTGCTGGCCGGCGACTGCCTGGGCGTCTTTGTCTGTGGTCTGGACTCGCCAATGTGGAAGCATCGCGGAGCGCCAATCCGGATCGAACACGGCGGTCTCTTTAGGATCATATTTCAGGGCAAGATCCAGACTCTGGGCCGCGAGTTCGGCGCTGGCGGTGAGCCCCCGCGCGTAGATGGCTTTCAATTCCGGATCGTCTTCAATTTCCCATAGGCCGCGTAAGCCGCCGACTGACGACGCGGAGGTCCAGTTGTGCCGCTTCGAATACCAATAGTGCATGCCGCGCCCGGCAATTTCCTGTCGGCTGAGGTTTTCCCCGCCTCCCCGTTCGTTTAACGCCTCATGGTAGCGGTCGGCCCAGACCGGATCTCCCGTGATCGAATGCGTTGCGTGCAGTACGAAGAGTTTGCGAACCACATCGTCGAACTCGAACCCGGAGAAGGCTCCACGTGTTCCGAACGGCTCTTCAGCGGGGATCTTCCAATCGAGTTTCACCAGAGCTCCGGCGGTGGCTTCGATGTGTCTACGGATTTGTTCCCGTTCTGCTTCTGTGGCGAGCTTTGACTGATGAAATCGCCACAGGCCGAGAAAGAATGGAAAGGTCTGATCATCCGAGCCCATTGCGAAATGAGAACGGCCGTCGGTGGAAACACCCCGTCCGACAAAGCCCGGGACATCGCTTATCGAGTTGAGTAGAAGCAGCCCTTTCAGGAGGCGCCGGGCGTTGGTTGCATCAGCAGGGGCCTCTGTGCATTCCCAACGGTGCACTGTCATTTCCAAATAAGAGCCGGTGAACATCGCGCCGTTTTCGATCGGCGACCACCAACCCAATGCGTTTGGTTTACCCGTGCGACATTCCTCAGGTGTCGGCAGATCGACCGATCCGTCGAGGTCGGTAAAGTCGAGCATGACTCCATGCTCGTCGATAAACCTACGCCAGATTTCTGTGTGAGCCTGCCCGGCTGTCTGTGACCTGCCGATGCCCGGCGGGACAAGGATTATGGCGAGGATGAATATCAAAGAAGGGAGCCGGTTCATTCAAATTATCATGAGGGGTGGTTTGCAAAATATCAACTTGATGGCTCAACAAAGCGATGACGGCTGCGGCAGGTTTATAGTTATGTAGAATGTGCCTCGGGGGAGTGGCACATCTTGTGCTGAATCGACTTCCCTTAAAGCAAAAACGCCCACAAGCCAGTCGGGCCTGTGGGCGCTAATCGTTCGGGGTACCCCGTTAGCTCGCTGATGAACCCGATGAGTTGGAAGAACCAATGCTTGATGACGAAGGCGCCATCGAAGCAGACGACGAAGTCGAAGCACTGGATCCAGAGGTCACCGTTGAGAACGACGAAGTCGATGAACCCATCGAAGTGGAGCCGGAGCTTGAGCCAATGGTGGAACCGCTGCCGCTGCCGGTATCTCCATTTCCACCACCAATCGGAGGTGGAGTATCAGACGATGGACCACCGAGGAGATGCTGTTGCATATAGAGCGTATACCGCTCCGGCGCCTCAGGGAATATCGTAATCAACAGTCCAGCCGTTCGATACAACTCGATTACCAGAGTTCTACGCGCCTCGCGACGCTCCGATTCTGTGGCCGTTTTCACACCGGTGGCATTCTCACTGGCATCATAAATATCCAGCCATTGATCACGCAACGCAGTCGCATCAGCCACCACTTCACCACCCAGATCCGCTTCATGCAGAGTCAAGCCGGAGATCATCACATCGAGATGCTCAATCAGCTCGTCATCGCGGGAGTGGTTGAAGATGCTGCGGCCTTTGGGAAAGATGTTGTTCATCTCTTCTGAAGGCTCATTGAATGCGGCGAGAGCGACAGCATAGATTTGTCGGATCTCATCGCGAATCGATTCGCGGAACTCATTTTTAGTGAATTTGGCACCCTTGCGAATCCCCAGCATGGCACGGTCAGCAGTGGACTGCTGAACCATGGTTGCCAGAGCCGACGAGAGCGCCCCGATTTGTCCGTCCAGTAAATGGTCCGGATTGTTTGCCGACAGTCGTTGAACCACGTCAGTTGAAAACGCTATCAATTTCAGCTGACTGATGCCTGGATCGTCGAACACGTTACCGAAGATGTTATCTACATCTTTCATGTTATTTGTATTTGTTTGTTTGTTTGGATTAGTGAATCCGATTCGTCATAAATCGGGTTCGTTTGAACTGAATCCAAGCATGGTTTTCAGACGAAAAAAAAGGTCACTGGGTCGTTTATGCACTTTTTGGGCAACTTTTTTCATTTTTTTTCACCCCGGACAGCCATTTTTCCCGAAAAATGTGTGCTGGGATTCGTGAATTTCACCAGCAGACTCCATCCGTCTGGAGGTTTTTCTAAAAAACAATCTGTGGAAAACCGAAATACTAGATCTCCACCTGCTCCAGGCGGTCCTTCAACTTTCGCCATTCGGGGAGAACAGCGTCGAGCATCGCGAAAAAGGCGCGACTGTGATTCGGATGTCGCAAATGGCAAAGCTCATGGACAATGACATATTCAATACAGGGTGACGGCGCTTTTACCAGTTCAGGATTTAAGATCACTTCACCCGAAGGCGTGCAGCTTCCCCAACGCTTGGACATCCGACGTAAACGCAGCCGCGGCTCCGGAAGTTGGTAAGCACGCATCCTCGAGTAAACTTCGTCCAGCTGTCGGGTGAAACGGACTTCCGCATGCTGGCGATACCACTCGTTCACAGCTTTTTTCACTTCGTTCCCGTCAGCCGGGTTGGCCGTCCGCACCTCCAGAAAGGCACCGCGAAGCTTCGCGCTGGCTCTGCCCGAGTCCTTGATCACGTTCAACCGATATTGTCTGCCCAGATAGCGATGCGTTTCGCCACCTCGAAACTGCCGACGCTTCGGGCGTGGCATCCACGACAAAAACTGCCGACGCTGACGCAGGATCCATCGGGCGCGACGCGCCACCCGGTCGAGAATGATCTCTTCCTTCGCCGACACCGGAGCGACGACATCGACCTCCAGATCTGGATGCACCGTGATCGCCATCGTCTTCCGCTCCCGACGAATCAAGGCAAAGTCAATGCGTTCGCTTCCATAGCAGACCGAAAGGCGCTTCTCAACCTCAGCGATCATTTCGGATAGTGATGCCGCGCCGCTTGTAAAATATGATCGAGGATGAAATCCAGCGTCTCGATCTCAACCTCACGCCCCGTTTCATCAAACACGTCCAGTAACAGATCTTCCAACGCATTCTTAATGGCGTTCTGTACATCCGGCTTCTTCTGCCAATCCACCACCACTTTCCCCATGACCAGTCCGTCTAGCCGCGCCGCCAATACACTGAGTTCCCCGACATCTTTAGGGCTGACTTCATCGTCCTCTCCCACCACTGCTTTTGTGAGCGTGTTGTAAAAAGCCAGCGCTGAAGGCTTCCCCTGGAGCGGTTCGGGCACGTTCTTGATCCCGTGACTGCGCACTTCGTCAGCCACCGATTGCGCCCGCTTCAAATATTCGGCGGCGGCGATCCGTTTCGCTTCGTAGTCTTCGATCGCCTTTTTCAAAACTTTGGAGAGCCGCATGTAAAACACCGGATCCTCATCCATTCGCTCGGTAATCGTCTTCGAGGTCCGGTGCGCAATCGTATCAGCCTGCGCAGCCGGTGTGCCGAACTTCTCGACCTCTGCCTCGAACTTTTCCTTATCGAATATATCCACCAACGGTGTGAGCTGACGCACCTCGTCAGACCCGACATGCCGGTCGATCAGTTTCTGCATCTGCCCTTCGAATTCTTTGTAGTCAATCTCCTCAGAGAAGAGCTGTCGGATGTAGCGACGCAGATCCTCGTAGAATTTCAGGTCCCCCCGATACATCTCCACCGTTTCCGCCGAAGTCTCTTCAATCCACTCAAAGCTGGAAAGCGCAATCTCCAGCGTGCGCCCGTACTTCCGAAGCCGATCCATAAACTCATCGCGGACCGCTTCGTCCCGGAGAATGTTCACATATTCATCGAGGTCATGCTTGTTCTTCACCTTTTGGAAAAGGCTCTGCAATGAGGCATGAAAGTCGCCCAGCTTTTCAATCTCCGACCCGATATCGAAGAGCGCCATATCGAGGTCCACATCATCGAAGCCATCCAACTGGCTGTAAGTCACCAGCGCCTTGTCCAGTTCTCCGAGAATGCCCCGGTAATCAATGATGTAGCCAAAATCTTTGCCGGCGAACTTCCGGTTCACCCGCGCGATCGCCTGCAAGAGCGTGTGTTCCCGCAGCGGTCGATCCAGATACAGCACCGTGTTGCGCGGCGCATCAAACCCCGTCAGCAACTTCGAACACACAATGATGATATCCGGCGCGCCATCGCCTTTGAACGAATTCACCACGTTCTCATTGTATTTTTCCTCCGAGCCATGCTCACGCATCATCTCTTCCCAGAATTTCTGGACCTCCGTCTCCGCCAGCTTCGAGGTGCTGGTGTGATCCTCCCGATCATCTGATTTCGAAATGATGACCTCACTCGTCACCATGCCAATCTCATCCAACAACTGCTGGTATTTGATCGCTGAGATCCGGCTGTCTGCCACAAGCTGACCTTTCAGCCCTGTTCCTTTGAAACGATCCTCAAAGTGCGTGCTCACATCCCACGCCACCATCCGCATTCGTTCCTCCGCTTTGTGGAGATGCCCCGCCGTGGCAAATTTCCGTTTCAGCTCCGCCTTATCGCTGTCGCTCCGGGTGCGCGTCAGTCGGTCAAACCACGCATCGATCTTCTTCTTTTCGACATCCTGATCCACCAGCCGTCCCTCATAGAGAAGCCGCAGCACCGCCTTGTCCGCCACCGCCTGATCAATCGTGTAGGTATCGATCAGCCCACCGAATTGCCGGGCCGTATTCTTCTCATCCTTCATTAGCGGCGTTCCTGTGAATCCGATGTAACACGCTTTCGGCAACGCCCGGCGCATCACCGCATGCATCGATCCAAACTGCCCCGCATATTGCCGGCCGTGCTGGCTGCGGTGACTCTCATCCACCAGCACAAAAATATTCGCGTCCTCTGTCAGATGCGTCCCCTTATCCAGAGCCCCTTCAAACTTATCGATCAGTGTCGTGATCACTGCATGATTTTCCTGCAACAGCTCGCGGAGATGTTTCCCGCTTCCCGCCCGTTTTACATCCGTGATCCCGCAATCCGCAAACGTATCGCGGATCTGTTTGTCCAGCTGAACCCGGTCCGTCACCAGGATAATGCGCGGTGTCCGGATCGCCGGATGCATCGCGAGACTCTTCGCCAGCATCACCATCGTTAGTGATTTCCCGCTTCCCTGGGTGTGCCAGATGACACCCCCTTCGCGCTTCCCGTCCACGTCGATTTGCTGGACGCGTTTCAGGATCTTCTGGATTGAAAAATACTGCTGATAGCGAGCCACCTTCTTCTTCCCCGCATCATAGACCACGAACTTGCGAAACAGTTCCATGAGCCGTTCGGGTCGGCAGAGAGAATACAACAAACGATCCTGCTCCGTCACTTGCCGACCATGCGTCTCACGGGCCGCCAGTGCTTCATGGCGGGCGATCTTGTTGCCGATCGATTCAATGGCGTTCGCTACTGTGCCCGGCAGTTCACGATTTACGGCTTCCTGAAGCGCTGCCGTATTGGGAATCTCGTCTTTCCACTCCGACCAGAAATCAGGTTCCGTCCCCGTCGTCCCATAACGTGCTTCATCCCGGCTCAACGCCACCAGCAGTTGCGAATACCAGAAGAGATGCGGAATCTCCCCCGCTTTCTGGTTCCGGGTGTGTTGCGAAATCGCCTCCGTCAGCGCCTTGTTTCCCAGCAGCGGACTCTTGCACTCGATCACCACCAGCGGGATTCCGTTCACAAACAGCACGATGTCCGGCGTCCGCGTTTTCTTCGTGCCGCCTCGCTCCACTTCGAATTCCTCCGTCACGTGGAAGACATTGTTCTCGATCCGTTCCCAGTCAAAATACCGCAGCTGTGGATTCACCAATCCACCATCCACCACTTGTTCAATGCTCTTCCCAAGCGAGAGCAGATCAAAGAGATGATGATTCGTCGGGATCAATCCGTCATCCTGCACATCCGTCAGCGCATCAATCCCCGCCTCAAGTCCCGTTGCGGAGAACGCATGTGTCTTCCCCTTGTAGTTGAAGCGATTGATCTTCCCGAGCTGTTCCCGAAGCACATTTTCCAACAGAACAGATTTCCGTCGACCGCCTCGTTCCTCCAACGCTTCCGCCGGAGTCAGATACGACCAGCCCAGATTCACCAGCAGTTCGATTGCCGGGAGTTGGGACATCGGGTCTTCGCGAAGAGAAGGCATGGGGGAGAGAGTGATTAGAGAAAAGTGATTAGAAGACAGTCAGTGCGCGCGAAGCGTTTCGAAAATAGACCCACCTCGGTTTCCGGTAGTTTCAGTGTCGGTAGGGACGATTGCCCCCATTCGTCCGCAAAGCCGATCCGAAAAGTAACGCCAGGGTCTCCGCACCCGGCAGCAGGCTCGACCAGTGCATCGGCATCGGCATCGGCAGGAGTTGTTGCTCGGTGCGGAGACACTCGCGTTACGGCCCGCTCAGCTTCGCAACCCTGGACCGACGCGGACGATTGGGGACAATCGTCCCTACCCACCTTAGTGCCCAAAAACTCACAGGTCCCAGATTCGTGGCCCGGCGAAAGCCCCGCCACCACCTTTTTGAACGTACCCTGTCTGTTCGTCGAACCAACAGGGTACGTTCGAATTAGCACCCCTCCCGCGTTAAAACCTGAGTTCTCCCCAATGGTTCTAATCGTTCCATAAACCCATGTCCCAAGGTGGGGCGAAGCGTCCCGCTGAGCCGTGTGGTCCGGGAAACCAAATCCCAACCCAATCGCTTCGCTGCGAAGCTGGGGGGTGGTGGTCCCAACGTCTTTTCGGACCACGCAGCTCGGCAGGGACGCCTGGCCCCACCTTCCCGATCTGGACGGAATTGCAAATTTTCTTCCACGTCTTCGTCGAGGTCGCCACATCCCGAACACGGCCTGAAAGGTCGACCGCACAAAGCCCGGGGCTTCAGCCCCGGGAACGATCAAACCATCAACCCCTGTCGGCCTGAAAGGTCGGACGCGATCGTAAAGGGTGGTGCGGATGCCTGCGCGCGCCCTTTCAGGACGCCTCTTCTGGTAGCGAACAGGTCCCCGGGGCTGAAGCCCCGGGCTCTGTGCGGTCGGACTTTCAGTCCGCTTGTGCCGGTTGGGTGATCGATTTCGGTGAAACAGTCCGCGTGATCGGTTGGCGATGGTCGGATTTGGATCACCAATCCGCGTGATCGGGTGACGATGGTTGGTTTTGGATCACCAGTCGGCGTGATCGGTTGACGATGGTCGGTATTGGATCACCAGTCCGCGTGATCGGGTGGCGGTGGTTGGTTTTGGATCACCAGTCCGCAGGATCGGATGGGGATGGTTGGTTTTGGATCACCATTCCGCGTGATCGGTTGGCGGTGGTTGGTTTTGGATCACCAGTCCGCTAACGCCGGTTGGGTCGCCTTTCAGAAATACTTTGCGGGAGCGAAGACGGTTTGGAACTGGGGCACGGCTTCGGATATCCATCGGGTCGGGGAATCGTTCTGGTCGGCGACTGATAATACGCTGACGTAGGCCCAACGCGGGTTGGTTTGATGAATGAGGTTGTTGGTCGCGGTTGAAACGATGCGCCTCACGTGGTCCTCGGTGGTGGAATCGGTGCCGACAAACCAATAGGCGTAATTGGCGTGTATTAACGTTTTTGATTCTGTATTCTCACGCGAGATCGCCAGCACGCGGGTTTTTAACTTCTCTCCGTTGGCGAGATCAACGGTGTGGGTCTGGCTGGTCTTGATGTTCCAGCCCTGTGCGGTGAGGCAGACTTCGGGACGGTGAATGCTGGTGCGATCTTTCCCGCTGAGAACGATGGTGACTTGCAGCGGCACGGCATCGGCCGAGCGCGGGCGATAGACCATTTTCTCGATCTGAGTGTCGGGCGGTAACAGTTTTTTCTCGGCTTCGCCGGGTTCGCCCGGGGTTCCGATCCAATCGCTCAGGAGTCGCGGCAGCCGCATGTCGAGTCCGGCTTTTCCGCTGACGGCCGGGGCTTTGCCGGCATGGGAAAGTCCGGCCGCAAGCGACGCGGCGATCAACAGGACGATCGCTTTTTTAAGAGGCGTTGACATGGGATTGGTCAATCACAACGGGGTCTTCGGCGACGGGCTTCGCTTTGCTGCGGGAGGCGAGGAATTTTCCGAACAGAAACATCCCGCCCGCGGCGACGAGAAATACGGCGATGCCGGCAACAAAATGGAAGGTGGATGTGCTGCCGTTTTTGCCGACGGCGACTTCGCTGCCAACGGCCATGGATCCGAAGGTGAGCAGGAGGATGCGAACGACATTCCCGGCCACGGCGAAGGGGATGGCCGACAGGCACATGACGATCCAATGCCAGGGTTTGGTGAGGGCCAGGTAGCCGTAGAGCCCTCCTATCATCATGAGAGCGAAGAGGGAACGGATGCCGCTGCAGGGATTGGCGACTTCCAGGGCGAAGCGTTGGCCTTTTTCCAATCCGGCGACGGTGTCGGGTGCGGATACGATGGCGGTGCCGAGCTTGAGATGGTCAACGCCGAAGATGTTGAGGATGAATGACGACACATTGGTCATCAACATGCGGAGGGGGAATCCGATCTGGCTTTCGAGAAAGTAAAGGGGCCACATGAAGATGAGGAACCCGATGGGGAAAGCCAGTTTTGAGAGCCAGCGGGTCCCGCCGATCCACCAGACGGCACCAATCACGAGAAGATGGCACGAGGCGTATCCCAGGTAGTAGAGATTTGACCGGTGACCGGCGAGGAAGAGGATCAGGGCAAGGATGATGAGGGCCATTCCGCCTGCATGCCCGCGCATGGGAAGGCTTTTGATGGCGCTCCGCATCTTCCAGACGATGACGCCGATGATGACGGGGACCAGCGCACCGTGCTGCCACTCGGGCGAACGCCAGAAGTACCAAAGCCAGTAGGCGATGGGTTTGCGCTCGGTGCCGTAACCGGTGGCGTAGGGCAGGAGCAGGAAAAGCCCTGCGAATACGGCTGCGATCAAGCCGAACGCGATTCTGTTTTGGGTGGTGGAATTTTCCGGGGTCACAGTTTTTCCGCCTCGAGGTAGAGGGAGAGTTCTTTGTGGGGCTTAGAGGGATCTTCGGAATTGAGGTCGAGCCCGATTTCGTTCCAACCGGCGATGCCGCTGGTGAGGTAATCGCAGACCCGCGGGTTGCCGTATCCGGTTTCGAGCATTTTTTGCGACAGGGAAACGCGGTCGTACATCCACTGGTGGGTTTCGCCGCGGCCGCGGGCGTCTCCGAAGACGAGGTTTTCCATCCGCTTCCAGATCGGGGAGTGATGGGAGGTGCCTGCGGCGTCACGCCGGACGGACTGCTCTATGATTCCACTGATGTAGTCGTCGTGCTGGCGGGCCTGTTCGTCGTCAGCCTCGGCCTGCTCAAGATGATCGAGATAACGTCGGGTGAGAGATTCGAAGTCGGGAATCACGATGCGGTGAATGCCGCCGGGTTTGAGAACGCGGTGGGCTTCTTTGAGAAATCCAACGGCGACGTCGCGGTCGAGATGTTCGAACAAGTGGGAGTGATAGACGGCGTCAACGCTGTTGTCGGGAAACGGGATTCCTTTCGCCAGATTGTGGACGAGGATGTTTTCGGTGCAGACTCCGGCGAGTCGTTTTTTGCGGTGCTCGGTGAGAAACGGGGTCGCGGCGAAGGTCAGCAGTTTGCTCGATTTGATTCGCAGGTAGACGGACCAATCGATGTTAACGGTCTTTTCGCTGGTTTTGACACCACATCCAAGGTTTAGAATTTTCATTTGGTAACGGGGTGTAGTTGGGAAACGAGATGGCCGACGGGTGCGAATTCTCCGGTGGCCGGCTTCACGGCATCAACGACGAGTGATCGCCGGGCGTTGGGGCAGTAGCTCAGATCAAAGGCGAACCGGGTGTCGGCTGTGTTCTTGTAGGCGGGGTGGCTCGCTCTCGGTACTTCGTAGTGGTGATCCCCGAATTTATCGCACCAGGCGATTGGTTTTACGTGATAGCCGCAGTTTTCCAGTGCGTAGACGAGGCTGTAGATCGTCCAGCGTGTTTTGTGTTTGGCTGCCGCATTCCAGGGCAGGTTTTGCGGAAAGCCGAGGGGGTCGGGCTGGTCGTAGGTTCTGAGATCGGCATCGGGAACGACGATGCGAAGCACGCCGCCGTCTTCGAGCAATCGGAAGCACTCCCGGAACTGGGCATCTGCTTCATCGATGAAGAATCGCTGAAAGTAGTTTTCGGAATAGATGAAGGAATACTTTCCGGCTGCGAGATTGATCCGCTTGCCCATTTCGTAGTGAAAGGGAAGGAAGTTGGTTCGTTTCAGGATCGCTTCGCTTTGCAAGACCCGCTTTGAGTTGGCGAAGAGGGTTGAATCGATCCACTGACGGTAGCGCATCCAGCGGGCTTTCCATTTTTCGATAAACGGGGTCGCCGGTTCTCCGCCCATGTGTGTCCAGGTCGGATCGATGAGGATTTTCAGGGCGGGATCTTTGAGATGCCCGGGTCTGGAAGGGCCGATGTTGAGTCGCTGAAAAGCCGACATCTTCAGGTTTGACCCATGGTGGGCCTGTTGGCGGACGCCATTGGCAACCGGCGGGGTTTCGTCGGTCGTGGCTGTCGTGGGCGTTGTCGATGCACTTCGCCGCGGGGTGGTTGCTTTTTCCTTTTCTTTAACGAGCGCTGTCATAGTTCGTAGCGGTTCGAGTTAGCGATGATTCCGGGAAAGCGATTTACCAATGGTGCCGGTAGGGGCATTTGGTGCTGAATGAGCGGGATGGGGTGCCAGGAGCGGGCGGTGAGGTAAATCCTGTTTGACGCGGGTCTTCTGAATCGCGGCGACTTCGCTGAGCGATTCGTCTTTCTGATAAAAGACAACGATGAGGGCGCCGCCAATGGCGGCCCACAGGTAGGCGCTGATCGGAAATACTTTGGCTGTGCCACCGAAGAAGATATCGCACGCGGCGATGCCAAACGCGATGGCAAGGAAAAGGCAGGCGATGCGGCGGTTGCCGTCGGAGACAATTTCACTGATGGCCTGGTGAATCTTTCTGAGCCGGGAAAGGATGAGGAATCCACCGATTGCGAGAGGGACCACTCCGAACCGGGCGAGGGATTCAGTGATGGCGTCGTGGGTGAAGATTTCGTGTTTCAGTCCGAACAGGGAATAGTTCTCCGGCTGCTTGAGCTGGGAGTAACTGTAGAGTCGGTCGTAGAATGTCTGGATCCGGGTGGCTTGAGCGAGGAAGTCGGTGCTCTTGTTTAACATGGCATCCCACACGGGAAGTTTTGCGATCAGATTTTCGGCAAAGATCACCATGAGGATATAAGCCGAGGTGGCGGAGGTATAGAAGAGGGTGGTTCGCTTGCTGGTGAAGAATGCAAAGATTCCGCCGAAGGCTGCCATCCACAGGAAGTGACCGCTTCGCGCCATGGTGACGAAGCAAACGGCGAAGTAGAAAACGATCAGGAAACCATAGATCCACCGATGTTTGAAGAGATGGCGGTTGTCCTTTCCGGCGGCGAAGGGGATGTAGGCCAGCACCATCAGGATGGCCGCCATGTAAGCGAGTGTGTGTGCCGCGTTCATCGTCGAGAACGGACGCGGTTTCAGATCTCTCAATTCTTTCACCATGATGGTGAGGCCGCTCTCGAGGTATTCGATTTCGAAAACGCTGAGCCCGTAGATGCTTTGATAGATGGCGTAGATTCCCACCGGGATAAAAACGAACAGGGCAAAGCGGCACAGTTTCCAAAGCTCCTGCCAGGAGGTGAAGAGAACGGGCAGAACAAAGATGAGGAAGGAATAAGCGGAGGCGTTCGCGATGCGCTTGATGGCGATGGTGGAGCCGGCGTGGCGAAAGGCAAAAGCCGCAGTGATCAACACGAAGCAGGTGGCGATCATGAAGAGTCCCCAATGCCGTTTCTCGATCTGGAACCGACCCATGAACCAACCGACGATCACTCCGCACAGGATTCCAAGCATGGTGAGGGGGGCGAGCCCCATGACGAAATACAGGTCCATCAAATTCGGCATCTCGAAGAGGATGAGGAGCCGCTTGATGAGATCGAGGTAAGCTGTTGTGATCACGAAGGCGAACAGCATGAACTTCGGATTCACCACCCCGGCGAGGAAGGAGCCAACGCCGGCGAATAGAACCAGCTGTGAGAGGTGGTTTCTCGAAGTGAGAACGGAATAAAGCAATGCGACGGCGAAGAGGGTGCCGACGAAGGTGACGAACATGAGCATGAGAGCGTTCATGTTCGAAGAGTTGCCGCGTGTGTTGTCCATTATGACGCGTTTTCGGAAACGGGCTGTTCGTAGAGTTGTTGCAGCTGCCAGGCCTTGGAGTGCCGGCCGTAGAGGCGGCGAAGCAGGGTGACCGGGAAGAGGCAACGGATCACAGAGATCAATACGAGGCGGGCCAGTGGAGCCAACGCCGGAAGCAGGCCGAAGATTCCCCAATGACGCATGTAGTAGCGTATTCTGCGGCCGGTATTCACGGTGGAGCAGGGCTGACGCATGCCGCGCCAAATGTCTGAGACGGGGCGGCCGCTGAGCAGCCAGGATTCCGACTCAAAGTCACGGCTGCGGATCACGTCGACTTCGCTTTCTCCATCCACAAGGCAGGGGAAGCCGTTCCCCGTCAGGATCATGCCAAGATCCTGTGCGGTCCAGAATTGAGCGGGTTCATGGTCAGTGTCGGTTTCGGGAAGCTGAATGAATTCCAGGGGAACGCAGGCACAGATTTTTGAGACCGTCTCGCAGGTGGCAATTTTTCCGTGGCTCACGTTGACGGGAATTAATCCGCAAAGCGACTTCATATACCCGCCGCTCTTGCGGCTTTGGCAGGAAAAAACGATGCGCCCGGCTGTGACGATCGATCGGCGACATCGCGAAATGTCATGCAGTCGTTCGAGGGTGCCTTCGCGGGGAAGCGTTCCGGGGTTCAGCCAGATCACATGAGACGCGCCGATTGATTTGGCCGCGGTCATGCCGCGCAGCAGGAAGTCACCCCAGGTGATGCACTTGGGTTCCGCGGTAACGCGGTCACATTTGAAATCGCAGTCGAATTCTGATTCGGCGGGATCGCAAACAACGATCACCCGCGCCCAGTCCGGCACCTCCAGGCTGTGGAGGTGCTTGAGACTGGACTCAAGATTTCGTTCCTGTCCGCGAAGGACGGGAATCACGACTGCGACGAGGTCGGGCATTAAGATACCAATCCGATTTCGCTCTTTTCAGCGATGATCCAGCGATGTGGATCTTCCGAAGAGCGGTCCCTGACGATGGCGCGCCACCAGGCCGGTCCGATGATGGAAATGTCGAATCCGTATTCGTCCAGAATCCAGAGGCACTCCTGTTCGGAGGATTTTGAAGTGACTTTCACGATGAGTTTCGTGTTGTCGCGATTGAGGATTCGCTCTGCACCGCGCAGGGCGGCGACTTCGGTTCCGTTGGAGTCGATCTTCATGAAAATTGATCCGCTTTCATGCGCAGCAATGGTGTCGATCGTTGTGCGGTTGTGGTCGCAGGACGAACCGAGCTCTTCGGTTCCAAACTGAAGCCTGTGCCCGTTGCGGGTATTTTCTTCAAGGTTGCGGAGGAGGTGGTTGCTCTGGTTGGGGGCTGATTCAAAGGAATACACTTTCGCTTCGGTATTCTTCAGCATGTAAACGGAGTAGAAGCCTTCCGCCGCGCCGATGTCGAGAAACACTTCGGTGTTTTGGGAGAACTCAGAGAACTTGTCGTGGATTTCGCGATCGAAGGTTCCAGTGCGAACCGAGAACCGGTCCTGTTCGGAGAGGTAAACAGAGCAGCCGTCGAGGAGGCCGCGGTTGATGTCGCATCTCTCGCGATTCTTTGCGCGGGGAGGGGCGATCATGGGTAATGTTTCAGCAGTCATATCTTTGTCGTTGTTGTTAGGGTGGGTGTTGTCTGTGTGGCGTGCTGTGTGTGTGAAGTAAAAATCATCAGGCGGCTGATTGGCGGCTGAGTCCCTTGAGCGAAGGAACCGGCCAGATCAAAGCGCGTATGGCCATGGATGCGATTCGGCGGGAGCGTCTGAAGAGAAAGGCGGCGAGGAGACCGGCGACGGTGTAGGAAATCAGCGTGGCGATGGCGGCTCCGTTTTCCGCCCAGCGGGGAATCATGTAGAGATTCAGGGACACGTTGACGACGGCACCGATCAGAGTCATCACCAGGTTCAATTTAATGAGTCCCTCCGCAACGAAGGTTTCCTGACGCACCGTGCCAACAAAGTAGGGAACTGCGGCCCAGACATAGATGGTGAGCACTCCAACCGTGGCGGCGTATTGCGGGCCGAAGAGCAAGCCGACTAACAAAGGCGCTAACAGTGTGCCGGCGATGGCCATTCCATAACCGAGAGCTGCATTCAGTTTGAAATAACTGTCGAGGCGCCGCTGATAAACTTCGGGGTTGGTTTTTCTGGCGCGCAGTAGACTTGGCATGAGGGCTGAAGCCATCACGGCCGGGATAAAATAAAGTCCCTCTGCCAGTCGCGCCCCGGCGGCGTAAATCCCGGCGGTTGCGTCCCCGACCATCACTTTCACCATCAGGGTATCAATGCGGTGATAGACCATCAGAGCAATCAAACCAATCATGTGTGGAGCGGCTTCCCGAAGCAGCTCGGATGCCCTGCTGCGATTGAATTTCCATTTGCTGATCCGGCCACCTGCGAAGTAAAAAAACAGGCAGCGCATCACTGAAGACAGGAAAACCTCAGTGCCAATCGCTGCGGCGAAGATCCAGACGGGTTGCTTGGTGGCAATCATGTAGATGCGCATTCCGGCTCCGATCACCAATCCGAGAATGCCGGCAACGGCGTCGCGATTTCCCTGAAGGTTCCCTTCAAACCACGTCCGCACTACCAGAGCGGGTGCCCCGAAATACCAGGTGGAGATGAGGAGTGTTGCCCACGCCATTTCCCGGCTCATCGGAAATAGAAATACAATCCCGATGGTGAGAACGAATGAGATGAGGCCGCTGAACAGCGTCAGAACTCCGGCGGTCCCGAGCAGCTCGCCTTCGCTCTCGGGGTGGTCGACGAGCTCTCTGACGAGAATGCGGTTCATCCCGAGATGCGGAAGCACTCCGACAAAGCCGACGATCGAAAGCGCCGCTCCGAGGATACCGAAGCCTTCAGGGCCAAGGTATCTGGCCACCCAGGCCCCGACGCCGATTGAAAATACAATGGCAATCAAACGTTCGGCCATTCGCCAGCTCACGTTTGATACGACGCTGTGAAGCATCGGGAATCTGTCTAAAAGACGAGACATTGAGATCGTTTTCTAAAAACGAACTTGCAGAGAATCGCTGTGCTTTATGCCAGCGGAATCTTCAGCAAATTGATCTTTTTCGAGTCAACAGGGTTGGTTTATCAAACGAACCCTGTTGGATCGTTTTTCACGCAAAGGCGGCTTCGCCAATGTCGCAGATTAAGTGCCCTGCGATCAGGTGACATTCCTGAACCCGGGCCGTGACAGGCGAGGGAACTGTCAGGGCGATGTCGGAGAATTCACCGCAGTCGCCCGCATTTTCGCCGGTGAAGGCAATTGTTTTTACGCCGAGAGACTTTGCTGCCTTCAGCCCTGCAACCACGTTCGGGGAGTTCCCGGATGTGGAGATGCCAATGACAACATCCTCAGGCCGGCACAGGGCTTCGACCTGTCGGGAGAATACCGATTCATAGCCAAAATCGTTGGCGCCCGCTGTGAGAATCGAGGTGTCGGTCGTAAATGCAATCGAGGGGAGCGGGCGACGGTTTCGGGTGAAGCGAACAACAAACTCGGCGGCAAAGTGCTGGGAATCAGCAGCAGATCCTCCATTCCCGAAGAAGCAGATTTTTCCACCGCTCTTGAGGGAATCGACAATGATATCAGCGATGATCGAAATCGTCTCCGAGCAGCTTTCGCGAAAGCGTTCAACTGTTGCCGAATGATCGGCAATGGTGGAGGAGATGATTTCTGAATGATTCATTTTTGGAGGGCGGCAACGAGCTCTTCGCGTTCGATTGGGGCGGTTCCCAGCTTCCCAACGACGATTCCGCTGGCCACATTAGAAATTTCAGCGGCTTTTTTTGGATCAGCACCCGCACAGAGAGCCAGGGTGAAGACCGCGATGGCGGTATCTCCTGCGCCTGAGACGTCATAGACTTCCTGAGCGCGGGTGGGGATATGAAACGGATTGCTCCCGTCGCCGGTAAAGAGCAGCATTCCCAATTCCCCGAGAGTCACCAGCACATTTTCGCATTGCCAGGTCTCGAGCAATTGGCGACCGGCGTTCAAGAGATTGTCATCTTCGAGAGGGTGAATTGAGTCGTTCCGGGTGAGGTCTTCAAGTTCAGCTGCCTGGAATGTTTCGGTCCGGTTAGGCTTCACACAGGTCACGCCTTTCCACGGGATGGGATTTCCCGGCTTTGGATCAACGGTAACGACTAAGTTTTTCGAATTTGCAGCGGCGATTACTTTTCCGGCAAGATTTGCCGAAATCAGGCCCTTCCCATAATCTTCGATGATGATGCCGTCGAGCTGGTCCGAAATGTCGACAATGCCATCGACCAGACTTTGCTCCTGTTCAGGTGTCAGGCGTAGTTTCTTCTCTCGATCGATTCGGACTACCTGTTGATGACCCGCAACGACACGTGTTTTCGTGATGGTTGGGTATCCTTCGGTTTTGATGAGTTGACCGGTGCCGATTTCGTTCTGAACGAGGGTTTCAAGGAGCAGTTTCCCGTTGGCGTCTGTTCCATAGATTCCTGCCAGTTCGACGGTTGCGCCGAAAGGGGTAATATTACGGGCGACATTTGCCGCGCCTCCGGGGTATCGCGATTCACGCTGAACTTCGACCACTGGAACGGGTGCTTCCGGGGAAATCCGGGAAACATTCCCCCAAATGAACCAGTCCAGCATGACATCGCCAAGGACGAGCAATCGCTGGTTGGAAAAAGCTTCGATGAGGGCCAAAGAATCAGTGGAAGATGAGGCAGACATTTTTTGGGAGGCCGAACTTCAACGGGGATTGGGAAAACTCAAGCATGCTACCGCCATTGGTTGTCACCAGAGTCGGTTGGCTAAACCTGAACTTGAATTGGCTGTCTGGAAGAGATGTGATCACAAGCGGATTGCCGGCGAGATTCTCCTGACTCTTAATGTTGTCTTGATTAGGAAATTTTGAAATTTCCAGAAAATCAAACAATGTCACAACACCTGAAGTCACCACAGGCTATTTAGTTTTCTTAATAATTCAAAGAATTTAATTAAAAGTTTTAAAATTATCAGAGTTTATGGGCATTTTTTGTGAGGTGCTCTCGGAATACTTAGAAAAAGGGTGGGTTTTCATAATGTGGGCAGATCGCGGGTGGCATTGTAACGCTGCAAAGGCACCCGCTATTTTGGCGGGTGGCATTGTAATGCTGCAGAGGCACCCGCTATTTTGGCGGGTAGCATTGTAATGCTGCAGAGGCACCCGCTATTTTGGCGGGTGGCATTGTAACGCTGCAGAGGCACCCGCTATTTTGGCGGGTATCGATTCGGCATTTCCTGAAGCGTCTTTTTCGGCGATGGCTTCAAAATGTTCAGGAGAAAGCAAAAGGGGAGGTTGCCCAAAAATTCTCAAGTTTTGGCTACCGGAACCTGAGATTTTGCCCAATATCATAGCATGCCGGTCGCAACTCTCATCACTTGTCCTTCTGAATCCGAGGGATTGATTCGGTGGGCGATGCTGTTTGCTCTGGCTCAGGAAAATGTCCGGCTTGTGGTTTTTCATCCGGAAGCGGTTTCCGAATCGGATCTGAATGGTTTTGTGGAGTCCTGGAAGAATGAGGGCCACCATGTGGTTCCGGAGTTGAGGTATCACCAGCTTGCGAAAAACACAAAGGAGTCGGATCTGCTGAAGTTGTTCGATGAGATTGGTCCTGACCTTCTGGTGCTCGGGCAGAACCGGTCGGATGATTCAACGCTCGACCTGCGGCAGCTGGGCCGGGATTTATTTGATCACGCGCATTGCGATACCATCGCGATTCGCCTGGGGTCGCGAAAGCTTGAGGAGTGTGATTCGGTGCTGATCCCGAGTTCAGGTGGTCCACACTCAAGAGTCGCACTGCGATTAGGGAGTCGGGTAGCGAACCGCTTTGACGGAACGATTTCGCCCTTGTTTATTGAGCCGGAAATCGGGGAGGCTGAAGGAAAAGCCGTTGGAATGCGGGTGTTGGAACGTGTTTTGGACGAGGCGGGGCTTGATCGATCTGATACGGACCATATTCAGCCGCAGGTGGTTGTTTCGAATAATGTTCTGCGGGGGATGCGGATAGCGGCTGAGGAGAAGTCCTATGATCTGATTCTGATCGGTGCGAGCAACAGCACCACGGTGAAGCGGAAACTTTTTGGATCGGTCCCGGATCGATTGCTGGATGGGGAGGAAGCAGTCACGGTAGCGGTGATCCGGCGCAGGCGTTCGCTGCAACATAGACTGAGGCAGCGGCTCGAGCGTTTCATGACATTGCGGATTCCCCAGTTGTCCCGGGATGAGAGGATTTCGCTGTTTGATCGATTGCAGGTCAACTCCCGTTGGAATTTTGATTTTCTGTCGTTGATGGTTCTGGCGACGGGGATTGCTTCGCTGGGTTTGATTCAGGACAGCGCAGCCGTCGTGATCGGGGCGATGCTGGTGGCCCCTTTAATGACGCCGTTGTTGGGAAGCGGGCTTGCTCTTGTCCAGGGCAACCTGCCGCTGATGCGAACCTGTTTGCGGGCGATCGTGTTGGGCTTTCTTGCTGCTCTGGTGGTGGGGGCGTTCATGGGGCTTGCCGCTCCGCTTTCCACGCTGACAAATGAACTGGCGAGTCGCGGTGGGCCGAATCTTCTGGATTTCGGGGTGGCGACATTGGCGGGAATTGCCGCCAGTTATTGTATTGGTCGCCCGAATTTATCGTCGGCGCTCGCCGGGGTGGCGATTGCAGCGGCGTTGGTGCCGCCGATTGCGACGGTGGGTATTTCTCTCGCACTGCAGGAGTGGACCAATGCCAGCGGTGCCGCTCTGCTTTTTGCGACAAACGTTGTTGGAATCATTTTGTCGTCTGCGCTGACATTTTTCGCGAATGGAGTTCGCGGGCAGGGGGTCGGAATGGGGACTCTCTGGGTTCGAAGGACTTTGATTTGTCTGGTCGTTGCGGTGGTGATCCTTTTGGTCCCGTTGACCTCGGTGCTGATTTCGCACGACAAGATCAGCCGGGAAGAGTTGAGGGGCGCGATGACTTCCGTATTGGAAGAGGACAGTATTGGTGTCAGCCACGTAGAGGTCAGCCGGGTCTCGAGAAGTGGAGATACGGTGAATGTCTTTTACAGAATCATCGCAGATGCTCAGCCAGATCAATTGACGGTTAACAAGGTTGCTAAATTGATAGAGAAACAGCCCGGGGTATCGCAGGTTTCGGTCGAAATGGTGACCGATTTGCGAATTCGTTCAGCAGAACCGGAAAAGAAGTGAATCAGCTGACACCGCTAATCACTTCTTCGATACAGGCCGTTAGCGTTTCAAGTTTGACGGGTTTGGGGAGAACCGGGTTTCCGCCAGCCAGAGCCACTGCATCTTCGCTGGTTTCGCCCTGGGATACCAGAGCTGTCAGCATGATGATGGGGATATCTTTCAGTTTAGGGTGCGCTTGAAATTGAGCGGTAACGTCGCCGCCATCCATTCCCGGCATCACGAGATCCAAAAGGATTACGTCAGGTTCAAATTCCAATGCAGCCCGCTTTGCGTGATTCGATTCGTTCTCCACCCGGACTTCGTAGGCTCCGCCTTTTTCGAGATTCAACTTAAGAAGCCGGGTGAAACCTGCTTCATCGTCAATTGCGAGAACTTTGTGTGCCATGGTGTTTTTCGTGTTGTTAGAATTGTAGCGGAAATCGGCCCTTCTGGTCAATCATGATCGGGGGGCAACGAGCGTAATTTTAACGTGGGCGCCTTTTTTAAGGAGCCGGTTGCGGATGGAGATTTCGCCGCCATGAAGTTGAACGATTTTACGCACGACTGACAAACCAAGACCGGTTCCCAACCCTGTTGGTTTTGTGGTGAAAAACGGATCGAATATTTTTTCTAAATGGTCGTTTTCTATCCCGGATCCACTGTCCTTGATGTCGAGGTGGATTACCGTATCGCCCTGACGAAACTTCCTTGCGGTCCGCGCCCCTTCATTCAACTCGACTTCCTTGAGTTCTTTTTTTGTGATGTTGATCATGAGGACGCGGTTTTCTGATTCATCCATGGCGTGGATTGCATTCAAAATCAGATTGATCAAAACCTGTTCGAATTTGCCCTGATCAAGCAGAAGCAGGGGTAAGTCCTTTTCACATTCAAATCTGATCCCGATAGAATTCCGCGTGATTTCGTGTCGGGTCAGCAAAAGGACGTGCTCGACCATGGCTTTGAGATCCGCCTTTTCGCGGGTCAATTGTCGATTTGAGGACAGGTCAACGAGCCCTTTGACGATGGCGGTGGCTCGTTCAATGGCTTCGCGCATTTCGTCGAAAATGACCTCAACGTTTTCGTCATCGGGGTCAATGCCACTGGAGAGATATTCCACGCCCATCAGTAACATCGCGAGGGGGTTTTTTACCTCATGAGCGACTCCTGCGGCCAACCTTCCGATGGATTCCAGTTTCTCCGCCTGGATCAACTGCAACTGGGTGGTTTCCAGTTCTTTATTTTTATCGGTGAGGTTTTTGTTCAGCCTTTCAAGCTGCTCCCTGGCTTTGACACGTTCAGTAATGTCTTCACTGATTCCGACCAGAAGCGTGCGGCCCGTTTCCTGATCCTGAATAGGAACTTTCAATGTCTTCAGAAACACTTCCCCACCATTACCTGAATCAATAATTTCTTCTGGAACCTCCACTAACTTTCCCCGCTTGATCACAGCTTCATCCACTTCTCTGAAGTAGTCTGCTGATTCGGATGAAAAGATTTGATGGTCTGATTTCCCCAGAGCTTTCTCTCTGGGGATCGTCGTGACTCGCTCCTGTTCTTTATTCCAAAGAACGAAACGGAAATCATCTCCCGCGTCTTTGGCGAACAGGGCGACAGGCAGATTGTCGATTACAGTTTGGAGATAGCCGCTACCGGATCCTCCGGTTTCACCCTGGCTTTTCGCCGGAGGGGGCTGCTTTTCCTTGCGGGAGATTCGTTGTGTCGTGATTCCCTTTGAAGACGAAGCCATTGGGGAAATCTAAGAAAATATTCAGGCAATGTCGATAGGCAAAAAATCTGCCATGTCTTCAAAGAGCGGGGCTTCCCATCGATTTCCTTTCCACTCGAGACACGAAGCATGAAGGGCTTGCCGATTGATAAGAAGTTGGCTTTCCAGTTCTTCGTCCCAACCATCTTCGATGAACTTTGTGTAAAAGGATTCATCCGGGCCGTAGATTTTGTCGCCGATGATAGGATGCCCGGCGCTTTGTAAGTGAACCCGGATCTGATGGGTTCGTCCGGTTTGGGGGCGGCATTCAATCAGGGAGAATTTCTTTCCATTGGTGGTCTCTTTCTTAAACCGGCGGAGAACACGGAAATCGGTTCGGCAAGGTTTGCCTGAATGGTGAACGGTCTGCTTCACCCAGATCTCTGATTCCATCACGTCCCGCTGACGTAACATCGGTAAATCGACGGTGAATGTGTCTTCTTCCGGCCACCCCCAGACAATGGCTTGATAGGCTTTTATGAACTCGCGGCGCTGCATGGCTTTGCTCAATAAACGGGCAGATTGAGGTGTTTTAGTCACCATTACCACCCCGCTTGTTTCGCGATCTAAACGTGTGAGGATTGCCGGGGTGTGACCGATCGATTCTTCAAAAACCAGCAACTGCTTCAGTTCATCTATCAAAGTGGGTACCGGAGTAGGCTTTGTCGGGTGTACGACGAGATGGGGCGGTTTATTGACGACCAAAAAATCGTCCGACTCATCGATAATCTCAAAATTTGGATTGTGAAGGTGCTCGTTGATCATTTACGGATCGTCTGAAATCGGATTTTTGTACGAGGGAATGTTGCCAGTTCGATATTCCAAACGTAGCCTCAAGCAAAATGTATAAATTCACCTCAATTACTGCCTTGGTTTTTACTTTTGCGGCGACTCTTGTGTCGGCTCAGCAAACCGATGAGCGGACTGAGGAGTCGTTCATTCCCCGATATGCGGTTGCGGGAAGTTACTTCTCGTGGGGAGGTGAGGCTGATTTTTCTGCCGCAGAAGGCAGCATGACTCAGTGGGAAGCTGGAATTGAGGCAAACGTCCCCGTGTACATGAAAGATGGTTTTCGCCTCACTGCGGGAGCCAAGTACAGGTTGAATCGGCTTGATTTTGAAGGTGCTCCTTTTCCTTTTGGTTCACAGACTCTCGATTTGACCCGGGTGGATATCCCCATCAATGCCTGGATTAAACTCAGTGATCGATGGAAACTGTGGGGCCGTCTCCAACCCGGGTGGTACTCGGATTTTGGCACGGTCGATTCAGATGATTTTATCCTGACTTCGCTCGTTTTACTTTCCTATAAGTTGAACAACTCAATGAAGGTAGCCTTTGGCGGCTTTTATTCACGTGACCTCGGAGAGGAACGTCTTCTACCTGCGCTGGGATTTATTTTTGAACCGGATCCACACTGGTCGCTGGCCCTTACGTTCCCCCGGGTTGAAGTGGCTTATGCTCCCACAAAAAACTCTCTCTTTGCCGCTCGTGCAGTCCTTGGTGGAGCTGGCTGGAATATAGAAGATCCAGCAGGAGGCGATGACGATGTTGATCTCAATTACAAGAGCATTCGGGTAAGTCTCGGCTATGATCAAAGATTGGGGAACAGTCCCTGGTGGGGATATATTGATGGCGGAATGCAAGTCGGTCAGGAAATTGAGATCGAAGGTGGGAGTTACGATTTCTCAGAAGAGCTTGATTCCAATGGGTTTGTGAACGTCGGTGTGAAGTTGCGATTCTGATTTAAGGGGGCGATTTTTTACAGTCTGGGTGCAAAAAGCTGGAATCATCACCGGTTTGCAGTAGAGGTTTGCCCCTTTTTCGAAAAGTCTCAATTATGTCTGCCCAAAAACAACAGACTCTGGCCGAACCGGCCACTCTGACCGGTACCTCGCTCCACACGGGTGAGCAGGTGACTCTTACCATGAAGCCGGCGCCAGCCAATCATGGTATCAAATTCCGTCGAATTGATCTTGAGGATCAACCTTTTATCGATGCCCATGTCAGAAACGTGCAAACCGTTGAGCGTGCCACGACCCTGGCACAGGGATCAGTCAAGGTTCATACAGTGGAGCATGTGATTTCGGCTCTGGTCGGAATGGGCGTGGACAATGCGATCATTGAAATGGATGCGAACGAACCTCCGATTGGGGATGGTTCCGCCAAACCGTTTGTTGAATGCATCAAGAAGGCGGGCATTCAGGAACAGGAAGAATACCGGAGTGTTTACGAAATCCGGGAGCCTATTCATATGGAGTTGCCCAATGGATCGATGATTACCATCGTTCCGGATAAAGATTTTCGTGTTTCATGCACGCAAGTCGGTCCTGATGGCAGGATGACCCAGTTTTTCTCTGTCAAAGTGGATCCTGAGTCTTATGAAAATGAGATTGCTGCGGCGCGAACGTTCGTTTTTTATGAAGATGTCGAGCCGTTGTTGGAAAAAGGCCTCATTAAAGGCGGAAGCCTTGAGAACGCGGTTGTCGTAAAGGGCGACTCTGTCATGAGCAAGGAGCCAATGCGGTTCCCGGAAGAATTCGCACGTCACAAGATTCTCGATATCATCGGTGATCTCATGCTGAGCGGGAAACGGATCATGGGGCACGTCATCGCTGTGAAACCCGGGCATGGTCCGAACACCGAAATGGCAAAACGGCTTGCGGCAGCTTATCAGCAGACGCGGTCCATGGTGCCTCCAGTCATTATCCCGACAGGTGAGGGCGTAATGGACAATGTTGAGGTTCAGAAAGTCCTGCCTCACCGCTATCCGTTCCTGATGGTGGATCGCGTCATTGGTTTCGAGGGCGATAACAAGTGCACCGGGGTTAAGCAGGTCACAATCAACGAACCGTATTTCCAGGGGCACTTCCCCGGTCATCCGATTATGCCCGGTGTTCTTCAGGTAGAAGCGATGGCGCAGGTGGCCAGCATCGTTTTGCTTCGCCGGCCTGAAAACCAGGGAAAAATCGGCTATTTTATGAGCGCGGACAATGTGAAGTGGCGCAAGCCGGTCCTTCCGGGTGACACGCTTTTCATCGAATGCGAGATTTTGAAAACCCGTCGGAATATTGGTTTTGCCAAAGGGCGCTGCACCGTTAATGGCGAGCTTGTTTCTGAGGGCGATTTGAAATTTGCTCTAATCGACGACTGATTTCTCCGTTTCGGGGTTATCCTTATGGCTGCCAAAATTCATCCTACCGCCGTTGTCGATCCGTCTGCTGAAATTGCAGACGGGGTGGAAATCGGACCTTATTGCGTGATTTATGCCGGCGTGAAAATCGGTGCAGGAACCACGCTACAGAATCATGTGACAGTCGACAGCGGGACTGAAATCGGGGAGCGGAATACGTTTTATGCTTTCGGTTCCATTGGTCAAAGGACTCAGGATTTGAAATACGAAGGCGAGCCGACTTTTGCCAAAATCGGTAACGACAACACCTTTCGCGAATTCTGCACGGTGCATCGGGCCACTTCGCCGAATGATGCAACGATCATTGGTAACAACGGCAACTTTCTCGCCTACAGTCACGTCGCACACGATTGCATTGTGGGTGACAATGTGATCCTTTCTAATAACGGGACTCTCGGTGGCCATGTCACGGTTGGGAATTATGCGATTGTTTCCGGACTCACTGCAGTGCATCAGTTTTGCAGGATCGGGGCGCATGTTATGACCGGGGGATGCGCAAAAATTGTTCAGGATATCCCGCCTTATATGATTGCTGATGGGAATCCGGCAAAAGTACGTGCCATTAATTCGGTGGGGCTTCAGCGTCGCGGGTTTTCTGAGCAGCAGGTTCGTCTTGTTAAAAAGGCCCACCGGTTTTTGTATCGCGATGGGAAGAATGCTTCCGAAGCCCTTGCTGCCATTCGTGAGTTGGATGATTCAGACGGCGTGTTGCAGACGTTGATTGATTTCATCAGTTCGACAGAACGGGGAATTCACTGACCGTCATGGCAACATCGGACGGTCAGCGATTTAAGCTCACGGTGGCCTACGATGGGCGGAACTATGCAGGTTGGCAGAGTCAGCCTGGTGGAAATACGATTCAGGATATTCTGCTCGATGCGTTGCAGTCTATTTGCCCGGAGATTCAGAAAGTCCAGGGCTCGGGGCGAACAGACGCCGGTGTGTCGGCTGATGGACAAGTGGCCCACTTTGATGCGCCCGCTGATTGGTCAATGCAGGCGCCTCATTGGTTGCGTGCGTTGAATACAAAATTGCCGCGATCAATACGGATCATGAAAGCGGAGTCCGTATCTTTGGACTTTCATGCTCAGTACGGGGCGAAAGAGAAAACCTACTGTTACCGGATCTTCACCGGTGAGGTTTTACCTCCGCTCCTTTTGGGGCTCGCTTGGCATTGCCCGAACGAGCGCGATTTTGAATCGCTCGAAAAAGTGGTCTCCGCTTTCGAGGGGACTCACGATTTTCGTGCCTTTTCCGCAAAACGAAACGACGGCAAAGATGAAGTTCGGGATACAACCCGGACGATTTATTCAGCAAAGGTGAATTTTACTTCAAGCGAAGAATTTGAACTGGAGTTCACAGGAAACGGGTTTCTATACAAAATGGTGAGGCTCATGGTGGGAGCCTCCATCCAGGTTTGTAGAGGGAAGCGGGACCTCGATCAAATTCGAGAACAGCTCAAATCCGGCATTGGTTCAGGGAAAGCCCCGCTATGCGCACCCTCTGACGGATTGCGACTTGTAAAAGTCCGATATCCCACTTGATTGTGGCCAAAAGATCAGAGAATGGCCTTATTCTTTAAGTCGAAAGCAAATCGCGAGAATCGGATCGAGAATTCGGGCCGTTGGCCCATCCGACTCACTAACTTTTATCTGGTCGACGACTATGAGTTTCCGCCGAGCCAGTATCCGGAGATTTTCTATGTCAGATCCGGAAATTTCCTACACGAAACAGATACCGGGAACCAGGCGCTTCGTGAAGGGGCTGTAATCGTTAACCATCCAAGCAATCGCCACACCATCAAACAACCCGAAGAGGTTGTGTTGGTGCGGGTTAGATTTCTGCCGGAATGGTTGGCGAATGATTACCACACTGTGATCGATTCTCCGGATGTGTTGAGTCTCTTTTTTGATCAATCCTGGTTTCAATATCCTACCGACTCGACACTGCATGTGGTTTCCGCCCGCGAAGAACACCGGGGGTATGTGGAGAACGAACTGAAAATTCTGCAGGAAGTACTGAAGGCGGGACGACATAAAGAACCCATTGCCCGGATTGTCCTGCTCAAATTGATGCTGATCTTCGGTGACGAATACCACTACTATTGGCGGGGAGATAATCGGATCGAGCTACGCCCTGAAGTTCGTGTTGCCCTGGATTTCATCGAGCAAAGCGTTAAGACCGGAGATAACTTGAAACTCAAAGACCTGGAGCCGGCGACTGAAATGACTCAGGATCATCTTGGACGGGTCTTTCGAAAAGCGACCGGTGTGACTCTGGTTGATTACGCTCAACGTCGCCGCATCCATCATGCCGCCCAGCAATTGCTGATCTCTTCTGAAACTGCAAAAGACATTTCCGAACGTCTGGGTTTCACTGATTCAGCGCATTTCTCTAAGAGTTTCCAAAAATACTTCAATCTGTCGCCGAACGTTTATCGCCAGAAATACGGTTCGAACGACGCCTGATTGGGGGGGGCGCTCAATCCTTGCGCGCGGTGGAGTTGAGGCTCGCTTTGATCACTTTGTCGAAAGAACCCTGGGGGCGGGAGTAATTGGGATATTTTGCAGCATCCTCTCCCTTCGGAAGGTAACGCCAGTGTTTATACATCCACAGCCACGGTTCGGGGTTCTCGCGAATGAAAGGCTCGAATTGATCCCAGCACGCCTGAGTGATCTCCTGCTCTGTGGCGTTCTCGGGAAAGGTCATGGGTGGTAGCCCCCGCATCAGGTATGTGCCGTCCGGCTTGGGGATACAGATTCCGGGAATGACTGGAAGTCCGGTGCGCTTTGTCAGCACGGCATGTATTGCGGTAACACAGGTTTTGAAGCCGAAGCATTCAATCGACGTGGCTGCTTTGCTTGGTTTTATATTCAGGTCGGTGAGAAACGCAGCGTTCCCTTTTGCTTTCAAGCCCTTCAAAAGCCTTATCAAGGCTCGATTGGACGAGATCACTTCGTGTCCGCTGATTTCACGATTGTCCCGGAAGATTTTTGTCAGGTGAGGGTTTTTGAAATCCTGGGCAACGATTGTGAAGTGGTAGTTCCGAAACCCCATCATCAAAGCGATCCATTCAAAATTTGAATAGTGTGGCGTTACCCAGATCGCCCCGGTTTCTCTGACCTTTTCAAGCGCCTCAGGGTCGTCGATCTGAATGTCGCAGTATTTCTCGTAGTTGTCTTCGTTGAGTCGACGGCTCCAAAATTGATCGATCACGGTTCGGGCAAAGTTTTTGAACGCACCTTTAACAATTGCGACGACTTCTTCCTCAGTCTTTTCGTTACGATAAACCGCTCTGAGGTTTTCCCGGGCAGTGCGGCGTCCCCTATAGTCTGCATGATAGCCGATTAAACCCAAAGTGTTTGCCAATCCGTGGGCGGCACGGCGGGGCAAAAGTGGGATCGAAAACGCCAGGAAGGACAGAGCAAGCCACTCCAGACGATAGCGGAACCGTTTCCAAAACGACATGGCTCGTCCATAAATCGGAATTCCACAAAACACAAATTTGCAAAGGGTTAAGATGAATTCAGCACGCTCAAACGCACCGAAGAGTCGGTCAAAGGCTGAAATTTGAGCGATTTTTTAATTTATTGTTCTTAAATGTCTGTTTTTATAAAAAATAAGTTGCATGAAAATAAGGAATATTTATAATTTTTACAGATAAATGATCCTGCCATGAAAAAACTAATCGTTGTAGCCAATGACATTGAAGCCTCGGGAAAATCGACGGTTTCACGAGCAATCGCACGCCATCTCAATGAACAGGAGGTGAATTGTGCGCTTATCAGTTCAGATGAACGTGACACTGACGGAGGATTCCGCGGTGAGTTTTGGGATTTTAATGATGAGCTCGAGATTTCTCAGTTGATTCACACCTTGGATCGTCATGATGCGGTTGTGCTTGATGTCCAGAGCGGTATGGCCCGGGTATGGGCGGAGTTTTGCGAAGAGCAGGAGTTGGATGAACTCCTCAATGAAATGGATGTCGAGATGACGCTGGTGATCCCATGTAACGAGAGCGAGCGTGCCAACGAAGAAGTGGTCGATATTGCTGAAATTTTCTCGGATCAAACGGACTATGTGATTGCACATCTTCCAATCGAGGCTCGCGGCAGTCGTCGGGTTGAATGGAAAAACAGTGGTGCAGCCAAAGCGGTGAAGTATCTCGGAGCCATTGAAATCTCCGTTCCCGCTATTCATTCAGAGCTCCAGACCGCACTCGACTCTTCAGATCTCGATCTCGTAAAAGCATTTGATAACCTGAGCGATATGCCCCGCTTCGTGGAGATTCAGACAATGCAATGGCTTGAAGACACATTCTCAATCCTTGCTCATGCTGACGAATACCTTGTGCCTGAGGACATTGGCATCGTTGCGGCGTCGTATTGAACCCGCAATCTACGATAAGAGGTCGTTTTTGAAGGACTCACTGGTTGCTCCAGTGAGTCTTTTGTGTTTTTGGGGAATTGCTTGCAAACCACTGCTCTGAGCGGTAAAAACACCGACACATTTTTTGGATATGAAGATTGGTTTTAATACTTTGCTCTGGAGCGGTCACATGACCGAAGAACACTTTCCTATTTTTGAAAAGTTGAAGGCGGCCGGCTACGACGGAGTGGAAATTCCGCTTTTCGATATCAGTGATCCTGATCACTTCACCAAAATTGGTCAGGTCGCCAAAGACAACGGGCTTGATGTTTGCGCCGTGACGATTTGTCCAACCGACGAGCAGAGTTTGATTTCAACGGAGCCAAGTCATCGTCAGGCAGGAATCGATCACCTGAAGAAAGTGGTTGAGTGTGCCGCGAATGCGAATGTTGAAAACATTTGCGGACCCTACTACCAGGAACTCTGCAACTTCACTGGCAAAGGTGCCACCGATCAAGAGAAGGAATGGGCAGCAGAAGGGCACCGCCAAATGGCTGATGTTGCTCAGGATGCCGGTGTTCGTCTCACCATCGAAGCATTGAATCGTTTCGAATGCCACTTCCTCAACACCATGGCTCAGGCGAAGGAGTATGTGAAGCAGGTGAATCACCCGAATTTCTTCACCATGTATGACACCTTCCACGCGAACATCGAAGAAAAAGATCCGCTTGGTGTGATCGAGCCGAATCTGGATGTCATCAAGCATGTTCACATTTCAGCAAACGATCGTGGGACACCGGGTAAAGATCATACGCCAATCGTTGAAACGATTCAGATCTTCAAAAAGAACGGTTACGACAATTGGATGGTCATCGAGGCTTTTGGTGACGCGCTTCCTGATCTGGCGGCTGCAACTCGGGTGTGGCGTCCGCTCTTCGAAAGCCCTGAGGAAGTTTACACCTTCGGCATCCAGTATATCAAGGATGCGTGGAACGCCTGATTGGGGCGTTTTCACAAAAACCAGATTCCGATTAGCGGCGTGAGCAGGCAGAAGTCTGCCAGCGCCCTGACATCGGAGCCTGATAGCTTTTCCGATCGCATGTGAAGGATTGCCATCATTGCGAATGATATGGCGAAGCAACTCAGGATAATTAAGGAATTCGTTTCGGTGAAGAATACGAACAGGATCGAGGCGAGGGTGAACAGTGGTCCCGTAATATTGAGATCGCGCCGGAGAGACCGCCACCATTGGGATGCCCCGCCGGGGTCGTTGGCATTGTCGGCTTCAAAGTCCCGCGAAGCAATAAGCAGGCAGTTGTAAGCCGCTGCGAAGTTGAACAGAATCAGGAATAGCAGCGTGTCAGAGCTGAATCCTGTAGCCGCGCCAATTCCTCCGGCAAAAATCAAGCCGACGAAAAATTCTTTTCCCCGCACTTTCTCTTTTTTGAAAAAAGGAGGTGCCACAAAGAGCCCGAAATAGCCAAGGACTGCGGCTGCAACTTTGAAGCCGCGAATCATCACTTCTTGAGGAAGTTCCCCGCTTACAACAATTGCGGTCCCTGCCGCCAGACAAACCGCCAGAGCCACTAGGAAAAACACCCGAAACCGTTTTCCAAATCGCAAGCGGGCGGTGGCATTGTTCCAGTCTTTGCAATGTCTGACATCGATAAGCCTGTCAGCCAGATAGACCGACCACACAGCACAGAAAGCGGCTAGAAAAACCGGTGCGCCAACCGTCGCAGTGGTCGTCTTCGCAGTGATCCACAGCCAGAGCGTAAGGACGAGCGGTGCATCAAGTCCTAAAAAAGCGAGATAATACCACCACTTGGCAGCCTTCTCATCTTCACGATCCAACAGGGGCAATTCATCAGCCATACCCTCCCGGATCGTTTGGGTTCAAGTCAATTGGTCCAGCGCCCTCCGCCGGACGAGACGGTTGGGAGAATCATCTTCCAAGTATCGGAATAATCCGTTTTTCCCAGAGCTCCGATCATTTTTACCCCTGTCGATCGCTTGAATGCCGTGGAAAAACTTTCCCCACTGTGACATCCCCAGCTTTTGCAGTAGGCATTGCGATCAAATGCCTTCCGGTTCAGCTTCGATAAATCCGCCTGATGGAGGAATGATTTTGAGGCTCCCAGGATTTCGTTGCTGTAGTCAAAAGTGAAACAGTATTTGTTGGAGTGGCCGAAGTATTCGAAGCCGGTGATCTTTATGTTGCGACGGTTTTGACCATTGTTGAGGTAATTGATCACTTCATCGCCCTTGCCGAACCAAATCAAATTGATGTTGTACTTATCGCGCACACTGATGATGTGATCGATCAAAGGTTCGCCGTCTTCGTCCGAGCGATTGACGTAACCCGGTTTGTAGACCAGCCAGGTGATACGAATCTTGTTATTCGTCATTTTTTGCAGCTGCTCCATACGAATACGGGCCGTCCGCACAAAATTTCCCCACCAGCGATCGTGGCGGTGATTTTCCTTCCGGTATTGCTCCCACTCCTTCAAGGCCGGGCCGCCGCTGACGATGATATACTCACCACTAAGATCGATTTTCGATTGAGCTGACGCCGTTGAGAAAGCCCCCAATACCCCTGAAGCCACCGCGATTAATGCCAAAAATTCTGTTCTCATTATTCCGTCGAACGTTACGGAGAATTTACATTGAACCTTTCAATTATCCAGCCGGAACCTTGGCGGATAAAAGTGGTACACCCATAGGGATTCGAACCCCAAACCTCCTGATCCGTAATCAGGTGCTCTATCCAGTTGAGCTATAGGTGCCTTGCACTTTGTTTTGCCAAAAAACGAATTTTTCAGCGGGCGGTGAATATGACCGATCAAGCGCTGTTCGCAAGCGACAATTTTCAGGTCTTTTCGAGTTGCTACTTCAATTCCACGCCTTCTGCCTCCAACTCCGCAGCCCAGGCTGCCCATTCGTTCTGTTCGTATTCGTCGGACAATTCCGCATCCTCTTTACTGATGTATTCCCAGGACTCCTGGAGTTTATACATCAGATCCAGATCGATGTCGGAAATGCTGCCCACCCATTTCGGATCGGTCAGATCGAACGTTTTCAGCGCTTCGTCCGGATTCTGGCGGAAAGCGTCGCGGAATTCTGCACTCGTGATCCGTGCCATCAACGCCCGCTGGTAAGCCCGCAGGTTCGAAAACTCCGGCGCGAGTGGAGTAGGATCACTCTCACCGAAAGGTCCAGCTGTGAGTTCGGTCGAATTCGGGACCGGGCCGGTCGGTTGTGCCGGACGGTATTTGTAGAACAACTCCTTCGCTTTTTGCAAATCAGCGAGAGTTTCATCGAAAGGGGTGAACCGGCTGTCGCGCTCGACCACGACCACTTCCGCGGGTGAACGTTTCAAGACTTCTTCATAGAGGGGCCAGACACCATCCATCACCGGATGACTGTGGCTGTCCTCCCACCGGCCGTGCTTGTCTTTGTAGCCACCGGCGAGGTGCATTTGCGAAACCCGTTCCAGTGGCAGGCGGTCGAGAAATTCGTAGGGATCGTAGCCGTGGTTGCACGCGTTGTTGTAAACGTTGGTGATATCTAGTAGCAGGGTGCAGTCCGTTTCTTCAGTGATTCGGCGGAGAAAATCCGCTTCGCTCAGGGATGAATGTGGCGCCGGGAAAAAGTAAGTGACGTTCTCCAGAGCAAAGGGCCGCCCCAGTTGGCGACGCACCGCGTAGTAATTTTGCTTCACCCACTGGACGGCGACTTCTTCAAACGGGATGCACAAAAACATGGTGAGGTCATTGCCGTCGACACTGTGAAAGGCGAGATGCTCGCTGAACACATTCAGGTCATGACGTTTCATGAAGTCCTGAGTTCCCTTGATGTAATGCTCGTTTAAATCCTGGACTGTGCCGATTGAGAGGGAAATGCCATGCGCCACACACGGCCAGCGTTTCAAGGCATCATTCAAAAGCGCTTCGTCGGGATCGGCGTTCATGCGACGTTCCCGGATAATGTAGTCCTCGGTGGAAATCTCCATCAGATCGATTTCATCCTCGTGCTTTATGTAGTCGTCGTGGCAGGAGTATCGATAAGCCAGGCCGACGCCGTAGGGATGTTGATGATGATTCTTCGGTGGATCGAGGTTGGGAGCGCTCATGGGGTAAAAAGAAAAATCCGATCGAACAGGGTTAAGGTGACGATCGGACAGGGTTGGTTTGTTTCAAGTGATCGATCACAAGCTGTGAGCTGGATCGAAAAATCTCCCGGTCCGCCGCCCTCCAGGGTTAGTGGAGGGTCGGACGGAGGGAAATTCAATTACCGGTGGCAGTTGCGGAAGCAATTGCGACTCCAGCAGTTGTGGAAGCAGTTCCGACGCCAGCACCAGCCGTGAGCTGTTACCTCTTCGTCTTTCTTCACTTCAGGAGCCGGGCTGCTTTTTGCTGCACCGAGTTTGTTTTTAAGTTCCTGTGCTGGGATGAGCTTGTCTTGCAACTGCTCGTCCGCGACTTCGTAGAACTTGCCGTCTGTACTTCTTAGGATTGCCATTGTTTTAGTTAGGTTTGGGTTATTCGACGTCACGGTGGGAGCAGGTCCGATTCGCCGGAAGTTGGTTTGGTTTGGTTAAATCAGTCTTTGTTGAGTGGTGGGATATCGCCAAAAGGTTTACCCAGGTCGTCCATCACGATTTGCATCGGGATCTGCACTGTGGATCGGCAGTTGGAAGTTTCGGTTGAGTCAAAAGTTCCATTCTCGTAATACTTGTTCGAAGGGGAGGCCCCGCCGCAGCCCTTCCAGAAAGGGCAGGTCTCGGCGCACTTCTTGTTCCCGGCTTCGATGTCTTCGAGCACCTTCTGAAAGGCCGGATTCACTGTGGAATCGAACAGATTGTGCTTGATGACGTTGCCGTAGTTGAAGGTGCCGTATTTCTCGGTGGGCTGACCCAGGAGCTCGGGTGAGAATGTCGAAAAGTTTCCGAAACAATCCACGTTCACCATGCCGAAGGGTTCCGTCTCGGAGTTGTAGTAGCGGCCATCAGGACGCTGGAATTCTTCCGGGGCTTCAATATTGGTCCTGGCAGTTTCGAATTCGCGGATCCGAATTGGGAAGCCGTCGGCTTTGTTCCGCTGATACATCCGCATCAGGAATTTCCGGATTCGCTCGTCACCGTCGATTGGCTTTCCAAGCGAGCTGGACTCGTTGGCGCCTTCGATTTCTTCGATGTTGAAGCCGACCGCATCGATTCCGTTTTCGATGAAGAAATCGTAGATCTCATCCGGGTGATCGACCGCGATATCTGAAATCACGCTGACTACTCCCGGATTGATTCCGGCATCTTTCAGCATTTTGAATCCGCGCATCGCCTTAGCGTGAGTGCCCTGGCCTTTGCGGGTTTTCCGGTGGTGATCGTGAATGAACTCCGGGCCATCAATGCTGACGCCGACGTCGATGTTGTGTTTCTTGATGAATTCACACCATTTCTCATTCACCAACGTTCCGTTGGTCTGAAAGTTGTGATTGATGAACTCGCTGGAACCGGGGATCCCTCCGATCATCTCGAAAGCGGTTTCATACCACTTCAAAGGAACTGCGAGAGGTTCTCCAGCGTGCCAGAGAAGAGTGAAAGGAGCGCCGACCATTCCGCTGGTGAAAACCCGTTCGAGCGTCTTGTTCAACACATCGAAGTCCATCCGGGTCGTGTTGGTGCGGTCGGGGAGGTAGCAGTAGTCGCAGTTGATGTTGCAGAAAGGGCTGGGCTGAATCACGAGGAGGGACAGGAAAAGTTGGTCCATCGCGCTTGCCTCTTCCGCCACTGGGGCCGGATTCTTTTCAGGGGCTGTTTCTGTGTTTGTCATCGTCGTTAAAAGTTTGAAGATTGCGGTGCTTGTTCCGGGGGTGTGACGGGTGAAAAACGGGCCTATGCAATTTTGGGATATTTTTTTAACATTTTTCCTGAAGCCGATCGAAACTGGGGCCCTTCATATTCACCGGGGCAAAGAGTCGCTGTTTTTGTGTCGCATTTTTTCTGCGACGACCAAAAAAGGGGTGTGAAGGTCGATGTAAATTTCGGCAGTGACCAAAAACGTGTGCAGGAGGTCGGTGTGAAATTTCGCAGTGACCAAAAACGTGTGCAGGAGGTCGGTGTGAAATTTCGCAGTGACCAAAAACGTGTGTAGGAGGTCGGTGTGAAATTTCGCAGTGACCAAAAACGTGTGTAGGAGGTCGATGCGAAATTTCGCAGTGGCCAAAAACGTGTGTAGGAGGTCGATGTAAATTTTCGCAGTGGCCAAAAACGTGTGTAGGAGGTCGATGTGAATTTTCGCAGTGACCAAAAACGGGTGTGGTCGCTTTTTTTGCAGTCGGCCTTCACGGGCAGGAGTTCTCACCCGTTTCTGCGCGAGGAATCCAGGGTCCAATCGTTGCCCGCATTGATCGCGGGGCGCGCGCGACAGGACGTGAATCCTTTTTACTGGGAGTTCTCCGCTGCATTTCATAAAAGGAAGGGCGACTCGTCTCTTATGGGTAAGAGACCGCCCTTTATATGGAACCCACTTCGCCTCCATCCCCGAATCCCTCTCAGTCGCCGCTTTCTGATCAGGAAGCCGTTTTGATGAGGCAGCGTTGCTTTCGCTTAATTCGTGAGGTGACCACCCGCCTCGGCTGGCGTTACAAATTATGGATACCGGCGGCTGTCGCGCTCTCTTCGATTTTTCTGTTACCCCCGCGATTGCTTCAGTTTTTTACCGAGGAAATCGAGACGCTATCGGAAATCAACGCGCAACGCTTCCTCGTTCTTCTGGCTGTCTTTGGCGGAGCTATCGCGGTCTGCCTTTGGATCACCATATTTCTGACGGGGATCCTGCGGGAATGGTTGCGACTTACCATCAGCAATGATTTGCGAAGGGACTCAGTCAAAGCTCTCAGCCGAACCCGGATCGACAAGCTGGACACCGCCAATCGCGGAGACTGGATGATGCGTCTCACGGGGGATTTGCGGAATGCCGAGGAATTCCTGACCATGTCCCTGCCGGATCAAATCCAGAACCTGACAATGATGGTGGGGGCCGCCATCCTGTTTTGGTTTCACAGCGGTCCCATTGCACTGATTCCAATTGTGGCGGCCATCGTGCTGGCTTTTATCAATCTCCTCGTGCAACGAAAAATGGCGGGAACGCTCACCGAAGCCCGTGTCATCGAGGGCGAGGTTTTTCAAACGATGATCGAGACATTCGAGGGGTTACGTACCATCCGTAGCTTTGGCGCCGAGCGATTCACCTTTGAACGCATCAATTTTCAGCTGATGAATCTTTTTAGCGCCGGGATGCGAATCATTCGTTCCATGTCGTCTCTCATGGGGCTCAATGAAATGAGCGGGCAACTGGTGATCACCGCCATTCTGACTCTGGTCGCTTATAAAATCAGTGGCGACGATCTGACGGTTCAAGACGCGTTGGTATATCCATTCTACATCAACGTATTCCTCGGCTCAGCCAAGGAGCTGGTCGCCTCCGCCTATGACTGGAACCGCTTCTTTATCGAGGGCGGTCGACTCGCCTCAGTCTTGTATGATGATAAAAATCACGTTCAGACATCCGATTCTCTCTTCGGTCCTGATTTTGAAAGGAAGATCCCTGATGTGAAATCTCTCGCGGTCACCGGGCTGTCGATTTCCTATGGCGATGCTCCGCCGGTGATTGATGGAATGGATTTCACCGTTCATTCAGGCGAAATCGTGGCGGTGATGGGCCCATCCGGTTGCGGGAAATCCACCTTTCTCGAATCACTGGCTGGTCTGCGGGAAGCCAATGCCGGTGAGTATGAAGTTGGCCTGGAAAACCGGGGTTCTCTTCGCTATCCACACGCTCCATCGAAGCTGGCAGCGTTTGTTGAGCAGCAGCCGTATCTATTTGTCGGATCCATCAGGGAAAATATCACCATGGGGCTGGAAGGCGTCAGTGATGAGAGGATTTTCGAAGCACTGGCCGAAGTGAACCTTGAACACATCATACAGAAAAGGAATCAGGGAGGGCTCGATGAAATTCTTGCTGACAGGGGGCGCAATCTCAGTGTGGGGCAGCAATATCGCCTCGCGTTGTGCCGTGCACTCGTTTCAGGTCGCCCGTTTCTTCTGCTCGACGAGCCGTTCGCAGCATTGGACGAAGATTCCGTCGATTATGTATGCGAAGCCTTGAATCGCGAGAAAGAACGGGGCGCAGGAATCGTGCTGGTGACACACATGTTGCCCGATTCACTCAAGCCCACCCGGGTGATCACGATGTCGTAGAGAATCGCCTCCGCTTAACTTGAAATGGTTTTGGTCATTGTATTTCTGCATATGCCATCTGAAGAGTCTTTTGCTCAAGTTTCACCGGAGAAGGGGTAGGGAACGCTTAAGTTGTGATAGATTTTGAAGATGAAGAATGGAAAAGCATGTTGCACTCCTTCGGCCGATCCGCGGGAAAGCAGTGATCGGCAGGATGTAGGCATCTCGGATGCGGCGGGTGATAAGTCGGGCATGGTGCAACTGGAGGGAGGCACTTTCCTGATGGGGGCTGAAGGTCCGGAAACATGGATTGCAGACGGGGAGGGGCCGATTCGCGAAGTCACGCTTGATTCGTTCTGGATGGATCGAACCTGTGTCACGAATGCTGAATTCTCGAGTTTTGTGGCGGCGACGGGTTATCAGACGGAAGCGGAAAGGTACGGGTGGTCGTTTGTTTTTCTAAATCAGATCCCCAAAGCGCACCGGAAGAACGCTCAGCTTGTCACCGTTCAGGGCCTGAACTGGTGGGCACGAATTGATAAGGCTGACTGGCGAAAGCCGGGCGGCCCGGGCACAAACATCCGTAAGGTGATGGATCACCCGGTGGTCCATGTTTCCTGGAATGATGCGAATGTCTACGCAACCTGGACGGGAAAACGGCTTCCAACGGAGGCGGAGTGGGAATTTGCGGCCAGAGGCGGACTGGAACAGAAGCGGTATCCGTGGGGCGACGAGTTGCAGCCGGGCGGGAAACATCGCTGCAATATCTGGCAGGGGCGGTTCCCTGAAAATGACACGGGAGAGGATGGCTACACTTCGACGGCTCCGGCGAGAAGCTTCAAAGCGAATGATTTCGGACTCTATAATGTGTCAGGCAATGTCTGGGAATGGGTGTCGGACTGGTTCAGCCCGTCGTGGCATAAAGGAAAATCGAATTTATCCAATCCCACGGGACCGGATGCAGGAAGCGGCCGTGTGATTCGGGGCGGATCATTTTTATGTCACGATTCTTACTGCAATCGCTACCGGGTAGCGGCCCGTTCATCCAACACTCCCGACTCTTCCACCTGCCATACCGGGTTTCGCTGTGTTATTTGACTAAAGCGTCAGATTTTTATTGATGAATATTTAAGATTCTGAAAGAAAAAGTGTCCAGCAAGATGAACGAGCGAATTTACAAGCAGGCACGGTTTCAGTTTTTTGGGGTATGGGGGATTTCGATTGGCATCCCGCTCGTTTTTATGTGGTTATGGGGATTCGTTATTCCAAGTGAGAGTGCGATTAGCCTGCCAATTTGGGTGGCTGCCTGTGCTGGAATCGTCCTTGCCATAGGTGTCCATTTCTGGCTGAGAAAGGTGTTTTCCAAATACTCACTCGTAGGGACCGCGATTTACGCGATGTATCAAAAGGAGCGAAAGCTCGATTTGGCAGAAAAAACCCAGCGTAGACAGCAGACAGGGCCGGTTGCCTGAGTTTCAAAAGGGCATTTTGTTGGCAAATTCGGTATTGACCTCATGGCGCAAAACCGTTATCCCTTCCCGACTGCTTGACGAAATTTGGGAATGAAGACCACTCTGGTCAAATTATTATCAGTGGGACTGGTGTTTGTGACTGTCGGATGTAAAACCACCCGGTTGTCTCTGACATCACCGATGACTATGTCTCCATCGACGCTCAGCGCGGCTCATGACTCCCATGAACCGGAGTTGGAAACGGCTGTGGTTGGGTTGGTTCGTCAGGATCAGGTGGTTCCGGCTGTCTTTTCGACTGGAGATGTCCTGGAGTCGAATCCGGGAACTACACTGATCGCTTCGCAAGGTATTACAGACAGTCTCAATGTGAGGACTACAGCGTATTGCCACAAAGAGACTGATTCCCTTCCTTACGGAACGAAGTGCGCGGATGGGTCTGAATTGAAATTTGGGGATGTGCGAAGTGCTGCTGCAGACTGGTCACGCTATCCGGTTGGCACACGTTTCAAGATCAAAGGGCTTCCCTATGAGTATGTGGTCGACGATTACGGCAGCGCTTTGGTGGGAACAGACACGATTGACCTCTACAAGCCGACATTCTCCCAGATGAACCAGTGGGGGGCCCGCGAGGTGCCGATTGAGGTGATTGAGTGGGGGTGTTATGAAAAGAGCCGCGAAATTCTTTCGGGCCGACTTCACAAAACCGAGGCGCATCACGTTCGGGAAATGCACAACGCGATTATTGAGAAGCGCCTTTCTAAAAAGGTACCGCGGATGGCTTTGCCGGAAAACCAGGTGGCAACCCCGCCGGTTGTTGTTGGTGGTAGAACCAGTGCCTGATTCATTGTGCCCGGTATGACCAAGGCCGAACGCGCTGCATTTGTCGCGAAGCGATTGGCTGAGTTGTATCCGGAGACGCCTATTCCGCTGGACCACAAAGATTCGTACACGCTTTTGATTGCCGTGTTGCTTTCGGCTCAGTGTACGGATGAGCGGGTGAACAAAATTACGCCCGCGCTTTTTAAGATGGCGGATACGCCACAAAAGATGGCAAAGCAGTCCATCGAGAAAATTCAGGAGATCATTCGCCCGTGTGGGCTTTCCCCCCAAAAGGCAAAGGCGATCTATAATTTGTCGCATTTGCTGCTGGAACGTCACGGTGGAGAGGTTCCTCAGGATTTTGAATCGCTCGAAGCACTCCCCGGGGTGGGGCACAAGACAGCGTCTGTGGTTATGAGTCAGGCATTTGGTGTGCCGGCGTTCCCGGTGGATACTCACATTCACCGCCTCGCGCAGCGTTGGAAATTAACCAACGGGAAAAACGTGGTTCAGACGGAGAAGGATCTGAAGCGGGCTTTTCCTAAAGAGCAGTGGAACGCTTTGCACCTGCAAATCATCTTTTACGGTCGCGAACATTGCTCCGCCCGGGGATGTGATGGCACGGTGTGTGAGATCTGTCGTGCGGTGCATCCTCAGCGGAAGCGACCGATCAAGACGAAAAAGGCGTGAGTCCTTTGGTAAGGATCACGTTGCCGTATTTGGATGTGTCACCCGTCATCAAAACGGCGAAGGCGCCCTTTGCAGCTTCGTAAAAGGCAAAGCGCTCGATCTTTCCAATGGTCTGCACCCCGGGAGACAGTTCGTCGAGAATCGATTGGTAACTGGCTTCAATAGCGGGATCAGCCAGATCTCCTTCGACTGGTGCCATCATTGCGACCGGAGCTTCGATATAATTATCCAACTCGAAGAGAGGCAGGATAGCTCGGAGCATATCGGGGATCTGAAGGCCGTCTGCCCGAAGTGTATTGGGGTTGACTGAATGACCGGGGAAATGAGCGTCCGCCAGGACGATTGTATCACCGTGGCCCATCCGGTGAAGGGTTGCGAGAAGCTCGGGACTGAGGAGTGGGGAAATTCCTTTCAGCATAGAGGAAATGTGGGCTTGATCTTCTGGATTCGCAACTCTCCCGAAGGTCGGCAGGGCCTTGGTCGATAAAACCTAAAACGCTTCGAGTCCATTCAGGACCGAAGCGTTTTATAAAACCCCACTCGTGCCGTCTCCGACGGGTTTGAGTCACTATCCCGTTTTCTCAACAGGGCGGGAGTCGCTGTTCGACGTTAGACTTCCAGTGAAGGCCTGACTGCCGAAGCTCAGCTAAACCCCCGATAACTTATCAACGGATCGGACTCAAGGTTGCCGGTAAAGGGCGAACACAGCAGGGAAATTTTCTGATTTCAGAACCGGGTTCTATGTCAATCTATCGAAATTCTATGGGTAAATCCTTTTTGAGGGAATCTAAAAGTTTGGAATGTGCAGTTTCTACTTCGGCGGCTTCCAGCGTTCGGTTTGGTGATCGATACGTCAGGGAGTAAGCCAGCGACTTCTTGTCTTTAGCAAGTCTCTCGCCACTTGGGTCCGAAAAGACATCGAAAAGTTCGACACTCATCAGCAATGGTTCGTTCACATTTGAAAAGAACTTTTCGATCTCTGAATTCTTCAAGTCAGCCGGGACCAGCATCGCGATGTCGCGCGAGCTTCCGGGGAATTTCGGCAATTCGCTGAACTTCAGCTCCTGTTCGACGGCGGCAGTGAGTTTCTTTACATTGATCTCGGCAACTGCGACCGGGGATTCCAGATCGAAATCGCGCGCACGGCCGGGGGAGATAAATCCTGCCAGCCCGATCTTGGCGGCTTTCTTTCCGGTGCCAATTTCAATGGATACCGGGCAAAGCATCCGATCATCTTTGATGGGGACGAGGTTTACTTTTTGCCCCGGGCATAGGGTCTCGATCACCGCGCTGAGGTCGTAGATGTCGACATTGGATGGCTTTGCCTCGTGCCAACTCCGGGCCGTCCGGCTGCCCGTGATGAGGAGGCCGAGATGCTCGTGCTCGACTTCGCCACCTTTGGGTGTGGCAGTGAAGACGCGTCCGGTCTCGAAGAGCCGAAGGTCACCGTTTCCGAAGCGAACGTTGTTTCCGGCGCTGGCCAGCAGCCCCGGAATAAGTCCGGGACGAAGGTAATCCTGCTCGTCATTGAGCGGATTCTTCAACCGGATTGGTGACATGCCGCGATGATTGGTGGCGACGTCATCTTTGAGCTGTTCGCTGGAAATAAGTTTGAGAGTTCGGCTTTCATAGAAACCGAGAGCTGCCAGCCGGGTCTGAATTTTCCGCGCAAAATCGTAGCTGATGTCTGCCTTCGATGCCGGGGCAAATCGCGCGATGGTTTTGGACGGGACGTTGTCGAGGCCATAAACCCGGGCAACTTCCTCGATCAAATCTACCTCTCGCTCTAGATCGAGGCGATAGGTCGGCACGGCCCACACCGTGTGGGTGCCTTTTGTCTCAGAAGCTTTCAATCCCAGGGAAGTGAGAATCTTTTCGATCTCGGCGTCAGAGACATCGCAGCCCATCAGTTTGCGGACGTTTTCGTTGTCCAGTCCGGTGGAAGCCGGGGCATCAGGTGTTTCACCGGCAATAATGATGGCATCGTCCGCTTTGCCGCCGGCGAGTTCGAGGATCAGTTTTGTCGCCAGCTCGGAAGCTCCGATCACCTGATATGGATCGGCTCCGCGTTCGAAGCGGTAACTTGAGTCAGAACTCAGGTTCAAACGGCGGGCCGTGCGGCGGATTGCTGTAGAAACAAACCAGGCAGACTCAAGAAGGATGTCGGTCGTCGTTTCTGTAACCCCTGAATCTTCGCCTCCCATCACCCCGCCGAGAGCAAGCACTCCGTTCGAATCTGCGATGACAACATCCTCTGCGTCGAGCTGGTAGGTTTCGCCATTCAGTGCGACGAACTCTTCGCCGTCCCTTGCATCACGGACTTCGATAGCCCCGGTCACTTTGGCCAGATCAAATGCGTGAAGCGGTTGTCCCATCTCCATGAGGACAAAATTGGTGATGTCGACAATGTTGTTGATCGGGCGCAATCCGATGGATTCAAGCTTTTGCTTGAGCCAGGCGGGTGACTCCGAAACTTTCACCCCGCGAATCCAGCGTCCTGTGTAATAAGGGCCGTTTTCAGATGAAATTTTGATTTCCTTCCCGGTTGCCGCCTCCTGAGGTGCGGATGTCTCACCGTGATGAGCTTTGCCTTTCAATTCTTTGTTGGCAAGAGCCGCCAGCTCGCGGGCCACACCAAGATGGCTCAGGCAGTCCGGGCGATTCGGGGTGATTTCGAGTTCAAAGACTGATGGGTAAACTTTGGCCAGCGGAGTTCCCGGCTCAAGGTCAGTCGGAAGAATGAGGAGGCCGTCAGCGTCATCCGTCAGACCAATCTCCGAAGCCGCGCACATCATGCCGTGGGAATCCACGCCGCGCAGAACGCCATCCTTAATTTCAAATGTGCTGCCGTCTTTACCTGTCAGGACACAACCGGGAAGCGCAACGGGCACCTTGTCACCGACTTTGAAATTTTTGGCGCCACATACAATCTGTCGAGGTTTGTCAGAACCGTCGTTTACCGAACAGACAGAGAGCTTGTCTGCGTCAGGGTGTTTGTCGGATGCTACGATTTCCCCGACGATGAGGTGATCAGGAAGCGACTGAATGCCTTCGACTTCGATGCCGGCAAAAGTGAGCAAGTCATCGAGTTGTTCGGTTGAATACTCCGAGAAATCAACGTGGTCGGAGAGCCACTGAAGTGAAACTTTCATGATGGGAGCGGCTGCGCCGCGATATTAGATATTGGATATTCGAAATTAGGATTCAGCCGTAAAATCAGTTTGGTTGTGGTGTTTCTCGACCGATTGGATGAAGCGATTGAGTTTCCTACCTAGAGTTTGCACTCTATCCAGTAGGTCTCTGTAACGGGTCTCATTGGGGAAAGAGCCAGTTTCAAAAATAATGTTGATGTGATCTTCAGTTTCAAGACATGAAGCGAATGCGTAAGTTAGGAACCTAAGGTAATCAGCTTTGTATCTTCGGCGTCCGTAGCCTTCCACGATATTACTTCGGACCGACTTTGAGCTTCTTCGTATCTGTGAGCCTTGTTCGTACAATTCAAATTTTGGTAGTTCTAACGTGAGTCGATGTAAATCAATTGAAAGCGATTTGGCTTCCTGCCAAATCTGAAGGTTCTGGTAGCTCATTGGTTGATTCGTGACTGCTATCCAAAATCAAATATCCAATATTGCGGCGTAGCCGCTAAGCAAACTGCTTGAGGAAACGTACGTCGTTCTCGATTAGCAGCCGGAGGTCGGGTATGCCGTAGGTGATCATGGCGAGACGATCCAATCCCATGCCGAAGGCAAACCCACTGATGTTATTGGGGGAATACTTATCATCCTTGCGGGTTTTCCCGACGGACTCGAACACTGCCGGGTCGACCATGCCGCAGCCGGCAATCTCGATCCACTTGGCGGCCTGACCTTTGATCTCCAGCTTCAAATCAACTTCGAAACTGGGCTCGGTGAATGGAAAGAAGTGAGGGCGGAATCGCACCTCCGTATCGTGACCGAACATTTCCTGAAAGAAGAATTCCAATGTTCCCTTGAGGTCAGCCAGGGTCACATTTTCATCGACATACAATCCTTCAAGCTGGTTGAAGACAGGCAGGTGAGTGGCATCGACTTCATCGCGACGGAAGGCGCTGCCCGGCGCGATGATCCGGATCGGCGGCGGGGTGGTTTCCATCGTCCGGATTTGGACTGAGGATGTGTGAGTGCGGAGAAGCTTCCCGTTCTCGAAATAAAAGGTATCACTCTCGTTGCGAGCCGGGTGATCGGCTGGTGTGTTGAGCGCATCGAAGCAATGCCATTCCGTCTCGATCTCGGGCCCTTCTGCTAAAGCAAATCCCATGCGTCTCAGTACCCGAACGGCATTGTCCAACACATGGCTGAGCGGATGAAGAGCTCCTTGTGGAATGGGTCTGCCGGGAAGCGTCGGGTCGATACCATCAAACGCGGCAGCATCTTTGGCGGCGGTGAGCGCGGCGTTCTTTTCGTCGAGCGCCTCTGTTATTGCCGTGCGGACTTCATTCAGCTTGGCGCCGACCGCAGGTTTGTCCTCTTTCGGGACGTCGCGCATTCCTGCGCTGGCGGCTGTGAGTTGTCCCTTTTTACCGAGAAATTTTACGCGTGCACCTTCGAGATCAGCCTCTTCGCTGAGGCTGGAGATCTCTGCCAGGGCATCGTTTTTTAGTTGGTCGAGTTCTTCGAGCATGATGGCGGTAAAGAACGAACGAACAGGGTTGAGTCAACGAATCAATAGGGTTGATTCGTTTCACCTGTCTAAACCGGATTTCATGGGCATTCGAGGATCGAGAGGGTGAATTTCTCCGGATTTGCGACTACTGATACCCGCTCCTATAAGCTTCATGAAGAACCCTCGACTCATCCGTTTTCTTGTTATTACCGCCATCGCGATTGGTGGCTGGCTCTATAAAACCAAATTCAGTGAAACTGGTATTGCGCCGGTTCAGATAGAACAGGGACCATCGAAGTCCGGTCCGGCCCCGAAACTGAAAGAGGATTGGAAAAAGGAAGAAGTGACACCTGCGCCGGGACCGGAACTGAAGCCGGACTGGAATAAGAAAGAGGAGAAGAAGCCGACGACCACCAAGGTGGAGAAGGTGAATGGTTATGACCGGTTGACGGGATGCCAGTTGGTGGATCACAAAAACAACGACGGCGACAGCTTTCACATCAAACACAATGGCCGCGATATCGAACTGAGGCTCTACTACGTCGATACGGCTGAGAAATACTACAGCGACCGTTATGAGAATCAGCGGGCACGGGTGAGGGATCAGGCCAAAGATTTTGGCGGGATCTCGGTGGATCAGGTGATCGAGCTGGGATTGGAGGCGAAGGAATTCACACTTGAGCTGTTAGAGGGAAACACCTTCACGGTTTATACCAAGTGGGAGGAAGTTTATGACAGCGGGCGTTACTACGCGTTTGTTGAGGTGCCGGGTACGAAGGGGCGATATCTCAGTGAAATTCTGGTGGCATCAGGTCTGGTTCGGCTTCATACAAAAGGGGAGCCGACCCCGGACGGTCGAAGCTACCGGCAGTATCGTGATCATTTGAACAAGACCGAAAGGGCTGCAAAGAAAGATGGTGCGGGGGCCTGGGGTATGTAAAAATCCGGGGTATAAGAGATGAAGATTCCCCGCAAGAAATTCGATGCCGATGTCCCGTCCACCGCGATGGGCGACATTGCTTTCCTGTTGCTGATCTTTTTTGTGATCCTCGCCCGGGCCGTTGACGACAGTCATCTGCAATGGAAGCCGGCCACGGTTGACGAAGTCGAGTCAACTGGCGCAGCGATTGCCAGCGTCACCATTGATTCCGATATGCGCCTTTTCCTGAATGGAAAAGAGATCAGCGAAGAAAAGCTACCGGATGCGCTCGAGGCTCTGCTTGGCGATATCGAGCCGGGGAAGCGGAAGGTATTTCTTAAAGCCGACAAAGAAGCGAAAGCCCGCTATTTCCAACCGGCGATTGAGGCGATCAGCATGGCGGGCGGAGATTTGGTTCATGTTCTGAACCGCGAAGAAGAAAAGCCGGAGTGACATTTCTCACTTTCACTGGGCGGCCAGCCACATTCCCAATCCCTGAGCCGTCTGGAAATCATCGGATACGCGAAAAGTTTCATCCGCTTCAAGGAGGACGTCCTGTCCGTTGGCCAGTCGAACCCGCAGGTGAAGCGGCCTGAAGCCGGGGAATTTCTTCGCGGTTTCAGCAATGAAATCAATAGCCGCTTCCGTATCGCGAACACTGTCGAGCATCAATACCATCGGAGGAGGGGAATGATGGGCAGAGACGGGCTGAGGTGGGGCTGGTTTGGGTTGGGTCGTTGAAGGAACGTCATTTGCGGGACCATCGATCGGTTCCAGCGGCAGCATGTCTTCGGCTGTGAGTCGGTTTTGCTCAGAAAAGGAATCCTCTTCGATCTTCGCCTTCAACTTGATCACCTTCCCCTTTTCTAAAAGTGTGATCCGCTTGTTGTAGGTCTCGTTCCAAACCATCACATCAGTGTGACCGGTGAAATCTTCGAGCGTCAATATGGCAAAAGGTTTTCCTTCACGCTTGGTGTATTTCACAGCAACGGCATTGATGATTCCGGCAAAAATTTGCGGCTTTCCACCGGGCTTCATGGTTTCGAGCCCGCCGATTGGATTGTAATTTCCGGCTTCCAGTGCAGCCCGGTAGTCATCCAGCGGGTGTCCCGTCACATAAAAGCCGAGCAAATCCTTCTCGTGCGTGAGGTATTCGTTTTTATCCCAACTCACGATTTCCTCGTCCTCATCAAAGGTGGGTTCCGGGGCGGCTGCGACAAGTTCGGTCATGTCGAAAAGCGAGGCCTGTCCGTTGTTACGATCTTTCTGCACGGAGTTGGAACTGGCAATGACGCGCCCCACCCTTGTGAAGAGTGTGTCGCGCCGTTCCATCGTGAAATCGAATGCGCCGGCTTTGATCAGGTTTTCGAGAATCTTTTTGTTCACGACCTTGGAGTCGAGTCGCGTTGAAAAGTCTTCCATGCTGGAAAACTCTCCGTTTTCATCACGCTCTTTCACTGCGGTATCCATTGCCGCTGCCCCGACGTTTTTGATCGCCGCAAGACCATATCGGATGGCTGTTCGCGGGCCTTTCTCCGTGTCTTCCGGGGCAAATTTCATACGCGAGCGATTCACATCAGGGGCGAGAATTTCGATTCCCATTCGCTGACATTCGGCCACGAAGATAGAGATCTTGTCAGTGTTGTTGATCTCATTGGAGAGCAAACCTGCCATGAATTCCACCGGGTAGTTGGCCTTCAAATAGGCGGTGTGATAGGTGATGAGGCCGTAGGCAGCGGAGTGCGACTTATTGAAACCGTATCCGGCGAACTTCTCCAGCAAATCGAAGATGTCGTTGGCCTTTTGCTCGGGGATATTATTTACCCGTTTACAACCGCTAACGAAAATCTTCCGTTGCTCCTTCATCTCGTTTTCGTCCTTCTTACCCATCGCTCGACGGAGAAGGTCAGCATCACCGAGGGAGTAACCACCGAGAAGGTTGGCCGCCCGTTGCACCTGTTCCTGATAAATCAGAATTCCATAGGTTTCTTTACTGGCCTCCTCGAGAAGTGGATGGAGGTAGGTGACTTTGGTCTCCCCTTTCTTCCGTTTGATGAAATCAGGAATCAGGTCCATCGGACCGGGGCGATAGAGCGCAATCAACGCGATGATGTCCTCAATCCGGTTCACGTCAAACTGCTTACACAGGTTCATCATACCACCGGATTCCAACTGGAATACGCCGGTCGTCTCGCCTCGACTGAGAAGTTCGAAGGCCATGGAGTCATCCAGAGGAATGTTGTCGACCTTGAAGTCCGGGGTGTGAACCCGGATATGATCCACGGCATCCTGAATCACGGTCAGGGTTTTCAGGCCGAGAAAGTCCATCTTCAACATGCCGATGTCGGTGAGGGGCTTCATCGCGAACTGGGATACGATTTCACCTTCCTTGGCCCGCGCCAGCGGCATGTGCTCCGTAAGATCGCAGTCACCGATCACGACCCCCGCCGCGTGAACCCCCACGCCGCGGTTCAATCCTTCCAGGAAAATTGAGTAGCGCCACAGTTCTGCGATTGACTGATTGTTTTCGATCTCTTCCCGGAGTTCCGGATTTTTCTTCTTCGCATCTGCGAGGGTTACGCCAAGCTCGCTGGGAATCATTTTGGCGATTCTGTCGCCTTCTGAATAGCTCAACGCCATGACCCGCCCCACGTCGCGAACCACGGATTTTGCTCCGAGTGTGCCAAAGGTGATGATGTGAGACACGGCTTCTTCGCCGTATTTCCTCCGCACATATTCGATCACTTCGGGACGACGGGTCTGACAAAAATCGATATCAATATCGGGCGGTGAAACCCGTTCCGGATTGAGGAATCGCTCGAAAATAAGTCCGAATCGAATCGGGCAAAGATCGGTAATGCCCAACACGTATGCCACAATAGATCCAGCGGCCGATCCTCGGCCGGGACCCACGGGGATTTCGTGATCTTTGGCCCACTTTACAAAATCCCAGGTGATGAGGAAGTAGGAAACGAATCCCATCTTTTCCATGATCCCAATTTCATAATCAAGACGAGTGCGGAGCTCGGGATCGGTAGTGGCGCGTTCTCCGTAGCGTTGCTGAAGTCCTTCGAAACAGACTTTGCGGAAGTAAGCTTCGCGTGGTGAGCCGTCCGGCGAGTCAAACTGAGGGTATTTCTCTGAGCTGGTGGAATCGAGATGGATCTCCACATTGCAGCGTTCGGCGATTTCAAGTGTGTTCCGAATTGCTTCCGGAGTCTCTTTAAACAGCGCCTTCATCTCCGCTGTGCTTTTGAAATACACTTCGGGAGAGTAGTGCATCCGGTTCTCATCCATCTGAAGAGCCCCGGTTCCGATGCAAATCATGACGTCGTGAGCGTCGTGATCCTTCTTGTTCAAAAAGTGCACATCATTAGCTGCGACCAGCGGAAGATCGAAGTCCTTCGCGTATTTGATGAGCTGGCGGTTGCATTTGTGCTGTTGCTCGAACCCATGGTCGTGCATTTCGAGAAAGAAACTGCCCGGTTCGAAGATGTCCCGAAATTCAGCGACACTCTGTTTTGCCCGGTCCAGATCGTCTGCCTGAATCGCCTGATTGATTTCCCCGTTGATACAACCACTCAGGCAGATGATCCCTTCGGAGTGTTCCGCGAGGAGTTCTTTGTCGATGCGCGGCTTGTAGTGCTGACCTTTCAGATGGCCGAGGCTTACCAGCTTCACCAAATTGGCATACCCTTTGTTGGTCGAAGCCAGCAGGGTGATGTGCGAATTCTTGGTTCGCTTCATTTTCCCCCCGGTAGCCATGATCGTCGGGTTCTTCTCCGTCATCCGGGTACCGGGTGGTGTCAGATAAGCTTCGCAGCCGATGATCGGCTTGATGCCGGCTTTTTTCCCTGCCTTGAAGAAATCGATCGCCCCGAAGATGTTGCCATGATCGGTCATAGCGACCGCAGGCATTTTCGACCGTTGAGCCTTCTTCATGAGGTCATTGATCCGCACCGCGCCGTCGAGAAGCGAGTATTCTGTGTGCAGATGAAGATGAATGAACGGATCAGGAGAAGGCATGAGAATTGAGGGAGTCTCTCATGATGGAATTCCCCATGGGTTCGTGCAAGAGAAAGGAGCTAAAATTCTGATTTCGAAATCGATGACGGCCTTAGGAACGTTCTTTTACCCATGTTCGAAATCGATGATGGCCCTAGGAACGTTCTTTTGCTCATGTTCGAAATCGATGACGGCCTTAGGAACGTTCTTTTGCTCATGTTCGAAATCGATGACGGCCTTAGGAACGTTCTTTTGCCCATGTTCGAAATCGATGACGGCCTTGGGAACGTTCTTTTGCCCATGTTCGAAATCGATGACGGCCCTGGGAACGTTCTTTTGCCCTTATTCGAAATCGATGATCTCAGTTGGGGTAAAAATGAAGAGTGGTGTTTTTGTGATACATCAAGTTTTTATGGTTTTTCAGCTTGCAATTATATTTAAGATCACTTAATGATTCCGATCCCACAGCATCAGCTATGAAAAAAATACTCACTACCCTTCTGTCACTTGCTGCAGTTTCCAGCTTTGCTGGAGATTACGGTAAAGCGGTCATCGACTGCAAAGCCCCTGTCATTCAGCCTTGTTATTTGGCTGGCGAACTTCAAGTAGACCTCTTCGGTTCTGCTAACTTCGATGGCGGAAATGATGAATTCTACGGAGGCGGTATCGGCGTAAACTACTTCATCACACAATACATCGGTGTTGGTGCAAGCTGGAACCTGATCGATCTTGACGGAGTGCTTGGTCATTCCTCAGACACTGAGCTTCACGACTCTTCGGTTGATCTCATTCTTCGTCTCCCATTGGGTGAAGAATCCTGCACAGCTGTTTACGGCCTCGTTGGCGGTGGTGTGCTTACTAACGGAGACACTCTCGGAACATACAACGCAGGACTTGGTCTTGAGCATCGCTTCAGCGGCTTCGGTCTCTTTGTTGAAGGACGCCAGACTTGGATTCCTGAAGCAGACGCCGATTTCACAAGCCTGCGCCTTGGTGCACGCTTTGTTTTCTAATCAGTTTCTGTAATTTAGAACTAATTTCCAAAGAACCCTGTCACATGTGTGGCGGGGTTTTTTGTGTTTACCATTGCGGAACGCAAAAGTTTCCTCATCATTCCTTCCTATCATGATCAAATTCCTTCACACCCGCATTCGCGTTTCCGATCTCGACAAGACGATCGCATTTTATGAGAAGCTTGGCTTCGAAGTAACGCGCCGGACTGACAAATCTCCAGCGGGCAACCAGTTGGCCTTTCTTGAACTCGATGGGAACGAACACTTTCTTGAACTGTGTTACTCCCCGGATTTCGAAGTGAAATTCCCCGAAGATCTCATGCACACCGCCGTGGGTGTTGAAGACATCATGAGCTATTGCGATGACTTGGAGAAGGGAGGCATAGAAATCTGGCCCGGCGACTGGCGGACGGCGTTTCCCTCAGGTGAGAAATCCAAGATGGCCTTCGTAACAGACCCTGACGGCTATGAAGTCGAAATCCTTGAGCGGGATTTTTCCGGAGCCAAAAAACCGGAAGACACAGCGTTGGAAAGCTGATCACAAGGTTCACAATTGAACCTTGTTGAACTTCGACGATGTTACTTGCTGTCACTCCACGCCACGAAACCATTGAAATTCTCCACTTTAGCTAAGGTCGCCTTCCTGGTGATCATCGTAAGTTGCCGGGCGGTTTCCCAATCCCCGGCTCCTCCTGAGAAGCTGGATCTGAATGCGTTCCCGGGGGAGATCGTGGATAAGGTCGTGATTCCGGTTCCAGCTGAAGTGTTTGCTGTTCTCGATAAGATTGATGAACCCAACTGGAGTGGCGAAATCCATATTCCAAATTTGGAACGTGAGAAAAAAAGCGGACGCATTCAACTCTCCCTGCAGTTCGGCGCGCTGGTGGCCGAAGGGTTTGTCGCTGTTCAGGCAGAGAACGTCATAAAGATCAAAGATATTGGAGAGCTGGCTCTCAAACTGGGACGGTCGCTGGGACTGGGAGATGCGGTGCAGCCCCACAGCTTGAGTGTTGTCAGCTCGGCAGAGAAGGATGACTGGGCTCAGGTTCGATCAGAGTTGGATCAGACCCAGACCACGGTTCGTGAGAAGATGGCTGAGCTTCGTGATGATGATTTGGCGAATCTGGTTAGCCTGGGAGGGTGGATCCGGGGGACTAATGCCCTGACCACTCTGATTTCCGACAACTTCACTCAGGACAAAGCCGAGCTTCTCAATCAACCCGTGCTGGTTACCCATTTCATCGAAGCGATCGACGGGATGTCAAAGGCCACACAGAAAGACCCTGATATCGTAAAGGTCCGGAATGGACTTGTGAAAATGAAGGCGCTCATGGAGTCCGAGGATGCTGTCCTTTCTTCAGATGACATCCTGGCGATTGACGAAATCTGTCACGGTCTCCTTGAATTGTTCTATTTTCCTCCCGGCGCTGAAAAGGAAGCGAACGACGAATAGTATAGTGTAACACGATGGTTTCTTTCTCACATCATCAGCATCCGGGTCGCTTGATCATTGGTATGGCGTCCTTCTTGCTGATCTCAGCGACGTTGATTCATGCAACGTTGAACGAGGCGCTTTCAATCTCATTTGAAATTGCAGCTCCCTATGTTGAGAAAGAGAAATTCTCGGTAAGGGAAGACAATTGGTCGGGAGAAATTCCTGCCGGAGAATCAAAGTTGATTCGGCACCAGCTCTTTCGCGGTAATGAATACTGGTTCTGGCTTGGTTCGAGCTTTGAGAACGCGGTCGTGAAAGTTGAGATTTTCGACAGCGAAGGAAATCCCGCCGGGACGGAGTCGTTTGCGGAGAAAAACAAAGCGGGTGTCAGGCTGCTCCCTCCCAAGACAGGGACTTATTTCATCAGGATCACCGTTGAAGATGCCAATAAGGCAAAAGGAGAGACGCTGGATTGGGGGCTTGTGTATGGCTATCGATAAGGCATGTTCCCCCGAAAATTGGTGAAATGCCCACGGAGACCCTCGAATACGAAAGCCCTCATTTCCTGCAATCTCTCTTCGCGCACGATGTCAGCTTGCTGAAGTTAGTTGAAGATGCTTTTGGACTGACCGTAACCACTCGTGACGGCTGGCTGAGGTTACAGGGAAATAAGAATGATATTGATCAGGCTCGCGAGATTTTCTCCGAGCTTGAAACTGCTCGCCGAAATGGCGGACAGATCAGTTCCCACACTTTTCGTTACGCGTTGGAGAATCGCGAAGAGGAGGAAAACCCGGATGCTTCATCGGTCGCCGCATTTGCCGAGTTCAAGCTGTTGGGTTCGCCCACCAAACCTGCGGTGATGCCCAGGACCAGGAACCAACTGGCATATTTACAAGCGCTTCGGGACCATGATGTTTCTTTTGGAATCGGTCCGGCAGGAACCGGCAAGACTTATCTGGCGATGGCTTACGCTCTCGACCTGCTGAAGAAACGTGAGGTTGACCGGATCATGCTGACCCGTCCCGCAGTGGAGGCTGGAGAAGCACTGGGCTTTTTGCCGGGGGCGCTCGAGGAGAAAGTGCTGCCTTACCTGCGACCTCTTTACGATGCGCTCAATGACATGGTGGAGTCGAACGAGGCCCAGAAGTATGCTGAGAAAAACCTGATTGAGATTGCCCCGCTGGCCTACATGCGGGGGCGAACTTTGAACCGTGCCTGTGTGATTCTTGATGAAGCGCAGAACGCAAGCCGCGAGCAGATGTTGATGTTTCTCACCCGTCTGGGGGAAAAATCAAAATGTATCGTGACGGGGGATCCGTCTCAGATCGATTTGAGGCCGGTTAGGAAATCAGGCATTCTCGAAGCGATGCGATTGCTCCGGAATGTTGAAGGAATCAGTTTCACTGAATTTGAAAGCCGTGATGTGGTTCGCCACCCCGTGGTTCAGAGAATCATCGAAGCTTACGACAAAGGCCGCGACGAAGAGGGGTCCTGAATCGCATTTTCTAAAATAAAAGAGGGCATTCTCAACAAATTAAACTACAATGCCGCGGGTCAAGGCTTGCCGGCAAATATTCGGGAGCCTCTCTTCTTCAAACTCCAAACTTAAGCATATCGTGAGCAGTCATCTATCAAACGACATCCAGATCGAAGGCGATCTGACCTGTGCATCCGACCTCATTTTTGATGGTTCGATCAAAGGAAACATCACATCCAAAGGAAGTCTTACGATCGGCGAAAATGCCGCAGTTAACGGCGACCTCAAAGCAGAGCGGGCTGTGATCGAAGGCAACGTTACCGGCAATGGAACATTCACTCAATGTCGTCTCGCTCCTACTTCGGAGATCGAGGGATCCATCGCAACGGTCAGCCTTGAAATGGAAGAAGGCGCATCGCTTTCAGGTCAGTGCAAGGTTGGTAAAAAGGCGTAACCGCTTCGATCCAATTTCTGAAAACCTCGTTCCGCCCGGCGGTTCGAGGTTTTTTTGTGTCCGGGCGGGTCGACGGGAGATGTTTGACCGGGCTCGAAGCACGCTGTTGCCCCGACAGTTTTTTGCTGACGACTATTCTAATGTTAGGTATGCTCAGCCAACGATGAATTGTTGGGAACATCTTCGGAGGGGGATTGGAGCTGGTCTGGCCGGTATTTGTGTGTCTTTCCCTCTTCTGCTTTCTGCTGCCGAAGACGTTTATCATAAGCCGGACTATTCTACTCTCCCTTTTCCCGACTCAGGTCTTCCTCTGGCTCCGGATCAGAAAGCAGTGATGCTGGATTCCCTTGCCGCTATCGCCCGGAACTTCTCTGACGTCTCCGTTGAAACGAAGGCCCGCGCCGTGGCTCTGTCGAGAAGGATCGATCCGCTCCACAAAGACACCTTCATAGCGGATTATCAGTTGAATCGCGGGGTGGAGCCGGAGCGAATGGATTCCCTGCGAAGAAAAGAAGAGCCGGCTCAGTCCCTTTACCGGCTCATCAAGGAAATGCTCGGGAACGGGTCCGAAGAAGCCGATCAGTTCTGCGGCTATGTGCTTGATTTGCTTCAGGAATTTCAGCCGGATGAAGTCGACTACAAGCTGACTTATCAAAACAATAAAGATAAGTTCGGGGATGTTTCATGGGATGCGGTAGTGGTTCAACCTGTCGCACTCGCTGTGGAGATGGTGGAGCCGGAAGTCAAAGAGGCAACGTCGGCTGCGGGAGCCATTCATTCCGTCGGTTTTCTGACAACCAAAGGCGTTCTCCAGATCAAATCTGAACAACATGCGAGCAGCGATCTGAAGTATAAAGTTGGAGATTTGCTGGACACGCCTGTGTTTGCTTCGGCGCTTCGGGAGGGAATCAAATATCTGGGACAAAAGAACCCGGGCGGTGTTGCGGTGGAGTTCTCCATCGATGCAGATCAGACTTCCAAGTTCTTTGAGGAACAGGGGCCGGCGGCGGCATTGGGCTGCATACTGTCTGCCCGGGCGATGTTGGACGAGCGGAGTTTCGACCCTTCGGTTGCGTATGTGGGAGATGTGAATGCTGATGGTTCCATTCAGCCGCTGCGTGATGTCAAAGACCGGCTGCTGGGGCTTGATACCCCGGCTTCACTGATCATCGCTATTCCCCAGGCTGATTCCCGTGCCCTTGAAGATCTGTTGATTTTGAAAGGTCCCGGGATTTTCAGCAAGTATCAAATCTTCGGTTTAAAGACCGTTCAATCGGCGGAAGGCCTTTCTCAGGCACCTGAAGACCGCCCTGAAGAACTGCAAAACGCCATTAAGAAGTTCAGAGAAATTCAGGCAGTCTTGAAGAAACCCGGTGGGATGAAATACCTGCGGAATTCCCATGTGCTTGCGCGGCTGAAGGAAGTGACCGACCTGGCTCCCAACCATCTGTCGGCAAAGATGCTGGCGTATGCAGGAATGAACCGCTATCCGAAACAACTCACGCTCGGGTCATCTCTCGAGTTGGTGATGGAGCCGATCAAGCCACTGATGCTCAAGGGAGATCTGGTGGATACGACAAACGCGTTGGATCCTGATGCTCTGGCCAGCATGGTGAAATTCAAAAACAAAATCGATCCCCGCCTGGCGGCATTGACACGCGCGGTGATTGCCTATTCAAACGCCGGGCGAACCGGTTCCGATAAGTTCCGGGTGCAGAAAGAAGCATTGGCTCGCCTGAAAGATGAACTGTCAGCGGTCGGGCGTAACATAGCGGTCAGGGAGGAAATGATGCGATGACTGTTTTCTCCCGGATCACAGTGAAGCTATGGGCCGGGCTGATTGCGGCTCTAGTTTTGTTCGCGGGCGATGTGGTCGATGCGCAGGAATCTGCGGGGCTGGGCATATCTCAGGATTCGATTCAGCCTGACGTGAAGACCGATCTTATTTCCTATCTCGCAGCGCTGCGTGACAGCGAAGACCAGACAGCGAGGGTGCAATTGATGGCCACCAGTTTAGCTCAAGCTTTGAGTGATGCGGCCGACAAGTTCAGTGCAGCTCCCCGGGCGGGGAAGCCGGAACTGCTTGCGATGGCTGCCAAGATTCGGCAACAGAACCCAAGAGCTAAGAAACTCCTCGCTCACATCTACAGCATCGCTTTGGAGCTGGACCCCGATGATGTAGATCTGGCTTACGAAATCGAGGTCCTGAAAATTGCGGAAGGAGCTGAACTGAAGTGGGACGAGAAAGCTTTGGCGGCCGCTTCAAAACCGAAGGTGGAAGAACCGGCGGTGATGATACCGGAACCTGTGTCGTTTCCGGAAGATGAGGGGATCGGTCGAACCCAGTCATTGGTTAAAGGATTGCTGGTCCAGCAGCTGGAGGGCAGTCAATTCGCCGGTGCGGCATCCCAGATGAATGCCACCGCCCTCAAGGTGAATGATGATATTCAATGGCAGGTCGGGTTTAATCAGAGAGTGGGCGAAATGATGTCCGGCGCTCTGGAGCGGGTGGTGAAATTTCAGAACGAACGTCACGAGCCGCCCAAAGGATTCAAGGTGGAGATCAGTTTCGAAGAACAATACGTGCCGAAAGATGGACCGTCGGCAGCCGTGGCTTGCAGTTTGTTGCTGGAGTCACTCATCAAGGACATCGATTTTGATCCTGCCTTTGCCGTCACGGGTGACATGGACGACAAAGGCAAGGTGGGAGTTGTCGGTGGGGTGGATGGAAAAATCAGGGGGGCTGCCAGAAGGAAATGTGAAATCATCGCGATACCTGCGGGCAACCATAACGTCATCAGTGATCTCCTGATCCTCGAAGGACCGAAATCCATCTCGAACATTCAAATCTTCTCGATCGAGGAGTTCAAAGAGGCTCTCGACCTGGCGTTGGAAGACGAAGAACGGCCGGAAGCCCTTCGGCAGGCGATTGGCGAATTCAAGGAGATCCAGTCGGTCGTCAAACGTTCTCAAGGTTCAGCTATTCTGCGGAACAGCAAAGTGCAGGCTAAGCTGCGCAAGATTGTAGAGATGGCTCCCAATCATCTCTCGGCCCGCCTCCTGTTGCTCAAGGGCCTTGGCAAGGAACCCAAGCAACTCTCGTTGCCAGGGTCTTTGCTCACGATCGACCGGGCGGCGGCTCCTTTGATCCGGGCGATCAGTAATGGCAAGTTCGAGCAGAGTGATTCCAGCCTGGACAGCAATGAATACGCAGATGCGATTTCAAAGCTCAGACGTGTCCGTGCCAAGTTGGATGCCCGCACTCATAAGTGTGCTGATGCGATCATTGATTACTCAGGCTTTCTCAGCGATTGGGTAAACGATCGACCGAACTCCCGTACGAAGCAGATCGAGCTGGTCAACAACATCCGGATAACCGGCGAACGAGTCGGCAGAGAGTTCGATGCCCTTAACGCCCGGGCCGACGTGAAGGAAGAGCTGAGAGGCGAGGAAGAGTAGAAGGCCTTTTACGAACCAACCCTGTTGGTTCGTTGACTCAACCCTGTTGGATCGTAAGTGGATCAGGCAACGCCGCCGAGCTCGGCGATTGGTTTGCCGGATGGGAGAATCTGCATGGGGAGACCTTCGAGATTGGTCAGGTAAGCGGTGTGATCGATTCCCAAATGCTGATACACCGTCGCCCACAAATCATTCGGCGTCATGATCCGTTCGACAGGATGCTCGCCTTTGTTGTTGGTTGCACCAATGACCTGCCCCATGTTCATGCCGCCGCCTGAGACAAGGACTGACATTGATTTCGGCCAGTGATCGCGACCGGGCTGCATCACGCCACTCTTGGTGCCGCGCCGCTCGGTGATCTTCGGTGTGTGGCCAAAGTCTGATCCCAGAACAACCATGGTCTTCTTGTCGAGTCCACGCTGATAAACATCTTCAATCAACGCCGTGAGGGCGCGGTCGAACACATCTGCGCGCCATTTGAAGTCTTCGAAGATGTCGCAGTTCACGGCGTGGCAGTCCCAATTGTAAGCACAGTTCTTCGGTATTGGCTTTCCGGGGAAAGGGTTCTCCCACACCATGGTGACAAAACGGCTGCCAGCTTCGACTAGACGACGCCCCATCAGCGCGCGCTGACCGTAAGCGGTCATTCCATAGCGTTCGCGGGTCTTTTCAGATTCTTTGGAAAGATCAAACGCCTCGCGAACTTTGTCGCTCATCAGCATCTCCATGGCCTGCTGGTTAAAGCTGTCCATCGCCTCCATGGCACCGGTTTTATCGATCTCGCGGCGGAATTTGTCCATGCCTTCAAGCATCGCGAGGCGATCATCGATCCGGGTCTCCATCTCTTTCTTCACCCCGATGTTGTCGACCTTGAAATTTTCGGCGCTGGGATCTCCCGATACGAGGAACGGTGTATTCGCTGCACCGAGCCAGGCGGATCCCATGGCGAACGTATCGATCCCACTGCGGCCGCTGTCGACTTCGGCTACACAGACAGGCATGTCTTTCCGGTCGCCACGTCCTTCGAGCATCTTCTTCACGATGGAGGAGACGGCCGGCGCGTCGTTGACCGTGCCGGTTGGTGTCTTGGGTGGTCGCCCGGTCATCATGCGTTTGTGGGCTCCGCCGTGATCAGCAAACTCGTGATGGATCGAGCGGATGATGGCAAACTTGTCGGCGATCTTGGTGTGGCGCGGCAGCAGCTCACACACTTCGATTCCGGAGACATTGGTCTTCACCGGATTGAAAATGCCCCGGTATTCAGACGGTGCTTCCGGCTTCATGTCATAGGTTTCCATGTGAGGAAGCCCACCGGGAAGCCAGATGAAAATCACGGAGGTGTCTTTGTCGATCACCGCGCTGTTCTCATCGTTCGCTTCGGCTTTGAGCCGGAGAAAATCGCTCATCCCCAGGCCAAGAACGCTGAGACCACCGACTTCGAGAAACGAACGGCGTCCGACGGGGCCGGAGCAATGAAAAGGTGAAGACTGTTTCATAACAGCCTCAACCTAGAGTGGTTTCGACGGAATGGGCAGGGGCGGCATCAAGCCATCGACGCCATGACCGGGCGCTATTCCGTTTTGGCTGCTTCGGTTTTCGCTTTGCGCTCAGCGGCTGCTTGTTTGGCCCGTTTCTCTTTTGCGATGGCAATCTTTTTCAGTTCGGCATCCAACACCGGCAGGATTTCCGAGGCAGGCAGTGCATAGGTTTTAATCCGGCCTGCCCGGGCGATGTTCAGCCCGATGACGTTCCCTGCGAGATCCACCAGCGGTCCGCCGCAGAGCTGAGGCGAGATTGGCAGGTCAGTCTGGAGCGCCTTTTCGTAGCCGGAAGAGCGCTTGCTCACTTCAGTGCCAAACTTGTTCATCCGGCCGTTGGGATCCCCGCGACCATCATCCTGCTCGCCGCGGTCTCCCAGTTTGATCTCACGTGAACCGGCTTTGTCATTTCTCAGGTAGTGCAAGCGGATCGTGTCACCGGGTGGGGTGCCGCTGACGACCTTTATCAACTTCTCAGGAGTATCGCAAATGGTGGAGTCGATCTTTGTGATGATATCCCCGGCTCTCACTCCGGATTTTGCGGCGCTTCCGTTCGGCAATACCATCTGGACTTTCACGCCTTTGGAGTGGAAGTCGGTCGCGATCCCAAGGAAGCCTTTCTTGGCTCCGGCCAAAGTGCGGGGCAGAACACTGACAACTCCGATGGCCAGCGCATCCGGTCCGGGACCGGCCGCCGCGATCAGCGAGCCGAGAGGCAGCTCCGTTTTCGGGTTGTGAAATGTCACGGCGCTGAATTTCTCTTTGCTCTTCAGCTTGATCAAAACCAGGTCCTGTTCTTCAAAGGATTTGATCACCTTGGCCGGGATCAGTTTACCTTTTCTGATCAAGACGTTTAGCTTCTGGTTGTTCGTTGTCTCCAGTTCGCTCGCCTTGGCAAGGGCATAGCCATCTTCATGGACCACCGTGCAGAGGCTTTTCCATTCTGTGCCAATGAAGACCGGGTGAGTCGCTTCCGATGCGGTCGAGACTGACGGATAAAACGCATCCAACACTTCCCGAAAGAATTCCTCACCCACCTCGACCTTTTCGTCGGGATCAAAATCCTCCGGGTTCAATGGTTCCGGGGTTGAAAGCAGCTTGGCCAGCTTCTCATGCTGCCTGTCGGTTAGACTTTCTTCAAACCGCTGCATCAGTTTGCCAAAGTTACGCGGCCCACCGAATTCTTCGATCTCGTCCAACTCGAGATTCAGTTTCCCTTCTTCGATCGCCTTACTCATGCGCTTGTCGAATCTTTCCCACAAGGCCTCCTGTTCCTCTTTCGACAGAGGTTTGGAGTCGGCTTTGTCATCGTTCTCATCGTCGTCTTCCCCGTCATCCGGTCTTTCACGCGTCCTGCGTTTGGGTTTCGAGCGCGACCATCCCCGTAAATCTTTTGCGGCGACGAGTTTCACCGACACTCCCCGGTCTCCGTCCTCGCTTTCCACGGTCATCCGAACCTGATCACCCGGGTATTTTTTGCTCAGCATTCCCATCAACGACTCCGCGTTTTTCACTTCTAAATCGTCAGCCTTCACAATCCGGTCCCCCTCTTTCAAGCCCGCCTTTTTTGCCGGAGATGACGGGACAATTTCTTCAACAAGAGCCCCGCCCTCGTCATCGGCGTCGGTAAGCACTGCTCCCAACACGGGACGGTCGGGGTTCTCAAGAAATCCACCCAGATGATCGCCGCCGTACCGCTCGCCTTTTTTCAACCGGTCCCAGTTTTCGTGAAAGACAGAGATGGGGACATGACGGTTTTCAGAAAGGCTGAAGCCGATGTTGGAGTGGATCCCGATCAGTTTGCCGTTGATATCAAACAACGGACCTCCCGAATCACCGCCAATCAGCGCGCTGTCCGTCACCAGAAATTCGTCTTCCTTGTTCCGGATCACCCTTCCCAACCTGACCGGGGGAGTGCGATCCGCCTGGTACCCGCCGGCATGACCCAGTGCGATGCACCACGCGTTCCGGACGAGGTCTTTTGATTCTCCGATCTCCACAAATGGATACTTTCCCTTATCTGTGATTTGAATCATGGCGGCGTCCCGGGAAAAATCCATTCCGAGGATTTTGGCTCTGGCCCGGTCCCCGTTCGGGAAGATCACGTTGACAACACTGCCGAGTTCGACTGCCACATGAGCCGCCGTCAAAATCAAACCGTCTTCATTAACGACCACACCGGTTCCGGTGCCCATGCGGCGGGCGGGTCCTCCCGGGATGAGAGAAACTGTTGCCGGTAGGACTTCGCGGGACAGTTTCTGGATCTTCGCCTCCACTGTTTTCAGCGACTCCGGGGTGACTTTTTCCGCAAATCCAGATGAGACAGCGAGAAGTGAGAGAAAAAGCGTGGTTAAAAAGCGATTCATAATCATCAGCCGGGTCTAGAGCGTCACCGCGTTAGCCGTTTCTTTTACGAATAAACTTACGAAGTGAATAGGTAACGATCGTGCGAGGCGATCAGCTTGCACGTTGTATCAAAGAAACGGATCGATGTAAACCACCCTGAATCAACGGCTTGCCCGACCTGATTTTGATGAAATCCGTAGCAGAGCCGAGATGTCGTGGTGACAGGTCGAGAGGGTTCCACTACTTCGAAAACTACCGCACGCGCATCCTCTTCTTCTGCGGCGATCTCGATCTATCACCCGTCATCCCTCCCAACTAAATTCTGAGAAGTTCGAATTTGAAAAGAATTGTTTATTAATGAAGTGGTTCTTGTTCTTTTGGGGGGTAGTGGGGGTAATTTATTGTTTCCTATGAAAATTCAGTTAATAGGTTTTGTTGTTTTTTTTGGGTTTTTGGATGTGGGTCTCTCAGAGGAGTTGAAGGCTCTTACGTTTTTTGTGAAACGAATTCGTGAGATTGCTCAGATCAAGACAGAAGTTCACTATCAGGAGGGCAATCCACGAAAAACTGCTCAAATAGAAAAACTAAATCGTGAACTTTCTGACCAACGAGTGAATCTGTCAGCTTCGGAGAGGAAGAAACTGTCTGAGGAGTTGCTTCAGTTTTACACTATGACGGAAACTGAAGCTCAAGCCGATCTTGAAAAACTAAAAAATGTAAGCAAGAACGGCCTGACGGGTGATCAATTGATAGTTGAAACAAAAAAGGTAACTCGCCAAAGATATTATTTGTTACTTTGTATGAAACTCGCAGAAACCGAGATTAGAACACTGGGGGTAAAGTGATGTTGAGCCTGACCGGGATTGTTGAGTATTTACGATTCAGCGATCATTTTCAACTGACGTGAGGTCCCTCACGAGGTATGCCACCGTCTAAAGTGATCACGCAGCAAAAATACAGGCGGCATCCTCGCGCATCCCGCGTCACCACCGCTCGGTTTTGCGGCGACGAGGGGAAGGCTCTTTAAGTTCGATTTTGCTTGGCTGGGTACGACGGTGATTGGTCGGCCAGGCTGGGTTTCCTGTTTTGAAATGGCCTTCTGCAGGTGTCGGAAGTGGGGGCGCTGTTTTGAAGTGACCTTCTGCACGTGTCGGAAGTGGGGGCGCTGTTTTGAAGTGACCTTCTGCACGTGTCGGAAGTGGGTGCGCTGTTTTGAAGTGACCTTCTGCACGTGTCGGAAGGTGGTGCGCTGTTTTGAAATGACCTTCTGCAGGTGTCGGAAGTGGGTTTCCTGTTTTGAAGTGACCTTCTGCATGTGTCGGAAGGGGGGGCGCTGTTTTGAAGTGACCTTCTGCACGTGTCGGAAGTGGGTGCGCTGTTTTGAAGTGACCTTCTGCACGTGTCGGAGGATTGTCTCTCGCGGTTCTTAAGTAATCCGGTGTGTCTTAAGAAGCCTAATAAATGAGTTGTCTCGGACAATCTGAACCTCAATTATTGCCTCATGTTGCCACCTGAATTCCCTGCCCGCCGAACCAATGTCCTGTGGCTCACTACAGACCAGCAGCGCTATGATACAATCCGGGCATTGGGGAATTCGAAAATCAATACGCCGAATATTGACCGGCTGATCGGTGAAGGAGTGGCGTATTCGAATGCGTTCTGTCAAAGCCCGGTGTGTACTCCGAGCCGGGCCAGCTTTCTGACGGGACGTTACCCGCGGACGACGCGCTGTCGCCAGAACGGGCAACAGATGCCGGCGGATGAGATTCTATTGCCGAAGATGTTTGCGGATGCGGGGTATCGCTGCGGGTTGGCAGGGAAACTTCATCTGGCTTCGTGCTCGGACCAGAAGATCGAGAAACGGATCGATGACGGTTACCACGACTTTCACTGGAGCCATCACCCGCAACCGGATTGGGGGGATGTGAATGCTTACACGGCCTGGCTTTCTAAAAAGGGACTGACGTGGGATGAGCTTTACAATCAACCTCCATCCGGCAGTGCGTATTGGAAGAACGGGATTCCGACGGAGGATCACCAGACCACATGGTGTGCTGAAGAGACGATCGATTTCATCAGGGAGAACCGCGAGCGTCCGTGGTTCTTCACATTCAATTGTTTTGCCCCGCATCATCCGTTTGATCCTCCGGCGGAGTTTCTCGAGAAGTATGATCCGGCTGACATGCCTCTGCCCAAAATGCGTGATGGCGAGCTGGATGATAAGCCGAGTTTCCAAAAGCTGGATGCGGAGTGGGCGCACAATTCACCGGGGGAGTTTCACACGGGGGCAATGACGGATCAGGATCGGAGGGAGGTGTGCGCGGCGTATTATGCCATGTGCGAACACATCGATCATGAAGTGGGGAGAATTTTAGCGGCGCTTGAGGAGACGGGGCAGGCTGAGAACACGCTGGTGGTTTTTATGTCGGATCACGGAGAGATGCTGGGGGATCATGGGATCTACTTCAAGGGGCCGCATTTTTATGACGAGGCGGTGCGGGTGCCGTTGGTGCTTCGCCTGCCGGGTGTGTTTGAGGGCGGGGAAATACGGAACGGGCTTGTCGAGTTGATCGATCTTGCGCCGACGATGCTGGAGGTGGCAGGGATTGAGCCGCCGCCGAACCGGCTGCAGGGACAGTCGCTGACAGATCCCGAATTCTCACGCGACTTTGTTTTCTCTGAGTATTACAACTCGTGGACGCATGGGGATGCCTACGGATCAATGCTGCGGACTCGGGATGAAAAGATCGTGGTGTATCACGGAACGGGGCAGGGGGAATACTACAATCTGCGCGAAGACCCTGATGAGTTTGAGAACCGGTTTAATGATCCGGAACGATCAGACAGGGTTCGTTTGCTGATCCAACAGTGTTTTGACGCGAGCGTCTTTACGATGGATCCGGGGCCGGAGCGGGAGGGGCCTTTCTAGGCGCGGCCTCATTCGGGGTCGCAAATCAGTTGGCTTCGTGTCTTGACTTTACTCGGGTTTTTGAGCGTATGGTCACGCCATGAAACGACGTCATTTTATTGCTGGATCTGCGATCTTATCTTCTGGAATTGCTCTAGGCGCTCCGGGGAAGGTTCGTCGCGTGGGTGTGATTGGTCATACCGGAAGGGGAAATTTCGGGCATGGCCTGGATACAGTGTGGCAGAAGATTCCGGGAGCGGAAATCGTCGGTGTGGCTGACGGAAGTGCTGAGGGACTGCCCAAAGAACTGGCGAAGCTGAAGCTCGGTAAGGAGCTGGGGTTTACTGATTACCGGAAGATGCTGGCGGAAACGAAGCCGGAGTTTGTTTCCGTTGCGCCGCGTCATGTGGATCAGCACAAGGAGATGTGCCTGGCGGCGATCGAAGCGGGGGCGCGCGGGATTTATATTGAAAAGCCTTTTCTGCAAACTCCAGCGGATTGTGATGTGGTGCTGGCCGCAGCTGAGAAGGCAGGGACGAAGATCGCGGTGGCTCACCGGAACCGGTATCATCCAGTGCTGCAGGTGATCGATGGCTTCATCGAAGAGGGAAAACTCGGGAAGTTATTGGAGATCCGCGGGCGCGGGAAAGGGGATCGCCGGGGTGGTGCGGAGGATCTATGGGTGCTGGGAACGCACACGCTGAATATTGTGCAGTATTTTGGCGGAACGCCGAAGACGTGTTCGGCGGTGATGCTGAAAGATGGGAAGCGGGTGACGAAGGCGGATGTTGATGCGGAGGGATCTGAGGGGCTGGGCGCGCTGGCCGGCAATGAGGTGCATGCCCGCTATGAAATGGAAAGCGGTGTGATTGCGACGTTTGATTCTATCGCGAATGATGACACGGGTGGCCAGGGGTTTGGTCTGATGCTGGTGGGCAGCAAGGGGTTGATCAATATTCAGATGGATCGAAATCCGGTGGCGCATTTTCTGCCGGGGAATCCTTTCCAGCCAAATACGAAGCCGAATGCGTGGCAACCGATCACGTCTGCCGGTGTGAATGAAAAGGAAACGCAGCCGGAGGTGATTGCTGAGGTGCAGAATCATATCGCGGCGGTGAATGATCTGATCGCAGCGGTGGATGCTAAAGACCGGGAGCCGCTTTGCTCTGGCCGGGATGGAGCATGGACGGTGGAGATGGTTTGCGGGGTGTTTGAGAGTCATCGCCAGGGTGGCTTGGCGGTGTCCCTTCCGCTGGAGCAGCGCGAGAATGCTTTGGGTTTGATTGAGAAATAGGTCGATGGATTCGCAGCTCCGGACTCCTGACCTGATTGTTCTCCTGCTGTATATGGGCGGGGTCTTCGGGCTGGGCTGTTGGTTTGCCAGGAAGAGTGGCAAGACCGATGAGTTCATGGCGGCTGGCCGTTCGCTTCCGGGGTGGGCAGTGGGGCTTTCGATTTTCGGGACGTTTGTGAGCAGCATCAGCTTTCTCGGAAACACGGGAAAGGCATTTGGCGGGAACTGGAGTTCATGGGTGTTTGGGTTGTCACTTCCATTGGCTGCGATGGTGGCGGTGAAGTATTTTATCCCGCTTTATCGAAGCAGTGATTCTGTCTCGGCGTATTCTCACCTTGAGGATCGGTTCGGGCCGTGGGCGCGGATGTTTGCGCTGATCTGTTATCTTCTGATGCAGATTGTCCGAATCGGCACGGTCCTGTTTCTGGTGGCGCTTGCGCTGGCTCCGCTGACCGGGTGGGATGTGAAGACGATCATTCTGGTGACGGGTTTGATCGTGACGCTCTACACGTTGCTGGGTGGAATCGAAGCGGTGATCTGGACGGACGCTGTCCAGAGTGTGGTTCTGGTGGCGGGTGCCGTTTACTGTGTGTATCTCATTTTTGCCAACATGCCTGAGGGGGCGGGTCAGTTGTTTGAGTTGGCCAAAGCGGATGATAAATTCAGTCTGGGAAGTTTCAGTTTGAACCCGAAATCGGTGGTGTGGCCTGACCCGACGTTCTGGATTGTGTTGTTGTATGGGTTCTTCATCAATCTGGGGAACTTCGGGATTGATCAGGGGTATGTGCAGCGTTACATCGCCGCGAAATCCGACAAAGACGCGAGGTTCAGTCTCTGGCTGGGAGCGTTGCTTTTCCCGGTGGTATCAGCGCTCTTTTTCTTCATGGGCGTGGGGCTATCCAGTCTCTACAAAACGGATGCGGCGACACTGAATGAGGTGAAGGCGCAGGTGGCGGAAATGCAGCTGAGTGATGACGGACTTGCGGTGACCCCGGAAGCGGTGAGCGCGAAGGCTGCGACGCTGAGCTCTGCAGATGTCGGCGATAAGGTATTGCCGCATTTTATCGTGACGAAAATGCCGTCCGGTCTGGCGGGTCTGTTGATCGCTGCTATTTTCGCGGCCGCCATGAGCAGTGTGGATACGAGTTTGAACAGCTCAGCGACTTTGTATTTCAATGACATTCACAAGCGGTACTTTCGCCCTCAGGCAGGAGAGAAAGAATCGATGCGAGTGCTCTACGCCACGACATTGGTCATCGGTGTCGTGGGGACTTTTGCGGCTTTGGCTTTTATCAAAGAGAAGAGCATTCTTGATTCGTGGTGGATCTGGCAGGGCGTTTTCAGCGGAGGGATGCTGGGGCTGTTTTTGCTGGGAATGATTTCGAGGCGTGCTGGAAATCCCCAAGCAGTGCTGGGGGTAATCATCGGGGTGCTCGTGATTGCTTACCTTTCGATTTCCCACACGAAGCTGTGGACGGAAACGTGGGGGCTGGCCGAGAGTCCTATTCAAAAGATTCTTACGATTGTGATCGGAACCTGTTGTGTGGTTCTCGTTGGTGTTCTTGCCAGTGCCGGGAGGGGTAATCGTTTTAACAAGATATCATGACCTATTCAATTTCCTGTCGCATTGCAGAGGGGTTTCTTTCTAAAGAAGAAGCCACGCTGACTTTTCCCGAGCTCGCGGACCTGGCCGTTGAGTCTGGTTACGATGCCATCTGCATGCGCGCCTCTCAAATTGGTATTCATTCTTCAGCCAGTGAGGTGGAAGCTGCGCGTAAGATTTTGGATGATCGAAACCTTGGTGTGACGATGGTGTCGGGAGACTTTCCGATTGTGTATAACAACGAACAGGGGCCGGATTGTTTGCGTAACATTACGCCGTATCTGGAGTTGGCAGAAACTCTGGGCGCTCCAATGATACGTGTTGCCCTGAAGTCCGAAGCGGATATAGGCGCGGCTCAGCGGGCTGCCGACGAAGCGGCTGAACGCGGGAAAGTGTTGGTCCATCAGTGTCACGTACAGTCGATCTTTGAGACGGTTGATGAGATTATCCATAGTCTGGACCTGATTAACCGTGCAAATTTCAGGCTCATATTCGAAGCAGCCAACCTGGAGCAGTGTGGCCAGAAATACGACCGTGGAACTATCGCCCGTCTCGCTCCCTGGATTGCGAACGTCTACCTGCAAAATCAAAAGCTCTCGCCGAATGGTGCTGTCACTCTGGAGTCGCGTCACGCAGGACCGGTGACATTTGATATCATTGAGATCCCGGAAACTGGTGGGATTCAATTCGGTGAAGTCTTCGCGGGGCTCAGGGAAATCGGATACAATGGGCCTGTTACAGTGCATCAATCCGCACCAGAGGACCCGAATTTGTCATCGGCTGAATCCGCGAGAGCCACAGCTGAGTATCTCAAAACACTTTGAGTTTTTTGTCGTTTATACTCAGTCCTCCAACAAGCTGACAAAGAAAAAAGCGGAACCCCCATTCGGAGATCCCGCTTTTTTTCGTTGAGTGGCTTTGTCAGCAATTAAACCAAACAAAATTTACTGACACGCCTCACATTCTTCTCCGTTCAAGAGGGCTTCCATAGAACAAGCCTGCTTTTCAGCTTCGGTGTATTCTTTCTTTTCCCCCTCTACGGCTGCTCCGGTATGGCGAACTTCTTTCTTCACATTGGTCGTGGCCTGCTCAATGTTTGAGGCCTGCAATGTGCGTAAGTAGTAAGTCGTCTTCAACCCTTTATGCCATGCATCCCGATACATGTGGGAAAGGGTTTTCATGTCCGGATTTGCCAGGAAGAGGTTCACGGATTGGCTTTGGTCAATCCATTTTTGTCGGCGTCCTGCCGCTTCGATAAACCACTGATAGCTGATCGAGAAGGCTGTCGCATATTTCATCTTCAATTCAGCCGGGATTTCTTCAATGTCTTCGAGTTCACCGTTGTAGTATTTCAGGCGATCGGCCATTTCAGGCCCCCATAGGCCGAGCTTCTTCAAGTCCCGAACTAGGAACTGATTCAGAACGATGAAGTCCCCGGACAAGTTACCTTTTACGAAAAGGTTTTTGAATGTTGGTTCGATACATGGCGTTGAACCCATGATATTCGAGATTGTCGCAGTTGGAGCGATGGCTAATACGTTGGAATTCCGCATGCCCTGACTCTTGATTTTCTCGCGAAGAGAATCCCAATCGAGGCGGTTAGTCCGAGGCACTTCGATTGCCTGACCTCGCTCAGCTTCAAGCATGTCGAGAGTATCCGGGGGGAGAAGGCCACGACTCCATTTAGAACCCTCAAAGGTCGAGTAGCTTCCACGTTCTGCTGCCAAATCACTTGAGGCTTCGTAAGCGAAATAAGCGATCGCTTCCATAAACTCATCATTGAACTCCACCGCTTCTTCACTCTGAAATGCAGTGTTACGCATGAAAAGCGCATTTTGGAGCCCCATCACACCCAGGCCAATTGGACGATGACGGGAATTTGCATTCTTTGCTGCCTCCGTAGGATAGAAATTGATGTCGATTACGTTATCAAGCGCGCGAATGGCAACTTGAATAGTTTCACGCAACTTCTCCAAATCGAGTTGGCCATCGTCTTTCAGGTGTGAATCCAGAACAACCGACCCAAGGTTACAAACAGCAGTTTCATCAGCAGAAGTATTCAGTGTAATCTCTGTGCAGAGGTTTGAGCTGTGAATAACACCTGCATGATCCTGAGGGCTTCGAACATTGCACGGATCCTTAAAGGTGATCCATGGATGACCAGTTTCGAACAACATGCGGAGCATCGATTTCCAGAGGTCAATCGCCGGAATCGAGCGCCCGAATATTTTGCCTGACTCAGCTTTCGCTTCATACTCGACGTAACGTTCTTCAAATGCTTTGCCATACAGGTCATGGAGATCTGGTACTTCATTCGCCCGGAATAGCGTCCAGTTTTCCCGAGCCTCCATCCGCTTCATGAACAGATCGGGAATCCAGTTCGCCGTATTCATGTCATGAGTCCGGCGACGCTCATCACCGGTATTTTTCCGGAGTTCTAAAAAGTCAGTGATGTCATTATGCCAGGTTTCAAGGTAGGCACACCCAGACCCGCGGCGTTTTCCGCCCTGATTCACGGCTACGAGTTGGTCGTTGTGAAGCTTGAGAAATGGAATCACACCCTGACTCTCACCATTGGTTCCCTGAATATATCCACCGGTTCCGCGAACTGATGTCCAGGAACCACCCAATCCACCTGCCCATTTGGAGAGATAGGCATTTTCGGCAATGCCACGCTGCATGATCGACTCGATGGAGTCATCTACTTTGTAGAGGTAGCAGGACGAAAGCTGGCTGTGGAGTGTTCCCGAATTGAACAATGTCGGGGTTGATGAGCAAAAGCGACGGCTGCTGTAGAGTCGGTAGAGATCTACAATTTTGTCTTCAGCGTTGTCTTGTTCATCAATGAAAAGTCCCATCGAAACACGCATCCAAAACAACTGAGGGGTTTCAATGCGCTGATGTTTTGAGCCTGTTTTATCAATGATTAAATAGCGATCGTATAGCGTCTGAATTCCGAGGTAGTCAAAATCGAGGTCAGCGGTTGGATCAATAGCTTCAGCAAGTTTGTCGAGATTATAGTCAAGCAAGCGGGGGCTGATGCGATCAATCTGCGTTCCTCGAACCAGATTAGCTTTGAAAGCCCGGCGGTGAAACATACCAAGTTGGCCTACACCGTCCCGAACGATCGACCAGCCAAGAACTTCTTCGTAAATGAAGGTTAGCAAAATTCGGCCGGCGAATTTTGCGAAATCAGCATCTTTCTCAATCAGGCTTTTTGCATTTAGAATGATGGTTTTCTTCAGATCCTGTTCGGTCATCTCAGAGAAAAATGCCCGTCTGAGCTCATGCTCGATGTCTTCGCTGGTAAGACACAGTTCAAGACCAATCATGGCGAACTCAATCCGCTTCTTAAGATCGAGGCCGTCCCAAAGATCGCTGGAACCATCAGCGCGCTTTACCACAATCATTGAATCCTGCGCATCATCACTCTGCTCCTGAGTGTCGTGCTGCTCCTGGATGCGCTGAGCGGCACGGTGTGCGCGGTACAAAATGTAGGCTTCAGCCACTTTGAAGTGCCCCATCTTCATCAACGTCTCCTGCACCCGGTCCTGTAAATCCTCGATCCGAAGGTACTCATGACCACTCTTGGAAATAGAGATTGTTAGTTGCTTGGATACTTCTTTGGCAGGAGAGGAGTCCATTCCCAGAGAAAGGAATGCACTGCGCACAGCAATCTCGATTTTATTGGGATTCCACGCAACGACTTCACCGCTCCGGCGAATAACTTTGCAAAGTGGTTTGCCATTTGCATTTGTGTCAGCGGGGGTGTGGTGAACTTCAATCCCCGGTTTCCGCGAGCCGACCGATTTGCGACGAATCATCAGACTCTTCGCAACATCATGTGAATTATGGCGAATCAATGCCCGCTCAATGATTTGGCTGATCTCACTCGCCGAAAACACACCATCACCATCTTCGTCTCCCAAACGAGCTAAAAGCTCGGACGTAACTGACTGGGAGATTGAAGCAACCAGTCGGCGGTTTGAGTCGCTGAAAATATCTTCTTCATTTCTGGATAATGCCAGGTCAGTGACGGCACTCCCAATGGTGTCCGCGATCTCCGCTGGATTGAAATCCTGGCGTTCTTCTCCAACTTGGACATACAAGCGGGTAGCATCGTCCGTTTCTGCGATCTCAGCGACTTCACCCCAGTTAAAACGGGGTTTCATCTCTTGTGGTGTTGCAGCAAAGCGCTGCAATTGCATATCTTGTTCAATAAATTCGCGGGTAATCATGTAAAGCTTTTGGTGTGTTGGAGATAGAAGGAGGTTGGTCAGGGCCGTTCAAAAATACGGGGCCGGAATAAATCCGGCCCCATTCGGTTGAGTTAGACCTAAAGGTCGTCATCGTCTGCGGTGGTCAATGCAGACGCCTTTTGGTATTCGGTAACAGTTTGCTCGAAGAAATTGGCTTCTTTCTTGATATCCATGGTCTCTGCCAGCCATGGGAAAGGATTCTGAACTCCGGGATTCAGTGGATTCAATCCGACACCCTCAAGACGGCGATCGGCGATGAAATCGATATATTTGCAGAATTCTTCAACGCTGAGACCCACGGAGCTTACCGGGAGGCAGTCTTTAATAAACTCTTTCTCCAGAGCTACGGCTTCTTTCATGGTCTCAACCAGCTCCTGTTTGAAATCATCAGTCCAGATTTCCATGTTCTCACCAATGAGATCCATGAAGAGGTTACGGAACACCTCGATGTGGTTGGACTCATCCCGCAAAGTGTAGCGGAACATTTGACCAATCCCTGGGAACTTATTCTGGCGATAGAGACTCAAAATCATGCCGAAAAGTCCGTAGAATTGAGTGCCTTCCATGCATTGACCAAACACAAAGATATTCCGGGCGAGCTTCTTCTTGTTCACCGGATCGGTTGTATCCAAATCGCGGCGGAGGTCATGTGACGTTCGGGTGACAAATTCGTTCTTCTTAACGATTGTCGGAATTTGTTCGAACATCGCTTCGCATTCATGGGGATTAATTCCCAGGCTGCTCACCATATAAAGGAGGCTATCCGCGTGAATATTTTCCTCATGCGCATGACGTCCAAGCACGAGCTTCAATTCCGGCGCCGTTACAAGCTCACGAACCACGTGAAGAATATTGTCCCCGACGATTCCCTCTGCGGCTGAAAAGTAGCCGATACCCATACGAATGATCCAGCGATCTGATTCTGTGAGTTCACTGCCCTGCCACTGTTCGATATCCTTCTGCATCTGGATATCTTCCGGCTCCCAATGATTGTTCTTCATTGTCCGGTAGAGATCGTACGCCCACTGATACTTAAGCGGCAGTAAATTGAACGTCTCGCTCTTCCGCCCGTTAATTATTCGCTTAGCAGCAAACGCTTCCTCTGCTTTGTCCTGATCGAGGACGAATGTCCGGTTTCCAATAGTGAAGGATTTTTCCATGTAATTAGGATTGGTTAATTAATTCTGTTGGCGTTTAGGGCAGGTGATACCTTTAAAATGTGAATAACTTGTCCAAAAAGCGGTGAGGAACAGTATGAGAACCTGTTGGAAACCACAATATGTTGTGGTCTTGGTAAAATTAAACACCATATCTGGTGCCTTTCCAATTAAATTCGGCACTTTTTTCGTCACAGAGGTACATTTGTTAGTTTGTCAGCATCATCAATTCCAAGTCCAGCAATGACTTGTGAGTATTACGGGAACTTAAATAAAAATTTCCGGCAAATTTGCCTCTCGGAAGGCGACGACCGGGCACAAAAAAACCTGAACCGCTTAGGCTCAGGTTTTCATGAAATAAGAGTCTGTGGCGACAGGTGTATCAGCCCCTTGAAGGCGCCACTGGAACGATTGGCTTGGTCGCATCTTCCAGCTTGTGAGCCATGGCTTCCAGGATCGATTCTTCCTTCACCTCGCGGCGGTATTCGCGAACGCGCTTAAATCCGACAAGTTCACCTTCCTTCTCATCCCACAGGCGATAGGAGGCAGACTTCAGGCTCTTGAAAAACGTGAGCGGCTTCACCGAGCGGAACAGCTCGTGAGAATTGTGGCAGGCCTCGAGGTTGTAATTCGGGATCTTCGAGCTGAGATGGTGCACGTGATGAAATCCGATGTTTCCTGTGAACCACTGAAGGATTTTAGGCAGTTTGTAGAATGAGCTGCCTTTCAACGCGGCTGATGTGTAATCCCAGTGCTCGTGGCGCTCAAAGTAGGCGTCTTCGAACTGATGCTGAACATAGAACAGCCAGACACCGGCTGTTGCAGCCACTGCTGTTACCGTCAGGTGAATGAAAAAGTAATTCCAGAAACCAAAGGCGAAAATCAGACCGGTTACCGCAGCCGCGATCCCCAGGTTGGTCAGCAGAATGCTCATGATCTCGGGGCGCTTGGCTCCCTTTGTCCAGAAACGCTCGCGAACTCCGAAAAGGAATACCGGGATAATACCGAACAACACAAACGGATTGCGGAACACACGGTAGGTGGCGCGGATAAACCAGGGCGACGAGACATATTCTTCGACCGTCATGGTCCAAACCTCACCGAGACTCGGACGATCCAGGTCACCGGACGATGCGTGATGCTGAGCGTGCTCCCAGCGCCAGTGCTTGTAGGAAGTCAGCGTCAGAACGCCGGCCCAATAGCCGACAATATTATTGATCCGTTTCGATTTGAAAAACGATCCGTGTCCACAGTCGTGGAAAATGATGAAAGTTCTTACAACAAGACCGCCGGCGATGACTGCGAGCGGGATAGTCAGCAACCAGGAAGTTTGAACGGTGAAATACATCAGCACCCACAAGCCAATGAGAGCACCCATCGAGTTAATGATCTGCCAAACAGCCATCTTGGGATTCGACACTTCGTAAGGAGCGACGATCTTTTTCCAGGCGGCGATTTCTGCCCGCTTGGCGGCTTTTAATTCTGCTGCAGTTTGTTCTTGGGAAGTCATTACAAATATTTTAGGCGAAAAGGGAAATGGGAAACAGGCACGTTTTGTATCCGGATAAGAAATTCCCGTCGTGCCCTTAAAAGATTAAGGTTTCCAAATAAAGTAAGTCCCCCAGCGTCGCAGGAATGAGAGCGAATGCAAGATTGTTATCACCATGTTAATGTCAGCATATTCAGCGCCCTTCGTTGCAATTGCTTGAAATTAAAACAGGTTCACGCTTAACTCAGAATCGGTCTTATGAAGAAATTTTTCCTCTTTATCCTTATTGTGGGCGGTCTGGGAGCCGCCGGGTACTATTTTTACGATCCCCACCTCAAACCTTACATCGGACCCATTGTCGATAAAATCGCGGGAAAAGTTGATGGCACAATCAACGATGATAAGGACAAACTTGTGAAAGAACAGGCCGAAAAGCCGCCGGTAACCCCTAAGAAAGAGGCACCTAAGGCAGCTCCGACCCCCCAAGTCGCCAAGACAACTCCCAAAGAGGCTCCAAAACCGGCCGTGGCGAAATCCGAGATCGATAAGCTCGTTGAAGCCAAATACCCCATGCCGAACGTCAAGCCGTTGCTCGAAATCGTCGACAACTGGAACAACGTGCCCCGCAATGCCTATCCCCGGTTTGTGACGCTGAAAGACAACCTTGCGTTCACCATGACCATTAATGGTAACAAGATGGCCAGCGTCGCGGTCCCCGGAACTCAAGTCGTTCCGACCAGCCTTCAGGGAAGCACTCTTCATGTCACGAGCGCGGCAAATCCTGCGATGCGGAACCAAATTGATGTCGATAAAACCGACTTCAAAGACCAGATCTCAAACCGCTACGCCCAGTTTATGCAAAGCAAGCGCACCCAGATCGCTGCGTTGCGGGAAAAAGCCAAGAAAGCCCTCATGGCATCGCCGGAGAAAGTCGCTTCCCTGCAGGCCAATTCAGGCAAGTGGGATCAAACCGGTGATCCACGATTCGGCCCTGTCAAAGCCAGCATCGCCGGCGGTAAAGTCAAAGACGTCAGCATCGAGGAAGCCACCAGCTTCCGGTGGAACGGCAGCGAGCGCATCGGCGGACAATTGGCCGGCACCTATGACACCGTGACGGTTCACTTCGAGGTTTCCACAATCTTCGGAAAGTTCCCGACCGATTATAAGTGCCTCTTGCGTGGTGGACAGGTCGTGGGCTGGATCGATCCGGTTACCGACGAGAAGATTTAACCAAGCCCCACCTCTTCTCTGTTTGAAAACGTCATTTCTCCTCTCGCTTCTGCTCCTCTGGAGCACCTCATCATTAAAAAGCCAGCAGCTGGCAGAGATAGAACGCCGGCTCCCTCCCGTCAGCGATGTTGAATTTCCCGCTGATCAGAAAACCGCCATCGAAAGGCGGCTCTCTGATTACGAGGACCGGTTGTGGGAGATTAGCGGGGAACCCCACGACGCAGATGTCGCCGTTTTTGTGAAAGCCGTGAAACTGGCGATGCGGTTCAACGAATTCTATTCCGAAAAGAACATTCCTCTCGCCGGTCAGCTTCTGGACCTTGCAGACGCGAGATTTGAGGAGCGGGTGAAAGAAAAACCAACCGCGAGCTGGCGTGAACAGCGCGGCCTGCTGGTGAGAGGTTACTGGTCGAGCATCGATGACTCCGTCCAGCCTTATGGCTTGGAAATCCCTGAAAACCTTGATCTCTCCAAGCCGGTTCCGCTTTTGGTGTGGCTTCACGGCCGCGGGGATAAGACCACCGACCTCCATTTCATCCAGCGGTGCCTCTCAAAGTCCCAGGCGCTGGGTGGAAAGGTGGGGGATCAGCAGGATGCCATCATTGTTCATCCATTCGGACGTCACTGCGTGGGCTTTAAGCATGCCGGCGAAATCGACGTGCTGGAAGTAATCGAAGCCGTCAAAGCCGAGTATCCCATCGACCCCGACAAAATCGCCCTGGCCGGATTCTCCATGGGGGGCGCCGGTGCGTGGCACATTGGAGCTCATTACCGTGATCACTTCTGTGCCGTTCATGCCGGAGCCGGATTTGCTGAAACAGCGGAATACAACAAGCTGACCTCCGATTCCTACCCGCCCGATTACGAGCAGACCCTGTGGAAAGTCTACGATGTCCCCAACTACGTTCACAATCTCTTCAACGGACCGCTTCTGGCCTATTCCGGAGAAGAGGACAAACAAAAGCAGGCCGCCGATCTCATGGCCAAAGCCATCGCCGATGAAGGCGGCGAGCTGAAACACGTCATCGGGCCCGGTATGGGCCACAAGTATCATAACGATTCCGTGAAAGAGATCTGGGCGTGGTTAAAAGAAACCTGGAAAACCGGTCGCGACACGTTTCCGAAAACGATCGAGCTGCAAACGCCGACTTTGCGATACGGGAAAATGCATTGGTTCACCGCAACCGGCCTTGAGGCTCACTGGAAAAACAGCCGGGCGACCGCAACCTGGGATGAGGCGGGGGAAACCATCACTGTGGAGACGGATAATATCACGGCTTTCAGGATCAATGCCCCCGGGCAAATGGATGTGGGGGGATACACTCTGAAAATCGATGATCAGTCCCTCAGTGCGACATCTCCGGGATTCCCCGTCACCTCGCTCACCGCATTTAAAAACGGCGATGGAAAATGGGGTTGGGGAGAATTCGACGGTTTAACCAAGACCCGCCACCTTCAGGGGCCGATCGATGACGCGTTTTTGAGCCAGTTTCTCGTGGTGGGGCCTGATGACAGCGGTTCCAACGAGCTGATTGAAAACTGGGTTACCTTTGAACTCGAACATTTCACCCGCCGCTGGACAGAACTGATGCGGGGCGAGTTCGAGACGGAGTCGCCAACCAACGTCACCAGCGTGGACGCCGCAGAATCGAACCTGATTCTCTGGGGCACGCCGGAAACCAATCCTTTGATCGCGGAAGTCATCGAACAGATCCCTGTCGAATGGACTGCTGATACGCTGAAAATCGGGGGACAAACTTTTGATCCCAAAACTCATGTCCCGGTTCTGATTTATCCGAATCCGATTGCGCCGGGCCGCTATATTGTGATCAACAGCGGGCACACCTTCAGAGAAGGTCACGACAAAACCAATTCCCTGCAAAACCCCAAACTACCCGATTGGGCGGTGCTCAATATCGAAACCCCGCCCGACGATCTCGCTGCTGGGAAAGTGGTGGCCACCGGGTTCTTTTCCGAAAAATGGCAGTAAACGAGTCAACAGGGTCTGATCGATGAATCAACCCTGTTGGATCGTGGAACGCCCCGATACACGTTTCACCGTTGATCGTCAGGGTGAAAGCTCGTTTTGTAACGTTGCAAAGCGAGGTGTTGCCGCGACGGGGGGCTTTGCAGGCTTACAAAAGCGATATTTGTCCTGACGGGTCGTCTTGTAAGATTACAAAGGCGACCGGTGTGGTGAAAAGTGGCTTTGTAACATTACAAAACGGCCTGTTGTCCCGATGGTAGCTTTTGTAAGCTTACATCGCCGGCAGGTGGCATGCCGGGGGCTTACGAAAGCGTTCAATGCCAACCGGTGTCGCAAGAACGGCTCTTGCAAACGTGATTGACGGTCCGGCAGGAAATTCAGTCGGCGGGAATTATTCCTCAGGCATGGTCCACGGCACGGGCACGTCCTGATGCTGGTTGAAGCGGTTCACGTATTTCACGAAGCCGTTTTGGGCGCCGTATTCGTGAACCATCTTGGTCACCTTCACATCAAAGGCGCAGTATTCGGCAATCTCGAGGATCTTACCTTCCTGCCACCATTTGATGGCGTCGGTTCCGACTGCGGTCTTGCCTTCGCCAAGGGTTGCTTCGGCCACTTTGTCCAACTTGGGGCGATGCTCGAGTTCTTTCTCGAGGTCGATCATCAAGTCGAGGTTTCTGGTCTGTTCGGCGAGATTCAGCACGGTGTAGCCCTGCAAAACATCGTAATCGAACGAGATGTGGTTGAACCCGATGACGAGATCCGCAGCAAGAAGCTCTTTGATCAGCGCGTTGACGTTTTTCTCGTCGTAGATGGTGTATTTGCCTTTTCCAGAGCTGTAAGTCACGCCGATGGACATACCCATGTCGGCCTTGTTGCTCCATCCGCCAACATCATTGGCGGAGCGCATCGTTTCGAGATCGAAGTAAACAAAATCCTGAGCCATCAGTGAATCAGAGAACGGGAAGATAAGCATCCCAATTCAGATTTTCAAAGATCGGGTTCTGTTTTTCGATTTCAGCAAGGCGTTCTGATCCGGGCTTTCCACTGAACAGCTGCCAGATGTCGTCGAAATTCTGGAAATGATCTTCGGTCCGCTTTTTCGCGTAGGGGCGCGCCGCGTTGTTGCGCATCAGGAATGCCCAGTCACTGGACTGAGCGAGCATCAGCTCCCGGGTCATTTGTTTGACACATCGAATGCGGTGATCCGCCATCGGTTCAGGCAGAGATTCGTGTGTTTCTTTCAAGACTTTCAACAACCGGGCCAGCTGCTCGGCTCTGCGGTGCAAATGAGGGTAGATCCACGCATTTTCCTCGCTCAGCCACGTTTCAAAGTAGCCACCTTCTCCCCAGGAGGATGAGACGGGCTCGACGGCCCGAAGCTGGGTGGCCCCGCCGTGTGCCAGATAGGCGGCCGGCGTTGTAAAATCAAAATCACTGCGGTCAGCCGCGTTGCGGAGAACTTTTTCGAGAAACTGTGGCCCTTCAAACCACCAGTGACCGAATAACTCGGCATCAAAGGCGCTGACAACAATCGGGTTCTCGATTCCACGGTTCGAAAGCCCCGCCAATTGCGCGGCACGGCTGCTGACGAAGTGGATGGCGTGTTCGTCGGCGGCGCGTCCTGCCAACGGTGGATCGTAGAGCAGTTTGTCGTCGGTTTGGCCGGTGACACGATGAAATTTCAGCCCGGTGAATCGACGAATGTCGGATCCTTCAAGATATTCTTCGAGGGCTTCCGCCGGGGCTTCGAGACCGACGTCCCGAAAGAAGTCGCGGTAACGCGCATCGCCGGGATAACCTGACTGGGCACTCCACACTTGTTTCGAGCTCTCAATATCGCGTGCAAAGACAGCCAGCTCCTCTGCGGTTTCTCCCGGAACGTAGGGGAACTTGTCGCTGGCGTGCGGGGCGGAGGTGAGACCGTGTTCTTCGACCAGGGTCCACTGGATGCCGAATTCTCTCAGCATCGGAGCGAGTGCCGGTGCAAACGCACACTCAGGAAGCCAGAAACCGCGGGGTTTTCGACCGAAGCAACGCTCATAGGTTTCTACGCCGGCTTTGATCTGCGCGTGAGCAGCCTCCGGCATCTTCATCAGCAAGGGGAGAAGGCCATGGGTCGCTCCGCACGCGGTAATTTCGAGGTGACCGCTGTCCTGCAGGTCTTTAAACGCGGAGATCAGATCGCGGTCCCATTCATCTTCAAAGAGACACTGTAAATGGTGAAGTCGCTGACCGTACCATTGGGCCACCCGGCGATATCCTGAGTCGGAGCTGCGCTCCACCTCGCTGTTGGCGAGTTTTGCGGTGCGGTCCAGGTAGTTCGACGCCCGCTCTTTCATCATGGGATCTCTCAACATGGAGAGCAGAGTAGGAGACAGATTGAGCGTCAGTTTCCACGGGACTTCCTCCTGGCGGAGGCGATGCATCACTTCGAGAAGTGGAAGGTAGGCTTCGAGGATAGCTTCGAAGAGCCAGTCTTCTTCCAGACAGCGGGGAGACTCCGGGTGTCTAACCCAGGGCACGTGAGCATGTAAAACGAGAGCGCAGTGGCGATTCATGAAAATTTGAGGGCCTGCAGTGCCATCATTAATGCGATAAACGCGGCGATGGCCACCAGAATCCTGACAAACCCCATAGGGGCGTGGTGAGTTTTAAGTTTGAGGTGCTGATCCCACGGGGTTTTCCCGGTGGACATGAGCCGGAAAAATCCAAAGGTCATACCGATATATGGCAGGATTCCAACACCCATGCCGAAACCTGCCGTGAAAACATAGAACGAACGTCCCATTGATTTCAAGATCGGAAGTTTTGAGCCATCCTCCTGGGTCACACGGATTCCGAAGAGTGCTTTTCCGGGGGTTGTTGCAAATAGCCAGATCAGGATGCCTTCAACCAGTTGCCAGGTGAAGAGTCCAATCAGGACCATCTGCATTAATTTCTGACCGGCCTCGCTTTGTGCCCACTCCATCTGTTTGGAGAAGATCTCAGAGAATGCAACGGCTTCCGGCATGGGGGGAGTCTCCGCATAGAGGTAGATCGCGGAAAATACGATCATGTAGTCCATCCAGCGGGCCCAGAAGCGTGCAAAAGGTTGCACTTCAGACCCCACACGAACGGTTCCTTTTTTGGTTTTAGCTGCCTTGGCCTGGCTTTTGAGATCTTTCAGGGTCAGGTCAGGACCAAGCTCTGCCTCGCGCGCGGCCTTGCGCATCTGCCGGATGACGGGCTCGATGGCAGGGATTTCCTCGAGCGGAAGCCATTTTTCCTGATCTTTGGTCCAGCCCAGATCGGTGGGCTTCAACTCCTTGTCACGGAGAAGTTCCGTAACGCGGTAGATTGAGTAAGGGCCGAGTTTCTTCCCGTCGCTGGCGATAAAAAATTCCATTTAGAAATCCGATACGCCTCGTTAGACGGCGCGGACCACCAATGTCGACGTAAATCAGTCACTGCGCAAGGCTTTGGCGGGTTCTTCCAGCGCAGCCATCATGGCGGGAATGAGTGCCGCCACGGTACAGACAATCATGGAGCCACCGCAGATCGTCAGGGCATCGGCCAGGGATTGTTGAGCGGGGAGCCCGCCACTGACGCCGTAGATTTGTTCGTTGAAGAATTCCACGCCGAATCGTTCACCCAGCCAGGCGCCCATTTCATTCCGATAGCGGATAATGAGCTGGGCGAGACCAAAGCCGACTCCGACACCGATAATACCCACCAGCAATCCCTGGAAGAGGAAGATGGAGGCGATCTGGGTCTCCCGTGCGCCAAGGGCTTTGATCAACCCGATTTCCCCGCGCTTCTGAACGGTCACGGTGATCATTGTATTCATGGTACAGAACGCGCCAACGATCATGATGACGAAGAGGATCAGATACATCATCTGTCGTTCCATGGCGATGGCATCAAAGATTCCTTTGTGCATCTCCGTCCATGACAACACCCGTAAATCACTTCCTTCCACCCGGATATCGGCCGGGCCGAGGATGTTGATAAAACCGATAATAAAAATCGCCACAAAGCTGATTCCGAATCCGGTCCAGAAACCTTTGTTCTTAAACTTCCACGCCATCGGCAGGAGAATCAGGCAAACCAGAATGAGGAACGCCATTGAGAGCGTCTTCCACTTTAACCAGACTCGGGAGGGACGCCTTTCCGAGTCTGCCGGCGTTCCGCCGAACATCTTCGCGACGATATTTTCGTATTTGCCCACCTGAAAAGCGTCGGTGGTCCGGATCGCCAGCCCGTGGACGGTGTCGAGATCGAAATTGTAAAGGGTCTGCGCTGTCTCGATATGGGTGAAGATGACATTGTTATCGAACTCGTGATGTCCGGAGTCAAAAATCCCGGTGACGATGAGTTCCTGCGGCAATGTGACTTCGCGGATTTCATCGAGCTTTTTCTGCCGTTCTTCTTCGGTCTCAGCCTTGCTGGCTTCTTCGAACACCACCATCATGTCCTGCATGTCTTTCGGGGAATAGACGGTGATGACATCGCCCACCTGGATTCCCTGTCCCTTGGCAATACCGTCACCGACGACCGCAGTGTCGATGTCGATGTTGAATTCCCCGCCATCGTGCAAGAAATCTTCGTCCGGCCCCGGCTTGAAGATTTTCGAAGTCATGAGTTCCAGTTCACTGCCTTCCGGTGGCAGAATTCCGCGAACCAGCGGCGCACTCCGCAATCCCTGGAAGTCCATAATCACCTGGCCCCTGACATATGGAGTCACTGAAGAGATCCCCTCGGTTTCTTTGATCTTCAAATAAGGTTCCTGCCAATCCGGAAGGATTCCCTGGGAATCGACCACCATGTGAGGCTCGAATCCCAGAATGACTTCCTTCATTCGTTCCCCGAAACCGGTAAAAACCGCCATCACGACGGTGAGCAGGCACACTCCGATGGCAACGCCGGCCACCGAAATCACAGTAATCACCGAAACGAAGGTTCGTTTGGGCTTCAAATACCGTGCGGCGAGAAAGGGGCTGAATCCTGTCCTGGGTGAGAAAAGTGCCGCGATCAGCCAGAAGATTCCGGAGACGATAAGGATGATGAGGAGTAAATCCATATAAGAAGGTAGAAGTTGGCGCTAATCGTGTTCCTGGGTAACGTACGCGTCCTGTTGCCATACGGGTAGCAGAATTTTTTAACATATCTTAACCAAAGAAACCCAAGTGATGAGTAGTGAACGTCCCGACCGATTCAAGTCTTTCATTTTTGTTGGCGCACCCGGTTGTGGCAAGGGAACTCAGGGGGCAATTCTGGGAGCAATCCCACGATTCCATCACTTTTCAACGGGGGATGCTTTCCGCCAACTTGATACGCGGACGGAGATTGGGCAGGAGTTCATCAAATACTCCAGCAAGGGTGAGCTGGTCCCCGACGAGCTGACGGTGCGGTTTTTCAGGTCCCAAATCGACGCCCGTATCGGATCGGCGCAATTTAAGCCGGATATTGATATCCTGATCCTCGATGGAATTCCCCGGAGCCTGCAGCAGGCAAAGCTGCTCGAACAACACGTCGAGGTTCTCCAGATTTTTCATCTCTCATGCCCGGACCGGGATGAATTGATCACCCGAATTCGGAAACGTGCGCTCAAACAGGGGCGCCTCGATGACGCAAATGAAGATGTCATCCGCAACCGGATTCAAACCTACGAGGATGAAACCCGGGAACTGCTGGAATTCTACGGAAACATCCGCTCCAACATCAACGCGAACCAACAGCCAATTAAAGTGCTCGATGACATTCTGAGTGTCATCCTCAATCACCCGGAATGGCAGGAGTTTATCGGAAGTGCCGCAGAGTGACTGAGAGTCACTCTGCCACGATGCCGGCGGTCGGGATCTTCTGTCGCTTACCCGAACAGTGCGGCAATCGGTTTCCCGCCGTCTGTGATCGGCACCGGGCGCGCACCGGCGGTGAGTTCATGTGAAGGATCGATCCCCATGGTGGCGTGAATCGTCGCGTGGAAATCTGCCAGCGGGACAGGATTCTCCACGATCTTCTTGCTGAGCTCATCAGTCACTCCATAAGCACCCTGATGTTTCAGGCCGCCACCGGCCAGGACAAGGCTGAAGCAACTGCCCTGGTGACCGCGGCCGCCGCGGCCGTCATACCCGGCGGGGCGTCCGAACTCTGTGCCGATCGCGATGAGGGTCTTGTCGAGGAGTCCTTTCTTGTCGAGATCACGAATAAGAGCGGACATGGCCACATCAAGTTCCTGAATGAGAAGGTGCTGATTCGCCTGACCTTCGTTGTGAGTGTCCCATCCGGTGCCGTTCATGAAGTTGAGGTTGTGGCTTACTTCAGTAAAGCGCACACCGCTTTCCACCAGTCGACGGGCGAGAAGACAACGCTGACCAAATTCACCACCGTATTCGTTTCGAAGCGCGGCGGATTCATTCGACAGATCAAAGTGCCGCATGAAGTCAGGGCCGGCCAGTCGCAGAGCCTCTGCCTGGGCGTCGCGATAGCGGGATACGAGTGATTCCTCTGGAACGCGGTTCATCAACGGATCCAACAGGGCTTTGCGACGAGCTGCGCGATCAGCATTTACATCCGCAGGACGGGTAAACCCGGCGGGACCGGTTTCGGTGTCGGTCAGGTAGACGAAGTTTCCTTTTGCCCCGAGAAAACCCGGGCCGCGGCTCACATTGGGATAGCCAATGAGCATATACGGCGGCACTTCGGGATTTACGGCTCCGCGCTGCGCGGCAATGATCGATCCGATCGAAGGATAGGTGATTGACCCGGTGGTTTTGCGCCCGGTGTGGACAAGGTTGGTTGCAAAAGCATGTTCATCGATCGCGTCATGATTGACAGTGCGTACCACGGTGAGTTGCTCAGCCAACGCGCCGAGTTTGGGGAGGTGCTCACAGAACTGAACACCGGGAACAGCCGTGTCGATCCGCTCATACTCAGAACCCGATTTCTTCGGGTTGGCTTTGGAATCTCCTTTGCGTTTGGGATCGAAGGTATCGATTTGAGCCATGCCACCACCCAGCCAGATAAAGATACAATGCTCAGCTTTGCCCATCGGAATCGACGGAGTTGAAGCTGCGGAAAGTACAGGGGAGGCGGAAGCACCGGCTGCGAACAGCGCGGAGTTTTTGAGGAAGTTTCGTCGGTTATTCATAACGTGGGGGGCGATGAAGTTTGGATTTAGAAAGGGTAGGGGGAGTTATTATTACGGGGTGTAGATCCACTCAGGGGCGTTCAACATAGCCCAGAGCACATCTTCCATTCGAAGACGCCAATCGTCCTGGAGGGCGTTGGTCGGTGCGGCGCCGGCACGGGCAGCGGCTTCTTTTTGCGTAGCCAAAGTGTTCGCCGCTCCATCCAGGTGATTCGACCAACTCACGAAACGTTCAGGTTCCCGTTTGCCTGTCTTTTCGACTTTGCGGTCTTTCTCCGGAATCACCCGGGTGTCGTATCCTTCGGAGAGATACTTCACATAGCGATCTTTCTCTGCGGCCGAAGGTTTGCGAGTCAGCAACCTGAGGTAGAGACGGTCGACCAGCGTTTCGACAGATTGATCTTCCTGAACCATGGCGGTGATTGCGTGATCTTCGCTGAGACGAGTCAACCAAACTCCCATCGTTCCATTGGCGAGGTTTGCCGGCTGCAGCACGTTTTCATCGGTGTCACGAACACTCTGAGGATCCTGACGGGCCCCGCGCCAGCCGAAGGTCCGCATGATGCCGGTGACTGCGGAAATACGCGGCAGAGATAAACTGGGGCGATCGCGTTCGTTCGAACTCGAGGCCAACATCCAGGCGCGACGCGGTTTGCCAAGTGTGATCGAGTTGTTCATTACCCGCACACTGTCGATGTCGAGACTGACTTCCTCCAGGTCGAAAGGAGTGCCCGTAGCACTGAAGAGTGAGTCCACCACCTGCTCCGCCTGCAACCGTCGTGGCGACGGCGCGATGTAAAGTGGGCTTGGATTTTGCAGTCGGGGATCTGTGGCGCGCTGGTAGGCGTGCGAGCTGAAAATCAGCCGGGCGATCGCTTTGGTGTCGTAGCCGCTGGCGACCAACTCGCGTCCGAGCCATTTCAATAACCCGGGATGAGAGGCTGCTTCCTTTTCCCAGTCTTGAACCGTTGCCACGATTCCACGCCCCATGAAGCGCTGCCAAATCCGGTTCACCATCACCTGGGCAAAGCGCTCATTCTCCGGCGCAGTCACGAGTGCCGCCAACTGATCCCGCTTGCTGTCAGGATTTTGGGCCAGCTCGGTTCCCCGGGCGCCGTCCACAAAATCCGCAAACGGCCAACCGGGGGCTACGCTTGTTCCCGGCTTCAGCGTGACTTGAATCAAAGGCTTGCGCGCCCGCTCGTGGAGCTTGTCCATCGGGACACTGCTGCTCATCGGTAATTTGATCGACTTCTCTCCGAGCATCGCAGCCAGCTGGAAGAGGTCTTCCTGCATCCATTCGTGTGCCGGTGCATCGTGACAGCGCGCACACTTCATCTGTACTCCGAGGAAAGCGGAACTGATGATGATTCCCTTGGCGGCCATCGGGACATCGTTGTTGGAAGCGGTGCCGAACCCACGGGGGCCGCCGAATCGTTCGCTGCCTTCCATCCGGACCAACTCGGTCACGAAGAGATCGAGCGGCTTGTTGTCGAGCAGGGATTCGTGAATCCACCAGCGAAACGGCCCGGTGTTATTCAGCGTGGGGTTGATAATGTTTGGATTCTCCGCCAACACATCCTGCCAGTAGCCCATCCAGTTATCAGCCCAGCGATCATCAGCCAGGAAACGATCAATGGCCGCGGCGCGACGGTCGGCTTCCGGTGTTGCCAGGTAATCAGCGATTTCTTCCTCTGTGGGCGGAACTCCCACGGTGTCGATGGCCAGCCGGCGGAGAAAGACCAGATCTTCAGACTGCGGAGTGGGATTAAAATCTTCGACATCGAACTGTGGCCAGATTGCGCCCTGTTCCACCCACTTCTCGAGCAATGCGATCTCATCTTCTGTCAGTGGATCCCCTTTAGGCGGCATGATGTCTTCTCCTGCATCGTGACGAATTCGCCAAATCAATGCGCTGTCGTCAACGTTCCCGCCGGTGATTGCAGGTCCGTCGGATTTGCCTCCCTTGACCGCCGCTTCGCGAGTGTCGAGGCGCAAGCCGCCTTTGATCTTACTCCCCTTGTGACAGTCATAACATTTGGCTTCCAACAACGGCTGCACTTCCTTGAAATAATCCACTCCACCCTTTTCGGTCGGTTTGGATTCTGCCGCCACCTTCACAATCTGGGCCCCGATGAAATGATCGATCGGGTTGAGGGCCGGCATACCCTTCGGCAACTCAGGCACGGGAACCGGCTCTGCTGATTTGAGCCACTTCGCTGCTGCTTCACGTCGCATCGTCCAGTATTCGGACTGCTCGGCGCGTTTGTCCGCCCGGCTCTTCCGGTTCGTTTCTGCCAGCCACTTGTTCTGCTTTGCTTCGTAGGTTGCCCAGCCTTCATCCGTGTAGGAGATCGTTTGTTTCGTCGGAGTCAGCAGCTGCCACGACTCAGTTCCCTCCAGAGAAATAGCCGCGACCGTTTCACCGAACTCCGGCCGTCTCCGGTTGCTTCCGGCTACCCCGCCGATGATGGTTTCCAGGATCACAAACTGTTCCCCACCGGGTGATTCAAACTCGACCCACTTCTCACGGTTTCCGGGAGGAGCGAACCGGAAGTCAGGCCCCAGATCGAGATACTTGTCTTGCGAGGCCAATACTCCATGACCACCGGTGTCACCCGATGGGAAGGGTGTTTCCACCACTTTCTTTCCATCGATGATGAGACGCGCCGCCCCGCGTCCCCGCAGCAAGAGCCGGTGCTTTCCTTTTGGCAGATCAACCAGTGCGGATGCCCGAAAGTGAGCCGGATTCGCCCGGTCGGCCCGAACTCCGGTCGAGATGTATTTCTGCGGCCAGTCAGAGAAGCCAAACGCTTCAGCTTCATAAGACTCTGTTGCTTCAGGGTAGATTGGCCAGGCATTCGACGCGGGAACTCCCTTCTCACTGATTTGCACCAGAATCTTTCCGGGCTTCAGCATCTCTTTAGTAATCGCCGGTGGCGGCGGAACAAACGTGAAGCGACTCAGTAATTCTTCTTCAGAAAGCGCTTCGCGATAGATCCGCACATCGTCCATCCAGCCGTTAAAAGTCTGGGAGCCACCGCGCTGGTAACCGGTACCTATCACCAGGTCAGCGTCGTTCGAGACCGGGGCACGATTCGTTTTGCCACCCATGTCCCAAACCCCTTTTGTCCGGCGGCCATCGATGTAGGCGCGCAGGCTGTCGGCTTTTCCGAAAGTGTAAACCACCGCGACGTGATGCCATTCGCCGTCAGGCAAGGTCAAAGCGCTCCACCACCGGTGCCAGGTAAGTTTTGGCGTGGAGTCTGAATCGTTGGAGTCGCCTTGCCCGGAGAAGAGAAATCCCAGGCGGATACCGCTTTCATCTGCCTTGAGGCGCATCGCGTAGTTCTGATCCATTCCATTGTCGTGCCGACCTTTCCCGATGAGGTAGGGCATGTGCCCCGCCGACAATGAATTGATTTTCACCCAGGCCTCCATCGTGATGGAGTCGCCTTTGGTAAAGGTCACCTCATCCGATGATTCAATGATGATCGCGTCTTTCTTACTTCCGATCTTCTTGGCCGTGTTGTCTTCGGACTGTTCCGGATATTCCGGCGAGCGTGGGCCTTTTTCCCTTGAGTCAGCGAAATCATATTCCACCACGGGGGCTGGATCAGCAGCGAATGCGGAGGTCGCAACGGTCAGAATGGCCAGCAGGGCGAGAATCGATCCGACAGGGTTGGTTCGTCGATCAGATACGGTTGACTCGTAAAATGGGGGGAAGCAAAAACTCATCGTCACTACTATATGAGGAAACCGTCCTCAAATGCACGTTTCCCGACGTACCACTTTCGGGGTGGCGCGATTACAGTTGAACAATTCCTCGCCGGATGGCTTCGGCGGTGGCTTCGGCACGGTCTGACACGCCCAGCTTCTGCAGAATGTTGCTGACGTGACGCTTCACGGTGTCATCCGCAATGCCGAGCTCTGTGGCGATTTCTTTGTTGGCGCGCCCCCGGGCGACCAGGGCCAGGATCTCACGCTCGCGGGTCGTAACGGAAGGTCCCATCTTCAAATCCGCCAATCGCTCAGCCAGGCCGGCCGGAAGGAAGCGTTCCCCTCCTGCCACCGTTCGCAATGCATGAAGCATCTCGTCGCGGGTCGCGGACTTCTGCAAATACCCGAGCGCACCGGCTTCCAGCGCCGCTTCAACTTCGTCATCCCTCGCGAAGGTCGAAAAGATCAAGACCCGGGCATCCGGGTCGAGGTCGCGCAGTGCTTTGGTCGCGTCGATCCCGTTCATCTCAGGAAGCTGTAAGTCCATCATCACCACTTGCGGTTGATGTTTCGAATAAAGCGCGACGGCTTCTTCGCCGCTCTCTCCTTCTGCGACGACGCGGATTCCGTCCTCCAGTTCGAGCGAGGCGACCAGGCCACTGCGAACCACGAAATGATCGTCGATCAGCATGATTGATAGCTGCGTTTCGGATTCCATATTCAGGGATTGAAGGGCTGCTGGATCTCAACGGTCGATCCATTGGCCGGTTCGGAATGCCACGCGACATGGGCGCCCAGCTTCCGGCAGCGTTCTCTGATTCCCATGCAGCCGAAGTGCCCGGCTTTGCCATGAGTTTCCGCTTCCGGTTCAAAACCTTTGCCGTCGTCGATGACTTTCAAGACCAGATGGTCGTCATCCACGGAAACATCAATCAAAATCTCCCCCGCCTCTGCATGTTTCATTGCGTTGGTGAGAGCTTCCTGCGCGATCATCTTTAAGTGATGCACTGTCCGCGATGGCATGGGGGGCAACTCAGTGATCTTCAGTTTTACCACCGGTCCGGAATCGCTCGACTGCCGTGAGACCAGTTCATCAAGTGCTTCCTCCAGACTGGCGTTGCGGTCGGGTGAATGCCGGAGATCGGAAACCAGATTGCGGGTTTCAGTTTGAATGCGGGACACCAGGCTGCGTGAACCTTCGAGAAAATTCCGCATTTTATCATCCGTCCCGCGGGCCGTAGCGGCATCGAGTCTCAGAGAAAGCCCAGCCAGATCCTGCTCCAGTGTGTCGTGGAATTCCCTCGCCAGCCGCTGACGCTCTTCCAGAGCCGCTTCGTTCTCGATCCGCTGCCGCAGCGCTTCGGTTTGATTGCCCACCTGCCTTCTGAGCAGTGTGATCCACAATGCTGCCAGAAGTATCCCGGCTATCAGCACAATCAGCACCGTCGCCATCCGTTGAGACGTCCACCAGCTGGGAGCCCGCAGCACCTCGATGTCGTGCGGGGAACGAATCCGCAGCGAAACCGAATCGGCCTGCGAACGATACTGCAATCCTCTTGCGGATATCACTTCGCAAATGCCGGTCACCCGAACCATTGACCCGGTCACGATCGGATCCCGGATTCCCCTGAACACAGCCTGCACGTTCCTCCCATCGTCATTCAAAACCAGAACCGTCCGCCCGCCTTCGGCCCGGTAGAAATCGCTAACTCCGGCGGTGACCGATACCAGATTGCCGTCGTTGTCACCCTTGATCAGCTCCGGTAACTCGAGTTCCATTGGCTCCGGTTCGAGGTCATTGATTGCCACGTTCAGAATCGTTGCATCCACCAGACTGGCGCTGAAGCGTTCCATCGCGGGAAACCCGGCCACCTCGATGAAATCTCCCGGCTTGAGCGTCGGGTCGGGGCGGAGAACTTCCACACAGACTGAGGCATCTTCGTTTCGCAGGAAAATCTCCCCGTTGCGAAAAACCGCGAGCACAGTTCCCGAAACAATCACCCGGTGCCCGCCCTGGCCATCGGCATCAAAGGTCAAGAGCTGGGCCGGCGACACCGTTTGCGTTTCTTCGATAGCAGGTGCTTTCTTGAGCACTTCGATATTCGACCATTTCTTGATTCGTAAATAAGGTTGGACAAGCTGACGCCGGTCATTGATTTCCCCCGCGGCCAATCCGGGGACTTTGACGTAGGAATCGATCAGAGAATGGTCATCGGGAACGGCCTGTTCCACACGGACCTTGATCACTCGTGAACCGAGAGCCACCCGGGCAATGCTGGCTCCCTCGCCTTCCGGTGAAAGTGTGCGCACCACCCCTTCGATGGCGACCCGTTGGTAGTGCAGTCGACCCGAGGCAAGATCATCAAACGTGGCCGGGATCGCCTCGGGCACTCCCCGATGGCTCAGCACCTCAAAAGTTGTTGATTCGATCCCGGCGAGATAGAGCCCGGGGAAAGTCACGCCTCGAACGCGCACTTCATCCCCCGGTCGAGGAGCAGCTGCCCCGTTCAAACGGAAAAACGTTCCCGCAGTTTCATCCTGAATGAAGATGGTGGACGGAGGCTCCGCAAAAGTTACCACCGCAGTGAGATCAACCGGCTTGGATGTTTCCGCCTCCTCAGCACTTAACGAGCGGACTTCCAGAGCGGTCTTAAGTTGGGCTGTCACAGACAATGGCATCATCCCGAAAAGCAGAAGGCACCCTGCGACCGCGCCGGGTCGGAGGATCCATCTGAAAGTGCGGGGGCGCATCATTCCTCAAGAATGCAGGGGGAACGCGACCTGTGCAACGATGGGATGCTGCCATTGCATCGACCGGCTTAAATGTTCAGCCGTGAATGCTTTATAAAAGGCGTTGGCTGAAAAGAGTGGAGCGGGATCATCTTTTGAAGGATGACCCCGCTCCGGAGGAACCGCTTGTTATTGCCTCACCTGACCGATGATGGTCAGGATCGACTTCTGTCTTCATATCTATAGACGGGCGAGTGGGGAAAAAATGTCACTTTTTTGGAGGTTTTATTAAAAAAAATGCCCCGATCGTCACAAAAACGACCGGGGTTTTTAAGTAATCGAATCAACAGCAATGACTTACGCGAAAATCTCCGGCTGACCGAGTTTCTCGTGAATATCGTTACAAGTGTCGCCATCCATACCCAGTCCCCTGGCGAGATTGGCAAAATACTGGGCCTCGTTCTGTGTATCGAGTTTCACCGCCATCAGAGAGAACGAATAAACCTGACGATCCATCTCGTCGGGCACGTCTTTTACAAAAGTATCCAGATCGAGCGGCTTGGAGAGTTCTTCCTGAATGAAATCGATCTCCTCCTGATCCAAATCACCGAGACGGGAGAGAATTTTCTGTCTTTCGGCGTCATCAATCTTCCCGTCCGCCTTCGCTGCGTTCAGCATGGCGCGAATCAGAATCTCCGCTTCGTCATGCGCTTCCTTTGGTGGGGCCTGCGGTTCCGCCCGGGCACCCCCGAGAATTCCGGCGAGAAGTTCAGAGCCTTTAGCTTCCGCTTTAGGTGGACCGCCGAATAACCCGCCCAGGAGATCGCCGATTCCGCCACCGCCACTTGGAGCAGGTGCGGGAGCCGAGGCTGGTTGATTGTTGCCTCCGCCGCCACCGCCTAAAATTCCGCCAAGCACTCCGGCGATACCACCACCGCTGGAACTGCGGGATTGTGAAGCTGGCTGGCCTCCGCCTCCGAGGACAGATCCGAGAATGCTACCCAGGATATCATTTCCGCCGCCACCGCTGCTGCGGGAAGGTTGGCTGCTGCCTCCACCGCCTAAAACGCTGCTGAGCAGACCACCCAGAACATCCATTCCGCCTCCGGGACCTCCACCCGCTTTCCCGCGACTTGCGGCATCGAGGATTCCCCCGAGAGCACCCAGTCCACCGCCGCCGGATCGCTTTCCGCCACCCAACAGAGTTCCGAGAATATCAGCACCGCCACCACTTCCCTTGCCGCCGAGAAGAGAGTCGAGAATCTTAGAACCGACCGGGGAATTGAGAGCGTCGTTGCCGAGCAGGCTGCCGAGGAGTTTGATTTTGTCCATTAAAGGTAAGGGAGTGAAAAGTTATTAGTTAGATCAGGTAAAGTGCTTTCTTCGACACTCACAAACCATGAAACGTCACATCGGATTTTCATGCAATCCTGAAAACGTGGCGTTTTGGATCGCCGGGCAGAAGAAGATGCCGGGCCGCTCGCGATCCGGCGGGAAACACAACCACCGTCCTACCGCGCCGCCCCGATCATCCTCTTCACACCACCGAATCGACACATCCACGCAGAATCCTGCCCAGCTCGGTGTAGCCGTAGTGGCGCTCCGCAATTTTGAAATTCTTATCTACCACCGCCTTGCGATACTTTTTGTCGTCCAGCAGTCGCTTCACCTCCGCGACAGCCTCGCGGGTCACCAGCCGATCGATCGAGGGAAACTCAAAGCCTTTCGGTTCGATGTCCTCGACGTAGACGGAATACCGGTTCACCAGCGTCGGCATCCTGAAGTAAACAGACTCAAGAAGTGCATTGCCGAAGCCTTCGATCAGACTGGGGTATGTGACAAAATCCGCGTGTGGGTAGGCGTCCCAGAGCGTGTAGATCTTCTCGCCGTCTTTGGTCAAACCCCGCTGCTCGTCCACCCGGTCTGCCACGATCCGCAGGTCCACTCCGGCTTTGGTCGCGAGCCGCTCCAGCATTTCGAGATACTCGAACCCTTCGTCACCCGCAGCGTGGGAAATCACCAGCTTGCATTTCGGATCATCCAGAGCGCGGACCAGCTCGATGGCATACTCGATCCCTTTGCGGGGAACCACCCGTGTCGGTTGCAGGATAAAAATGTCGTCCTCCGCCAGCCCGATCGCTTCGCGAAAGTCCGCGCTGTATTCATCGATCCCCGGCGCGGGTTCCTCAAAGTTAAACACATTGGGCACCAGCGTTGCGGTCACTCCCTTGCGACGGGACAACTCTTTCTGAGCTGCCGAATTAATCACGACATGCTGCATGTTCGGCAGACTCGGGGGAAAAGCCGCATCGAGAAAGTCTTTCACCGCGTTGTTGGAAAACCGGGTTCGCTCCCAGTAAAAGTCGTGGTGGTGAGCGATACAGGGCATCCCTGTTTCAGCGAGGAACTCCGTAATGGCCAACCCCAGCGGGATATTCATCGGAATGGTCAGCGCGTTCTGAGGAATCAGAACATCGATCGCAAACGTCTCCGCGAAATCATAAAGCGCGTCTTTCAGCAGTGCCGTCAGCCTGTGGATCTCCTCAGTCACCTCGCGGCTCCGCGTCTTCGATCCCCAGATTTCGGCATCGACTGCGAGGATTGATTCATGACCGAAGTAGGCTTCAGGCACGACCATGGAGATCGCCTCCTGACGATCGCTCAGCCCGGAAAACCAGTGCGAGACATGCCCGTCTTTCCACAAAACCTCAGCCCACTTGGCGGCCTCCAGCGAAACGCCGTCAGTTCCCGCAAACCGTGTTGAAACGAATCCAAAATTCATAGAGCCGGCGTGGACAGTCGCAGAATTCGTTCCGCATGCAGTGGAAAAGAGTCAGAGAAAGTAAGTGGCGCTTCCTACTCCACCCGCTTCGTCCCCGGCCGGACCACCGGAATCTCCGCGAGCCATTCCGGAACATCTTCCGGGGCATAAACCGGGAACTCAATCTCCATGCAGGAAACCACCGGGTAATCACCCACCGTTTGCTTGCCACTGCGGTTCACCACCACAAAGACACCGGCGATCTCTCCGCCCTTTGACTTGATGAAATCAAACAGCTCGATCAGCGTTCCGCCCGTGGTGATGACATCTTCCACCAACAGAATCCGGTCACCTTTGTTAATCTCAAAGCCGCGCTTCAGCTCCAGCTCATTCGACTCAGGGTTCCGCTCCGCGTAGATCGTCCGCGCATGAACCGCCAGCCCGACCTGTTGGCCGACCGGCACACCGCCCATCGCCGGGCTGAGAACCACATCAATATCGCCGAGCGCTTTCATTGCATCGACGCGCTGTTCGATCATCGCCTGAAGCTCAAAGGGGTGCTGAACCAGCTTTCCCTTTTTCACATAAAAATTGGAGTGATTTCCGCTCGCGAGCAGGAAATGGCCTTCTTCGACCGCTCCGTATTCCTTGAGCAGTTCAATCGTTTTATCAGGTGAAGTAGGGAGTTCGGTTTGCATGGTTTCGGATTTCTAAAGCAAGCACTCCGATAACCGGCATCGATTCGCAATCACTTTTTGGAAACGGGGATGGAACAGGCTTCTGCATCCCAATCTTTCATGTCCTCAGGGACCGGGTAGTTTTCTGACTCCACCGGATGAACTCCCCAGACGGCGGGAGTCGGGGCTTCCCGCTCTTCGACCAGATTCCGGATGATTTCGTCTTCACTTCCTTCGAACGATCCATAGTCACCGATCCACTCCTCGGGCCATTCCTCTGCACCGCTGTTCAAGACCAGCTGCATCCACTGTTTCCGCAAGTCCGCCCATCGGCCGCTTTGCTCTCCGCTTTCGAGAATTCCTTCGTGCGGCCGCAGTTCGACGTAGATCGTGCGTCGAACGCCGGGGGAGCGCTTGGGTTGGGATCCGTGGAGGATCATCATGTCCTGAATCAGAATGTCTCCCGCGGCGGCCGGCTGCTCAACGACACCGGGAATTTCCCATCCATGGGCTGCGGAAAGTCCCTCGATATCGACAAGCCCCTGCTGTGTGCCCGGAACGTAACGAAGGCACCCGTCACCGGCGGGAGCATCATCAAGGTAAATGCCGACGTTCAAATACGGAAAGCCGCGGGGGTGCGGAGCTCCCTGATGCCATTTGATGACCGGATGCGGGTGCTGTTGTTTGTACAAAACATCCAGCTGTAAGGGAACCGTCCCGCGACCGGACAATTGTCTGGCAACCGCCATCATTGCCGGGCAGGCGAGAAGATCGAGGCAGGCTTTGGAATCAATGGCCAGAATGTCATCATAGCGCATCAAACGCGGGCCGACAGGATCCTCCACCACGCAGGCGCCGTGCAGTTGCTCACCGTTCTGATGTGCTTTCATGGCGTCGCTTTCCAGACGCGCGGCCAGGTTTTGCCAATGTTCCAGAAGCGGCTTCGGGATCGCATTCTTTAGAAGCAGGTAACCATTCTCAAGAAACGCAGCTTGCTGGTCGTCCGGAATTATATAGGAACTCATAGGAAAAAACTGGTGAAGATGTGTGTGTTCGCTTCCTCACCGATGAGCGAGAGAGGAGTGCGTGAAAAAGTCAGCTGGACTTTGTGGAAGGGAAGAAGTTCACCCCTCGATCACATCGCGGATCTGTTTGGCGTAGTCTTCCGCCTTGTCCGCAAACGAACGCTCAGGTTCGTTGTAAAGAATCCCGCGGGAAACGTTCACCACCCACGGCGCCTGACGCGATTTTTCTCCAGCCAGAGCGGTCAAATCCCCGCCCTGGGCACCGAGACCCGGAATGAGGAGTGGCACATCGGGAATTCGTTTGAGAACCGACTCAGAAGCATTCGTCAATCCGACGACCAGCCCGATTTGATCCGGTTCCTTCAACGCCATGTCACCCACCAGCTCGTGAACCTGCCGGTCTCCGTCGCCGGCCAGCTCCTGCGTTTCCAAATCGGCGGCACCCTTGTTGGAAGTCACGCCGAGCAGATAAACACCTTTCCCCGGAAAACCGAGAAACGGCTCCACCGAATCGTAGCCCATGTAGGGGCTCAGAGTAACCGCGTCCACATCCCAGTTGTCGAAATAGGCCGTGGCGTAGTGTTCCTGCGTGGTGCCGATGTCGCCTCGCTTGGCGTCGAGAATGATCGGCACCGCGGTGCTTCGCATTTGATTCAGCAATTCCTCGAGCAGCTGGTAGCCCGGCACACCCATCGCTTCGAAATAGGCGATATTCGGTTTGAAAGCAGCCGCGTGTTCTGCGGTTTCATCGATCAGCTTCTGGCAAACGTTGCGGACATCATCGACGCCGGTGTGGGTCGACGGGCGCGGATCGATCCCGACACAGAGTCGGGAGTCGGAAGTCGAGATGCGGTTCAACAGTTTTTCGCGGTAGGTCATGATCAGATCAGTATTGAGAGGCGGGGCAGGGGGCGGGAAGGATGATGATGAAGTGCCGAATCAACAGGCGCAGACATTTCGCGCAATATATTTAAGTTCGCAACCGCAGCCGAACATCAGGGAAAAGAAGAGTATAACCTCAGATCGTAGCCGCCTTCGTAAGAAGGTGAGAGGCATCAAGCTCGGAAGGTGGAGCGAAGCGTCCCACTAGTCACTTATGTTCAGTAGGGTTCACGTACGGATCGTACGTAGCCGCTTTCGTAAGAAGGTGGGGATAATCCTAATCTCTCGCCATTTGTTCTCCTCCTCATTCGGGTATCCGCCATCAATTCCCGAAAATTCCATCTCATTCGTTCCAAATTCACAGGCAAAGGGAGGGACGACGAAATTGATCACCCCGGCATTCATCGGCTCATCGGATGCTTCGGCTTCTACTACCGTAGCGTCGGCTTTAGTCGACGAATTCATCGGTCCGGCGCAGAGGCACTGCCGTCGACAAAACAGATTGTCGGACTTTTTGAACACGATTGAAGTCGAGATTACTTCCACGTCAGTGAGGAGCCGACATTCGATCCAATGATTACGAAGAGCCAAGTCGCTACGCGACAGGCATCGTTAACCTGTTTGGGGAATTGAAAGCCCCGTCGCGGCAGGCAAGTCGGCCGATTTTGTCTTAAATTGGCGAATTCATAGCAACTGAATTTCGTCGGCTTTAGTCGACAGAGTTCAAGCCCGCCGCACGTTCGATTCGTCGACTAAAGCCGACGCTACGACGAATCTCTCCCGTGGCCTGCGTTTACGCACCGCCCGACGACGATCCGGCGCTTCCTGATGAGCTCGCGGAACTCATACTACCACTGCTGCTCGAGCTGCCGAAACTACTGCCCATAGACCCACTCGACCCCATGGATGAGCCGGCACTCCCGCTGCCACTTCCGATACTGCCAGTGCTTCCAACACTACCCACGCTACCCCCCGCTGTGCTGCCTCCGTTAACGGTCGTGACCGAGATCGGCGGGCCGCCGAACAGATGCGGCATGAAATAGTTCCCCAGCATCCCGGGCTGATCAATGTGCGCAATCGATACCTCTAATAATGTTATATATAATTCACGCTGCAACACCTGGCGTGCCTGATTTTTTTCCTCCACGGTCATGGTTTTCGCCGCCGATGAATCCTCGCTCGCGGCATGAATCACCACCCATGCGTCGCGCAAATCGGTGGCCATGGAAACCACCGGGGCACCCAGCTCCGCCTGGTAAGCTGTCACCGATTCCACCAGCTGGTTGAGATGCGCGGTTAATCCGTCATCGGTTGCGTTGTGAAACAAGCTTACTCCCTGAGGGAAAAGATTACGCACCTCAGCTGAATTCTTGCCGAAGCTGAAATTCGCTGCGCCCAGTATCTTATTGACTTCACTGGTGATATTGGTCAGTCGGAACTCATTTTTCGCCTGCACCCGGGAGGCCCGGTTCGCCTGCTTGCTCAAATCATCCGACAACGCGGCATACAGCCCCTGGAGCGCGGTCGACGTCGCTGCAATTCGCAAAGTCCAGTCGCCCTCACCGTTCCGGGCGCTCAATCGGCCCAGATGATCTGTGGAACCTGCCAACAGCTTGTTCATGCTGATTCTGGCGGTGTTAAATGTATTTTTGAATGTGTATCTTAGATCTCTCATAATGGGAATCACAATGCGCCTTTGGAATTTCAAATCAAGATTTTTCTCTATAAATCTTCGGGTCCGAAGGTTTATAAATAAAGAGTTGACGGGATTAAGCCTTATTTGTCAATGGATCGGGCCGATTCCGGCTTAAAAAAATGATGGGCAGCCTCCGCCCCTGTTACGCCCGGACCCGAAAGTGCATCCCGGCGTTCAGATGCCGTTTGCAGATTTCGCAATAGGCATCCTACGCTTCAGATGCCACTTGCAGAATTTGCAATGCCCTTCCTACGCTTCAGATGCCACTTGCAGAAATAAACATAGGCATCTGAAGCTTCAGACGACAACTGCTAAGGCGAACATAGGCATCCTAAGCTTAGGATGCCTATTGCAGAAATTGCAAAGGCCGAAAACAGCTTCTCAGAGTCAAAGTTGCACCCTCCGGCACCGCGAGCCGGCTCAAAGATTGCGTTTTTTGGGCAAAGAGGCCGTTTTTTTGCGAAAACTGTCTTCCTATTTAGGCTACGTCTCAGCGGGACGTCTCGCCCATTGACGTTAGGTTAAATTCAGTTTACTCATTAATTATTTTTCAGTTATGCAAATAACCGTTTGACAGCTTCTGGCGTAATTGTCGTGCTGGTCTGTGACAACTACACATGCACCAGTTCAGTTCGGCCACT
>JBLWYI010000018.1:0-133705 GCA_048267005.1 Verrucomicrobiales bacterium | reverse complement strand
TTCGCAGACCGAATGCCTGACAACAATTAATCACCTCTTCAGCGAATCCCGATTTACACAAAATTCCTGACAGGCTCCTGTCCACCCACGGGGGAGACGTTTTCACCGTACTTAGAGACATTTACGGAGTACTTGCCCACGCTGACGGAGTACGGACTGCCATTTTCGGGGCACAGACCGCCGCTGACACTCTCCCGATCGGCATTGGCATGGTACAAAGCCACATTGGCATCGTACTTACCGCGTCACACACCTTCCGGACCGGCACTGGCATGGTACAAACCCACATTTGCGTCGTACTTACCGCCCCATGCACCTTCCGGACTGGCATTGGCATGGTACAAACCCACACTTACGTCGTACAAACTGGCATTTACCTCGTACTTATCGCCGCTCACAGAGTACGGGGACCCGCTTTTGTTACCTCAGCAGGCACGAAACCGGTAGTGATACAAAATCGGAACCGTGGCACGGATTTGCAATCCGTGTTCGAAGCCCATCCGCAGCGGCAAAGTCCCTGACACGGGTCTCAAATCTGTGTTACACAATATAGGTGAAAGACTTAGTCGAGGTTTGCAGCTCATCCTCTTTCCAGTAACACAGAAAAGAAAGCCCTTTACACAAAGGTAGCAGTTTCGTCTTGTGGTAGTGTCGGTTGAATCGGAGATTTCCGGTCTATCAAAGAGAAAATAAAGGAGCTGGAAGATGAGGTGAAGCGGGAGCGCGATATGCTTTCGCTCCACATGATGCGCCAATGGGAAAAGCCACTGGAGGAGCGCGTGCAGTCGGGCCGTGCACTCGGAGGACTGAAAATCAATGCCATCGATACTCAAGAGAAGCTGATTCACTTTGTGGTGCCGCGTGAAGACTTTGCGTTTTTTACCGAACAACAGCAACTTCGGCTGAGTCAAAACGATCCTGTTGGGAATTACTTTCCCGTAAATTTCTTCGGTCTAACACCCAAAGGGCTGACTGTTTCATGCAACGCAACTTCCGATTTGGTGTTCGAGGGCCGGGCGGCGGACTGGTGCCTGGATGAAGACCTCGTAGATGTTTCGCCCTATTATTTAAAAGCGATTCAAGCGCTCGGCGATGAGGCCCATGGTCGGGACAACGTTTTTCCGACGCTCTTTGGTGAGGTCGATTCGAATATTCACGGGGAGACTTATGATGAGGCGATGGATTTTCTGGAGTCGAATGAAGTGGGCCTCAATGAATCGCAGATCGATGCCGTCGCAACCGCTCTGGCTGCCTCCCCGTTTCATCTCGTTCAGGGACCACCTGGAACGGGAAAAACGATGACGCTTGCCCGATTGGTGGAGCGTTTGGTTGCAGAAGGTCACCGCGTTTTGGTATCAGGCTTTACGCATCGTTCGATTCATCAAGCGCTCCAGAAAATCCAGCAAACGATCGCCCGGAATCACCCGGATTGCCCAGTTGTGAAGATTTCGGCCCCGGTCGGCGATGGGCTGCCGTTCCCGGTTTTTGAGGACTTGGTATCCAGCAATCTCGCCAATCATGATGGTCCCTATGTGATCGGGGCCACTCCGTTTGCCCTGTTTACCGGTCGGTTGGAGACAGCCTGTTTCGACTCTGCTGTTTTAGATGAAACCAGTCAACTCACCGTGCCCGCAGCAATCATGGCGATGATGCGCAGCGACCGTTGGTTCTTTTTTGGTGATCACCAGCAACTCCCGCCGGTTTCACTCGTTCATCGAGATGATCCGACAGCAGCATCGATATTTTCACATCTTACCCGACAACTGACGCCGACTACGCTGAGCACCACCTACCGCTTGAACGAACCGCTGTGCCACTGGCCGAGCGAGCAGTTTTACTCCGGTCATCTGCGCTCTGCCGTTCCGGACGGTAGACTTGCCTTTCGGAAACAACCGACAGCGCGATACGCTGAAATACTCTCACCCGAACACAGCCTCGTTCACGTGCCCGTGGATTTTCCCGATGCCAAATCGCGAAACGACGAAGAAGCGGATATTTGTGCGGATCTCATTCTCGCGCTTCTCGAATCCGGTATTAGACACGAAGAAATTGGAGTGGTAACTCCGTTTCGAGCGCAGGCCTCCCGCATCAGGACGTTGCTGAAGGGTGTGCGGTTTTCCGCATTTCCTGAGACGGAAAGACTGATCACGGTGGATACCGTTGAACGATTTCAGGGACAGGAACGCGAAGTGATCCTCTATAGTTTTGCCGCATCGGATCTTGATTTTCTGAGCCTCGAGCCGATTCAGAATTTTCTCTTTCAGCCGGAACGTCTCAATGTCGCCGTCACCCGCGCCCGGACAAAAGTGATCCTGCTCCATTCACCCGAGTTGCTGGCTCTCGCCGAGGAATCCTCATTTTACGACGAATCAGCTGCGGTTTTCAAAAGTCTGGTCGACTACGCACACACCTGCACCGTTTAGGCTTTAAAAGGAATGGCCCGTTTGTTTCCCAATAGACTTCCCGGTCGGGTTTATCCCGGTGTTGCGCGTGTATTTCGCCGATTGAAAAAGCTGCCCCATGAATTCAGCGTCTGGTATTCCCTGCCGAGCACAACAAATCAGGCACCTCATTTTTTGGTGATCCGGAGCGAGCAATATGCGTTTCTCATTCAGGTGGAAGACCTGTCGCAAGAGGCTGCAGAATTAGTATTGCAGGACAACTTGTTCGCCACCGGAGAGGCGCTAAAACCTGATGATGTTGGCAGCGAATCCATCAACGTGCTATCCGCATTCGATCAAAAATTCGCCCGTGAAAACGGTAACACGACGCGCAAAATTGTCGCCTTCCCCAATGTCGAGCAGCAAACACTCGATGCCATTCGGCTTCGTCAGACCACGTCCGAATTGCACCCTGAGACGGCAGCAGTTGAGTTCCTGGGAATGCACCAACTGAGCGAAGCTGCTTTCCTGTCTGAATTTGAAAAATGCGATTCTAAGTCACTCGACCATTCGCAAATAATCGAGCTCAGACATCGTTTCACGCCCGAAATTGCCATACCTGATAGCTTTTCCCCACTCCAAATACAAGACCGCAATAACACGCCAACCTTGTTCACGGGATTGTTGGATTTGGATCAGGAATGGTGCACGAAAAACAATCTGTTCCTCCCCGAAGAAACCCACGCCCTCGTCGAGAATCTCGCGTCGGCGAACCATCACCTCATCACTGGCGTAGCGGGCAGCGGCAAGTCGTTGGTCCTGCTTTACCGGGTGATGTTGTGCGCCCGGCTCAACCCCGGTGCGCGCATCCTCATCCTGACTCACAACAAGCCCATCATCTTTGAGCTCCAGAACCGATTCTCTCAGTTGAATCCTGATTACCAGCCGAATGTCGAATGGATTACGTTTTTTAGTTGGGCGAAACAATTTCTCAACCCGTGGCCCGACAGAGACATCATTTCCCCTGCGAGAACCCTCGAAATACTGGAGTCCTATGCAACAGATCGGTATTCAGTGGAATTTTTGGCCGAAGAAATCGGATACCTCAAAGATCATAACATCCGCACCGAATCCGACTACTTGAACATGAGTCGACAAGGTAGAAACATGGCTCTCAAGCCCAGCCAACGCAAAGCAATCTGGGCGATCTTTGTTAGCTACCAACGGCAGCTTGAGCATGAAGGGAAAGTCGATTGGCACGGTGTTGCGATGCGTTTTCACAAAGCCGTAACGGGTGGGAGTGTTCCGTTTCCCTGCTACGATTGCATCTTCATTGATGAAGCTCAGTTTTTTGCCAAAGTGTGGTTTGATACCGTTCGTGCGGCCTTAAAACCCGGCGGCGAACTCTTTCTGGCAGCCGATCCTACCCAGGGTTTTTTGAAACGACGCCAATCCTGGCTCGCCAGTGGAATTGATATCCGGGGCCGCTCCCACTGTCTACGCCAGGCCTACCGGAACAGCCGCGCAATCCTTCGATTCGCCGCTGACTTTTGCCGCCAGCGAAATCTTAAGACGTTGGGCGAGACCGATTTGAATGTCCCGGATGCAGGCCAAATCGAATTGATCCCGGTGGAAGGCAGCCCGCCGCATATTATTCATTGCGCCAGCGAACAAGACATTCAATCGCGAGCCGTCTCCGAAATTGCTCAGCTTCGCGACAGTGGACATCCCAATGGGCAAGTTCTCGTTCTCCATGCCAATTCCCGTGTCCTCGCACTCTTCAAAGGCGTGCTGGAAAGGAAACTCGGACAAACCGGATCTGTTCATGATACAAAGCTTGGCTTACAACCTTCCGGGGCTTTTTGTCGAGTTAGCACCCTCAACGCCGCGACCGGATTGGAATCCCCCATTGTGTTCCTTTTGGGCATAGATTTCCTCTTAGAAAAAGAAGACAACCCACGGCTCACCGATGACCAAGTGGCCGAGCTACGTGAAACTCACACCAAACAACTTTATATGGCCATCACCCGAGCCGGACAGAAGTTAGTGATTCTGACCCGGTACCAGAAGACTGAGGAAATTCTTAGATCATTGATCAATTAGTGCCCCGCTTTTCCGATGAAAAGTCCCTACTTGGCTTTGCCCCCTCGGCCAAGCCCCTCCGGTCTTAATTGGCAGGATATTTTAAGCTCAATCCCAGCGCATCCAGTCAGGACGCTCTTTGTCTAAACGACGCATCAATCGACGCGCGTCGACAGGGGGATTGAGTGCCAGATAAACGGCCAACGCAGTCACTGCTCCAGCGGCGAAAAGCCCCCAGGCCAGGGTTTTGCCATTCATGTGCAGTCCACCCTGGTCTTGCGCTTCTGCGGATGCGGCGGCGCGGCGCTCGATGGTTTCGTGACTGATCACATTGCGGAAGCTGCCATCTCGCCGGTGCACAACAATATCGATTTCCTGATCGTGAGCGACATCGATAGCTTCCTCAATAGCGGCTTGCTGCGTCGGGTGCAGTGCAAGCACATCGTCCGCGCCCTCTTCCCGGATTGCCCATTCCCCGTCACAGGGCACGATATGTATTTTCTTATTCATAGGATCTGATTTTTTGAGTCTTTAGGAAACAACTCTCCTCAGAAGCAATTTGAATACCGGACACCCCCAATCCAGGCTTTATAAGGGTTCGATGCCGATCAAGACCATTTTTCACCAGTAAAATCATGCGTCCTGCACGGGCTGCGACGGGCAATACGCATCACCCTCGGGCGGAAGTTGTGTCCGGTTATCTCGACATTTGGAGTCCGTCCGTGAAATTTTCAAACTTGCAAGATCCGGTGGGAAACTGCGAGGGTATTCACGTCGGTTTCCCTATTGTCGAATTCTGAGATAACCCATGACACAGCTGGCCAAATCATTGCACCGCCAAAAACGGGAAAGAGTCATTGCCGTGAAAATGAGAGTGGGCTCGATCCTGACTCTATTCGGCGTCGGGTTTGTTACGGCGTTTGCCATCTTGTTAAAGAACCCGGAGCCTGACTGGATAAAGTCCACTCTCCTCTCGGCTGGCCTGCTTTCGCTCATGGCGGGCCCGTTTTTCATAGCCCTTGCGAAGACTGAAGCGGGGGAGCATCGTCGACGGGATGACGCCTTTCGCGCGTGGAGTGCAAATGACTACCTCGCGCGCTGGACCTATCAAGACGAATGGAGCCGGCTCAAGGAACACAAAATTAAAGAAGCCGAACTCCGAACCGCCGACAACACCAGGAAAGTCAGACTTGCCTTGTGGGGTTTTCCACTCGCAGGCGTTCTCATAACGCTGACCATGGGGATCATCAACGGGGACTGGATCATGGCCACGATTTTGGGTGGTTTCGTCGGCCTGGCGGGATTTCTCATCATGCTATGGGCCGGGAAGGGCGAACAGGAGAATGACGAGAGAGCTCGTGAACTGTTGAAAACTTTTCCGGATACGGACCCACCCGATGTCATTTGGGGACGGGAGGGCTACTCGATTGGGGACTCAATCACCACGTGGGATCCCTGGTGCCGCTACACGTTTCACCTCACCCGTGACCCACTGCCCGGAATTGTTGTCACCACTTATACGGCGAGAGGTGGCCCGATTGAGACACACAGCACGAAGGATGAATACCTGGTTCCTATCCCTGAAGGGAAATGGGACGAGGCTGAATTTGTCGTGCGGGAACTGAGTCCGTAGATGTCGCACTCGCATCAATGGGCTGACGCCGATTTTTTTCGCAAAGAGCTGACGATGAGGCCAACGAGAAAAATGGTCAGAGTACCAACGACGATGGTGAGGTTCCCGTGAAGAGCCGGCCTTAATGATTCGGGAAGCCATCCCTGATCTGCCGCGCTGAGCCAGAAAATAACCAGCACGCCGATGACCACTCCGGTGACTGCGGCAGCGTTGCGGGCGTGCCGGACAATGAGCCCGAGAAGGAACAGACCGAGGATACCTCCGGAAAAGATTGAGGATATTTTCCACCACGCATCAAGCGCGCTTTCCACGCGGATCATGGCCAGTGCCGCAGCTGTCCCGATAATCCCAAACAGGATGGTGGAGCCGTGCAGCACCTTCATCCCGGTCTTCTCATCAGGAGTCTTTTTGCTGAATCGCTTCACGAGATCGCACCACGTCAGGGTCGCTGATCCATTGAGAGAGGAATCGACTGAGCTCATGGCGGCAGCCAGCACGGCAGCGATGAGGATGCCGGTGATACCAACGGGGAGCTCGGTGGCAATAAAGTGGGGGAAGACTTTGTCGCCTTTACCGATGCCTTCCGGCAGCAAGTCGGGTTGGGCCTGGTAGTAGGCGAAGAGCCCGGTCCCGACCAGGAAAAGCAGGGCGGAGATCGGCACGTAGAGAAGGGCGCCGAGCCAGACGCTTTTCTTCGCGGCGGATTCGCTCTTTGCGGTCGCGTAACGCTGGACATAGCTCTGGTCGATCCCGAAGTTCTGGAGATTGATAAAGAGACCGAACACGAGGATGACCCAGAAGGTGGGTTCCGAAAGGGACGCCCCGAAGCTTCCGAGCGAGAATTTGTCCGCCCCGGCGGCGATTTCAAAAACCTGACCGGGACCTTCCGGCATGCCGGAGAAGATGGTGCCGAGGCAGAGAAAGATCCCGAGAGTCAGCACGATGCTCTGGATCACATCAGTCCAGATGACGGCTTCTATCCCACCGATCAATGTGTAGATGGTGACGAGAACGCCGGTAACAATAATGATGGTAACGACGCTCCATCCGGTGAGCGGGGCGAGCGCAAGAGCTACAAGATAGAGGATGGTTCCGACGCGGCCCATCTGGGTGAGCAGATAGCAGGCTACAGCGTAGACTCGCGCCCACGGGCCAAAGCGTTTCTCCAGATGAGTGTAGGCCGAAACCTCGCCGGCGTTGCGAAAGAACGGCACGAAATAGCGGGTCGCGACCCAGGCAGCAATCGGCAGAGAGAGCCCGAACACGAACGGGTTCCAGTTGGCATCGAATGCTTTGCCCGGATTTGCCAGGAAACTGATGCTGCTGACGAAGGTGCCGAAGATGGATAATCCCACAGCCCAACCGGGCAATGCCCCACCTGCTGCCATGAAGCCTTCCGTCGTCTTTGATCGTCTGGCGAGCCAGATGCCGAGTCCGACGACAAGCGCCAAATAGAGAACAAGAACAATGATATCGATGGTCTGCATGTGAGGGGAGGTTCAGGGCTTGGGCTGGGACTGAAGGCGGTCGCGCTCGACTTCTGCGGACCAGGTGTTGAGCTTTTCGGTGAGGCGCTGGTAGAGCTCCGGATTATCCACGGCGCGGTCCGTTTCCTCCTGCGGATCTTCGGCAAGGTTGTAGAGGAGCGGCGTCTCTGTTGACGGGGTTTTAGGAATGTTGCTTGTGACAAAAGGTCTCACCAGTTTCCACGGACCGAACCGCACGGCGGCGTTGTGGGAATAGTCCGGGGTCTTGCGGTTCCACTGCCAGAAACGAAACTCCGGAAGTGTCGGGGCAGCGTAGTTGTCTGAAAGCAGGCCGGCAATACTCACGCCGTCGAGCGGCTTCACGTCGCCGTCCTGTTTCAGTCCGCAGACTTTGATCAGTGTCGGAAAAATATCCACAAAGTGAATGGTTTCGGAACGCTTCTGTGCCGGCAGCGTTCCGGGCCAGCGAAACATCAGGGGCACATGAATGCCGCCCTCGTAAGCCATGTATTTTGTCCCCCGGTTTTGTCCATTGAAGCGGTCGCCGACCAGTGGATCGGGACCGTTGTCGCTGGCGAAAAACACCAGGGTTTTCTCTGCGATTCCAAGCGCATCAAGCTCATCGAGGAGCTGCCCGATCCCTTTATCCATCACCTCGACCATGGCGTAAACTGTGGCGGTTTTTTCGGGAAGACCTTTTCCGAGGTAGTAATCGATCAGTTCCTGCGGAGCGCTCAATGGCCGGTGAGGAGCGTAGTGCGCGAGATGTAGAAAGAACGGTTTCTCTTTGTTCCGTTTCACAAAATCGATGGCACGCTCCGTGAAAACATCGGTCAGGTTCGGCCCTTCGAACGGTTTGTATTCGCCTTGAATATCGAGTTGATATTTGAAGTAGGTCTTGATGTCCGTGCTGTCATTGAACCCGGTGTATTCATCGAACCCCCGCTTGAGCGGATGGTATTCCGCGCCGGGGCCGGAGTGCCATTTCCCGACGAGCCCGGTGGCGTAGCCGTTTGCCGAAAAAACATCAGCGATGGTGGTTTCGTCGAGATGAAGGCGGGTGAGCTCCGGGTATTTGATTTGATTCAAGGTCACGGAACCGGTGCGATGTGGGAAACGACCTGTGAGGAGAGCCGCACGCGAGGGGGCACAGACGGGTGAACCTGAATACGCATTCTCGAAGTAAACACTCTCGCCAATGAGGGCGTCCAGCCGGGGTGTTCGGGACCGGCCTTCATTAAAAAGTGAGAGGTCTCCGATCGCCATGTCATCGGCGAGTATCAGGATCACATTGGGACGTTCGGCAGCGAAGCCGGCAGCCACCGCAGTCAGGCAGAGGAGAGTGAGGCAAAAGAAGGGCTTCATGGAATACCGGGAATTATCAGAGGTGAATCGTCCGCCGCGAAAGAAGATCACTCCCCTCCCTTTTTCGGAGGCACCTGTTTTGCGAGTCTCGCGGCAAGCTGCTTCACTTCATCCGGGCGTTTCCCTGCGACATTGACCGTCTCATGCGGATCGTCTTGATGATCGTAGAGTTCGCGGGCCATGACTTCCCCTCCGTCAATGGCACGCCACTCGGTGTAGCGGTACCGATCAGTGCGCATCGAGTAACCCCAGGCGGTCCAGTTTTTAGGAGGTCCGTAAAAGGGATGTTGATGTTGGGTAAAAGCGGCGTCTTTCACAGAGACAGCCGGATCGTCGATGATCGGCACGAGGCTGTCGCCTTCGAGACGTTTGTTCAAGTCGCCATCGATTCCTGCCAACGTCGCGAGGGTCGGGTATAGATCCACGAGTTCAGCCAGTGACTCTGTTGACTTGCCGTGACCACCCGGTTTTGTCGGATCAGCAATAATAAGCGGGACTCGGGCGTCGAGTTCAAAATTGGAAGTCTTGCCCCAAAGCGAATGTTCTCCGATGTGAAAACCGTGGTCGGAGGTGAAGCAAACGATGGTATCACCCGCATGCCCGCCTTCCTCTAGAGCATCGAGGATTTCGCCAATCTGGGCGTCCATAAAGCTGATCGAAGCATAGTAACCATGGCGGTAGCGCCGCACTTCTTCGGTCGTGAAATCCACTTCTTTCGGGACTTGTCCGTATCCTCTGATTTCACCTGAAGGATGCATCGCAATATCCGGCACTTCTTCAGGAGGGTATGGCGCCTCCGGCAGCGGGATTTTGTCGGGGTCATACAGGTCCCAGTATTTCTTTGGCGCAACGAACGGGAGATGCGGCCGCCAGAATCCCACAGCGAGGAAAAACGGCTGCTTGCTCCCGGCATGATCTCTCAGCATCGCTGCAGCCAGATTGGCAATTTGGCCATCGCGATAAGCGGTGTCGGGAACATCCAGTTCTTCGGTGACAGGCGCCTTGAACTTCGGAAGCTTCCGAAGTGCTTCCGGCGTGTTTTTGTACACCGTGTCGTCCGCATGACCGCCCTTGTGGAGCACTTCATCGATCGACCATGAACGACGATCCTGAGTTTCGCCCATGTTGTGAAACATCTTGCCAATGTTCTGGCAGAAGTATCCGTGGTTCTTGAAGTGCTGGGGCAGAGTGATCATGGTTGATCCTCCAACCGCGACTTCGCGAAATCCTTTCCGGAGATCATCGACCTTCACCGTGTCCGGCCGCAGACCGGTGAGAAACGATGAGCGTGAGGGATTGCAGACCGCCTGCTGACAATAAGCTTTATTGAAGACAAGACCACGACGCGCGAGCCGGTCGAGATTCGGCGTCACCGCCGCTTTATCTCCATATGGGCCAATCGCACAGTTCAAGTCATCAGCGACGATGAAAAGAACATTGGGCCGATCCGCCGCCCCGGATGATCCGGGCAGAAGCGACGCGGCAACTAAACTGAGAATCAAGAAACGTTTCATTGTTCTACAGAAGGGCAACGTCCTACCAGGATTCCAGACCGATTTTCTTGCCGGCAACAAGTGCCGTCGGATCGACAACCACATGTTTCACTTTCTCCCGCTTCCAGGTGAAGGTCATGTGAACAAGACCATCATTGGTCTGGATCATCGCAGGATAGGAAAACTCTCCGGAGTCGGCTCTTTCAATCGTCGTGACGGCCTTCCACTCTTTACCATCCTCACTGATGGCGAGGTTGAGCACGTTTCGTTTTCCCCAACCGTCTTTGCGATCAGGACGCCCGCCCGTATGATTATAGAGCAAGAGGTGACGACCGTCTTTGAGCGTGAGAGATTCAATGCCCGAATTGTTATTCGGCATGTCAATGAGCTTCAGCTCACTCCAGGTTTTACCTCCATCCTTCGAAATACTCTCTGCGATCTGCTCATGCTTCGACCGCATCAGCGCCTGCAGAGTTCCGTCCGCATGAGTCAACAGGGTTGGTTGAATGACTTGATAGGGTTGCTTCGCAGGCTCAACCCGCTGCCATGATTTTCCCAGCTCGGGATGATCAAGATCGATCAACCGTTCCATGTGAAAGCGCCAGTCTTTATCAATTTCGGTGGATGAAGGACACAACAGTGAACCGTCTTCAAGCAGGAGCGGTTTGCAGCGGACCGGGCCATCGATCCCGGCCGGAAGACGACGACGATCACGAAAGGACCGTCCGAAGTCGTAACTGAACATGACTTCTCCCCACCAGGAATCGGGGTTGGGACCGTCTTTGAAAAAGAGCATTGTCGGCCTATCGCCCGGCGGCTGGAACAAAACGGGGTTCCAGGTGGGGTGACGCAGTCCATCGTGCTGAATTCCGTTGGCTTGTTCTTTCGGGGACGTCCAGCCGGAGCCATCGTTGTAGGAAGTCCAAATCCCGACATCGGGATTCTTTTCTTTGGTTCCTCCAAACCATGCCGCAACAAGCCCGCGGGGCGTCTCGCAGATAGTGGAAGCATGGCATTCCGGAAACGGTGCCTTGTTATAGATAAATTCCTCTTTCACAAAACCGGGGAAGCGTGGCTTACGAGGTTCGTTCGGCTTCCGCGCGGCAATCTTGTCGCCGGTGTAGGAAATGCAGTCGTCGTGTTTGATGAAATAGATTCTGCCGTTTTCCGCTCCAACGACGAGATCGGGCTTTCCGTCCTTATCGAAATCACAGGCCGTCGGGCTGGAGGTGTGACCGGCGACATTACGCTTCGCGAGATTGCCGACCTTCTTCAAAACGACTTTCCCCTCACGGTCTTCGCAGTTGCGATACCAGGTTGCGTTCTCTGAATTGACGAGGATATCGAGTCTACCGTCTCCATCCCAGTCCACCACATCGAGCTTGTAACGGCCACTTCGCCCGGCGCTGTGTTTGTTGAGTTGAATAGGACGATTATCCTCGTCAATGAAGATCCGTGTTTCGTCCGTCTTACGACTCTGGCAAGTGAGGTATCCCTCCTGGTCGAGGATCACGAGATCCAGTTTACCATCGCCATCGAAGTCAGTGGCAAGCGGAGTGGTTCGCCACTGGGTCTGAAGATTCTCCGCAGTGGTCTGCCACCAATACCATTTTGGTGGAGCTTCCTCTGTCCAAAACGACAGCGGCTCCTCTTTCAAACCGTCTTCGGTATTCTTGAGCAACTGAATGCGCGGCCAGATGGAGTTGTAGAGAATGTCATCCCGTCCATCACCATCCCAATCCGCTACAGAGAGCGTGGTGTATCCCCATTTCGCCTCGGCAGGTCCCTGGATCGAACCATTCGGTCCAGCAAGAACGCGAAACTCTTTTCCGTCTGCTTCCAACAGCTCCGGCGCACTCCATTTCGTGCCCTTGCCATCGAGATTGGTGAACACCGCAATGTTACCGGCAGTGTTTCCACAGACCAAATCCTCGTCCCCGTCTCCGTCCCAGTCATGCGCGTAGGGAGTCGCCAACGCCCCGAATTTCAAGGTGTCCGCTTCCTGCTGAAAGTAGACCGGCTGTTTGAATACAGGCGCACGGCTGCCTTCCGGAGTCACGTTCTCGACCAGGGCCACACGACCGTCTTCATCCCCTACGATGAGATCAAAGTCCTTGTCCCCGTCCCAATCGAAGGCGGTCGGGGTGATCATCTGCAGATGCATCACGAGTGGTTCGCCGTCCTCCCCGGTCAGCTTGAACCCCGTGGCATACTCGGGTTTCTCCCGCGTACCGATATTCTCAAAGTAGGTAAAACCGTCGAGAAACTCCCCACACAACAAATCAAGGTCCCCGTCGCCGTCGAAATCAGCGAAGTTCGGGGAAGGCCAGCCATAAACATCCACTGGAGAACCACCGGCAAGCACTTTGACCGGTTTGTCAGAATATTTCCCGTCTATATTTTCGATCAGGTAAACCCAACCGTGAAGGGGGCCGTTGTGCCAGCGACCTTCGGCGTCATAAGCCTGGTCCCACACATAATCTTCCCAGTCACCTACTCCCACAACGAGGTCCTGGTCACCGTCACCTTCCCAATCGACGTATCGCCACATTCGGGCACGGGTATTGCCTTTGTGAAAGCGGGCGTTGTTGTAGATCTTCTTCGCGCCCTCTTTTCCCGTGCCTGTCTTTTTGAAATCGGGATACTCCAGATTTTCTTTCAACACCTTCGGCTTTCCGTCGACATAGCTAACCTGCACATTGTGCCCCGTCGGCCCGAGATAGACAGCCGGCTTGAAGACCGGCATCTTGATCGATGGGTCCTGTGTAGCGTTCTCGAAATAGTAGAGCCCGTTTGTAGGTTTGTCAGGACCGGACACCACCAGATCCATATCACCGTCGCCGTCATAATCCATTGGAAGCGGCCAGGCCCAGAGTCCAACTCCCAGATCAACCTCAAGACCGGGGTTGTTGTATTTCATCGGGAGAAGTTTCCAATCATCGTCCGCTGACACCAGCGATGTCAGCAGGGAGATTCCAAGCAGAGTTTTGAGTAGGGTTTTCATGAGAAAATAAATTTGTGTTAGACTGGATGATCAGTCACGGATGACTGCGGCCGGGCGGATTTTACCGTTTCGGTTCACCCCTGTCGTTTTGCCGGGGTCATACTGCGAATTCTTCACAGGAATCTGAGCTCCGATTTCCTGCCGCCAGGCGTGGAGCTTATCATGAAGCTCAATCGCTTTCGCCTTCCGCGCTTTCAGCAGGTTGGTGTTTTCATGGATATCGCTTTCGAGATCGTAGAGCTCCCACTGGTCCTGCCCGAATACTTCGATCAGCTTCCACTTGCCTGAACGAATCGCACTGTATGGCTGTGCCCCCATTGAGTGATAGTGAGGGTAGTGCCAATATAGATCTTCACGGCGGGACTTGCCTTCAGGATCTTTCAAGTATGGCAGCAATGATATCCCATCCTGGACTTTTGCCGCCTGCTCCGGAAGTTCTTTCCCAATCACATCAAAAATCGTCGGGACCATGTCCATGGTGATCGCGGGGTGGTGGCACAGCTGATCCTCAGCCCCTTCCCCCGGTAATCGAATGATCAAAGGTACACGAACGCCACCTTCGTAGATTCCGCCTTTGCCCTGGCGGATTGGAGAATTGTCAGTCGCCGCCGGCTTGAGCCCTCCATTGTCGCTCGTAAAAATCACCAGGGTATCTTCCCACATCTTGTGCTCTTTCAGCTTGCTGATGACCCGCCCAACCGCTTCATCAACGCTTTCCACCATGGCAGCATATTTCGCATTGGTGTGTAAGCGGTCAGGATCCGACTTGAGCTTAGCCTCATATTTCTTCACCAGGTCGGGACGACCCATGAGCGGTGTATGAACATTGTAGAATGAGAAATTCATGAAGAACGGCCTCTCGTCAGCCGCGAACTGATCGATCAGAACCTCCGCCTCTGCAGCAAGACGATCGGTTAAATACTCTCCCTCCCGCTCTTCGTCAGAAATTGTGCCCTCAGGAAGCGTCGCAAAGATGGTGTTGTCTTTCCTGGCCTCAAGCGTCTTCCCTTTCCCATAGGGCCAGAAGTAGCTCGGGGGCGCTCCCTTCTCGCAGCCTCCGATATTGATGTCAAAACCATGGGCTTGCGGGTAAAATTCAATATCTGCGCTGTCCTCACCGCCTCTGGAATAACCGTCCCGGTGGGCCAAATGCCACTTCCCTAAATGGACGCTGGTGTAACCATGCGGCTTCAGCATCTCCGGCAGGGTGAGATGTTTTTTCTCCAACACTTTGGTCCACTCGGGAATGCTCATCGGAGTATTCACGAAAGGGTGCCCGGGTATAAAATCGGTCACATGAAGGCGGGCAGGTGACTGCCCTGTCATCAACGCCGCCCGGCTGGGCGAGCAAACTGTGCAGGCAGCATAGCCGTTCGTAAATCGAACTCCGCTGCTGGCCAGGACATCAATATTCGGCGTCTCGTAAAGATCGCTCCCTGCACAGCCAAGGTCCGTCCATCCCATGTCATCGACAAAAAACACCACGATGTTTTTCGTTCCCGCTTTCAATGCAACGGGAACAAGCAGGAGGAAAGCGAGAAACAGGGGGGAGAGTCGGGCAGTCATTTTCTCAAAGCGTAACAAGCTAGTTCCACGGTTGCAGGTTTTTTCGGGTCCCACATACATTCACTTGCAGCCCCAGCTCCCGGGCCATGGCAGCACGCACCATCAGTGCCTCGTCTGCCGATTCCGCATCATTGGCGTAGGCGACCTGCACATGATTCGCCTGGTGCTTTGCCATCATTTGATCACGACTCACGCCATAGGTCACCCCGTGCATGATTGGCCACACTTCAGTGGTCGATTCCAAACGACGCTTCGTTTCCGATTCAGGAAGCTCGATCGCCGCCCCGCGCCCGATGTCCAGGTGGAGCGAGTCATCCGCCACATAGATACGCGACCACACAATCTCACCGGGACGGGCCACTCCGGACAGGGTTGATCCACCGCCGGGAAAGTACATCCTCGCCTGCCCATAACCGTGACTCTTCTCCCACCCACCGTGATGTTCGGCAGGTGCTGACCCCGAAATCTCGAAGACCCAGACGTATTCATCCGTGGATCCCGATTGATCATGATCTCCCCAACGCAAATCGTGCAGGGTTGTCTCGACCGGTTGTTCGAGTCTGGTGTGAATCCGATTGATCATGATCGCATCCAACCCGGCGCACTCATCCACTTCATTAAAGTGCGGAATGCATCGCCCGGCATAGAGTTCCCGTTTTCCATCACGACTGAACACCGGAGGCCGCTGCGTGCTGTTGAGAGTTCCTTCGACCAGGTCGCTTGCCGGAGTCAGGTCTTTCAGACCAAGCTGGTATTGAATCCCGATTGCCTCACATCCGAAATCATCCGCCAGACGAACGGCAGCAATATAGAGACGACATTGTTCAATGACCTGCTCTTCCGTCAAATCCTCATCCGGATCATCACCGAAATGAAAATTGAACCCTGAACCCAGGTACCACTGGAAAACGCTCTTCGCTTCCTCATCCGATACCTGCTGAGCTTCGAAATAAAGCGCCGACTGACTTAGCCGTTCTTTGAAGACGCCGACTTTGTGCAGCAAGTGATCTGGAATGATTGCATTGAACATCCCCATGCAGCCTTCATCGAATACGCCCATGATTGATTTCTCCCTGAGCAGCAGACTGGCGAGTTCCGCCCCCATAGCAGCGCTTTCCACCGGCATTGAGATGCTGGAAAGCGGATGCACGTGCTCAATGGTGTGTTCGCAACGCCCGGTCGTCAGCCATTGCTCCAGCTTTGCGCGGAAAAAATCATCTTCGAAATCTTCACTCCACAAAGTCGAGTGGTTCACACCCGCTTTGGTGAGCGAACCGTTGAGGTTCAGCATTCCAACGAGCCCCGGCCATTGTCCAGACCAATTCGCGATCGTCAGGATCGGACCACGATGTGTCGTCAGTCCGGCTAGAACGTGGTGCGTATATTGCCAGACCGCTTCAGCCACGATCAGCGGCGCATCGGGATCCAGCTCTCGAAAGACATCCATCCCCTGCTTCTGACTCGCAATAAAACCATGCCCCTCATCATTGACCTCATGCCCGCGGATCACGCAGAACCCAAGATCACTCACGGCTGCGGAAATTTTCTCCTCCATCGCCGCCTGCGCCGGCCAACAGACCCGGTTCGCTGAGATACGGGAATCACCACTGGCAACGAGAAGCACTTCTTTTTCGTTCATTCTTTCAGGGAATTGGTTTGATTCAGGATTGCGTCAATTCATCAAGGATCGCTTTGACCAACTGTCGCTCAGGAGCCTTGAACCGATGAAAAGGCTCCGCCATAAAGTCTTCGCAAATTCCCAACAACGAGAGAGCACACTTGGTGGCCTTGATGTGTCGCGATGCATATTTGCCGATGTCGTAAGCCCGCTGCCAGGAATCGATAATGGCCACCTTTGCAGCCAGGGTTACATCGTCACCCGACGCGGCCGCCTCATAAGCGTCGACAAAAAGCTTCGGGAAAACATTCGCGCCACCATTCACTCCTCCGTCCCCTCCCAGCTTCACCGCTTCAGCAAGGAGATGCTCAGGCCCTACGAAAAACTTCCAATCAGGTCGCTCTTCGCGCAACGTAACCAGCTGTCCGAAATAATCGAGATCACCGCTGCTGTCTTTTACCCCGACCACCTTTTCCAGATCAGTCAGGTCTTTCAGCGTCTCAAAGTCAAACCAGACTTTGGTGAGAGCCGGCATATTATAAAGCATCACCGGAAGTGGCAGCTCGGGAACCAGATTCCTCACATAATCATTCAACTCTGTCTGTCCCGCCGGGAAATAGTAGGGAGTCGTCACCACCAATCCGTCCGCCCCGCAGTCCGCCGCAGTTTTTGCGAGGGACACCGTTTCCACGAAAGCCGTGTCGGTCACCCCGACCAATACCGGAATTCTGCCCTCCACCTGCTTGCAGACTCGTTCGATCAATTCCCTGCGCAATGAATAACTGAGCGCTGGAGCTTCCCCGGTGGTTCCGAGAATAAAAAGCCCGCTCACCCCGCCACCGATAACGTGTTCGAGAAGCCGCTCAAGCCCCGCGTGATCAAGCGTATCGCGATCCACCAGAGGTGTGACCAGGGGGGGGATAATTCCGTTTCGTGCGTTCATGAAAGTAATTGAGAGGCGAATCATGCCAGAAGAACGAACTTGAGTAAGGTCGATTTTGCGTCAAAACTTTCTCATTTTGCGCCACCCACCCACAAAATCCAAACGCGTTGCAGTCCTCTTGAGCCACGACCTCGGTTACTGTCGCAGGGTTCTGTCCGGAGTTCTCAGGTTTGCGGGTGAGCGTAGCGATTGGCATTTCCGGGATGGTCCACCCGACCACGAGCTTCTGCCTGCCCTTATCAAGTGGAAGCCCGACGGCATTATCGCTCATCTTTATGACCGCCATCTCGCCGGTGGACTCGCGCGGATCAACTGCCCCGTCATCAGCACCACAGACACCCTTCCCGCTTTCGATTATCCCATCGTAGATGTCGAAAACCGCGAGGTTGGCCGCGAGGCTGCCCGTTACTTCCTTCGGAAAGGATTCAAAAACTTCGGCTACTTCGGAAGCCGGACCGCCGGCTTCTCAATCGATCGCGAAGCCGGCTTCCGCGAAATTCTCGAAGCATCCGGAATCCAATCGCTCCAGTCCCACCACGCCGAATTCCTCCCCAAACCTCCCGGAGCGGATCCCTGGCGTGCGGTCGGCCCCCGCGTTGATGACTGGATCGCCCGACTGCCAAAGCCCGCCGCTGTCTTTTGTTCCAACGACCTGCCCGCCCGGCGAATCGCCGAAGCCTGTGTCCGCTGCGGCATCGATGTTCCAGGTGAAATCGCTCTTCTCGGCGTGGACAACGATTCCTCGGAATGCCGACTCGCCTCACCTCACCTCTCCAGCATCGATACCCCGGCGGAAAACATCGGTTACGAAGCCGCCCGGCTGCTGTCCGATCTCATGGCAGGCAAACAACCCGCTAAACAACAACACATCCAGCTGCCCCCCCTCTTTGTCGTGACACGTTCTTCGACAGACCGACTGGCCTGCTCTCATCCGGTCGTTTTGAAGGCGCTGACCTATATTCGGGAAGAATCCGCCACCACCATGAAAGTCGATACCGTGGCCCGGAAAGCCGGCGTGTCACGTCGCCAACTGGAACGTCTTTTTCGGGACGAACTTAAACGAACCGTCCTCTCAGTGATTCATGAAACCCGAACCGCGCGTGCCCGGGAGCTGCTCGCTGGAACGAATCTGACCATCGCAGAAATCGCCGACCGGGTCGGGTTCAGCAATGCGAAACGCCTCCACGCTGTCTTTCGTGAGCAAACCGGTTTTCCACCCAGCTCCTACCGACAGCAGGTCAAAAGTCCCTCGCGAACCGTGCTGTAGCAGCACGGTTCGCCATACGTCAGACCATAATCTCTTTCAGCAATCCGGTGCTGTCACCATGGCGCTCTGCTTTCACTCCGATGCCGTGAAGCATCGTCAGCCAGGCATTGCAGAGAGGCGTGTCTTTCGGCACCACAATGTTCTCGCCCAGCTTGATCCCCGCTCCGCCACCGGTCAGGATCGTCGGACAATTGTTCAAGGCGTGACCAGTACGGATGTTACTGCCGTATCCGAGAGTGACATGATCGAACAGAGAAGTCCCGTCGGCTTCTTTAGATTCCTTCAACCGGTCAATCAGCCCTGCCAACAACTCACTCTGGGTTTGGTCCCGCTTTTCCGAGGCCGCCAGCTTCTCACCTTTTGTGGTAATGTAGTGGCTCATGTCATGCGGATGCACCTTGATCCCGATACTGGTGAGAAGCGTTTCCACCGGTTGGCGATAGGTCATCACCCGCGTACTGTCGGTCTGCATAGCCGCCACCATGAGGTCATACATGATCTCAATTTCCTTCTTCCCCGAAAGCCCTTCCGGAGGGAGCTTCATTGACGTTTCAGGACGGGGAACTCCCAGCCACTGCTCGTCTTTGCTGATCTGAGTTTCGATATCACGAATACTCTGGAAGTATTCATCCAGCTTCGACGTGTCATTCTTGCTTAGCCCGCGCTTCATATCACGTGCGTTCTCCATCACCGTATCGAGCACACTGCGACGCTCGGCGAGCCGGGCCCTCTGCTCTTCGAGCGGTGTGGTGTCTTTGGAGAAAAGCCGGTGATAAGCTGAAAGAGGCCCGTCCAGCCCGGCAAGCGGTTTACCACTGACATCCCACGCCATCGAAAGCCCTTCACCATGGCCGGAGTTGGACCTGCCTTTGACGTCGTTCAGCTCCAGCGACGAAAAGCGTGTGTGTTTCCCGAACTGCGCAGCCGCCACCTGATCAACCGAAATACTGTTGTGCATACTTTGGCCGGGTTGCGCATAACGGTTGGCACCCGTCAGCCACCAGGTGCTGCCCGCGTGGCCTTCACTGGAATACTCATTCCACAGCCCCTGCACAATCGAGATATCCGACTTGTGACGCTCCAGCGGTTTCAATCCGGCAGGCATCTCATAATCCGGCCCCGGCGTCTTGATGTCCGGATACCAGGTCTCATCAGTCACCCCCCAGCCAAAACCGAGAAAGATCATCCGCTTCGGGGGAGTTGCCGGAGCTGCGGCCGAGGCGAAGCGCCGGAAACCAAGGGATTCCAGGGCCGGCAGCGCAATCATCGCAGTACTCGATTGAAGAAAGTGACGTCGTGTTTTCATATAATTAAATTGTTAGACCCGGTAGGGTTAAGAATGAATCAGGAGTGGGGTGGTATCAAAGGAACGGATTAACGGAAGCAGTTACTTGCTTTGAAAGGCTTTGGTGGAGACGAGGGCATGGACGAATTCACGCATTGCAAAATCTTTCTTGCCAACCTTAGCCACGACAGAATCCAACATCGCTCCATCGCTGAACCCGATAGGGCGACCGAGGGCATACTCACCCAGCGATTCGGTGAATCCTCTGGCAAAATCCTCTTTCCTCCCGGCGATCACATCCCGCAATTCGAAGTAATCCTTGAATGAAGGTCCTTTGTAAACCGTGCCCGAGGGATCGATCGTCCACGTCTTCTGCTTATCTTTCACCGGCTTCCCGTCGTCGTCTTTCACGATAAAGGTGTCCTCCGTTCGCCAGGCCCCGACCGCATCAAAATTCTCCAACCCCAATCCGATCGGATCAATCTTCCGGTGGCAGCTCGCGCATTGCGCCTCCTCCTGATGCGCCATCAATCTCTCTTCGGTTGTCAATACCTTCCCGGCCAGGCGGGCGATTTGAGGAATGTTAGCCGGAGCCGGTGGCGGTGGATCATTGAGCAGTTTCCGTAACACCCATGTTCCACGCTCAACCGGATTTGTTTCATCACCGTTGCCCCCCATCAGGCTGACCGCAGCCATCCCCAGCAAACCGCCACGCGGCGAATCCTCTGGAAGTGACACCTTTCGGTATCCGCTACCAGTCACCCCCTCGATCCCATAATACTCTGCCAGCGTTGCGTCGATGATGGCGTAGTCCGACTTCAGGAGATTCGTGATGCTGTCATTTTCCCGCAACAAATGCTTCATCGTTTCGTAAATCTCGTCCCGCGCCGCTGCTTTGGTTGTGTTGTGAAAACGAGGATGCTTGACCACATCGACCTGAAAGAAATCGAGCCGGTCGAGCCCGAGCCATTGGTAGGTGAATGAATGCACCAAATCTTCCGAACGCTGATCGTTCAGCAAACGTGTTGTCTGTTGGCGAAGCACCTCCGCTTTTACCAAATCGCCACTCGCAGCCGCAGCAAGCAATTCCGCATCAGGTGGCGATCCCCAGATGAAATAGGAAAGCCGCGTGGCCAACTCCTGCGGGCTGAGAGGCCGGTGTTCGGCATCCAGATTCGGCTCGGCCAGATAGAGAAACATCGGCGACGATAAAACCACAGCGAGTGTCTCCTTCAATGCGGATGCCGGTTTCTCGCCGTTCTTAAGCCGGGTCTCATACTTCTGAACCAAACCTTCGAGATATTTGGCCGAGGGTTCACGTCCCCGGAACGCCACCTTTGCAAATCGTTGCAGCGTTCCCTTCACCTTTTCGAGCTCGGGCGCCGGAGCTTTATCATCCAGCGGAACATCGATCGCCGCCATTCCCGACGGCATAGGTTCATCCGATTTCGGAAGGCGCTCGATCTCAATATAGTCGATCCACAGCGCAAATTTCCTTCCAATCCCATCATTCTCTTCGCGTCCCTGATTGGCCAGCACCCGGGTTTGCAGGTAGTGATCAAACACTCCTTTTTCCCGGACAAACAACGTGCGATCAAGCCGCTCTTTGTGACCGCTCGTAAAGGTAAACGGAATTTCGATGATTTGCGGCGCGTCCATCGTTCCGGTCACCTCATACGATTTTTTCGCCTGAGAATTCCTCGGGTTCACGCCGAATTCGATGAACCGGCGATCCGGAGACCCGTCACCCGTTACTGCCGCACGAACACGAATGATGTATTCGCCAATCGGCCAGCTCCACGGAAAGATGAAATCAAACGTCGCGTTATTGACCACAGAGGGATGCTCGTTCTGCATGGCCAGATACATCCCCGTATCAATTGCCGGCTGTTCCATGTAATATTTGTGATAGGGCAGGTGATAAGACCTCAGGGCCGAATTGGCTTTGTCAGAGCTGTTCTCTTTGGATTCAAATCCAAATGACTCGGGCGACGGAGCCCCCGGAATCTCAGCCCAGAAACGTCTGAAAATATTGTCATCCTTAGACTTCTTCCGAATCTCCGCGACGATCTCCGCGTTCTCCGGTTTCGCGGCAGCGGCCTCCACTCCGGCGGCCCATTTAGTGGCACGCTTCTGGGCATCGACCTGCCACGCGGTGTGTTCGGCAACCTCTTCGGAAATGACTTCCCCCTCGAAACGTTCGATCCGTTTTTCAGTTGCCGCCTCCTCTGCGGCCACGGCTAAATGCCACTCAAATGCCTCGTCCAGCGCTTTGCGGCCCAGCGCCAGATATTGCACGAACTGATTGGCCGACATAAACAGATTCGACCCGACCGTATCAAAATTTCCCGACCCGGAATCCGACGGCAACTCAGACACATTGATCTCCACGCCCAGCAATTCGCGCAGCGTGTTGTTGTACTCACGCCGATTGAGCCGCCGCATGGTGATGACACCTTTTTGATCACTCAACGCCTTGCGCGCCTCGACCATAACATTCGACAGATCATCCAGGAAATTCGCCTTCGCTTCATTGGGCAAAGGCTCTTCGTCCTCCGGCGGCATCTCGCCCGCGTTCAGCGCATCCAGCACCTTTTGCCAGCGCTCTGCTGTTTCAATGTCCTCAATCGAAAACTTGAGGTCATCGATATTGAACTTCCCCTTCTTCTTATCGGCATTGTGACACGCGTGACAATGCTCTTTCAGCAAAGCAAGATGCTCCTTCGGCATCGTCGTGCCGACATCAGCGCCGGTCGCGGAAACCACTGAACCAACACACAGAAAATAAGCCAAAGCTCTGGACACAAAAGTATTCATAAAAAAACAGTCGGGGGGAAACCTATTGGTTGGAAGGGGGACGGCTTAGAACGACTCGAACGTCATCGACGAACTGCCCTGAAAATTCAACCGCAGGCGGTTCTTCGCCGGCGGGATCAATCGCACTGCGATCACTGACCCGAATTCCGATAGCAAGATAGCGCGCTTCTACAGGGACACGCATTTCAGTCCGCGCCTTTTGCCACGCACTCTCTTCGCCATCGAGAAAAATCCAGCGCTGTGCCGTGGCCAAGCTGTCCTCCATCAATTTCCCCTGCGCCTCGAACAGTCTCTTCCAGTCCTCTTTGTTTGCGGGCACTTCTCTCAGGGCATAAACCGAGATCCCGCATTGATACCGGTTCGGTTCCTGGAACGGTATCGAACGGAACCCCGCTTCGACCGAAACAACCGCATCATCATTCATCAAAGTCGATTCGTAAGACCGAAGATCCACCACCCGGTACAGGTCGCCGACATATCCCACCGGGTTTTCCTTTCCTTCGTGATCCGCCCGCAAAAACCGAAGCATCTGTTCGCCGTGAACGGGCAACACCCCGTTCTCCTCACTGACAACTTTGGTGTAATCCCCGTTCCATTCATCAGGTTTCGACGGAATTCCCGTGACCGATGGAGCCACTCCCGACTCAAAACTTTCATGAATCAATGTCAGGATTTTCCGACGTCCCGACTCAGATGCCGCCCACATCACCGACGTGCAAAACACCCCGAGCATAAGCCCCGCAACCGCAGCCACCACCGGCCGGTAAAAGAATCCTGACACGATCGGAGTCTTTCGATCAGACAGGGTTGGTTGATCAACCAGAGAGGGTTGGATCGTGAGATCGACCGGCACGGAGCCTTCCATTCCGGACACTTCCGCGAGATCCCGCAGCCCCTCTTCCATGGTCGCCAAAGCACGAAACCGGGCCCGGGCATCCGCATCACCTTCGAGAAGCGCATTCAATTCAGCCAGATCCGGTGCCGAAATCCGGCCGTCGAGGTAATCCCGCATATAATTGTATTCACTTTCTTTCATAGGCGTTCAGGGGTTTCACCACTTTGCAGGGCCTCTTCCACACACTGTTCCAAAGCTCGACGGAGACGCCACAGTTGCTGGTAAAGGGCGTTTGCTTTTTTACCCGTCTCACCCGCCAGCGAATCAATCGTGGAACCGGGTTCATAAGCCATCAGCACCAACCGGCGGCTCGCTTCCGGAAGTTTCGCGAGACATTGTTGAAGAAAATTGAGCCGTTTCTCGTTGAGGGACGATTCCTCGAGGGATTCCTCCAGTAGCAGATCAAAGACATTCTCGTTCAAAACGAGCCGATCGCGGGAGTATTTCCGGCGAAAGTTCAGAATCTGGTATCGGGCAATGACACAGGCCCACTTGGGAAATTCCTCCACATTCTTCAGCTGATCAAACTTCTCCCAGGCGACCAGCGATACCTCCTGCATGATCTCATCCACATCTTCAGGACGCGAAATGCCACTTCCCCGAATATACGCGCGGATGATGCGCTCATACTTCGTCAGCGCCCGCACAAACGGTTTATGGAAATCAGGATCTGGGGTGTTTTCAGACATTGAGACACCAATGACAACCGGTCCGGGCAAAGTCTTATGAAATTATCTGAAAAAAATTTCAGCAACCGTTTCAACTCCTCTCAGGAATCAATCCAGCACAAAACGGACGCCGTCATCAGCAGGCTCCAGCTTCACCGGGAAATAGTTTCCGGCTAAAACCGCAAATTCTTTCCCGTCCGGCTCAGGGAACACCTTTCCGTTCAGATATTGGATCAAAGCCTTGGCCTGACCAAATTCGCCCGCCGCATCATAAGCGATCAGTTGCCGAACCGCCGTGCTGTCAGGTTTAGGGGCCTGTCCGGCCCGCCCGTCCTGTTTCACAACAAACGGCTGCCGTTTCTTCCGGCTGGGTTTAGGAGGTTCGATCTCCTTCGGGCGTTGCAGGGATTCTTCCACCTGAACCGGTTTCTTCTTTGCCGGTTTAAACAGCCAGCGCCAGCAAAAATAAAGAACCGCCACCATCAGCGGAATTTTGATCCAGATCACCGGGAACCGCATACACAACATCAAAGCCACCATCGTCAGCACGATCTTTCCCAGAGCGATCAGGATGTCACTCAGATGAAAGACATCGTCGTTCGAGTCCTTCATGTAATCACGGTCGTTTATTCCCATAAGTCCGGCCAAAGCTTATACCGGACGACTCATCAGAAAAAGTCTTTTCGAATGCCTGCAAACTCCGGAATCAGGCCGGTTGGCTCGACTTTTTTCGCTGACATCTTGTGAAATCACGCATCTCACGCGGTGTGACAGCCGGCAGGTTTGCTTCATTGGCCGGAAATCGAAGCGAAGGTCGTTACTCAAACGTGATATGACTGCCGAAATGCATCAACGCCCGCTACACAAACGTGATGTGACCACCTTCACGCTACAATGGTCACTGCTAAACGTGAAGCGACCTCTGTAATGTTACATGGGTCGTTACAACCACTTGAATCGACCTCTGTAACGTGAACCGAGTCACCTCACAAACAGACACTGACCTCTGAGCCGTTTCGGCAGTCATTTCATAAACGTGTAACGGCCTCTGTAATCCTCAGCAGCCGTTTACCGGAATGACATCACCGTAACTCACTGACCTGAAACGCCCCCCGCTCGTGGAAACGCGGGAACTGTGGTACCGGCAGGGGTAACGGGTGCGTTTTCCTATTCTGAATCCGTCGAAACCGGGGCCACGGCATCGAATCCCCATTCATTGAGATTTACCAGAACCAACCGGGCCAGCTCGGGATCGGCGAGGGTTTCCGCATTTCCCATGGTGCTGCAATGGATATAGCCAATCATGCTGTCGAGCGGACGGGCGGCGATTTCTTTTTCCGCAAGCCATGCATCAAACGCCAAAAGGGCGGCCAGCCAGTCGCCCAGCGAATAGTGGGAATCGTCGACCTGATCCAAAAGGGCGGAGATGGATTCGTTGAGGTTCGCGGAGTCGCAACGATCCAACAGGGTCTGAACGTCGATCCAACCCTGTTGGATCGTCGATGCGCCCTTTTTGAGAATTTCTTCGTTCTCCAATGAAAGCGATGTCTGGCAAGATTTGGTTTCCACGTGTAATCTGTAACCTGACTCATTTATGATTGCACGGCGGTATATATTTTCAGGGCGGGTTCAAGGTGTTGGCTTTCGATTTGCGACTAAGCAGCTCGCGAAAGGCTTCGATGTGATTGGATGGGTGAAAAACCTCGACGACGGACGCGTCGAATTGCATATTCAGGGTGAAGAAGAAGAACTGGACGAATTCATCAGTGATATGCACGACAGCCCATTGGGACACCACATACAGGAGCAGGAAGAGCGGGCGATGCCGCTTTTAGATGGGTTGATGGGGTTTTCAATTGAGAAGTAAACGATGAGCGAATCAGTCCCGGCAGTTGAGGTCAAGAATTTGACAAAAGTCTTCCCGGTTTCGGTCCGGAAGAAGAACTATGTGGTCGCGGTGGACAATTTGTCCTTCAAAGTGGGGCAGGGTGAGGTTTACGGGCTGATCGGCCCGAATGGCTCGGGAAAGTCCACCTCGATGAAGGTGGTATTGGGGCTGATGGCCCCGACGAAGGGATCAACCAAGGTTTTTGGTGTCGACAGCCGCAATGTGCAGGCCCGGAACGACATCGGGTTCCTGCCGGAGAATCCGTATTTCTACAAACATCTCTCGGGAGCGGAGACATTGAAGTTTTACGGCAAGTTGTGCGGGATGGGAAAACGCGAGCTGAAGGATCGGATCGCGGAGTTGCTCGAAATGGTGGGACTGGAAAATGCACGGGACCGCAGGCTCGGCGGGTATTCCAAGGGAATGCTGCAACGCATCGGTCTGGCCCAGGCATTGATCCAGCGCCCGCGACTGGTGATTCTGGATGAACCAACCGCCGGGGTGGATCCGGTGGGTTCGCGGGAGATACGCGATTTGATCATGAGGCTGAAAGATGACGGCATCTCGGTTTTTCTCTGCTCCCACCTTCTCGAACAGGTGCAGGAGGTGTGTGATGAGGTTGGGATTATCTTTAAAGGGCGGATGCGCCGGGAAGGTCCGCTGGATGACCTGATTTCGATCGACAATCAGACATCGCTGGTTTTAGAGAATGCCTCGCCGGAGTTGCTCCGGCAGCTCACCGAGATGATCGAGAAAGAGGGAGGCGACACCCGGATTGTCGAACAGGGAAAACCCCGCACGACATTGGAACGGCTCTTCATCCAGATCGCGACGGCTTCAAAAGACGAGGACGCGAAGGGCTGAGCCGGAACAAGGCAGTGACTTTATAATTACGTATGGCAACGGACACAAAATCGACCGGAAGAACGTGGGTGATCTCAGGATCGCGCGTGTGGACGATCGCGACGAGCACCTTCACGCAGTTGGTGCGGATGAAGACGTTTTACTTTCTGCTGGCGTTTGCATTTTTGCTAATGGTTGTAGGGAATTTGGACATGGTTATGTCTCCAGCGCAGCAATTGAGCATGATCAAAAAGGTGTCGTTCGGGACGATGAACATCTTTTCGTGGCTCTTCGCAATCATAGCAACAGCGCTCCTAATTCCCAAAGACTTAGAAGACAGAACGCTCTACACAATTCTGTCGAAACCGGTTCTAAGAATCGAATACCTCATCGGGAAATTGATCGGAGTTCTTATTGTTATCGGATTGTCACTCATTTTCATGTTTGTGATCTTTTCCGGAATTTTGCACCTCCGAACTATGGCTTTCGCTAACTCGGAGATTTCTTACCTGCAGAGTGCGGGGAGATCAGCCGAACAAATCGCCATTGAAATTGACGCCATAACCTCTCAGGGAGTTAGAGCAGAACTTTGGATTGCTGTGTGGGCAATGTTTCTTAAATCAGCAATCGTCGCATCGACGACAATTTTTCTCTCCTCCTTTGCGTCAAGTTCTCTCTTCACCATAATTATCAGTGCTCTGATATTCCTAGTCGGCCATTTCAGAGAAATGGCTACCAGCTTTTGGGAACGGGAATCTGATGGCAACCTTGCGGTTTCACTAGTGGCGAAACTCTTCAAGATCTTCATTCCTGATTATCAATTGTTCGAATTCAGTGAAGGAATCATCCTCGGAGAAAAAATCGTTCCGCTTCTTGTTTGGTCGATGACTGGAATGAGCATTTTTTATGCGGTGTTTTTCCTGATGTTGGCATTGTTGGTATTTTTCGATAAAGAATTTTGAAGGATCAAATCCAAAAACTACCGCGATGGGCGCTCGTGCTAACCGCACTGACAATTTTTGGTGTTGTCCGCATTCCAATCGAGAAGTCGCTCCGTTCCGACTTAATCGAACATCACCTCCTGCTGCCTCCCCCCGCCAATGACACTCTCTCGGCCATGAGTCAGAGTTCGTTGATGGGCACTTTGGGCGGCTTACGTTCAATGGTGGCAGTGTATCTAACACTGAAAGCCTATGAGCACTTCAGCTACACAGAGTGGGGGGAGCTTAACAAGACCTACGGCCTGATCACAGGTTTGGAGCCCCGGGTGGAGGAACACTGGGTGAGCTGGGTCTGGCACATCGGGATCAATGCGGTTGCTTACGTCCAGAACGAACCTGGAATGACGGATCAGGAGCGCAAACGCCTCTTCGATTTCTATACACAGGAAGCAATCAAGGTGGGGAGACGGGGAATTGAACAACTTCCGCAGTCATCTGCGATTCGGGGGCAACTGGCGGAGGTGTATCGGGAAAAGCTGAAGGATAACTGTGCTGTGGCGCAACTTTACAAGGAAATGATCGGTCTACCGGATTCCCTGGAATACGTGGTGCGGTTTCACGGATATTTTTTAGCGAAATGTGAGGGCAAGGAACAGGAGGCCTATGATTACCTGATGAACCTGTATCGGGTGCCCGACAAAAAACATCATTTGCCGACTTTGATCCAGCGCATCAAAGAGCTTGAGGTGAAGTTGAAGATCCCAATCACAGACTGGATTCCGGAGGCCAATCCGGACGAACTTCTGAGGCGGCAACTGCGATCGGGAGAGCCTCTACCGGGCGGAGTTCGCCTGCCGTAGACGGCTTTGAGTCATTTTTTTCCAAATGATTGCGGATTGTTTCGATTGTGTTTAGTTCCAAACTTGCGCGGGTCTCTTTTCACCCCCTAACGATTCGCGTTTTTTTCGGATGAAATATGCCATATTTGGAGATATCCACGCGAATCTGGAAGCGTTTGAAACCGTGCTGATGGATGCTGCGGACAACGACTGTACTGACTTTGTCTGCATAGGCGATATTGTGGGCTACAACGCCAATCCTCATGAGTGCCTTACGATGGTTCGAGAGATGAATTGTCCTGTGGTGAAGGGAAATCACGATGAGGAAGCATCGCTCAATACTCCGCTGGAGGGACTGAATCCGCTGGCAAAACATGCACTGGAGTGGACACGCGCTAATTTGACTGAAGATGACAGGGAATACCTGCTGAACATGAAACTGGTGCGCCAGGTGCGGGATTTCACAATCGTCCATGCGACTTTGGATACGCCGGGTAACTGGGGCTATGTCACCAACAAATTCGATGCGATGGCGAGTTTCAGCTATCAATTCACCCAGGCTTGCTTTTATGGCCACACCCACACTCCCCGGATTTATGTGAAAAGCGACAGTGTGGAGGCGGAAGAGGGATTGGAGATCAATTTCCAAACCGGACGCAAGTATTTCATCAATGTTGGCAGCGTAGGCCAGCCTCGCGACGGAGACTGGCGCTCATCGTATGCCATTTACGATGTTGAGAACCAGAGGGTTGAGATCCGCCGCCTCGAGTATGATATCGAGAGCACGCAACGTAAGATCATCGATGCCGGATTGCCTGAGATGTTGGCGAACCGGCTCGCAGTGGGGAAATGATCTGACACTTCTCCGAGGACCCGCGCCCCGACTGAAGGGGGGGAACCGCGGTAAAAACGAAAATAGTGCTTTCCTTCGGAGCTGTTAATTAGTCCAATCGATGAATCGGTATGGATTAATGGGTTCACCGTGCTATAATTTCCAAATTTTTATTTTGACTCGTCAGCACGGTTGAACCTGCTGTTTCTCAAGTGCTGTCGAGACCTTCGCACCTCAACATTTTGTAACATTCATGTTTGGAAAACTTTTTGGAGCTTTCTCCAACGATATCGGCATCGATCTAGGCACAGCGAACACGTTAGTTTACGTAAAAGATCATGGTATCGTTTTGCGTGAGCCGTCGGTTGTCGCCGTAAAAGCCGGCACAAATCAGGTTCTGGCAGTCGGAGATGATGCCAAACGGATGCTGGGGCGGACTCCGGGTAATATTGTTGCCATTCGACCGCTTAAAGATGGCGTGATCGCTGATTTTGAAGTGACGGAAGCGATGTTGCGTCACTTTATCCGCAAGGTACACAGCCGGAAGACGATGGTACGTCCTCGCGTTGTGATTGCGGTGCCTTCAGGAATCACTGAAGTGGAGAAACGCGCCGTCAAGGAATCGGCCCAACATGCCGGTGCCCGCGAAGTGCATTTGATCGAAGAACCGATGGCTGCAGCAATTGGGGTGGGGCTTCCCGTCCAGGAGGCAGCCGCCAACATGATCGTTGATATCGGCGGCGGAACCACGGAGGTGGCGATTATCTCTCTCTCCGGAATCGTCTATTCGAGAAGTGTCCGGGTGGCCGGTGACGAGCTGGATGAGTCCATCGTTCAGTATATGAAGCGTGCCTACAACCTGATGATCGGGGAGCGGACAGCTGAAGAGATCAAGATCCGGATGGGATCGGCCTATCCACAGGGCAAAGAGACTTCGGTCGAGGTGAAGGGGCGCGATCTGGTGGCCGGATTGCCCAAAACCATTACGGTGACTTCATCCGAGGTTCGCGAAGCCATGTTGGATCCGCTGAATACGATTGTTGAATCCGTTCGAGTGACCCTGGAACGTTGTCCGCCGGAGCTTTCCGCTGATTTGGTGGACCGGGGAATAGTTCTGGCCGGCGGTGGCGCTTTACTTCGTGGATTGGATCAACTTCTGACAGAAGAAACCGGTTTGCCTGTCCATGTGGCAGAAGATCCGCTGAGTGCGGTTGCCGAGGGTGCAGGCAAGGTCATATCAGAGTTGGCCTTTTTGAAGCGGGTTTCCGATGGCGGAGGCGCTTGATTGAAGTTTCTGCCTGATCATCAATGAGTCGAATCAACATTGTTTTTCTCGTCGCTTTCGTTGGTGCGCTGGTCTGGGTTTTCCTGCTCAAACCTGATTCGCTCCAAACGATTCAACGGGGAGCTTTGTCGGTTTTCAGGCCTTCGATTGAAGCTTCAACTAATCTGGAGGAATCAATCGAGAACTTCGGCGATAAGAATTTCTCCAAAGCGGAGCTTTTGAACTTAAAGCGCACGGCTGAACTCGAACGGGATAAGCTGAGGCTCGAAGTTCTGAAACTTGACGAGTTGATCGAGGAAAACAACGCTCTCCGAAGCGCATTGAACTATGTTCAGAATGCACCGCTGAAGCTGGTTCCGTCTCAGGTCATCGGACGGAAACCTTCGAGCTGGTATAATACGATGATCATCGACAAAGGGGCAGCGGACGGTATCGAGACTGACAGCCCCGTGATCGTTCCTGTGGGAGACTATGCCGGCCTGGTCGGCAAGGTTTCTGAAGTGCGTAACGATAACACTTCGATGATCATTCTACTGACCGATGAGATGTGTCAGGTTTCCGCCCGGGTTGAAGGAACCGCTGATCAGGGAATTTTGTCCGGACAGCGAGGCTCGCTACGGGTATTACCGGATCTACAGCTTAAATACCTGCCGAAGAACGCTGTGGTTAAGGAGGGAGGGCGAATTATCTCGTCAGGAGCAGGTGATCTTTTCCCTGAAAATTTACTTCTGGGAGAGGTGAGCGAATTCAAGATCGGAGCGATCGATGCCGAGGCAATCGTGAAGCCTGCCGTTAATTTTGATATGTTGAAGAACGTATTTGTGATTTTGCCGGAGAATTCTGAAAAAGAGCTCGATAGCGAGGACAAACCAATGCAGGCGACACCGGTTTCAAAATCTTCCGTTGAGACAACTCAGGTTTCTTCGCCCGAATGATCTATTTTCTCTTAATCATTGCAGTATTAGGCCTGACGTTCTTTCTTCAGGAGTTCCTGCCAATGCTCGAATGGGCGTATTATTCGCGAATGCTTCTGGTGCACTCGGCCTTTTTCTGCGCAGCAGTAACTGTCCCCTACCCCCTGATGTTGGCGCTGGCATTCTTCACCGGATATATCTGGGATGCCCGATACCATGTGCCGGTCTATTCAGCAGAAGGATTGACCGGAACACCTTCCCCTGAAATCCCTTTCGGCTTCACGATTCTACTTTTTGGACTGCTGGGTTCTTTCATTCAGGGAGTCCGCCCGCTCTTCCGGCGGGGACGCTGGGAGCTTCCTGTCTTCATGGTTGGTGTTTGCACGCTGGTCGGGATTATGATTGAATATCTCCTGATCAGTTTCCATCGAGGTGGATTCATCTGGACGACTGAACTTTGGTTCAAAATCCTGATGACCTCACTGTTCTCAATGTTGGCTGCGCCATTTATTTTGCTTCTTTTCAGCAAAATGGCGAAATGGACGGGGTATAAGATACGTATGGAGGGAATAACAAGGAAGTACAGTTTCTATGGTAACACATTTTAGATTGAGGTTGTATCTGCTGTCCCTGTTGATGCTGGCAGTCTTCGGCATTCTGACCGCCCGCCTTTACAAAGTGCAGATTCAAGAACACGAATCCTACAAAAAGCGGGTTCCGGGAGAGCGTTTCGAGTCGGTGAGAATCCCGGGAATACGGGGTGAGATCAAGGATCGTAATGGAGTCACACTCGCCGAGAGTGTGCAAAACTATGAGCTTCAGTTCGATCTCAAGGTGATTCTTGATTCCTATCTGAAAGACAACGGAAACAAGTCACCCAAACGAATCTGGGAACGCTATGACCGTGGGGGGCAGAAGGAAGAGAAAAGCGAGACCGATATCGTTGCTATCGTCGAGCAAACCGTCTTTCCTGAGCTCAAAAGTCTCGGGCTGCTGGCAGACTACAGTGCTTCAGCCATGCAGGTCCATTTTCGTTCAACGGGTGGAATCGTTCCTTTTACCTACCGGCGCGATCTCACATTTAAGGATTTTGCCCGCTTTGCAGAGCACAATTTGGGAATACCCGGGGTGACGGTAACACGGACGGGAAAACGGAATTATGTTTATGATGCACTGGCCTGCCATACCCTGGGTTACATGAACCTTGCCGACGAAGAGAAGGTTTCAATTGAGGAGCGTCGGAAATTTAACTACTACGTCGGCGACGATTACGGGGTGCAGGGCGTGGAAAACCGCATGGACTCCTACCTTCAGGGAAAGCCGGGAAAACTGGTCATCAAGAAAGATGAGAAGGGCAAATACATGGGAGAAGTCAGCCGGACTGAACCCATGCCGGGGTCTGATGTGTATTTAACTCTGGATGCCCGTATCCAGACGGTTGCGGAACAGAGCCTGCGCAAGATTGGCCGTGGCGCAGCAGTCGTGATTGATCCGAACAACGGAGACATTCTGGCCATGGCCTCAGTGCCGTCGTTCAACCCAAATGCCTTCATTCCTGAGATCAGCAGTAAAGACTGGAAGCGATACATTGAAGACCCCACCAGTCCGCTTTTCAGCAGGGCAGTAAATCCATACTCGCCCGGATCGACCTGTAAGGTTCCGATCGCCCTCGCGGGATGCCTTGGTGATTCTTATAAATACCGTTTCCCCTGTAATAAAGGTGCCCAATACGGAAACAAATTCATGAAATGCTGGTGTGCGAGCAAGGGATACAGCCACGGCAATATTCTGGTAAGCGATGCGCTCAAGGTTTCCTGCAACGGCTTTTTCTACCGCTACGCCAACCACTGTGGCATTAACGATATCACCACGATGACGACGATGCTGGGAATGGGCAAGCCAACCGGCATTGAAATCACGGGTGAAAAAGGGGGAAATATTCCAAATCCCGACTGGCTTCGCCAACAGGGGCTGAAGTGGAGTGACGCATTCACCGCGTTGGTATCAATTGGTCAGGGGGCAACCGAAGCGAGCCCCCTCCAAATGGCCAGCGTGACAGCAACAGTTGCCAATGGAGGAAAGGTCTACCAGCCCAGGCTGATCAAAAAGATTGTTGAGAAAAATGGCGAAATCGTGATGGAAGAGCCACCAAAACTACGACATGACCTCACAAAAGAAGGTCTGACAGCCGAGCAGGTTGAATCTGTGAAGCGCGGAATGTGGCGTGTGGTCAACGAAAGCGGAGGTACGGCTGGACGGGCGGCATCAAAAATAACAACTCTTTCGGGAAAAACGGGCACAACTCAGACTGGAAAGCCCAATGAACCTACCAACGCTTGGTTTATTTGTTTCGCACCGTATGACAATCCCAGATACGCAGTTTGCGTGTTTGTTCAAAACGGTAAATCGGGTGGCGGAGCCGCATCCCCGATCGCCAAGAACATTATTGACCAAACTTTCGCGATGGTTGACCACGATCAACCGATCGAAGTGGTAAAAATGGAGGAAGCCGTCGGCCACCGGGGACGAATTGAATCGGTTTCTTTCGATGGAACTACCATTGTCGTCGACGAAAACGAAGAAACTGCCGTTGCCGTTAATGATTTTGTTCCCAGTCAGATTCGACGCACGACGAATGCTCCGGAGACTTACGTTAAACCTTCAATCAAACGATCAGCGGACGAACGCGGATCTGTTTCGGGACAGAACAGTCGAAAGAAGCGTCGATTTCAGCCGTTCAAAAAGCTGTTTGGCCGCTAAAAGCTTTTTAGAATTTAGTTCCCAAAACTAAAAAAATTTGTTCTAACCTCCCCCAACGGCTACCGTTCAAAAACTTTCACCGATCCCGACAACGGGATCATTTCGAATGAACCAATTCATTCACAACTCGACACATCCGGAACCTCGTCGGACCTCTCCAACGAGCCAAGCCCGGTGTACACTTTTCAATAACTTTGCTAAGCAACACAATGTTCGCCAAACTTCGAAAATTTTTCGGTCCCCGCAAACTGGCTGAGGGAAACAAGATAGTAATCAACTGTGAAAAACTCGAAACTCGTGTAGCCCTCCTCGAAGAAGGCTCGCTGGAGGAGTATACCGTTGAACGAGCCAACGATGAGAACATTGTGGGCTCGATATTCAAAGGAGTCGTCAGAAATATTGAACCCGGGCTCAAAGCGATGTTCGTTGACATCGGTTTTGAGAAGAATGCGTTCCTTCATTTTTGGGATGCTATCCCGGAAGCGCTCGATGCCTCCATGGAAGAGGTTCACCGGGGCGGCAGCCAGGGTGGAGGTAAAGGACGAGGCAAAGGAGGCAAAAAGCGTCAGCCCAGAATTCAGGCAAAAGACATTCCAAACCTCTATCCCGTCGGTTCTGAGGTTCTAGTACAGGTAACTAAAGGGCCAATCGGGTCAAAAGGCCCCCGGATTACGACCAATATTTCACTGGCAGGCCGCTATATGGTGCTGATGCCGAGGAATGATCAATTTGGCGTTTCACGAAAGATCGAAGACCCAAAAGAGCGGGCGAGGCTTCGCAAAATCATGGCTGAAAAGCTGACTGTGCCCGATAACATGGGCATCATTCTCCGAACGGTCTCAGTCGGACAAAAAGTCCGTTATTTTGTACGGGATCTGGCCATACTAGTGGATCAGTGGCGCGAAATTGAAGAGAAGGCGCAAAACAACAAGGCCCCAATCTGCGCATTCCACGAGCCGGATCTCATCGAACGAACTGTGCGGGATTTTCTCACAGACGAGATCGACGAAGTGCTTTGCGACAATGCAGAAGCTTGCGAGAAGATGAAGGACCTTATTGGCATCATCTCCCGTCGTTCCCGGAACCGCATCACTCATTTTCAATCCCCTCAGCCTATATTTGAGAAGCTTGGCATTCAGCGGCAAATTGATGACGCTTTTTACCGTGAAGTCTGGTTGCCCAGCGGCGGTTATATTTGTATTGATGAAACTGAAGCTCTCATCGCGATCGACGTGAATACCGGGCGGGCAAAGACTCAGGACAAAATGATCCTGCAGACAAATATTGAAGCCGCTGAAGCTGTTGCCCGCCAACTTAGACTTCGAAATCTTGGTGGCCTCATCGTCGTTGACCTCATTGACATGAAGTCACGCCGTGACCAGATGACAGTCTACAAAGTCATGCGTGAGAAGCTGAAAAACGACAAGGCCAAGACCCAGGTCCTTCAGATCTCCCAGCTCGGCCTCATGGAAATGACCCGGCAGCGGCTTCACGAGGCCCTGAGCCTGACCGTGAACGAACCTTGTCATTATTGTCAGGGACGGGGATCAGTCAAAAGCACGGAATCAATGTCCGTCGAGATTCAACGTCGCATCGCTGCGATTTTCGCCCGTCATGGTGAGCGCCTCAGCGAAATCGTAATCATTGTGCATCCTGATGTGATGGAGCGGCTTCGCACACAAGACGGCGAGCTTCTCGTTGATCTGGAACGCCGTCATAATGCGCGGCTTGCTTTCCGAAGCGATCCAACTTTTCACCGCGAGCAAGTTGTGATCGCAGATCCTGAGACTCAGAAAGAGATCAAGGCCTGAAGCACTCCAGTTGATTGTGGCCGGAATGGAAAGCAATTCCCGATTTGTTATCGGGAATGAAAGCTTGAAAACATTTCGAATTTTCTTTAAAAAATTGTCACAAACCTATTGTGTTCAGGTCAATAACCCACACGAGTTGGCGCACCTGTGGCGTATTCCTTTCTAAATATCCAAAATACTGCAAACCGATATGGCAGACACCATTGAATCTTATCAGGCCACCCTTGCCGAAAATCCCGGCGATTGGGAAACGCGAAGCCTATTAGCACAAGCGCTTTATGAAGCTGAAGACTATGATAATGCTTCAGAAACCATATTGGCCACTCCGGAACTTCCCGGTGATGAAGAAAACGTAATTTTTGCAGCAACAATCGTTGGCGCAGTCGATCTGGATCAAGCCCATACCATTCTGGATTCATTTCTTGCCTCGGAAAACAGTGAAGGGGCTCATCAGCTTAAAGCTGAACTTTATGAGGCTGCCGGAGACGAAGCCAACGCAGCAATCCACGCCGCGGCAGCACAAAATGGAGGTGTTCTGGAAGCGACCGAAGAACGTGTGGAAGCCATTACCGCCGCGCGCAAATTGGCCCCTCCCGGAGAAGAGTCGAAATCAGTTCCTCTTCATACCGCTTCTCAAGCATTGGCCGCAGCAGCACCTGCTCCCGCTTTGGAAGCAATTCCACACGAGGAACAACACGGTGATGAGTTTGTCTCTGTCGACGGCGAACGGGCGTTGATCGTGGGTGAAGGCGAAGCGATTCACGCCGCTGACAAGGCTCCCGATGCGAAAGAAAAAGTAACGGCCATCACCGTTGCGATTCTGGTTCACGTAGCAGTGGGGCTTTTGCTGACACTCTATCTTGTGGCTCGTCCTCGTCCGAATCCCCCTCAAATATCTGTCTCGGCTTTGGCAAATACGGATGATTCCAGTATGGAGAATCAAACGGTATCAAAGATGCAGCAAAGATCCGCTTCCGCAGTGGCTTCAGCCCAGCCGGTAATCAGTTCCACGGCGTTTTCGAATATTGCGATGCCTGAAGTGGTCGATGTCAGCCAGGATCTTACCATGGTCAGCATGTCTGATTCTGATGCCGGCTTCGGAATGTCCATGAGCGGATTCGGTGACGTTTCAAATATGGGAGCGATCCCCGCATCAATGCAGTCCAGGTGCTCAATGTCTCAACGAATGAAGCGCCTTCGCGAAAGTGGTGGTGAAGATCGTGCAGAGAAAGCAGTGAGGAACGGCCTGGAGTGGCTTTCCAAGACTCAGTCCGATGACGGTTCTTTTGGTGTGAAGTACAAGTGCGCGATGACAGGTCTGACGCTCCTTGCCTATCTTGGACACTGCGAAACTCCCGAGTCTCCCAAATTTGGCGACTCAGTGGTTAAAGCAGCACTTTACTTGATGGAGCGGGGTAAGAAAAACGACGGCAGACTTGCCATGGAGGAAAAGGGAAATCACTGGGTATATGAGCACGCTATCGCAACATACGCGCTTGGTGAACTCTTCACGATGACCAAAGAAAGTGGCAAAGAGATCCCAAGGCTCGAGTCGGTTTTGAAAAAGGCAGTGGCTATCATAGTGGAAGGCCAAACTGACCTTGGAGGTTGGGCATACGGCTACAGCTTGAAACCGGGTGGCGATGACATGTCAGTGGCAGGATGGCAGGTTCAGGCCTTGAAGGCCGCCTACAATACTGGTCGGGATTTCAGGGGTGTTGAAGACGCACTCGACAATGCTATGGCCTATGAGGCTAAGATTCAGGATGCTGAAGGAGCATTCAAATATCGTCCTGATGATGCTCGAGGAAAGCAATCGCTCACTGGAGCGGCTCTTCTCGGAATGCAGGTCTGGGGTGAAATGGATTCTGCAGCCTACAAAAAGGGCATGGCTTATCTGACTGGAAAAGTTGCGAAAAATCCCCCGGTTGGAAACAACTTCTACCAGCCATACTACAACACGCAGGCTTTCTTTCTTCATGGCGGAACTGAGTGGGACCTATACAACAAGAACTTTCAAAACAAGCTGCTGGACGCCCAGAACGCAGACGGTTCGTGGACAGGCCCGGGTGTTGGCGGCCATGGATCCGAAGACTCACACACCATGAATACAGCTTGGGGCTGCCTGATGCTTGAAGTTTACTATCGTTATCTGCCAACAACTGACAAAGTTAAAGACCTCAAAGCTCGTTGATTCCAACAACTGATTTGAAGCTTTCCGAACGCCTGCAGCCAAAAGCTGTGGGCGTTTTTGTGTTGGAGAGGAAGGATTGACGAATTCTTCCGGCTGTGTTGGAGTCTGTCTGATGAGACTCGGTAAAATAGCGGCAATTCTCCTGATTCTTACTGTGGCTACAGTCACAGCGACGGAAAAGCCGAACATTGTTTTTATCCTGGCTGACGACCTGGGCTATGGTGACCTGGGGTGCTTCGGACAAAAGGAGCTTACCACACCAAACATCGACAAGATGGCGGCGGAAGGGATGAAACTGACTCGCCACTATGCAGGTTCAACCGTTTGCGCGCCCTCAAGGTGTGTCCTGATGACAGGACTTCACACAGGTCATTGCACTGTTCGAGGAAATGGCCCGGCTCTACTGGCTGCCGACGATGTAACGGTCGCTGAAATGTTGAAAGAAAACGGCTACACAACCGCTTGCTTCGGAAAATGGGGCATTGGCAACCCTCCCCCCAGAGACGACCCCAACCGTCAGGGATTCGACCATTTCTATGGCTACGTAAATATGTTTCACGCGCACAACTTTTACCCTCCGTTTCTCATTCGGAACGGGGAACTTGAACCACTATCAAATGTCACCAAATCCATTTGGCTTAAAGACGGACGCGAAACTGGCGGCCCAAAAGAAGGGGCCGGGGTGGCTGAGATTAAAAAAGAATACGCGCCGGACCTTATCACTCAGGAAGCCTTGAAGTTTATTTCTGCCAATAAAAATCAACCGTTCTTCCTCTACCATGCCTTGAATGTCCCCCACGCCAACAACGAAGGGGGTGCCGACAAAACTCAACAGGATGGGATGGAAGTTCCAGAATACGGCGAGTTTGCAGACAAAGACTGGCCAAATCCAGAAAAGGGATTTGCTTCGATGATTCGAAATATCGACCGTGACGTTGGCCGAATCTTGAGCGCTTTGAAAGAGAATGGCCTGGATAAGAAGACACTTGTAATCTTTTCCTCTGACAATGGCCCGCACTCGGAAGGGCGCCATAAGATGGAGTTCTTCGATTCAAACGGCCGGTTTCGGGGCATGAAACGGAATCTCACAGATGGTGGTATTCGAGTTCCCATGATCGCCCGTTGGCCGGGGAAAATCGAAGCAGGAACAGAAAGCAATTTGCTCTCAGGATTTCAGGATTTCTTCCCGACAGCAGCTGAAATTGCGGGAGCACCACGGCCCGACAATCTCGATGGGATTTCCATGTTACCCACGCTACTTGGAAATACAGACCGACAAAAGAAACACGACTATCTGTATTGGGAGTTCTCCGAAAAGGGCGGAAAACAAGCCGTTACTACTGAAAAATGGAAAGCAATCCGACTCAACACACTCAAAAACCCAAATGGTCCGATCCAACTCTATGATCTCGAAAACGATGTTGCCGAGGAAACTGACGTCTCCGGCGCACACCCGGATTTAGTTAGAAAATTCGCTGACTACATGGCCGCATCTCATCGTCCCTGATTTTTGATGATAAAGTATATTCTTCTTTCCCTCTTAGGTCTGGCTTCAACTATCAAGGCTGACGATCAGCCCAACATCATCCTGATCATGGCCGACGATCTCGGGATTGAGGGCCTCAGTTGCTATGGTGGAACCAGTTATCAAACACCGAATCTAGATAAACTGGCCAGTGAAGGCATGCGGTTCACTCACGCATTTTCACAGCCACTGTGCACGCCCACACGCGTGCAAATCATGACCGGTAAATACAACCATCGGAATTGGCTTTATTTCGGATGCCTCGATCCACGCGAAAGAACATTCGGTCATATTTTTCAGGAAGCAGGCTACAAGACCTGTATTGCCGGGAAATGGCAACTTACCAGCTATGACCCGCCCGACTACCCGGGGTCTGAACAACGTCGAAACACCGGAATGCACCCCAGTGACGCCGGGTTTGATAGGTGGCAACTTTTCCACTCCGAACACACCGAAGACAAAGGCTCACGTTACGCTGATCCGACCTTTCTCGATGACCGGGCCGGACTTTTGGACAACAACAAAGGCAAATATGGGGAGGATTTTCCGACTGAAGTAATCACCGGCTTTCTCGCCGAAAACAAAGACCACCCCTGCTTCATCTACTACCCGATGATGCTTCCGCATTGGCCGTTTAATCCCACACCGGACTCCGCAGATTGGTCCGACGCATCAAAACGTCTCGATGAAGACACCAAATATTTCCCTGATATGGTCCACTACATGGACAAGGTCGTTGGCAGGTTACTCACAGATCTCGACGAACTCGGACTATCAGAGAATACGCTGGTCTTGTTTTTCTCTGACAACGGGACGGACTCGAAAATCGTGTCGAAGCTCGAAGACGTCGATTATCCGGGCGGCAAAAACCGGACCACGCAAAACGGCATCCATGTCCCTTTGATTGCCCGCTGGCCAGGTAAAATCAAGGCCAATACAATTTGCGAAGTCATTGTTGATTGCTCCGATTTCATTCCCACGATGTGTGAGGTCGCCAATATCAAAACGAAACCTGAATGGAAACTCGACGGGCAAAGTTTCGCACCACAAATGCTCGGCTCAGAGCAAACCAATCCCCGTGACTGGGCTTTCTTCTGGTATGACCCCACCCCCGGCTGGGACAAAGACAAATTCTCACGCCATATCTTCGCCATCGACAAACAGTTCAAGCTCTACAGCGATGGACGCTTTTACGATTACCTGACCGATCCCCGGGAAGAAAAACAGCTGCGATTTCACGATCTGGATCGAACTGGCGTCGAGGCATTTGGAAAGCTGAGGACTGCCATCGAAGAAACGATGCTTCCCAGGTAGCCCTACAGGGGATTTAAACTTCTTAACAATACGATATGCGCCTTGATCAGACTGCGCGCACTCTGTCGAACCAATTCATTGGGCGAATGACGTTTCCGCCACTGCTTTCGAATTAGGTTGTGAATCGTGTCCGCCATCGTTTTAGTTGTTGTCGCTCTGTAATGACGAAGCCTTTCAATTTTTAGTCACAAAAAAACTGTGGACGACCTCTTCCAATCTGACGAACCAACTGACTCAGGCGAACACCCCGATACACCTGTTGAATCGTATGAGCACATCCCTCTCGCTGCACGAATGCGACCACGGACACTCGACGAATATGTCGGCCAGCAACACATCCTCGGCGAAGGAAAGCTTCTTCGCCGAGCAGTCGAGGCGGATCGTTTTACATCGCTGATTTTTTATGGTCCTCCGGGAGTGGGAAAAACCAGCCTCGCAGAACTTATCGCACAGCGCACAGATTCCCGATTTGTGAATCTTAGCGGAGTCGAAAGCAACGTCGCCGAAATTCGGCAGGCTGTGGAAGCCGCTAAAGGGTTTCAACGAACACGCAAACAGATCACAACCCTGTTCGTTGACGAGATTCATCGCTTCAACAAGTCGCAACAAGACGTCCTTCTACCCCACATCGAACGCGGCACTGTCCGGTTCATCGGCGCGACGACACACAATCCGTTCTTCTATATCAACAGCCCTCTGGTCTCCCGCAGCCAGGTCTTTCAACTCGAACCTCTATCGGAGGAGGATCTCGCCCACCTGTTACGGTGGGCGGTTGCAGACGATACACGTGGCTTTGGAAAAAAGCCTATCCGACTCGATGATGACGCCGCCGCTCACTATGTGCGAATGTGCGATGGCGATGCCCGCAAGCTGTTGACCTCCTTCGAACTGGCAGTTCTCACGACCGATGCAGACGAAGACACCGGCGAAATCATCATCAACCTGGAAGTCGCTGAAGACTCGATCCAAAAGAAGACCGTAGTCTACGATGCCGATGGCGATGCCCATTACGATACCATTTCGGCATTCATTAAATCAATGCGCGGCGGTGACCCTGATGCTGCCCTCTATTGGCTGGCCAAGATGCTCTACGCCGGTGAAGATATCCGTTTTATCTCACGCCGCATCGTGATTGCCGCCAGTGAAGACATCGGCATGGCCGATTCCAATGCCCTGCGAGTCGCAGTCTCCGCCCATCAGGCGGTTGAGCTTTTAGGTATGCCTGAAGCCCGAATCCCCCTCGCTCACGCCGCGGTTTATATTGCCACCGCTCCGAAGAGCAATCGTGCTTACGCGGGAATCAATGCGGCAATGCATGATGTCAAAGAAGGACGCACGCTCGCCGTTCCGGCTCATTTGCGAACGAAGTCACGCAAGAAACTCGGCGTCGAAGGCGGCGCAATTGATGCCAATGACACCGCTTACAAATACGGTCACGACTACGAAGGCGGCTACGTCCCCCAGGCCTACCTTCCTGAAGGACGACGTTACTATGAACCATCAGAAAACGGACTCGAACTCCGCGTGAAAGAACGGATGGAATACTGGCGCGCCCAGTTCGAAAAAGAAAACGCCTGATCCCGCAAACAGCGGAAACAGGCGCTTCAAGATCTAAAAGGAGCAGGATTAAGACTCAGAGGTCGCAATCGCATCACCACCTTTTTCGCCCGTACGAATACGAACAGCGTCTTCGATGGTTGAGACAAAAACTTTTCCGTCACCGATTTTGCCGGTAGCTGCTGCTTTGACGATTGTGTCGACTACTGAATCAGCATCTTCATCGTCCACCACAGTTTCGAGCTTCACCTTAGGGAGAAAGTCGACCGTGTATTCCGATCCGCGGTAAATTTCAGTGTGGCCCTTCTGGCGGCCAAATCCTTTCACTTCGCTGACAGTCATTCCGTGAATGCCTGACTCAGTGAGGGCTTCCTTAACTTCTTCAAGTTTAAATGGCTTAATAATTGCTTCGATTTTTTTCATAGTTTCGTTGGTTGGAGATTTTTGGTTCAATCCGAACGCCTCCCTAAATAGCATTTCAGATGCCAACTTGATTATTTTCCTCGTATCATTCATTTCCAACGGGTTACAACTCTCTGTTTTGATGCATGCTTATAAAGGTGGTTGGAAACTTACCAATTACTGATAAGTGTCTTACCACCAGATGCCCTCCACCTCATCCAGTCGAATCCTGATCGTCGACCCGGACACTGAACACGTCCGCGACCTCGGTAAAATCTTCGCCGCCGAAGATTGCTACCTCGTCTCGGCATCAAGCGGACCGGAAGCGATCGAAATCGCCCGCCATGAATCATTCGATGCCGTTATCTGTGAATTCCGGCTCGAAGGCATCGGCGGTCTGGCCCTCATTTCGGAACTTCAGAAGCTGAATTCCCGCATCCCTATCCTGATGGTCACCGCCAATGCGGGGAGCACCACGGCCATTGAAGCGATCAAAGTCGGGGCATACGATTTCCTAAGCAAACCGGTCGATCCCGTCGAATTGCGCAAAGTCGTCGGTGAAGCCATTGCTGCGTCACGCCGGATGACCAAGACCGTGGAAATCGGTGCCGCCGGTCCGGAAGCCGGAGGCGACGCCATGATCGGCCAGAGCCGCGCCATGATCGATGTTTACAAATCACTCGGTCGCCTCTCTGCCACACCTGTCACCGTTCTGATCCGGGGAGAAACCGGTACGGGAAAAGAGCTCATCGCCCGGGCGCTTTATCAGCACGGTCACCGCGCCCACAAAGCATTCGTTACCGTAAACTGCGCCGCCATCCCTGAGAATCTTCTCGAATCAGAACTCTTCGGCCACGAAAAAGGCGCATTCACCGGTGCTGTCTCCACCCGAATCGGCAAATTCGAGCAGGCACACAACGCGACGTTGTTCCTTGATGAAATCGGCGACCTCGACCTCTCCCTACAAGCCAAACTGCTCCGGGTTTTGCAGGAACGACAAATCGAACGAGTCGGCGGACGCACCGAAATCCCAGTCGATGTGCGCATCATTGCCGCCACCCATCGCAACCTGGAGCAGATGATCGCCAACGGCGAATTCCGCGAAGATCTCTTTTACCGGCTCAACGTTGCAGCGATCGACCTGCCTCCACTTCGCGAACGGACGGGGGACATTCCTGTTCTGGCTGACTACTTCTTGCAACAGGTTGGGCGGGAGCTGCAACTCAACCGTCCTGCAATGACCACACGGGCGATTCGCTATCTGGAAGAACAACCCTGGCCCGGAAACGTGCGGCAATTGCAAAACGTCATCCGCAAGGCCCTGCTCAATTCACGCGGGTTTGCCATCGACCGGTCCGATATTCAGAAGATTCTCAGCGAAGCCCACACACATATCACCGAACAGGGCAATGACTCGGAATCCCTCCGGTCTTTTGCGAAGGAAGCACTGAACCGGGCGCGAATCGGCGAAATCGAAGGTGCCTACGCAGAAATGCAGACCGAAATGGAGCGGGTGCTCTTTTCAGAAGCACTCAGCCAGACCGGCGGAAATCTCAGCGAAGCATCCCGCTTGCTCGGCGTCTCGCGCCTCACCATTCGGGAGAAACTACGCAAGCTGGGCCTGCGAAATGATTAAACGATCCAACAGGGTCTGATCGATGAACAGACCCTGTTAAGTCGTGAGAAAGTGGGAACCTCAGTGTGACTGGCAGAACTCCTGGAAACGATCCAGACCGGTCTTGATCACATCCAGCCCCGTCGCGTAACTGAACCGGATTGAGTTGTCATTGCCGAAAGCGATGCCGGGAATGGCAGCCACCTTGTAGCGGGACAGAAGTTTCTCTGCAAGATTCAGTGAAGAAAGGCCCAGATCCGTGGTGTCGACGAGGAAGTAAAACGCACCGTCCGGCTCAACAAAGCTGACGTTCGAGATTTCCTGCAAGCGGCTCATCATATACTGACGACGCATGTCATACTCTTCCACCATATCAGTAATGATCTGCTGATCGCCCCGCATCGCTGCGACGGCACCGTATTGAGCAAACGTAGTCGGATTCGATGTCGTGTGACTTTGAATCACACTGATCGCCTGGGCAATCTCCGTTGGCGCAGCCGTGTAGCCGAGACGCCATCCAGTCATGGAATACACCTTACTGAAACCATTGATCGTGATCGTGAGATCTTTGGCTTCCTGACTGAGTGAAGCAACACTGACGTGCTTTTTGTCATTGTAGATCAGCTTCTCGTAAATCTCGTCTGACAGGATGATAACATCTTCAGAGGCAGCCACTTCAACAAGTGCTTCAAGTTCCTCTTTGGTGTAAACCGAACCCGTGGGGTTACCCGGAGTGTTCAGGATGACCATTCGAGTCGCTCCGCCCAGAGCGTTTTCAAACTCCTCAGGAGTCATCTTCCAGTTATTCTCCTTCTTCGTCTCAACGATGTAAGGCTCAGCTCCTGCGAGGCGCACCATCTCAGGATAGCTCGTCCAGTAAGGCGCAGGGATAATCACTTCATCACCCGGATCACAAGTCGCAAGAATCGCGTTGTAGCACGAGTGCTTTGCACCGCAGTTCACAGAGATCTGCTTTACATTGTAATCGATCCCGTTTTCGAGAAACAGCTTCTCACGAATGGCTTCTTTCAGCTCAGGAATTCCCGTCGCTGCCGTGTATTTAGTCTTCCCTTCCTCGAGCGCCTCAATACAGGCCTGCTTGATGTGATCCGGCGTATCGAGATCCGGTTCACCGGCGCCAAAACTGGCAACATCAACTCCCTGGTCGACCATATTCTTCGCAGCTGCGGTAATGGCCAAAGTCTGTGAAGGTTCAATGTTTGAGAATTTTTCGGCTATGAGGCTCATGGAGTTATGGGGCGTTTAATTCGTTCGTGTAAAATCGTGTGCGACTTGATTTTACGTGCGTCACCCAAACTCGTATTCGAACAGGAGAAAAACGCACGCAAAAACCCACAATGACGGGGGGATTAGGTGGCTGTTAGACCGCGACTCCTGTCAAAGCGGAATGTTGTGATAACTGAATTGAGCAGGGATTCAAGCGAAATGAATCAACAGCAAGAATTCACGCGTATTTTCTTTGAAAATCCGCCCCCCGCCCGTACGAATTCCACTGTATGCGCCTGCTCCCCCTTTATATATGCATCATCGCTCTCGCCGGCTGCCAAAAAGACATGAACGACCCCGCTCCGCCCCCCGAAAAACCGCCCGTTTCTGCCTCTGCTGACACCGACGATCTCTGGCTCGAAGAAGTCGAAGGCGAAGAGGCCCTCGAATGGGTGCGCAGTCAAAATGCCCGCACTCTCGAAGACATCACGGCGGACCCGCGCTACGCGGAGAACGAAGCGGCGGCGATCGAAGTCCTCACCTCCAAAGAACGCATCCCCTACGGACGAATCCGCAACGGACAGGTCTACAACTTCTGGCAGGACGACACCCATGTCCGCGGCCTCTGGCGCAGAACCTCAGTGGAAAGCTACCGAACCGACTCCCCGGAATGGGAAACGGTCCTCGATATCGATCAGCTGGCCAAAGACGAAGGCAAAAACTGGGTCTTCAAAGGCTCCAACACATTCCGGCCCAAAGGCGGAGACAAGTTTGTGTGTCTCGTCTCACTGTCCGACGGGGGAAAGGACGCGGTGGTAAACCGGGAGTTTGATCTCGAAACCGGGACCTTCGTCGAGGACGGGTTTGTCACCCCCGAGGCCAAACAGAATATCGAATGGATCGATCCCGACACCCTGCTGATTGGCACTGACTGGGGCGACGATACCGTCACCGAGTCAGGCTACCCTTTCGTCGTCAAACGCTGGAAACGGGGCACTCCCCTCGCGGAAGCTAAAGAAGTGATTCGTGGAAACCGCGAAGACGTCGCGGTCTGGCCATTCACACTTGAACTGGAAGACGGCACCATTTTGCAGTGCGCCGATGAAGCGGATACCTTTTTCACCTCCACCTTCTGGTTACTGTCGGGCGACGACGATGGTGAACCGGTGAAATTCCCTCTGCCCCCGAAGTGCAATCCCCACGGAATTTACAAAGGACAACTTCTGATCTCGTTGAAGCAGGACTGGAGCCCCGAAGGACAGGAAGGCCACTCCTCCGGCGATCTGGTGGCGATTGATATCGGTGAGTTCTTAAAGACGGGAAAACTCCCTACCGTGAAATTTGTCTTTCATCCGAATGAGACCCAGGCGATCAACGGCGTTTCCATTGCCAAAGGAGCGGCCCTGCTTTCCATCAATGAAAACGTCTCCGGCAAAGTTCTGCGACTCGATTTGCAGGACAACGGCGTGTGGACCACCACCCCCATCGAACTTCCCGGCACCGGGGAAGTCGGAGTCACTTTTGCTGATGATGAGGAAACGACCGTGTTCCTCAGCTATGACGGCTTTCTCACCCCTGACTCGCTCCTCCAGTACGATGTCGAGACGCAGGAAATTGAAACGCTCAAGAGCCTTCCCGGAAAATTCAACACTGACGGGCTCACCGTTGAGCAATTCTTTGCCACTTCCACCGACGGGACCAGGATTCCCTATTACGTCATCCATCGCGAAGACATCAAGCTGGACGGGAAAACTCCGACCCTGCTTTATGGATATGGTGGATTCCAGATTTCACTGGGGCCCGGTTACAATCCCACCACCGGTCGGCTTTGGCTGGAAAAAGGCGGAGCCTACGTCCTTGCCAATATCCGCGGCGGCGGAGAATTCGGCCCGAACTGGCATCAGGCCGGCTTGAAACTGAATCGCCAGCGCATCTATGACGATTTCATCGCCGTCGGCGAAGCTGTCATCGAGCAGGGCTTCACCAACCCCGACCAGCTCGGGATCATGGGCGGCTCCAACGGCGGACTGCTCATGGGAGTGATGCTGAACCAGCGCCCCGACCTGTGGAATGCCGTGGTGATTCAAGTGCCGCTCCTCGATATGCTGCGCTATCACCTCCTGCTGGCGGGAGCCTCATGGGTGGATGAATACGGTTCCCCGGACGTTCCGGAAGAGCGGGCCTTTCTGGAGAAAATCTCTCCAGTCCACAATTTCGACCCGGCAAAAGACTATCCCGTCCCCTTCTTCGTGACCTCGACCAAGGACGACCGGGTTCATCCGGGGCACGCACGGAAGCTGGCGAAGAAGTTCGAGGACGCCGACCTGCCCTTCTTCTACTACGAAAATATCGATGGCGGGCATTCTGCGGCAGCCAACCAGACCGAGCGAGCCAAACGTTCCGCTCTCGAATTCACTTATCTGGCACGCCAGCTGTCGCTCGAAGACTAAGGTTAGTGATGCAAAAGATTGCAATCAGTACGTCCTATGGGTCATTCCATACAGGAGGTGAACTGGGGGCACGGTTATCCGAGCTCAAAGGCAAAACCATAGGGAGCGTCAAAGGTATGATCGGAAAGTTCACGATCGAACAGGGTTGGTTCAGCGACCCAACCCTGTCTGATCGATTTCCATTTTTTCAGGGAAATTGCACTTTCTACAGAAAACGCGACTTATCAAAGCACGAAGAATTCTCTGCCTGTATCGACAACTAGCTTCGTCACAGCGCCATAGTCGTCCGCGAGAGAAAGACGACCTTCGACTCGACGCAAAGGTCGTCCGCGAGAGAACGATGGCCTTCGACTCGGCGCAATGGTCGTCCGCGGCTCGAAAATGAGATTTTTCGGTGCCCGGAGATGTCATCCAATCTTGTGGCCCGTCATAGCCCCCTGGAATCTCTACATCCAGCGCAGGGGCGGGGAAATTCCTCCTTTAAAAGCTGTGAATCGAAGCTACAACTACCGTCCGCAAAAAAACACGATTTACCGTAGAAAAAATGGCTACAGAACGCTCACTTATCCTTCTCAAACCTGACTGCGTGCAGAAAAAGCACTGCGGCGAGGTTATTTCCCGATACGAAAAAGCCGGCTTCACCATCCGTGGAGCCAAGATGATGCGCCTCAGCGACGAAAAACTCGCTGAACACTACAGCCACATCGCGGACAAGCCGTTTTTCCCTGAGATTGCCGCTTTCATGCAGTCGACTCCTGTCATTGCTCTCATTCTCGAAGGCGACGACGTGGTCGGCAAGGTGCGCGACATGCTTGGGCCGACCAATTCCAAGGAAGCGGATGCCGGCACGATCCGTGGCGACCTCGGCGAAGACATGATGATTAACATCTGTCACGCATCTGATTCTCCTGAGAACGGTGAGATCGAAGTGGCTCGCTTTTTCGACGAAAGCGAAATCTTTGACTACTGATTGATTCGGCCGGATGAGCCTCGCTGAAAAGCAGCAAACACTGATCGACGACTACTCGATTATCGAGGATCCCGTGGAACGTTTTGCTGCCATCGTGGCTCTCGGTCGGAAAAACCAGGACTTCCCCGAGGATCAACGGGTAGAGTCCAATCTGGTGGAGGGCTGCACCTCGCAGGTGTGGCTCATTGGCAGCAAGGACGCAGAAGAATGCGTCCATTTTCAAATCGATGCCGAAGCGCCCGGGATCAAAGGCGTCGCGGTGTTGCTCTGTGATATGTATTCCGGTGCCCGGGCTGACGAAATTGCCTCGGTCGAACCTGAAATCATCGAGGCTTTGCGGATTGATCGCAATCTGACACCCACCCGGCTCAACGGCCTGCGGCACATTCGTCAACGAATGGTCGACATTGCATCTGCGGGGTGAGAAATCATGATCGATGCCCACAATCATCTGCAGGATGAGCGGCTCGATCCCTATCGGGAGGATTTGGAGATTTCCCCGTGCATGGTGAACGGCACATCCGAAGCGGACTGGGAGCGAGTGGTTGAGCTGGCCGAGAAATTTCCCGACACGGTCATTCCCAATTTTGGTTTGCATCCCTGGTTTGTGAAAGACCGGTCGGAGCAATGGGAATCACGGCTCAGTGAATATCTCGACCGCTTTCCCAAAGCCGGGCTCGGCGAAGCGGGAATCGACAAGTGGGTTCGCGATCATGACATCGAAGTTCAGGAGCCGGTGTTTGAGCGGCAGATCCAAATAGCGGCAGAGCGTGATATTCCGCTGACGGTTCACTGCCTGCAGGCATTTGGTCGGCTCAAGGATATTCTGGCACGCAATCCCCTTCCCTCCACCTGCGGGTTTCTGCTTCATTCCTACTCCGGCCCGCTTGAGCTGGTTGACGATTTCCTTGAGCTGGGCGCGTATTTTTCGATCTCCGGTTACTTTATGCATGAGCGAAAAGCGGCCGCCCGCGAGATCTTTCGCGAGATCCCGATCGATCGCCTGTTGGTGGAGACTGACGCACCGGACATGGGGTTGCCGGAGGCTGACAATCCGAATCCGCTTTCTGATTCAGCGATTAATTCGCCGGCAAACCTGAGCGCAGTGTATGCGTTTGCAGCGGAACTGAGGGAAATGGGCGCAGGTGAATTTGAGAAGCAGATTGATGACAACTTTGCGCGGTTTGCAGGACGGAGCCGTCATTTGTGAGGCAGGATAGAGAAGAAAACCACTCCGCACCTGTCATCAAGAGCTCCGATAATTCGGGCGCTTAATATCAATGCCTCACTCACTTCTCCGGCTTCTCGAATCTCACCCAATCGCCGCGCAGCCAGTCGGATACCAGCTCGATCTGGCGGTCGGTAAAGATCCCTTCGTCTTCGAAAATCGGCATCCGGTCGTTGTTCCGACCGTAGAACTTCGAGTGGGCCGGGTTCTTGATGATGTCGATGACCCACTGACGTGATCCCCATCCATTGAGATCCGGTGTGTTGGAAGCCTCACTTTCGTCTCCATCAAATCCGTGACACTCAGCACAGGAAGCAGACACGCCGTCGATCCCTTCGAAGAACAAATCCGTACCTTCTTTGATGATGTCAGCATCGCGCTTGTCGATCCCAATCTGGGAAGTGAGCTTCGCCTCCGCTGAGACGGCGGCGACGATCTTCGCCAGGTCCTTTTTGCCCTGCTCGCTGAGATCGGACAAATCATGCACATACTCAACCATCTTGGACTTTTTACCCTTCTCATCCGGCTTCACGAACTCGGTGTTCGCAAAATACCGGGGCGTCTCAATCAGGGCCGGATCCATGAACCCGGCCAGCCAGGCCCGTGAACCGAAGCCTTTCAAATCCGGTGCTGATGGCTCGTTCTGCGGCCGGCCCATGCCGTCGTGACCATCGAAAGTATGGCAGCTCGCGCATTTGAAGGCAAAAATCCGCGGTCCCTGGGTAAACGCGTCGTCCTGCAGAATCTCAACCGCTCCAATGGGCGGAATTCCCTCAGGAGACTGCGCGAGTTCGCTGACCCGCTCCGCATCGATGGTGGCCTGCTGTTTAGCGAATTGATACCCCATGTCCTTGGCATCATAGCGATAGGCTTCGACTGTAAGAAAAATGAATCCGGCGAGCAGGAATCCCACAAACCCGAGAACAATCCGGTGACCGTGTTTTGCTTTGCTGCCGACGATGGGGATGGCAAACAGCCCGATCAGAAGCAGGGTCGGGATGATAATTCCCCCGATGATAATGGCTTCGCCCTCGAAATACTTCAGCCCCTGAAACAGGAACATGAAATACCAGTCCGGGCGCGCCGGATAACGTTCGGCAGGATCAGCAGGAGCGGTTAATTCAGCCCCCTGATTCCAGAAAACGAGGATCAGCACCGCAGCCATGACAGCGAGACAGGCCACCGCATCGCGAAAGATTTGATCGGGCCAGAACCAGCCATCGGGGCGTTTGTGTGGCTTCTTCGACTTCAACCCGTGCTTTCTGAAAAGGTAAACATGACCGCCAATGACGGCGATCACCGCAGCCGGCAACACTCCGGCATGCAGGGCAAAGAAACGCGTTAAAGTATGGTGACCGTAATCCGGCCCGCCGACGATGATGCGCTGCAAATGCTCGCCCACAAAAGGAACAATCCCGGCTAGATTGGTCGCGACCTTGGTCGCCCAGTAGCCTTTCTGATCCCATGGCAGGAGGTAACCAGTCAGGGAAATCCCAAGGATCAGCAGTAGAAGGATCAACCCCGTCCAGAAATTCACTTCACGGGGCGCTTTGTAAGCCCCGTCGATCAGTACCTGCATAAGATGCAGTACCAGCAGAATGGTCATGACCTGCGCGGTGTAGTGGTGAATTCCCCGAAGAATCCACCCACCGGTCATCTGCTCCTGAATGTAGAACACAGATTCCCAGGCGGTCTGTGAGCTGGGCGAATAGGCCGACCACAAAACAATGCCGGTGATGAACTGAACCATCAGCCCGAAGGTGAGTGTCGATCCCCACACATAACGCCAGCGGGCGCCACCGGGAACCGGCTCATAAAGGGAGGATCGAACGATCTTGCGATATCCGGTGCGGTCGTCGAGCCAGTCGGTCAGGGATCGGAACATGTGAATCGGGGCTTCTGTTTTTCAGTATTCAGGTCTGGAACGGAGGTCGGGAATAATACCCCGGCCCCCTTTGTTCTCCGGATCGACCGGGTCAGGCAGGCTTCTTGTCCGGGATTCCCGTTTGGAAGTTCTGGAATTTCACCCAGACTTCGGTCTCTCCGCGCACCTCGGTCTCGAGACTGTCGAGCGGACGTGAGCTCGGACTGCCCGGTCCCTGAGCACCGTCTTCCAGAGCGAAGGCGGAGTTGTGACACGGGCAAAAGTAATCGTGATTCTCGTTCCGGTATTCAATGGCGCAGCCAAGGTGCGGGCAGACGACATTGAACGCCTGGATTTCGCCATCGGTCAGGCGGCGAAGATAGACCGCCCCGACGACCCGGTCAGGGAAACGGCTCCAGGCATCGACCTTGTCATTTTTCACCACAAACTTCTGCGGAGTGCCATCGGAGGGAATCGCATCGAGGTTGGCGACGTTGATAAATTCAGCATCTTCCGGAGGGAGGCGAAGCGGGTCGGCAACCACGGCAATTCCAGCCGCAACCGGAGCTCCCACCAAAGCACAGCCGGCACAAATTGAGCCTGCCTTTTGTAAAAAGTCCCGACGATCGTTTTCGTCCGCTGGAGCTTCCGTTTCTTCCGTCCCTTCGTTTGTCTTATCTTCTGCCATTCTTTGAAATAGGTATCCTGACAGTTTTGCAAAAACAACACTGAGGGTCAAGCAGAGCAGGCTCCGGGGAGGACGAATTTTCAGGCAGGGATTTTATAAATTCCGAATGCCTGCCGGATCTGAGCCCAGCGATCCCCCGTTTTGCTGTCGTAGGGGCGCGGGGGATGCAGGGTTTCCCAACCACGCTCTGCCCCGATCGCCGCAAACCGTGAGCCGGGGTGTATCATGGTTCCCTTTTCACATACGGAAAGGAGCGGCACGTCAGCCGAGCTGTCCGAATAGGCTGCGCTGTCCGGCAACCGGGCGTCGGGGTCGGATTCGTCAAAGGCATCAGGCAGCAGGCCACGCTCGCGCATCGCAGTGATTTTTGCGCCGTGCTTGTTGTTCGGCCCGGTAATCTCCGGAAGGAAGGGCATGGGGTTTTGTAGAATCAGATTCGTCCCCAGAAAGTGATCAAATCCCCACATCCGGGCGATCTCTTCGACATAAAATTCAGGGCTGGCACTGTTCAGGATCGTGATCCGTCCTTCGGCCTGGTGCCGTTTCAACTCCGCCACCGTTTCATCATAGGCGACATGAGGAACAATGGTTTCTGCAAATTCCCGGGCGTAGGCCCGCAATTTATCTTCGGGCATCTTCCACAGATAACTGGTGAAGACACGCTTCATGGTTCTCAATGAAACCAGCTTGAGAACCGCCAGCGGGATCAGCGGAATAAACCAGAGCGCGTAGATACGCCGCCAGCCTTCACCCGGCTTTTGGAGCACAAAGTTGCAAAACAACACCTGCGTGTCGTGAGGCAGCAGGGTGTGATCGAGATCGAAAAGGGCATATCCGCGCGGTGACATGGGCGGAATTTGGACAGGAATGGCAGAATTTACAGAATTTTCTTGGGAGTTTATTGTGGGCTCAGGATGAACATTGACGGCCTTCAATACATTCCCGACTTTCTGCCCCCTTCCCGCGAAGCCGGGCTGTGATCGGGCGGCATCCGGAGTTCAAAAACGTCACCTTTTTCAATGGTCCGGGATCGAAAGGCGTCATGAATGGACCCTTTGCCGCAGACCGGCTTGCTGAGCACCTCGTCTACGGCGGGAAAATCGACAACGAGTTGGATATCCGGCAGAATTTCTGAAAGCCCCTGCTTCTGCGTAAATTTGACCCCGATCGGCCGAAGAAACGGGGATGGTGAATTCCCTTTACCACTGTCACAACCTTGAAATGGCCGTTTTCAGAACCGCGATGACCATTTCTGCGTTGAAACGGGTCCTGCCAAAAATGAAGCGACCATTTCGTCGTTGAAATGGCCTATGCAAAAAATGACAATGACCATTTCAACGCTGAAACGGGACCTGTAGAAAACGAAATGGGTCTTCCAACCCTGAAATGGCCGTCGCAGAAATTCGAAACGACGATTTCAGTGCCGGGATCGAAAATGGCACGGTCATGACCCGGTATCTAAAGCCCCGGTATTATCATATCAGTGGACGAAGCCCGCTATGGCCGGCGCCAATCGATCCCGGCCCGGCGGTCTGAAGTTGTCGACGGGGAAACCGTTGAGCGTGCAAGACGGGTATCCCTCACTTTCCGCCCCGTATTAATTGAAAGGGATGATCGTAAATATTGCTGTCATTCTCCGCAAACCTGTCCAAAACTCGGGGCGTGAAATCCTCTGAGTTTCTCCTCATCAACAACAATAACTCGCGGACCAAGTTTGCGCTCTGTGAGCGGGAAGCTTTGCTCGACGAGCACCGTGTGATGGAAACGGCTGAACTTTCTGAAGCAGGAGTCAGCGACTTGCTGGAAGGATGGAGATTTGAGAAGGTGGTGATTGCTTCGGTCGTGCCGGACCGGGCGGCTGACCTCCGGAAATGGCTTGGTCGTTTCCCAATCGTGGAGATTTCTCACAAGGTGAATCTTGGGATCTCGATCGATTTCCCCAATCCCGGCTCGATTGGGGCCGACCGTCTGGCCAATGCCGCAGCGGTGCCGGAGTCAATGATCGTGGTCGATTTCGGCACGGCGGTGACTTTCGACATCATATCTGAAAAAGACGATGGCCTTGCCTATGTTGGCGGGGTGATTGCCCCGGGACTCGATTTGATGCGGAACTATTTGCATCAACGGACAGCCCTTCTGCCGGAGATTGATTTGAAAGAACCTCCGGCTGCCATCGGGAAATCAACGGTCGACGCGATGTTGTCGGGAGCGGTTCATGGTTATCGGGGACTGGTACGGGAAATCATCGCCCAGATTCAAGCTGAGCTGGATCATGACACAAAAATCGTGGCGACGGGTGGCTACGCAGAGCTGATTGCGGCGGGTCTACCGGAGATTGAAAAGGTTGAGCCGTATTTGACGATGGAAGGACTTCGGATTATTGGCGGACTGAATTTTTAACGAATAGATGAGCGACGAATTGAAGACAGCACTCGGAATCGATTTTGGCGGAACCTCGGTGAAAGCCGGAGTGGTTCGAGGCGAAGAAATCATCGGTGAAATCGAGCGTATCCCGACTCAGGATTTCAAGAACCCTGATGAGCTGATCGATGTGATCGTCACGAAAATCGGGGAAATCAAAGCCAGTCACCCTGAGATCGAAGCTGTTGGTGTTGGAGTTCCCGGAGCGATCGATTTCAAGAAAGGCGAGACTTATAATCTGACCAATGTTCCGGGATGGACCTCAGTTCCCTTGCGCGACATTCTGACTGAACGCACAGGGATTCCCACATTGATCGAAAACGACGCCAACTGCATGGCGTATGCCGAGTGGAAATTCGGAGCCGGCCGGGGATTCGAGAATGTTGTCTGTGTAACGCTCGGAACCGGTGTGGGTGGCGGTATGATCTTAAACGGGGCTATGTATCGCGGGAATCAATCTGCTGCGGGTGAGATCGGACAGATGAGTGTCGATTTGTACGGAGTCGACGGCCCTTACGGAAACACTGGCGCGCTGGAACGGTATATTGGGAATCGTCAGATCGCCAACCTTGCCAAACAAATGTATCAGGATCACGACGGCACAAAGCTGAGCGACGAAGATGCAACTCCGGAAAAGTTATCTGCACGGGCCAAGACCGGGGATGAGATCGCCCGCAAGGTTTGGGTGCGGGTCGCGGATTACCTCGGCAACACGCTGACCAGCATTGTTTATCTCCTGAATCCCGACGCCATCGTCATCGGCGGGGGTGTGGCTTATGCCGGAGATTTGCTGTTCAATCCCCTCAAAGCTAAAATTGCCGAAGGATTGAGCATCGAGTTTTCGACCGCACTGAAACTTCTGCCGGCAAAGTTCGGTAACACTGCCGGGATCTTAGGAAGTTCGGCGATGGCGATTGACGAACTCTGTTCCGGCGAGTGATCAGCGCACTAACTTGAGCGCAGTCATCAAGGTATCGATCTCTTCGATGCCTTTGTCCCGTCGGATCGCTTTGATTCTCGGGAATCGTAACGCAAGCCCCGAATCGTGACGTTTACTGGGCTGAATAGAGTCGAACGCGATCTCAAGAACGATGTTGGGCTCGACGGTGTGGACATTTCGGTTTTTCTCCAGGGTGTGAAGCTTGAAGTGTTCGGTCAACTCCTCGATCTCAAGGTCAGTGAGGCCGGAGTAAGCTTTCCCCAGCACTCGAAGTTGATCAGTCGATTCGTCGCGAATGGCAAAGGTATAATCCGACAGCACGTGGCTGCGTTTGCCATGCCCCTGCTGGGCTTTCACAACAACACAATCCAGGGTGGCGGCAGCCTTCTTAAGCTTGAGCCATGACTTCCCCCGCCGACCCGGGGAATAGATTGAGAGAGGATCTTTGGCGATCAGCCCCTCATTATCCCGTTTTCTGGCAGCGTAGAAATGTTCGTCAATCTCCTCAGCCGAATGCGCCCGGTACGATCGAACAGGGTTGATTCGGCGTTCAGACCCTGTTGGATCGTCAGCGCCGGTTTGCCGATCAAAATCGATTTCCTCAAACCGGGCTACCCGCTCATGCAATGGCCTTTTGATAAGCGATTCGCCATTGAGCCACAGGATATCGAAGACAAGGAACGTCACAGGAACGGATTCACCGAAGAAAAGGTCCCCTTCATTGATTCGGCCAAGGCGCTTTTGCAGGTCAAAAAAGGTCAGTTTCTTCCCGGCAGCGTAAGCAATGATTTCTCCATCGAAGATGAAATCTGAACCGAGCTTTTGCGCTTCGGGAATAAGTTCAGCGAATTCCTTTCCGAGAGGACGTTGATCGCGAGAGAAGATTTCAACCCGGTCCCCGACTTTGTGCAACTGAGCGCGGATGCCATCGTATTTGTCTTCGAGCCAGACGCCACCCTCGGTTTCTGCAAGCCGTTTCCAAATCCCTTCAGCATCAGGCTCGGGACTGGCCAGCATCACTTTAAGTGGATGAAATGGAGTGACTCCGCTGTTGGAAAGCAGGTTATCGCGGGCCAGAAGCGCGGTCTTCCCCGGATCGCCGGTCAGCATATGGGCCTCGCGAACCCCGGCAACCTCACGGTGGTAGGCTTCAGCAATCGCTTCTTCCAGAAGTCCCTCCTTCAACCCGATCCTCAGGTCACCACTGAGAATACCCACCACAAAGGCTGCTTCGGCATGATGCAGGTTAGCCAGAGAGGCTTTAAGGACATCGATCTTTTGCGCTCCGCGGGCGGCGGCCAGCTCGGAGAACATACTTGCAATGTCTGACAGTTCTTGAGGCCGGGGATTGGTTTTCCCCTTTAATACGAGATAGGATGTACGCGCGGAATCGGCCTGGCTGGTAGAGATCTGACGGTATTGAGATTCCGACAGCCCGGAGATTTCACGGATGACTCGCCGAATCATGGCCCAACCTGTGTTAACGGTTCGAATGGCGTCTGTTCTGGGTAATGGACTGCCGGTGAGAAAGAGGCAAGCGGTTCCAAGATCTTCACTGGAACACAGCGAGCGCAGGTATTGGGCGAGTATATCGCGCTTCTTCAACTTCCCTGTGGCATCACGGACGGATTCACAGACCTTCACAAATTCACCGAAGCCGGACTCAGGGCGAGGGATGTCGCCGGACTTTTCAAATCCGTCGGGAACTTTAGTGCGGGTGGAGGTTTCGAACGCGAGTTCTGTTTGGTTCGTCGAAATGAGGGACCAGGCCTCCCGTCCTTTTTCCCGCAGCTCCGTCGCAAATTCGGAAGCATACCCGTGAAGGGTAAGAACAAGCCGGGGGTCGACCTTTTCGACATAGTCGTGGAGGTCCTGATAGCCGGCGTGGTCGGACAAGGGGAAAACCTCGTCGCACTGATAACGATATTTCGCACCGGAATCGATTCCCCATCCCGTAACCATGGCCACACGTTTGTTTTTCAGCTGTCTGACGACTTGAGACTTGATGGAAGTGGGGGGAATGACAAGAACATGCCCCGCGGGATCCCGCACTTTGGGATCAAATTTCGGACAGTCAGGGAAATCCCAGCCCAGTGAAGCCACGACGCGATTCATCTTCTTCACACTGTCATAGACCTGAAACTTCAATTCGGGGGCTGCCTGATGAACCGCGAGAATAATTTCCTGAGCCTTTCCCAGTGAATAGCCCATCAAGATCGGGATTTCTCCATCCTCCAGAGTCTCGCGGGCAAACTTAACCATAGCGGCAACAACGGACTCAGTCGGCGGGAGAGTGAACTTAGGAATCCCGAAAGTTGTCTCCATGATGAGAGTGTCCGCGTGGCACCACTCAATTGGCTCGGCAGCGGCAGAAAGCCGGGTCTTAAAGTCCCCGGTATAGATCAGACTGGCGCCCGATTCTTTCTCCCGGATAAACAGCTGGGCGGAACCGGCGATATGGCCGGCTGGAAGCAGCTTGATTTCGTGACGCTCATCAAGGTCATGCTTCTCGCCAAACGGCAGTGAGAGAAACTCGCTCTCACGTTTCCCGAATCTCTTCGCAATAATGGTCGCCGTGGGCTCGGCACATAGGATTTTCCGGTGGGGAGCAAAGTGGTCAGCATGGGCGTGAGAAACAAAGGCAAACCCCCTCGGTCTATGAGGATCAAGCCATAAATCCGGTCCGGGGAGGTAGGGCGCGTGATCCCATTTAACGGGAATGGTTGGTTTTCTTTCCTTCACAAATTCAATGCTAATTTTTTTCCAATTTTTTCAAAATCAGGTCTATATTTACCCTCACGCGTCGACGATTAGACGCGGAATCCTGCCAAGGATACGTTTAACAGGAAACTATGAATCTCTCTCTGAGTCGAATTTCTAAGGTGCTGTGCGCCGCAGGTGCAATCTTGGTCTTCAACGCCGCATGTTCGACAGCACCAAAGCCGACTGGTCCGATCGCAATCACAAAAGTGAATCCGTATCATCTCAAACCGGGGATGTATGTGAAAACAGATGATGCGATGATTCTTTTTGAACAAACTCACCACCTGCATGGCGCTGTAACTGCTGAAGAGTACGCCGAGAAATACGGCAATTACTACAACGTGTTCTGGAAATCAAAATCTCCCGGAAGTCAGGTAACGGTTCGCTTTGAGTATCGACAGACGAAAACCGGAGCTGAGGTTCATCAGATCGACGCTGTTGTAACGGCCAAGAAGAAGAACGTTACAAAGTTTCGAATTAATGGTGAACATTACACATCGGGGGGCACTGTATCCTCATGGCGGGCGCTTATTCTTCAGAATGGAGAAGTGGTTGCCGAGAACAAATCATTCCTCTGGAAATAAGAGAATTTATCCCTCATTACTGTGTTGATCAGCAATTCCATGCTTAGAGCTGACGCCCCCGGTTTTCAGCCTCGATTTAGAGTGCCGCTGATCGGAGCCGCCGAAGGGCGATTTGTTTCCAGAAGAAAACACCTGAAAAAACGACGTTCTTATCTGTGAGTGCTGATGGTTCCATATTGGTTGGGTGCTTCGGGGATGTTGCCTGGATTCGCATTAATGGGAGTGCCTCTCACCTCAACAGCCATTTGGTGAGTGATTTTGCCGCACAATATATGGAAAATGGTGGACGCCGGATTGTAGTGGATCTGGAAAACTGTCCGGGGATGGATTCAACTTTTATTGGCATCCTGACAGGGATCACGATGAACCTCGCTGATACCGATGAGGGTCACATCGAAGTGGTGAACGCCAATGCTCGAAACAAATGCTCAATCAAGAAGCTCGGGCTTCAGGAACTGATTGATATTGACGAAGACGACACTTCGTGGCCGGAAGAACGAGCGCTCGTAGCAGAAAATGTGACCCGACCTTTGCCTCCTAAAGAATTAACCAAGCTGGAACGTGCTGAAATCATGTTGAAAGCGCATGAGACTTTGGTGGAGGCTAACGCTAAAAATTTGTGCCAATTCCGAGACGTGTTGGAGTATCTGAGAAAAGATGTAGAGTCGATTGGCTAAGCTGCCGATTCGAACTTGCATGCACTGATGGAACATTTTGTCTACATCTGCCTCATCGTAGTGATTGTTTCCATCTCCCTGGTGCTCATTTTACGGGAGCGTCGAAGGCGGACGGATATCCTCAACGAGCTTGAAGCTCTCGATGAAGAAGAGCACCGAATGATCGATTTCCTGCACGGACTGGGCGCCGCGTTGCAGGAAGATTCCTCTCCACCCAACATGCACCGCTACATTGTAGACGGGGTGACCGATGTCGTTAAGGCAAACGGCGGTATTCTGTATCTTGTCGACCTGGATAAAAGTAAACTCGTCCCGGTCTATGTGACCGAGGAAGAAGCTCCGATCGTTCCCTTGCCGACCGAACTGCAGACGATAGAAAACCCTGAGAAGAAAAGGAGTCGCTTGCGGAGTTTTCTTAAACTCACCGCCGTCGATCTTGAGGCAGGGTTGATGGGCAAAGCTCTGGCAGACCGAACTCCGCTACTCGCTGAGGATTTGCTGTCCCACCCTTCCTTTGAGGGAGCTGCCAACCCCACCCAGGAAAACCTGGGTGTTCTTGTCGCTCCGCTGATTTACGCCACTAAAATAGTCGGGGTTCTTTCGGTCATGCGCCGGGAAGGTGAAAAGTTCACCGAAAACGACTTTGATGTCTTCTCAAGTGTTGCCGAACAGGGGGCCTACGCCCTCGGTAGTGCCATCATTCATGTTGAGGCGAACGAAAAACGCCGGCTTGACGAAGAACTGACACGCGCAAGCGAGATCCAAAGGATTCTGTTGCCACGAAGCTCCCCTGATCTCTCGGATTTCGATGTCTCAGCCTTCTACCAACCGGCTCGAATGGTCAGTGGAGACTATTATGACTACGTGCGCGTCGATGACGACCGCTACGGGATCGCGATTGGCGACGTTTGCGGCAAAGGGGTTGCGGCCTCACTGATCATGGCAATGTGCCGGTCAATTTTGCGCTCGTGTGCACCGGACAACCTTTCCCCGGCTTCCGTCCTCCACGCAGTGAACCAGGCTATTTTTCCTGACATCCGGGAGGATATGTTCGTCAGCTTTTTGTATCTCATCCTGGAGCGAAACTCCAACGAGGTGACCATGGCACGGGCCGGGCACGAATTACCCCTGCTTTACCGTCGTGCCGACAAGAAAATCGAGACGCTTGAGACAGGGGGAATGGCCGCAGGCATCGATGGCGGCAACGTATTCAAACGAACGGTGAAAGATTTCCGGTTCACCATGGAAAAAGGTGATCTGCTGCTGCTCTACACGGACGGGGTGAACGAGTTGGAAGCGATCAGCGGCGAAGAATTCGGTATCGAGAGACTGGAAGAAACCATAAAATCGACTGGAGATGACAGTTCCGCCGAAGAAGTCCTCGACGCTATTGTTTCCACTCTAAAAGCGTTTACAGTCGGTGCCCGTCAAAGCGATGACATCACCTTGATTGCCATCGAGAAACGGTGAATAGTCGCGCCCCTGCCGGCGAAACGGAACCTCGCCCGGTCATTTGACTGCAAGGCAGCCACTTTTATTGAACGTACCTACTCTTTAGACATCTCATTCGAAAACAACTATGAGCGAAACAGCCCCAGAATCTGACCTGTTGAACGACGATCAGGAAATCGAGATCGACGAAATCCTTGAACCCGAAACCAACTCCGGCGAAGGCGAATCCGGAACGGAAACTGCCGCGGAACAGGAAGCTGAGCCTGAAGAGGAACTCACCCCAACTGAGAAGCTCGCTGCGGAAGTTGAAAAATGGCGCAACGTGGCTGCTCGGAATCAGGCTGACCTGGAGAACTTCCGCAAACGGATGGCACGGGAAAAAACTGAAGCCATTCAGTATGCCAATGGGAATCTCTTACAAAGTCTGCTGCCTGTAATCGACAACTTTGAAATGGGGCTCAAAGCAGCCGCCAATGAGGGGGAAGATTCCATGATCTATCAAGGCATGGTCATGGTACAGAAACAGCTTAACGATTTCCTCTCCGAGAATGGAGTGGAAATATACTCAACGGAAGGACAGGCATTTGATCCTAATTTACAGGAAGCCATCAAGCAGGAAGCCAGCGAAGAAGTACCCGAAGGCCATGTCATCTATGAACTTCGCCGCGGATACAAACTTCGCGACCGTCTCCTCCGCGCTGCCAATGTTGTTGTCTCCACCGGGCCTGACAACGGCGAAGAATCTGAATAAGCATTTAATACATCGAGCCCCGTTCCTTCATGGAAAAACGTGACTACTACGAAGTTCTTGGCGTGAGCCGGGAAGCAGTTTCCGGCGATATCAAGAAATCGTACCGCAAACTCGCAATCAAATTTCACCCCGATAAGAACCCCGACGATCCAACCGCTGAGGAAAAGTTCAAAGAGCTTGGTGAAGCCTATGAAATCCTGATGGATGATCAGAAGCGGGCTGCCTACGATCGATATGGACACGCCGCTTTCAGCCAGGGAACCGGGGCCTCGTCCCGTGGTGGTGGATTCGGAGCCGACCCTTTTGACATTTTTCGGGATGTCTTTGGCGGCGGCGGCGGTGGTGGAGGCGGTGGCTCCATCTTTGAAGAGATTTTCGGCGCAGCCGGTGGTCGCAGTGGCGGTGGACGCCGCAGCATCAAGAAGCAAGGGTCCGATCTGCGATACGACCTTCAGATCACGCTCGAAGAAGTCGCTACCGGCACAGAAAAAGAACTTGAGCTTGAGAAAGCAAACGCATGCACCAGCTGCAACAGCACGGGTGCTCAGGGAGGCTCTGCAGATGTTCGCCCATGTCCGACTTGCGGCGGGGCCGGTCAAGTCATCGCGACACGAGGCTTTTTTCAGGTTCAGCAAACCTGCCCGGCCTGTTCCGGAGCCGGTGAATCGATTTCGAACCCCTGTCGTTCCTGTAGTGGCGAGGGACGTGTCCAGAGCACAAGCCGGATTAAACTGACCATTCCCAAAGGAATGACTGAAGGGGCCCGATTGCGCTCAACCGGAAACGGCGACGCCGGGATGCGCGGCGGTCCAGCCGGCGACCTTTATGTGGTTGTGCATGTGCGTGAGCACGAAATTTTTGAGAGGGAAGGTGCAGATCTTTACTGCGAAATGCCCATTCCGTTTCCATTGGCTGCCCTCGGAGGTGAGCTTGTGGTTCCGACTTTGGATGGGAAATCTTCTATCAAGATTCCCCACGGTACGCAGACTGACACCTCATTCCGGCTTCGCGGCAAAGGTATTCCCCACTTGAATGCTGACAAAAAAGGCGACCTGTTGGTAAACGTTCAGGTCGAGGTTCCGGTCAAGCTAAGCAAAGATCAGGAGAGACAGCTCAGAGATTTCGGGAAAACTCTCGCCGAGAAAAATTCCCCATTGCGGGAGTCCTTCTTTGAAAGGGCGAAACGCTTCTTCAAATAAGTTTCTCACATCTTCCAGCCACAGTTGCCCCGGGTGTTGTTTATTGGGATTCCGCTGATTAAATAAGCCATGGCCGACCTTCAAAAGCTGATAGATTTTGCGAATGCAGAACTGAACATTGCGGGAGTCCCTGACTATCCCCCGGCCTTGAACGGCTTGCAGCTGTCCAACGGAAGTGGGAATGTTTCAAAAATTGCGGCAGCTGTTGATGCCTGCCTCCCCGTTGTTGAGAGAGCAGTTGAATGCGAGGCTGACCTTCTGATTGTTCATCACGGAATGTTCTGGAACGGTGCCCGGCACATCGTGGGTGCACAGTTTGAGAAGTTAAAGCTGGCGATTGACAATGGCCTCGCCATCTACAGCGTCCACATCCCACTCGACGTGCATCCAAAACTGGGAAACAATGCCCAACTCTTATCAGCATTGGAGTTGAACGGTGAATCAGAGCCGTTTTTTGACTGGAAAGGAATTCAACTCGGAATCCGGATTGAGGGTCTCGATATCCCAACTACTGAGCTTTTAGAAAAAGTGAAAAGCGCAACGGGCCATGACGCCATGGCTTGTTACGGGGGAGCAGAGGTTACCCGATCGCTGGGTATCATAACCGGAGGTGCCGGGGCAGAGATTTTCGGAGTCGCTGACACGGGGATCGATACGTTCATTACCGGGGAAGGCCCGCATTGGAGCTACACAGCAGCTGAAGAACTAAATCTGAATGTCATTTACGGCGGACACTACGCTACGGAGACCTTTGGAGTGAAGGCACTTGCCCGATTTCTGACTGAAAACTTTGACGGACTCGATTGGGAATTCATTGACCATCCGACAGGTCTTTGAAAGCAGGTGGCAACATTTGATTCGGAGACGGGATCAGTTAGCTTGTCTGACTTCACTTCTCATGAGCACTAGAATTCCGTCCTCGACTCTTTTCTTAGTATTTCTACTTCTGACCACTGCTTTCGTCTCTCAAGTGATGGCACAAAAGCTTCCTGCAACAGGTCAACTGCTCGTTAGCGTGACTGACAGCTGGAACAGTAAATCCGGAAGCATGAAGGCGTTTCACTGGGACGGCAAGAAATGGAAACCTTCTTTTAATTCATCCATTCCGGTTCTCTATGGCCGAAACGGACTTGCCTGGGGACGCGGAGTGACACCTGTTCCGGAAGACGGACCTCAAAAACGCGAAGGTGACGGGAAAGCACCAGCCGGGTATTTTCGAGTGCCAAAGGTTTTTGGATATGCCACCAAACTTCCGGCTGGTTCAAAGGGAGTCGACTATCGACAAGTCACCCGTTGGGATGCGTGGATTGATGATCCATCCAATCCATATTACAACCAGCACTATGTGGCAGACCCTAAAAAAGGGGTTCCTTCATGGTTCGAATCACAGAAAATGCGTCACGGTGACTATGCCTACACCTGGCTGATTGAGATTCAGCACAATTCAAATCCACCCAAGCCCGGTGCGGGAAGCGCTATCTTTTTTCATATTCGCCGTGGAGCGAATCGTTACACATCGGGCTGCACTACCATGAAGGAAAGCGATTTGGTTAAAGTCATTAAATGGCTCAATCCAAAGGCAAATCCTCATTACGTGCTTTTACCTAAGGCGGAATATGAGAAACTGAAAGTCCCGTGGAACTTACCTGAGTTCTAATCACCGAACTAACATTTACTCACAATCCAATGCAGTGGTACTATCTCGACGCAAACAAACAACAGGTTCCTTTTGACGAAAATTACCTTCAGCCGCTCATCAATGACGGCACGGTGAATTCGCAAACGCTCCTGTGGAACGAATCTCTTCCCGAATGGCGCCCTGCAAATGCGTTGTTTCCTGACACGTTTCCCGGAGCCCAGAATCCGCCCGCTCAGCAAACGACTCAAAGTCAGGCTTCCTCAAAGCCTGCAAGCTCCCAACTCAGCGCACCAAAGAAACTGAATGATGATCTTCGGGAGACGATTATGGATCTTGCCTCCTACCTCAGCGCGAACGCCGGGTGGATCAAGTTCTTTGGAATTATGCTGATCATCGGAGGGGTGGCCAACTTACTCATATTGATCGGAGCCCTGCATATTTGGATTGGTGTCATCCTGCTGAAAGCTGCGGATCAAGCCAAGATTGCTGAACGGACCGGTTCGAAAGAAGTCCTTGAGCAATCACTCTACCAGATGGGCCGGTTCTTCAAGATCAACGGAATCGTCTTTATCGTGATCATGAGTATCTACGCCCTTTTCATCGTCGTATTTATCGCCATGGGCGGATTCGCTCTGCTGATGGGGGTTGGAGCAGCCGCAGGCGCTGGAATGGAGTCGATACCCGATGAATTTTAATGGGGAATTCGCGTGAGAATCTGACGCTGAACCCTTCCCGCATCACATTGTTGGTGCTGTTTGCACTGGCGACCCTCTTTCTGATCCCCCTGCACTGGCATATCGCAGGGGCGGTCATCTGGGTGGTTTGCGCCATTTTAGTTTGGCGGGATCCAGAGGAGAAACTGAGACGCAGAATCTCCGTGCTGCTTGGGTGCGTTGCTATTCTGGCGGTCACTGATATCAATTCATCAACGGCAAACGCAAACTTTCTTCAGGTAGGAATCCCATTCGGTCTGGTCATTTTGCTGCCCGCACTCATCCTGAGAAAGACCGATCCACACGTGATCTCCTACCGCTTCTGGCCACGAATTTGGAGAAAACATGACATCATCTACACCTTGCTCTCAATTCCCCTCGCCTGGCTGGTGTTGAAATTCTACTGGTGGGCCACTCCGGAGCAATATCTTCAATGGACTCTTCCGGCACAGCCGGACGACAGCGAAATCAAGAGACTCTTCATTGGAATTAATATGGTTGGGATCTGGGACGAGCTCTTTTTCGTCAATACCGTCTTCGCCGTATTTCGCAGTCTCTTTTCCTACCGAGTCGCCAACGCCCTGCAGGCGATCGTTTATACATCAGTTCTGTTCGACATGGCGTTCATCGGTGTTGGCCCAGTCATCATCCTTTTATTTGCCTGGACCCAAGGCAGCATGTTTGAAAAGTCAGAGAGCCTTCTCTGGGTGTTGATTGTTCACCTCATTGTCGATTTTTTCCTGGTGGCCGCCATCGTGCACTCCTACTACCCCAGTTACGGGCTGGATTTCCTTTGGCGACACGGTTTTTAGAATTTTTGATAAAATGACTCCCAATGCCTTAGGCACGAACCGACAGGGTTGGTTTTGCAAACGGATAGGGTTTGTTCGAAATCAATACCAACGTCCGCTGTCATCATCACGGGTATAAACCCCTCCAAATGAATCCGTGATTTGCTCAGCTACTACGAGGAAGTCGTTGAAATGATCGAGGTTGGGATAGGGGTCGGCGCTCGACATATGCACCCTTCTTACGCAGTTTGAGACTTCAAAATCAGCCGGGGTTTTTGATGTCTGTTCGAAATCCCCGGCACCCTCAAGTTCAGATATCGTCAAAAACCAACTGCCGAAATCGATCTTGATATCTGAATCAATCTGTTCAACACAGATATCCCGAGTCAGATATTTCCGCTTCAACTTTGTAAATGCGGCTTCGATCGTAAAATCAGAATCAGCAGTGATGAATGCCGTAGCCCTGTAGTTTTTGCCCGCCATAGGAGATTAAAGTTCTTTAATCCGAATCCGACGATACTCCATCTGCCCACGATCGCCTTCAAGTCCTATCGGCCCGGTCTCGGGTACAGAGAATTCCGCTTCGAGAACTTCTCCGTTGCAGGTGCAATGAGCGACATTGCCTTTGACCGTGATAACCACTTCATTCCAGTCTTGTGGCTTGTAATTTTTCAGCTCGGTATAGGGTCCGGCGAGAGGGAAATCACGACATTGCAGCTGGGGCTTGCGAATAAAGATCCCACTGTCTGCGTTCGGTGTCGCCCGGAATTCCAGCTTGAGAATGAAATCCTTCGGAAACTCGCGAGTGGTCCAAATCTGCTGAATGCGCCGTCCTTCAGGCGGCGTGGTAACAATGAGTCTCCCGTTTTTGGCGACATAACGCCCATCACTGCTTTCAGTTTTTCCATCAAAGGCGACATCCGCTTTTATTTCAGCGAACTTGGGACGATTCGGGTTTGGTTTCTTTGGAGCTTTGCGAGGCGGGGTAGCCTTGAATCCCCAGCCGGTCAGGTCTTTGCCGTTAAAGATAAGCTCGAAACCTTCCTCCGGAGTAAAGTCGTCCATTTCATTTTCCAGAAATCCGTGTGTCGCCAGAATAGGAGTGAGAGCTGCGGCCCACATCTTGTAACCCACATCATTTGGATGCAGAAGATCCGGGAACTCCGGCTTTTTGGCATCTCCGTTCTCATCGGCGAACAAGGTCCACGTGTCGACCACCGTGATTTGCGAGTCTCCCTTCACCGCCGCTTTGTAGCCGTCATTGACGGCTTTGATCTTATCAGCAGGACGCTTTTTGCTCGCAGAACTCGGCATGACTTCGCACACGATGATCGGCATATCGGGATCGTGCTTTTTCAACGCCCCGATGATGAGCTTGAAGTTTTCCACGATAACGGGCGGCTCAGCGAGCTCTTCAAGGTCATTCGTGCCCATCAGCAGGACGACGCCGGATGGATTGAGAGATAACACATCCTCCTGAAGGCGAATCAACATCCCGCGAGTGGTGTCGCCACTGATGCCACGATTGGCGACTTTAACACCGGGAAACGCGTTCTTCATCGTTGGTCCCCAGCCCTGCGTGATAGAATCACCGAGGAAGACGAGAGCATTCTGGCCCTTGTTAATTTCCTGCGCCCATCCGCTGCGTTTGTTTTGCCAGAGTTTGGAAAACCAATCATATCTCCGAATCGGACCTTCGCCGGGTAACCCGTCGTCATTCGCAGGAATGGCGAACTTTGAATTATTTTCCTGTCCGGAAAGAGGAAGTGTCACAAATACAGCGACCACCAAAAAGATGCTGGTGAACTTTATCATCATGCCGCGGATGATGATCGGAATCACCACCAACAGCAACAACGGAATAGTGTTTTAAGTCCTAAAACACATCAAAAACGGAAATGTTACCACGCTCCCCAGCCGATCAGCTTGGTGACCACTGGCACGCTGCTGTCCGGATTGTATTCACTCGGAACCCAGGTCAACTCGAGCTGCGCAAGTTTCGGGTCTGTTCCGACGAGCTCTTTTGAAAACCCAAGTTCCTGGTAGTCTGTAGCCTTGAGAATGATGGGACGGGCCGCCTGTCCATCGAACGGTGATTTGATGTAAAGTCCAATCGCTTCGGAATTCCACGGGTTGTTCTGTTCAGGGACAACATCGCCCCGGACGACAGAAACGCGAAACTCGCGGGACCCTGCAGTGGGGTCATCTAAGAAACGCTGCAATCCGTTGTTGATGGTCTGTTCATACATCGCCCAGTCGAGCTTGAATTCACCTGCCTCATCCTCGACGACGACCCATCGATGTATTTTGTCATCATCCGATTCATCTACCTCAAAAATGCCGAACCAACGTCCGCTATCATTGCTTCGGACCGCTTTCTGAAATTTGACGGAAACCAGCCCCGGCAGCTCCGGAGTTTCACTGTAGAAAGCTTCCATTTCAGAGGCAACTTTCCCCGGATTAAGGACGAGTCCTACCCTGTTTTTGATCTCAGGAATGCTGTAGAACTCCCGAATAGCAGCTCCGCCTTCAAGATTTACCCTTAAACTTTCAGAGGCGGCATTCGCCGGTTGAGTGTCCGGCACAACGTTTGGCTTGGAAGGTTCACTGGCAGGGACCGCTGCTTGCGCCGGCGTAGCTTCACTGACCGTAGCGGGTTGAGGAGCGGGAGCCCCTGGATCAACTGAGGGATTTGAAATTTCAACAGGTGGTTGTTGCGCGGGTTCATCACCTCTGGAATTCAAAGCCTCGAGAACCGGTTTAACAAACTCGAGAGCCCATTTTTTACCCTGATCCAGCTTCTCTTTGGGCACGAAAACAATCGCTGCAAATACGAGCCCACCGAGGACTAACGCCACAGCGATCGTTTTCAGGAATCCGTAATTCCCCCGTCTCTTCGAACGACCGAGCGGGTTATTCTTTCCTGCCGCGACCGTGACCTGCGGTTGTCCTGTCGGTTGCGGCATTTCCGGTTCCTCAACTTCCGCTTCCGTATCGAACGGAGAAGCGGCCTTAAAATTCTGAAAGCTATCAACTCCCGGCGGTTCCGGAGAAGCCGCATTCGCCCATGCGCCACCCGCTGCTGCTGCCGAAGGGAATGCCTGCTCTACGGGTGGTTGTGGAAATGGCGGCGCGGGTGCCTGCTGTTCCGGGGCAAACTGGTTCAGCTGTTGAGGTGCGTTCGTTTCCGGCTGTAACGGCGGAGCCTCAGGCGTGGCTGCCTCTTGATTAAAAAATGCGGGCACCGCTTCCTGCCGGGGCGGTTCTGCGGGCGGGACGGGCTCCCCCTGTCCCCAGGCGTTCGGAGAAGCTTCTTCCGGCGGAGAAGGCATCGATGGCGTTTCTGCTTGCGGCTGCGGCGAAACCAAATCAGGTGCTCCAAAAGCTGATGGAACCGACTGCTCCGTCTCAACGGGTGTTTCAGCAGGTTGCCACAATGACGACGGTTGTGGCTCCTGAGGAAGTGGCGCCGGTGGTTCCACCGATGGTTGCGACTGCGCAGGCACTGCCTCAGTTTCAACGACAGCGGGCGGCGGTTCCACCTCCCCACTCGAAAAACGGGCGTTCTCCGCCTGAATCAGTTCGATTCCAATCTGGCCGTTCGCAAACGCGACTGCTTTGATCGCTGTTCCGCACTGGACGCAAGCCCCTTCAACTCCGACATACTCTCTCCGTAACTTCAAACCACTTCCACATTGCGGGCACTGAAGGTTGAGAACACCGCTGTCTGCCGGAGGCGCGACGGGCTGTGGCGCAGCATCAGCAGGCGGTGATTCAATGGGGCCGCTACCCCACGGATTTGATCGCGGGGAGTCCTGTTCCTGTGGGAACGGTGATGATTGAGGCGGGCGAGGTGTCATTGTTCTCTGAAGGCGTTTCAATTCACTCAGCCCCGGGAGCTTTATGACTGGCAAACGGGTCAGGCTCTACTTCAAATGGTTCCGCTGGAGTTTCGGGGACAATAGCACTTTCGCTCCACTCCTTGCCCGCATCCGCTTTCAACTCGAACCACTCGACCCACGATTTCTTCAGGTTTACAACGTAGTCATCGACTGGAAGAAAGAACGAGGCGATGCCTGCCCCTGATACAAGGCCGAGAACCGCAATGACGACAGCCGTCCGGGATTTTCTGGATTTCGACCTCTTTACACTCGGTTTCCGGTTGGGTTCCGGGATTGGTTGCATTGGCGGACGTGGCCCGTCAGCAACTGGCAGCCCGGTAGCTGGAGCATTTCCGCGGTTTGGCCCGGGCAAATCACTTGAATCACGAACTTCCTCCCATGGCAATCCCGTTAACGACGAACCTTCAGAATTCGGTTCATGAGAATGAGGTTCCGGCAACCCGTCCGCCTGAACAGGAGGATCAAAAGGGGATGCCGTAATCCCTGTGGGGCCTGCTGACAAAAACGCTCCCGGCATCGGCAGGTCATCCTGATCGTCTGCCTCACTTTCAAAAGGACGATCAAATGGGGAGCCATTTGACGTCGCAACCGACTCCAGAAATGAGGGGGCAGGTTTGTCTACAGCCGACTCTCCAAACGGTGAGTCAGTTTCGGGGAACGGTTCGTCAACTCCGGGCTCCTCAAATGGCGTTGGTGGTGCCAAATCTTCAAAAGGAGATGATGATGATGCTTCGTTGATCTCCTCTGCATTCACTACCGACTCTGCATTTGGAAACTCATCACTGTTCGGCAAAGGAGCGGAAAGGTCGGGAAACGGCGACTTTTCTTCAAAATGGCTTTCGTCACTAACGACAGGAGCAGGCTGCAATTTCGCAACCTGGATTGATGGCCCCGCAGTGGGATCCGCTACAATTTCACCTTCAGGAAGTCCCTCTTTACCATCAACAATCTCAGCCTCGACGACCGGACTCGACTTCGTCAATTTCGGGGGCTCAGCCACCAAAGTCGGAACGGTGGACTCCTGCACCGGAGGCGAAGTAGTTTCGGGAACTGCGACCTCATTCTCAGTCGCCGCCGGTGAATCTAAACTTGGAGACAGCGCTGACGATTCAGCGACCTCATCAACCGTGTTAACCGGATCAGTCCAGGGCGAATAAGCAGACTTCGATTCCCCTGCAGGAATCGAATCTTCCTCAGGCTCAGCTTTTGCCTCCGCAATTTCCGAAGAATCCTGAACCGCAGCCGTCGCCTCTTCCCTTTCACTTGCCGGGGACGCTTCTTCGAGATCTACTTCCGCGGGCGTCGGAGAAGCTGGAGCATCACTCGCGATGCGAAAAATATTCACGGTGTGATCCAACCCGGACTCCGCCGCAATAATCGCAGTGTCACACCACACACAATTCCCCGGAATGCCCAAATGCTCTGGTTGAAGCGTCAACCCTCGATCACAAGAAGGGCAATTAAGATTGAGAGGTCCTCTTTCGCTCGAAGGTTCCTCAATGGCGATCTTTTCCTCAAGAGCCACTTCTTCCGGCGCATCATTCCCGACCACAGCCACTTCATTCTCGACCACCGTCTCCGGTTCAGGGTCATCTTCAAGCGGCGGTGGCATCGCCGGAGGCCTGGCCTCTTTAACAGCGGATCTTACCGTTGTTTCATGCGCTCTTTTTTTTTTGACCCCCGACCTTGGCGGAGTCGTTGATAAATCAATCGGCTCAGGACGCATCCGGTGATCTACGGCCGCCCAGACGGAATCATCGATAGAAGCGATATCAAACGACACTTCCGGTTCGAACTTAGATGAAACCTCAACCGGCTCATCCACAGCCTCTTCAATCACTTCTCCGAAGTGACTGGTGTCAGCTTCCACCACATCCTCAGATTCACCGTGAACTTCATCTTCCAGAGTCGCGTTTCCAAAATCAGCAAACGGGCTGTTCGAAAAACCCGTACGAACCGGCTCCTGCAAGTTCATCGCGCCCGGCAGCTCCAGATCATCTTCAAAATTTGAAGAAAGGACCATGGCCTCACGCACCGGCGTCGCAATGTCCTCAAGATCATTGATCTCTACACCTCCCCCACGCGACGAAAGTGAGGCATTTTGCGTCCGGCTACCCTCCATTCGATCAAATCCGAGAGATTTGAGAAACTTCGAGCGATCGCTCGAATCTGAAATCGTCGGCGATTTGGTAGGCTGTGGGGTGATATTCTGCGATTCCATGTTGCCTCTTTTATTTAGCAATGCGCTTGCGTGAATTTCTTATTTTTATAATATTTTCTCAAAATTTCAACCTTTTTTCCGTTTTTCTGTTAATTTTTAACATTTATTAATAGAAAAAAGAGCCGATCTTTGAAAGTCGCCCCGTTTCCCGCCCAATTTCCCATCACCCTATGAAATCCTTTTCAGCCCTCTTTTCCCTTATTGCCGCCCTGACAATGACCAGTTGCGTCTCCGACCGCGGTTCAGTCACCCCGACTCCCCGGATCAAAGCCGGGCAAATTCAGCTCAACGCCGCAGATTCAAAAGCTATCGGCCGCAAAATCTGGCAAAACGAATGCAGCGGCACCATTGAGGGCCTGACCAGCTGGAACAAGGGAGAAGACTTCCCTTCCCTCGGGATTGGTCACTTCATTTGGTACGTCAAAGGCCGCCCCGGCCCCTTCGATGAAAGCTTCCCGAAATTCATCCATTTCATGAAAAGCCGACGCCAGCCCATGCCCGGTTGGCTTGCCAACGCAGACGGAAGCCCCTGGACCAGTCGCGACCAGTTTCTCGCCGCCCAAAACTCACCACAGATGAAAGAGCTGCGGCAGTTCCTCGCCAACACCGTGCAGCAACAGACCGACTTCATCGTGGCACGGCTCGAAAGCGCCCTCCCAAAAATGATGGCCGAAACCTCCGGGGCTGACGAAAAAGCCCGCCTCCAGGCCAACTTTTACAAAGTCGCCTCCACCGGCACCGGCGTTTACGCCCTCATCGACTACGTGAATTTCAAAGGCGAAGGCACCAAAAAAGAAGAGCGCTACAAAGGCGTCGGTTGGGGAATTCGCGATGTGCTACTCGAAATGCGGAACACCCCCGGCGGCAAAGCATCCTCCGATGAATACGCCGAAGCCGCCAAACGAGTGCTCCAGCGTCGCGTTAAAAACTCCCCGCCCGAACGCGGGGAATCCCGTTGGCTTCAAGGATGGATGAATCGTTGCGAGACCTACAAACGGGGTTTGTAGAGGGGGGCCTCTAAAAGCAGGACTTTCGATTGCCAAAATTGCGGAAGTTCCCCTAACATCCGCACATGCCCATTCGCTTAATAAAGACGTTGGGGATATTCATTCCAAATGTTGGCGTCAATCCCGCCCGTAACGCTTCCCACGAACCAACCCTGTCGGTTCAGCGAACAGACCCTGTTGCTTCGGTTTGCTCCAGCGAGTCTAGGCCTGTTTGAGATGCTGATCGAAAAATTCCCGGGTTCGTTTCCACATTTCATCTGACAAGACATGCCCTGTGTCCGGCTCGATGAAGTGTGAGAATTGATCTGCTGCTCCCAGATCGGAATAGGCTTTTTCAATCCGCTGAAGCCCGGCCCGGGCCTGTTTGATCGGGCTGCCCCGATCTGTCTCGCCTAGGTTGAGATGCAGTGCGCGAGGGGCAATGAGGGCTGCCATCTCCGGCGTGTCTCCATTTTTCTCCCACCCGGGAACGAAATTGGGGAAGCAGTGCAGCAGCTTTTCGTCGTGGATTGCAGAATAGGTCGGCAGGCAGCAGTTCCCCACCAATGCCTTCAGCCTCGGCTCATGCGGCCCGACCAGCCACGTATGGGTGGAGCCCATGGAATGACCATAGCACCCGATCCGGTCTGATTTGACTTCGGGACGGGACTCCAGGAAATCAACGGCCCGTCGCATATCGAGCACATTTTTCCACGCCATCGATTTTCCTGCGACGACGTAACGGAGAAACTCAAAGCGCTCGTAGTTTCCTCCTTTCAATTTCTTTTCAGGGTCCTGCCGCTCTTCAAAACAAAGGGCATCCGGACATAGCACCACATAGCCAAGCCGGGCCAACGCCACCCCGGTGTGATGCATCGGATCGCCCGCCAGGCCGGCCGGTTCGCTTTTCCCCAAATGCCACTGTCCGGCATGCTGATGCCAGATCGCTATGGCCGGTGCCGGATTCTGTGCCGTCACAGAATCGGGAACGAGCAACATCGCCGGGATCGCATCGCCGGGCTCTGCTTCGTAGGTGAGCGATTCGATGCGGTAACCGTCTTTCTGAATGGTTTCTCTGACTGTCGGCTTCAAGTCGCCCGGCTCGGGAAAGGGACCACCGAGGCAGGAGAGGAGTTTTTCGCGAAGGGCATCGGCTTCAGATTGGTTCATAGCGACGAGGGAGTTTTCTGCGGCGGCGACGAGAAGGCCTGTACCCGCAGTGGATTGGGCGAGAAATCTTCGGCGCGAAGGCTTTTCCATAAATCGGCTCTCAGTATTCAATAATCAGCAGCGGATGTTCAACGCTTAAAAATCAGCAGCTCGACCGCCTTCCCGCATCTTCAAGTGCCACTATCCGGTTTACGAACCGTTCCCGCTGCCTTTACGGTCGGCCCATGAAAAAAGTCGCCTTTCTACGGCTCGCGTTGTTTGGGATGATGAGTCCGCTTTTCCTCCAAGCTGCGGAGAAGCCAAATGTCATTGTCATTTACACGGATGACCAGGGGTCGGTAGATGCCGCGTGTTACGGCTCAAAAGATCTCGAAACTCCAAACATTGACCGGCTTGCCAACACCGGGGTCCGTTTCACCCAAATGCTCGCCCCCTCCGCCATCTGCTCCGCCTCACGGGCCGGTATGTTGACGGGGCGATTTCCAGCGCGGGCCGGGGTTCCCTCCAACGTTTCCTCTGCAAAAGGAAATTCCGGCATGCCCGCTTCCGAAATCACCATGGCTGAACTCCTCAAGTCCAACGGTTATCGAACCGGTCACGTGGGGAAATGGCATCTCGGGTATACACCCGAGACGATGCCGAATGCGCAGGGGTTCGATTCTTCATTCGGCCACATGGGGGGATGTATCGACAACTACTCGCACTTCTTCTATTGGAACGGACCGAACCGCCACGACCTCTGGCGTGACGGAAAGGAAGTCTGGAAGGATGGCGAATACTTCGGTGATTTGATGATTGATGAAATGAAATCGCTCATCTCAAAGAAGTCAGAGGATCCCTTTTTCATCTACTGGGCCATCAACTGGCCGCACTATCCGTTGCAGGGCACCGGGAAATGGCGTGAAAAATACAAGGACCTTCCTCATCCACGCGACAAATACGCGACTTTCGTTTCGACCACGGATGAACTCATCGGGATCATAATGGATCAATTGGAGTCTGAGGGTTTGCGGGAGAACACCATTGTTCTTTTCCAAAGTGATCATGGACACTCCGTCGAAGAGCGGACCTTCGGCGGCGGTGGCTCTGCCGGTCCCTATCGCGGTCATAAGGGGGGATTGTTTGAGGGAGGCATTCGGGTTCCCTCCGTCGTCAGCTGGCCGAAAGCCCTCCCGAAAGGAGAAGTTCGGGATCAAATGGTAACCGGGTGCGACTGGTTTTCCACGATTGCAGAGTGGACCGGGTCCACGATTCCCGAAGGCCATCATCTTGACGGAAAATCGATTGTCGGAGTGGTTGCTGAGAACGCCAAGTCTCCTCACGACGGCAAATTCTACTGGCAGCTCGGTGCGGATCCCAACAAAGCAAAGTGGGTTGTCCGTGACGGGGACTGGAAGCTGCTCGGCAACACCCATGAAAGTGTCCGCCCCGAGGGTGTGCCGGAGTTGACCAAAGATGACCGGAAACTTTTTCTCGTGAACCTGAAAACTGACATCGGCGAGACCACCAACGTCGCAGCTGATCACCCCGATGTCGTGGCGCGTCTCCTTAAGATGAAAGAGGAATACGCAGCCGGCATCGTTGAATCAAACGCCGCCCGCGAAAACTAGCCGCGGCCTCAATTCCTCACTAGACCTCGCGCAGCTGAAGCGAATCAACGATTCCCTTCTCTCCTGCGAGGACATTGGTGATGACCACCATGGTCGAGCCGGACTCGCGCCAGTTCCGTTCTTTCAAAAGCGCCAGAGCGGAACCGATCGTTTTTTCCGGGTCGTCATCATCAAAATCCATCAGGAAAGGTTCAACGCCCCAGGGAAACAACAATTGTCTGAAAAGAGCTTCCTTATCGGTAAACGCAAAGATCGGCACGCCCTTTGCCCGCAGCGCTCCCAGAACATAGGCAAGAAATCCCGACCGGGTGAAAACAACAATGCCGGAGTCTTCACCCAGCTCCTGAGCAAGAACCACTGCCGAACGCAACATTTTCGATTTCGGCTCGTACAGTTTGATGTCGGTATTCAGAGAATAGGGAACCGTCGGCTCAATCGTATTGATGATATTGGTCAACACCTCGACCGCTTCCAGCGGATATTCCCCCGTGGTTGTTTCCCCCGAAAGCATCACCGCATCAGCTCGTTCCCGGATCGCGTTGGACACATCAGAGATTTCCGCCCGGGTCGGCACCGGTGAGCTGATCATACTCTCAAGAAGATGAGTCGCGATGATCACCGGCTTTCCATCCACCCGACAGGCATTGACAATCTCCCGCTGAACGATGGGCAGCTTGTGGTAATCAATCTCAATCCCCAAATCCCCTCTCGCCACCATGATGCCATCGCTTGCCCGGATGATGGCGTTCATATTTCTCACCCCGGCCTGATCCTCAATCTTGGCGATGACCCGTGCGTTCGAGCCCACGCTTTTAAGGAACTCACGGAGTTCCAAGATGTCGGATCCCTCACGGACAAATGAAAGTGCAACGAAGTCGATTTCCGCCTCCGCTCCGGCCCTCAGGTCCACCTCATCTTTTTCGGTTAAAGCCGGCAGGTTGATCTTCACCCCTGGAAGATTGATGTGACGCTTGGATCCCATCTCGCCGCCGATCTCAACCTCACACACAATCCGTTCGTCCGTTTTAGAGACCACCTTCATGCGGATCAGTCCGCTGTCCACCAGCACTGGCTTGCCGATTTCCACATCTCTCGGTAAATCCGGGTAATTCACGTCCACCCCGCGCCCGTTCTCCGGCGGCTCAGCTCCTTCGATATAGAATTCAAACGTTTCTCCCGGAACCAATGTGATGGATTCCTTCACTTTGCCCGTCCGAATTTCAGGCCCTTTCACATCCATCATCACCGCGACATGGCGTCCGACTTTTTTGGAAACTTTACGAATCCGCGCAATACGTTCGTGACACCATTCCGGTGTGGCATGCGCCATGTTCAGCCGCATTAAGTCCACCCCTCCGAGAATCAGTTTTTCCAGCATTTCCTCGCTGTCTGTCGCCGGTCCGAGAGTGGCCACGATCTTAGTGTGCTGGAAGGTTTTTACAGAAGGGTTCATAGGGCGATGGAAAGACTAGAGCAATTCAAGTGCCACCATCAGACAGATTCCAGTTCCCGAAAGTATCAATTCCGTAAAACCGCAATGTGCCTGTCGCGGTTGATTCACGGCTCGCTTCGGTTGATATGTCTGTGTGAGTTCCTCAGACATTGAAGCAGCGCTGTTCCGACACCGGTTTGAAAACCTGGTTTCTGAAATGGGGGCCATGCTGCAGCGTTCCGCAATCTCGACGAATGTGAAGGAACGGGCCGACTTTTCCTGCGCCCTGCTCGACGGGAACGGGGAACTGGTTGCCAATGCTCCGCACATCCCGGTTCACCTCGGCGCATTGGGCCTTTGCGTCCGGAGTGTGTGTGAATCGATCGAGTTCCAACCCGGAGACCGGGTCATCACAAATCACCCGGCTTTTGGCGGCTCACATTTGCCCGATGTCACAGTGATCTCCCCGGTATTTGCAGAAAAGGAGTCCAGGCCGGTAGCTTTTGTTGCCAATCGGGCTCATCATGCTGAAATCGGAGGCATCTCTCCCGGGTCAATGCCTCCCGGAGCAAAGAGTCTGGCGGAAGAAGGCGTCGTTATTTCACCGCAGTATTTGTTCGAGAAGGGCGAAAGTCGATTCGATCAGGTTTCTGATTTGTTGACGGCCGGTCCATTTCCCACCAGAAACCTGGCCGACAATCTGGCCGATCTGAATGCTCAAGCAGCGGCCAACAGGCGGGGGGAAACGATCATGGGCCAATTGATTGCTGAACACGGTGCAGAAATAATCCGATCTCATCTGGAAGATCTCGCTAAACAATCTCAAGCGGCCTTGAGAAACCATATCAACGGATCAGGCTTCACATCCGGAGAAGCCATCGAAAGGCTCGATGATGGATCACAAATCGCAGTCTCCGTTAACACTTCGAAGTCGGGGCTGCTGATCGATTTTGAAGGAACGAGCGGTGTTCACTTCGGAAACTTCAATGCCACACCGGCCATTGTCCGCAGCGCGGTTTTGTATGTCCTGCGGCTCTGGACCGGAGCAGAGTTGCCGTTGAACGAAGGGTTGCTTCGGGATGTGGAGATCAAGATCCCAAGCGGCACCCTGCTTAATCCCGACTTTCCGGCAAAAGCTGAAGATTGCCCGGCCGTGGTCGGCGGTAATGTCGAGACCAGCCAGAGAATGGTTGATGCCTTGATCCGTGCACTCGGTTTCCAGGCTTGTTCGCAAGGAACGATGAATAACTTCATCTTTGGAAATGAGAAGTTCGGCTACTACGAAACCATCGGCGGTGGAGCCGGAGCCGGGCCGGATTACCACGGGGCATCGGGGTTGCACACCCACATGACCAACACAGCCATCACCGACCCTGAGATTCTGGAACACCGATACCCCATCCGTCTTCGCGAGTTCTCAATCCGTCGCGGATCGGGCGGCAAAGGGAAATTCAACGGTGGCGACGGCCTGGTTCGTGAGGTCGAATTTTTGGAACCGCTGTCGGTTTCCCTCCTGACTCAACATCGAGCTGAGAAGCCTTACGGCATGGAAGAGGGAAACTCCGGTCAATGCGGGAAACAGACTTTGACGAAGGTCGATGGGGAAGTTGTGGAACTGGATGGTGTCATCCAATTCTCGGCGGAGCCTGAGGATATCCTGAGAATAGAGACCCCGGGTGGCGGTGGTTGGGGCAAAGGGGAATCAGCGCCTTAGCTCCTGCGCAAAATACGTGAGTCGCAGATCGTTATCAGCTGCATATTGAGCCTGCTCTGCGGACGTGGTTGGACACTTCCCGCATTCGCACCCGGTTGCTTCGTTCCAGATTTCAAAAGAGGCATCCTCATAGCGCTCGAGTTTGGATAAATCTTTTGCCGGCGGCGCTCCGAACATGCGGGTCAGCCGAATCTCAAGCCCCCGCATGTGCAGGAGCATTTCACTTAAATTCACATTGATCAGCCAACCCGGTCGTAACAGCTGGTCGAAGTGCTCGCGGGCATCAGTCAATGAGGTTTCGTATCCTGCCTGATCGGCCTTTTGATCAAGAAGTCGGCTGACAGTTTCGGCAACGGTCAGGATTTTTGAAAGGACGCCGCAAACTTTCGGGGCAGCCTCTAGCAATGCAGCCGACGCATTCGCCACCGCTTCATCCCACTCCCGTTGAGAACGCGGACTGCCGATGTGATCGGAAATCAGACGGTTCACCAAATCGTCCCGGTTACGGCGGGGATCTCGACCTAACATTGTTAAAAGCATCAGCTCGGCGTTATTCAACATCTGCCCCGGCTCCGTTGGTTTCGGGGCAGACTGTTTGGTGACGCGTGGCTGTTCAACAACCGGATCGGGAGCTCCCCCAAAGGCAGCTGCCAATGAACCGAAGTTGTCAGCCGATTTCTTCGGAGTGACCTTCGGTGCCGGTTTCGGTCGTGCAGCAGAAACTCCAGATCCACCGGCAAAGAGACGCTTCTCCAACCCGGCGACCGCAGTGGACTCAGCAACCCGAAAGAGCGCCACGACTCCGTACTGATGCTGATTCGCGGCACACCCGGCATCCGGCCACAAACGGAGAGCCACGGTTTTCTCAAAGGCATGAAGCCCCGGATACCCTCGGGTGTGCCGGTCGAGGTCAACCGATTCCGGCAAGTCACCAATGCTCCAGCGCTGCAGGTTTGCTTTCTCAAATCGCACCTCCTGCTTGATGTCTTTGAACCGTGCCTGGACAGCGACCGCCAGCTTCTCCTGCAAAGCACCGAGGTCCTTGCCTGTCGCTAGTAGCTTGTCATTCTTTCCAAAGATCTCGTAGGTCATGGAAAGATGAGCAGGCAGCCGGTCCAATTCAAAATCGCCCTCCCTGATCTCGACCCCGTATTCACTGCTGAGGAAATCGACGATTGCCTCAGTTAATGAACAGCGAGGCACATAACCATCCCAGAGATCGATGAAGTGATCTGAAACTTCGCGATTCGATGGCAGCCGCTGGCGGGTGAACTTCGGTAGAGCGCGAAACATAGCGCTCACTTTTTCCCCGAGCCAACCGGGCACGAGCCAATCCCCATACCATGAAGGAAGGTGAGGAAGGTCGGCCAGCGGAATACAGACAGTGATCCCATCTGCCGCGTCATCGAGCTTATGTAGATAAATGAGATCAAACTCGCTCTGCTCGTCAGTGCTGAGCAAGGTATCCGGATAGTCGTCGGCATTAAAAGGCTCTGTCAGCGGGACGATGCAATCTTCAAGCTCAAGGTCAAGCAACCCCGGCTCCGCGCGTGCTGCCCATTTTTCGAAGGCCTTTTGGGTGCAGATATCCGGAGGGACGCGCTCCTCAAAAAACGCGACCACATTCGGCGGGTGCAGCAGTCCATTGATACGGCGAAGCTTGTGTTCGAGACGGCCGGCTGCCGCCATTGTTTCGCGGCTGTTTTTCAGCGCAGCCAGAGGACCGCGCGTTTCCCCATTCACCAACGCTTCCAGAATGAAGATCTTTCGCGCGACCTCGACGTTGACCCGCCCGTAATGAATTCTCCGGCGCTCAATAATTGGCAGACCAAAAGCGAAGACAGATTCTTCTCCATAGACAGCCCCCATGTCAGCAATCCAGTGAGGGTTCGTGTAGCTGTAGCGACAAAGGTGCGGGGCGACCTTTTCCATCCAGGTCGGATCGAAGAAGGAAATATTCCGGGCATACAACTTCGCCGTCTCAACCATCTCAAAGGCCATCGCCCACTTAGGGGCAGAGCCGAAAACACCCGACCCCGGAAACAGAAAAAAGGTCCGGTTCCCTGCCCCTTTGTAACCCTTTTGTTTTCCCTGATGAAATCCGATCTGAGAAGGAATCGCGGTCAGGATAGCCCGATGCAGCCCTTCGTTGTAGGTATCTTCGGGATCATCCAGTGGCTGTTTTGGGTTTGGCAATTTCCAACGCAAATCCCTTAACGCAGAACGCAGCTCACGATGCAGGTTCAACCACTCCTGCAGCCGCCGATAGTTCACAAAGTTATCGCGACAAAATCTACGCAGCGAGTTGTTTGAACTCGACCGGGCCTTCTCGATGGCATGCCACCACCTGAGCCAACCGGTGAAATCAGATCGCTTGTCACGAAACCTGGCGTGGGCCTGGTCCGCCTGTTGCTGTTTTTCAACGGGACGCTCGCGGGGATCCTGGACTGTCAGGGCGCTGGCAATGATCAGCCCCTCTTTCAGACAATTCTCTTCATCGGCCGCCACCAGCAATCTCCCGACGCGTGGATCAAGTGGTAACCGGGCCAACGTGCGCCCGGTTTCAGTAAGGCCGGTGCGCCCCCCCTTCTTCCAAATCGCACCAATTTCGGTGAGTGTTTTGTAGGCCTGTGCGACCCGCTTGGGCTGGGGCGGATCAACAAATGGGAAATCCAGCGGGTCACCCAACCCAAGGTGCTCCATCTGCAAAACCACACCGGCGAGATTCGAACGGAGAATTTCCGGATCGGTGAAATCAGGACGTTCTTCAAAATCCTCCTCTTCATAAAGTCGAACACAAATCCCCTCCGCAACCCGCCCACACCGACCGCGGCGCTGACGGGCACTGGCTTTGGATACCGGTTCGATCTGCAACCGCTGAATCCCCGACTTGGGATCGAAGCGATTGACCCGGGCGATGCCTGAATCGATCACCGAACGGATGTCAGGAATCGTCAGCGAGGTTTCCGCCACATTGGTCGCAAGAATGATTCGACGCTCCCGGGGCGAAGGCTTGAAGACCTGTTGCTGCTCATTCCCCGCCTGGCGGGCAAACAGCGGCAGAACGACGGTGTTTGGGTAATGCCGCCCTTCAAGCAGCTCAGCCACATCCCGAATCTCACGCTCGCCGGGAAGGAAAACCAGGGTGTCACCGAGACGATCAAACTCTGCTAAATCTTCAGCGGCTCTCGCCACCTGATTGGCGAGCCGCTCGTGTTTGTCGATCGGCGGCTGAAAAACATCCTCCACCGGGTAAGCCCGGCCTTCCACTTCAATGATTTCTGTATCCGTGAAGAAGTCAGCAAAGGTCTCTGCGTCCAGCGTTGCGGAGGAGATCACCACCTTCAGATCAGGCCGCTTCGGAAGAAGCCGGTGGAGATAACCGAGGATGAAATCGATATTGAGCGACCGCTCATGGGCTTCATCAATGATGAGCGTATCGTATTGCCTCAAGCTGGCATCCCCCCGGGTCTCGGCCAGCAGGATTCCGTCGGTCATGAACTTCACCGAAGTTAGATCCTGCGTCGTTTTGTCTTCAAACCGAATTTGGTAACCAACCTCGTTTCCCAGGGTCACCTGCAGTTCGTCAGCCACCCGTTTAGCAACTGAAGTGGCAGCAATCCGCCGCGGCTGAGTACATCCGATCCGGCGACCGTCCCGCCCCCGGCCAAGCTCAAGCGCAATCTTGGGAAGCTGGGTGGTTTTCCCCGATCCTGTGTCGCCGCAGACGATGACCACCTGATGCCTCTCCATAGCTGCACTGATCTCTGCGCGTTTGCGCGAGACAGGCAGAGCTTCTGGAAAAGAAATCTTCAAGGGGGTGATTTCTCGCACACCCCTGCCTTTTTTCCAACTCTACGAACAGACAGGGTCTGTTCGATGAACGAACCCTGTTGGATCGAAATGGAAATCACTGTGACAAAATGTCGCCATTTTTAACGGGAAAGGCCCATCACATGAAGGATTCAAACCGCTTCCCTAGATTCGCTCTGGAATGTATGGAAATACAAAAAGTGTGGTCGCGTAGGAATGACCTTCTGAACGTTCAGCGGGTCGTTCCTGTGGTAGGAATGACTTTCTGAACGCTCAGCGGGTCGTTCCTGTGGTAGGAATGGACTTCTGAACGCTCAGCGGGGCGTTCCTGCGGTAGGAATGGCCTTCTGAACGCTCAGCGGGTCGTTCCTGCGGCGGGAATGACCTTCTGAATGTTCAGCGGGTCGTTCCCGGGACGCCACGTCGAAGAAGAGATTCCACACAAACTAACCGGGTTTGTATCCCAACTGGGCAGCCACACGGTCAAAGAAAGCACGCGTCGGTTCATCGAGAACCTTAAGGTCGACGGTCTTGATCACAGCGAGACCTTTTTCTTTCTCCTTCGAAATATTCAGCAACTCAGCCTTGGTAATGAGATACCGCCCGAGGCGGTTTCCTGTAATTTTCCCCTCTTCCGCCAGCTCTGCATCGATGATTTTGATCGCCTGATCGTAGTGCTTAACCATCCTCTCCGCCCCCGCAAGCATCAGCCCGGTCGGACCGTTCTCCGGCCATGCCTCGGTCAGTTTTTTATGATGTTCAAACAGCTCATCACCAGAGAGACAACGTTCCGCCAACCTGGCAAAGATATTGTCCTTACCGACGGGTTGAAACTCGTAGAGGACAGGGTCGCTAAGATAACTGAGAACGGCGGTCAGCCGGGGACCCTCGTCGAGCGTGTAGATTTCTTTGTTATCCGGATTGATCAGTCTGCTGAACCGGTCCGTGAGGTTTTTATTTTTGAGCAAACTGGAACGGAACCATTCCTGCCGCTTTTCAGGAAGGCCCTCGTCAAGCCAGGCAGGAACGGTCTCTATTTTCCCGGTTGTATAGGCCAGAATGACATAATCAGCGGTGAGTTTAGAAAGAACGTCGAGCTTCCCGATGATCTCGTCACCGGTGGAAGAGATCGCAAATTGTAGAGCTTCGATCCAGAAGGGAATCGTATTTGGATTCCGGTAAGCATTGAGAATGTGAGTGTCGACGGATGCAGCAAGAGCTTCGAGGGCCTCGATTCTGGCTTCACGACTGACCTTGCTGTTCGCGATAAGATTCCACAGTTTCGTAAAGGTTTCCGGTTGCCCGTTGTTGAGATTATCCAGTGCATTGATATGCAATGACGCGGCGGCAGCTACAAATGCATCCCGGTCGTTCAAGTCGGGAGAGCTGAGGTTCTTGAAAGCCGCATCAGCTTCACCCGGTTCAAGAACCTTGAGTGGTTCGGGGTTCAGAGACTTAAGACTGTGCTCGATGCGGGCGTAATTCCCGCTGGTGTAGTTGTCGAGGACGTATCTGGAAATCGAATGCAGGGTTTGTTTTGCCTCCCGAATCCTTCCCGCATCGCGGAGGATCTCTGTTTTCTCCAACTGAAAATAGGCAAGCTTGTTACCTACCGGCTGATGCTTTTGAAGCCCAGCATCGAGGCTGGCAAGAGCAGCATCGTAGTTCTTTTCACCATAATAGACCTTTGCCAGGTCAAGGTAGGCCGTTCCATTTCGCGGGTGAGCGGCGATCAGTTTCTCCTTGTTTTCAAAAAGGTCTTCAGGGGTGAGGCACTTCTCACTGATCAATTGTTTGAACGTGCTGTGATATCCCGGCTGGGCCTTCTGATAGACTGGATTGGAAAGATACTTCACTGAAAACTCGACTCGCTCCCCACTGCTCTGCGGCTGAATTTCAGCCAACTTCTTGATCATTCCGTTGTTTCTCCTTACCCCGGTAATATACCAACCTGCTCTTTCGGGAGAGAGAGACTCGTAGAACTTCGTGACGCGATCACCGTTTCCTGAAGCGACCGACATGACCAGATGATCGGAAGCGAGTCCCTCAAGCCCCGGTATTTCACTGATGATCTCAGCCTTTGTATCCGTGATCGCAAATTCAATGGCCGTTGCCCACTGCTCAGCCACTTTCCCGTTCGAGTGTGCCTTGATCGCATCTTTTCCGACCTTTGACACGAGTGACTGATACCCCGTGATCAACCATTCATCCGGCGCCTTGCTGTCTGCCATCGATTTCCACAAAGCGAGAAAGGACGAGCAGTCTCCCTGTGTTGTATTTTGAATCGCGGTGTCGGAGATTTGATCCACCAACTTGAGGAACTCCTCCCTGCTCTTTCCTGCCCCTCCGGCCGCACCTTTGAGCGCTTCGAATGCCGACTTGAGTTTATCAGGAGCCATGATGGCTGCGCGCTTTTTGACAGCTTCCTGTTTTGGCGGTGTGTATTTCAATGACTTTGCCACCCGGTTAAAGACACTCCGTGTCCCCTTGTCCAGAGTGATGAGTGGTATTGATTTGAGTTCGGCGATGGCCTCGTCTTTCCGGTCCAAATCCCGCAGCAACTCAGCTTTCGATATCCGAAAACGATTCAGGACGTTGCCCGTTGGTTTGAGTTCAGTGAGACCGGCACCGAGCTTCTTCAAACCATCTTCATAACGCTGTTCTTTCCTGTAAACATTGATCACATCAAGAACAGCTAAACCGTCTCTCGGATGGATCGAAACGAGCTCCTCCTCGTGCTTGAACAATTCCTCCGGAGAGAGGCATTTCTGGGCCATCATTGTGAGCAGAGTTCCATGACGCCCCTGGAGCTTCTGTCGGTAGGAACTCGTCAGAAACTGCTTCACATAGGTCAACCGGGGTTCAATCGGCATCTCTGAAGGATCCCCGTTTTCCGGGTTCACGACTTTCCGAAGAGTGGACACCAGAATCTTGCGCTCCTTAATACCCGCTTCAAACCGCGCGCTCCGGGAGCCTTCGATCGCCGCAGCCCACTCAAACAGTTCCTTGTCTGCACCAGTGACAATTGCGAGAACCATAAACTCGGATGACATCTCCTTAAGCCGGTACAGTCGGTTGTAGATGTCATCATCTGTCTTCTCATAGATGGTTTCCAGAACGGCCAGCCAGGCTTTGGCAACTTTCGGCTTCGAATGAGATTCCAGCAGCTCGCCCCGCATCTTATCCACGATGGGCTCGAGCGCCTCCGACCGGTAATAGGACTGTGCACTTCCTTCATTGATTCCGTTCCAGACTTTTATCATTGGATCGGGGTTCCCCTCCTTGATTTGATTAAAGGCATGAATCATCGGCATCTTGACGGCTTCCCTGATGGCGGTGTAATCCTCAATGCTTGAGATCGCGTTGAAATTTACTTTCTCAAAGGCAGCAACCAGTTCTTCAGAAAGCAGCGGCGCGGCCTCATCCACGGCCACGATCAAATTGATACAACGTTCTTTGACCGCTTCGTTCTTAAACGTGATCGTTTTCAGCTTCCCGGCGAGTGCCTTTGCACGAACAACCCGTGGTGAATCGATCTCCTCAGCCTCAGCTTTCTCAGGCTTGTCTTCCTCTTTGGGATCAACCCCGAGCTTCAGGAATGTCTCGGCCAGAAACTTCTGATCCTCATCCTTCACCAATTCCAAAAACGCAGGGATGGCCTTATCGAGTCTGTCATCGTAGGGCGTGGAGGTCGACGACACAGGGCTGTATTTGAAGTAACTCGCCCGGAACAACTTGAATGCCGTTTCAACGTGCCCGTTCGCTATCAAGTGGACCAGTGCAGCGGTTGAATCGTCAAGGTTACTTCGATGCTGCACCAGCATTCGATTGATGACGTCATTCTTACCGGCAACTGCCGCCACCTTGAACGCCGACAGGATCGTGGTGCTACCTGGACGGTATCCTTTGCCACTGGTGGAAGGCGCACCGTTGAAACGATTCCGGTCTCTCCACGCATCGAGAAACTCAACCGCCATCTCCTGTTCCGCATCTGTAAAAGACTGGCCCGCGAAGTGATTTGCGATGCGAAAGATAGTGTATCCCCGAACCGGTATATCCGCATTGCCGAAGGCCTCGTTCAGAACCTTGAAACTTGCCACCCGGAATTCATCAGGCCAGAGATGGGACTCTGACAGGAGATTATTGGCGGCGGCAACCCGCAACGAAACGGGGTAGGCATCATCAGTAATCTGCTGCTGATAGTATTCTACAAACGCAGTCGGTTCGGGAACCGAGTCGCCATCGTTTTTCACGTATTGATCGACCCGCCCTTTGTCAGCCGCCAGATAAAAACGAATCGCCATCGCCATCTCACGAGCCCAGGCGGAATGTGGCTTTCCTTCTGACTCCTCATCCGCGACCTTGAGCAGGAGCTTACGATCATCCGAGGAAAGACGACCGCTGAACCGCGGAATATCAATGCCCACCAGCGGGATTGATTTCGGATCGAGATTTTTGTGCAACTCCAACAGCAACTTCCGGATAGCGATACTGCTGTCATTCGAGCTCTCATTCTTGATCCGGTTGTAACCTGTGTAGAGGTTGTCATCGATGTCGAGCCCTCCAGCAGTCCCATAGATCGAAACCCGGACGGGTTCTGATGCGACCGCGATGTCGGTCACGATCTTAAGGTGGGGAATCTCGCCTGACCCGTTGCAGAAATCGTTGAGAAGATGCCCCCCGAAGGTCTGTCCATCACTGTAACTGGAACGCCACTGATTTGATTTGCGAGCGTCGTCTACCAGCTCACATGCTTTGTAAAACACGGCTTTGGACTTATCCGGATCATCAACTCCCACCTCACGCATGATCGCCACCACATGATTGTCAAAGCCACTGCTGTCTAATTTCAGATCGCTGAATCGCTTCGCATTCATCAGCGCGTCCACCCTTTCATTCGAAAGCCCGGCAGTCGCTTTATCCAGGTAAGCGATAAATGCTTTGTCTTCAGCTTTGTCCCACTTGTGGCTCTTGGATACTTTTGACCGGGTGCGATCCAGGAAGCCGATCAGCTCGAGGCGATGCTCCTCGTTCTCGATCCCCTTGATCGCATCCCCATACTTCGCGGCCACCGATACGATTTGCTGCGGCTTGTTGCGATCCAGTGATGCCAGCAATACTTCGGCTCCAAATCCATCCAGCTTCTCCAGTTCGGCAGATACGACCTTCCGCGACGCGTCGTCGGAATAGCGCGTCAGTCCGTAAATCACTTCTTCGAAAATTGATTCACGACCTGACGACCGCCGGTTGAGAGGAGCCAGGTAGATTTCCAATTCGGCAGGAGTCTTTGCAATAAACGGAGACCGTTTCAGCCAGGACGCCACTTTCTCCCCTCCCTTGAAGTTCGTGCTTCGATGGAAGAAATACGGCCATCCCTCCCGGGGCAAACTGTAGCGCTCGCAGTATTCGAGACCGATGAACATCAGCTTCTCCCGGTCAGTCACATAGCGAATGAAGTAGGCGAAGTTATAGATGTTCCGGGACTGAGTGGTGTTGTAGCGATTGTTGGGATCGTAATTCTTCTCAACAAACTCTTTCCGTTTCTCACGGGGCCCCAGCCACAGATCACCCAGCTCTTCGATGATCTCGATCGCCGCATCCTCACCATCGCGATCGTAGATCAATTCGATCAGATCAATCTCGGGATTAGATGGACGATTGTTCTGGCTCAGGAGTGTTTGAGCACGATCTTTGACGATCTTCAGAATCTGATCGGTCGGCAACTTCCGCTTCCGCATGACCTCGACGATCCGGGGAAACTCATAGGAAATATTCACCCCAAGTTGAGTCACTGCATTGGTGTAAAGCTTGGTGTTGGTGGCGAACTTATCCGCGTCGTCAAAAAACAAATCTCCCAGCAACTCCAGACGGCGCGCCACATTCCTCCCGTTCCGCCCGCTCTTCTTTATCTCCGGAATCACCGTGTCATAGAATCCGTCGCGATCCTTCTCCTCATAGTAATGCCCGGCAAGGAACCCATAAGGGTCGATCAATGGCACCGCATCGGTGTTGTTGAGGTAGGCACTCATCTGCAAGTCCCTGGCATTCGTCGCCGTTGCTTCAAGCTTGAGTGCATCGATGGCGAGTTGCTTCAATGAGTCGTCCGGCTTCTCCTCCACCAGCGCGATCGAATGACGCCCTACAAATCCACCCGAGGCAAGTTGCGGCAGCTTCAACATCAGCCCGCACATCTCATCGTGAAGCTCGCGACGCTTTTGATTCAACTCTTTAATCCGCTCATGCTCAGCTTTATTCTGTGGCGACGGATTGCTCTTGTTAAAGGCTTCCTCATTCTCCTTTCGCTTCTCAGGAGAAAGGTAGAGGTGAGGGAGATTGATTCCCTCCACGGATTCAACCGAAACAAGTTTCTGGAAAGGCTGCATAACCCATGAGAAATCCTGGCGCTCTGGAAACTCGACATCTCTCAGCAACTCCATCGACAGCCTCACAGTCGCCATCATCTCATCAAACTTATCGCTGTCCTGATTCCCGATCTGTTGGGAAAGGGCATAGCCGATCTGCTGCTTCAAAGTGGGATCCACGTTCTTGATCAATTCGCCCGCCGCCTCGGGATCTTTCTCCGCCAGCAACACTGCCGTTTGAAACTGCGCTCCGGACTCATTGGGATTGTTCTCGAGAATTTCCTGATAAGCTTTCAGGGCCTCCTCCTTTTCACCCATGATCAATTGCACTCCCGCATATTGAAGCTGTTCGGTCCGGGTGTTCCGCTTCGATTCCTTGAGGAAATCCATGACGTCGGACATCATCTTCAGCTTGGCCAACTGAGACTTCATCTCCCGGGAATAATAAACCCAGTCATTTCCCGCTTGAGGATTCGAAGCGGCAAGCCCCCACTGCTGCAACGCCCGGGCGGCCTCTTTGACCGCCACCTCTTTCTTGTCCTGAGCGATGAGTTGCTCAAACCGGTTTTGATTATTCTGCGGCTGCGAATACCCCGCCGCCATCGACGCGCTGCTCCCGGCTGTGAGCGCCCGGTTCATGGCAACAGCGAGTTTTTCCTCCTGACGCTCTGCTTCTTCCTCCAGCCCCAGACTGGACATGATCGACGCCAGTTCCTGCCTCTGACTGGCCATGAGACGCCCATGTCTCAACCGCAAAGCCGCAGCCTGTCCAGCCTCCAGCGCCTCCTTATTATCTTCCCCCAGCTCGATGGCGGCATGAACAATCGCCCCGTCCAACTTCTGCCGCTCAGTCCGGGACATCGGCAGGAACTTAGCTTTGGAAAGCTGCTTCACCACATCTGCATACTCACCTTGTCGTGCAGCCCATCCCGCCGCCAGCATCGCAGAGTTCAACGACGGCTTCTCGGTGTCCGTCATTGATTTCACCACCTCCCCGATCTTTTCATCCTCAGCAGCGCCCTGGACTAACAACATGAGTTTCACCATGGGATGTTTCGCCTTCGCCGCCATCTCAATGGGAGTATCCACTTCCTCAATTTCACCATCCGTTGTCGCAAAACTTACCGGCGCACTGTTTGACTGAAACAGGTAGAGCACCTCCTGGGGAATTTCACTCAGTTGGTAATTCGGGAAAGGAAGCGCACCCACCAACCGGCTTCCCTGATTTCCCCGATACGGCGAAAGTGAGTAACCCAGATTCTGTTTTTTGGCGTCTTCGATCCGGTCATTGATCACCTTCAGAAATTCGTCGGTCCGGTTTGCCATTCGCAACAAACTCGCCATCGACCGGAAAATGTAAGACTGGTTCTGAGCATTCCCGTCCATCACCTCCGGATACCACTCAACCGCCAGATCGAGCAATCCGTCGCGTTGCTCTTTGGTCAACTCCATGCCCTGGTTCTGAACCTGAACCGACTGCGAAACGAGACGCGTCAACATGTAGAACATCGAGTAGTCCGGATCCTCCACCTGTTTGATGATCTTGAGAGCATTGGCAAGCATCGCAGGGCTCCCCTCGGCCATTTGCCGCGCACCTCCCATTGCTGCGGTTAATCCATAACGTGGATACTTTTCAGCCAGCAAATCGAATGCGTGTTGAAAACGTTCAAAGTCCGCTGTGACATTGTTCTGATTCGACTCGACCCAGAAGGCGTGTAACGCCTCGTTTTCAGGATACTCGTCCAGCAGTTCCTCCGGGATCTGAAACGAATAGCGATTCGGATCAAACGTGAGCTGCGACATGATCGCAGCGTTTTTCTCCCCGCTGGAGTCTAGTTTCGATTTCACCTCTGCGGTTTGCTCTTCGTCCAGCGCAGGCAACAGCCCGTTCAGGTGAGCCATCGCGTAGGTGGCTACGTAATCAACCGTTGGCGGCTGTGAAACAGCACTCCCGCTTCCCCGGATACCTCCGTAAGAAATTCCGCCGTAGTTCCCCCGGTTCTGACGGTGACGATACGCCTGATAGGTTGACTGCCGGAACCTCCAGAAATCCAACATCCCATCCGGAACCTCAGTGGGCATCGCAGCCAATTGCCGCTTCAAAGGATCGACAATCATTTTCTTGGGAAGCTCCTCCTCAAATCCCAGCAAAGACAGAAACGCATCCACAGCAGCAGGTGTTTCCCCGGCCTCCTCCAGAGCAATCGCCCGCAAATAATGCAATCGATAGTCTTTGGGAAATTCAACGAGCCAGGGCTCCAGGAATTCATTGAGCCGCTCCCAGTCGTAGCGGGTCGCAATGGCCTCCGCCAGCTTCAGGATCATGTCGGCATCCATGTTCTCCTTCGCCAACATCTCCAGCTCACGGTAAGCCTCCTCCTCTTCACCGTTTCGCAACTTCAGCGCAGCGATCTGTTCCTTCACCTTGGTGGAATCATCAATCTTCTTCGCCTTCTCCAGTGTCTCGAGCGCCGCCCGCCAATCCCCTTCCGATTCTTCTATCCGGGAAATTTCAAAGAGAAAGCCCACGTCATCAGGCTTGAGGCGGGCCGCTTCCATGAGCGATTTACGTCGCTCTTCATAATCACCGGTTGTCCGGTGCATTTCCGCCAGTGCCATCAACGGCGCGACCGACTCACGGTTGCTCTTCTGCCGTTCTTCGAATTCCTCAACCAGGGTATCCAACTTCCCTAAATTCTGAGCCGTGCTCGCGAGGCGTCCCACCCATTGCAGTTTATCAGAGAGAGATTCCCCGTCATCGTAGAGCCGTTGGAAGATCCGCTGTGCATCCGCCGACTTGCCTTCCTCGGCATACAACTGTGCCAGCTCAGCTTTCACCGTGGTGTCATCTTCGAACTTGTTTGCGGCGAGCCGCAATACTTGAATCGCTTCATCTCCCTTCTGTTCCCCCCGCAGCAGATTGGCCTCGGTCATCCAGGGCTCAATGCTACCCGGTGACATCGATTTCCATTCCGGGATCCACTTCATGGCCTCCTCCACTTTTCCGGCGCGTTCGTAAAGCGTCACCAGATTCCGCACAAAGACCGACTTCCGTCCGCCCGGACCTTCGATCAAATCTTTCGTCGCATCAGCGGCACGCTCCCACAGTTCCCGCTGACGCAGCGATCGGATTTTCTGTGTGAGGATGAGAAGATCATTGGGATTCTCACTGCCGGCCAGCAACGCATCCACCGAATCATAATCCCCTTCGTTCTCCAAAAGCTCAGCTACCAGACAGGTTTCCTGAACCGTCCGGTTCTCTTTACCGCGCAGTTCATTGATCAGTTCAGCTTTCCGCTCGCTCTTACCGATCACAATCGCCGCCTGCTTCACGGCCCCTTCGAGATCGACGGGTTCTTCGATCAAATTCACGCGGCGGATCGCCCAGGGAATCGCCTCTTCATCTTTATCGAGCACCAGAGCCTCGACAATGAGTTGTCCGAGATAAACCGGATCGTTCTGCAATTCATCAAACCGTGCCTCCAATACTTTGAACGCCGCCTCGTGCTCGAGACGGGAAGCCAGAGTCCGCGCAATTCGGATGGCTTGAGCGCGATCCCCTTCGCTTGCGATCTTGCGCCACATCTCCAGCGCCTCTTCCTTTCGATCATTCCGGTGCAGGAAAGTCGCAAACGTCTCCTGTGCGGCGACACTCTCCGGAAACGCTTCCAGAATTTTCCGGTAGGTCACCTCCGAGGCCTCCAGCAACTCATACTGCTCTTCCAGCCGGGCCACCCGCAGGTGGGCGTATTCGCTGCCATCCGACTGACTGAGAAACTTTCTCAACGTCTGTCCGGCTACTTCGCTCTTCTCAGCCGAATGTTGTAAAGCCGCCAGACGAATCAACAATTCCCCGTCTTGCGCATTCTGTTCGATCAGGGCTTCCAACTGCGGAATCGCTTTTTCAAACTCCCCGGCCTTCGATAGCAGATCGATATACTCCTCGCGAATCTTCCGTTCCCCCGGAGTCAGCGCGATGATCTTTTCAAAGAGCGCCACCGCCTCGTCTTCCTTACCGGATTCCATCAACACTTCAGCGTATCGCCGTTGAATCGAAATCCGTTTGCCATCTTCTCCCGCGAGCGCTTTCAGCCGTTCCGCCAGTCCGGTCACATCATCCTCCCGGCGAAAGACCTGCTCGATCTGGGAGAGGATTTCTTTTTCGATCCACGTCCCGTTACCAACCTGTTTCAGACTCGTTTCGTACGCTGCCAGTGCCTCGTCCCGTTTACCGGCCCGCTGAAAGACATCCCCCATCCGCAACTGACGCAGCACTTTTTTGTAGGGATCTTTAGTCTGATCCACCAGCGCTTTTGAAGTCGCCACTGCCTCATCATAAAGCCCCTCTTCAATCTGCAGCTCGATCACATCTTCATACAACTCCTCATCATCCCCGTTCTCTGCCAACAGGGCCTTCCAGGTCGCGAGGGCTTCTTCGTTCTTGCCATCACGAATCAGCAACTGCCCCTTCAACTTGGCGATCTTGATGGCCAGCTCTGACTTCGCCCCGGCTTCCTGCGCTTTGTTTAAGTCAGCAACAGCCGCCTCGAAGTTCAAAGTCCGGGCTTCGATCCTGGCTTTCTCGAACCAGGCCTCGGAATTCTCCGGATCGTCTTTCAATGCCTGCTTGAAAACTTCAAGCGCACCGGCGTCCTCCCCCTGCTTGGCAAAATACCATGCCAACAACAACCGGTCCCCCATCCCGGCATCATCCGCGTCCGCTTCTTTCTTCAGGAATTCGCCAAGCCCTTCGATCGTACCGGTATCAAGCCACGCATTGTAAAACCGGTCAAAGAGGTAGCCACTGCTCGGCCTCTTCTCAAGCATGCTGTGATATTTCCCCGCCTTTTCATTCGGCTCCTCCGCCAAAATCGAAATCGCTGTCAGTAGTCCCAAAGTCCATCCAAAGAATCTCATAATTTATCTATCAAAAGTCAGTCTAGCAAAAGCGGCAGCCGGAGTTCAACCTTATGGTTTATAACGCGATAGATTGTCAGAAATTTGTCAAAATTTCTGACATTAACGATCCAACCCTGTCTGACCGATGAACCAACCCTGTTGGATCGTGACGGTCACTTCAGGGATTTCAGGTAAGCCACCAGATCGAGCAACTCGCCCTGAGTCATCGATTGTTCCAGCCCCTGCGGCATTATCGACATCGCAACCGGCTGGATCGACTTCACATCACTGCGGGCAAATGGCTTCTCAACACCGGTCACGTCGGTGACGAAAACGGTGTCGGTCGTCTCCCGCTGGATCAACCCAACCAGACTGGTTCCGTCATTCAGGGTGATCTGATAAGTCTCAAAATCACGCGCGAGGGATTCGCCCGGATATAAAACCGACTCGAGTAGGTCGCGATGAGTGCGGATGCGCCCCACGGTTGAAAGGTCCGGACCGACGGCCCGGCCGACCTCCCCGATCTGATGACAGGTCATGCACGCCCCCTTCCCTGCCGCGAAGTGAGCTTTGCCACGTTCCGCATTTCCCTCTGCAACGAGCGCCTCAAGCTCCGAAAGCCGACTCTGTTGTGACGCGGCCTGTTCCTCAAGTTCAGTGATGGAGGACTCGATCACTGAACTCACTTCTTCAGGAAACCTTGAGAAGGTTCGTCGCAGCTCAGCGGGATTGAGATTTCCGAAGCCGGGGGATTTCGGCAGGTTTTCGGCAAGAACTTTGCCCGTTTCTTCGTCGCGGGTTCGATCCAGCACTTTCCACAACACAGGCAAATCAAGCGGGCCGGTGTATTGAATCCGCCCGGCAATCGCCAGTTGTTGTGCCTTCGTCAGCTTCGACGCTGCCAACATCTGAACGGAATCCAGACGCTGCAAAGGAGACGCCTCTGCGGAAATCAACCCTGCGAGAAGTTCAAAGGCTTCCGGTGAAAGCGCGGTTCCTTTATTACCCAGCGCACGAAGGGCCCGCACCCGCAGGGGGACGGGTTGTTGATCGGAGTTCGCAATCGTATTGATCCGATTCGCAAACGATTCAGGCATCGGCTCGGGCTTGACCGTGACAAGGGCATCCAAAACGACGTTTATCACTTCGGGTTGCTGCTTCTCCAATGCCGCCTCAAAGGGGGACAGCCATTCAGCGGGAAAATCAAATGCCCGGCTCGTGTCAGCGATCGCACGATAACCAATCTCGTTCTGCGAAACCGAATCGGCCTGGATCAGATAAGTGACCACATCCTGCATCGGCGGAAGATGGAGGAACTGCGGGATCAAAGCTGACATGGCTGCCTTTTGCCCGTCAGAGGGATTCTCCCAATCGAGAAAGCGGTTGGCGATGGCCGCTTCCCACTCTTCGTGACGGCCGGCTATTTCGATTGCCACTTCCCGAAGCTTTTCGTTCCCCGACTGGAGAAAGCCGATCACATCCAGCGGCTCCAGATCACCGCCCTCCATTTGATCAAGCGCCCACAACGCGGCGATAATTTGGCCTTCGTTTTCAGAACTCAACCCGGCCCGGGTTGCGGCGACATCCCCGATCTCAATCAATGACAGGATCGCGGCGTGTTGCAGAAAGCGGTCTGTCGATTCCTGACCAGCCACCTGCAAAAGCGCTCCCGCAGCATTGGGATCCGCCATCGCGCCCAGAGCCGAGACCGAAGCGCGGGCCACATGGAGATCAGAAGACAGGGCGAGTTTCGCCAGCTCCCGGCCGATCACATCGTTCCGGGCAAATTCGATTTCCGCTTCGTTCGGCTCGTTGTTGGCAGCCGCCTGCCAGGTGCGGGTTGCAGCCAGTGCATTGGCCGCTGCCTGCCGAACTCCCAGATCAGGATCAGCCAGTGCCCCCGCAATCAAATCCGTCGCCTCGGAAAATGCGAGTCGGGACAAAACCCAGATTGTGTTTTGACGGGTCACCGGGGTCGAAGTGAGATCGGTCAAGATCATGGCCGCCTCGGGGATAGCTGCCTGCCCGCGGATGGCCAGCTCAGTAATCGCCCGCTCACGGACCGCATAGTGCTCGCTGTCGAGAAACTCTGCGACTTCATGCGGATCGATATTATCCCAGTCAACTGTCGTGCCCCGAAAGTCGGTTTCCGTATCCCGCTCCCCGGACTTCCTCAGCCGGTAGATCGCCCCTGAAATATCCGGTTTGGCAACCTGAGAGGTCGGACAGCCAATGCGAAACCAGCCCCCCGTATCGAGAATAATCAGATCCCCGTTGGCGTCTTCCAGCACATCGGTGATATGCACGTCGGGATCTTCGATTTTAAAAATCGACTCGGTTCTGCCCGACGCATAGGTGGAACCCAGCGGTCCGAACTCGGTCCGGGTGACTTCCTGCGTATTGAAGTGCGTCGCAAAGATGTTGTGCTTCCAGAACTGGTTGAGCGCTCCGGAACGGTAACGCATCATCCCCGAGATCGCGACATGACCGAAGTTGTGAAACTCAGTCAAAAGCGGACCGGTGCGAAGAAACTCATCGATCACCGTTTCCTGATCGTATCGCGGATAGGCTCCTCCCCGAATCCAGTGGACCAACACATCACCGCGCGACCGCCCGTAGAAAAGATTCACTGAGCCGACAATCTCACCCGACGGGGTAAAATCGACCTCCACAGGATTATCCATGCCGCCGCCGGCGAAAACCCGGACGTCACTGCCATCAGGCTGACAGGACCAGATCCGGGCGCCTTTTGCCCGGCTGACGACTTCTCCCGTCGAGTCATCTGTGACATCGTGTCCCTTGCGCCCATGGCACCAGTAGAGACGACCATTGGGATGCAAAAACGGACCGTGAACATCTGCCGCGTTCCCCGTGTAATCAAAACCGGTGACAAGCTCCTCGCGAACATCTGCAACGCCATCATCGTCCGTATCTTCGAACCGCCACAGGCTCGGAGGAGACATGACGTAGAGCGAATCCATCAACCAAAGCGCCCCCTGCGGAAACGTCAGTTCATCAGCAAAGACCGTCGACTCATCGAAGATCCCGTCATTATCAGTATCGGTCAGGACCCGGATCGAATTGGGCTTTTGACTTTCGAGTTCCTCTTTCTTCAGGTTGAGCCCTTTATTTTCAGAGACAAAGAGCCGCCCCCGATCATCGAACGCGGCCATGATTGGATGCTCAACCAGCGGAGGCGCGGCCACGACTTCAGCGACAAACCCTTTGGGCACGACAATTTTCGACAGGGGCTTTTTCTGAGAAAAAGCAGGGTGCGCAGTGAGAGCCACCGCAACGAAAATCAAGAGGGAACGCATTGCCGCAAATGTGCCAAACGGCGGTCACTTTCGCAAGTGACGCTGTCATGAATTCCACCATCTCTGAACAAAACGGAAAGAAAACACCCACCTTTCTCCCATTTTATACAAATCACCCCCATACCGTTGTGAAGCGTCATCCAGTTGCACTCCCGATTTGCCCCCGGTTAAGATCGGTTCCCGCAGTGGTTTCCCATTCGTAAACGAGCAAAAGAGCGTTCCCGCAGTCGTTTACGATTCGTAAACGGGCAAAAGAGCGTTCCCGCAGTCGTTTACGATTCGTAAACGGGCAAAAGAACATTCCCGCAGTCGTTTACGGTTCGTAAACGGGCAAAGGAACGTTCCCGCGGTCGTTTACGGTTCGTAAACGGGCAAAAGAACATTCCCGCAGTCGTTTCCCGTTCGTAAACGAGCAAAAGAACGTTCCCGCAGTCGTCATCAAAATCGATGATGGGCAAAAGAAAGTTCCCACGGTCGTCATTAAAATCGATGATGGGCAAAAGAACGTTCCCGCGGTCGTCATTAAAATCGATGACAGGCAAAAGAACGTTCTCTCGGTCGTCATTAAAATCGATGACGGGCAAAAGAACGTTTCCGCGGTCGTCATCAAAATCGATGACGAGCAAAAGAACGTTCCCACGGTCGTCATCAAAGAGCCTGTCAGGAATTTTGTGTAAATCGGGATTCGCTGAAGAGGTGATTAATTGTTGTCAGGCATTCGGTCTGCGAATTCGATGGAGAATCGGTTGAGGGCGTCGTGCCAGTTTGGCACCGGGCGGGTCCATTTGGCGCTGATGTTCTTGAGTGAAAGGTAGAACAGTTTGTAGAGCGAGTCGAGAGTGGGGAAGAGGTTACGGTGTCGGCTGATTTTGCGGAAGGAGCTGTTCGGCAATCTGCGGTTCGGCAGCGGGTCTCTGGCTCAAATGGGCCGCTTTTCTGCTTTGCCGAACGTCGCGGATTTAGCATACGATGGCGTCTGTTTTCTCGATCAGACAGGGTTGGTTCGACAATCATACCCTGTTGGTTCGTGAAACGGCTTCCCCCGACCCTTTTGATAATGATTAAAACGATTTCGAAACTCTTTCTGGTGTTAATCTTTGGTGGTGCGGTGACTGCGTTTTCGCAGGATGCTGCGAAGACAGATCCTGCAACGGATACTCAACCGGCAGCGACGGATCAGCCCTCGGAAGCGGAGAAGAAGGCGGCGGATTTGGAAGCGAAGTTGCGGCAGACGCTGGAGTCTTCGGATGAGGGCGCACGGGTGTTGCTGGAACTGGTGGATCTTTACTATGCGGAAGGGCAGGTCTTCGGGCTGGTGCGTTCGGGGAAAACGTTTGTCACGGCCCAGGTGGGGCATCCGCGACATGAGGAGGTAATGGGTAAGTTGATCGATGGTCTGGCGGTGGCGAGTCGCAACGGGGATTTGAAGGCAACGATTTTGCAGTTTCTGGACCGGTATCCGAAATCAAAAAAGGCGGCTGAGGCGCATCGCATGGTGGCTCAGGTGTTTGAACATGAGAATCAGCGGCGTGAAGCGGCGGATCAGTTCCGGATGTCGTGGGAAAAACGGGGGGCTGCCACGGGTCTGGAGGATGCGGAAAAGGCTTTCCGTCTTTACACGGATCTGCGGAGTGAGGTGACGGCGAAAATTATGGGGGAGATGGCGCTGAAGTTGTTGGATCAACTGCCGGCGAATGTGTCAGCCGGGCAATTCGGCATGGCGGCGGTGAACCAGACGCGTTCCTACGGAGGGCAATACGCGCTGAGCAATCAGGTGGGGGCGAAGATGATCGCGAAGAAGGTGCCGTTGATTGATCGTCAGGAGTGGGAGCTTCACAATGCGATGGGCGATAATTTCCGGACGGAAAAGCAGTATGCCAATGCGATTCAATCGTATCGGAAAGCGGTCGCGGCGGGGACGGACTACCATGAGACCCACCGGAATCTGATTCGTTCGCTCTATGATTCGCAGGCGGCATACGGTGAGCTGGAAAAGGCGGTGAATGATTATTTGAAGGCTTTCCCGGATGAAACGGTGGGGCGGAAAATGGAGATGCGGGCGTTTCTGGCGCAGGACAAGCAGCGCAACGAGGATGTGAACGGGGCGCTGGGGATCTTGAATCAGGTCCTGCGGGAGCATGCTTATCTGTCTTCGTATTTGTTTTCCTGGACGGGGGATGAGGCGCTTTGGAAGCGGGCGGAGCAGATTTACCAGGATGCGGCGAAGCAGAATCCGGAGGACGTGCATCGCCTTCATTACACGGCGGCGTTTTCTCTTTATCGCGACCGATTGAAGAATGAAGGGGCGGCGAAGAATCTTTTGCGCAATGAGGTGCTCTACAAGAACCCGTTGCCGAATGCAGGCAGTGAATTCCGGTCGGCTCTGGACTGGTTGCTGGATACGGCGGCGAATGACGGGGAGTTTCAGAATGAGGTGCGTCGTCATTTTGAGCACGCGAAGAAGTATGGGCAGAATCAAAACTACGCGAAGGCGCTGGAGCAGTGGTTGGCTAAGTCGAAGAAGTCAAAGGATGATGTGGTGAAGGGGCGTTACCGCTGGGCGCAGGGTGAGTATGATAAGTTTCGCAAGGACGCCACGCTTCGGCTGTGGGAATCGGCTTTGCAGAACCGGATGAAGGGGCATGGCGCCCGGGAGAAATTGCTGAAGACGAACCTGACGCCTGAGCAGCGGAAGCAGTTGCTGGCTTTGCACGCCTATGATATCCGGACTTATGGAGATTCGCGGAAACGGAATGAGTCGATCCCGTTCTATGAGCAGTTGGCGAAGCTGGATGCGCAGGATTATGGCAATGCCAAGTCGTGGATGGAGTCTGCATCTAACTATGGTGACAAGGAGCAGTGCAAAGTGGCGCTGGATCATTTCCTGAAGACGGAACAGACGACGCAGGATACGAGCGGGTGGTATCATGCATCGAACGCGGCCCGGAAAACGGAGGACGCAAATTACCAGAAGCGGGTGCTGGACTGGATCCGTAAAAATCAGCAGCGAGTCGGGGCATCGAATGCCTATGCGGGGAACATTATCGGGAACCTGAAGGCGATGGAGCTGGAGGCGGAAGCGGTGGCTTACATGAATGAGGCGGCCGGGCGTGATCCAAACTATTCTGATACGCAGACGGCGGTGCGGGGATTGTTTGAACTGCAGGAAGAGGGGCAGGCGCGGATCAATTTTCTGAAGCCGTATCTCGCTCAGCCGAGCGACAATCACGGGCACTATGCCAGCTGGACGGCGGATGAGTATTTGAAGCTGGGGGATTTCGCTAATTTCGAGAAGGTCTGCCGTGAGGCCCGGAAGACTCAGGATGAGCGTCGGCTGCGAAGCTGGGGGTTCTATTTTCACGACTGGGTGAGCAAGGCGCAGGCGCACGAGGAATGGACGGCTGAGCAAAAGGCGATGATTTACCGGGTGGTGCGTGACATGGAATACGGTCGGGACAGTGCGGTTGGCGAGATGGCGTTGCTGGAGGTAGAGGGGTTCAAGCTGAAGCCTATGGAGCGGTTGCTGGCATACCGTGACTCGACGATGGAGGTCCAGAAGGACAACACGAGCTACAGTTATCTCTTTTCCTGGGCGCAAAAGGCAATGGGCCGGGATGAGTTTGCCGAGGCTGCTGCTTTGGCAACGGGGTTGCTCGCAAATATCGACAATGTCGGGGTGGATACGCAGGGCAAGACGCGGTCATTGATCCGTGAGGCCTATGGAAAAATGGGGGCGCTCGGGATGGAGGTTAGCGCGGATAATCCAATGGCTCCGCTGTTGGAGATCGGGTTGAATTTGCGTCTCGGTGACCGGGAGCGTGCGCTTGAGGCTTACACTTCCAACCTGCCGCGGTTCGATGAATTTATGCTCGAGTTGCCCGGTGAGCTGGTGGCGTTTGCTGCGGATTCCCATATTGCGGCCGGTGGTGAGGAAAATCATGACCGGGCGGAGTCGATCCTCCGCAAGTGGATGGTGGCGCACAGTGAGAATGAGAAATACACCGATGCGGAGAAGGCTCAGATGCAGCTGTTGCTGGCGAAGAACTATGACCGGGCGAAGCGGTTTGAGGTGGCTCGCAGTGAGTACACCACGGTGGTGAACCGTTATCCGGAAACTGAGGAGGCGGTCGAGGCGAGATTCGGAATCGGTGAGACCTTGATGGCTCAGAAGATCTTTGATCAGGCGGAGGAAACGTTTACCGAGCTTTCTAATAACCCGATCGCCAAGGTTCGTATTCGGGGAATGTTTCTGCTGGGTGTGTTGGAGAGTCGCAAGGGTAATCCGGAGGATGCACGTCAGATTTTCAAAGATGTGCTCGGCTCCATGCCTGATGTGTCGCTGGCGAATGAAACCCTGTTCAACCTTGCCGAGGTTTATGGTGGTGAGCAGCGCTATCTGGATCAGTTGAACCTGCTGCGAACGGTCGGGCGATTGGGCCAGGAATCGAAGCGCTGGCATGAGCCGAGTCGGGCTCTCTCCATTGTGGTGCAGGACTCCGATCTGGGGATCAGTCGCGGTCATACCAAGATCCCGGTTCAGGTGACGACGGTGCCCGGAGGAGATCGTGAGATGGCACATTTGTCATCGGGCGGGGCAGGGAAGGGGCTGTTCATTGGAGAAATCGAGACCGGCCTGGGTGAGGCGAAGGTGGGTAATGGCACTCTCGAAGTGTCCGGCAACGATCTCATCAAGGTTGATTACCCGGAGGAATTTAAGAATGAATTTCAGTTCAACCCGCTCGCGACTGGTGACATCGGCATCGCGATTGATGCCGAGTTTACCATGGCCAGCTCGCAGATCGTTGATGAGGAAGATGAGACCGAAGCCGAGAGAATCGCGCGGGAGGAGGCCGAGGAGAGGGATCTGCGTCAGTCTATTCAGCGCCCTCAGAACGAGATCAAGCCGGGTAACCCTGTCTATCTCAGGGTGACGGATTTGGATCGTGACATTTCCAACGACTCAGACCAGGTCATGGTGAAGGTCACAGCGTCGAGTGGTGATGAGGCGCAGGCCATTCTGCGGGAAACGGGATCTCATTCCGGGGTTTTTGAGGGCAGTATTGAGTCCAGCGATCTCCCGGCCGGGGCCTTGGCAACGGACACGGCGATTGAGCACAACCCGCTCATGGCGATTGATAAAGATCCGGCCAGCTCGTGGGTCAGCCAGCCGGACGGGCTCACACCGAAGTGGTTGTCGGTGGATTTGAAAGAGCTGCGTACGGTTTCCAAGGGAACCTTTTCCGCGCCGAATCCGCTTGATCAGGCCCCGGTTCGCGCGCGTTTGCAAGGCAGTCATGACGGGCGCTTTTGGTATCCCCTTGCGGAACACCCCCAGCGGGAAACGGCTGAGAAACCGGCCGGTGATTTCAAGCGGATGAAACAGCGGGTTTGGCACAGTCGCAATGCCTCGGCCGTTTCGACCTGGCAGGATGTGATCAAACTGGCGAAGAGTCAGCCGCCTCACGAGGAGTCGGAGCCGGACGAACTGGTGTTCAAGACAGAGATCCCGCTGGATCCTGAGGAGCGCCGCAATCGCAAACCTGATGCTTGCGGGGCAATCTGGCAGGGGACCTTCATTCAGCCGCGGGCAGGGGCGGTTCGCTTTGCTATTTCCGGCCACACCGCCGGCGCGATGATTGACGGGTTGCTTGTGCTCCCGGTGGTGAAAGTTCAGCGTCAGGTGGAATTCGATGTCTTTCTGGAGGCGGGGTTGCACGAGGTGATCTTCTTCGCCGCGACCAGTGATTCCGGTCGTCGCAGCATCGAAGTGCTTCGAGCGCGCGAGAACAAAAACGCCAGCCAGGTTCGGCTGACGCGTTTTGTTCCCGAGGATTTTGATTTGAACCAGGCTTTCGTTGCCGACCTTAAGCCTGCAGGGAATTACGCATTGGGGACAATGTCCAAAGATGATGAAGGGAAGTGGGAGTTCGGCATAGAGGCCCGCGAGTTGCGGCACGTGCGATTTGTGATTGATGAATACATTGGTCAGGCAGTGGCGATCAACACGGTCACTGTGGCTGGGCCTGAAGGGCAGTTTATTCCGACGGAAGAGGATTTGATGCAGCTCTCCAGTAATAATATTCTCGAAATAACGCCCGGGGATCACATCGAATCGACCTACATCGACGAACTTCCGACCGGCGGGGAACCCAAGAACCGGGCTTTGTCGCAGAGACTCAACGCGACCTACTACAATGGTTCGATCAGTCCGATTGCCTACGATTTTGTGCGGAACAATGACGGCTCGATTGAGGAAATTGAGAAGGACCTCCTTCGTATTGATCCGGGCGAGCGGATCACTCTGGAGATTGTCGATTTCGACATGGACACCACCGGTCAACGCGATCGAGTTCCGATCAAAGTTCAGATCGGTGACGGAGCCACGCAGGAATTGTTTGCGACCGAAACTGAGTCGACCTCGGGTATATTCAAGACCGAGATCGACACATTCGATCCGAACGCTCCGGTTCCGGAAGTGGCTGCGACCGAAGAGAAAGAGGGCGATGAGACAGAGGAATCTGAAGAGGAAAGCGATACAGAAGAAGATGGCGGTGAGCCGAAGCCCGAGCTTCCCAAACTGGCGTTGAAGTCCGGTGACCAGGTCTATTTCACGTATCGCGATCAGGAAAATACATTCCCCGGGCATGCAATCGATCGCGATGCAGTTGTCTATGTTCGTGAACCGACAGCCGGCCAATTGCGGATTTTGCAGACCCGTGTAACACCGCCACAGACCGAAGGCGGTCAGCCGAAGATCACATTCGCCGACACGGATCCCGGTGAAGGTCAGCTCAAAGGTGTTGCCTATGATGTGCCGCTCACGATCGAGGTGATCGACGAAGATGCGGCGCGGGATTCACGCAGTGAAGTCACCGTTGCTCTGAAACTTGCCGGGGCTCCGGAGGGAAGCCAACCGGTCAAGGTGGCTTGCCGAATCTCCTCGGCCTTCTCTGATCTTGACGAAACGCTGACTCAGTTCTCCAATCCAGCGCTGCATCAGGGACGCTTTGTCGGGCAGGTGACAATGCGACTCGGCGGAGCCAACAGCCCGAGACTGATCCCGCGTGCTGCCGGTGTTTCTGCCAATGCATTGATCGGCCGGGTGCTTCCCGAAGAAGACGTCGAGGAGATCGAAGACGGAATGATTGGCGTGCTCAATCTAACCGGGGCCGATACGATCGAAGGGTATTACACCGATGAACAAACCCTGTCTGATCGTGAACTCACCCTGACCGATCGGGCTCGCCTTCTGGGGAACAGTGAGCTTGTTGCCACCGACAGCGCCTACGAGGAAGTCGTCGAAAAATTACAAGTGGGTGAGCGCCTGTACCTGAGGCTCACCGATGCTGACAAAGACATCACCGATGAGCGGGATAAAATTCAGGTCACTGTGGAATCTGCCAACGGTGAGAAGGAAACTGTTTCGCTCGAGGAGACACTCAGTCACAGCGGTATCTTCACCGGTTCCTTCAAACTGAAAGCCGTGCCTCAGCCGACGCCGGGGAACTTTGATCCCACAGCTCCCGAGTTGGAAGCGTTCTTCGGGCAGGCTATGATTGCCAGGTATGTCGACGAACGCCCCGCCAGCCCTGACGGAGGTGCCGTTCCGCACGACATCGAGATCCCCGTCTCTGATGGAACCGACGGTGAGTTGGCTGCCTTCACAAAAGTCTTCGGTGACGAAGACCTTGCAATCCAGACGCAGTTTCACATCGCCGAAAGCTTCTTCGAGTTGTTCAAGAGTCATCTTGAGTTGGAGAGGAAAGATGAAGCCGATGCAGATTTACAGAACGGGCGCCGTGTCCTGAAAGAGTTGCAGGAAGACTACCCCGATCCGAAATACGCAGCACGGGTTGCGTATCTGTTAGGACAATTTGCGCAGGAGTTGAAGAACTGGGATGAGGCAATCGAGTCTTACGAAACGATCGTCAAGCAATACCCAGACCACACCCTCGCTGCGGATGCACAGTATAAACTCGGGCAGTGCTACGAAGAAGCCAAACGACTCGACGAGGCGTTGGAAGCTTACGTTACCCTGGCGGCCACTTACCCGGAGAATCCGCTGATCTCAAATGTCATGATTCGGATCAACGAACACTTCTACGTGCTGGAGGAATTCGAAGTTGCTGCGCAGGTCGGTGCGAAGTTTCTCGAGCGGTTCGAGAATCACGAATGGGCGCCGCGCATGGCTTTCCGTGTCGGGCAGTGTTATTACAAAGACGAGAAGTACCGCGAGGCCGGTCTCGCCTTCGATGATTTCGTGAAACGTTTCCCGGAAGATGATCTCGCCGCTCAGTCACTGTTCTGGGCCGGGGAAAGTTATCGACAGGGCAACAACACGCCTTTCGCGTTCCGCCGATATAACCGCTGCCGCTGGGATTTCCCCGAGTCCGATGCCGCGAAATATTCCCGCGGTCGGTTGGCTCTGCCGGAGATGCTGGCGCAGTTTGAAAGAGAAGCGCAGAATGTCGATGCGGAAGCGAACCAGTGAGGACGGATTGTTCACTGGTTGGTCGGTGCGGATAGTGCCGTTCCGATTTTCTTCGCAACCGCGGCAGCGAGAAGCTCGCGTCCTTCGTCATTGTAGTGCACGTCCGACTCGCCTTTCTGGTAAGTGGCGCGCTTGTCCCCGATCACTGCGTAGAGGTCACTGATGAGGACGCCATGCTTCTTCATCACTGCCCGCGCTGCTTTGTTGAATTCCTCTGCGCGCTCTTCGGAAATGACAATCTTCACCTTTTTCTCCGGGCCGACACAGGGAGGCGTCGTCATGCCGAAGATCAAAGTGGCCCCTGTCTTCTTCAACTGAGTCACGATGCTTTCGAGGCTCTTCCCATAAGACTCCGGAGTCGCTTTCACCTCCTGGCTCCAGCCATACCAGTCCCACAGCCCGAAGTTGAAATGAATCACATCCCACTTGGAGTCACCAACCCATTCAGCGATGTGCTCATCACCGAAGGCCGACCAGCGGCAATTGGTCTTCGGGCGATGCACGTTCGCTTTGCCGGCGAGCAGCCGACGTACCTTCGGAGTATAGCCGATCGATATCGAATCGCCGATGATGAGGACACGGGGAAGCGACGGATCATCAACGGGGTTGGCAAAAGGATCTGTAAAGGGATCGGGCTGCTTTGCCGAACCGTCCTGGCAAAAAGCATGTGCAGCAAATGCGAGGAGGCTGACGGTCAGGAGCAGTGGTTTTGTTAGAGTCATCATATTCGTGGGGAAAAAGAAAGATTACAGAATCAACTCGCGGAAACCAGACGCAATTCCCACTCCAATCTGATTGCGCCCGTGTCGATTCCCTGTTCCATGGTTCCAGTTTACCTTGATGCCTGAAATCCTGACAAAGAAACAAACATCCCGAATGATCCGCTTCATTTCTCTGCTCCTTCTGATGCTTGCCGGACCGGCCATCTTTGCTGACGGCCGACTGTTCACTCTCGATGTTCAGCCCGCCCCCGACGAGCGTTATCAAAGCGTAGAGTTTTTCTGCTGGGTACCGGATACGGAAAAACCCATCAACGCAGTGATCATTCACCAGCATGGATGCACCAACGCCTCTCCGGAGAAGCATCCGCCCGTGACATTTGACTCTCACTGGCAGGCGCTCGCCCGGAAACACAACTGCGCGCTTCTGTCGCCTCAGTATTTTGTCTCAGGGAGCTGCGCAGAATGGAATGATCCCGACAGTGGATCAGAACGCGCCTTGTTTACCGCGCTAAAAGATTTCGCCCGACGTTCAGATCATGCAGAAATCATCGACGCGCCGTGGGTTCTGTGGGGACACTCCGGTGGATCGAGCTGGTCATCGCAAATGATTGTGAGACATCCAGACCGTGTTCTGGCAGCGGCTTATCGGGGAGGCTCACACAAGCAGTTTGGCGACCCCGAATTTCGTGCGCGATTCATCCCCGTTGCGCTCGATATCCCGCTTTTGTTTGTCTGGGGAAAAAGGGAGACGGTTTCTACATCACGACATTTCGTTTCGTGGGGGCCAATGAATACCGCCTTTCGGGAGCTGCGTTCCCGGGGCGGGAAAGCAGCGCGGATGGTCGATCCCGATTCCGAGCACGGTTGTGACAACTCACGCCTTGTCACCATCCCATTCTTGGACTCCGTGCTTACAGCAAAGCTGGCGGATAATCCGCTTCCCGGAGTCTACCTGAATATCGAAACATTGGAGGCACAAGACGACAACGATGCCTCCGGAAACGATCCAGCCACCGCCTGGTTGCCGAATCCCGAAGTGGCCGGCCTGTGGCAGGAATTTTCCCGCACCGGCCATCTGCCGCCACATGATCCTCCGCAATCAGCGCCCGTCCTCAAAGCAAAACCCGAAGCTGACGGGATGTTGCGGTTGAGCTGGGAAGTCTCACCGGATCTGATTGGCGGGCTGCGAGCCTATCACCTCTACCGTGATAATAAGCGATGGAAGCAACTGGGTCTTGAGCCCCGGGCAGCCATCGCGACCAGTCGAGATTCCACCCCCGAAAGCTTGCGCCAAACTTCGATCACAGTTGATGCCGCAGAGTCAGACCACACCTTCAGCTTGACCTTTATCGACGCTGCCGGGCAGGAGTCCCCGCGTAGTGAACCGGTAGAAAGCAAATAGCCCGTCATGATCCCACGGGCAATGTGAGTTCTGTCGTCCCGCAGACTTGACCGCTCACTCCTGAAATAGGAACATTCATCCATGAGCGAACCGAACCTGATCCCCCTTGAAGAAACTGACACCCCATCATCAAAGCGACCTGAAGAGGGAATCGGGATCTGTCTTTCGGGCGGGGGCTACCGTGCCATGTTGTATCACATTGGAGCTTTGTGGCGGCTCAACGAAACCGGTTTGTTAACCAGCGCCGCCCGCATCTCATCCGTCTCAGGTGGTTCCATCACTTCTGCCTGCCTCGGGCTGGCCTGGGCAAAGAAAAAATGGGCCAATGATGGAACCCCGATTCCTGACGCCGAATTCAAAGACGAATTAGTGAACCCCGTTAGACACCTCGCGGGAAAGACTCTTGATATCCCGAGCATACTGGCCGGTGCTTTGCCCTGGACTTCCGTCGGCGAGCAGATTGCCAAGCGATACGACCGCTATCTGTTTAAAGGCGCGACCCTGCAGGACCTTCCCGATCAGGTGCGGTTCGTCATCAATGCCAGCAACCTTCAAACCGGTCGGCTCTGGCGTTTTTCCAAACCCTACATGGAAGATTATACCGTAGGGCCTGTCTTCAAGCCCACTCTCAACCTGTCCGAAGCCGTGGCGGCATCGTCCGGCTTCCCGCCCGTCCTTTCACCAATCCGGTTGCGGCTCAAAGAATCCGATTTCGGGTCATGGCCGGACAGCCCCACCCCTCCGCTGCAAAAACCACCCTACACCACCCGGCCCGTTCTTTCCGATGGCGGCGTCTACGACAATTTGGGGATGGAAACAGTCTACAAACGATACCGGACCATCTTTGTCAGCGATGGGGGCGGTCAGTTTTATCCCTCCGGGAAAGTATCAGGATTCTGGCCTACTCAGGCCGTGCGCGTGATGGTTTGCACCGACAATCAGGTTCGATCACTCCGCAAGCGCGAGCTGATGAGCAGTTATGAGACAGGCGACCGCAGTGGAGCCTATTGGGGAATGGGTACATCGCTGAGTGAATATCACAAAGAGATCCCGCTCAAATGCAGTGCAGAGAGAACCAAAGAGTTGGCAGACTTCCCGACCCGGCTCAAGGCTGTCCAGGGGGACATGCAAATGCAACTTATCAATTGGGGCTACGCCTCCTGCGCTGCCTCCCTTATCAGCAACGATCCGAACACTTCCCCGACACCCGATCCGCAATGGCCGTTTCCCGAACAATCACTTGGGTAGAAGCGGCAAAGTCGTAGCCGGGCATTGCTGATGACGTCCGGTCGATGCCCGGAGGACTGACAAAGAGTCGGCGGGGCGATGTGCCCATGATTGAACGTGCCTGAATTGATGGCGCAGAATGCGTGATCAAAATTCGTCTGGTCCGGAACGTTTCCTTGCGAAGTAAGGTCGCTCCACTGCCCAACGTCCATCACTCCTATTCAATCAAAATACACATTATGAACTCATCCATCTCTGGAAAGATTATTCTCATCACTGGAGCCAATCGCGGTATCGGCAAAAGCTTTGTTGAGGTTTTTTTCAAACACGGCGCGGGAAAAATCTATGCAGCCGTGAGAAATACCGACAGCGCGCTACCTCTCATCGAAGCGTTTGGAGACAAAGTTGTAGCTCTACCAGTTGATCTCTCAAAGCCTGATACGATCACCGCCGCTGCTGCTGTAGCCACGGACGTAGATATCGTAGTCAACAACGCCGGAGTATTGAAAACCTCCACGTCTTTGGATGCCGATGCCATCGATTCCCTCCAGTTTGAGCTCGATGTCAATCTCTTCGGTCTGGTTCGCATGGCACAGGCATTTGCCCCGGTATTGAAAGCCAACGGGGGTGGACATTTTGTTCAGCTGAATTCCGTGGTATCCATGAAAGCGTTCTCCAGCTTCGCGACTTATTCGGCGTCCAAGGCCGCTTCTTATTCGATCACTCAATCCTTGCGGGAGCAACTGGGTAGTCAGGGAACCAAGGTCATCAGCGTTCATCCAGGGCCCATCCTCACCGACATGGGTGACGCTGCCGGTCTCACCGAAGTGGCCGAGCCACCCGAACTCGTTCCTGAGGCAACGATTCAGGCCATCGCCGAGGGGAGCTTCCATGTATTCCCCGATTCCATGGCCAAACAAATCGGCGGCGCCTACCAGAGTTTCGCCGAAAATGTCGTCGAGGCAGACATGAGCGAAGGCTAAGTGGGTATTCGATACATCCCGCCGGATTTGCGTGGATTACTGTCGTCGTTTGGTGTGAGGGGACCTTCCATTTTCGTGGAAGGTCTTTTCCCTGATTCCAATCGATCATCACAGGTTGGTTCCGCTAAATGCATCCCTTTTGGAAAGTGAACTGGGTGTCCTACTCCTTGAACACTGTTCGCGAGCCGGGATATAGCGTCTGTACGATTTTTCTTTCAATCGCGAGATGAGACATGCTGTCCAAAGTCGTCGGAGGTATCTCCCGGGATGAGACACGTTGTCTGTACATTTTTTTGGTCACTGCACGAGCCGGGATACGCTGTCTGTACTATTTTTTGGTCACCCCGCGAGATGAGACATGTTGTCCAAAGCCGTTGAAGGTATCTCCCGGACTGGGATATCGTGTCCTTGCGATTTTATGGTCATTCCCGAGCCGGGACAGTGTTTCAACGACCGTTGAAGAGAAATTGCCTTTTCGGAAGGACGTCGTCCTGTGCATAAACCGCATCAGGGATGTTGGGGCAATGCATTCCGCCTTGATCAGCCTCATTCTGCTTTGTTAAGATTTTCAAATCGCACCGAAACTGGAAGACCGTATTCGGTGGGCAAAATAGATCGATCAGAGAAATGACAAAAGAAGGGAGATGGTCCGTGTGTGGAATTGCGACGATCATTCACCTGCTCATAACCTGTGTCGTTGCAGGAAAATGGACATACAATATCAACAATCCGTATTCAGATTTCCAACTCCCGGAAATCTTCCAGCATCTTCTATTCGTTGCCTACATTATCGCTCATATACCTCTATGGATTCCTGAACTTTTTACGATGGGAGGGCATCCTCCTTCGTCGACGGATTGGTGGCTGTTTAAGGCCGTCATATTTGCCATCGGGGCTGGCATCAACTCCTGCATCTTTGGTGGATTAGTAGAGATGATGGTGAATGTCGCTAAGGCTGTCGGAGCCCGAATCAAGAGATAGGCTGGTATTCTAATTTCGCAGCACGCCTGAGGGTGGCTGTTTTCAGACTGGGAGATTCACCCCGCCCTTGTCACTGGTGGGCGATTCGCAAAACCCGCGCGGTCGTTTTCGATCAGACAGGGTTGGTTCGGCAAACGTACCCTGTTGGATCGTGACACCCTTTCTTCTTGACCCGGTTCCTGTGCCAAAGGTTAGATGGTGATAGGGAAACGGGGCTGAAATTTCGCTGTTAAACTGGGGTGCAGAAAAAGAAGATCATTCAGATATACCGTGAGGGATGGCGGATCATCATGCGCGTTCTTGTTTTTGCGATCGCATTCTGGGTAGTCATGCTTCCACTCAAGATCCTCGAAGTGTTCGGGAAATCCCTTCCTGAATGGGTCGTATTAACAATCGCCGTTCTGATCTTCGTAGTTTACCTGCCTTTTGCCGCCTACTTCACTTATCACCTTGTGATCGATTTGAACAAAACCGATCACAAGTTTGTTCCTTTGCTGGAAAAGCTGAGGAACAAACGTGACGGTCGCGGTGATTGACTTCAGTTCGCGACGATGTTGACCAGTCGACCGGGAACCACGATGACTTTGCGCACGGTGTTGCCGTCGGTGAAGGCCTGAACTTTCTCACTGGCGAGGGCGAGCTTCTCGATCTCGTCGTTGCCGGCGTCTTTGGAAATGGTCAGCTTGTCGCGGACTTTTCCATTCACCTGCACCACGATCTCGATCTCATCTTCGATGAGGTGAGCCTCGTTGAACTCCGGCCACGGCTGGTTGGCGAGGGCTTCGCCGCCGAGGATTTGATTCAATTCCTCCGTCAAGTGCGGAGCGTAGGGGTTCAGAACATGGAGCAGCAACCTGACTGCGCTGACTGGAAGCTCGCCGAGCTTACCAAGCTCGTTGGTGCACACCATCATCTGTGAGATGCCGGTGTTGAAACTCATGCTGTCGATATCTTCGGTGACCTTCTTGATGGTGGCGTGAACCACTTTGAGGGTGGCTTTGTCGGGCTCGGCATCAGTCAAGTGACTGCGCTTTGTCCATTCACCTTCCTGATTCTGCTCCATGACAAGACGCCAGACGCGACCGAGGAACCGGTAGACGCCTTCGACGCCGTTCATCGACCAGGGTTTGACCTGCTCGAGGGGGCCCATGAACATTTCATAGAGACGCAGGGAATCCGCGCCGTAGAGATTTACGACGTCATCGGGGTTCACCACGTTGCCGCGTGACTTGGACATTTTCTGCCCGTCTTCACCCATGATCAGTCCCTGGTTCACCAGCTTCTGGAATGGCTCGGGCGTGCTGACATGTCCCAGGTCGAAAAGAACCTTGTGCCAGAAGCGCGCGTAAAGCAGGTGCAGCACAGCATGCTCGGTGCCGCCGACATAGAGGTCGACTCCGCCGGGGTTTCCGTTCTTCGCCATCCAGTATTCCTCGGCTTCTTTGCCGATGGGTGCGTTGTCGTTCTGCGCATCGCAATAGCGGAGGTAATACCAGCAGGACCCACCCCACTGAGGCATGGTGTTGGTTTCGCGCTTGGCTCCGTCGGGCAGATTCACCCAGTCGGTTGCTTTGGAAAGCAATGGCTCGGGGGAGCCGGTGGGTTTGTAGTCTTCCAACTCAGGAGCGAGCAAGGGCAGATCGCTTTCGGAAATGGCTTCGTGCTTGCCGTCGCGCCAGACGATGGGGAAAGGCTCGCCCCAGTAACGCTGGCGGGAGAAAAGCCAGTCGCGAAGCTTGTAGTTGATCGTCTTCTTGCCGAGACCCTTTTCTTCGAGCCACTCGCTGATCTTCGCTTTGGCTTCAGGTGTGGAAAGCCCATCGAGGAAGTCTGAGTTGATGGCGGTGCCATTGCCGGTGAAGTTTTTCTGCTTTTCACCTTCGGGAGCTTCCACCACTTCAATGATGGGGAGATCAAACTTCTCCGCAAACTCATAGTCCCGCTCATCATGGGCGGGCACAGCCATGATGGCACCGGTGCCGTAGCCCATCATCACATAGTCAGCGATCCATACAGGGATCTTCTCGTCATTGACAGGATTGATGGCGTAGCCGCCGGTGAAGACACCGGTTTTGTCCTTTGCCAGCTCGGTCCGCTCGAGGTCAGACTTTCCGGCACAGGTTTGCTTGTAGGTTTCGACTTCCGCTTTCTGATCTGCCGTGGTGATCTGGTCGACCAGCGGGTGTTCCGGTGCGAGCACCATGTAAGTCGCACCGAACAAAGTATCGGGCCGGGTGGTGAAGACGGTGACTTTTTCGCCATCGATGGTGAAGTCGACTTCAGCTCCTTCGGACCGGCCGATCCAGTTGGTCTGCAACATTTTGATACCGTGCGGCCAGTCGAGTCCTTCAAGTTCATCGATCAGACGCTGGGCGTAGGCGGTGATGCGCAACATCCACTGACGCAACGGACGGCGTTCCACTGTGTGGCCTTTGGAGCGCCATTCTTCGACTTCTTCATTTGCCAATACGGTGCCCAAATCCGGCGACCAGTTCACCGGAGTCTCGGCGACGTAGGCAAGCCGCAGCTCGTCGATTTCATCGCGGGACATGCCCTTGGCTTCCAGTTCTGAAACCGGCTTGGCTTTGTTGTCCTCTTCACAGAAGTAGGAGTTGTAGAGCTGGAGAAAGATCCACTGTGTCCACTTCACATAGGCCGGGTCCGTCGTGTTGACCTCGCGATCCCAGTCGTAGGCGAAGCCGAGGCTTTTGAGCTGCCGACGGAAATTGTTGGTATTCGCCTCGGTGCTGATGCGGGGATGCTGACCGGTTTTGATGGCGTGTTGCTCAGCAGGAAGGCCGAAGGCATCCCAGCCCATGGGGTGGAGCACGTTGAAACCGGCCATGCGCTTCTGACGGGTGATGATATCGGTGGCGGTGTAGCCTTCCGGATGGCCGACGTGCAGTCCTGATCCGCTGGGGTAGGGGAACATATCGAGCGCGTAGAATTTCGGCTTCGATGGGTCGAAACCGGGTTCTCCGGGGTTGGGGACTGAGAAAGTCTTCTCAGATTCCCAAACACTCTGCCATTTCGGCTCGAATTCGTTGAAGGGAAATTGTTTGCGGCGTTCTGCTGACATGATTTTACAGGAAAAATTGGTGGCGGGGAAAATAGTGGCAAAGCGGGGGGAGGCAAGGAGGATCATTTGCGCCATTCACAACCGGGGGAAGGGTGATAAGCTCGCCGAATGCTTGCCCGAATTTTCGCCTGTTTCTTTCTCCATGTGGTTTGTGCCACGCTCTCTGCTGAGGATACCTATCAGCCCCGAAACACCCAGGCACCGGGTGAAGAACCGCCCACGGCTCAGGAAGCGGCGGATTTGATTACCGTTCCTGAAGGATTTCAGGTGAAGTTGTATGCGGGAGATCCGGATGTGCGTCAGCCGGTCGCGATGGCGCTGGATGACCGGGGGCGACTCTATGTGGCGGAATCATATTCCTATCACGAGTGGGAGAAAAAGGGGGAGGACCGCGTTTTGATCTTCGAAGACACGGACAACGACGGAGTTCATGACTCGCGAAAAGTGTTCACCAGCGGAATTGATCATATGTCGGGCATGACGGTGGGCTGGGGAGGTGTGTGGGTCTGTTCCGCGCCGAACTTGCTTTTCTACCCTGATAAAAACCGCGATGACATACCGGACGGCGAACCGGAGATCATACTCGATGGCTGGACGACGAAGGCGAAGCACAATTTCTTCAATGGCCTCACGTGGGGGCCGGATGGTTGGCTCTACGGACGCCATGGTATCACGGCGCCGAGTTTCGTGGGAGCTCCGGGCACTCCGGAGGAGGAACGTGTTGGTTTTGATTGCGCGATCTGGCGCTATCATCCGGTGACCAAAGAATTCGAAGTCGTGTGTCAGGGAACGACCAATCCTTGGGGGCTCGATTGGAATTCAAAAGGGGACATGTTTTTCACCAACAATGTGAACGGGCACCTCTGGCATGCGATTCCGGGGGCCTTTTATCCGCGCATGGGCAACCGGGCGACGCCGTTCGCGCCTTTCGTTTATGATCGGATCGGAATGTGCTGCGATCATTTGCATCATGCGGGTTCGCATACGGACTGGACCAAGACGCGGGATGGAAAAGGGGTGCACGGTGAACTGGGAGGCGGGCATTCTCACTGTGGCGGGATGATTTATCTCGGCGGGAAGTGGCCGGAGAAATATCACGACCGGATGTTCATGTGTAACACACACGGCCGGCGCGTGAATGTGGATCGTCTGGATCAGGAGGGTGCAACCTATGTGGGCCGCCATGAGGCGGACTTTATGCTGGCGAACAATGTGTGGTTTCGTGGCGTGCAGCTGCTCTACGGACCGGATGGAGATGTCTATGTCAGTGACTGGGTGGACAACGGCGAGTGCCATGACCATGACGGCGTCCATCGGACTTCGGGTAGGATTTACAAAATCATCTACGGCGATCCGGAGCCACCGATGAAAGAAAAACTGTGGGAAATGACGAACGATGAGCTTCTCGCGATGCATGAACACGAGAACGAATGGTATGCGAGGACGGCGCGCTGGATTCTGCTGGAGCGGATGGCCAGCGGGAAATTCACGAAAGAGGAATGGAGCGCATTCTTTCCGGATCATGAGATCCCGGAAGACAAACTGAATAGCCCATACGCCCAGCGGTACTTCGGAACCAACTATGCTATCAAAGAGAAGGAATACCTTGCTCTGAACGAGAAAAATGCGGTCGATGCCATCGAGGCGCATGCCGCAATGGCAGAGGGAAAGCAACTGCCCTCGTTGCGGGAGTATGCATCTCAATTGCGGAAATACCGGCCGGAAGCGCGGTGGGCACCAGCGAAGGTGTTGCTTGAGAAGACAGCTTCGAATTCAGGAGAAACGATGCAGCTTCTGATCTATTACGGGATCAAAGACATCGCAGCAAAGCATCCCGAAAAAGCGGCGGAACTATTGAGGGCTGCTCAAGATACCCACCCGCTTTTTACCAGGAACCTGGCACAAAACCTCGCGGAGAATGGAGTCTTTGAACCGATTATCTCGTTCCTCAATGACCAGGATAACGAAGCGGTTGCGGAGAGCTTATTGGGCGGTTTTTCAGCCGGGGTTAAGGGACGCAGTGATCTGAAGGGGGAAGAAGGCTGGAGTCAGGCATTTCAATCATACGTCGATCATCCGGACTTCCGCTTGGCGGCGTTGACCATCAATCTGGCTTTCGATAAAGCCGGTAGCCGGGAGAAAATTCTCGATTTGTTGAAGAGTGATTCCGTTGAAAGCAAGCAGACGGCACTTGCTGTGCTGGCGGATTTGCCTGCCATGGATGTGCTGGAAGAGTTGAAACCACTCATTTCAGATCCTGTTCTGGGGCCGGGTGTCATTCCGATTGCAGCCAAGTCGAGGAATCCAGAGGTTGGTGATGGGCTGATCTCAAATTATGAGAAGCTGTCGGTCGAATCGCGGATTCAAGCTGTGAATGCGCTTTGCGGGAATCCGCGGTATGCAGCAAAACTACTCGATGCTCTGGACGCTGGTATCATTCCTCGCCACGCTGTGACTGCTTTCCATGCGCGGCAGATCCTTACTTACAAAGATGACGCGTTGAAAAAGCAGCTCGCCAGGGCCTGGGGAAAAACCGGTTCCACTTCGAAGGAGAAGAATGCAGAGATCAAGAAATGGCAGGACCAGCTGCTGCCGGATGTGTTGGCGAAAGCAGACCTCAAGAATGGTCACCTGAAATATCAGCAGCTGTGCATGGCCTGCCACAACTTGCATGGCGAAGGCGGAGCCATCGGCCCTGAGCTGACCGGAGCGAATCGTGGAGAAGTTTATTACCTGCTCGAAAACATCATCGATCCCAGTGCGACACTCCCGGCTGACTTCCGCATGACTGTGGTCACGAAGAAAGATGACTCCGTCGTATCCGGGATGATCCAGAAGGAGAATGAATATTCGGTGACGATCAAAACCCTGACCGATGAACAGACCATCAATCTGGAGGACATCAAAAAGCGGGAAACGCTGGAGCAATCGATCATGCCGGAGGGATTGCTCAACGCGATCAGTGAAGAGGATGTGAGAGACTTGATGGGGTATCTGCAAAAGTAGCGAGACGTCCGGATTCGTTGCCATCGACGTAGTCAGGTTGATGGCAAAGTCATATTTAATCGCAGGTGGAAACAGCGGGATCGGTCTGGAGTCCGCCAGGAAACTATCAGAGGCCGGGCACTCCGTTCATTGCGTGGGGAGAAGCCATGATCCGTTGAATGAATTCTCCGGAGTGACCTTCGACTCGTTTGATGCCACTGATTCATCAATCAACCCCACCGGGCTGCCTGACTCGTTGAATGGCTTGGTGTATTGCCCCGGAACCATCAATCTGAAGCCGTTTCACCGGTTCACCGAAGAGGAGTTTCTCGCTGATTTGCAGGTCAACTTCCTCGGGGCCGTCCGGCTCATCAGTCAGGCGCTACCGGCTCTTAAGAAATCAGGCCGGGCTTCGATCGTTCTCTTCTCGACCGTGGCGGTTCAGACCGGGATGCCGTTTCACAGCAGTATTGCGGCAGCGAAGGGAGCTGTTGAGGGGCTGGCCCGGTCATTGGCCGCTGAGTTTGCTCCGGACATCCGTGTGAACTGCATTGCCCCTTCGCTGACTCATACCCCGCTCGCAGGAAATCTGGTGAGCACTCCGGAGAAAGTCGAGGCGTCAGGCAATCGTCATCCTCTCAAAAGAATCGGCGACCCGAAAGAGGTCGCCGCTCTGGTGGAATTTCTGTTGGGGGACGACGCTGGCTTCATCACCGGCCAGGTCCTCCAAGTCGATGGAGGGTTGTCGTCGCTCAAGATGCTCTAATCACTCGTGCTTGTGATCGTGGTCGTGATCATGATTATGATCGCCAGCGTGAGCACAGGTGCAGGCATACTCTTTGTAGTCGCAGGTAGGACAGTCGTTCAGGTCGATGTTGAACTTGGTCATGGTCGGCTTGTCTTCCCCGGCTTTGAACTGGAGCACCACAGGAATCATTTGTCCTTCAGGCAATGTCCCGCTTGAAACGAGTGACGTTCCTTCTGCCGCAAACTGCAGGCGGGTAGGATTCGAACGATCACCACCGGTCAGCGACAGCTCGAAAGCCGGAGCGGTTCCGGAAGGTTTGTTGTCATCATTCAGGGATGTGATTTTCACTTTGCGATCGTCAGTCACGAGGAACTCAACATGAGGTTCCACATCGGTGATGATCCGTCCGCCGTTCGGTCCGGCAGGACGAACGTTTTTGCTGTCTGCGTGATCGTGGTCATGATCATCATGGTCATGCGCTGCATGATCGCCGCCTTCTTTGCCGTGATCGTGATCATGATCATCACCTTGGTGCTCATGGCCGTCACCTACATTATGTTCATGATTATGATCATCTTCTCCGCAAGAGCTGAAGAATACCGGCAGTGCTGCAGCAAGGAGCAGGACAACGAGTTGTTTGAGTGATTTGGATTTCATAGGGTTTGGGTTCTCTCTACGTTAGGTTTGGGTCAGGTAAGGTAACGCATTTTCGATCAAACAGTATCGGATCGATGAACCAACCCTGTCTGACCGAAAGTGCCGTGATGGGTGGATGAATCAGTGTTTGTGATCTTTATGATCGTGACCGTGATCGCATGCGCAGGCATACTCTTTGTATTTGCAGGTAGGACAGTCGCTCAGGTTGAGGTTGAATTTAGCCATGACCGTCTTTGCAACCTTCTTCTGTTTGATTTGCACGACGACGGGGAAGTCATTGCCTGCAGGGAAGGCAACATCAGAGACGAGGACGTCGCCTTGTTTCTCGAACTTCATCCGGGTCGGGTTGGAACGACTTCCACCGGTCACTTTGACGACTTGTTTCTCGATGGGGATGGCCTTGCCATTTTCACCGACAGCAGTGATCTTGACCTTACGATCCTTCGTCACGAAGAACTCCAGATGCGGCTCAACAACGTTGAGTATTCTTCCGCCGTTTGGACCGGCTTCGATCTTGGCATGATCATGGTCGTGGTCATGATCATGTTTGTCGTCCGCTTGAACGCCAGGTGTGAGGGCGAGAGCTGCGACGGCAGTGAAGGCTGCGAATGATTTGGATAATGAGTGAATAGATATTTTCATGGGAATGTTTGGTTTATTGTTTGTTAGACGACTGGATTGATTCTTTAGCGGTTTTCAATTGAGTTTATCCAGCCGCGGAAGCACCGCGGGCCAGAGCCCGTGCTGCTGATTTGCGACAGAAAGTGTAAAAGATGGCCGGGGTAACAGCGAGACCAAGCAGAGTGGAACTGACGAGTCCCCCGACAATGACAATGGCCACAGGATTCAGCACCTCTTTGCCCGGTTCATCTGCGGCGAGCACCAGCGGGATCAGTGCAATACCGGCAGAGATGGCGGTCATGAGCACGGGAACAAGTCGCTCCTCTGTGCCGCGAATCACCATCTTGATGTCGAATTTTTCTCCCTCGTGAGCCATGAGATGCAGGTAGTGGGAGATCATCATAATCGAATTCCGTGCGGCGATTCCGGAGATTGCAATAAAGCCCACCAGCGTTGCAATACTGATGTTGTCCAGAGTCATACGTGTCAGGAGAATTCCGCCGATGATGGAAATCGGGATGTTCGAGAGGACAAGCAGGACAAAGCTGAAGCTTTTAAAATAACTGAAGAGCAGGAAGATAATCACCAGCAGGATGATTCCCGACATAATCAGGATGGTCCGCCGCGCCTCCTGCTGAGCCTGGTATTCGCCTTCAAATGAGAGGGAATACCCTTCCGGCAGTTTCAGCTTTTCGCCGACCTCTTGCTGGAGCTGCTCGACCACAGCATTGAGGTCGGAGGTGGTGGGATTGATGGAAACCACAAACCGTCGCCGGGTATTCTCCCGTAGAATAGTATTGGGACCGGTTGCCTGACGAAGTTCGGCGACATAACTCAAAGGGATGCGTTGGCCGCTCTTGGTATCGATATAGAAATTGCGCAGGCGATCGGGATCTTCACGCCATTCGAGCGGGAGGCGAACCACCAGGTCATAGACGCGCTGTCCTTCATAAACCTCTGCGACTTCACCGCCGCCGATCAGGGTGGCGAGCTGCTCGTTCAATTCCCCCGGAGTGACTCCGTAGGCAAGAGCGCGATCGCGATCAATCTCGATTCGAAGTTGCGGGATGGCCGCCTGCTGTTCGGTGCGGGCTTCTTCGAGGCCCGGGATGTCACGGGCGATGGTTACAATCTCGGTTCCGAGCCTTCGAAGCTCTTCGAGATCCGGACCGAAGATTTTGACCGCCACTTTAGCAGAAACTCCGCTTAACATATGCCCAATGCGGTCCGCCAGGGGAGTGCTCATGGCGCTGAAAGTCCCGGGAATTCCCTTCATTGTTTTCCGGACTTCCTCCATGACTTCCTCGCGGTTTTCCTGACCGTACTCGCTGAAGAGGAGTTCGAACTCCACAGTGGAAACCGGCACAACATGATCGCCCCGTTCCGCACGGCCGACCCGGTAACCTACCGTTTCGATCCCGCGGATTCCGAGGAGCAGATCCTGAGCGGTCCGCGAAACTCTGGTCGTGGTTCGCAGCGATGTCCCGGGAGCCATCGTCGTCGCGATCAGTGCAGAGGGTTCGCGGAAGGCCGGCAGAAAATTGCCGCCCATTTGAGTGTAGGTGAATCCGGAGAACGCGATCAACCCGAGGGTGATGGCGAGCAGCAGAAGCGGTTGTGAAAGGGCGAACCGCAGCCAGGTGGCGGTGAAGAGTTTCTTCAACCACTCGACCACTTTTGCATCGCTGTGTTCTTTACCCGGCTTTGGATTCAATAAATAGGAACTAAGGACGGGAATGACCGTCAGTGAAACGACAAAGGAAGCCGCCATGCTGATGATCGTCGCCAGAGCAATCGGAGTGAAGAGCCGACCCTCGACACCGCTGAGAGCGATGAGCGGCAGGAATACCATGATGATTAGAACGGTTGCGTAGAGGATCGAAGACCGGACTTCAGCCGAGGCAAGGGCGATCACTTCCAGTTTGGGTTTGGGCTCACTCAGGTTGGCGTTTTCCCGTAGCCTTCTGAAGACGTTCTCCACATCGACGATGGCATCGTCAACCACCATACCGATGGCCACGGCAAGGCCGCCAAGCGTCATCGAGTTCACACTGAGATCCAGCAAATCAAAAACCAGAATGGTAATCCCCAGCGAGAGCGGAATCGCCGTCAGGGTGATTAGGGTGATGCGGATGTTAAACAGAAACAGGAACAGGACGATAGAGACCATGATGGCACCGTCGATCAGTGCGTCACTGAGATTGCCGATCGAGAGATTGATGAAGTCCTGCTGTCGATAAACGGTAAGCAGCTCGGCTCCCTCGGGCAGTGACTTCTCCAGTTCACTGATGGCGTCTTCCACCTCTTTCGTCAGCGAGATGGTATCAAAACCGGGTGACTTCCGAACGCTCATGATGATTCCGGAATCCCCTTTGGCGCCGGTTTCATTGTCCCCTCCCACATTCGTCCCCATGCCGGCATCTCCGCGCATCGGTTCGATGTCCCACTTCACCTCGGCCACATCCGATATGCGAATGGCGCGGTCGTTTTCATAAGTCACGACCGTCTTCCCGATTGCTTTCAGATCAGTGGTCATCGCCAGATTCCGCACCATGATCTCCTGGTCGCGTTCCGTTAGAAATCCACCCGTGGTGTTCTTGACCGAGTTCTCTGCGGCTTCGTGGAGTTGCTCAAAAGTGACTCCCAATGCCAGCATCTCATTGGGATTCGGTTGGATTTGCAGCTGCTTCACTCCACCGCCCATGGAGAGAACTTCAGCGATGCCGGGGATGGATTGAAAGCGTCGCGCCACGACCCAGTCGGCAAAGACCCGCAAGTCCCGGGCATTGTTGGTTCCCGTCGGGTCGCGAAGCCCTACGAGAAGGATGTCCCCCATCAGGGAAGCGACCGGTGTCATGTAAGGCGTCACTCCTTCCGGAAGAAATTCCCCGGCTCCGGTGAGTCTCTCCTGCACGAACTGCCGCGCCTGATAGATGTCTGTGCCCCAGTCAAATTCCACGAAGACGAGCGACAGGGAAATGTCATTGGTGGAGCGAATCCGGTTCACTCCGGTTACCCCCATGAGTGAAGCCTCGAGCGGCACGGTGATCAGCGTTTCGACTTCCTCCGGTGCATAGCCGGGCGCTTCGGTTAGAATTGTCACCGTTGGTTTCGTCAAGTCAGGCAACACCTCGACTGGCAGCTCGATGGTCTTCTTGATGCCAAGCACCAGTAACACGAGAGCGATGGCGAGAATGAGTGCCCGCTGAGCAAGACTGAATCTGATGAGTGCGTTCAGCATAATAAATCAGGCGGTTGCCGTACGGTTTCGTTTGCGAAGAAGACCCTGGACCGCGACCAGCAGGAGCACCGTGGCCAGGACTGCCCAGATGCGAATGACGTAGTCAATGACTGTGACGCGGGCGCCCTCTCCGCCGCCCCCGGCAGCAGCTTTTTCAGCGGCGGCTTTAGCCGCTTTATCCGCTTCGGTTATTTCAGAACCGTCTTCGTTGTGTTCATGGCCGTGGGCCATATCGAGCGCTTCCTTCAGGGAAAGGCCGCTGCCACTCCCGGCAAAGCTCAACGAGTAGGAACCTTCAGTCACCACTTCGTCTCCGGGGAAGAGCCCCCCGATCACTTCAAAGTAGCGGTCGTTCCTTTCACCCAGTACGATGGGAACTTTGACATAGGCGTTGGGTAAATCGAAATCTTTGACGAAGACAACCCGTTTCGTGGGATCGCCCTGAACAGAGGTGCGCGGCACCGCCATGACGTTCTCCCGCGATGAAGTCATGATGGCAAATTCAGCCCGCATCCCCGGCTTCATCCGGCCATCTTTGTTCTCGAGAATAAAGATGCCGTCGAGAGTTCCGGCTTCGCGATCCGCTTCGACCCCATACTTCACCATGGTGGTTTCTATCAATTCTTCACCCAGTGACGGGATATGAATTCGGGCCCTGGTGCCGGGAACAATTTTGTCCGACTCGTTCTCCGGGATTTTTGCCACGGCCCACATCCGGTTGCGGTCGGAAATATCAATCATTTCCTGCGCCGGTTCGACCGGTTCCCCCAGTCGCACGTGAGATTCCACGACGATCCCGTCCATAGGCGCTTTCAAATCAATGACTGGAGGAGGGTTGCCGGGCTGACGGCTCTCCACCCGGGCGAGGACATCCCCTTTCTTAACCGTATCGCCGATGAATGCATTCAACTCGACGACCCGGCCTGCGATTCGTGACGAAAGCACCGCCCGGTTCTCGGGAAGTTCTTCGATCCGGCCAATCGAGAAGACGGTGGTTTCGAAGTCGCGTTCCTCCACCATTTCCACTTCGATGTTCAGATTCTTTACTCCAACTTCGTCGAGGATGATCGTGTTGGCAGCGCGGTCTGCATCGATAGGCCCCTCCTGCGCGGAAAGACTGGCGGCAAAGATGGCAGCAGCAAGTGCTGCGTGAAAAGGTTTCGGTTTCATTTGTCGTGAGTAAGTTGGATTTCCGGGTAATTCCCGGTGACGAAGCGGAGTCTCGCTTCAGCAAGGTGAAAGGCTTCGAGCAAGTCAATGGAAGCACTGCGCAGTTCGAGAAGCTGCTCCTGGGCCCGCTGGACCTGGATCAGGCTGGCCTGGCCCTGCTCATAGGCCGTGCGAAACTCCTTGAGGTTTCTCTCAGCGAGATCGATCACTTCACCCGAGGAATCCGTGGCGATCTCATAGGCAGCGAGGCGTTCCTGAAAAGCCGCTTCATACTCACTGCGGATGTTAAATGCGTTGGCTTCCACGGTTTGATCAGCCACATCAATACCAATCTCGGCCTGCTCAATCCCGTCCTGATTGCGATCGCGCAAAGGAAGGGGAATCGAAAACCCGACACCGGCGAAGGTGTTTCGCTCCAGACCGTCCGGTTCATCAACGGACTTTTCGCTCTCCAGGAAAACCTTTACGGTGACGTCTTCCCAGGTGTCAGCTTCGGCGAGGGCCAGCTCAGCTTTCGCCACATCGGTTTGGGCAAGGGCGAGAAGATAGTCCGGCCGACGGTGCAGGATCGTTTCCAGATTGTCGCGCCGGTCCGGCTTCGACACCGGAACGGGCAGGTTGCCACCCAGCGAAATTTCAGCATCCGGTTCAACCCCCAGCAGTTTTTTCAGCGCCAGTTCCTCGCGCTTCGCTTCATTGCGCAGCGCGGTCACCTGCTGTTCCAGTGAACGTCCGTTCAAGGTAGCCTGAGTGACATCCAGATTGGAAACTTCGCCACGCTTCACCTGGGCTTTCAGGAAATCGGTGACCTGGTTGTTCAAGTCGACCAGCTCATTGGCGAGTCTCAACTTGTTCCGTGTTGCGAGCAATTCAGTGGCCTGCAGATCAACCGCAAACGCCAGTTGCCGGCGTCGCTCCACGATCTCAGCATCAGCGAGTATCACCTGAGTTTGCCGGACATTCTTTTCTTCACGGAGGCGGGAGGTGAGCGGGAATTTCTGAGCAAAGCCAATCTCAAAGACGCTTTCCTGATCATCGAGGCCGATGGAGTCGTCAGTGATCGATACTTCGAGTTCAGGGTTATCCAGCCGCCCGGCCCATCGGGCACGGGATTCGGCCCGGGCAACTTCCGCCCGGGCGATAGCGAGTTCCCGATTGTTTCGCAAAGCCATTTGGATGGCTTCCTCAGTGGTGACGGTTTCATCTGCCGCGGCAGAGAACGTCACCCCTGCGAAAATCAGGAGAGTGAGTGGTGTAAATTGAGGATTCATGTGGGTATTCAAAAAGTGGTTCGTGAGACAGAGACAGAACGGTATCATCGTTCAGCGTAGAAAGAGATTGCCCCAAACGACAGGCAGACTCCTTTCGGAAAAGGTGAACTTTATGGAACTGGGCAGGCGTTCTTACCTGCGAATCAAGCCCGGGGAGGGCGATCAATACTCAGCGCAAACTGCGGGGCTGCCTCTGTGGCCAATCGGGCCGGAATTTCAGAGAGCGAGAAAGTCGGAGCGCGAAACGCGACCGGTGCCGTGACCGGATTGGCAAAGGAAAGTGCACAGATCAGGCAGGTGCAGTCCTGATGGGAATCCTGAATCGGTGAGTCATCACCGTCGTGATCATCATGATCATGCCCTTCGTGGCTGGTCTGCGCGTGTTCGCAATTCTCATGATGATGCTCAGAGAATTGACCCATCATCTGTTGGGAATATCCCAGCGTAAATGCCACCGCCATGATGGCGTTGAGCAGATAACGGGCCTGGAATTTTTTCAACATAGAGAAAGGGAAAGTAGAACGATAAGTGAGACGATGTCAAACCGGCTTCATTCACCTTTTCTTAAAAAAGTGTTGAGCGCGCCCCACAATCGAACGCAAAACTCAATCCCAGTCAATGGGATCGAAGGTACCGAAGACCCAGTTTGAAGTCCCGTTGTATTCCATGACCGTGGCGGTGTTGTTGGCCAGAGCGTCGTTGCCGATGATGTTCCTCAGAATGTAAAAAGCCAGGTCCATCCCTGCTGAAACCCCGGCGGAGGAAAGAACCCGTCGCCCATTCTCGAGAGTATTATCAACATACCGCGCACCCGGCACGACTTCGGCCGTGGGTGCATAACACGGCAACTCTTTGAGCGCTCCGTGATGCGTGGTGGCTTTGAGATGATCAAACCCTCCCGCCTTGCCGAGGATCAGGGCGCCCACGCAAACTGATGCCATGATTTCCACGTGATCTTTGCGGGCACTGACCCAATCGATAACCGGCTGGTTCTTTGCAATGAAATCCATCACCGTCGACGGACCGCTCCCGGGGATAATCAACAGATCGATTTCATCGACCGGACAGTTTTCAAAGCTGTAGTCGGGCTGCACTTTCAAGCCGTGCAGAGCCGTGACCATTTCACCCGTTTCGCTCACGGTATGCAGTTTGAAGAACCGGCCCGGTTCCGTGCAGGGAGTCGCCGGGGCCTTGATTCCAAGGTTGGCCATTGAGAAGACGTCAAACGGCCCGGAAAAGTCCAACACCTCGACACAGTCGTACAACAGAAAGTAAATGTTCCACTCTTTTTTCATGCTCCCGCAAGCCTATCGGGAGCGCAAAGAAATGTCACTGATATTCGGTTGCTGAATCTCGCTGATTTTCTCACAGCCCCCCCCCGGGACTTTGTGCTGATGGGTTTCAGCCCGTTCAGTTCGCGAGGAGTTGTTTCAGGGCTTCGGCTGCAGCGGCAAAACCGAACGTCCCGGTCACGAAGGTGGCCGATCCAAAGCCGCTTTCGCAGTTCATAGCCAGATCGCTCCCCGGTTCGGGCGTCTCGCACACCGTTCCGTTTTCCCATGGGTAGATGGCATTCTGCGTCGAGAAAACGGAGGGGAATCCCCACGCTTCGCGGACATGTTCCGCCGGGAACCCGAATTCACGACGCAGCTTCTTTCTCACCTGTTTGAGCAGGCGATCATTCGTCGCAAAATTAATGTCTGCGGTGGAGACATTTGCCGGATTGGTCTTGCCCCCGGCACCGCCGGAAACAATCAGGGGGATTTCTTTGTCGCGGCAGCGCACGATCAGCTCGCACTTGTGATCCACGTTATCGATCCCGTCGACAACGCAGTCAAAACCGGCGCTGAGAATATCATCCGCATTTGAGGGCAGAAAGAACTCCTCACGGACAATGATCTCGATCTCCGGATTGATCTTCCTGAGGCGTTCCGCGATAGCCGCGACCTTGGTCTTTCCGATCTCTCCATCGAGCGCAGGAAGCTGACGATTCACATTGGTGATACAGATGTCATCCAGATCGATCAGCGTGAGTTTGCCGATTCCAGTTCGCGCGAGCGCTTCAGCCGTCCACGATCCGACCCCGCCGAGACCGATCACAGCGATGTGCGCTCCTTCGAACTTTTCGAGAGCAGCGTTTCCATAAAGGCGACCGAGTCCTGAGAATCGGTTCAAATAACCGGGCGTTGGCATCGCAATGCGATATGCGAAAATTGCCGGGATTCAACCCGTCTCGGGACGGAATTGCAGGTGGGTGTCAGTTTCCGGAATCACTGATTGCCTGCCGGTCGTCAGCTTCAAGAACGTCGAAGATTGTCTCAGGGTTTGATTGAGCGACATGACTGTAAGAGGTGGCCAGTCCTTTCTTAAACTGTTCGTGCATGGGGAAGCCGGGGCGCCCCAGGTTCTCAGCCACATGATTCCATTTTTCAATTCGACTTGAATCAACCCGGGGAAGTCCCAGAAACCAATTCTCGACTTCCTGGGCGGAAAGCTGCGCAATGCCAACAATTTGATCCCGATCGACCGCAAAAAAGTTCAAGAACTGACCATCAACTCCTTTCGGGTGACAAAAGAATGGCTCGTAGCTGAGAGGAAGTTCATTTGAAGCAAGGAGTTTTGCTTTGGACCAAATTCTGGCGAGCCACATGCAATCTGCCAGTTTCGCTCGAGGCGACGAAAGTTTCATTTTTAGAGCTGAAAGTTGAGGGTTGTTTTGATTCCGTCAGTGTTTTGTGAAAACAGATTATCGATTCGGTCTCTGCGAGCGTCAATCGGCCCGGAAATGACAAATTTCAGGCGCTTGTTGTAACTCTTTGATTCTTAATGTCCTAAGGTCGCTGCAAAAGCTTGCAATGACCAAAAGGCCAGCCTTTTGCCACCTACGAACTCTTGCAGTGACCAGGATGACGTTATTTTGCCACCTACGAACTCTTGCAGTGACCGGGATAACGTTATTTTGCCACCTACGAACTCTTGCAGTGACCGGGATAACGTTATTTCGGTTTCCTCATATTCTTGCAGATAGCGGAATTTCGATGGTTTGCCGCAAACTAAGGCAATGTTAAGAGTTTTGGCCCGATGCCGCCCGGGGAAGGTTGAGGTGATAGAACAGGCGAAAAGGAGGACCCATCCCTTACCTGCGCGGAGGCACATGATTCCGATTCATCGGACTTATGAAAATGTTGCGTGACAGATCTGTCGAAAAAACCTGTGCAGGCACCGTTTTCGCTGAATAAAGTCCCACACACACAAAACTTTATGACTACACACTCATACTTAAAGAAGGGACTCTTTGCTGCCCTGGTGGCATTGGCCCTGTTTATTGACTCCCGGTCGCTTCTGGTCGCCGGTGAACCTGAACTCTCCGGGAAAGAACTCGTTATCAACGATGAAGCTCCCTGGATCACTCCAAGCCTGAGCTCACGCCTTCGCTATGAATATGGTGATCAGTCGTCTCTGGATGACTCTCACGCCGGAACGATCCGGAACCGGGTTGGCGTTTTATCGAAAGAATTCTACGGCTTCCAGGCTTTTGCGGAATATGAAGGCACCCTGGCGGTGGATCGCGATTCTTATCGTGCTGCCAGCGTTCACGGACCTGCGAGCAAGACGATCATCGCGGATCCTGAGTCTCACGAACTGAACCAGTTGTGGGTTTCGCAGAAGAATGACTTTTTTACTCTCAAAGCAGGTCGTCAGGTCATCAAGCTTGATGGAGACCGCTTTATCGGTGATGTCGGTTGGCGTCAGAATCAGCAGACTTACGACGCGGCGCGCTTTACGTTTGCGCCGGCCACCGATCTCTCGGTGGATTACACCTATGTGAACCGGGTGAACCGGATTTTTGGATCTCAGGTGGAATTTGCGCCACAGACTGATTTCGAAGGGAATTCGCACCTGGTGAACGCAAGTTATAAGGGGCTCCCGTTCGGGACGCTGACCACATACGCTTATTTCCTCGATCTGGGAAATGAGGCGGGTGATATCCAGAGCAACAACACGTATGGAGTCAGTTTGGCCGGTCCGTTGTTTGAAGAAGCATCTTATTACGCTGAATACGCTTATCAGACGGATGCTTTCGACAGCCCGCTGGACTACGGAACAAGCTACGCCCACGGTTCGGTGAGCTCGCCGATCGTTGCCGGTTTTAAAGGAACGGTTGGATTCGAATATTTGGGTTCCGATAATGGCTGTTCATTCCGGACGCCTCTGGCGACAGGGCACAAGTTCAATGGATTTGCAGACCGCTTCCTCACGACACCTGCGGGTGGGCTGAGTGATGCCTATGTCTCAGTCGGCACCAAACTGCCCTGGGATATCAACGCGACAGTGTTTTACCACCACTTTTGGGATGCCGACGTGGATACCGCTTTTGGTCAGGAAGTCGATCTGGTGCTTGCCAAGTCTTTGGGCAACGGATTCTCCGCTATGATCAAGGGAGCGATGTTCGCCGGGCAGGGAAGCCAGCCTGATGTGAACCGGGCAATCTTCCAGATCGAGTATAAGTATTGATCCTCAACAGTTTCCGAATCGTGAGTTGGTTTTTTATGAGTTAATTTTCTGACTCACGGCTGTGGATGTGTCTACGATCCAATAGGGTTTGATTGCTGAATCAACCCTGTTGGATCGTTTTTTTGTAGATTTTGAACGCGGATACCCTCAGAATCCGCCCGAAACTTCAAAAAGCCTCAAATGATTCTCCTATTGTTTGCGAAAATGCGTCGCAATTCTAAAAATTCTTGCAAGTAAGATCCGAATTAGTCATAATAACTGGATTTTATGGCAATTAATCCCTCTCGTTTTTTTAAGATTCTGTAATTTCCGCAGTCGATTGGTATCAATCTTGATACCCTTTCCCCTGAATACCTTTTCGTTTCCCCCGTACCATGGCTGATACCGCTCTCAGAGAGTTTGACCAATTTCGTTTTGTCCGGGAGGACAGTGGCGCTCTCGCGTACATGCCATCGGGGAATTCCAGTGAGCAAATGATGATGGTGCTCGATTGCGAGCGGTACCGGTTGGCCCGATTGCATATTTTTGAGGGTAAAACAGGGGATGCGGACCGGGCACAGTGGTTTGAGCGGGAGATGAATGCGGTGTCCAAGATGCAGCACCCCTGTTTGAGCAAACTGATTTCATGGGGGCAGGATGAAACCGAGCTGTTTTATGCGGATGAGATGGTGAAAGGGGAGGCGATTGGATCCTATCTGAAGCGGAACGGGGCCATTCCGGTTGCGACTTCGGCACGGCTGACGCTGGATCTTATCGCGGTATTAACCTGCCAGCGGGCTTTACCGAGAACGCTTGAGAATTTTGTTTCAGAGAATCTCCACGTGGCAACCGGCGCAGGTGACGCGGGAATTCGCCTGGTGTTCTCTGATTTTTCGAACTGGGATAAACCCTGTCTTCTTCAGGAGACAGAACTGACTGCCCGGGTGGCTGATTTTGCCCGGGTTTTGATCAGCGCGGGGGAAGAAGGGGAGTCGGAATCGACTGACGCGAGCGAAAAAGACTTTCGAAGTTTGGTGGAGGCGAATTTGAACCCTGACCGGGCGTTGAGGCTGCGGGCTTTTGCGGACGAACTGGCAAAATTTGCATCGGATGTCTCGGGAGACAAGATTGTGCGTCCGCGGTCGTATCTTCGGAACTGGCTGCTGCGAGGGGCGGATACGCTGGAGCTTGGCTCGGAATACAAAGAGGCGATCCCGGCGATGGATGGGAAGTTTGCCCCGGAGTTGGCCTATGCGTTTGATGCAAAGCTTCAGGGGCCGGTCGCCTTTGCTCCCATCAGATTTCAGGTATTTCCGGGTCATGAGACGATTCCACGTTCAGGTTGGTTTGAGCAGCACCGGGTGGCGATGCGTCGACCGGGGCGGGGGTTTCCGAATCAGTTGGCGGTTCAATCGCTGGAACCCCGGGGGCGGACGCTCCTGATTGGGGAGGAGAGAATTGAGGGGCTGAATTTGCAATCAGTGGTCCATCAGTTGGGAGCAATTCCGGCGAAAGATGGTTTGGAGATGGGAACGAAGCTTTCATCGGCCCTGGATGCGATTGAGCGATCGACCAGCTCCTGTGCGATCTGGTGGCTGCCGCCGGAAAATATCTATGTGGTGACGGGAAGTGAAGACGGGGCAAGTTTGAAAGAAGCGCTGGATCGTTTTGGGTCGACGGCGTGGCAGCGTCTGCCGATGAGGCTTCGACTTCATCAAACGACGGCGTCGCTTTTGGAGGGAATACAACTCCCGGACAATTTGCTGAAACTGATCTCGGCCGGCGGAAAATCCAACGATCACGCCCGAAGGACTGCGGTGCTTGCTCCGGCGATCTGGTTTGCGATTACAGGACATGCCTTCCCGTGGGCGGATCCGATTCAGCCGACTGAAGGTGTGATTTCCCCCGCAGTTGCGGCTGTGTTTGAAAAGGCCCGGGCGGAATTGCAGAAGAACCCGGAGAATATTCATCACAGTTTTCTCGAAGAGCTTTCCAAAGCCTTGGCCGGGGACGATCCGGACGCGCAAACGAAACCACGTCCCATCGTGACGGCTGCGGGAGAAGGGATATCCGCGGTCATGCCATCGGTGATTGGTGCCGGGGCCGAAACTGAGCTGGTGGGCCGACAGACGTTTGTGGAGCCTTCGATTAAGGAGTCTTCGGGTGGGATGGATGTTCCCGGAGACGAACCGGAGATGCTAGGCGAGATCGTTGACGATGCCGTATGGGATGAAAAAGGAGGGAAACCTGAATCAGACGGAGGCGGGGCGATTGTCGACGATTCCCTGAAAGAACCGCCGGTCACAACCCCGGAGCCTAAAGAGGTTAAAAGCGAAGGTAATTCGTGGTTTCGGCGCAAGGTAGCCGCCCTCAAGGAAGCTCAGCCTAAAGAGGATGAAGAAGAGAGCGGAGCGGATGCCGCAGAGGAGATTGAGGAAGAGCTCGACGAACCCGTTGAGATGTTGAGCCCGATTGTTGATGACAGTTTAAACTTTGAACCGGAGCCGGAGCCGGAGCCAGAGCCGGAGCCAGAGCCAGAGCCAGAGCCAGAGCCAGAGCCAGAGCCAGAGCCAGAGCCAGAGCCAGAGCCAGAGCCAGAGCCAGAGCCAGAGCCAGAGCCAGAGCC
>JBLWYI010000017.1:0-139778 GCA_048267005.1 Verrucomicrobiales bacterium | reverse complement strand
TCCTCGCGGCAGGAAGGTCGTCTTTCTCTCGCGGAAGAGGTTCCTCGCGGCAGGAAGGTCGCCTTTCTCTCGCGGACCGCCCTTTCCACAAAAAAAGGAAGGATCTCACCCATCCGCCACCCCATCCGCAGCCGAACTTACAACCAATCGAATCACAGGATTGCACCATTTGCAAAAAAGCCGCCACCTCTTACGTTCCCCGCCCCGCCTATCGGCGAATCGCAATGGACGACAAAATCATCCTGGCAATATCAACCCTCTTTTTCCTCGGCGGCTTTGTCTTCGCGGTGATCGCATTGCGGCGTGGTCTCGACAATATCCACCGGTGGAATATGTCCATCATCGGGGTTGGATTTCTCTTCCAGTGTTGGTTTCTGCAATCCCGGGGCCAGCTGCACGGTCGCTGCCCGATCACCAGCGGAGCGGAGATTCTGGTGTTTATCAGTTGGGCGATTGTCCTCATGTATTTTGTGCTGGGCCGGGCATTCCGCCTCTCGCTTCTGGGGACTTTCACGGCTCCCATCGTCTTTGTCTTTCAGGGGATCGGCCTGATCCTTCTCGCGACCTCAGATGCCGGTGCGAAACCGGTGGAACACGTTGACCCCTGGCTGGAAATGCACGCGGCCATGTCACTGCTCGCCTACGGGGCCTTCGCCCTCGCAGCGGTCGCCGGGATCATGTATCTCGTGCAGGACCGTCAATTGAAGAGCCATCATCCCACCAAGTTGTTCTACAAAATGCCTCCGATCCGCTACTCGGTGGATGCCCTGGTGCGGTTACTGGGAATTGGCCTGCTGCTCCTCACCGTTGGTATTCTCTCCGGCTTTTTCATGGAGAACTTCCCCACCCCCCGACATCTCGTGATTTCCGGTTCTGTCTGGATCATTTACGGGGCGGTTCTCACCATCTATTTCGTCAAGAAGCTGAGCCCGAAGCTCCTTTCAGTCATCGCGATGATGGCATTCGTAGTGGCGCTGTTCACCCTCACCGCGCTCTGAATTTTTTATCTGCCCTCTCTTCGTGAAACTTCTTTGTCTAGGCGTAAACCACAAGACAGCCCCCGTGGAAATCCGGGAGCAGTTGGCTTTTGTAGAAAAGCACCTGCCCGAGAACCTCGCAGTGATGAATCAGCTCGGCGAGGTGCACGAAACGGTTATTCTCTCCACCTGCAACCGGGTCGAGATCTACGCCGCGGCGGATGACTCTGAAATTGCCGCGAAAAACCTGACCGAGTTTGTCGTTGATCATTTTGACGTGAGAGATCGTGCCGCAGAAATCGAATTCTACCAGAAGACCGACGAAGCAGCTGCCCGTCATCTCTTTCACGTCGCCAGCGGTCTCGATTCCATGGTCCTGGGCGAGACCGAGATTTTTGGCCAGGTAAAGAAAGCCTACGCCACCGCGCAATCCGCCGGCACCACCGCCCGACAGATGAACAAGTTGTTTCAGCAGTCTTTCCAGATCGGCAAGCTGGTTCGCTCCAGCACGAAGATCCAGCAGGGCTCCACCTCCATTGGTGCCGTCGCGGTTGACCTGGCAGAAGGAATCTTCGGAGCCCTCGACGGCTGTAAAATCATGATCATCGGGGCCGGGGAAATGAGTCGCACCACCGCCCAGAGCCTCGTGTCCCGCGGGGCGAGCAGCATTTTTGTATCCAACCGCAGCTTTGACAAAGCCGAGGAGCTGGCAGCGGAATTGAACGGCCAGGCCATGCGCTTCGATGACTGGGAATCCAACCTCGGTGACATCGATGTCATCGTGACCGCAACCGCTGCGCCTCACGCCATTCTGACGGAGGAAACCGTTGCACGCGTCATGAAAAACCGGCGTCGGCGCTCCCTTTTTATCATCGATATCGCCGTACCCCGCGATGTTGAAGAAGACGTGAACGAGATCGAAGGAGTCTACCTCTATAACGTTGATCAGTTGCAGCGCGTTGCCGAAGAAGGCCGCGCCCAGCGCCAGAAACAGATTGCCATTTGCGAAGCAGTCATCGAGAAACATCTCGCCGAAAAAGGAATCGGAGCCCTCGCGGAGATCCCTCCGCACATCGAAACATCCGCCCCTGAGACCGGCGGCGAAGGAGAACCGATTCCCCACTAACCCTTTTTTATAGATTCATGTCCGACCCGAAAATCATTCTAGGCACGCGGGGCAGCGACCTTGCGCTTGCCCAGGCGAATATGACCGAAGCCGCTCTCCGCGAGCACGGCATTGAAGTGCAGATCAAGATCATCCGCACCATCGGCGACAAACGCCCCGACCTGAAGCTCACCGAATTCGCTGAGCACGGCGTAGTCGACAAAGGCGTCTTTACCAAAGAACTCGAAGAAGCCCTGCTGCGCGGCGAAATCGACATCGCCGTCCACAGCCTGAAAGACGTTCCCACCGAGCTCGCCGACGAATTCGAGATTCCCTGCACCCTCCCCCGCGCCCCGATTGAGGACGTGCTGCTCACGATCGAACAGGGTCTGTTCGATGATCCAACCCTGTTGACTCGGAAAAGTGCTGAAGCTTGCCTTCAGCGTCCTGTTCAGCTTGCTGAACGAGGGACCGGAGCTGCGCGACCTTTAAAAATCGCCACGAGCTCTGTAAGACGCGCGCGGATGATGCGGCATTTGCATCCCGGAATCACGATTGAAGACATCCGCGGGAACGTCCCCACCCGGATTCGCAAGCTGATCGAGAACGATGCCTGGGATGGCATTCTCCTGGCCCGCGCCGGTCTGTTGCGTCTTGGCTTTCTCAAGCCGGAGGACGAAACCGGCTTTGATTTCGAAGGAACACGGATTCACACCCGGGTTCTCGACCCCACCGAATTTCTCCCCGCCGCCGGGCAGGGTGCAGTGGGGATTGAATGTCTCAAAACCAACGAAGTGGCGAAGGATGCGTTGGCGAAGATCAATCATCAGCCAACCTTCCAGCGCATCTCCGCCGAGCGGGCATTTCTCGCCGAGCTGAAAGCCGGTTGCCAGACCCCCGTCGGTGCCCACACCTGGTTTGAAGGTGATGAGTTAGTGATGCGCGCTTTGGTTTTCAACGAAGAAGACGAATCAGCTGAGCCATCCGCAGGTGAAGTGCGCGGGACCGATCCCGAGGCAATGGCGGCTGAACTGATGGAAGTGATCCACAGTTCCCAAAAATAGATCACCTCTGTTTGCTCTGTGGCTCCACAGGCTCTGAAACTCGATGCACTGAAAGGAGGTCGCGCAGAGCCGCTGAGAACGCAGAGCAGGAGTTGATTGGATTTTGGATGTGGTAGACTTGGCCCCTCTGGGGCTCTGCCCGATTTTTAGCTGGATTGATGTTTGGTAAATTGGGACCGTGGCGACATGGAGATCATGAAATTACGGATGCGATTATTGGGCGTGCCATCTTTATTCATCAGGAGCTTGGACCGGGATTACTTGAGTCGGTTTACCAGCGCATTCTTGTGTATGAACTGCGAAAGCTGGGATTGGAGGTGGAAGTTGAGAGTGCAATCCCTCTACTTTGGGACGGAAACGAAATCGGTGAAAGCTTCCGTGCTGATTTGATCGTCAACAATCAGGTGCTGGTCGAACTCAAGTCCTCAGAGAATCAAAGTCCGGTCTTCTGGAAGCAAACCAAAACCTACACCGTCATCGCCGGGCTAAATTTGGGGCTCCTGATCAATTTCGGTTTACCAACGTTGGTCGAAGGCATCTCCAGAGTCGCCAACGGCATCGACGATAGTTAGATAAGACAGTCTCTGAGAGACTTGAATGGAACCGGATACAAAATTTTACAATCAAGTCCTGCTCTGCGTTCTCAGCGTCTCTGCGCGACCTCCTTCAGTGCATCGGGTTTCAGAAACCCAACCCTCATTATCTCCATTTCGGGTTTGAATTCGCCCCCTTTAAACGCGACGGATTCAGCAAATGAGTAAATCCCCTAAACAAACAGGCATTTGTTACCTCGTCGGAGCCGGTCCCGGTGATCCCGGCCTGATGACGTTGCGCGGCAAAGAGTGTATCGAGATGGCTGATGTGCTGATCTACGATTACCTCGCCAACCACGAGTTTCTGAAATGGGCAAAAGAGGATGCTGAACTCATCTACGCAGGCAAAAAAGCATCCGACCACGCCATCCCTCAAGGGGGAATCAATGAACTGCTCGTTGAGAAGGTGAAGGAAGGTAAAATCGTAACGCGGCTCAAAGGCGGCGACCCTCTGGTATTCGGACGCGGCGGCGAAGAAGCGGAAGAACTCGTCGACGCAGGCGTGGCATTCGAACTTGTGCCCGGGATCAGTTCTTCCATCGCCGGACCAGCCTACGCGGGCATTCCGGTGACCCATCGCGATCACTGCTCACAGCTCACCATTTTCACCGGACACGAAGACCCCACCAAAGAGGAGTCTTCGATGGATTATGCGCAGATCGCCAAAGCGCCCGGCACCAAAGTGATGCTGATGGGCGTCGGTCGCCTCCGTCTCGTCATGGATGAGCTTTTAAAGAACGGCGGCAATGCTGATACTCCGGTCGCTCTGGTTCGCTGGGCAACCCGGGGCAATCAGGAATCAATCGAGGGAACGATGGGCACCATCGCAGATATCGTGGAGAAAGCAGACTTCAAATCCCCTGCCGTCTGTGTGATCGGTGACGTGGTGAAGTGCCGCGAAAAGATCAATTGGTTTGAGAACCGGCCACTGTTCGGCAAGCGGGTTGTCGTGACACGGACACGCACTCAGGCCAGCGGAATGTCGAAGCAGTTGCGGGACCTGGGCGCCGACGTATTGGAAATCCCTACCATACGTATCGCTAAACCCGAGGGCGACAAGCTGATGGAGTTTGCCCAGCTCGTGCAGGATTGTCACAAATACGAATGGCTCATCTTCACCAGCCCGAACGGGGTGGATGCGTTTTTTGAAACCTTCTACAAACTCTACGACGACGCACGGTCCATCGGCGGAGCCCGCATCGCAGCGGTCGGTCCGGGGACAAAAGCCAAGCTGGCGGAATATCGTGTCGCTACGGATCTGATGCCGGAAAAACACGTGGCTGAAGAACTGTGCAAAGAATTCAAGAAGCAGATCGGCGATCTCAATTCCCTGATGTTGCTTTGGATTCGCGGCGAAGATGCACGGCCGGTTCTGACCGAAATGCTCGGCGCAGAAGGAGCGATTCTCGACGAAGCGGTTGCCTACATGACTGTTCCGGAAACGGACGACCCGACCGGCAACGTGAAGCGTTTTCGTGAGGAAGGAGCCGACATCGTGACCTTCACCAGTGGATCAACCGTGGAATGTTTCCTCGATCTGGGACTCGATATTCCCGAGACCACCAAGATTGCCAGTATTGGTCCCGTGACAACCGAAGCAATCGAGGAGAATCAGCTCATCGTCGATATCGAGGCGGAGGAAAGCACGATTCCCGGACTGGTCGAGGCGGTGTTGAAGTTGGCGAAGGCCTGATGTGATGATACGGGAGGTCGACAGCCCTATCACTTCTTCCCGCCGAGCGATTTGATGTAGAGAATAATCGAATCAATCTCGTAATCCTTCAACACACCCAGATAGCTCGGCATTCCGACACCCGTTTTTGTCATCTCGAATCCTTTCTGGACGTTCCTCGCCGGATCGACGATCGATTCGCGCAGGTAAACCTCATCCACACTCCTCAGGACGACGCCGTCAGTAAACTCACGTTTCGATCCCCACAAACCTTTCCAGCCCGGCCCCACCGCAACATTGGCGGCACCTGCTGCGGCGACCGGTTTCTTCCCGTCGACACTGTGACAAGCAACACAACCGAACTTCGTCGCCGTTTCTTTTCCAATCGCCACGGTGGGCTCCGGTTCCTTCATCGCTTCGGCCGCCCCCGCTTTCAACGTGAGATCAACTTCATTTGTAGCAAAGCCTGTTGCCTTTAGATCGATCGAATTCAACACATTCACCGTCAGAAATGCACTCGCAATCTGAGGTGTCTCTGCTTTTGGATTCGGCACGCGATAGGTCACGCGAATGGAATGCACCGGCTTCATATCCGGCAGCCCGATGAAAACTGATTTCTTATCGGCGCTCAACATCGCGCTGGCTACCGGCATCGTTTCCTGCCCCGGCTTGCCATCGAGCTTGTAATTACCCGATCCATAAGCCGAGGTCTGCTTGTAGTTCCAGCGGTCCACCGTGTAGCTCGCCAGATTTGTTGCCGTGGCTTCGTCAACAGCCTGATCAAACTTCAGCAATATTCCTTTATTCGAAGAGCGGACATCTGCCGGAATCCAGGACGGGCTGCCATCATAGGTCACCCGGTAAAGCCCCGAGATCTGATCCGCAGCCGTTCCCCAAATCTTGAATCCTGTCAGCCAGAGCGAACCATCGATCGGGTGGATCCGCGGCTTCATGATGCCCGATGGAAACCCGTGCATGATCGAAGCCACCGCACCGTTCGTTCCCGCCGGATTTTCACGTGATGAATTTCCCCCTCCACTTGCGATCCCTTGAGAGCGCGGCTTATCGATGGCAACAGAAGAACCGTCCTCCAGATCCAGATAAACCTTGAAGATCTCCGGCCGGTTGTAGCCGACATGAATCAGCGAATCGTTGAGCGGCCCCAGCTTTGCATCGCGAGTCCAGATTTGGCTGGCCCCGCTTTGATTCACAAAATGCGGAATCCAGATCTCCGGCTGATCAATCAGTTGTGGATGCTTCGCCTTATCACCATCAAACGGCTGGAAGCCATAGTATTCTCCCTTCCGCACCACATGAATCGGCGTGGCCGGCTTCCAGTTTCCCTGCTGATCACTCGCTGTCACCATGCCCGTCCTGGGATCTACGCCGATGTATGGCATCCGAAATCCTGTTGCGATCACTTCAAACGACTTACCGTCCTTCGCGATTTCCACGACCGTGCCGTTGTGTTTCCCCCGTGTCGTCGACACCTGTCCACCCTTTGCGATATAGAATCCTCCGCCCGGCTTTTCCCAAATATCATTGGCAAACTCCCGCGTCTCAGAAGTTTGAGAAACGAGGTTGCAGAACATTCGGTGCATGTAGCCCTCACTCTTTCCGCTGCCCTGGGATCCTTCCACAATCCAGATACCATTCCGGTCAAAGACGTAGATCTCATCATCGACAATCTCCAGTCCGATGGATTCATGGAACCCGGACGAGAAGCGCTCCCAGGTTACATCCTTCAAATCCCCCGTCAGCCCCGACACAATCCACACATCACCATCAAAGGTGACGAACGCCGCCCGCCCGTCGCTGAAGAAATCGAACGCCGACAATCGAACATTCCGTTTCCACGGGTTTTCGAGCGGAAGCCCGACCTCTTCGGCCAGCAAACTGTTCTCCGAAAATTCCCCTACCTTCTGAGTCTTCAGCGTTTCACCCCAACGCGTCAGCTTGGTGGGTTTGTTCCTTTCGCCAAATTCTTTTGACCAGTTATCCCCCAGTTCAACACCATAGCCCACCCCGATCTGAGTGTTCTCTTTCAATGACGGAACAATTAGAAATTGGTACCCGTCATTCTCCTCCACCTGGAAATCTCCGGAAACCGAGATCGTCTCGCCCGTCCTGCCGAGAGCAATGGCAATGTCACCCTCATGTGGATCCACTGAGATAGAGCGAACCACTCCCTCAGCAGTCGCGTTGAGTGAATCCCACACTTTAGTTTCCCCTGCCAGATAAGAGACTCCGGCGAATTGGCCGAGGAAAGTCACCCGCCGGAATTGCCCCATTGAAACAGGCAACGGTCCCAATCCCGGTTCAGCTTTGTCGGCCGATTTTTCGCGGGGATCGACGAGTTTTTCCGGTAAACCGTTTGCAGAAACGCCGGGGAACAATCCGTTGGCAGCAATCGCCTCCCCGATCGGGCGGGGCAGCGATTTCTGGCCGGCGGACGCCTTACGATTCGGCAACCGGTAGCTGCCCGGCCCCATGCCACCCATCGTCAGGTATTCACCATCTTTGTTTTCTTTCCAGATCAGCGCAATACGAAGCAGGTCTGTATCGAAGCAGGCGAAGTACCCGTGGCCAAGCTTGAGGATAATGCCGCGCGACGTGAGGTTATCTTTCGGCCAGTCTTCACCGAGGTGGCGGGCGTCCAGCGTCTGCGAGAAGAAAGGAAAATCCGCTTCCACAAAAGATCCCCACGGCGAATCAAGATTAAGATGGGACTTCTCCTGGGAAAATCCCGTTGGCGTGAGCAAAAGGCAAGCCGCAGCAGCAAGCGAGGATCGAATAAGAGTGGGGACTTTCATACAGGAGCGCGACCCTAGCGGATTTCAGACGGGATTTCAAAAACCGAAATGCGTGGTGTGGGAGCTTTTAGCTTCTAGCTTCTAGCTTCTAGCTTCTAGCTTCTAGCTGCGACGTACCGCTTCAGTTTTCGAGATCACTGCGGAAGAGACTGTTTCTTCTCCCTTGAATCCAAAAGGCACAATCTGTTGAACGGGAATCATGTCTGTCGTCTCCGGCCACTGTCCTCGTCACCTGCCTCACCTCAGCCTTCAAAATCGAACCGAAAGAGACTGTTTCGTCCCCTTGAATCCAAAAAAGGCACAGCGTGCCGACATCTGAATAGCGGTGGTTGTAGCCGAGTCCCAACGAGGCAAGGCCACGGGATCTACACAAAATAGAAAAGAGAGTCGCGTAGCGGCGACACCAACACAACTCCGCCTGTTGTTGCCCTCCCCCCTTCAAAAAACACTCCCCTATCTGCACCATTCTGTGCCAAAATCTCCCTGTGCCGGAAACTGCCATCCCCTCTCCCGCTGAAAAACCACTCATCACACCGAGCGGTATTGCGGTGTTGTGGTTGGGAATCGGACTGGTGGCGACAGGCGGGGCCCTCTACTCCGGGGTCACCATGTTGTTGGGAATTCTTTGCCTCACAACCCTCACCCTCGCCCGCATTCTCTGCCGCCAAAACCTCACCGGGCTCGAATTGCGCCGCGAGCTGCCCAAAACTGCTTTCGCCGGCGAACTCTTCGAATCCAACATCTACCTGAAACGCCACTTCCGGCGCGATGCCTACGAACTCGAATTCCGCGACAGCCTGCTCCACTCTATCGCCAACTCGGAAATCATTCCCCACCTTCCCAACTCGGGCGAATCACAACTCACTGTTCGGGGACGACTCCCCCGCCGCGGGCGTCATGGCCGATCCCGTTTTGAAGTGAAATCAGCCTGGCCTTTCGGGCTCTATGAAACCCGCGCCACCGGCAACTACAGCCCCCGCCCCAACGGCGAGCCGGATGAAATTGTCATTTTCCCCCGCCCCCTCATGCCCGCTCTGTTGCTCCAGCAGTTGGAAAAATTCCAGGCTGAGTCCCTCGCGAAAGACACCTTCGATCTCGAAAACGCCGGCGATTTTCGCGGCATCCGCCCCTACCGGCCCGGTGATCCTGTGAAATCGATTCACTGGCCTGCCACCGCCCGTTCATCCGAACTGGTGGTGCGGGATTGGGATCCGCCGCAACCCAAGCCCCAACGATTTGGAATCATTCTGCATTCCCTGTCGAAAGTCGGCCAATTGATGCAGCCCGAGCGATTCGAAACCGCCATCCGCATCGCCGCCGGCCTCTTACTTTACTGTCGGGAAAGACGGATCCCCGTTTCCGTCTCCACCGATGTCACCGCAGCCGACTGGCTAAAAATCCCTGATACCACCGGATACACCTCCGCCCTTACCGAGCTCGCTCTGGCCCGTCCCCGCGGACTCAAGACCGCCGCCAAACTGAAACGACGCATCCGCGATTTTGAGCATTGCGAACGACTCTTTGTGATCAGCGACAGCGCCGTCGATGCCTGGAAATCCAAAGTCGCCGGACGTCACCCGCACCTGATCCTGTCCGATCCCGACTCAGTCGCCGAAGTGAAACACCGGAGAATTCGCGTAGCGAAGTGAGAGCGCGTGATGAGTCATGGTTCATAGAGTTCAATCCAGAGGATTCTCCTCCCCTGTCCCAACATTGAATCTCGTTAAAATCGTTTTCGGATCTTTCATGCCCGCTTTTCGCTCCGCGTCGGTCATTTCCATATCGGTCTCATACACCAGCCATACCTTTTCCTCGACCGCCCCGATCGCATCCATGATTTTCTGCGCCGTCGCCCGGTAATCGCCTGCCGGATCAGCCACATCTACGAGGACCACCGGCACCCCGTCATAGGCAGCAGCCGAGATCGGATAATCGACGCCGTCGATATCCTTCTTCTTCAATTCCTCAACCAAAAGGGTCGATCGCTCAAGAGCGGCATCCTGAACATCCGCCGTTTCGCTGTCTGGTTTGGAACAGGAATTCGCAGCAAAGCCCATCATCACACAGGCAAAGATTCGCAGGAAAGTGTTCATATCGATCGCAGGTAAATTTATCGTCCTATCGAACGGGTAAATCCGGGCAGGATTCAAGAAACATAGCCCGACGACCCAATTCAAAAAAGACAATTCAAAAGCCGCCCACTCAAGCGCCCGCCAATCACAGATCTGGAAAGCGACACTCGGAGCCGTGATTCCTCAACTCCCACCAGGAGTCAGAAGACCACGCACGAGACGCAAACCCTTATTCTCTTTAGCCTGAACCGGACCGTAACCGCTTCCATCAAACGGAACAAAACCGGGCGCACCGGCCACTTACAAGACTGGAATAGACTCTAGAAAGAATGCGATAGCTTATCGAAAGAATTCAGATTCGTTTCGTAAGCCATTTGAGCTTTACGCCCTCTTTTTCGTTCCTATAACAAGATCTCTATTTCCTCCACCAAGAACCAAACGTCTTCTAAAGCTCCTAAATATTCCTGCTATCAGAATACTTAAGATCATAAATCGAATAAAAAGACTCGTAAAAAGCATTCCACCACCTCCCATTCAACCGCAGACGCCGCTAACAATCTTTCAACAGCCGCTCGCAGGAATTCGAACGCCCAAAAAAGTGGCTCACAACCGGCATTTCCGGAACAAAAACCACCCATTCCGGCATCCCCGCCCATTCACAGCTGGTTCGCTTTTCAAACAGGTCCCAAAAAAAACGCCTTCCCCTCCCTCTCTGTGTTCTCTGTGTTCTCTGTGTCTCTGTGCGACACTCCCGTTTCAAAGCTCGCTCCCCGTTTCATCAGTCCCGCCAGTCGATGTTCGATGTTCGACCTCCAACCTTTTAACCTTCCCTAACAATGCGAATTGTATTCAATCCGCAATGCGGCTTACACTTCCGCCCGAACCGACTCACATGGCAGCAGACGACCAACACAAAAAAGCTCTCCAATCCCGTCTCTGGGACATCGCCAACACCCTCCGGGGCAACATGGGTGCGGATGAATTCCGCGATTACATCCTCGGTTTCATTTTCTACAAGTATCTCTCCGAGCGAATGCATGTTTTCGCCGACGAGATCCTGAAACACGACGGCGTCACGTTTGAAGAGATTGATGAATCCACTGACGACGGAGCCGCCATGCTCGCTGCGATTGAAAAGGAATCGATCGACCGACTTGGCTATTTTCTCAAGCCATCGGAGCTTTTCAGCAAGGTCGCGGCAAAAGGCGCTCGCGAGACGGATAACTTTATTCTCGAAGACCTCACCAATATCCTGAGGCATATCGAAGCCACCACCATGGGGCACGACAGCGAGGAGGATTTCCAGGGGCTGTTCGAAGATCTCGATCTCGGATCGTCCAAGTTGGGCAAGTCGGAGAATGCGAAAAACACCCTCATCGCCAAGGTGCTGATTCACCTCGACCAGATCGATTTCCGGCTCGACGATACTGAGGCCGATGTCCTCGGCGATGCCTACGAATACCTCATCGGTCAGTTCGCCAGCGGCGCAGGGAAAAAGGCGGGCGAGTTCTACACCCCGCAGGAAGTCAGCACCATCCTTGCGAAAATCGTCACCACCGGGAAGACCAGTCTCAAAAACGTTTACGATCCCACCTGCGGTTCCGGTTCCCTGCTGCTGCGCGTGGCGAAAGAGGTCGAGGAAGTCGGCGGCTTTTACGGGCAGGAGATGAACCCGACGACATACAACCTCGCGCGGATGAACATGATCCTGCACGGGGTTCACTACAAACGCTTCGACATACGGAACGAAGACACCCTCGAAAATCCCGCGCCGGAGCATGCCGACCTGCGTTTCGAGGCCATCGTCGCCAATCCGCCGTTCTCCGCCAAATGGTCCGCCAGTGTGATTCATGAAGCGGAAGACCGGTTCAGTGCCTACGGCAAACTGGCGCCCAAGACCAAAGCGGATTTCGCTTTTGTTCAGCACATGGCGCATCACCTCGACAGCGGCGCGACCATGGCCTGTGTGTTGCCGCACGGCGTGTTGTTTCGGGGCGCAGCGGAAGGGCACATTCGAAAGTATCTCATCGAGGATTGCAACTGGCTCGACGCCGTCATTGGGCTTCCGGCCAATATTTTCTACGGTACCGGCATCCCGACCTGCATTCTCGTTTTGAAGAAACAGCGGGAGAATCCCGACGACATTCTGTTTATTGATGCCAGTCAGGGATTTACCAAAGAAGGCAATCAAAACTACCTCAAGCCGGAACACATTGAGCGCATTGTCAGCACCTATCGAAAGCGGGAGAGTATCGGGAAGTTCAGTCACGTAGCTGAGTTGAGTGAGGTCGAGGAAAATGACTTTAACCTCAATATCCCGCGCTATGTCGACACCTTTGAAGAGGAGGAACCGGTGGATTTGGCAGATGTGTCAGACAAATTGGAAGCTTTGGAAAAAGAGATGGGCAAGAACGATGAAGTGATCGCGGGATTTTGTGAGGAACTGGGAATCAAAGCGCCGTTTTAATCAAAGCCTTTAACTTATAACGGTGAAAGCCCGCCCCAAAAACACACCCAACATCAGTCCATCAGCCCAAAAACATTCCCAACATCAGTTCATCAGCCCAAAAACATTCCCAACATCTGCCCCAAAGGGGCAACCTACCGTAGCCCGGGGCGTCGCCCCGGGAAATCAAACATCCCAAACCAAGAGCCCTGAAAGGGCGATCTAAAACACCGAATGCCACAATCGCTCGCCAACGTATACATACATCAGTTCATCAGCCCAAAAACATACCCAACATCAGTCCATCAGCCCAAAAACATACCCAACATCTGCCCCAAAGGGGTAACCTACCGTAGCCCGGGGCGCCGCCCCGGGAAATCAAACATCCCAAACCTAGAGCCCTGAAAGGGCGATCTAAAACACCGAATGCCACAATCGCTCGCCAACGTATACATACATCTCATTTTCAGCACCAAGGATCGCTTCCCATTTCTGAAAGACGATGAACTACGTGAAGAACTCCACCGCTACCTGGCAACGGTGCTTTCGAACCTGAATTGCCCTGCCGTATTGATTAATTCGGTGGAGGATCACGTCCACATTCTTTTCCGGCTCCATCGGGTAGTGACAATTGCGAAAGCCGTCGAAGAGGTAAAAAAATCTTCGTCGAAATGGTTGAAAACAAAATCCGAAGGCTTGCAGAAGTTTGCATGGCAGGCCGGATATGGCGCGTTTTCCGTCAGTGAATCGAATGCCGCCGCAGTGGCAAATTACATTCAAAACCAGGAAGAGCACCATCGGAAGAAGTCGTTTCAGGAGGAATACCGGGAATTTTTAGGAAAACATAAAATCGAATACGATGAAAAATATGTGTGGGATTAGATCGCCCTTTCAGGGCTCCCGTTTATTTTGGGATCAATGTCCCGGGGCGTTGCCCCGGGCTACGGTGGCAAGCCCCTTTGGGGCTGTCGGTGTTGAATACCGATGTGGGCTGAGTAGGGGGAGCGAGCCGGATGACGTCATTGCTGGGTTTTGTGAGGAACAGGGTATAAAGGCACCGTTCTAATGCTTCGTTTTATCAAAGAGAAGCCAACTACCCCGCATTTGAGGTTCGGGTTAGGGAAAGCGCCGTTCGAGCGAAAAAGACTCGATGAAATTGTGGCAAAGAAGATCTCTTACGGAATTGTCCAAGCTGGCGATCATGTGCCCGGCGGGATGCCTTACATCAAGAGTCAGGACCTAAATGGCATACTTACTCTTGAGAGACTTGAGCGAACTTCCGCAGAAATTGCAAAAAAATATCGACGTTCAGAAGTTGTGCCGGGCGACATTGTTTTTTCACTCCGAGGCAACATCGGCGTCGCTCAAATTGTTCCTGACACGATTGCAGTATCAAATTTAACCCAAGGAACTGCTCGGATTTCAGTTGGTGGGGAATATAACAAGTATGTCTGCACGGCTATCCAGTCGCTGGACGTAATTAGACAAGTTCAAGCCTACGCGAAGGGAAGCACGTTTCGCGAAATCTCACTCGAAGATCTTCGCAAGGTCACAGTCGCAATCCCCACCCTTCCCGAGCAGCGGAAGATTGCGGATTTCTTGACGGCGGTGGATGGGCGGATTCAGCAACTGATCCAAAAACGCGCCCTGCTGGAGGACTACAAGAAAGGAGTCATGCAGGCGCTCTTCACCCAAGCCATCCGCTTCAAAGACGACCACGGCAACGACTTCCCCGATTGGGAGGAGACCACAATTGGGAAGGTTGGTAGATTCTATTACGGCAAAAGTGCGCCAAAATTTTCACTGTCGGAAGATGCGCTGACCCCATGTGTGCGTTATGGAGAATTGTATAGCAAATACAGTATCGTAATTGGGGAGATAAGATCAAAAACCAACATTGATCCGAAATACCTCAAATTTAGCCAAGGCGGAGAAATACTCGTTCCTCGTGTCGGCGAAGATCCTTTGGATTTCGCGAAGTACTGCTGTTTGTTGCCTCAAAAAGGGGTGGCAATTGGTGAGATGATATCGGTCTTCAACACAAAGGAGAATCCGCTTTTCTACACTTACTACTTCAGAACTCTTAGACGCCAATTCGCCCGTATGGTTGAAGGAGCAAGTGTGTCGAATCTTTATTTTCGATATTTGGAGCCGATAAGGATTTTTAAACCACCTATCGCAGAACAAACCAAGATCGCCGACTTCCTTACGGCGATCGACCGCAAGATCGAAACCGTCGCCACTCAGATCACCGAAACCCAAACCTTCAAACGTGGATTACTCCAACAGATGTTTGTATGAGTGATTCTAATCAGTCCCTGAATCCAAGCGATGAGGCCTCCGACTTCTTGCTCTACACGGCGCCGAATGGTGAGGTGAAAGTGGAGGTTTTGCTGGGGCAGGAAACCATCTGGCTGACGATCAACCGGATGGCGGATCTCTTTGGAGTCGATAAATCGGGAATTAGCCGCCACCTGAAAAACATTTACGAAAGCCGGGAACTGGAGCGCGAGGCAACCGTTGCAAAAATTGCAACAGTTCAGCAGGAAGGTGAGCGTGAGGTCAGCCGCGACCTCGAATATTACAATCTGGATGCTATCATCTCCGTTGGCTATCGTGTCAACTCAACCCAGGCGACTCAGTTCCGGATCTGGGCGACAGGCGTCCTGCGCGAATACCTCATCAAAGGCTTTGCGATGGATGACGAGCGGTTGAAGAACGGGCGATACTTCGGGAAAGACTATTTCCGGGAACTTCTGGAGCGGGTGCGCTCGATTCGGGCCAGCGAGCGCCGTATTTACCAGCAGATCACCGACATTTTCGCGGAGTGCAGCATCGACTACGACTCGAAATCGGAAACCACCCAGAAATTTTACGCGCATGTGCAGGATAAGTTTCACTTTGCCATCACGGGCCACACCTCAGCGGAACTGATCTACAAGAATGCCGATGCCTCCCTCCCGTTGATGGGCATGCATACTTACAAAAACGCACCGGACGGAAGAGTATTGAAGTCGGACACAATGATCGGCAAAAACTTCCTGCCTGAAGAAGACATTCGGAAGTTAGAGCGGACGGTGTCGGCCTTTTTCGACTACATCGAAGGAATCATCGAGCGCCGACAGACATTCACCATGGATGGGTTCGCTGAGAGCGTGAATAAATTCCTCGAATTCAACGAATACCGGGTTCTTGAGGGCTTGGAAGCATCACGCGAAAAGCTGCCGAGGAAAAAGCTGCCGCTGAATACGAGAAATTTAACAAGCTGCAGAAGTTGGAATCGGACTTTGATAAATCGGTCAAAGCCCTGGAGGAAAAGCAGAAAAAGGAGCCCCAATAACGTCCGATGAGTCATATTCAACCTGAACAGGTCCTGGAAGCCAATCTCGTCACCCAACTGATTGCGCTGGGCTACGCGAAAGTTACAGTGACGGACGAAGCGTCGATGCTCGCCAACCTGAAAGCGCAGTTGGAAGCTTTCAACGAGGTGACCATCACCGACAACGAATTCACCAAGGTGCTGCATCATCTGAACAAGAAGTCCGGCGTTTTTAACAAGGCGCACACTCTGCGGGACCGAATGAAGCTGACGAAGGAGGACGGCGACACCGTTTACCTGGAGTTCTTTGATTCAGCCAATCCGCTGCGGAATCGCTATCAGGTGACCCAACAGGTGGCGATGAATGACGGCACCTACAAAAACCGGTATGACGTGACGATTCTCGTCAACGGACTGCCACTGGCGCAGATCGAGCTGAAGCGGCGCGGGCTGGAAATGAAGGAGGCTTTTAACCAAATCCAGCGTTACCAGCGACACAGTTTCTGGAGTGGTCACGGGCTGTTTCACTTCGTTCAGTTGTTTGTCATCAGCAACGGGGTGAACACGAAGTATTACGCCAACTGTAAAAACCAGTCGTTCAAGCAAACCTTTTACTGGGCGAAGGAAGACAACACGACCATTCGCAAGCTGAGACCTTTTGCCGACGCGTTTCTCATTCGGGAACATCTCGGCACGATGATCGGGAAATACATCGTCCGTAACGAGACGGACAAAATTCTCATGGTGCTGCGCCCGTATCAGTATTACGCAACCGAGGCGATTATCGACCGGGTCAAAAATCCGCCAGCGGAAGACGCCAACGGCTATATTTGGCACACCACAGGATCGGGCAAGACGCTGACATCGTTCAAAGCGGCCCAGATTATGACCGCCCTGCCGGAGGTGCATAAAGTGGTTTTCTGCGTGGACCGAAAGGATCTGGATTACCAGACGATCAAAGAGTTCAACGGATTCCGAAAAGGATGCATCGACGGAACGAACAATACGAAAACGCTGGTCGAGCAGTTCACGGGAAACAACACCAATTCAAAGAAGAACAAACGGCGCATCGATAACCTGATCGTGACGACGCTGCAGAAGCTGAACACCGCGATCAGCAAAAAGCGCTATCTTGAGCAAATGGAAATGCTCCGCGATGAGCGGATCATCTTCATCTTCGATGAATGCCATCGCAGCCAATTCGGGGATACCCACAAGCGGATCTGTTCCTTTTTCCGCAATCACCAGATGTTCGGCTTCACAGGGACGCCGATCTTCGCGGAGAACGCGACGTCCGCCCCGAAAAAGAAGGGGGGCTCGGCAGCCAAATCCGGCACAGTGATCGACGTCCCCACGATGGTGCACGAAACTCGGCCGGGCTACACGGCAAAAACAAAGTCGAAAGGCGGCCTCAAGAAAACGACTAAAGACATCTTCCATAAAAAGCTGCATTCCTATGTGATCACGGATGCGATCAAAGACGAGAACGTCCTCAAGTTTTCTGTGGAATACGTGGGCCGCTACAAAAAGAAAGAGAAGGATGTCGTCAGTGCTGACATCGAGGTGGAGGGGATCGACACCAAAGAGGTCCTCGAATCGGACACGCGCATCGAAAAGATCACCGATTACATCATTGCGAATCACGCGACGAAGACGCGGAACAAAGAGTTCACCGCGATGTTTTGTGTGAGTTCAGTGGCGATGCTCATCAAGTATTACGAGCTCTTTGCTAAAAAGAAAAAGAAGGGAGAGCACAAGCTGAAGGTGGCGACGATTTTCAGCTACAAGGCAAACGAAGAAGATCCTGACGCAGACGGCAACCTCGACAAAGACGAAGAAGTCGAGGGCGGCGACGGGGGCAATCCCCATACCCGGGAGAAGCTGGATGGGTTCATCGCTGACTACAACGCGATGTTCGGGACGAATTTCTCGACGCGGGACACCCAGCAATTTTATGGCTACTACCGGGACATTGGCAAAAAGGTGAAGGACAAGAAGGTCGATATTCTTCTGGTCGTGAACATGTTTTTGACCGGCTTCGACAGCAAGGCGCTCAACACGATGTATGTGGATAAAAACTTGAAGTATCACGGGTTGATCCAGGCGTATTCGCGAACGAACCGAATCCTCAACGAGGTGAAGAGTCAGGGAAACATCGTCGTTTTCCGCAACTTGAAGAAGGCAACCGATGAGGCATTGGCGCTCTTTGCCAACAAGGAAGCCAAAGAAACGATTTTTGTCCCGCCGTATGACGAGTATGTCGAGAAATTCAACGCGGTGACGTTGGAACTCCTCGCCCTGACGCCGACCGTGGGCAGCGTAAAAGACCTGGCCGACGAAGACGCCGAGATTGCCTTCGTCAAAGTCTTCCGCGAGTTGATGCGTCTGCGGAACATTCTCGAATCGTTTTCAAACTTCGAAGACGACGACCTCGCGCTACCTGCCCAGCGATTCGCCGATTACCGGAGCGCCTATCTCGATCTTTACGACAAGGTCAAGACGGACAATCAAAAAGAGAAGGCATCCATCCTCGAGGATATCGATTTCGAGCTGGAACTGATCCATAAAGACGTCGTCAACGTGAATTACATCCTCACGTTGCTCGCTCAGCTCTACAATGCCGAGGCCCCCGAGCAGCCCAAAATCCGCAATCTCATTCTCGATTCAGTCGCCGGAGATCTTGAACTGCGCAGCAAGCGCGAGTTGATCCAGAAATTTATCGACAGCACCCTGCCAAATCTCGCCAACGCCGCCGAAATCCCCGACGGCTTCGAAGACTTCTGGGAGCAGGAGCGCATGACCGCTTTTGATCAGTTGGTGAAAGAAGAGCAGCTCGACGCCGACAAGCTGATAAAGGTGATCGATCGCTATATTTACACCGGCGAGAAGCCCTTGCCCGATCCGGATATCGTAGACCTAATCCAGAAGCCGATGGGGATTCTGGAGCGCGGCCCCACCAAACAGCGCGTTTACGACAAGGTCATTGATTACGTCGAGACGTTTATTCACGGGATCGCTGCTTAAATGGGAAAGATAACTCTAGGCTCAGAGCGGTGTTTTGTGAGACGCGAGCTGGCTTGACCCCGTGACGAACCAACCCTATTGAATTGGCGATGAAACCCTATTGGATCGTTTTCCTGATCTTGCTGGTCGCGGATGTGTCCGTGGGCTGGATGATCTCGGAATCGCCGATGCCGCTGCTGTTGGCGGCGCTGGGGATGGTTGTCTTCGGGATTTTCAGGATCGGTGGCCGGGGCCTGGCGAATTGGTCGGTGCTGGTGATCGCGGCGATGCTGTTTTTTGCGGAGTGGTGGCTGTTCGAGAAACGGCTCGCACGGGTCATGCTGTCGGATCTGCCGGTTTTGTTCCATATCGGGGTGGCCATTCACTTCTGGCTGTGGGGTAAGGCGCTGGTTTCGCCGACGGTTCATCGAACGGGCCTGGCGCTGTTGGCAGGTGCGCTGGTTTTCTGGACGGCGGGGACAACGGAGATCTACAGTCACTCGAAATTGCTGGTGCGCAGCCTGGCGGCACTGGGGCTGGTACTACCGGCGGTGTGGCATGTGGCGAAAAGCGGGCGCACGATGCCGCTTGGGCGTATGGGACTGGCGGTGTTGACGGGATCAATTTTCCTTGGGGCGCTGGTGGTACCGATGGATGCGGTGTCAGGGAAGATCTATGTGTGGGCCAACCGGGAAACGGACGAGACTTACCTGGCGGACTCGGATTTCGAAGGGACGGTAGTAACGGTGGGAAAAGGGGCGATCGATGAAAGTTCGCGGGAGCTGCCGAAGCGGGCGGATCTGGAACTGGACGACGAGATCCGGGCGCACTTGGTGGTGCCGGACCGGGCGGATTTTGCAAAGCTGATGCGCCAGCCGGTGTATTTGAAGACGTCGGCGCTGTCGGTCTTCGAGACGGAATCGCGGCTGGGGCCTGATCGGCGGGCGAACTGGGTTTATGACTCGAGTGACGGTGCGGTGGATGGGGTGACCTTTCTCCTTCCATATGATGAACCTGCGCAGGAGAAGCCGTTGCGATATTCGGTCCTGATTGACCGGGAACTTGTCACAACGCTGCCTCTGCTTTCGGGGACGGACCGGGTGGCGGTCGATTCGCTCTATGAGTTTGCGAACGGGTGGTGGCAGATCGAGCCGGAGGGTGAGGCCCCGAAGATCCGGTTTGACGCTGCGGTAACGGGGACGAATGCCGGGGTGAAGCTGTCACCGGAGGACGGGCTGCCGTCGGGGATGCAATCTGGAAACTTACCGGCTTACCCTTTCCTGACTGTGCCTGATGCTCCCCGGTACCGGGATTTGGCGGAATCGATCGGGAGCCGCCGGTCTCCGCTGGCGACCCGACTGGCTGCGGTGGATGATTTTTTTGAAAAGGAAGTCCGCTATTCATTGAAGTATCGCAATGAGTTGAATTTGGAGCCGCTGGAGAATTTCCTGTTTGAGGAAAAGCGCGGTCATTGTGAGCTTTTTGCCGCAGCGACGGTGCTGCTACTGCGTCATCTCGATGTGCCGTGCCGGATTGCTTACGGGTATCTCGGCGGGGAGTATGATCTGGAGAACCGGCTTATCACTTTTCGGGACAACGACTATCATTCCTGGCCTGAGATCTATGTGAAGGGCGAAGGGTGGCGGATTTTTGACACAACGCCGGGGGATTCGGGGCGGGTGGCTCCGCCAACACCAACGGCTCGCCGTGCGGGGACGGAAATTGATCTGGCAGCGTTTGAAGAGGTAGGGAAAGCGGAGGAGTTGGTGGCACGCGGAAGGTCCCCGTTTGAGAAAGCGTTGGATTCGATCCTGTTGTTTTTGTCGCGGAACTTCATGTTATTGATCGGGTTGGCTGCGGCGGCGCTGTGGGGGTGGTCGTTGCTTTCTAAGAGGAAACGACAGACCGGAGGACGGGCTCGCGGAAGGGTTGCGCTCCCGGGGGCGGGTGAGAATGCCAGTGAGCTGCCCCGGTTTGCCATGGAATTGATGGATGCGGGCCGAGAGCGGGGTCTCCCGAAGCGGGCCTCGCAGACCTGGCGTGAGTTTATCGCGGGCTTGAAGTCGGCGGGCGTGGTCGGGGGTGAGTTTGACGAGATGATCGACTATTTGTATGCGATCCGGTATTCCGCAGGGACGCGTGACCGCGCTCTGGAGCGTCAGTTTTCAGGGCTGGCGAAGGATTTCCGAAAAGAAACGGCGTCCTAATTTGGCTTTGCAGGGGCGGGTTCGATGGCTATCTTGATGGGCTATGTTCCGTTCACTCGCCAGCTCTCTCATCACGCTCTTTGCGGTGCTCTTGTTCGCTTTCACGATGCTGTTCGTGTTCACCGGGAGTGCCGGGGTTAAGTTTTCCCGCAACGAACTGACGGGGGATATTGCGACATCGGTCCTGATTGCGCAGGAAATGGCCAAGGCGAAGAAAGAGGCGGAAGCGGTTGATGTGGGCTTTGAACCGGACATGACCGATGAGCCGGAAGAAGGTGCCAAAGGCGGTGGTGACAAGGTGGTTCTGTGGGTGAGTATCCCCGGTCTGCGGACGGATTACATTGACAAGGCCGAGGCTCCTTTTCTCGAGGAAATGTCGAATGATGGCTCCAGCACGATGAAGTTGAAGCCGAATTTTCCCTGTGTGCTTGCTCCGGCGCACGCCACGCTCGCGACCGGGACGACGGTTGATCAGCACGGGATTATGATGAACAAGGTTCGGCTGGAGGACGGTAGCATCGTGGATGCGGATGGGCCTCAGCTGGCAGCGGAACCGATCTGGACGACGGCCACGCGGCAGGGATTGCGGGTATTGGTTCATGACTGGCCTTTGTCTTTCACGCAACCGGCTGAGAACGCTGCGGCTTACTCCAATTCAAGTTTTGATGCGAGCCTGACTGATGAGCAACGGCTCAATGCTCTCTATGACACGTGGAGCAGCGACAAGGATGAGAAGAAGCTTCGGCTTTTGATGTGCCGGCTCGATGACATCAAAAAGGGTGGGCTTGAGCACGGGCCCCGGGCTGACGAGACATATGCGGTGGTCGCCAAGACTGACAAAGCCGTGAAGGCCTTCATCGATAAGGTGAAGGAGAACTGGGCGACATTGGCCGCTCCGAATGCGGAACTCGCAGTGTTGGTGACGACGGATCACGGGATGATTGAGCTTGAGAAGAACATCAATCTCACCAAGCTGCTCGGTCCTGACACGATGAAGAACGTGGATCTCATATCACATGACGCTGTGGCTCAGCTCTACTTCAAGAATCTGCCTGACAGTGAAGGTGAAGTGAAGCTGTTTGAGAAGGAGTTCGATGACGCGATGAGCAAGCGACTTTATTTCCGGACTTTTTCCCAGGCGGATCTTCCAGCGGAATGGAAGTTTCCTTTCGAGGGGCGGACCGGTGATCGCATTCTTGTTTTGAAATCCGGTTATGGCTTCAGCGACTACGAAGCGGAGGAGCCTGTCTTTGACCCGGCTTTGTCTGACACCCCCCATTTCAGTGGGTTTGGCTATCCGGTGGAAGATGCGTTCCGCATGACTGGCCAAAGCTTTCTCTGGGGCTTTCCAAACCAGCCGGCTTATGGAGATATGGGTGAAATTGACCAGACGGTCTTTCACGGGACGGTTTGCAAACTGCTGGGGATTGAGCCATCAGAAAAGGCTTCGACAACGACGGTATCGGTGAATTGAAAACCGTTCTCACCATCGCCGGTTCGGATTCCTCGGCTGGTGCAGGCATTCAAGCAGACCTGAAAACCATCGCCCACTTCGGCGGTTACGGGATTTGTGCAGTGACGTCGGTGGTCGCCGAGGTTCCGGGCGATGTCCGCTCGATCCACATTACGCCTCCGCAGATCCTGGCGGATCAATTGGAGGTGATGGCGGAGCAAATGCAGATTGATGCCGTGAAGACAGGGATGCTGGCGACTGCTGAGAACGCGACCGTGGTGGCCGACTTTCTCGATAGCCGGCCTGACATTCCTCTGATCGTCGACCCGGTCCTTGTTGCGAGCTCAGGGCAGGATTTGTCGGAAGCGGAGACCATCAACGTCTATCGAGAACGGCTGATCCCCCGCGCTACTCTGACTACGCCGAATTATTCGGAGATCGTTGCGCTACTGGAATCAGGTACGACTGGGCCGGATGAGTTGGCCCGTGAGTTCGTGGCGCGATTTGCCGCGCCGGTTTTACTGAAGGGCGGTCACATTCCTGATAATGACCCACACCCCGATGTCGCCACGGATTTGTATCTCGCTCCTTCTGAAGAGATGGTTGAGTTCAGTTCACCGCGACTTGATTTGCCCGACACGCACGGGACGGGTTGCACACTGTCCGCCGCCATCGCGGTGCTTTTCGAAAGAGATCAGCCCGTTGGCAAAACACTTGCTGCGGCCAAGCAGTATCTGACAGCCGCGCTCGTTCAGGCCCATGAATTTCCTCGCAAGAACGCGCCCCCACTCCGTGCATTGAATCATTTCCCAAAAGAAGTATCCTAAGCGCGAGACACGACTATGAGATTTCTCCACCTGCCACTAATTCTCGCCCTCGTCGGGGTTGTCATTGCGAATCAATGGGTGGAGGCGGATGAGAAGACAAAGATCAATGTCATCAAGCAACCGGCCCAGGCCGAGGCGCCTGACCCTTCACAGAATCTAATTGATAACCTTGATCAGAACAGTTTGCAGGAGGCGTTTCGATTGCTCCGTACGGAATACATCAACCGGGACGATTTCAGCTATCTGGAACTCAACCGGGCGGCGCTTCAAGGCTTGTTGGACCGACTGGAATTCGGAGCCACTATTCTGACAGAGAAGGACCGGGCAGCCCGGAATTCGCCGTTCAAATACTTTGCTACCACGATCGACAAATACACCGGTTACATCCGGTTCAGCCGCTTCGATAAGTCGGAGATCGGCCGTTTCGACAGCACACTTCAAAAATTCAAAACAGATCACGAAGATGATCTGGAAACTTTGATTGTCGATCTCCGCTCGCCTCAGCCACAAGCCGGGTTTGAGGTAGCGGCCCAAATCCTGAGCCGGTTTCGCCCGCCGAACGAGCTGCTTTTTAAGATTCGTCGCCCACAGGACGAGCGCCCCCGTCTTTTTGTGGCTAAAGCCGAGCAAACCTCATGGAGCAAGCAACTCATCATTCTTGTCGATGAAGAAACAGGCAATGTTGGGGAAATCATCGCGGGGGTTCTCAAACGACATGACCCAAACGTCGTTGTGATTGGTGCACCCACCAAGGGCCTGACTGTTGAATACCGCGACGTTCCTATTGGTAACGACCGTATCCTCCGATATGCCATTGCTGAGGTGGTGCTGGATGATGACACTTCGTTTTTCCAAAAAGGAATCCAACCGGACATTATTTCGATCGGCTCTTCTAAATCGAAGCAGGCCATTTACCGGGAAACGGAGCTCGGGGAGAAGCCGCTGTCAGACTTCCTTTTTCAGAAACAACGCCCCCGGATGAACGAGGCGGCCCTCGTTGCAGGCACTGATCCCGAACTTGATTACTATCTGGCCAAATCAAATGGCCGCGCCACGCCCTGGGATAAACCTCCGCTTCAGGACCGCGCTCTCCAACAGGCCGTCGATTTGTTGACGACTAATGCATTCTTCGAAGGACGAAAGAAATCCAGAAGCGCGTCAAAAAAGGACAAGTTCAGCGACAAAAATGCTTCCGGAGAAAGTGACGAAGATTGAGGGACACCAATCCACGATCGAACCCTGTTGACTCATCGTACCAACCCTGTTCGATCGAATCCTGATGCGCTCTGTTACCACCGAACTTGCAGGTCTCGATGAGTCCGGTCTGCGAAGAAATTTGCGAACGCTTGACTCCCCGCAATCGCCATCCGTAATCATCGAAGGGCGCGAGGTGATCAATTTCTCGTCGAATGACTATCTTGGCCTGGCGAATCATCCCGGTTTAAAATCGGCTTTTGCAACTGCCATTGAGCAGTACGGAGCGGGCTCGGGAGCATCCCGGCTGATCAGCGGCACGCACTCTCCTCATGTCCGTTTCGAACAGGAACTGGCAGATTTCAAACAAACTGAGGCCGCTCTGCTGTTTGGTTCAGGGTATGCAACCGCCACAGGAACTATTCCCGCGATCGCAGGCAAGGACGACGTTATCATTCTAGACAAGCTATGCCATGCCAGTCTGATCGACGGGGCGAAGCTAAGTGGCGCAACGATAAGGGTTTATCCCCACAACGATGTCGCAAAGCTGGAAAGCCATCTTCGGTGGGCGAATGAACGTTCAGCAGGTCGCATTCTCGTAGTTACTGAATCGGTTTTCTCGATGGATGGAGACTTTGCTGCGCTCGAGTCTATCACAAAGGTCAAGAACGACCACGGCGCCTTGTTACTTCTGGATGAAGCTCATGGTTTTGGCGTTTTCGGCCCCAACGGCCGCGGTTACGCAGCTGACCTCGGCCTCGATTCCGAGGTTGATTTTCAAATGGGTACGCTTTCCAAAGCTGCCGGCCTGAGCGGCGGATACCTTTGTGCTTCACGGGACTGGATCGACCTCATTATCAATCGTGCCCGGAGTTTCATCTATTCAACGGCACCTCCGCCGGCTCTTGCGGCTGCTGCATCTGAAAGCCTTCAAATCATCCGTAGCTCGCAAGGCGATGAGCTGCGTTCCCGTCTCTTCGATAACATCGAACAGTTTCCAGATTCTTCACCGAGTCCTATCATTCCTCATATCATAGGGGAAAACGACGCCACACTCGCCACCGCTCAATTTCTTTTCGAAGCCGGATTCTACATTCCAGCTATCCGTTTTCCGACCGTTCCCAGGGGTACGGCCAGGCTGCGAATCACTCTCTCGGCAGCGCACACGGCGAGTCACATTACTGCTCTTCGGAAACAACTCGCGGATTGCTCAATTTAAAATTTCAAAATCAGCATTTCCCCTTAAAATCGTCGACTCTCACTTGTGACCTTTCCGACTTTCATTGCACAGGCTCCACCGCCCGATCTCCCCGATATTGAGGAGATCGAGATTCCTGATGCTCTGCCGGATCCCTGGAAGGTCTATATCTGGATCGGAATCGGGCTGCTCGTGCTCGTTGGAGTGGTTGCAGTTGTGATCACGCTGGTGATGTTTCTCATGCGGGAGAAGAAGCGGGTTCTCACCGCAGAATATGTGGCGGCGAGAAGGCTGGAAGAAATTGAGTCTCGCGCAAACGAAATGACTCCAAACGAATACAGCATTCAGGTGTCCGATGCGCTCAAAGATTTCGTTCAAAGCCGCTTTAAAGATCCGGTCCGATTCGAAACCACTGACGAATTCTTATACCGGATCACTGCGGTGGACGCCGGACTGATCACTCCCCAGGTGCGCGACGAGCTGGCTGAGTTCCTGCACATCGCTGAAGAGATCAAATTCGGTCTACCACCTGATGCAGAAGCGAGCAAGATTCCGCTCCTGCGGAAAGCGCAATCCATAGTCGAAATCCAGCGTCAGACGATGCAAGCTGCCGCCGAACGATCCCGGAAGTGATGAAACTCAGCCGACACAGAATCGCGGTGCTTTCACGCGATCGAAATTTCCTTCTCAAAACGGCCGGAGCCATCGGTGTGGCCGCCATGATTATTGGATACGCAGTCTCTCATTTTACGGTTGATGCGACTGTAAAATCTTTCTTCTCACTCACCGATCCGGAGGAAAGGATTCAGGAGCTTGAGGACATGCAAAATCTGATTTTGGAGAGCCAGGGCCAGAGTTTATCGACAGAAGATCTGGCTGAGGCGATTCGATATCGCGAATCCAGTGAGAACAGGAACGGCGTGATTACAGAGCTGGAACTCATCATCAACAGTTCAACCGGCGTTTCTGCAGATGAAAAAGCAATGCTGAAGAGCCTTGTCCGGGCTATTCACGGCGACGACGATGAGCGGGCGGCAGCCAGGTCCGAGTTGGAGGCATACACTTCAAACATTCCCCCACCCAGATTTGCGGAAGCGTTCTTCGCCGATGCACTTGCCCGTAATAAAGAATACGAGAAGGCGTTAAGCCATTTCCAAAAGGAGGGCGAAAACTTTGATGACGCTGACTACAGTCGGCGCCGCGTCCTGGAACTGATGATCCAGGAAAATCGAAATGACGAGCTGCGGAACTTCTACAAGTCCAGTCGATATGGAGGGAAGGAAACTCTCCGCGCCCGAATGACACTTGCGTCAAAGTATCGTGACTACGGATATCTTTTTCTCACGGTGTTAGAACACGATTTTGGTTACCCCAATATACTCCCGATTGCGATGGCTTTGTTTTCCGCCGCGATCTGGTTTGTTATCATTGGTCAATTCGCCGGGTTCGAGCGGAAACAGATCGCGACCTATGGAATCTGTCTTTTGCTGGGAATTGTCAGCGCGGTCCTCACTCTTTATGTCGTCATTCTACAGGACGAAATCCAGGGGTTTAAAATGCATCCTCACGATCCCGTGAAGCAGATGACCTACTGCATCGCAGGGATCGGCCTTCGTGAAGAGCTCCTGAAGCTGCTTTGCTTCGTTCCAGTCGCCATTTTTCTCCGCAAACGCTACGATGACCTCGCTGCGTTCATTGGGGCCAGTATGGTGGGCCTCGGTTTTGCTCTAAATGAGAATCTCGTTTACTTCGGTGACACTCCGGGGTTTACGCCGTGGGACCGGTTTCTCACAGCAAACTTCTTTCACGTCGTTCTCACTGCTATCTGCGGGCTTTCCTTTTATCAGATGCTGCGACGTCGCGGACGGGGATGGGAAAACTTCCTCGCCGATTTTCTGCTGATGGTTTTTGCCCACGGGGCCTACGATGCCGTTCTTATTATGCCGAGCTTGCAGGAGTACAGCTTTATCGCCGTCTTTTTTATCTATGGCCTGCTTGCCTACCGCTACTTCGGGATCGCCGACAGCCTCGCCCGCAGTAACGTTGCGCAATCCGTTTCACCACTTGGGATTTTTGTGATCAGTTCCGCCCTTCTGATCAGTGTGTTGTTTGTCGCAGTCTGCGTCGGCGTCCCCTTTCTCCTTGCTCTGCCAATGTACCTAATGTCCCTGGCCGGGATGATCCCCATCATATTTTTGTTCATCAACCGCTTTCGAAACGCCTGATTTGTCGCTTTTCATCACTCCGCATTCTCTCTAAAATCAATCTCATGACCCGCAGAATATCTATCTACCTAGTTCTTGTTGCCGCTCTCGGTGCGTTTTTTACCCCGGCTCAGGCGGCTGACGAAAAACTCAAACTGCTGCTAATTGACGGCCAGAACAATCATGCCTGGCAGGAGACTTCTCCTGTACTGAAATCGATCTTTGAGAAATCAGGTCGCTTCACGGTTACGATTTCTACAACACCTCCATCCGCTCCCCGTGCTCCCCGGAAGCCGAAAGACGGCAATGAGGCCGCCATGGAAAAATACAACCAACAGTTGAAAGCGTGGATGGTGAAAGCCGAAGAGATCAAAGGTGAAAGCAAAGAAAAATGGGCGGCCTGGCGTCCGAATTTCAGCGACTACGATGTGGTCGTCTCAAATTACAACGGGGAGCTTTGGCCTGAAGAAGTACAAAAAGCGTTCGAAGAATACGTAAGCGGCGGCGGCGGCTTCGTTTCGATCCATGCAGCAGACAACTCCTTCCCACAGTGGAAAGCCTACAACGAGATGATTGCCGTTGGCGGTTGGGGCGGTCGCAGCGAACTTTCCGGACCCTACCTCCGTCTTCGCGACGGAAAGTGGACCAAAGACATGACCGAAGGCCGGGGCGGCTCCCACGGAAAGCAGCATGAATTTGTGGTCGTAAAGCAGAATTCACACCCCATCGTCGACGGTCTCCCTGACAAGTGGTTGCATGCTCAGGATGAGCTTTACGACAGGCTGCGTGGCCCCGCGAAGAACGTGACCGTTCTCGCGTCAGCTTTTGCCGATTCTGAAAAGGGCGGCTCAGGTGAAATGGAACCAATGATCATGGTGATCGATTACGGCAAGGGCCGCTGTGTTCACACCACACTGGGACACAGCACCGTGGCCATGAGCGATCGCGGATTCTATGAAACCACCGTGCGTTCAGCCGAATGGGTTGCCACGGGTAAAGTGACATTTCCCAGTGTTCCTGCGTCAGAACTGGCAGAAGATAAAGTTTCCGTCGTTGAATGAATCAACGACGATCAGAACGATCCAACAGGGTTGATTCATCGTACGAACCCTGTTGACTCGTAGACACCAACCCAATTGAGCCAATGAGTAACGGAAATTCCTACGGACGACGCCGCACCGGCATGAGCCGTGCAGTACGGGGACGAAGCAGGTCCGGCTGCACAATGCGAATCATATTCGCCCTCGTAGTTCTGGCCTTTGCTTATATCAATTACACGGTGTCTACGACGAAAGAAATCAATCCATACACCGGCGAGCAGCAGCGGGTTGCACTCAGCCCTGAGCAGGAGGTGCAAATGGGACTTCAAGCTGTACAGCAAATGGCGGCCCAGCACGGTGGTCTTCACCCCGATCAGGAAGCGCAGGATTACGTCGATATGGTCGGTGACAAGCTGGTGGCTCACACCCGCGCCATCCTGGAACCGGGTGCTCAGCCGATCGATTATCCCTTTGAATTTCACGTCCTGCGGGATGAAAAAACGATCAACGCCTTCGCCCTTCCCGGAGGTCAGATCTTCATCACGGCGGCTCTTTTGAAGCAATTCACATCCCCAGACCAACTTGCCGGAGTTCTCGGTCACGAAATCGGACATGTTCTGGCTAAACATTCCAATCAACAGATGGCGAAAGGCGGTCTCTTCCAGGGAGTGGGTCAGGCGGTCGCCGTGCTGGTCGGTGGCGATGGCGGATCGGGTGGTTACACGGCCGGGTCAATGGTGAACAAAGTCCTCTCGTCCAAATTCGGCCGGGATGACGAGACTGAATCCGATGAGATCGGCGCTGAGCTGATGCAGAAGGCTGGCTACAACCCGCGAGAGCTCCTGAAGGTGATGGAAATCTTAAAGAAATCCGGTGGAAGCGGAGGCCCTGAATTTTTATCAACTCATCCCCTTCCCGAAAGCAGGATCGAACACCTCAAGAACGTTGTTCTTCCCCGCCTTGGTTACTGAACCACGGGCCTGACTCAATCAATAATCGACGGGTCGTATCCGCGTTTCAGCGGCAGCTCGATGTCGACATTGTGCTGAATTGACATCTGACCGGACAGAATCCCCCCGTCCTTCAGGACAATCGCCTTGGCCGTTGCGTCCCCGTTCACCGCACCGGTCCTGAAAATCCTGACTGTCCCCGAGCACGTGATGTCTCCATTCACAATCCCGTGGATATCCGCCGACTCAGCCACCACTCCCTGGGGAAAGGTCAGCTCACACTTCTTTTCAACCTGCAAATGCTTGCAGTGCATGCTGCCCATCACTTTTCCGGAGTTCTTGAAGGTGGCGTTTCCGGAGCAATCAACTGAGCCCGAAATTTTTCCCAGCACCGTGAGGTCATGGCAGGCAATATCACATCCAATCAACGACCCGCGGCGGTGAATCGTCACATTACCCCGGGTACGTATTGTCTGGGATTGCTGCGTCTTGATGTCGTAGTCGGACAGACTGATGTAGACACTGCATCGACCACATTGGCTTGAAGAAGCCGACAAGCTCACCATCTGCTGGTGATTGCACTTAAAACAACGGATGGGGCGGCTGTGCGGGTGCCCGCCTTTTTTCGAAGGCGGCACAAAATCAGAAGGCATCTTTTTAGGATCCAATGGCTTCTCCACCTCCACCTTTTTGGCTGCCGGCTTTGGTTCCTCTTTCTCTTCTTTTTCAGGCACCACTTTGTCAGCCCTCATCGCCACGTCCACATCAGTCGACAACCCGCGGAACATCGCCTCCATCGATCCCGCCGCCAGCGTCTCCTTGGGCTGAGCATCGGCGCCCAGGCTTGAAGAGCTGCCCTTCTCTTTCTTCTCAGTCGGCTGGTCTTCATCATCAGCAGCCTTCTCAAGTTTCAGTTCCAGATCGCGAATCTGTTTCTCCTTTGCCGCAGCTTCCGCCGCCGCTCTGGCTATGGGGTTCGAGATCAGCTCCTCTTCCTCATCATCCTCCTCGTCGGAATCCGCAGCTGGCTCGGCTTCCGTCTTTTTAGCCAGCGGTCCGGGCACATCTGCTACCGGCTGCTTCACTGGTTTCGGGGCAGACTCAGTTGGCGCCTCTTTTTTCTCTTCGATTGATTCTTCAGGCTCCTTCGCCTTCGCGTCGATGTCACCATCCTCCGGTCCTTCCAACCAGGTCTCCGCTCCCGTTTCTTTGACCGATGTGATTGAGGTCTCCGGCCTGGATTCAACATGCTCTTTCTCAATTTTCACAGGCTCGACAACTTCCTCTTTCGGAGCGGGCTTTTCCACGGGCGCAGTCTCATTTCGAAACTTCGGCTTGTCGGAGATCAGTTCCACCTCACCCAGCTCGCGAAATGTCGAAATCCCTGAAAGCCCCGCCCCCGGAGAGCCTACCGCTTCCCCGTTCTTGATCTTGTAGTGCTCCCCACACGAACGACAGAACGTCGACAGCGCATGCCGAGGTTCGTTCTGCTGCTTCTTGCAATAAGGACAGGTCAGCAGGATGTCTTTCGATTTTCGTTTACCAAACAACTTTTTTTCCTCCTGTTAAATTGGACGCCCCCACTTTACTCAAATTTATTCCCTGAGACAGAAAAAACGCGCTTCCCGTCTCAGGAGGCGCGTTTTTCAAAATTGTAGCTAAATATGTGCCGCAGACAGAATAAAAATCAGCCCTGATTTTTATTATCCTGCCCACCACCACCGTCATCCTTCGGCTTTTCCTCTTCCTTAGCTGGTGCTGAAGGTGTGCTCGATGCAGGACGGTTGGCATTCACTGAAGAAGCAGCCGCTCCCACAGTCGATGTGCCCATAAAAGTAGCGCCTTCTTCAATCGCAAGTTTTCCGGCAGTCACGTCTCCGTGAAGCTCCGCGTTTTGCTTCAGTTCGCAGCGGTCAGTCACCGTGATGTTTCCGTTCACTTTTCCGAAAACTGTCACCGAACGGGTCTTAATCTGACCATCAATCGTTGCGTTCTCACCCACAGTGAGATCACCATCGGAAATCACCGCACCTTCAACAAGACGGCCGTCCATGATCAAATCGTTGGCGAACTTCAAGTTCCCTTTGATCTCAACGTCACTGGAAAGAATGTTTTTGCTCCCACTCATTTTTGGAGATGAACTCGGCTTTGCCGCTGGAGTTGGATTGTTTGAAGACGACTGCGTTGCCGGCTCATCCTTTTTGGCTGGCTCGTCCTTCTGTTCCTGATTGATGATTTGTTTAAGCACGTCGGATTTAAAACTTTTTCGTCCTAAAAGTCAATATGCAAATGGCTTACACAGGCTCATTGTTTCGCACTTTTCACATTTCAGCCAAATCCTCAGCCGGGTAAGTCCAAATCTCGCTCAAAGTCGGATGATAATGAGGAACTTTCGCTAAGTCCGCACCCCTCGCGCGGAAGTGCATCGCCACCACAATTTCGTGGATCAAATCCACCGCATCAGGACCCACCACAGCCCCTCCGATCAGCTCGCCGGATTCCGCATTGGCAATCAGCTTTACAAAACCGTGCGTCTCCCCTTTCACCATCGATTTTCCGTGATCATCAAAAGGATACGTCGCCACATTCACCTTGATCCCCTCTTCCTTCGCCTCCGCCTCGCTCAGCCCCACCGCGGCAAACTCCGGGTGTGTAAAAATCCCCAGAATCTTCAACCGGTAATCCATTTCACGCTTCTTCCCCTGCAATTTACCCAGCTGTATCGCTGCGTTGTGCGCCGCGATTTCCCCCTGCTCGATCGCGATGTGCACAATCTCCAGCGGCCCGCAGACATCACCCGCGGCATAGACGTGAGGACAGCTCGTTGCCTGTTCCGCGTCGGTCGCGATCTTCTTTCCGTCTTTTCGAAAATCAATTCCCGCACTTCCCAAATCCAGCCCGTCCGTGTTGGGGGATCTCCCCAGTGCCTGGAGAATTTCCCCTGCCGTGACAGATTTTTCCCCACCCTCATGCTCAAAATAGACAGTCTTCTGCCCGTCATCCGCCTTCTCCACCCGCAGCAGCCTGGTCCCGGTGTAAACCGTGCAGTTCGGAGCTTCATTCATCGCCTTCTCCACCACATCAGCCAGATCCCGGTCCGATCCCGTCAATACCTGATCACTCCGCTGGATCACCGTCACTTCCTTGCCGATTCCCTCAAAGAAACACGCCAACTCAAGCGCAATCGCCCCGCCGCCCAGCACGATGATCGAGTCCGGATACTCACGGGCATTCAGCACATCATCGCTCGTCCAGTAACCGGTTTCCTCAAGCCCTTCGATGGGAACCCGCGTCACCCTGGACCCCGTCGCCACGCACGCCGCGGCAAACGTGACCTCCCGGTCCCCTGCCATCAATCTATGTCCATCCACAAACCGCGCCTGCTCGCGAATCAACTCGAACCGCCCGTCTTCAAGCTGCTCCTGACGGTAGCCCGCAAAGTCATCAATCAGCACCTTCTTACGATCATTGATCTTTGCCGCATCACTCCCGTATTCCTTCGCCCAGAGCCCGAATTCCTCCGACCGGCGGATCGATCGCATCCGGTTGGCCGATTCGATCAATGTCTTGCTCGGCATACATCCTTTCAGAATGCAGAGCCCTCCCAGCGTGTCCGCACCATCGATCACCGCAGTCTTGAGACCATGTTCGTGAGCCGTCCGGGCCGCAGCGTATCCGCCACTGCCCCCGCCTATCACCACAAAGTCAAAATCGTAAGAAGTTTCGCTCATGCCCTATGCTGACGCGAACTCCACGAAGTGCTATCAAAAAATCCCGCTCCGCCCCGATTCATCATCGGATCCCGCCCCCATTCCACCCGGGGGCCTCTCCCTTATTTCATGGGTTCTTTCCCGTCGACTTCCTCAAGCTTGAATCGAGTCGAGACCACCGAGTGCTTTTCCGGCCCCTCTTTATATTTGATATAAGTGGTCGCGACAAACGTCCCGTCAGGGAGCAATTCAAAACCCGAGTAGCCACAGTCCCACCCCGCATTGCTGTGCAAAAGCTTGATCCGGTACTGCCCTTCACGATTCGAGATCACATCCTCATACTTCCCGACCCACGCGATAAAATGCCCCTTGGTCTTCGAAGTCGTCGCCGTATCCCGCATCACAATCACCAGCCGGCCATCCGGCGCATAAACCATCTTCGGCCGATGACCGGTCAATGCCGCAGGGAGCGGCCGGGCCTCGCTCCAGGTCTTCCCGCCATCATCGCTCACTGAAAACAGCGAGTGAGCCTTCTCATTACGCAACACCATCAGGAGTTGTTTCCCGTCAGGCGATTTGATCACCGCCGGTTGCCCCCAGCGGGCCTGCGTGCGAACCACCGGACGCTCCGGCGACCACGTCAGCCCGCCATCCAGCGACTCCGCTTCCCAGATATAAGGATCCGCATCAGGACGATTCGGAGCAAAAGGCCCCCGGCGATCACACCACATCACCAATCGTTTGCCGTCGTCAAAAGCCATGATCGTCTTCGGCGCACACTCAGCCGTTAACCCCGTGTCCTTCATCGGCGTCCACGTCACCCCGCCATCTTCCGAATACGCCTGACGAAGCCGCCCCGGAAAGTCGCACCCGCCAAAAACAAAAATACGACCCACGCCCTCGGGATCCACCAGATAGTGAATCGTTGGCGTGGTATTGGTGACATCCTTCCAGTTATCAGGCACATCCAGCAGGCCGCTCCACGTCTTACCACCGTCATCACTCCGCGCCAGCGGCCCGAGAAACCCCGCGTGATTGATCGACCACGTGCAGAACATCGTCTTGCCGTCAGGAAGTAAAACCGTACAAGGATGCCCCTGATAAATTTCAGTCGTGCCCTGTGCGACCATGGAATGCCGCCCCGTCTCACCCGAAATATCAATCGTCGGGATCGATATGTTTACAGGAGGTTTGGTGCCCGCACTGGATTCTTCACCCCGGACAGAGGATAAGCAGAAACCCGATAGCACGGATAAAACGACAGAAAAAGAGAGCGTAGAGCGCATCATCACTACGAACACGGCATGTCCGCCTCTTGCAAAGAAAACCGGCAGCAAACCGCAAACCCGCCACCCACTTCGTTCAATTTCCCGGCCCGACCGTCGGCAACGGGGCCAGATCCGGCCCTACAAATTCCGCCTTTGCCCGCGGATCCATCCGCCTTGCCGGAGAATAGAAAAGTCTCAGGATATGTTTGCTCATCAGCTCAGGATGCAGATCACAAAACTCCCGCGCACTCTCAGCCGGAAAGACCCGTTCATAAGCCCGCCTCACCGTGTCGATAATTCGAAACAACGCGACCGTTGTCGTTTCGTTGTAGCCGCTGGCGGGCGACTCCTCGATTCCGTTTGCCGCGTTGTAGCTGCGAATCCCCTTTCGAAGGCGGACCAACGCTTCATCAAAGCCATGTTCACTCTGCAACAGGAAGGCAATCGACACATGCGTCCTCTGATCCCACTCATCCAGAGGAATCGAGCCATCCTCGAACTGTTGAATCAAACGCTGGTCATCCTCTGTCATCCGGCACCTGCGGTACTATTCCGTCAGTGATATCAGACCAAGGCTTTCCAGACCGAACATGATCCCGACCGCGATCACCAGAAACACCAGCAATGTTGCCGTGCCGATTCCAAAAACCTTCCAGTTCGACTCAAATGTATACTCCTCACTCTCTGCAATTTCCTCTCTCTTAAGCTGCATCTTCTCAGCCACCGACTTTGCATACAGACAGTAAGCCAGTGGAATCGCAATATTCGGAAACCAGTCGGGGATAAAAGGGAGTATCCCGAGAAGGACCACAATGAACAAGATTCCGTAAATCAGAGTATTCCGTGCCTCGGTTACCTTCCCGAGTTTCCGGAAATTACTCCGCAAAAAGATCACCGATGCGATCGGACCGCCCCAGAAAGAACCCAAACCGACCTGAGAAGGTGAATACATTTTCATAATTTTGATCATGTACCAAACGATTCGAGAACACAATCCCACTCATCATCACTCCGCTTTATTTTGAACGACCGGGTCGAACAAAAAAGTGAGGCTCGCTGCGTCATATTCGGGACCCATCAAAAATACGGCCTCCCGTTTCATATTCTTTAGCGAAGTTCCATCTCTCCAACCATCGCCGGGCCTCTTTTGGCTGAGGGCGATTCGGCTGATGAATTTAGAGCCCAAGGCGTCCCTGCTCCCTCCCTGAATTCGCCATCATCAGCTACCGATTCTCAAAATATCCAAAATTATAGGATTAACCCCTTACAAATACCGGTAACGCCTTCCGAATCGATTCGAAGCCCGTTTTCGGGCCGGTAATGCCTTCTGTATCGACTCGAAGCTCGTTTTCGAGCCGGTAACGCCTTCTGAATCGACTCGAAGCCCGTTTCCGGACCGGTAACGCCTTCTGTATCGACTCGAAACCCATTTTCGGACCGGTAACGCCTTCTGTAACGACTCGAAACCCGTTTTCGGTTCGGTCATTGATCCCGAACACCTCCGCCCGGCCCCGTCCTTCCCTGAAAAGCCCCGGTCTTGCCATTTTTCAGGAGATTCCAGATGAATCCCACCCCAACTGATATCCCTGACTCCCCGGTGGTTTGCCGTTCCCCGAATTTGGACCTCAGTCGGAAACTTTCCCCCGATATTAAACGTAAGTTCTTGAGGTGGCCTTGCATTGACTTTCACCAAAACGGGTATTCAGTCCCGAACTCAAAATTCCGACCCAACACGACCATGAGCGATCATTCTCACGACCACGAAGAACAGAACAGTCCTATCAGCAAAGTGATTGGAACGATTTTTCTTATCGCTGTCCCCGGCGCGTTGATCGTCATGCTTGCCGTGACCGGTTTTGCTTTCGCACGGGGAGTCCAGCCTCCCGGCGCTACCGATGCCGCAGCTCAGGCAGCCGCAACGGCAGCTGCTCCTGATACGGCCTCCACCGATGGAGGAACTACCCCTGCTGACAAAGGCGATCAGCCCGATACAGCCGGATCCGGACCGGACCTTATGGCAATCGGTGAAAAAGCCTACATGAACTGCCTCGCCTGCCACGGACCGGACGGAAAAGGCATGAAAGTCGCCGCCTCAATGATGGCACCTTCACTTGCCGGTTCAGAAATCCTTCTCGGCGATCCCGATGCCGCTCTCCTCGTCGTTCTCAAAGGTATCCAGAAAGAAGGCATGGATTTCATGGGAATGATGGCTCCACTCGCATCAGCACTTGATGATGAGAAACTTGCAGGTGTTCTCACCTACACTCGAAACAGTTTTGGCAACAAAGCTCCCGCTGTCACAGTGGAACAGGCCGCTGCGGCCCGCGCAAAGTTCGCCGACGTAGAGGCTCCTGCCGGCGTCAAGCGTTCTGAAGTGCCAGCGATCGTCGAAGCACACAAGTAAGCCATTCACAGCTGTGAATAGAGAAAGAGGTCACTCTCTTTCCGGTGAATGATTGTGTATCATTCCCGTATAAACTCGCCGCTTGCCTTGGCAGGCGGTTTCGTTTTAGTTGGGCGAGCGATGAAAATATATAAGCGTTCGTTAGCCGTTGCCGCCCTTAGCTTAGTGATTCTTCCAGGGCTTGTTGCTCAGGAACCGGATAAAGCTGTCATGGATCTCAAGTTGAAGATCCTTGAACTGCAAAACGCAGGCCAAACCGGTTACAAGAACCTGAATATCTGCGATGTGATCAATGGTTACGGCCTTTACACAAAGAATGAAGGCAATCAGGTGAAACAAGACACTGCGATCCAGATCTACTACGAGCCGAAGAATCTCTTTACTGTCTACAAGGACGGGATCTACTCGATGAGCTACACTCAGGATCTCATCTTACTGAACGCCGATGAATCGAAGGAGATTTTCAGGCAGAACGAAATGCTGAAATTCAATAACTCCTCCATGTTGCCGGTCCTGGATGTCTTTGCGACCAACAAACTGAATCTGGAAGGCCTTCCTCCCGGCGATTATGTCATTAAGGGTGTGATGCGGGACAAACTTCGCCAAAACGCCCAGGATGTGGAGTGGAAGCTGAAGTTCAGCGTGGTGGAGTAGGTTCAGCACCAAAACCGGCAGTTTTCAGTCTCGAAACTGCGGTCCGGATCACCAAAACAGCCCCTTTCAGGAAAGGGAAAGGGCCGGGATACCAGAGATACGGATCCATAAACCGGCACCGTTTGAGCGGGGTTCATCCCTCGATTTCTTTTGAAAGAATCGCCCAACGAACCCGTAAAATCGTGTTACTATGATTCTGTGTGTTCTCGCATGAAAGCTCCTTTCCTTTTCGCGGTAGCGATCCTTACCATTTTTGGCTTCGGCCTCTCGACTCAGGCCCAGGTCGAAACCGGTGCCGTTGAGCGCCCCGCTGTTTCCCGCGACGAAGCACCTGCGGAAATTTCCGTGGAAAATGTTGAGCCGGTTGCCATGCCCAAACCGGAACCCACGGACGAACCCGGTCCGGACAGCGTTGAGACGGATGCCGATCGTCCCGTAGCCGGCACCAAACAGCTGGGATCATCGATTCTCGTTCGCACCGAAGCCCGGACCTTCAATTTTGAAGTTCCCGCCCCCCGCGGCCAAATCCTGGACCGCAACGGCTATCCGCTGGCACAGAATAAGGTCGCGTATTACGCCGCGATCACTTTCCCCTACCTCCCGAATGCCACGGATGTGGATATTCTCCAATACGCCGGTGCCCGTATTATCGAGGTCAACAAACTGCTCGGTGAAAACTGGGATCTGGATAAGGAAACCGTCGCGGCACACTACAAAAACCGCCGCTGGCTTCCTCTTACCTTTTCCTCACCGCTCACCAACGAGCAGATTAAGGACGTAAAGACTCTGAACATCCCCGGACTGCTTCTTCATCCGGTCTACCTGCGGCATTACCCCCAGAAAAAGATGCTCTCCCATGTGGTCGGCTATGTCGGGGAACGTCCCCCGCGAAAACTGGGACCGATCGAGCCTTACGAACCACTCTGGCGCGACGGTAAAGGAATCGCCGGCCTTGAAAAATCTTTTGATCAATTCCTCACCGGCACCCCGGGACGAATCAATATGCTCTTTGAAGCAGACGGGTCGAAGGTGAAAGAAGAGACACTTTCCCCGCCAAAACCCGGCTTCAATGTCATCACCTCGATCGATATGGAGATGCAGCGCATCGCCGAGGAACAGCTTGAGGAAAAGATGAAACGCGGAGCCATGGTGATGATCGATGTTCGCACAGGCGATGTCGTGGTGATGGCAAGCTGGCCGCATTTTGATCTCAATGACTGGATTCCCACCATGTCGCAGGAGAAGTACGCCGCACTGCTGGCCGATCCGGATTTGCCAACCATCCCGCGCGCCTACCAATCCAAATACCCGCCGGCATCGACCTTCAAAGTTCCCACCGCCCTCGCCGCGCTGGAAAACCGGGTCATTACCTCCCGCTCGCTTTACAACTGCCCGACCGCCTGGACCATCGGTGACACGGTGATGCACAACTGGAACAAGGAGCCTGAAGGCCAGATGAACGTGGTGGGGGCTCTGATGCGGTCATGTAACACCTTTTTCTATGAAGTCGGAGTCGAAACCGGAGCAGATGCCATTGGCGCCATGGCGATCCGGCTCGGGATGGGATCGCCAACCGGGCTCCCTCTTGAATCCGAGACGGCTGGATTCATCCCCACCAATCGCTGGTCTTATAAAGAGCGGGGTTACCTGCTTTCTGCCGGTGAAGCCGCCAACATGGCCATCGGCCAGGGACAAATCGAAACAAGCCCTCTGCAAGTCGCCCGAATGATGGCCGCAGTGGGCAACGGCGAATTTGTCCTGAAACCAAGGCTCGTGAAGCAGATCCAGGACATCAACCACAACGTGGTGCAGTCTTTCCCCGTCGAAACCGCCAATGCCCTGAACCTCGATCCTGAATCACTCCGCACTGTCGTCCAGGGAATGAAAAACGTGGTCAATCATGGCCGCGGAACCGGTGGCCGCGCCCGGAATGATCATTTCGTCATCGCAGGAAAGACCGGAACCGGCCAGTGGCGCGGCGAAGGTGAGAGCAAGCAGAACCTGGCATGGTTTGCCGGGTTTATGCCCGCTGATACCCCTGTTTATGCCTTTGCCGTGGTCTATGAAGGTGATCCCGGAGAGAAAGTGGGCGGTGGCAGCAAAGCAGCCCCTGTCATCGGTGATTTTTTCAAGGAATACTTCAAGAACGAAGACAACATCGCAGCACTCAAAGAAGAAGCCGGCGAAGTTCGTGAACTACTGACCGACAATGCCCCGGTGCGGGCCACTCCGGCGCGCGCCGAGATTTTCCGCAACGCGGACGGAACCCTTGCCGAGAGCGGCCCACGTCCCACGGTGGAATTTGGTCCCGACGGCCTCCCGATCTTCAACAAGGCACCCGAGCCGGAAGAAGTCGAGGAAGTCGAGAAGCGCCCCAAACGCGGCGGCGGGTTGTTCGGCATCTTCAAGAAGAACCGCTGAAGCTCCCACGATCCAACAGGGTCTGTTCAACGAACCAACAGGGTCTGATCGTTTCGCGCAGAAATGCGCCGGGAAACACCGCCCCCAGGAACGCAGTCACTTACCGCAACTGCGGGAATGACTCGCCTACCCTTTTTTGGTAGGTTTTTGCCGTGTTATCGTTTCTAAAAGTTGCCGGTCTCCCGGTCGCCGTCTTTTTCTGTATGTTCACAGCAGAAGCGGCTCCCGTTTCGCTCGATGGCGACTGGAAAAAAGCACCCGGTACCAGTGAGCTGTTCATGGTCTCGGGAACAGGCAGCCGCAGCAATCCGATCCGCCGGAAACTGGCGGAATCGTTCTCGGGGGATCAACTTTTTATCAGCTATCGGCTGACGTATCCCGCGGCGTCTCTGGATTCCCCCACGGAGGGTGACGGGGAGTTTTTTGTGATGTGGCTGGACCGCGCTGAAGGAAACGAGGGGTCGACTCACAGCGGCGGGGTTCCCAATATCGGTATTCATGTGAAGGACGAGATCGAGAACCGGTTCATGATCCGCTACACCTCCGGCGTCGAGAAGCATGCCGCCCCGGTCAACCCTGATCGGGAATTCACCGTGACTGCTCGACTGTGGAAGTCGGTTCCCGGGGAGAAAAATCTCTTTGATAATCTCGATCTCTGGATCGATCCCAAACCAGACGAGGAAAACAAGCCGCACGCCACGATTCGGAGCACGAAAAGTATCCCTGAGGTGAGTTGGATCGGATTTTCCACCGGCCGGAAGACTGAGGCGACGGACCGTATCCAGATCGCAGACATCCGGTTAGCTGACACGTGGCGTTCTCTTTCCGGTCTCCCGGATTTAACAAAGCGATACGAAGCTCCGCCGAAGAAACCGGCCCCTCCCGCGCCGGAGATCGAACGGGTCGCGGTGAAACCTCCGCCGGAGAAGATCGAGAGCGATCACTGGTCGTTTCAACCCATCTCCCGACCTGATGTTCCCGAGTCATCTGACTGGGCAAAGAATCCGATCGATGCCTTTGTCGCTGCGAAACACCGGGAGCTGGGACTGACGGCTGCGCCACCGGCCGACGATGTCACCTTCCGCCGTCGGGTCAGTCTCGTGCTGACCGGTCTCCCGCCGACAGGCGAAAAGCTGGATGTGGAGGCGATGTTGAAGTCGCAGGAATTTGGAGAGCGCTGGGGCCGGCACTGGCTGGATGTCGCCCGCTGGGCGGAAAGCAACGGGCATCAACACAACCGCGACCGTCCCTATGCCTGGAAGTATCGGGACTATGTCGTGAACAGTTTCCGCGATGACAAACCGTATGATCAGTTTGTGCGTGAGCAGATCGCCGGTGACGAGCTGGAGGACTGGGATCCCGATCACCTGATCGCGACGGGCTTTCTCGCTGCGGCGCGCTACTCGGGGAACGAGCTGGATAAGAAGATTCAGCGCAACGACATCCTCGTGGACATCACCAACACCACCAGCGAAGCCTTTCTCGGTCTGACGATGGCCTGCGCACAATGCCATGATCATTTTTTCGATCCCATCACGGCGTGGGATTACTACCAGATGCAGGCGTTTTTCGTAAACGGCCAGCCGGGCAATGTCATTCTCGACGGCGATGCGGTGGATGTCGTCCAACAGCGCTGGAATCTCTTTGAGACCGTGAAAGACCGGATCGAAACGAACAAGCGCCGTCGTGGTGATCCGGAGCCGATCCTGGTGATTCCGAAGTCCGTGAAAAGCGGCATGACTGCGGAAGAAAAGTTTCACTTCGCGCAGTTCGACAAGCAGATCGCTGAGTTCCCTCAAACCTGGGGATTTTACTCACCATCCACCGCGGCGCAGGAATTGGAAATCGCCCCTCATGAGATGCGGTGGCCGCTTTCGCGGGACCGGGATGCCCTGGCCAAGCTGAAGGTCAGCATTCTTGACCGCGGAGACATCAATGCTCCCGGACCGGAGGTTGCGCCGGCCTGGCCGCAGGTTTTCGGGAAGACGGAGCCGGTCGGGAATCGTCCGCGACTCGCTCTCGCGAACTGGATTACCTCTCCGGAGAATCCCCTCACCGCCCGGGTCTGGGTGAATCGCATCTGGCAGGGGTATTTCGGCAACGGCCTCGTGAAAACCTCCGGGAACTTCGGCATCGAGGGCACAGATCCCAGTCATCCTGAATTGCTCGACTGGCTTGCGAGTGAGCTGATCGCTTCGAACTGGAGCAGCCGGCACATCCATCGTCTCATCCTGAATTCGGCAACCTTCCGCCAGTCATCGCAGTTCTCAGCCGCCAATCAGGATCGGGATTCGGACAACGCCGCCCTCTGGCGCTGGACTCCGCGCCGGCTGGAGAGTGAAGCGATTCGGGATTCCATACTTGCCGTGTCCGGTCAGCTTGATCTGACTCCGGGTGGCCCCAGCGACACCACAGGCTCCACTCGTCGCAGTCTTTATCTCCAACAGAAGCGGGACAATTTGCCGCACCAACAGATGCTGTTTGATTCCCCGAACGCCGTGACGAGTTGCTCACACCGCCTCACCTCCACGGTTGCGCTTCAACCTTTGTGGATGCTGAACAGTCAGTTCATCCAGAACGCTGCGGGCAAAATTTCCGCTGAGGATCAGGCCCCCGAATCGCTGATCGGGAAGATTTTCTCCCGCCCTGCGGAGAAAAAGGAAATCGAGACGCTTTCCAAGCTGCCTCCTGCCGACGCGGCCCTGGTGCTGCTGAATTCCAACGAGTTTTTATACATTCCATGACTGCGAACTACACACGACGTCGCATGCTCGGCACAGGACTGGGTGCGGGCTCTTTTGCTCTGCAATCGTTGTTTTCCACGGAAGGAATCGCGTCCCCTCACCTCGCCCCCACCGCCAAGCGTGTCATTTTTCTGTTTATGTCAGGGGGCCCCAGCCAGGTCGATACTTTTGACCCCAAGCCGGAACTGGCACGGCTGCAGGGCAAAGATGTCCCCGATTCGCTGGCGAAACACGTCCCGAAAATCAAGCGGGCGGGTCTGAAGAATTTGCTGGCTTCGCCGTGGGAGTTTTCGCAGCACGGCCAGAGCGGCATCCCGGTTTCGTCATTGTTACCGCACACCGCGAAGCTCGTTGATGACCTCTGTGTCGTTCGCTCCATGGCCCACCGGAATCCGGTACACGGTCCGGGCGAATGCGTGGCTTTCACGGGAACGGCAGCGGGTGACCGCCCCAGCATCGGCTCATGGTCGATTTACGGGCTGGGATCAGAAACCGAAAATCTGCCGGCATTCATCACCATGAATCTGCACAGCGACGGCATGCAGTTCCCCCAGGCGGCAGGTTGGGGCGCAGGATTTCTCCCGCCGAAATATCAAGGTACCGTGGTGGATCCCACCAAAGGAATCCAAAACGTGACCATGCCCAAAGGGACCGACAATTCGAGGCGACGCAGCCAGCTCAGCGCGATCGATTTCCTGAACCGGCGACACCTCGGGAAGCTCGGGCATCATCCGGAGCTCGACGCCAGGATTCAGTCATACGAAATGGCTTTCCGACTGCAAACGGCGGCGCCTGAGTTGTTCGAAATCTCCGGCGAAAGCAAGGCCACCCGGCAGCTCTACGGGTTGGACGAAAAGATCACAGAATCTGTCGGGCGCGGGTGCGTTCTCGCCCGCCGCATGGTAGAGCGCGGCGTCCGCTTTGTGCAGCTCCGCGTCGGAGGCTGGGATGCCCACGGAAACATCAAGGCAAACCATGAAAAAATGGCAGCACGCACGGACAAGCCAATCGCCGCTCTGCTGACTGATTTAAAACAGCGCGGCTTGTTGGATTCGACGCTTGTGGTGTGGGGTGGTGAATTTGGCCGCACGCCGACGATGGAAGGGCTCGGCGGGGGAAGGGATCACTCACCGGCCGGCTACACAGTATGGTTCGCCGGCGGTGGCGCGAAAGGCGGCACGATTATCGGGGAGACCGATCCGATTGGTTATGTCGCGATCGACCGGCCAGTGTCGCCGCATGATTTCCATGCGACGATTCTGCATGCGTTAGGGCTGAAAGCTGATTCTTTGACCTGGAATCATCACGGTCGCGATGAAGTTCCTACCGTCTTTGGCGGGAATGCCGTGACTGAAATCTTCTCGTGATTGTTACCGAAGGTGGCTCAGTCAATCACTGCCTCACGCTGCAGTGACGACCTCAAGCTCCGCCCGCGGTTCGACTTCCTCTTCTTCAATCACGTCTGTCTCCACCTTGAGATTCTTGATGATGAATTCCTGGCGCTTCGGCGTGTTTTTGCCCATGTAGAACTGGAGCAGCTCTTCAACAGTGCTGTTGCGGGTCGGCATTTCGACCTGTTGAAGGCGAATGTTTCCATCGATGAACAGCGCAAATTCATCCGGTGAGATTTCACCCAGACCCTTAAATCGTGTGATCTCCGGGCTCGGCTTGAGATCTTCGAGAGCACTTTGCCGCTCGTCTTCCGTGTAACAATAGCGTGTCTCTTTCTTATTCCGCACCCTGAAGAGCGGGGTTTCCAGAATGTAGAGGTGGCCTTCGCGAATAAGGTCCGGGAAAAATTGCAGGAAGAAAGTCAGGGCCAGCAATCGAATGTGCATGCCATCGACATCGGCATCGGTCGCGAGAATCACTTTCTTGTATCGCAGCTTGTCGAGACCGTCCTCGATATCGAGCGCCGACTGAAGCAGGTGAAACTCTTCATTCTGATAAACCACCTTGCGGGACATCCCGAACGTGTTGAGCGGCTTTCCGCGAAGCGAAAACACCGCCTGCGTTTCCACATTCCGCGACTTCGTAATCGAACCACTCGCGGAATCACCCTCGGTGATGAAAATCATCGTCTCATCCGCCAGCTTATCCTGCGTATTGTAGTGCGCCTTGCAGTCGCGCAGCTTTTTATTATGCACCCGCGCCGTTTTAGAACGGTCCCGCGCCATCTTCTTGATTCCCTTCAGCTCTTTCCGCTCGTGCTCGGATCGCTGGATTTTATCCAGCATCTTTTCCGTCGTCTCCTTGCGACGGTGCATCAGGTTATCCAGTTGCTGCCCGACAAAATTGCCCACGAACGTCCGGATCGTTTCACCACCCGGCGCCATCTGAGTTGATCCAAGCTTTGTCTTTGTCTGTGACTCAAAGACAGGGTCCTCCACTTTCACAGCAATCGCCGCGACGATACCGGAGCGAACATCCACCGCATCGAACTGTTTCTTAAAATGGGTCCTTACAGTGGATACCACCGCCTCACGAAACGCCGCGAGGTGGGTGCCCCCCATCGTGGTGTGCTGTCCGTTTACAAAAGAGTAGTACTCTTCACCGTTTTGCTCGGTGTGGGTGAAAGCAATCTCGATATCAGGACCGGAAAGGTGAATGGTCTCATAGATTCGCTCCGCTTTGCTTTCCTCGAGATTCTCCGTGAGGAGATCCAGCAAACCATTGTCCGACTTAAACTTCTTCCCGTTCAAGGTCAGAGTCAGACCGGTGTTGAGATACGAATAGTTCCGCAACATCGTCTCCACCGTCGCCATGTCCCAGTTGAACGTGCCGAAGATTTCCTCGTCCGGCTCGAAAGCGACCATCGTTCCGTTTTTTTCCGAAGTCTTGCGGGCACGCTTGGTTTCTTCGACCACAAGACCTTGAGCGAACTCAATGGCCTTTGTCTCCCCTTCCCGAAAGCTCTGAATCTCGAAAAACCCGGACAGGAAATTCACAGCCTTAATACCAACCCCGTTCAAGCCCACTGACTTCTTGAACGCTTCAGAATCATACTTCGCACCCGTGTTGATGATTGAAGCACAATCCATCAACTTGCCCAGCGGAATACCCCGACCGAAATCCCGGACCCGGATATGTTTTTCATCGAGTTCAATCTCGATGACCTTCCCGTTGCCCATCACAAATTCGTCGATGCAGTTATCGATCGTCTCCTTGAGGAGAATATAAATACCGTCATCCGGGGAAGACCCGTCACCCAGTTTCCCGATGTACATTCCCGGTCTCAGCCGGATATGTTCCCGTGGTTCCAGGGTTCGGATTTGATCTTCAGTATATTTTGGAGCGTTCTCAGGCATAATCCGTGGCTAGGAAAGGTTCGCCTTACAGTATTTAGGAAAAGTTAAGTAATTGCAACCATTCCTTGATGATATCAGAAAACACGATTTTTGGGAAATCAGCCGTTTTCAGGCCTCCTTTTGCATTCCCTGAGCCCAATCCAGCGCTTTATCAAAGCTGCACCGCTCCAGAAAATGCTCCAGCCGGAAAGGAATCCGTCCTTTCAACTGCTCGTGAAGCGCCATGATTGACTCGGAAACCTGTTTCAATTGCTCCAGCTGGGCGTCCGGATCTTTTTCCCTCAATTCTGCATCACTGATGACCACCAGCCGTTGCTCAAGCAGGGCAATCAGTTCAGAAATTTCGGCTGTTGAAGCTGTGTTTGTTTCGTCAGACATATCAGCACAGATCGATCCAACAGGGTTGGTTCGTCAACCAGACAGTGTCAGATCGTTCGCGACTCTCACACGTCACGGATTCAAAGTTTTCTGCCCGTGCTCACCTCGAGCACGACTTCCATCCAGATTTTTAGTCATGTCCGTTTTCGGACACGACCGTCCATCCACATTTTCGGTCGTGTCCGTTTTTGGATACGACCTTCCATCCACATTTTCGGTCGTGTCCGTTTTCGGATACGACCTTCCATCCACATTTTTGGTCGTGTCCGTTTTTGGATACGACCTTCCATCCACATTTTTGGTCATGTCCGTTTTCGGATACGACCTTCCATCCAGATTCTTGCCCGTTTCCAATACGGAGACGACCTCCCCAACAAGAAATTCAACAGCCCCACTATTCCCCTCGAAGTTGCTTTAGTGTTGATTCGGGGAATAAACCCTGTTGAGTTTGTGCCATGAAGCCCCTCGCCCTTTCTCTGCTCACCGTCCTTTCACTTTCAGCCTTCGGAGCCGATTTTAAGATCAGTGAAACGGAGGCGGCAATTGTCATCACAAACGGCGAAAAACCGGTTTTGACCTACCATAAAGCGGAAGTCGATCCTCCAGCAGAGGCCCCGGAGATTTACAAACGCAGCGGGTTTATTCACCCGCTCCACACACCTTCGGGCGGTATCATAACCGGAATCCACCCTGATGATCACTACCATCACCTCGGCCTGTGGCACGCATGGGTCAAAACAGAATATGACGGGCAGGATGTCGATTTCTGGAATTTGAAGTCAGGCACCGGAAGGATTCGCTTCAAGAAAACAGTAGAGACAAAGGGTGATGGAACATCCGCCGGGTTTTCAGTAATTCAGGAGCACGTCGCCTATCTCGGTGAGGCAAAAACAGAAAAGGTGATCCTGGAAGAAGTCTTCACGGTCTCAGTTTCTGAAGGCGCTGATGGATCCTACCTTGTTGACTACACCACCGCCCAAACCAATGTGACTGACAAACCGTTGAACCTGCCTGCATACCGATACGGAGGTTGCCTGGCGTGGCGTGCGCCATTTGCCTGGGACAACACGAAGAACTCGGATTACATCACATCGGAAGGAAAGACCAAGATCGACAGTCATGAGAGCCGCGCCAAGTGGGTGGCAATGTACGGACCGGTCGATGAAGCAATGAATCCGGGAACACTGGCCGTGCTTATCCATTCGAAGAACCACGACTTTCCACAACGGCTCCGAACCTGGAATAATCCCAAAAACGGCAAAGTTTTCCTCTGCGTGGTCCCAATTCAAGAGCATCCATGGGCTCTGGAATCCCAAAAGACGGAAACAATGCGTTACCGCCTGGTGGTGAGCGATGGCCTACCTAAAGAAAAGGGCATCAACGAGGCGTGGAAAAACTGGACAAGCCGGTAGGTTTCACAAAGCAATCGCGAATTCTAGTAATTATGGTAAATTCTTCGAATGAATTTACGAAGACGGTTCCATATAGGAATTATCGCTCTGTTTTTTGCCGGCAATTCTGCGGTTTTCGGCATTGAAATACTCGGCTACACGGCGGCTGAACATGACCGCTTTGAGAATAGTGCGTCATTCATAGGGGCATCATTTGACTTCTCCGGAGTGGGCCGTTCCAGCGGAAATCATTGGGTGACCATGATTTCTGACACATATTTCATAACGGCTGAGCATTTTCGCCCGACGAACAACAACGTACGCTTTTACTACACGAATGATCCCCTCGGTGGATTTGAAGAGCGAACGGTAGACTCCGGATACGGTCTGGAAATTGGTCCAGCAGGCTCGGATATCTGGATCGGGAGATTAACATCGGCAACCTCATCCAACGTGACTTCTTATGATCTGTTCGAGCCCGATCCTCTGACGGACGCCGAATTGCTGAATATTTACACGGTGGGAAAAGCGGCAGGTGGCGGGTATGACAATTTGCGTCTGGGAACCAATCAAATCGACCTCAGCAGTGTGGGAGTGCGAAACACAACCGGAGGAGGAGGAGTCATGAACAGCCAGGCTTACTCATTTACCTACAATTCCATTCCGGCTTTCAACTCCGACGAGTCATTTTTCGAATCCGGAGATTCAGGAGCACCCACCTTTGTCGAAGTCGGCGGGGAGCTGCAACTGATCGGCATCCATTCGGAGCGATTGGATATTGGTGGAGGCGGGGCCAGCAACGGCGATGTGAGCTACGACTCGTTTGTCGGTGCTTACGGTGATGAAATCCGCGCAGAGGCAATTCCCGAGCCTGGAACTGCTCTTCTTCTCGGCGTCGGAAGTATGTTCGTGCTATTCAACCGCAGGCAGCGTCGAGCTTCATAATTTAGCAGTCCGAGCGGCGGAAATTATGAAGCGCTGTCATTCGCGAACTGAAAGCGGAAACCGGATCGTTGGAATCGACTCTGAGCAGCTTCACGTCTTCACAACGGTGAACGGTGACCCACACGAGCTTGTGTGGGTGACTCCCGGTGGTCCCGTTTAATTCGCTCCCTTCATAGGAATTCGATCACCGTGAAGTCATCAGGCTTGCGCTTGAAAGATGAGGTTAAATTCGTCGTTGCTGGAATGGCCCTTTCAACACTCCTTCACGCCAGGGATATTTCGTTCCCAGCATAAAATACGTCAAAGCCCAAACGGCAGCACCACCAAAGACGATCGTACAACCGTAGATGATCAACATCATACCTTCAGGCACTTTCGACAGTGTCGCAAATTTCTCCATTTGAACACCGATCATTAAGACGGGGAGAAAGATAAAACTGATCAACCGGTATCCAAACCTGAGAAATACCGGCACACAGAAAAGTAGAATCACCAATGAAGAAACAGTCGAAGGGAGTTTTACCCACTGCGGAGGAAATTGCGACCACGCTGCATGTACAGCAGTTGCCACAGCCCAAAACATCAGGCCAAATCCTGCAGTGGCTAGAATCATGAGATTTGTCAACCCAGCCCGACTAATGGGCAGGCTACGCAGAGCGCGAATTTGAGTGATCATCTGCATACACAAAATCAAAACCACAATAGGAACGAATGTTTCAGTCTGCGGTTGATTCAAATATTTGTCGGCAGCGTTTTCCGTTCCCTGCATTCTCACGAAAATCGACATCAACACCCAGTTGGACGTGAGAATAATCAATCCCATAATTCCAACATTTCTCCCAAAATGGAGTAAAAAAAACAAAGTACCGCCCGATTTCGTCCACAGAACTCTACCTTTTGAAGATGAATCAATCTCACCTTGTTTGATTGACGAACCACCCCTCTTTGATCGTGCAATTCGATTCCGAACCAGAACGTCTGCCCGAAGCCATCCGGCAAGAGTCGCGGCCGCTAAGGCAAGACCAACTAGGAGGTGCGCAAGGGAAACGTCATTCCAATTAGCCGGCAACCATTCCACCAGAAACATGCTGCCGGGTATGGACAATCCAAACAAAAAACCGAAAAATATCTGCTTTGCCCAATCCATCGGGGATGACGGAAAGTGGGTGATCGGAATCCCGGTCAAAGCAAAAAAGATGGTGCCTAGCAGCGCTGTCTGAACAAAAGCAGCCACCATGAATTGCTGAAAAGGAAAGCCAGCCCCGGGTTCAAAGACCACGGGCACCAAAGCGCTCAGTAGAAGAACCCCCAGGAATAACAAGACTGGAAATTCCAACCCCAAAAAACGCCAGGTTCGGGCGAGATCTCTTGCCCTCATTGGAAGCGACAACAATGTCCTGGGAATTGCACCATTACCGCGCATCAGTTCAAATAAAAGCAAGAACGCACTGCCTCCCCCTATCGACATCAACATCATGACACCACCTTTCTTCTCACCTGATTCCCAACCGGTAAAAGTGAAACAAAAATGGAATATCGCAGCGAGAGTGAAAATCCACCATTTTCGTTTCAGATAGTCGATCGCGACTGAATGGTTCATCGCCCCCCCCTTTCTCCGCAGTTTTTCAAAAGCGAGACAAAGAGGTCTTCCAAAGTAACAGGCGACTGAGAGATATTGGACAATCCCTTTGCCTTCAGAAATTCAATCCCACCCTTCTCCCGATCGACCAACACACGAATTCGTCCGCCCTTATTGTCAACAACGTGAATACTCTTTTCGACCTCCAATTGACGGGCAATTTCTCCAGCCTCGAAATCGACAAGACAGTATCGATCGACAATCGAGTTCATCGCACCTTCATGCAGCATCAATCCGTTTCGAATAATCCCAAGATGATCGGCAAACCGTTCCACATCGGATAAGCTGTGCGAAGAGATTAAAATAGTCCGCTCCGAATCCTGAACCAACGATAGCAATTGCGAGAAAAGCTCCTGTTTGGCTATTGCATCAAGGCCAGTCGTCGGCTCATCGAGAATCAAAATCTCCGGTCGTCGTGACAATGCCAATACAAGGGACAGCTTCATCTTTGAGCCAAATGACAATGTCATAATTTTCGCCTTCGGATTGAGGTCGAACTGATTCAGCAATTCCTCACACAGGTCATCGTCCCATGAATCCAGGTAGAACCCTCGAACAAAGCGGATTGCATTTTTCACTACTCCCCACGGGGAAAATTCAATCTCCGGGCTGACGTAGGCGATACGTTTTTTCACCGCAACTTCATTCCGGTTTACATCCAGCCCGCAAACTTTGATCTCGCCAGCATCCGGCATTCCCATGCCGAAGATCAGATCGATTGTGGTGGACTTTCCTGCACCGTTCGGACCAACAAATCCATAAATTGAACCCCTTGGCACGACCAAATCGAGCGGCCCTAAATCAAACCCCGGAAAGTGTTTGCGCAATCCCCGAATCTCGATTGCGTTTTCTGAAGACACATTGCTCATGCCAAAGTTTTTTTCTATTTTTGTTGTGAATCACGAACCACATCACGGGCTAATGATTGGATTTCTCGAAAATTGAGTCCGGCTTCTGCGGCTTCCTGAGCTCCTTTTTCAAAGTATTCGCGAGCTGTTTTCAGTTTCGCATCACGACTTGCCTCCGCCCCCTGTTCCGCAACAAATGTCCCCAGCCCCTGCCGCCGGAATATAATTCCTTCACGTTCAAGCTCCTCGTAGGCACGCTTGACCGTTATGAGCGAAACCAAGAGTTCTTCAGCAAGGATGCGGAAAGAGGGAAGCGAGGTTCCCGGCTTGAGCCGGCCTTCGCTCACTTCCCTCCTGACACCGTCGACAATTTGTTGATACAACGGTCCCGCCGCGGCCGGCGAGATCGGACCAATCATCAAAGCTGTTGAAGTGTCATCAGGAGTGGACATCAGAAACGGATGACACAGTTTTACTGTTTCTCAGCCTTCATCTTTTCAATGACTGCCTGAGTTTTTGCCTGGATCTTTGGCATCATTTCCATCATCACCTTGCTCATTTCCCCCATCATCGAATTTTGAAGCGCCAATTGTTTATCGATATAGAGCTTCCCATCCGGCGTCGAGAAAAGGACCGACAAACGTTTCAATTCGGCTTCCGAAAAAACCGAGGCATAGACTCGAACCATCGTCGGTTCCAGATTCTTCCACGCAAGCACCTCCTCGACCTCTGCCATCGAAACCGAGAGAACTTTTTTCGCCTCGGCCTTTTGTTTCTCCGAAAGATCCGATTGTTGGGCCAGCATATTTTCCTGCATCCCCTTCACTTGAGTGATCGACGGCTCGATCAGTTCCTTCACTTTAGTGACTGCTACAAGTTCTTTTGCCGCAGCAGCAACTGCAGGGTCCAGCTTCCCATTTCCATCCGCAGCAACTGCAGCGGGGATTGAAATGAGTGTTAACGCGGCAACACATGCCAGGGCCGCGAACGCTATCTTTCTGTTTGGTGTGTTCATATTCGTATTTGTTTTAGTATTCATTGTTTAAGAGGACTTCATTCCCGCCCTCACCTACTGTTTATATTAATTATGCACACTGTCAACAATGAGATTACTTTTTTAGATACGAACCATCGAGGAGTCACATTCGTATCGTCTCGACGAAATGGCTTGCGAACTCAGTTTAATTTTTCCTCATCAACTTTTTGATCCGCACCCCGCTCTGTCAAAAGACCGTGAAATCCTTTTAATCGAGGACACCCTCTTTTTCGGCGATCCACACGCTGCTCCGGGTAAGTTTCATCGTCAGAAAATCATTCTTCACCGGGCTTCGATGCAGGCCTTTGCCTCAAAGCTCAAAAAGGACGGATACCGGGTGAACATTCGAAAATACCGCCGGGAGCATACAATCTCCGTCGTTCTGGCTTCGTTGATAGCGGATGGCTATGATCACTTCCACGTTTGTGAATTCTGCGATTTTCTACTCGATAAACGCTTTCGACAAACCGTAGAAGATCATGATGGCATCAACTTAACGGTTTATGATTCGCCTATGTTTTTAACGCCACAGGACTGGGCTTCCGAACATTTCAACAGTCGGAAGAAACCCTTCATGGCGAAATTTTATGAAGAGCAGCGGAAGCGAATGGGCATCCTTGTTGATAAAAACAACGCTCCTATCGGCGGGCAGTGGAGTTTCGATGAGGACAATCGAAAGCCCATGCCGAGACGTGGAGGACTGGACGTGCCACAGCCCCCGGCCGCCCCTCCATCAGATGAAGTAAAGGATATCGTCACTCAAGTCAGCGAAGAGTTCCCATCCTATCCGGGAAACGGAAACACGTTTGCTTACCCAATCGATCACCAGGGAGCCGGGAAATGGCTGGACGAATTTCTATCCCGGCGGTTCAACCAGTTCGGGCCATATGAAGATGCCGTGTCACAGACTGAAAGAGTCCTCTTTCACAGTGTGCTGACTCCGATGTTGAACATCGGCCTGCTTACTCCGCAGCAAATTGTGAATCGCGCGCTGGATTACGCGAACGAAAATGAGACTCCGTTAAACTCCCTGGAAGGCTTCGTACGCCAGATCATCGGCTGGCGGGAATTTATGTATTTGATGTATCAACGGCACGGCGTCGAGATGCGTAACCGGAATTTCTTCGGGCACACACGAGATATTCCAAATTCATTTTGGACAGGTGAGACAGGGATTGAACCGATCGATCATACGATCCGCAGAATTAACGATCACGCATACGCCCATCACATTGAGCGACTCATGATTGTCGGGAATTTCATGCTGCTTTGCGGATTTGCCCCGGTGCAAGTGAACAACTGGTTCATGGAACTTTTCATCGACGCTTACGACTGGGTCATGGTTCCCAATGTATTTGCCATGAGTCAATTCGCGGACGGAGGCATGTTCACCACCAAGCCATACATCTCGGGGTCGAACTACGTGATGAAAATGTCCGACTACAAAAAAGGGGACTGGTGTGAGACCTGGGACGCGCTCTTTTGGACCTTCATCGCTGGAAATGATGAGTTCTTCAGAAGCCAACACCGGCTCGGAATGATGGTCCGAAACCTGGACAAGATGGACCCCGACCGCAAATCCAGACTTTTTGGGAAAGCGGGAGCCTTCCTCAGCAACCTGTAAAGTCGCAGCCCCATTACCAAGCCGGACGATCAGGCTGGCAGCCTTCCGTTGCGTGCTGACTCTTTCCCCCATTTCATGAAAAATTACACTTGTATTATTTAAAGATTACGCTTGTAGTATTCACCAATGGATACGCCAAAGAACTCTGTCCCTAAAATTTCAGACGCCGAATGGTCAGTGATGCGTGTTTTTTGGGATCAGGGCGAGATGTCCACCGGCGATGTGATCGAAACATTGGAGAGTCAAACCGACTGGAACCCGAGAACGATCCAAACCCTTATACGCAGGCTGCATAATAAGGGCGCTCTTGAAGTCACTTCCAAAACAGGCCGACAGTTTATCTACAAGGCCACTGTCGCTGAAACCGAGTGCGGGCATGCCGCAAGCCGGTCGTTCCTGGGACGCGTTTTTGACGGGAAATTAGCTCCGTTTGTCGCCAACTTTGTAGAGAATGAATCGGTATCAGAAGAAGAAATCGATGAATTGCGAAGGCTGTTGGATCGCGCAGCTGAAGGAATCAATAAGAACGAAGGAGAACCATCATGAATGAAATGATAACGGATTCACTGGGGAGCTGGTTGTTGAAGACTTCGATAGAAGGCACTGTATTAATCGGCATCGTATTTATCCTGATCGCTTTGCTGGGGCGGAATTTAAGTCCACGCTGGCGCGTTTCTCTCTGGGTATTGGTCGGACTAAAGTTGCTTATCCCCGCCTCGGTAACCTTCATGCCCGGAATCGGTAACTGGGCCGCGTTTTCAGCCCCCGCTCAACCTGCGGTTCCCGCCCACTCAGCGGTAATCACGCCTGCGCAGATTATTGATGTCGAAGCCACTCTGAATGGTCCCGCCTTCAACTCCCCTGCTACTGCCCCCCCTTCAGTCGCCATTTCCCTTACCTCCGTCTTTATCATCATCTGGCTCATTGGTGCTGTTGGATTTCTGGTGACCATCCTGGTAAAGCAAAGCCGGTTCGTTAAGAGATCAGGCAGCCAATACTGTTCTGACCGACGTCTCCTGTCTGTAGTTGACGAAGTCTCTCACCACCTCAACTTGAACCGTCGTGTCCTCGTCATGCTGGGTAAGGCCGGCTCCACTCCGGCGGTCTTTGGAGTCTACCAACCCAGGTTACTTCTCCCCGAGGACTGGGCTGAACGTTTTGACGAATCCTCTCTTCGCCACATTTTGCTGCATGAGCTGGAGCACGTTCGCTTCGGCGATGTGTTGTGGAATTGGACAGCCGCTCTGGTCAATGCACTCCATTGGTTTAACCCACTCGTTTGGCTCGCGACGGCGCGCTTTCAGGCAGATAGGGAACTTCGCTGCGACGCAGACACTCTTGCCCGGTTGGAGGCACCGGATCGCGTCGCTTATGGCCGGACCCTGCTTCACGTTCAACAAACTTTTCACGCCGCACCCGCCGTAGCAGGGCTGGCGCCGTGCGTCCGAAACCACTCCGCCCTGCGTCAACGAATTGCTATGATTACAAAACCCACCACCAGCCACAAATGGCTCAATTTGATATTCACTCTGGCGCTTGCCGGGCTCATTTGTCTCTCTTTCGGTTCTGCGGCGCGAGCCGACGGGGAACGCGAAGGAGGTGACAGACGTGAAGGAGAGGGTAGACGGGAAGGTCCACGTGACGGCGATCGCGAACGCGAAGGAAGTCGGGAACGGGATGGAGATCGGCCCCGTGAAGGCACCCGTGACGGAGAACGCGAAGGTGATAGAGCGCGTGAAGGTGCCCGCGACGGAGAACGAGGCCAGGTTCGCGACGGAGAACTGAAAGTCACAGTAACGAAAGATGGCGTCATCATCGGAGACAGGAAATTGGCGCTCATCAATCTGCGTGGCGCACTTGAAAAATCAAAAGCGAATACGGCTGTTGTCTATGCTAATGAGAACGTTCCCTTTCAAAATGTGAAGACTGTCGTGAATGCTCTGGGAAACAGCGGCATCAAAAACGTGCGCTTCGCCACGGATGATCGACCTGAAGGGGCAAGAGACGGTGATCGTCCCCGCGAAGGCGCTCGTGATGGTGAAATGCGACGCGAAGGAGCGCGCGACGGCGAAGGCGGCCCGGCACGTGAAGGAGCAAGAGACGGTGACCGTCCCCGCGAAGGCGCTCGCGATGGTGAAATGCGTCGCGAAGGAGCACGCGATGGCGAAGGCGGCCCGGCACGTGAAGGAGCAAGAGACGGTGATCGTCCCCGCGAAGGCGCTCGTGATGGTGAAATGCGACGTGAAGGAGCGCGCGATGGCGAAGGCGGCCCGGCACGTGAAGGGGCAAGAGACGGTGACCGTCCCCGCGAAGGCGCTCGTGATGGTGAAATGCGACGTGAAGGAGCGCGCGACGGCGAAGGCGGCCCGGCACGTGAAGGGGCAAGAGACGGAGACCGTCCCCGCGAAGGCGCTCGCGATGGCGAAATGCGACGTGAAGGAGCGCGCGACGGCGAAGGCGGCCCGGCACGTGAAGGAGCAAGAGACGGTGACCGTCCCCGCGAAGGGGGCGAGCGCGAAGGTGCCCGTTCGGCCGAAGAGCGGGGATCCGCAGAAATGGACGACCGGCAGCTTGCTCAGCTCAGTCGGATTTTCAAGACCTACGACAAGGACAATTCAAAAACGGTGACGTTCAAAGAGTGGGTGGCGATGAAGAACTACAAGCTCTCTTCTGAACAGGAAGAACGTGAGAAGGGCTGGTTCGATCAAGCAGATGCGAATGACAACGGCGAACTCACCATTGGCGAGTGGATCGATTGGAAATCGAGTCAGGGACGATAAGACTGACAAACCTCAGTTTACAAGATCATGAATCGTTTTGGGCTCATCCTCACGGGTTGGCTGGCCGGAGCACTGTGCCTCGGTGCCGACTCCCCGACGGACGGCGAAGTCCCATGGTCCTTCAAACCGCTTCAACGCCCGGCGATTGATTCAGAAAAATACCAGAACTGGGCGCTGGATGACCTCGACCGATTCATCGCAGCGAAACTGGAGGAGAAAAACCTCCGGCCCAATCAACCGGCGGATCGGACTACGCTGATTCGACGCGCTGCTCTCGATTTAACCGGCCTTCCACCTACCCCGGAGGAGATTGATCGTTTCCTGAGTGACCCGGCCTCCGATCAGATTGCGTTTGGAAAGCTGGTCGACTCTTACCTTGCCAGTTCCCGATTCGGCGAACGCTGGGGCCGTCATTGGCTCGACGTCGCCCGTTACGCCGACAGCGTTGGTCGTACTTGGAACGCTCCTTTTGTCTACGCGTGGCGTTATCGCGACTGGGTGATCGACGCATTCAACGGCGACAAACCCTACAACCGGTTCATCGCCGAACAAATCGCAGGCGACCTGCTCCCTGCTGATTCAGTTGATCAACGCCGTGAACAAATCATTGCCACCGGGTTCCTCACCCTCGGTTCTCTTGCCATCAATGCCGGAGGAAATGAGCAGTTTATCCTCGATCTCGTCGACGACCAGATCGATGTGACAACGCGCGGATTTCTGGGGCTCAGCGTCGCCTGCGCCCGCTGCCATGATCACAAATACGACCCTGTATCGCAGATGGATTACTACGCGATGGCCGGGATTTTCTACAGCTCGTGGACCTACTCCGGTACACCACACGTTAGCGATCACGCAGGATATGGCTACGTCGATCCTGAAATGCTTGTCAGCTTGCCAACTGATTTGCAGACACCGCTCGACCGCGTTCGCAGTGTCCCCGCTGGCATTCATTCCATGAGCGACCTTCGTCAGTTCGGGGGAAAAGCACCTCCACCCTTTGATATCCTGGCCGACTCCGCCATGGGGATGCGCGATGGAAAACCCGTCAATTGCGAACTTCGAGTCGGCGGCGAATACTGGGATCGCGATATCGCACCGCCGCGAGGCGACATCCGAATTCCCCGGCTACCGAATTTCCCTGCCGTTCCCGATGACGCCAGCGGTCGACTTCAGCTCGCACAATGGATTGGCTCGCCCACGCATCCCCTCACCTCCCGCGTGGCAGTGAACCGAATCTGGCAGCATCTATTTGGCCGCGGTCTCGTCGAGTCAGTCGACAACTTTGGCTTCACCGGCCGCGAACCGTCCCATCCTGATTTACTCGATCATCTCGCGATTCGCTTTGTCGAGGGAGGATGGTCCACCAAAAAGCTCATCCGGCAGATCATGATGAGCCGCACCTATCAACTCAGCGGCAATTCGCAAACGGCAGCGATTGAAATCGATCCCGATAACACACTTTACTGGAGATCCAATGCGCGACGGCTGGAATTCGAATCACTCCGCGACAGCATCCTCTTCGTATCTGGCAGCCTGAAAGAAGGCGCCCCCGAACCCGGTTATCTCGCTGGCAACGGGAGCCGGGGACGCAGCACAGTTCGTTCCGAAATCAGTCTCAGTTCCGGATGGCGAACCCTTTATCTTCCGATCATTCGCGACCTGTTGCCTGACGAATACGGCACCTTTGATTTCCCCGATCCCAGTTCTGTCGCCGGACTTCGCCACGTCACCACTGCCCCGCCGCAGGCCCTTTATTTTATGAACAGCCGTTTCGTGGAAAATGCTGCCTACGACACAGTTAACCGTATTTTTGAAATGGCCAAGGGCGATCGGGAGCGCGCCGAAGCCGTCTACAGACTACTCCTCGGACGCAACGCTGAGTCCGATGAAATCGATGACGCCCTGGACTTTATGCGCGGACTCGACACCGCCGGGTTGAAAGATCCCGAAGGCTACCGCTGGGCAAACTTCATCCAGGGACTCTTCGCCACTGCAGAGTTTCGCTACGTCCTTTGATCCACATGAAAACACGTCGCCACTTTCTTCATACCACCGCCCTGGCCTCTCTCCTTCCGCAATGGGCCACGGCAAACCCGCTGGCTGCAAAGCAACCTCATCACCAGGCCAAAGCGAAGCGTGTAATCTTCCTGTTCATGAATGGCGGCCCCAGCCACCACGAATCGTTCGATTGGAAGCCGGATATGGCCGCCGCGGCGGAGCAGAGCCAGCGGATCCTGCCACCGATGCTCAAGTTCAGCCCGTCCGGCCAGAGCGGGCTTATGATATCCGAAGCCTTCCCCGAGATTGCGAAACACGCCGATGATCTGTGCCTCTTAAACGGTATGAAGATCGGAACCAACGGCCACCATCAGGGAGTCGTCCGCCTTCACACCGGTAACGAGATGTTTGTCCGCCCGTCACTCGGGAGCTGGTGCGTCTACGGCCTTGGATCAGAAGCCGAAGACCTGCCCGGCTTCATCACCATCAATCCAGTGACAAATCTCGGCGGCGCAGGAAACTACGGCTCCGCATTTCTGCCCGCAAGCTACCAGGGAACCCGTATCGCCGGCGGAGCCGGTAGTGTACCCAACCTCTACAACGATCGACTGACCCGCGCCGACCAGCGAAGCCAACTCGATTTCATCAATCGATCCAACAAACGCTTGCAGGAACGCCTGCCCGACAACCCCGAATTCGAAGGAGTCATTCAGAGCTATGAAATGGCGTTTAAAATGCAGACATCCATTCCCGACACCTTCGATCTGAAAAGCGAGAACAACGCGACCATGGATATGTATGGGATCAACGCCGGGGTGACCTCGTCGTTCGGCACGCAATGCCTCATGGCCCGCCGGCTGGCTGAGAAAGGCGTCCGCTTCATACAACTCACTTCGAACGGATGGGATCACCATGGTGATGTCAAAAAAGGGATGCTCGATCGGGGAGCTTCCATCGACAAACCAATCGCCGGGCTCATCGCCGACCTCAAACAGCGGGACATGCTTGATGAAACATTGATCGTGTGGGGCGGTGAATTCGGGCGGGGCGCGCACGAAGACAACAGCGGCGGACGCGGCCACAATGGTTCCGGCTTCACATTCTGGCTCGCGGGCGGCGGAGCCAAGGGCGGAATACGTTACGGAGCTACCGATGAAGTCGGCGGCGAAGCCGTCGACGGAAAGATGAGTTTCCACGATCTCCACGCCACAATTCTGCACCTGTTAGGTTTGGATCACAAAGAACTCACTTACCACTATGCCGGTCGCGATTTTCGCCTGACGGACACCGAAGGCAATGTGCCTCATGAGATTTTGGCGTGAACTACGAATTCAACTTCGCGATGATCGCATCAACATCGTAGACGCAGCCTCCCCAAGGTCCGCCGCTCGCGTTCTGCAATGCCGCCCACAGCCGTGTGTCATTTGGAACACCTTCGAGCTGTCGCAAACACGGATTCGGAGCGCGGGCTTCCAGATTGTCTTCACCCACATAATCAACCGACCCCGTCATGTTGCGGCAGTCGATCTTGATTCGAATCGGATCTCCATCTGAAATCTTCCCTATCGGTCCACCAGCCAAACCTTCCGGCGAGATATGCCCGATACACGCCCCGGTCGAGACCCCGGAAAATCGCCCGTCAGTGATCAACGCCACCTCTTTCCCCCATGACAAATGTTTCAGTGCAATGGTGAGCTGTGCTGTCTCAGGCATCCCGCAACCCATGGGACCATTTCCGATCAAAACCATCACGTCACCCTTTTGAATCCGGTCATTCCCCTGAGATTTCACCGCAGCGATAGCCTCCGGCTCGGAACCGAAAACCCGGGCCGGTCCTTCATGAAAATAAATGCCGTTCTCATCAATCTTGGTCGGATCAATCGCGGTCGATTTGATGAGCGAACCTTCGGGCGCAATGTTGCCCTCCGGGAAAGTCACTGTCGAAGTGAGGCCCGCCTTTTTCGCTGCGTCCGGAGACATGATTACTGTATCGGGATCGATCGCGTCGAGCTTTGCCAGCTTCTCTTTCAAACGCATCCGGCGGTCAGACTTCTCCCACCACTCCAGATTCTCGCCCACGGTCTTGCCCGATACCGTCATGGCATCCAGATGCAGTAAATCCAGCTCGCGCAAATGAAGCATCACTTCAGGCACACCACCGGCCATGAACACCTGCACCGTCGCAAAGTGATTCGGACCATTCGGCAGCGCATCTACAATCCGCGGAATCGTCGCATTCACCCGCCTCCAGTCACTCACATCCGGACGACGCAACCCCATCTGATGCGCGATTGCCGGGATATGTAAAATCAGATTCGTCGACCCACCGAAAGCCGAGTGAACCGTCATCGCATTCTCAATCGCCTTCTCCGTCAACACATCCTTCGTCGTGATCCCCGCCTTCTCCATCGCGACAACCGCTTGACCGGAACGCCGCGCCAGATCCTTCCAAATCTCCGCACCCGACGGACTTAACGCCCCGTGCGGCAATGTCATTCCCAGCCCCTCCGCCACGACCTGGCTCGTTGCGGCCGTCCCCAGAAACTGACACCCGCCTCCCGCGGAACCACACGCCTTGCAACCACTGTGCGAAGCGTAGTCGACCGAGATCTCTCCCTGAGAAACCCGCGCGCCGATCGTTTGAATGCGCCCCAAATCTTCATCCGTATCCTCACTGAGAAGCGTCACCCCACCCGGCACCAGGATCGTCGGCAGGTCCGGCATTCCCGCCAGTGCCTGCAACATCGCCGGCAAACCTTTATCGCACGTCGCCACACCAACAACCCCCTTGCGCGTCGGGTGAGATCGAATCAACCGCCGCAAAACCATCGACGCATCATTCCGGTACGGCAGTGAGTCCATCATCCCGTCCGTCCCCTGTGTCCGGCCGTCACAGGGATCAGAAACAAACCCCGCAAACGGCACCCCGCCCAGTTCCGAGATCGCATTGGCCGCCTCCTCCATCAGAAGGCCAACCTCGAAATGCCCCGTGTGATACCCCAGTGCAACCGGTGTCCCGTCCTCCTTTCGAATCCCTCCCTGAGTCGACAAAATCAGATAATCCCCGCCTGCAACCTTGTCAGCCGACCACCCCATTCCCACATTCTGCGTCCAGCCAAAAAGATGTCCGCTTGGTTGAGATTTCAGTTGTTCCTCCGAAAACGGAAGCGAGCCCTCCGGGCCGGGCGCAGTGGTCCTCAGGGTATAAATAGACTCGTCCCCTGAATCGAGAAGGTTGATTTCAGACATGCCTGATCATTACGATCCAACAGGGTTGAGTCAACGAACGAACAGGGTTGTTTCGTGCGACTTTCATCAGCCTCGCTATTTTCAGATAAAGCGGATCTGACGTGGGTCAGTCAACACACCGCCGGTTATTGATTCAGCCGAATCCCTCAATGGATCAACATCTGCCAGCAGGCCGAACGAAATCCCCGCTTTCTCTTCGATCTCGGCGATGGAGCATTGCCGGTTTTCATGCTGCCCGAAGACAAACTCTTCCTCACCAATGAATCCTTCTTGAGACATTTGGTATCCAGTAGCACTGAGCGCGCCAGTATCATCATGGATAAAGGCGATCACTTTCCAGAAACTCAAAGGAATTTGAACCCCATCTCGCACTGGGTCATCTGTCTCCAAATAAGGACCCGTGAAGACGGAAATCCGCATATCATCGTCGCGACAATTATCGAGCGCGTAATCCTCCAGACTCAACCAAATACCGGCATTGAACGGCTGGATCTGAGGCACCGCATTTGTTACGTGCATCGAATCTTTGTTTCCAATGGTTGCGGCCTCCACTCCCCCCCAATTTGGATCTTCGCGACGCGTCATATGGCCACGACTAAATTTAGGGGCATTCCCGTAGCACTCCCACCGGATTTGTCGTTCTTGGGGGATACGGGGATCATACCTCCAGCCCACTCTCTTTCGTCGGATAGAAGTAAGGCCATCAATATTACAAGCACTGAATCGACAAAGGCGGCGACTCTCACTCATCAACACAGAGAAGTGCATGTAGTCGAGCTCATTCCGAGTCTCTCCTCCCCATTCGTAGGTGACAATGTCTGCTTTATTTTGAGTTAGCACAGGGCGGGGAATCACAAAGTCAGCGCCGAGGAAATCAGACTCATACCCCTTTCGGTCTTCATAGTCCTCCGGCCGTGCTTCTAGACCATCCGGTGCAAAATCGTCATCCTCATTGGCGGCAGGTGACACGCCACCAAGGCTAATCCCGTTTGATTCCCCGCCGCTCTCCACCCCCATGTAGAAAGTTTCAGCAAATGTTTCTCCAAGAGAAATTCTAATATTGATTGGTAGCGTAGCTTCGATGACCTGCCCGCAATTCGCTCTTCCTTTTATGCCCCTCCTGTTCACTCCTTTCACCGACGATTTCGGAGAAGGCACCGGCCCAAAATGAGTCGCCTCACCGGTTCTTCCAGAAAGCACATCATCCAAACGATTCCCCACAACTTCAGCAGGCACTGCATGATTTTTCGTGAACAACGTTCCCGCAAAGTGAAGTGCGACCGCATCTCCCGTTTCAAGAGAAACTATTTCCGCACCAGAGTTTCCGCCGAGCGTCGAACAATCATGAAAGAGGCGTTCTGTATTTAAACCAGTGACCAGTCCGGGAGCCAGCCGCTTCTTATCATAGCGACCTTTGAAGATGCGATCCATCAAATCCGGATTAGGAAAAAAGTCGTCCCGCGCCGGATAACCAATCACAGCGATTTGAGCCCCCTTTTGAACAGGCGTTGACGCAAGTGTTACTGGCTTGGGCAACTGCTTTCCCTCAACTTGCTCCACTCTCAAAAAGGCAAGATCCGGCCCGCCTCCGGATTCAATATGGAGAACCTCGAAAATCGGAAACTCATAGCTGGCTTCGCTGTCGAATTCCTCCAGGAAATCCACTCCTGCCCGGATTGGAGTACCATCCAGCCCGGGTGAAAATCGAAACTTCCCGCTCAAACTCGAAGCCTGAGCAAAGACAGATGCGACATGGCGATTTGTCACAACGATGTCGTGTCGTAACATCCAACCCGTGCCGATCCAATCTGCATTCCCGGGAAAGTTGGCAATTTCGATCCGGCCCACAGCCGGAATGTTAGGACTTAGTTTAGCATTTGCATTATGAAGCCTGGACTTCCATACCTGACTTTCAATCTCTTCGATTTCGAGCACTACTTCCGAATTCTTCACATCCAGAACAGGTCTCCCCTGTTTCAAAACTATCGTCTCCAGTGTGACGGGTACCTCAATACCTCCGACATGTTCCGGTATCGGTGCATTTTCCATTTCCTCCATCTCGATTCTGATTTCCGGGTCGTTGGCTTTAAGTTCATCAATGTATCGCTTCAAGGATGTTTTTGGTCGTGGAGTATTCATGCTCTTCGGGATTTGTAGTTTTTGTCTATGGATCAGTGTGGGGGGTTCTCGCAAATGTTTTTGAATAAAGTCGCGTGCCAGGGCACTGCGGACCACTGCGTTGCGCGTCAGGGCGGCACCGCTCACATGGACGCCGCAGACCTCACCCGTCATCATATTAAAAACCGGTGAACCAGAATTCCCACCTAGCGTACAGCAGTCGTGAAAATATTGATTCGACTGACATTGGATGACTTCGCCTATGGCAGCGTGCTTCAACCCAAATCGGCCTTCATAGATCAAATCGATATTAAAGAGATTACTTCGCCGATCCTCCAACGGATATCCAACCACACAAATTTGACGCCCCACATCCAACCCATTCCCTGAGAGGGTAAGGATTGCACGGTCCTCCTTCACCGGATCTATCCTTTCGATTTCCAGCAGCGCCAAATCTAGTTCCGCATCCGCATCGATCACTCCAATCACGTCCCACTGCTCCATGCCACCATCAATATTATAGTGCTCGAAATCCACGACCGCCTGCCCTCGTTCCAAGGTGTGAGTGTGATAGCTGAGCACGTCCAACACATGGCAAGCTGTCATCAGAAGGTTTGGGGCCACGAGAAACCCCGTACCAAGAGGTTCGCGCCCTGTGCCGATCGATGGCGAAGGGTTCGTTACCATTTCCACCCGGGCAACACCTCGCTGCGCTATCAACAATTTTGGACCGAAGGTAACCCATTCGGTGAATAGACTTTTCCCTACATCAGGAAAAATAGTGAGGCCATTCCGATTGCATGGTAAAGCCGGACGCATCAATCGGACCGCTTGCTCGAGAGCCGCCAACTGTGGAGGCCGGGCTTTCCCCGTTGCCTTGAGATCTTGCCTCGCCTTCTCGGCATCTTTGGATAATTGCTCCGGTGGCGGTCCAATTATCGCACGCCGTCCCCGCAATGCCTCGTCAACAGATGTATTCTTGAATGCTCGCTCCACGCGAGCGCTCAGGTGGTTAAAAAACTCCCCTTTGCTCATGCCTAATCAGTCTTAGGGGTTCTGAATATCAGCTTGCTACGGGCAATCGTCTGATCAGCCAAAGTGAAATAGTAGTCCACATCTTCACTCCGCATTCCCTCAAAGTCCACATAGTCCGAGCCCGGAGACTTACGGATATCCATACCAACCAACCCCGCACTGGCATGGGCGCGCCTTCGTCCATCATCAGCGGTCCAAAATGATCCATAAGTCCCACAATACGCATACCGATAGAGCGCCACTTCCGCAACCATCGAAAGAGCCTCGTTTTGGAAGAACTTCTCTGCCTTAGCTCGCTCGTCCTCCAGTTCAGCCAACGTAGAATCGGGCCGATAAGCTTCTGAGAGATCTTCTACCGATAAAATATCCAGACGCTTCCAAGGTTGGCGGTCTCTCAAGGCGAAGGCTTTCTCAATGAAAAGGGGAAGCTGTCCATTGGTCTCTCCCATGAATATTACAGAATCGAAAGTAGCCAACAATTCGATTGGCGGAATTTTATGGCGCAGATCATCCACAATCATTTTCTCAGTCCCCGGCCGATTCACCGTCCTGATACAAATATCTGCACCCGCATTTCGAAAACCTGCCTTTCTTCCTGCTGCATTGAATTCTTCGGCTACTTTCTTTTGCACATTGGTAAAAGTCACCTCATGAGCCCCTGGCTCACCACTCACTGGAATTAGAGGGCAATCGCCATCAAACGCACTCATCAATGTATCAATAAACAAAGTGTCCTTCAGCGCAGCCTGGTGTTGGTCGGCAGACATCACTTGATACCACTTTGCCACATTGGAACCTTTGGCATTGTGCGCTGCAAACCCCAACCCTACTGGATTGATCACTTGACTACTGGTCCGGCAGACATCGACAAACCACAGATGTTCTCCCGGCCCCATGGCTCGCGTAAGCCACGTGATCATCTCAGGGAGATGGAGACAGGCCCCCCCCGAAATTTGGTCGTCGATAAAATCAGAACAAAGGACTAAATCAGTGTGTTCATCGTTATCCTGCCCCTCTTTAAGCAAGCCATGCCCAGTGAGATAAACATACAAACGCTCGGTACTATTTCCGCCCTTATTCACCAGCTCAATGAGGGCCCGCCGGATCTCCGTTCCCGTTGCCCCATGGGTCCTGTAGGTCCCTGTTTTTGAAGAACTACAAAAGATAATATCACTCTGTGACACACCCAACTCCGCCTCTAACCAGTTTGCAAAACGGTTAGCGTTAGCAATTGTCCCTGGCAACTTTCTGGACACTACAGTAGCTTCAGGATAGTCTTCTATCGCAACGATAAATCCTCGTGTCATGTGATCCTCTCATATTAATTGCTCCGAGAGAACCGTAACAAAGAAGCAGTCCATCGTTCAAGCTAAATATATAGAGGATTCCAAAACGCATTTTCTGTGAGCAGGCTGACGATGAATCGAAGCAATGCTGAAAATAGGCAAAACGATCCAACAAACAGGGTCGAGTCAACGAACGAACAGGGTTGTTTCGTGCGACTTCCACCCACGCCCGGTTTACTTCAGCGAAGCGAATGTCTTCGCCACCGGGACCGCGTGGGTGAAGAAACAGGTCTCTTTCATCTCCCGCTCCTGGATCAGTTCCTCAAGATATTTCCGGATTCCGGGGATGGCATCCGGACTTAAAATCAAACTGATACAACCAAATTCACGATTGATCCGTTGACCTCCTTTGGTCTGTTCGCCCCCCCGTTCGGTGAAACGCCAGTTACTCACACTTGCCCCGGAGACTCCAAAATCCAGTAACTGCGTCAGGAGCACTTCGGTGTCCTTCCGGTGAGAAATCACATTCAGAACTTTCAGATCAGTAGTGACTCCCCGGGTGTTTGCCTGGAATTCATCCGCAGCCGGATCGTGAACCAACAGCTGATTCGCCCGCCAGTCGGTGCTGCCCTGCATCTCATCGATCGCCCGCACCATTTGCTGAATGCTGGCCGAGTGCTTCTTCGCCTGAAACACACTTGCAAGATTCGTAAGCCCTTTGGAGATCGGCAGTTGATAAACCAGTCCCCTGCCCGGCTGATCCACATGCCCCACCTGCGCCATTGCCTGAAGAACTGCCTCCACATCATATTTATCAACCACCACGGTGATCAGTTCCTTTTCATGGCGCTTCGTAATCCGCAACAGGCCAAGCCGATCCCTCAAACCATAGCCTCGCATGTAAGCAATCGTGGCCCCCTGCGCCCCTGCTTTGATCGCAGCGCGGGCAATCGGTTCTGCCGCATCGCGATCCGTGATGTGGATCAACGCGCTGAGGTCGCGTTTGAACTTGATATCAAAGTTTACCGATTCAAAAGAGTAATTCCCTTCCTCCCAGATCGGGAAATCATCTGCGCAAATCAAGTCCTCGCAGGGAGTGGCAAAAATCGACCCCGCCCCGTAAAGGCGCAGTTTCCCGACCATTACAATCTGTTCCATGAGATGGTCGATCTCCGAGTCCGGAACGATGAAATAGAGCATCTCCTGCTCCGGGGAAATGGCCGGTAGAAAGGACTGATACCACCGGTCCTGCATCACCGTGCCCCGGGCGTTCATCGTCAAAGCATGGGACGCACCCGAGGCGAAAACCTCTTTTAACACCAGCGCCGTGCTCTGCCGCGGCAGAATAGCCGTGACCAGTGAATGATCTGGATGACTGCTAAACTGCTTCATCCTCCACCGGGTTAATTTCCGCCTGCCGCGACCGACTCACTATGAGCCCCACCGATAACACTGTAATGATCGGCCCGACTGATGCCAGGGCCAGAATTCCAAAGCCATCACGCACTCCGGGAATGTTAGCCCCGATTCCCAGGCCCATCGCAAGAACAAGCGGGACCGTTATCGGACCTGTCGTCACCCCGGCGCTGTCCCAGGCAAAATTCACAAACTCCTCCGATGAGATCAGCGTCAGAAAGAGCAACAACAAATACGGCGGGATCAATAACATCGTGAGGTTCAAACCGGCAAAGGCCATCTGCGCAACCCCCGCCGCGATGCCCAGGCCCACCCCAAAGGCCACCACTTGCATCAGCAGTTTCTTTTTAAACACACCCACCGTGACATTCTCCACCGTCTGCCCCAATGCATTGAGCGCCGGCTCTGCAAGCGTTGCCCCGTAACCGAGGAAGAACGCAAAGAGAATCGTAATGATCTTACCCGTCACAGGATTTTCAAAGATTGGCGCGACTGAACCCGACAACCCCCACGGGACAATAGATGCAAAAGTCACCGGAACGTTGCTGCCCAGTTGCGTGCCCAAAGGAGTGAGCCCCAGGGTCAACCCCAAACCGAAGAGCCCCATACCAAAGACAGCAAAGATCACTCCGATCGCAATCTCATCCCCCTTTCTCAGTCGCTCCTTCAACACCACTAACAAAGTCAGAAATAGAAACCCGCACAGCGGCAGAATCGCCTGCATCGCCATCTTGAATGACTCCCCGAGTTCCTTCAAAATCTTTAGATCCGGATTCCAGGGATGCTCCGTTTGTTTCTCGAGAAAATTTTCGATCGCGCCTGAATCATCCTTTTTCTCCAACACGATCTCAACATTCCGGTGCACGATGCGCCCGTCTTCGAGAACCATTTCACCACCCCGGTAGCGCGTATGATAGTCATCCAGATTCTCCGGAAGATGCCCCTGCTTCGCATAAGACTCGAACTCTTCCTGTGTGAACTTCAGATGCGATTCCTCCTCCACTTTCTCGATCGAATCCGGTTTCCCTGCTTCTGCCACCAGCGAAATAGTATCCCCTTTGTAGTTTTCCGCCCCGTAGAAGTCTTTCACCCCGTAGTGAAACAACGCCAGACAAAGCACGGCAAGGATGGGGAAGAGAGACGCAAGGGTCACAATCCCGAATCCCGACCCGGCATCCTCGTCACCCACGATCCGGCAGACTCCGATCCCGAGTGCCAGCACCAGCGGAACCGTGACAGGTCCGGTGGTCACTGCGCCACAATCCCACGCCAGACCAATGATGGGATTCAACACCTCATCGAAATAGGCAAAGATCGTCACCCCTACAAGAACCGAAACCAGCGGGACGATGAACCATTTCAAAGACCAACCGTAGAAAAACCGGAGGATCCCCAAAGTCACCGCGATCCCCACTCCCACCCCGACCGATGCGACCAACTGCCCTGAGAAATCGTTGAGAAGGCTGAACAACAACGGGGCATCATCAGGGGAAACCCCACTACCCGCCTTCTTCAGAACCGAGATCGCAGGTTCCGCAAACGTCGCCCCCACTCCGAGGAGAAATGAGAAGCCCATAATCAATGGAAGCTTTGAGTTCCGCGGCAAAATCGCCCCGATCGTTTCACCGAAAGGCATCAATCCAAGCCGCAGTCCCTCCATAAAGAACGTGAGCCCGATGACCACAATCGCAATTCCCAGCGCAATGGTCAGCCCGTAGACAATGGGCAAATTGAGAAAGAGTGCCTGGAAAACCAACAGATAGGCGATGATAAACCATACGCTCTTGAGTTGTTCGAGCGCTTTCTCCCGGAAATAACGCCACAGGATTGAGACAACGCCGTTGAATCCAAGCGCAGCGAATGCAGAAGTTGGTGCTGCGTTAGAAGTGGGCATCGAACTCACCACCCCCAAACAGCGGAATGCGTGCCACGACAGCGAGGAATTTCACTTGTTTGAGGCTTTCACAGACAAATACCTTGTCAGGCTGGAAGCCGTTTGATTCGATAAGTGCCCATGACCGAACACAATGACCCGCCTACCAAAGCCTCAGCTGATATGGACACTTTACGAAAACGTCTGGATAAATTGCGATCCGAGTCTGAAAAGGGGCAAAAACAGTTGATTGAACTGCAATCACAGGAAAGGGATCTTCAACAGAATCTATTGAGAATCAACGGTGCCATCGAGGTGCTTGAAGAATTGCTCGAAGTGGATCAAGCGTAGCCGTATTCGTCATAGAAATTTAAGGTCAGGTGTTGTCCGGGTGAATGGTTTTGACGAAGGGGTTGAGGGTGTCACAAACCATGCGGATTCCGTCCCCCTAAGCGCCCTCCGTATCGATATCCGGGATTCATCCAGGAATTTGACAATTTATTCGCTTCCGGACGGGATCACTCCGTTTTGTCTGCCCGAAGGTCATTGCAATGTTTGGAGGACCCAAAAGGATTGCCTTTTGCCACTTACGAACTCTTGCAGTGACCAAAATGACGTCATTTTGCTACCTGCAAACTCTCGTAATGACCAAAATGACGTCATTTTGCCACCTGCAGACTCTCGTAACGACCGAAATAACGTTATTTTGCCACCTGCAGACTCTCGTAACGACCGAAATAACGTTATTTTGCTGCCTGCATACCCTTGTAACGGCCAAAACAACGTTATTTTAGTGTCCTCAAATCCCTGCCGGGGACTGGGTTTCGATAATTTGCTGGAAATTATGAAAAATTCAAAACGAGGAATTACTCACGGCCGGAGACATCAAACGACATCCCGATGAACCCGCCGCCGGAGTATTCTCCGCCGAGACGGCCGGGAATGGTGAGTTCTTCAAAGAGGACCGGCTTCCGATTGAGAGAGTCCCGACGCCACACCCAGCTGACACACCAAAGGGTGATGACAACGGCGATCAGGAGAATTCCGCCCAAAATCCACCACATGAGATCGAAGCCAAGCGGGGCGATATTCGTGCCTCCAACTGAAGAACTGAACGGGATCGGCATAGAACCATCGGGCCGGACGGCTGCAACAGGCTCCTCAATTCCGGTCGAAGTCAAATGAACGGGCGGCGTGACGGCTCCCTGATCTTTATCCAGCAACTGCGACACCCAGTAGAGCTGAATGCTGAGCTCAAGGACCAGTTGCTCGACCTGGTCGGAGGAGTTCTCGATTTTCTGCGCTTCGCGCAAGCAGTGTTGATAGACCTTATCGAGCGCTGATTTCTCGACCGATCCGGTGATCTGGTCACCATAAGCAAACTGGGTGTGTCCCATCGAGCCCATCGTGGTCGCAACCAAAGCGGTGGGCATTTCGCCGAACCATTCCCGGTGCTGGGCATCCAGCGAAATATCAGCAGGGATCTGTTGGCCTTTCCCCATCACCATGAGGTAAATGTCGATCCCGGCCTCTTCAGCGTGGTATTCGAGAAAACGACGCACATCATTCGACTTTTGCTCGGTGAGCATTTGCTGGGGATCGATAAGGAAAGCCCGGGGCCGATACTTGAAGAATTGATCCCGCAATTGCCCCTCGATCGGCGGCATGTCTTCTGCCTCATCGACCAGCGGCGGCAAGGTGGCTTCTGCGATCGAAATCGTCTCTGGCACTTCCGGTCCCATACCCGGGGGGATCTCGCGCACCCGGCGTTTGGTCGCGGTCGGCTCTTCACCGGGAGGGTTATCGGAGACTCCTTCGGTGTCAGTGTTTGCCAGTTTCACATCGCCATCCGCTTCCGGATTGGCGGGATCGGTAGGCTTTTTATCCCCTTCCTTTCCGGCAGACTTTTCATCCCCCGCTTTCTTATCACCTTCTTTCCCGTCTTTAGGGGCTGTGGCGGCGACATCCATGACTCCCTCAGGCCAAAGACCGCCACCCAGAACAAATTTCTCGGGTTTGTCATCATCCTCCCAGTCCGGCAGCTCGATTTTAGCGCCCATTCCGGCGAGCGGGAACACCAGAGCCACTGCGAGCAGGGTCCGTGAAGCAAGCCGGTAGGATGGAAGTCGCTGAAACATAGGCAAAGGAATCGGCCTCTATCGAGGCTGATGATCTAAGACCGGTGGCAGTTCCTGTGGTGCTGCATTCACCGGAGGCAGGGATTGGTGAGAGGGAATGTTTAAGATGTTCGGCACATCGGCGACGGCAAATTCAGGTTCCCACCCCCGACGACGCAGTTTCTTAAGCTTGCGAGCCCGGGCGCTGAGTATTCGGGCCAGCTTCTTATATAGAGTGGTGAGAGCCTTGCCGTAGTCGCCGTTAATCAGATACGGACGGGCGGCCTGCAGCGTTTTATGGGCGTCTTCGTTGGTGAGCAGAAACTCTGCAAAATATCCCAGCGAAAAGCCAATTTGTTTGTTGGAGATATCCAATGTCACAAACAAACCGTTTTCATTCGGCCGGGCATACTCGGATCCTCTTACCCGGGCGTGATTGACCATCCAGAAGCCCAGTGATGGAAGGTCTGCAGCACGTTCCAGTGTCGTGATATACGTGCAAAACAACAATTGCGGAAACCGCATCTGGATCCGGTCCATCATCAGCTCCAGTTCGTCGCGATCCCGCTTCCGCAGGCAGTGCGCAGCATCACTGACACGGGCCATCGGAAGCAGTTCACGTCCATAAATCAGCTGGACATCAGCAATCGAGAAGCCGCACGAATAACACGTGTCAGCCTCATGATCGACAGGACGTGAGCAGCTGGGACATTTCATCAGGAAAAAGGCTTTCCAGTGGCGGAACGCAAATCCATCCTACAGGAATTGGTTAACATTTCAATAATATTTATAATATCCAATAGTTTTTCCCGAAAAGTGGATATGGATAGAAAATCGGAGGCTGAAGGCGCTTCAGATTAGTGAATTCCCGTCTCCAAAACACCTTGGCATCCCATCAAAACTCGCTAACCTCCTTTCCACATGAAATTGCTGCGCTACGGAAACACCCCCGATTCAGAAAAACCAGGTCTCCAACTTGCTGATGGTCGCCAAATTGATGCCTCCGGCTTTGGCCAGGACTGGAATGAAGCTTTTTTCGCTGATCCGGCGAACCTCGACAAGCTGAGGGAATGGGCTGAGGCAAATGCTGATTCAGCTCCTGAAATTCCAGCCGGCACCCGGCTCGGCTCGTGTATCGCCCGCCCCAGCAAGATTGTTTGCATCGGCCTGAACTTTTCCGACCACGCAGAGGAAACCGGCCAAAAGGCTCCGGAGGAACCGATTATCTTCTTCAAGGCGACCTCAGCTCTGGTCGGGCCTAATGACAATTTGATCATCCCAAAAAACAGCAAGAAGACGGACTGGGAAGTCGAACTGGCCGTCGTGATCGGTAAGAAAGCCAGCTACGTCAGCGAAGAAGAAGCACTGGATCACGTTGCGGGCTATGCGCTGCATAATGATTACAGCGAGCGGGAATTCCAAATCGAGCGCGGCGGGCAGTGGGTAAAAGGTAAGAGCTGCGATTCATTTGCGCCGATTGGACCGTTTCTCGCCACTCCGGATGAACTGGATGACGTGAACAATTTGCGTATGTGGCTGAAGGTGAACGGTGAAATCAAACAGGACGGCAATACCTGCAACCTTATTTTCAATATCGCGCAAGTCGTGAGTTATCTCAGCCAGTTCATGACGCTTCTTCCGGGAGATGTGATTTCAACCGGAACTCCAGCGGGAGTTGGCCTCGGCTTTGATCCACCACAATTTCTCAGTGCAGGCGATGTTGTGGAACTCGGAATTGATGGGCTTGGCGAATCACGCCAGGAAGCCGTGAATGCCTGAGGCTTGAAGGTCACAAAACAGGCATGGTCGATCGCCATTCCCCTGGGAATGGCTCTTTCGATGATTCCTGCGGGGTTCATGGCCCGCGCGGCGTGGATTCACAACGCACAGGGCGAAATTCACGGCGAAGGAGTGGTGGACTGGGGATACCTCAGTCTCATCGCTGCCAGTTGGTTTGTGCCGGTCTTCTTGGTCGTAACCACCGGCCTCCTCTTTTTCTTCAGCGCAAAAAAGAACGATCCAACAGAGTCTGATCGATGATCAGACACTCTTGGATCGTAACTACTTCTTGGGGAAACTTATTGCAGCAGCGAATGCATCAGAGCATCGCAGCGATTTGGCGAATCGGCTGAACCACGATCGATGTGACTGCGGTCTTAACGCTGCGGAAGATCGCAGGCACTTTGTCTGCTCCATCAACAAGGGTAAAGGAAGTGTTATCGTCCATTGAAATCACTTCGCCTTCGCCCTGCAATTCAGGAATGGGGTGAGTTCCACGACCATCTTTGAACAACGCGGGATCTGGATCCATTCCCAGTGGAAGCTCCATGTAATGGGCCGGGATTCGACCGCCGATGAGGAGAAAGTCGCCGTGAGCCAATTTGGTGTTGTTGGCACGGACTCCGTTTACGCGTGAGCCATTGAGGGACTTGAGATCGTGAAACACATAGCCACCTTCGGAGTCGGCTCGAAGCTCGAGGTGTGTCCGCGAAACCCACTCTTCATTGATGCGGACTCTGCTCTTCACGCTGCGCCCGACGTCAACGGTCTCCGCATTCAGAACATAGTGGACGGGTTGTTTCCCTGGCGCGCACACAATCAAATTCGAAGTGGTCGGAGCTGGGGCCTTCGTAGCAGATTTAAAAAACCGTGTGATCATTACGGAGTAAATCTACCACATTTTTTATAAAGTCATCCAATTATTTTAGTAATCTTAACTAAAATTTAAAACAACCATCCTTTATCGGCTCTCAGAGTCCTGCGGCTACGGCTTCTTCGATAAAATGACGCTGCGCTTGCACTCGTTCCCAAAGGGAAAACTCGCTGGGCGTCTCGAATGTGATGGCGCAGTGAGCATACTTCAGAAAAACGTAGATCGCTTCGGGGTAGCCTCCGCCCAGTTGTTCCTCCACCCGCCCGACGATGTCATCCCGCCTGCCTGTCAGGATGGCATTCTCAAATTCTGAACCGTCAATTTCCACCCGAACTTCTCTCGGGATGATTGATTCCACCCCTTTCATGACGCGTTCACCAAACGGTTCATCCTCATCGCTCAGTTCATACATGTAGACTCCGCGGGCGTCGTAGTCCTCGTGAAAATGGAGAGCGAGCCGGAATTCGCGCCCCGCCATGAATTCGTGCCACGCATTGATCAGCGGCAGTTCAGGGTCCTGAAACAAGCGGTTCAGGTCTCTGTTGGCGAAGTCGTGACGGGTATTCGCAACCAGACCTGAGGGGTTGAAGCAGGGAAAGATCACCGCACCGATCGAATTCAGAAGCGCGTCGATATTTTCCTCCGCCCACTCCAGAAGCGCCCATACTCCGGCAGGCTCATCACCGTGGACGCCGGCACACAGATACAGACCGGTCGCGGCGTTTGTGGGGGTGGAAGTCTCGAAGGCGATGACAGGAAAACCGCCCTCGTCTTCCGAGAGCACGGTTTTCCGCAGGTTCGCAGCGGTTGCCACTTTTTCCCAACGCAGCATCGCCGCATCAAAATCGTGAGCGGAATGCTGAGAGAGAAACTGCTGCTCCGGAGTCATTCAGAACGGTAGCGGAATTCGAGCGCCGGAATCAATAGGAATGCGCTCGAACCGCTGTCTTCCTCAAATCGACATGGCAGAGAATCCGCCGTCCACGATCATTTCGACTCCTGTGATGAACGATCCGGCTTTCTCTGAGGCCAGCAGGATAGTGGCACCGATCAGCTCGTGAGCTTCACCAAAGCGATTCGCCGGTGTGTGCCCCATGATTGATGCGACACGATCTTCTGTGAGAACTTTCCGGTTCTGCTCGGCAGGGAAGAAGCCCGGCACCAGGGTATTCACGCGCACTTTTTGCTCGGCCCACTCGCGGGCGAGGTTCTTGGAAAGGTTATGAACTGCCGCCTTGCTCGCGGAATAGGTAAACACACGGCTGAGCGGCCCCAGGCCTGAAATCGAACCAACATTGATGATTGAGCCGCCGTTTTCCTGAGACAGCATCTGCTTTCCAAAGATCTGACAACTCCGCAGGACGGCTCCGAGGTTGATATCGAGGATGCGGGAGAACTCTTCATCCGGGATATCCAGAACAGGCGTCGGAGAATTCACTCCCGCTCCGTTTACGAGAATATCGATGCTTCCGCCCGACCACTCGAGGACGTTCTCCAGCAGTGTGGTCAGCGAATCGCGGGAAGCGACATCAGCGGCGAAGAATTTACCTGTTCCACCTGCCTCATCGATCATCCGGAGTCGTTCCGCTCCTTTTTCTTCACTGCGACCGACAATTGCCACGTTTGCACCGGCCTGAGCCAGGCCCTGAGCCATTTCGCCACAGAGGACACCAGTTCCGCCAATCACGACGGCAGTTTTACCGTCGAGAGAAAAGAGATCATTCACAAAATCATTCGTCATCCTGATCAGTAGAATCGAGCGGCAGGAAACTCAAGCCACAGATTCATCAGGATCACCCGGATCTTCATCGACCTCCTCCTCCTCGTCGTCACCATAGGGTCCTTCCTCGATCTTCCGCTGCCATTTCTTGGAAACCCAGGGGCGCGCAATTCCATAGCCCAGGTAAGTCAGGAAAAGACACATCGGCACGACCTGACGGTAAAGGACAGCCAACACACACACCATGATCGCCACAAAAACCCCGACCAGCGAACGTCGGGAGCGCCAATCCACCTTCTTGAAGCTGGGGTAGCGAAATTCGCTCAGCATCATCATCGAAAGCCCCACCATCAGAGCCAGGAGCACGTAGCGCCACGCACCAATCTCTTTGTCGCCTTCGTTCATCCAGAGCAAAAAGCTGGTGATTGATGCGATCAAGCCGGCTGCCGCCGGGATCGGGAATCCAACGAAGTCACGGTGATCGGGCGCCAACCGGCCTTCGTTCTCTTCATGGGTCAGGCAATTGAAGCGCGCCAAACGCATCCCGCCGCAGAGCAGATACATGAAAGCGACAATCCAGCCGAGCGCGTTGTTGAAAACCCCCATCACAATGTCTAAAACCAGAAGAGCCGGCGCGACCCCGAAGGAAACGATGTCTGCGAGCGAATCGAACTCGCGGCCAAACATGGACTCCTGGCCTTTGATCCGGGCCATCCGGCCATCCAGCGCATCGAAGAGAAACGCACCCAGGATAGCAAAGATGGCGAACTTAAAATACCGGGCGGAATCCATCACCACCCCGACGGTCTCAGCATCAACCGGCTCGCCGCCTGACGCGGCCGTCGAAGCGCGCATTCCTTCAAAGATGAAGCCGATCGCAGTGAAACCACAGGCAAGATTGCCTGCTGTCATGAGATTCGGAAGAAAAAACACCTGTGGAGTACTCCACGGGCCGGGGACGTGTTTCGGTGGTTTCACGGCGCGAATCTAAACCGAAATCCCGCCACGGGAAAAGGGCTATTTCGTCAACATCGAACGCTTCAAAACGAATTCACCAACCGTTTCCCCGTCAATGTTCACCCCTTCGAAGGTGACCTGCGGGTCTTCTGCTGTCGTATCGAACTTCATCAGACCGAACGAGCATTCCTTGCTGTAACCCCAGATCAATCCATCTGTCTTCACCACCGGGTGCGTATGACGATTGGTCAGCCGCGAGCTCATAAATTCATAGAGTGTGTATCCATTGGGCCGGTCCGTGGTTCGCAAATCCGTCCGGTGTCGGTCCGCCGCGATCAGGAAAACGCCCTCGATCTTTTCGTTGTCGATGAATGAAAAGATCTCTTCGCGCTCCTCCGGATACCCGTCCCACGGATCTTTGCTGCCCGGCTTAATCTTCTCCGTGAACGGGACCGGTGATGCGATCACCTTGAAGGTCCCCTTCGAGTTCTTCAACGTCTCGAGAAACCATTTCTTCTGCACCGGCCCCAGCATCGTCTTCCCTTTCCGGTCCCGATAGAAACGTCCGTCCAACATAATGAAGTGCACATCCCCGATCTGGAAATCATACCAGCAACCCGGCTGCGCTTCCCCACCCCCGTAGGCCGGATTCACCCAGTTTTCCTTAAACGTTTCCCACACAGGACGCTTCCATTCCGGATCATCGATCTTCGGCCCCGGTACACAATCGTTCGTCGCAAAATCGTGATCATCCCAGATCGAATACACCGCTGTCTTCGAGATCAAACGCCTCCACTCCGGCCGGGCCTGACGCCGCATGTAACAGTAGTAATTCGTCAGCGGTTCTTCCGGTTGATCGATGTAAACATTGTCACCCAGCATCAGGAGCGCGGCCGGATTTCGCTCTCCGATGGTGTCCCACATCCTTTCCCATTCAGGAATAAACCCGGCGCCCCCGCCAAACACCACATTGAATTGTGCCCCCTCGCCGCCTTTGGGAAAAGTGGTGAATTCATATTGCGACTGCGGAGTCACCCACGCGGTTTCGATTGAGTAGGTGTATTTCGTCGCCGGCTTCAGCCCCTCCACCTTCACCACCGCTGAGTAATTGGTTTCAGGCCCCACTTTCTGTAACACCTGGATCGCCTCGGAATCGTTATTCCCTGCTTCCTTAACGGTCAGGTGAATTCCACCAAACCCTTCGTAGGTTCGCACCCAAAAACTGGCGCTGGAATCCGTGACATTCCCCACCATCGGGCCGGCCAGAATCGGTGAGACTGCCACCTCTTTTCTCCAGGCCTGAAATTCATCCAATGCGTGCAGCTTTGGCATGACCGAAGGCGGCCCCGCCAGCATCCGCTCAAAGGGCAGCCCTGCATCGACCGCTGCTTTCGCCTTCTTCAACGCCGCGCCTGCTTTGTCCTGGTGCAGCAAACTCAACATCTCGACAAACAGAGTCTCGGCCTCCCCGGAATCCGGTTTCTTAGGCTCATCCTTTCTTAAAAGCTTCGCCGCACCGTCATAGTCTCCCTTTGCGATTTTCTGAACGGCATTGCGCTGAATGTCATGCTGGGCAAAAGCGGGAGCGGCGAGAGCGAAAAGAAGCAGAAGACGGGTCATCACGATTAAACAGGGGTTGATTGATATACGAACCCACTTTGATCGAAAAGGCAAAACGATTCAAGATCGGGAGAACGAGCCCGGTTGGCGGGTGACCTTAGTCCCCAATTGTCGCCACAAACGCGTGAACAATGGGGTTTTGACGCCTTTTCCCGTTTCACCTAGCCTCTCGACCTCTCAGTAGAGTGATAAATGATGATGTATCGAACTTTTTTAACCTCCTGTGTTGCAGCGATTGCAGCCTGTGGAATCGCAACCGCAGAACCACCCGAGTGGTCAGGCAAACCCGACAAGGCCATCACCATCAAAACCCTTCCGGGAATGATGCGCTATGACACAACCGACATCACGGTCGAGCCCGGTGCCAAGGTGAAGATCACCATCGAAAACCCCGACGATCTCGAACACAATTTCGTCCTGCTGGACATCGATCCAAAGGACAAAGACGGACAGAAGTTTGGCGAGCTTTCATTTCAGCTCGCAGAGAAGGGACCCGAGCTGAACTGGGTTCCTGACACTCCCCGCGTACTGGCCAAGACTGCCATGATCGGCCTCAAAGCATCGACAGATGTCTACTTCGTCGCGCCGGAGAAAACGGGAACCTACCCATACATCTGCTCCGTCCCGGGTCACTCCCTGTTGATGCGCGGAAAGATGAAGGTCGCCAAAGACACCTCTATTTTGAGAGACGTGACCTGGTCCCTTTATAAGAAAGCGGGTATCAAAAGTCTCGCTGATATCGCAAAGCTGGAACCCATCAAAACCGGGAAGCTGAAAGAAAACCTCGTCAGCCTTCAGCCGGCTCAGAAGAACAAGCTGAAGAACGACTACGCGATCGTCTTTGAAGGAAAGTTTACCGCCCCTGCGACCGAAGACTATGAGTTCGTTCTCATGTCTGACGATGGTTCACGGCTGGCGATCGATGGTGAAGAAATGATCGATAATGACGGCATTCATCCACCGAAATCGAAAAGCCACAAGGAGCCGATCGAAGCGGGTGAACACACATTCCGTCTTGGTTTCTTCAATGGCGGTGGCGGTGGGGAACTTTCCCTCGTTGCAAAAACCAAGTCACTTGGGACGATTGCATTCTCAGCCGACAAAAATGCGGGCAAACCTAAAAAGCAGGCTCCTGCGCCGATCCTGCTCACTGCCGCAAATCCCGGCGAAGCCATTGTTCACCGCACCTTTGTCGGCGGCTCGAAGCCACGCGGGATAGGCGTCGGATATCCGGGTGGCATTAACCTGGTCTGGGATGCAGATGTTCTGAACCTTGCATTCATCTACCGGGGAGGATTTATGGACGTCGGCGGCCACTGGAACGGTCGCGGCTCGGGATCGAAAATCGCAGGATTTGATGACGTGAAGCCGGCCCCGGGATTGCCGATGCAACAACTCGAAAGCCTCGATGAACCCTGGGAACCTTTCTACGACAAGACGATCAAATACGAACGGGACAAAGAGAATCCTGAAAAGGAGATCACCTACACCGACCGTCACCCTGACTATCAGTTCCGGGGATATCGTCTCGATAAAAAGCGCTTCCCGACCTTCATGTATGACTACAAAAACCTGAAAGTCACAGATCGATTTGATCCCGCCGAAATTGACGGCACGGAAGCCTTTATCCGCACCATTAAAGTGGAAGGAAAAGCCGGCGAGAACATCTGGTTTAAGCTTCTGGAGTCAAACAACATTGAAGAAGTCGCAGGCGGCTGGATCAGCTCAGGACACGGCATCGAAATGAAAGTCGAAGGCGCTGACAAGACCATCCGCACCATTGGAAACGGAAAAGAAGTCATCGTCCCGATCGCTGGCGGTGAAGAACTGAAGGTAACCTACCGCTACATCCAGCCCATCGGCGGAAAGGTGAAAAAATAAGCTCAGGCTCCAACCCGGCGACCTCAAAAACTTACCAATTTGATTAAAATGACTTTAGCAAACCACACCGTTCCCCCGATGCGCAAGACGCTTCGCGGAATGACCAGCGCACTCAACTTCGCGGCTGCCATCCTCTTCACCTCGTCAGCAGTTTTTGCTGAGGCCCCAAAAGAATCTGACTTCTACGAGATCACTCACTTCGGCCCGCCTGCAGAAGGCGTAACCATTGAATCCGGCGGCATCGTCAAAATGGGCGACACTGGAAAGATAGCGATATGCACACGGCGGGGACAAATCTGGACCGTGGAAAATGCCTTTGGCGATCCCAAAGACGCGAAGTGGCAGATCTTTGCCGAATACCTTCACGAACCCCTGGGCCTCGCCTGGAAAGACGGCTGGCTCTATGCCGTTCAACGCCCCGAGCTCACCCGGATGAAAGACGAAGACGGCGATGGCCGCGCGGACATCTTCGAAACCGTCACCGACATCTGGGGCGTCAGCTCGAACTATCACGAATACGGATTCGGTTCGCACTTCGACAAGAACGGCGACATCTGGACCGTGCACTGCCTCACCGGTTCTTTCACATCCAACACCAAGTATCGTGGTTGGGTCATCAAAGTCAGCGCCGATGGAAAAGCCACCCCTGTGGCCTGCGGCGTTCGTTCGCCCGGTGGGATTGGATTCAATGCCGAAGGCGACGTTTTCTACACCGACAACCAGGGTGCCTGGAACGGATCCAGTTCATTGAAATGGGTGAAACCCGGTTCCTTTCAGGGAAACCCCAACGGGAATATCTGGTTCGAGATCGCCAACGGCGCCATCGGTGATCCCCCACCCCACCCGAGTTACGAAGAGGGCCCCGGCCGGACCGACACAGCCCGCGAACAGATTCCCACTTACGTCCCGCCCGCAGTGGTATTGCCTCACGGCAAAGTCGGCAACTCTCCCACCGGGATTGTTCCTGATCTCAGCGATGGAAAATTCGGCCCGTTCGCCGGTCAAACTTTTGTGGGTGAGCAGACTCATTCCAAGGTTCACCGCGTCTACCTGGAGAAAGTGAACGGCCTGTATCAGGGAGCCATCTTCCCGTTTCTTGAGGGCTTTGATTCAGGAAACATCGGCATGCTGCTCGGCAAAGACGGCGTCATGTTCACCGGCGGATCCAATCGCGGCTGGGGAGCCAAAGGCGGCAAGCCCGCGAGCTTCGAACGCGTCAACTGGACCGGTAAAGTCCCCTTCGAGATCCATGAAATGCGTGCGAAACCGGACGGCTTTGAGCTGACCTTCACCAAGCCGATCGATAAAGCCTCCGCAGTCGATGCGAGCTTCAAGATGAATGCCTACACCTACATTTATCAGAAAGCATACGGCAGCCCTGAAGTCGATAAACTCAATCCCACCGTGACCGTTACCAACGTCGCGGAGGACGGGAAGAGCCTCACGATTAAAGTCGATCCGATGACCAAAGGACACGTTCACGAGCTCCACTCCGATGGTTTGAAATCCGCCGACGGCACCGGACTGCTTCACAAAGTGGCCTACTACACGCTCAACGAGATCCCATCCAAGTGATCTCTGAACGCGGCAAAGCGGAAGGCATTTTCACCTTCCGCTCTCAGCCCCGTTCCAGTGAAAGTTACTTTTTCCTGATCGAATCGAGAACGTAACTCCACACCCAGTCTCCCTGCTCGCGGTCCTGCCTTGGCGGCTTGCCTGCCTTCACGGCAACCCGCCCACCTTCGTCAGTGCCGTTCTCACCCACTGAGTAGAGCTGATATCGTGCCGCACCATCCAGTTTATTGTATTTTAAAGGCTGCCCTTTCTCCAGCAAATCGTCGGGCACCTTTGCAATGAACTCCGGGACCAACGCCTCGAGTTTCTCCGGGTAATCACCGTTCTTGAGCTGATAACGCTCCAGAGCACAGGCCGTTTCCGCCAAATCTCCCGCCACCTCCCCGTAAAAGCCCCGCTTCACCAGATTTGATGACGCAGGCAGCGTGATGCCGGCCAGAAAATTGTAGGGACCGCGCTTTTCAAAGGCCTTTTCCACCCCGTCAGGATCCGGAAGCGTCCGGTTGCGAACGGGCAGGATCGAATGATCCAACATCACATTCACCCCGAACGCCTTGTTGTGATCCCAGATGCCGGTCGGCGTGATGAGCGCCAGCATTCCCAGCGACGATGATGAATTCCCACCCTCCAACGTTCCCACCAGTTTCACCAGATGCCGGGAGTCACCCACACTGACAGATTTCATAAAATCAGCAGCCCCGATCTGAAATGAACTCATCTCAAAGTTCAAAGAGTATTCGAGATCCCCCAGCACATCGAGCTTCGACAACTCGTCCTGTATCCAGGCAAGGTCAGCTTCCTCCCACAGGTTCTTTTTCATTCCCAGCCAGATGATCGAATAAGCATTCGAGTAGTGAGCCTGCCCCACGAGATACCCGATCAAAGTCACGTGAGAGGTACTTGCACGGCCCAGTTGAAATGAAACCTTCAGGGCCGACAACGCCTCCTTGCGATCTCCCGCCTCGATCGCCCGGCAGGCACGAAGCGTCTCCACCTTCTGAATTTCACGATACTCCTGCAAGAAGGGCAACACTGTAGAGACATGCTCCGCAAAGGTCTCCCCGACGTTTAATTTGATTTGAGCATAGGGCAGCTCCGCCGCGGCATCAATTTCAGCGATCTCCGGTGCGAACTCGTTCAACAAACCCCTGATATCCGGGGCATTCTCCATGTTGGCTTCCCTCGCTACTTCCCAGAGCGGTAGATAAGGTTTCTTGAAATCCTTTACCTCAGGCAGCTTGAGTTCCACCACCCGATCCCGCAGCTTCGGATTCTCATAGATAATTTCCCCGTTGTTTTCAAACATTTCACTCAGATCAGTCGGGCGATCCTGAGTGAAATCAGTCAGCGAAGCGAGCAGCGGGACACGAGCGAAGTTCTGATCCTCCGGCGGCATTTCGGGAAGCAGCTTCCTGAAATCAAGCTCCACATTTTCCGCCTCCAACCTCGCTCTGGCATCCTCCCAGGCACGGGCTCCCGACCAATTCACCCAACTGCAAATCAGGACATACAAAGTGACCAACGAGGCGATCACAATTCCGAAGACTACCGCTACTTTTTTCAATTTTTTCTTCATATCCCGGGGGTTAGAAATTCGAGTTCAGTGATCTACGACTTTCAAAATATTGAACCAACAACGGCAGACTCCCCTCAGGGATCTCCGTCTTCTGAGCGACTTGCCCTCCCGACGAACCCGGATCATCCGGCGTCATCACATTCAGGACAAAGATGGCCACCCAGCACGCCGCGAGTGCTCCGATCGCGACTTTGGTGAAAGACGGGAACCGCAGAACGTTGCGGGCCGACGCCTCAGAGAGCGCATTATCGATCAGCTCCGCCTTCCATTCAGCCGGCAACGGAGCGTGCTCAAATTCAGCAAGCGAATCTTCGAATGGAGTCTCGAAATCTGGTTTCGGTTTCATGGTTTCAATTGGTAAATTCGTCGTAAACAGGGCGGAGGGATTCACGGAGCTTCTCGATTCCGTAACGATATCGACTCGCCGCCGTATTGGTCGACGTGCCGATCACCTCGCCGATTTCAGAAAAAGAAAGTCCCTCCCAGAGCCGCAGCTGCACCGCGACCTGTTGCTCGCGGGGAAGCTCTGACAATGAGTCTTCCAGCGACTCGCGGAGATACTCACGATCCGGATTGGGACCGGATTTAAACAACTGCTCCACCAGTTTCTCCTGCGACGCCGCATCCACCGTCCGCTTGCGAACACCCACCCGCCGCGTCCAGTCAACCGCATGCCGGTAGGCAACCTTCATGAGATAGGCACGTTCATTTTCGATATCAGCCAAAGACTCGAGACCCCGCGCCAATTTCACCAGCCAGTCCTGCAGCAGATCGCGGGCATCCGCATCGCAGTGAGTGAAGCGTCGGAAGATCGCAAACGCACACGACGCATGTTCGTCATAGATTCGTTCGAGTTCAGGTCGCTGCATCTTCGGGTGGTTAAAGAGGGTTCATTCTAGCAGACGCAGCCCGGAATCTATTTTGTTTAATTCTTTTACAAAAAAAGTCAGATCGTGGGATTCCCCTGCCCTTCGTTTTTCGTCATCATTGTCACCCTCATGATCCGGAAACTACTCATCACGCTCTCCATCGTCAGCCTCGGAGCGTCATCTTTCGCTCAAAAAACGCCTGACAAACCCGCTCCCAAAAAGAAGAAACAAGCAGCGGCCAAAGAAGTCTCCCTGGCTGCTCTTGAACCAAAATTCACGCCCCTTACCCTTCGCCAGGAAGGTCATCAAATCGACTTTCCCATGCCGGCGAGGAGCGTATCAGGTCAAATCTACATCGCACACATCGATCACGACACCAAAGCCGACGCCCTCCGTCTTGTCCGAGAAAACGACGGAAAGCTCGATACCGTAGCCACACTGGTAGAGTCCGCCGTCCTGCATCCTCCCGCGATTGCCCTACAGAAAGACGGCCCGGTCTGGACCTTCTGGCCGCAAACCCACAGCGAAGACCACACCGTGGATCTCCTCGCAAAGCAGTGGACAGAAAAAGGCGTCCTTGGCAAAACCATCACAATTTCCAATACCGATGCCGCTGAAGCATTTGTCGACGCGGGGACCGACTCTGAAGGTCGCGTCTGGGTGGCGTGGCAATCCATGCGTGCCGGTCATGCTCAGATTTTTGCCCGTTACTACCATGACGGCGATGGTCGTTGGTCAAAGGAGTTTCCCATCACCACCGATGGCTCGGGATGCTGGGAACCCCGCCTCGCTTTCGACAACAACGGCAATGCCTGGATCACTTACGACACATCCAGGGGGAATGAATTCAACATCAACCTTGCCCGGGTAAGCCCCGACGGAAAAGTCGAGACCCACAAGATTGGTCACACCGAACGCTACGAGGCGCGCGCCGCCATCAAGCCCACCGAAGATAGAAGCGGTTTCTGGATCGCCGGCGAGCGGGGCAGGATTCGCTGGGGGCTGGATGCCCGCGGTCATGAAAACGCCACCGGCATCAACGCGCAGAAAGAGATTATGTTCGGGAAATTCGACATCCAGACCGGGACCTTCACAGAAATCCCACCCGGTCCCGCAGGCGAAGCCGGCTCCCCTGTTAACTTACCCGCCATCGGAGTTGATCAGAAAGGAAATCCCTGGATCGCCTATCGATACTTTATCAAAAACCGGTGGAGCGTCGCCATGACCCGTTATTACGTCGCCGCCAATACCTGGACTTCGCGTCGGCAGGTCGCCGACGCCACCTTCGGTCAGGATCGACGGATGCACTTTCTCGACGGCGGCACCGACATCCAGTTCTGCTGGCCGTCGGACTTGCGAAAAAACAAAGCCCACGGGGAAGCAGGCATCACCCTCGCCACCTATGACGCCGCAACCGGGCTGCCCGATGCCAAGGCCCCCGGCGAGCCGAAAGACTTCAGCGCCCAACCCTTTTCCCCTTCTCAGAAAACTCCGGAACGTCCGGCCGACGATCGACACATCTGGAAAACCGGAGGGAAAGAGCTCGGACTTTACTGGGGAGATCTCCATCGCCACACCGACGTCTCCAACTGCCGGACGGGATTCGACGGCTGCATTGTCGAGCACTTTCGATACGCCTACGACATTGCCAAACTCGACTTCCTCGGAACCTCGGATCACACCGACATCGGGAAGATTTATCACCCCTACGAGTGGTGGCACAACCAGCGCCAGCACGATGCCCTTCACAGCCCCGAACAATTCAATTCCCTCTACGTCTATGAGCGCGAACAGCGTTGGCCGTGGGGACATCGCAACGTTGTCTTTGCCCAGCGCGGCGGCCCCATCATTTACATTCAGCGGCGGAATTACAACGCCTCCCCCTGGGCTTCCATCTTCCCGTTGAAACCCGGCGTGGGCGAAATCAACCCGCCCGAGCTGTGGGACGTCATCAAACGCTACGGAAAACCCACTGCCCTGATCAGCCACACCGGCGCGACCGGCATGGGAACCGACTGGGGGAAATACGACAAATTCGAATACGCCAACGAAGGCATCGTCGAAATCTTTCAGGGCGCGCGAGTCAGCTATGAAGGCGCTGGAGCCCCGCAACCCACCGTTGGCCTCCGGCCCGCCGAAGGCTACACCATCAATGGAGACGCCAAAGCCACCCCGCCCGCTCCCGTCGAGGATTTTGGCAAATACAGCGCCGGCACCTATCAGAACGCACTCGACCTCGGCCTGAAGCTCGGCGTCTTTGCCAGCTCCGATCACATCTCCCAACATGTCAGTTACGGAGGCGTTTTCTGCGAAGACTTCACCCGCGAAGGAATCGTGTCCGGGTTCAACAGTCGGCGCACCATTGCTGCGACCGACAAGATCTACCTGAACTTCACCTGCAACGGCGAGATCCTTGGTTCAGAGATCAAGACTGAAAAAGATCCCGAGCTATGGTTTAAAGTCGACGGCACCGCTCCGCTCAAAAGAGTCACCATCGTCAGGAACGAGAAAAACTGGAAAGTGTTCGATCAAATCACAAGCACAGCCTTTGAGCAAACCGTCACCGACGACGCCATGTTGGAGGGAGAAAACCGCTATTACATACGGGTGGAACAGACCGACGGAAACATGGCGTGGTCCTCGCCCGTGTGGGTCACCAAATAAAATCGGCGCTTTGATGGACGACATTTCAATCCGGCCGGCTAGCGCGAACGATACAGAAGCGATCGCGCGGATCTACAATCATTACATTCTCAACACCGTCATCTCCTTCGAGGAAGAACCCGTCACCGGAGAAGAGATGGCCCGGCGGATTGAAAAAGTGACTGCCGCAGACCTTCCCTGGCTCGTCGCCGAAGCCGGAGAGAAGATACACGGCTACGCCTACGCCGGGCCATGGAACGAGCGGATCGCCTACCAACAATCCGTGGAAACCTCCGTTTATCTCGATTTCGAAACGACCGGGCAAGGCGTGGGTTCCCGGCTTTACGAAGCTCTCTTCGAGATCCTGAAAGCGAAAGGCGGAATCCACGCTGTGATCGGCGGAGTCGCCCTGCCCAACGCCGCCAGCGTCGCCCTGCACGAGAAATTCAGGTTCGAGAAAGTTGCCCATTACAAAGAAGTCGGGCACAAATTTGATCAATGGATCGACGTTGGTTATTGGCAGAGGTTTCTGTGATCATTCACGATCCAACAGGGTCTGATCGACGAACCAACAGGGTCTGATCGATTTGCATTAAGAGACTGTGCCAGATCACACGCAAAAGTTCGCCGCACAAAAACCGCGGCACCAGATGCGGCCGGTTAAGCCGCCCGCACGATATTCCAGAGACGAACACAATCCAAAAGGTCGCTCACACAATAATCCAGAGACGAACACGAACCGAAAGGTCGCCGCACAAAAAACGCGGCACCAGATGCGGCCGGAAAGAACGCCACACAAAAGTCGCGACAACAAATGCGGCCTGAAAGGTCGCGCGCACAAAGCCCGGGCCTTCAGGCCCGGGGAGGATCGTTCATTTTCATTCCGGCCTGAAAGGTCGGCCGCGATCATGACTTCACCTTGTGCGGAGACTCGCGCGCGACCTTTCAGGCCGCCTTCTACTCTCCGCCATTCCCGGGGCTGAAGCCCCGGGCTTTGTGCGGACGGGCCTTCAGCCCGTTCTTAAGCCGGGGTTTCCCGGAGTAACCATGACACATAGTACCTGACCGCAACTGATGCCCCCGCATCTAACACCCAAGTGAAACGACAACTGACATCGGCGAATCACTGAATCAAACACGCCAGATGCGACCGGATAAGCCGCGCGCACAATAATCCAGAGACGAACACGAATCGAAAAGTCGCCGCACAAAAACCGCGGCATCTGATGCGGCCGGTTGAGCCGCCCGCACGATAATTCAGGGACGAACACGAACCGAAAGGTCGCCGCACAAAATTCGAGGCAACAGATGCGGCCGGTTAAGCCGCGCGCACAATAATCCAGAGACGAACACAAACCGAAAGGTCGCCGCACAAAAGTCGCGGCACCAGATGCAGCCTGAAAGGTCGCGCGCACAAAGCCCGGGCCTTCAGGCCCGCGGTAGATCGTTCATTTTCATTCCGGCCTGAAAGGTCGGCCGCGAGCTTGACCTCACCTTGTGCTCAAATTCACGCGCGACCTCTCAGGCCACCTTTTACTCTCCGCAATTCCCGGGGCTGAACCCCGGGCTCTGTGCGGACGGACTTTCAGCCCGTTTTTAAACCGCAGGTTCCCGGAGCAACCGTTCGACTTCCGCTTTCTGCCCGTTGTTCCCTTCGGCATCGTTACAAATCCCTTTCCCCGACGGGTCACACTTCCCGAGCCATTTCGATGCCTGTTTTCCTCCGGAGAAGACCCCCTGAACCGTTTCGAACCGCGTTTTCCTCCGGGAATGTCCTCTCGAACCCATCCGGAACCCCCAACCCTGTGGGTGATGTTTTCTGAAACCTTCCGGTGCCCATTTACCTCCCGACGATGCTTTCCGAACGGTTTCGAAACCCGTTTTCGTACCGGTAATGCCTTCTGTAACGATTCGAAGGCCGTTACCGGCTATAAAAAACCCAATTTATCTTGTGATTTTGGAAATTCGACTTTTCTGTTGCGATCACCGTTTGAGATTCGCCCTTTCCGATTGCGCGTTGATCTTAAAAAAGGAACGGTTCCCTGCATGATTATTGGAGACTTTCTGACTGAGCTATCAGAAACGGGACGCCCCGTTTTTCGCTCGGCTGATGCGCCTCGCGATCTGGGTAAACCGGCGGAATTGACCGCCCAAAAACTCGCGGAATACGATGCGATGCGGAGACTTCATGCGCCGGGAATCGCTCCCGATTTCGATCCCGAAATGGCTCATGCCGCAGCAGGCGCTCTCTGTCGCCTCGCCCAGTTCACGGTTTTTCGCGAACTGCCGGCCGATGTCATCACGCAGGAATGGTCATACGCGAAACGGGATCTGATTTTGATCAATCCGACGCATTCTCACATCTGGTCCGCGGATGTGGTGCTCAGTTTTCTGCCCGCGATTTTCCGAATGGCCAATGCGGTGGCCGAAGGCGATCCGCTACTCGTGCCTATCCGTGAATTGGCAAAAACCTGGCCGCTCTCGGGAATCGGAATTACTGACGCGGGTTGGACCGAAGAAGATTTCGCTCCGGTCCTCGCCCACGAATGCCTCGCGGGAATCCTCATCGATCGCGTATTCGCGACGAAAGAACGCACCGTGGCGGCATTCCCCACCATTCATTCCCGGATGAAACACGCAGTCGGAGATTTCCCAAAACAGCTGGCCCCGTGGCTGGCAGATATTTCCACTTTGTGATACTGAATACTTTTTAATGGAACCTAACCTGCCCTCCTCCCCTCCCCCTGCGGAACTCGCCATCGGCAAACGCCTGCTTGATGCGGTCCTCGCCCCCATGAAATCCGCTTTCGTCGGCAAAGACGAGATCGTTGACCTCATGGGAATCTGCCTCGTCGCCGGGGAAAACCTCTTTATTCTGGGCCCGCCGGGAACGGCGAAGTCAGCGCTGGTGTATGAGCTGGGTCGCCGCGTGAAAGGCAATACGTTTGAATATCTCCTGACGCGATTCACGGAACCCAACGAGCTTTTTGGGCCTTTCGACATTCGGAAGCTCCGCGAAGGAACGCTGGAAACCAACACGGAGGGCATGCTCCCGGAAGCGGACCTCGTCTTTCTCGATGAGTTGCTCAATGCCAACAGCGCCATCCTCAACAGTCTCCTCACGGTGTTGAACGAACGCCAGCTGCGTCGCGGCCGCGAAATCCTGAAACTGCCGCTTCTCATGACGGTTGGGGCGAGCAATCACCTCCCGGAGGAGGAAGCCTTGCGCGCTCTGTTCGACCGGTTTTTGCTCCGGGTCGTAAGTGACAACGTGGCCGATGATCGACTGGAGGATGTCCTCACGGCTGGCTGGAAACTGGAATCGGCCGTGCCGACACAGAGCGATGGTGACTCGGTGACCGCTCAGGAAATCCGGGAATTGCGGGCGTTGTTACCGCAGGTTTCTCTGGATGGAATTCGGCAGGATTATCTTGCGCTGGTGAAACGTCTCCGCACCATCGGGATTGAAATCTCGGATCGTCGCGCGGTGAAATTGCAACGTCTCATCGCCGCGAGTGCACTGCTATGCGGTCGCATGGAAGCCCGGCGAAGCGATCTGTGGCTGCTCCAGTTTATCTGGGATCTGGAAGAGCAACAGGAATTGCTGAAGTCAGTGGTCGGTGAAGTGCTGGCTGCCGACACGGAAGATCCCGAAGCGCATCCACGGGCTGTCGCCGAAGAAAAGGTGGATGGTGAGCAGCTGCTGAACGATGTAAATGCGCTGGAAAACGAACTGGACGATCCCACCACCAAAGACCGGCTCAGTCGACTCGAATCGAGAGTCGAGTGGGTCGAAAACGAAGAGCAGCGCGGCTATCTGGCTGCGGCGATCGCCAAATTGTGGGAGCGTCTCGGCACCTCAACTACGTCAGCGTGATCGGGAAATCGTCAACGCCGTGGGTCGCGATTCTGCCACCCCAATCAGCCGGTCGAGCCGCTTCGGTTCGGCTGGATGACCATGTGCAGGCCGCTTTTGATGATGTGGAAAATGTCGTCTGGCTGCGGGGAAATGCCCTGTCACAAAAAGTTCTCTCGCTCCCGTTTCTGGAGCTGTATCGGATCGATGACGAAAACCGGCTGTTCCCGCTCGATGCGGCGCTGCCCACTCGCCGCCTGCCGGAGCACTTTGACTGGGCGTCGCTGTCGGAGTTGATCCTGCCGGAGGCCATGACGCCGCTCTACCTCACCGGCGAGACGGGAGGCAAAGCACCGGTCTCCATTGTTCGTGGTGGCAAAGCGGAAGCGGTCAACCTCCTGCGAATTTCGCTGACGGCGTGGCGGGAATTTTCGGAGACAGCCCCGGAAATCCGGCTGCATCCCCTCACCTTTGCGGCTTCGGAATCCGAGGTGCTGGTCCGTGGAAATCCTCTCCCCGCGATCCCGGGCGAAGGGTGGATCGAACGGGAAGGCATCGCTTTGAAAGCCGGATTCCATTGCGAGCCAGCCATTGCGCCTGCGATCTTGAATCGAGTGCTGAATCTGATGCCGGGCGAGATCGCCTTGATTTCTGAAAAGGGAATCGTGGAGCGGATCGCGGCAGAAAACTTTATCCCCGCCTCGAGGGCCGCCGCACGGCTCACCGCATCATGACGACCGAGCAAATATGCGCCTACCTGGCTCCGGAAAATATCGAATCGTTCTGGCAGTGGAGCGATGGGCTCGAAACGGTGACGTGGTGGAACGGCGAGACCATTGCTTTCCATGAAGAGATTGATGCCTGTATCCGCCATCTGAAACCGCATGGATTACCGGCCTTTCCCGAGATGATTCTCGTGCTGGCAGCCTGCCGCAAGAACTGGCGCGAGAGCAACGGCGGGAAGTCACTTTTTGCCACCTACCTGCAATCCCTCGATGAGAATCCGCTCCCCGGAAACACGGGCAATGTCATCGCCGACTGGGTGCGCCCCCTCTTGAACGGTCTTGATAAGGTCAACGAACTCTTTAACGAAAAGCCGGGCCTCGAGCGCAAGCAGACGATCCTGGAAGTGTTGTTTGAAGATGACGGCCACAACCTTTCAGCTTTGCAGGCGGATCGACTGTCGCGGAGCATGGGCAGCAGCGAGGTTGCAACGGGATTGGCGGATCGAATTGAAAAAGCAGAGTTCAATTCGGAAGGAAATTACATTTTGAAGGCACCGTTCACTGGGCTCATGGAGCGGGACTTGATGAGTGATTGGAAATTTATCAAAGCCGGCTGCGACTACGGATTGATAACGGATCCGTCCGGCGAATCCTTTTACTTTAAGCCTGAGGTCTCGGGTGAAATGGTCACCTGTCTGTGCAATTCACATATGACGAACGTGACGGCAGGTGTTGAGATCGGAACTGTCAAAATTACCCGCACGCCCACCCTGACATTCGTCCAAACGATCCGGAACCTGCTTGAGGTATTGCCGGTGTTGCAGAAAATTGATTCGCTCGAATCCCGCGAGAAAACCGGGCTCGATTCCCTGCCATTGCCTGCGGAAGAAGCCGCCGGTGATCTGCCGGATGCGGTCGCTGCAAGGAATCTGATCCGGGAACTGATCGATGATCCGGAAGAAACGGAACTGAGTGGTATCGCCCGGGTGGCGAGGGACTTACTCGGGATGTTGAATGTGCCGCGGGACGTTTCTGATCCTGAAGACATGCCCCTCGGGGGATTTTCTGACATCGCCAACAAAGGCGATCTTGATAGACTGCTGCTCACCGAGCTGGCGCAGGATGATGAGGTGCTCGCCGTGCGGGTGGCGCTCAACGAAGCGCTTTACCTGCGGCGTGAATCGCCGCCGAAGCAACCGCCACGGGAACGCCGCCTCTTTATCGACAACGGGATTCGCCTGTGGGGAATTCCACGCGCCTTTGCCCATTCTGCAGCGCTGGCGCTCGCGGCATCGATCGAAGTGGCCGACTCGGCTCATGTATTTTCGAGCGACACCGACTTTTCCCAACCGGACAACTCGGTGCTGCTGCGAGCTGACTTCCGCTCCCGCGAGGGGCTGGGCGATGCATTGGCCCGACTCGCCCCCGGTTCTCATCCGACGGCTCACGTCACGGAATTTCTCGATTCCGCCAAAGATGCGGAGGATTGCGATCGCATCCTCATCACCCATCCCCGCGTCCTGACCGAACCGGCATTCATCAATCAGGTTCATCGCGCAGCTGAGAAATCACCGCTCTTCATTCTCACGATCGACACCGTGGGTGAACTGATCCTTTTGCTGATGACTGGTGGTGGCACCCGCGAGTTGAGACGGATCAAGCTGGATCTCGACCGGCTCATGGCAAACCCGACCGGATCAAAGAACCAGAGTTCCTCTTATCGCCCCGGCAAACGGAAGCACAATGCCGACCCCTCTTTGCCGGCCATTCTGGCTTTCGAACATTTCCCGCTGCGGCTTGCGCATCCCCTCCAGGAAGATCACTGCTGGATCTCCGACGACGGGGACGTAATCACCATGACCTCCGACGGGTTGCTGCTTCATTATCGCAATCCAAACCAGGGAGCCATTCTGCTTTCCGATTCACGACCGACTCATGGCATCTGTACCTTTGGCACCATCGACACCGACCTGCGAAAGCTGATTTTGGTTTTCGGGAATGGAAAGGATATCCGGATTGTCACCATCGATCTCGATTCCCACGAGCAGACGATCTTTGAGGAAAGCTTGACGTGGGACAACCAGTTCACGGTCTACTACAAGGGCCACGTCATCCTTCTGACAGGAGTGGAAGCCATCAAGTATTCGATCCAACAGGGTCAGGTCGTCGATCAAACCCTGTTGGATCGAAACCTCGAACGCGTGGTTGGTCGATTCGTTCGCATGAGCGGGGAATGGTATGCGCTTTCGGTGTCTCCGGGTCTGGAGTTCTCCAAGATTGAACTGACGGGGCATCGCTCCATTAAAGCCGTGTTTGAATGTCCGCAGTTCGATGAACCGCTCGCCTTGCTTGAGAGCGGGCAGGTTTATCGCGTCGATGGGGACGAAAACCCGGTGGTCCCTTTCACATCAGAAGGTTTACCGAGAGTTAGAGAGTTTCATTCTATTACCAACGGCGGTTCCCGCGTGTCTTACCATACGGTAACCTCGCATCCCAAGTATGTGACGCTGGATTTTGATGCGGGGATTGCCAGTAAGCAGAATTCGGTAACCGCGCTGCGGGATCCCTGTTACAACGAGGTTTTTCGATTGGTCCCGACGTTGCGGAAAAACTTTAAGGGAGTTTCCATCTCCCTCACCGCCATCGGTTTGGTCCCGGCCCGGGGAACGATCGAGCAGGAGATTCTTTTGATTGCGGATTCCCATTTCAAGCTTGTTCCCGGGATCGGCCAGTATCAGAAATTTGATTTCGAAACCGTTAAGGTTGAGGCGACCGGTTATACGCTGAAGGTCGCTGAGCTCGAGGATGGCAGCACAGTTTTCCTGGATTCACGGGGAATGGTGCACCTTAAGAGTTCATCAAGCAGGGTCCCTGATCTGACATTTATCCTGCGGGACCAGGGGATCCTGTCAGGCTGGGCATCGACCGGGGAATTCTTCGGTGCCGGGTATTTCATCGGTGAAAATGAGGCGACGCCGGCAAAGCAGATCGCAGAATATCTCGAACAGTTTCGTCTGAACGCATCCGCCTTCTACGATCCAATTTCCAATGTCCATTGAACTGCCCATCACCCTGAAGAAGTCCCCTGCCCCGGCTCGCGAGTCGGTCGGTGCGGTCTCGGCGTGGTATCTCGGTTCCGGAAACGTGGCCGACTGGATTGCCAGGGCAACGCAGTGGCCCTGTGATCAGGAGAAGCTGCGCTTTTTTCCGATACCGACTTCGCGCACGAATCCACTGCCACAGGCGGTGGTGATTTATTCGCCGCAGAAGGACATCCCGGATCACTCCGGCGGACGGGGCTTCGGGCTGCGCCCTGCGATCGGAAATTTACTGGTGCCGGATGAAGCGGCGTTAAGCTTTCCGCTTTCCCACGAGGAGGCGGCCAAACTCGCCCCCCATGACTTTGCGGTTCTTCTACCTGGGGTTCGATGGATTGCCTTCGACCTCGACGAGGGACTGGGTATGCATCAGTTGATTGCCCCGCTGACCGAAAAGGTCGGGGGCTGGAATCTGGCGCGTGAGCCGGAGCAAACTCTGCCGCGGTTGCTGGGAATCGATGTCTGGCAGATCCCTGATCCGGATAATCTGATGGATGCCGGCCGCGAAGACATCGGCAGCGGCGACCCATCCGATCTGCCGAAGAAAGAGGGGGAATCAACCACGGGCAACGGGATCAAAGATCTGGCATCTCTCCCGAAAAAGGCATTTCTCAAAGCCCTGCTTAAATTTGTCGAAAGTCGCCCGAAAACCGCCAGTGCTCCGACGTGGGTGAATCGTCTCGGCAGCTGGGCCGGAGGGAAACTTGATGACCTGATGCAAAGCCAGAACCGGGAGCTCGACCGGTTGCTTGAATTGATGAAGAAGGATCCTGACAAGGCGCTGAAGTTTGCCCTGCCGCTGACGGGTTCTGAAGAGGGACGCGGAGTCGCTCCGCCGGGGGGATCGCTGGGGCTGCAAAACGTAAACTTCAACCTGAGCGATCTGTTTGGATCCGGAGAGGCGGTGTCTCCCTGGAATGTGGGGGGTGATCAATATTGGAAGCTTCAGCAATCGTATCGAGAGGCAGCCAATCGCGAGCTACGGCTGGGACGCTATCGTCGGGCGGCTTACATTTTCGGAAAGCTACTGGGGGATTTTAACGCGGCGGCTAATGCGCTGGAACAGGGCGGATTTTTCAAAGAAGCCGCGGTTCTCTATGAGAAGAAGATGAACAACCGCGAAAAAGCGGCGGAGTGTTTTCGGAAAGCGGGGTTGATCGAAGAAGCGGTGAGGTTGTATCGCGAATTGGAGAAGCATGAAGTGCTCGCTGAGCTGTTTCGTCAACTGGGACGGGAGCGGGAAGCACGCGAGGAGTATGTAACGGCGCTGGAGATTCATCTGAAAGCAGATCGTCCTCTCGACGCCGCGCGCATTTCCCGCGAGGGGTTGAATGATGATTTGCAGGCGCTCAGGATTTACAATGAAGCCTGGCCCGCATCCAAATCGGCAGGCGAATGTCTGCGACATGAGTTCATGCTGACTGCCGAGCTCGGAGAGCATGAGCGGGCGTCGCAACGCATCAAAGTTCTGACGGAGATGCCCTGGAGTGCGATCACGAACCGGACGTTGGTGGCTGAGTTGATTCACCAGAAGAAGGCTTACCCAATTCCTGAAATCGGGGAACAGGCGGCCGATTCTGCCCGTGTGGTCGCGGGTCAGGAGCTGAGCAAAGCCCCCCGGAAGCGGCGACCGATTCTGGATCTGCTGCCGGATCTGGATCCATCGGACCGGCTGCTGCGTCGGGACGCGCGGAGGTTTGGAGAACAAAAGGCCCGATTGGAGAAACAGCCTTTGGCAAAGCCCGGACTGACTGGCCGTGAATCGGTGAGCCTGACCAGGAAATCGGAACGAGCCACCCGGCGGACTCCGGCCAAAGCCATCGCGGCATGCGCTTTTGATGGCGGTTTGTTTGTGGCAAAGATCGAAGAGAAGAAGGGTCTCACCGTGACACACACTCCGCGTGAGGGGCTGATCACTTCCATGCAATGGAATTTCCCCGACGCCTATCATCCCTATTCCACGCAGGATTCATTTAAGCTGACGCCGGTGATTTCGATGATGCGGATGTCGAAGGTGGCAATTGTGGTCACGAACTCACTTCAAACTGAGTTCCCCTTTCAGAAATGCGGTTCAGGAAGCGGGATCGAGATCGGGAACAATGAAAGTTTCCGCACAAGGACGCTGGGGTTCGGGTCGAATGATGACGGGCTGCTCTGGAAGCTGAAACTGGTTAACAATGCCGGAATGAGCGAAGTGTCGCTCGAGTCCTCTTATCGGGGTGAGATTCGGGCCACTTATCATTTCGCCAACGCCCCGGCAGATTTGTTTGAGAAGCACAATATGATGCCCCTGGTGGTGACGCGCGGTCAGGTGTTCTTCGCGGCAGGCCAACATCTTTACCGCTGGTATAAGGATCAGTTCGCGGCTCTCTCGCTCCCCGATAACATCACTGAGCTGGCGGTTATGCCGGCTTTCAAGTCTGCCACCTCGCTGATTGCTGTTGGGATGACGAATGGAGTTGCCGTTGTTCACGGGCTCAATCATTGGGATGAACATGACATTCTGCCTCAGGAGTATACCAATGTTAGAGTCGCTTTCACGCCGTCAAACTATCTGGTGGTTGCCGGCGAAGAGCGTGTCGGGATTTACAAGGTCGAGAATAGCGGGATTACTTTCGAGTCCAGTTTCCAGTTTGAATCGACACAGAATCCGCTGTGCATCGCGCCGGGATTGCAGGGAGACTCCTTTGAAGTGGTCACTACGGAGAAGATTTATGAATTCTCGATTGATCCGAAGAAATAGTTCACTCATCGCGGCCAGATTTTAATTGCGTTTCAGCAGGTAAATCGGGAGAGTCCTGCCCTTGATGAAAACGCTGACCCCACTTTTTCTTGCCCTCTTTGCGCTGCCCGTTTTTGCAGCGGAACAAATATCAACAGTCGCCGGAAACGGCACCCAGGCCAATACCGGAGATGGTGGAAAAGCCATTGAGGCGGCATGTAACCAGACTTTTGGCGTGATCGTCGGTCCTGACGGCGACATCTACTTTTGCGACACCGGGAATCACACCGTTCGCAAGATTACGCGAAAAGGCGGCACGATTTCAACCGTCGCAGGAACAGGGAAGTCGGGATATTCCGGCGACGGTGGCCCGGCCACCAAGGCGGATTTGTTTGAGCCCTATGAAGTCCGCTTTCATCCCAACGGGGACCTCTATTGGGTGGAGATGAGGAATCATGTGATTCGCAAGCTCGTCGCCAAAACGGGAAACATCGAAACCGTGGCCGGAACGGGTGAGACGGGATTTGCCGGGGACGGCGGACCAGCCACAGAGGCGAAATTCAATCGTCCTCACTCAATCGTCTTTGATGACACTGCTGAGCGTTTATTTATCTGTGATATTGGCAATCATCGCATCCGGGTCGTGGACCTCGATAGCGGCAAGATCGATACGTGGTGCGGTAACGGGAAAAAGGAAAAGACTGAAGACGGTGCCAAGGTGAGTCCGGAAACGCCTTTGAAAGGACCGCGTGCCCTGGACCGTGATCCTGACGGCAATCTCTGGCTGGCTCTGCGTGAGGGCAACGCCATCTACAAAATCGACATGAAAGCGGGAACGCTGCATCACATGGCAGGGACGGGGAAATCCGGGTTTACCGGAAACGGTGGCCCGGCTAAAGAAGCCACGCTTTCCGGCCCGAAAGGTGTGGCCGTATCACCTGACGGATCACTGATTTATCTGGCGGATACTGAATCGCACACGGTGCGTGCCATCAACTTGAAGAACTCGCCACCAACACTCGACCTCATCGCCGGTGATGGCAAAAAGGGGGACGGCCCTGACTCCGGGGATCCGTTGAAATGTCAGATGGATCGACTGCATGGTGTGGGAATCGATCCAATTTCGGGCGACCTTTACATCGGCGACACCAACACTCACAAGATTCGGAAGGTCACGGGGCTCCCGGGAGGTCAGCCCCGCAAGGGACTGAATGCCTATCAAACCGATCGGTTTGAAATTGGTGGCCGCAAAGCTCTGGTGACCCGGCCTGAGAAGGCTGCGCCGGGTAATCCGTGGATGTGGCGGACGAGATTCTACGGAGCATTCCCCTCTGCCGACGAAGCTCTGCTCGCAAAGGGATGGCACATTGCCTGGATCGATGTGGCGAATGAATTCGGCGGCCCGAAGGCTATGTCGGCGTTTGACGAATTCTACAAGCACGTCACGGAGAAAGTAGGCTTGAACGCCAAACCAATCATGGAAGGCTTCAGCCGCGGCGGGCTCCCCGCCACCAACTGGGCGATCGCGAACACCGATAAAGTTTCCGGCATTTATATCGATGCGCCGGTGCTCGATATTCATTCATGGCCCAAGCCGGGCGGTGGGAAGACCTGGGAATTATGCCTGACTGCGCACAATTTGACCGGGGAGACAGCGGATTCATGGAAAGGACCGCTCGACAACCTGAAGCCACTGGCAGACGCCAAGGTCCCGGTCTTAACGGTGTGTGGCGGAGCTGACACGGTGGTGCCTTTTTCCGAGAACTCTGGCATTTTGGAGAAGCGATACCGGGAACTCGGCGGCCCCATCACTGTGATTGTGAAAGCAACGTGTCAGCATCATCCTCATTCGTTGCATGATCCCGCTCCGATTGTGGACTGGGTGGAATCGGTTTTTGCGAAGTAAAGTTCGTAAACGTTCGCTACAAAGCGCCCCCGGGTTTGTAATAGTGGAAAACACCCCGGCGTCTAAAATGACGCCAATGAAAGAAAACGAACTTACTATGCCACGTGAATCTCATGAAGAGGCAAAGGTGAAGAGTCCCGGCACAGCCGCGGTTTTGAGCGCCCTGTTGCCCGGCCTCGGTCAGGTTTACAACGGCCGCTTCTTCTGGGCGATCTTCTGGTTCATCATCACTCCCGGATTGTGGATTGGCAGCGGAGGATTCCTCGGCTGGGTCTGCCACATCCTCTCAGCAATGCAGGCCCACGGCTACGCCAAGAGGCGATTGCTTCGAGCCTGAAAACCCTGAGAGGGAAGTCTCACCCCTGAGATTTCACCGGCCAACCCGGAAGCGTTTCTTCGAGGATATTCAGGATACGCTTCCGCTCGCTGCTGGTGAGATAGCTGTATTCCGGCCACGCAGGTGCGTCGGTCAGAATGCCGTTCAACTGCTCGAGGACGAGCGATTTAATTTCGGTCGGAAGATGGCTAAAGGGATCTGAATAAATCGCGTAACTGCAGCGATATTTGAAGAGGCGTTCAAGCAGTCGCAGATCCTTGAGTGACCTGAGCTCGCTGTCCTTTATGGAATTTGCTTGAAAGGCTTTCTGGAAATCGAGCGCACCGTCGACGCCATCATTTGTCATGGTGAATTCGTCTTTGAAAAGCAGGGCGGCGACCACCTTTTCCGCCTGTCCCTCGAGCACATGCTGATTGGTTTCAGACAAAGGCTGGCTGACGGATTCGCCGAATGCCTTCCTCATTTCACGATGCCTGTGCAGAGTTTGACGGGTGACGATGTTGGCTTGGGCGATCACATTTTGAACGGAGATCTGATGTTCGAGAACCATCAGGGCGACGATATCGCTCGATCCCCCGGCGAGATAGGGTTTCTCGTCGAAGGGCATCGGAGTGTCGAGTTTCTCGATCGAGACCTCGCGGTCATCTGATTCCGAAGCGATGATATTCCCGAGGTGGGTCTGTTTTCCTGACGTACCGGTGACATACCACCCGCCCCAGCGCTCTGAAATAGGACTGCTGTCGTCGGTGCGAAAAGTGCCGGCATGGAAGATAGGCTGACCGTCTTCGGATGGATAAACTGAGCGAACGAGGCCTCCCGGGAAATCCCGCGTCGCGGATCCCGCATGGCAATTCAGACAACTCCGCTCACGGGTAATATTGAGAGTTCCGTCCGGATCACGGTCTCGCATGTGGATCAAATGAAACACCGGTCCCAGCTTTTCATCGAACGTCATGGTCTCGATGTTTCCGCCTTGAACCCAACCAACGTAGGCATTGTCCGAAAAGTAGATCGCACGGGGAGTACGCGGGGAAATGTGGCTGTTCTGCGCACTGGTTTTTGAATAAACCAGGACCTGAGATTCAACGGGGACATCAAGCTCTTCAAGCACCTGCGCAAGCACGTCCTGATCCGTCTTCCCATCGAAGCGCAGTTTCCCGTTAGCCAACCGCTCAGCGATTTCAGTCACTGGTGACTGCGCCTTGGTCTCCGAGTAATTCGTCGGCGCGCGCTCGAACGACGGTTCGAATGCCAACACTGAGGTGGCAAGGAGGAGAGCTGCGGTTACAAAAGCACGAATCATTCAATGGCGATTAAAGCATTATTTTAAATACACCTTTAAGCGAATTCAACCGGTCAAAGGTCCTTCTTCAGGCGATAGATTGTCACTTCGGGAATAAGAAACAAACAGAGACCGGATGATGCCATTTCACCGAAATTACTACATTTCAGAAAACTTATTATTATTTGATCCAACTTTCCCATCTGAAATCTGCCATCGCCGGTGACTGTGTTACTGTCCTGCAAAATGACTGAAGAAAACATCATCGGAATCGACCTCGGTACCACTCACTCTCTCGTGGGCGTGGTTGATTCAGGCTTTCCTATTCTACTCGCTGACGATCAGGGTAACCGCATATTGCCGTCCATCGTTCATTGTGCCGCAGGCGGCTCGCCTATCGTCGGGGAACCAGCCCGCCGGATGGCATCAGTAGCTCCCGACACCACCTTCGCCTCAATCAAACGACTCATGGGTCGAAGGTATGACGAGATTTCCAATGAAGAAAAGAGCGCCACTCCTTTCCAGATCGTTTCATCAGCGGACGGGTGGGCTGCGGTTAATGTCGGCGGGGAAATCCTGCTACCTGAAGTAATTTCATCGGAAATCCTGAAGCAATTGAAAGCAACGGCGGAGTTTGCCCTCGAAGAAACCGTTAATCGCGCAGTCATCACAGTTCCCGCCTACTTCAACGATGCTCAGCGGAATGCCACCAAGCGGGCGGGTGAACTCGCCGGCCTCTCGGTTGAGCGTATCATCAACGAGCCGACCGCAGCGGCTCTGGCTTATGGCCTCGACAAACTCGATGATAATTCCCGCGTTGCCGTCTACGACTTTGGCGGCGGCACTTTCGATCTATCGCTTCTCGAATTGCGGGATGGTGTCTTTCAGGTGATATCGACTGCGGGAGACACTCAACTCGGTGGAGACGACATCGACGCCGCTCTCGCTAATTATATCGCGGACAAACTCGGCATTGGAACCGATCTCTCGAACGAAGAACGCACCAAACTGCTGGCCGCCGCACGTGAAGCAAAAGAACAACTCTCAGATGCGGAATCCGCCGGCATCCGCCTTCCGTTCTTTGACGGCACCAACAGTTTCGAACTTGAAATCACCCGGAGTGATTTCGAAAAAGTTGCCCGCCCGGTCATCGAAAGAACCCGGAGTTTCTGCAAGCGTGCGCTCGCGGAATACGATCACTCAGAGCCTCTCGATCAAGTCATTCTTGTAGGGGGCTCGACAAGAATCCCTCTCGTTAGAAAAATGGTCGGTGAGTGGTTCAGCATGGAGCCTAACACCTCGCAAAACCCGGACGAAGCCATCGCGCTGGGTGCAGCCATCCAGGCCGGCATTCTTTGCGGACGCGTTCAGCAGGTTGTGCTTCTTGATGTGACCCCTCTCTCTCTCGGGATCGAAACCTTCGGAGGATTGATGAACGTTATCATTCCGCGTAACACCACCATTCCCGCAAAAGCCGGAGAGTTATTCACCAATGCGGTCAGCGATCAAAAGTCCATGCTTGTTCGAGTTCTTCAGGGCGAACGCGAGATGGCAAAAGACAACTGGGAGCTTGGGAGAATCGAGCTGGACTTCGAGCCGGGCGCCAAAGGTTCTGCGCGGGTTGGCGTTCAGTTTTCCATCGATGAAAACGGAATCCTCAGTGTCCTGACCCGGGATACGAACACCGGTGAAGATCGAATTCTGGAGATCAAAAACTCTGCCGTGGATGTCGACGACAAGGCGGTCGAAGCAATGATCAGTGAGTCTGTCGATTTCGCGTTCGACGACATGAGCGAACGAATTTGGACAGAAGCCAAGTTGAAGAGTGACGAACTCATACCCGCTGTCGAACAGGCAATCTCACAGGCAGGTGATGAGTTATCAGTTGAAGAACTGGCAACCATTCAATCGGCCATGGAAGAAGTTCGTTCCGCCCTCTCTTGCGATCCGCAGGACGTGAACCGGCTTAAAAAAGCAAATACCGCTCTTGATGAAGCCACGGAAGAGCTGGCTACAATTCTCGTGGAGAAAGCGATGTTGAAAGCCCTGGGATAACCCCACCCACTTCCTAAAACTTCAGCCCGCCAATATTTCTGCCAGCAGCGACGGCTCGACATTGCCCCCGCTAATGATAGCAACGGTCTTCCTTGATTGAGGGAGATCACTCCTTCGATTGAGGAAAGCGGCGTAAGTGACAGCTCCACTCGGCTCAGCGACCAGCTTCACATCGAGTATCAATCGCCGCATGGCTTCACGGATCTCCTCTTCGCTGACAGTGACGATGTCATCCACGAATTCACGGATGTGCTCAAAAGTCACCGGTCCGATTTTCGTTGCCCGCATCCCATCGGCGATGGTTCGGCGTGTTTCATCCTGAGACCACTCCACGATTTCCCCCGCTCGAAAACTGGCCTGCGCATCCGCCGCAAATTCAGGCTCAACTCCGATCACTTTCACCTCAGGTCGGCTCAGCTTCACCGCTGCCGCCACTCCGCTCAGCAACCCGCCACCACCGACAGGCACCAGGACGGTTTCAACATCGGGACACTCCTCAAGAATCTCCAAGCCCGCCGTAGCCTGCCCGGCAACAATCGTCTCATCATTGAAAGGCGGAATCATTACAAATCCATTTACCTCAGCCAACCGTCCGGCTTCAACCGCCCAGTCCTTTTCGGTTCCGTGCTCGAGCAATATCACCTCACCACCCATCGCCCGGGTGTTACGAATCTTCACTTCCGGTGCCGTCGCCGGCATCACTATCGTCGACCGAACCCCCAGTGCCTTTGCTCCGTAGACAACTCCCTGGGCATGGTTGCCGCTTGAAAATGCAATCACTCCTCTCGACCGTTCCTCTTCGGTGAGCGATGCGATCTTGTTAAAGGCTCCCCGTAATTTGAAAGCACCCACAGGCTGAAGGTTCTCGGCTTTGAAATAAATTTCGCATCCCTCTTCCTGCACGGGATGCCCGATCAATGGCGTCCGGACAGCAACTCCTTCAATACGTCTCCGAGCTTCTTCGATATCAGCAAGAGTAATCATGCGCCCAGTCATTCGCCCGTTTTGAAGACCTCTTCAAGGCAAACTCCACCCTGCCTTTTCAGCCGGTTCGACCACCCTTCATCGAGCTAACCCTGACACTACTCCAAAAACACCTCTCACTTCCTACAAGCGCATCGGAAGAAGCACAGCAATGTCGATATATCACCATCCCCCCTCCTCCCGCTCCACCACTCCTTGCAGGCGAAGAGAAAACGGAATTGCCAGACCTTATTATTTCGTCTTTCTTAAGCATCTCCCTTGTGCTAACAATGCATGCTTAAGAGAACGCGACCCCTGCTTATATGCCGTCCGATTCTGATTCAGATCTCCCAGTGACCTCGCCGACCCCGTTGAAGGGAATGTACTCTGACTGGTTTCTCGACTATGCCAGTTACGTTATTCTCGAGCGCGCCGTTCCTCATATTAATGACGGATTGAAACCCGTACAACGAAGAATCCTTCACTCTCTCAAAGAAAAGGACGACGGTCGTTTTAACAAAGTGGCGAACATCATCGGTCACACCATGCAGTATCATCCCCATGGTGACCAGGCCATCGGTGATGCCCTCGTGAACATGGGCCAGAAAGAGCTCGTCATGGATACCCAGGGTAACTGGGGAAACATTCTTACCGGTGACCGCGCTGCGGCTCCCCGATACATCGAAGTGCGGCTTTCAAAGTTTGCCAACGACATTCTCTTCAATCCGAAGACAACAACATGGGCGGCCAGTTACGACGGAAGAAATAAAGAACCCGTCACCCTTCCATCCAAGTTCCCCATTCTTCTTACCCATGGCGCGGAAGGGATCGCGGTTGGTCTTGCCTGCAAAATGTTGCCGCACAACTTCAATGAAGTGATCGATGCTGCAATCAAGCACCTCAAAAAAGAAGAGTTTGAACTCTACCCCGATTTTGTTCAGGGCGGAATCGCCGATGTTTCCAACTACAACGATGGGCTTCGCGGTGGGAAAATCCGGGTCCGCGCCAGAATCGAAAAAGTAAAAGCCCGTCAGCTTGTGATCCGCGAGATCCCCTTCGGCACCACCGCTGAGGGACTGATGGATTCGATTGTTAAAGCCAATGACCAGGGCAAAGTTCGCATTTCCAGGATCGAAGACACAACTGCAGCAGAGGTCGAACTGAACATTTACCTGCCCGCCGGAATCAATGCCGACCAGGCACTCCCCGCGCTCTACGCTTTTACTGACTGCGAGGTCAGCATCTCACCCAATGCCTGCGTCATCGAAGACAACAGGCCCCGCTTCCTCGGAATTTCAGAGATCCTCAAACACAACGTCAAGCAGACCAAAGCTCTCCTGAAACAGGAACTGGAAATCCAGCTACATGAGCTTGAGGAGAAATGGCATTTTTCCAGTCTCGAGAAAATCTTCATCGAGAAGCGAATCTACCGTCGCATTGAAGAGTGCGAAACGTGGGAAGCCGTGATCGACGAAATTTGGAAAGGTCTGCGTCCTTACTTGAATCTCCTGCAACGCGAAGTGACCGATGACGACATCGTTCGCCTCACCGAGATAAAAATTAAGAGGATCTCAAAATACGATGCCTTCAAGGCAGATGAATATCTGCGCGGCATCGAAGACAAGATCAAAGAGACAAAACGAAACCTGCGTCGACTCACTGCCTACGCCATCCGCTGGTTCGAGAATCTCAAAGAAAAATACGGGAAAGACCGTCTCCGGCGGACAGAGATCCATGATGAAGATGGCGAACTCTTAACCTTTGATAAAGTCGAAGCCAAAGAGGTCGTGATCGCCAACGACACACTCTATGTGAATCGAAAAGAGGGCTTTGCCGGATATTCGATGAAGCGTGAAGAGTCCATCTGCAAGTGCTCGAGGATGGACGATATCATTGCATTCTCCAGAGACGGAAGCATGAGGGTTGTTAAAATCGCCGACAAAGTCTTCATCGGTAAAGACAATATTCACATTAATGTCTTCAAGAAAGACGAGCCGAAATACTACAACATGATTTACCGGGACGGGCGTGGCGGACGAGCCATGGCCAAGCGGTTTCAGGTCGCTGGTGTGACGCGGGAGAAACTCTATGAACTGACCAAGGGGACCGCGGGCACCCGCGTTTTGTGGTTCTCGGAACACGATACGGAGGAAGAAGCCAACATCATCGTCCGTGTTCATTTGAATCCGGCGCTTCGCTTGCGAAATGTCACGATCGATTTTGATTTCAGCGAACTGGCTGTCAAAGGCCGCGGAGCTGCAGGAAACATTCTTACAAAAAATCCGGTCAACCGGGTTGTACGAATTCCGAAAGCGGAATTGGAGGTCGCCGCTGAGTCTGCGTCTTCCAACGCTAAACAAGCGAGCAAAGCAAAAACGAAAGTAACACCTAAACCCATGGCTAAATCAAAAAAGAAGGCTGCCGCCAAAAAAGCTGCGCCAAAGAAAAAGGCGGCAGTGAAGAAGAAAGCTGCACCTAAGAAAAAGGCTCCGGCTAAAAAGAAAGCCGCCGTAAAGAAAAAGGCTGCTGTTAAGAAAAAAGCGGCCGTGAAGAAAAAGGCTCCCGCTAAGAAGAAAGCTCCGGCCAAAAAGAAGGCCGCAGTGAAGAAGAAAGCTGCGCCCAAGAAAAAGGCCCCGGCTAAAAAGAAAGCCGCAGTGAAGAAAAAGGCTCCCGCTAAGAAAAAAGCTCCAGCCAAAAAGAAAGCTGCCGTGAAGAAAAAGGCTGCGCCTAAGAAGAAAGCTCCGGCTAAAAAGAAGGCCGCAGTAAAGAAGAAAGCCGCCCCTAAGAAAAAGGCCCCGGCTAAAAAGAAAACAGCCAGAAAACGCTGATTTTTTTGAGAGTTTGCGATCCAACAGGGTCTGTTCATTGAGTAGACCCTGTTGATTCGTGGAAACCGTTTTTCCGGTTGCCAAATGATTTGGGCAACCGAGCGTTAGCCTAAGATCATGAAATGTCTCGTCTCTATGCTCAAACACTCCGACCGCCTTGCAGGTTTGGATTGGGCACGAGTGCAGACTTCTCCCGCACTCTATTCCCTTGTGATGCGAGCACCGGCGAACACGGCTTTAACAGACAACCTTTTTGATCTCTGATTTCCACTAAATAAGTTTCCAAAACAAGTTTCTCTAAAGCCCTGTTCGTTTCAAAACGAGCAGGGCTTTTTTGTTTTCTGCCATGAAAAAATCCCCAGTCAATAATCGCAGCGAAACAGGATCGATCTCCAGTGAATCGACCCTCGAGCAAATTCGTGCCCTGCCGCGTGTGGTCTGGGTGTTGTTCTTTGGAGTCTTCATCCACCGGTTCGGAACTTTCGTGGTTCCGTTTCTCACGCTCTACCTAAACAACTCCGGTTACACGGTGGGACAGTCCGCCTGGGTCTTCGCCTTCTGGGCGGCAGGCGGAATTGGAGCCATGATCATGGGCGGTCGACTTTCCGATCTCATCGGTCGGAAAAACACCATGTCGCTCGCACTTATTTCCGGTGGCCTCTCTATGCTTATTCTGTGGCAGGCTGACACGTTTAATACCCTCATTCTGGCGGTGTTTCTCTCAGGATTGACCCACGGGATGTATCACCCCGCAGCAAGCTCATTGCTGGCAGATGTGGTTCCGGCAGATCGCCGCGTCACCGCCTATGCCGTTGTGCGTTGGGCCATCAACCTTGGTTTTGCCTGCGGTATGGCTGTTGGAGGCTTTCTCGCTGAGATCGGCTACAAATGGCTTTTCATCGGCGACGCCACCACCTCCATCACCTACGGAATCATAGCCTACTTTCTTTTACCACACGGCGTACGCACCACATCCAACCTCAGTCGCTGGGCACCGGCCTTGCGGAGTATGCTTGCGAACCGCCGCTTTCTCGCATTCTTCTTCGCAAACATGCTGGCCGTCGCCAGTTTCTTTCAGTGGGGAAGCTCAGTCGCCCTCCTCACATTGGACCTCGGCTACAGCACCACCGTATACGGTTGGCTTATGGCGGGGAACGGCTTGCTTATTGCCTTTCTCGAAATCCCCATCAGCCAGCTCGGCAGAAAACGAAAACCGCGCTACGTCATCGGGCTGGGGTTCCTCCTCTGTGGGCTGGGGGTATCGATCTGCGGATTCGCCTCGGGGTGGATCGTTCTGGCCGTTGCCCTTCTCATTTTCACCTTCGGGGAAATGATCTCAATGCCGGTTGCGGGAGCTTACACCGCAGAGTTGGCTCCGGAAAATATGAGGGGCCGTTACAACGCCGCCGTTGGATTGACGTGGAACCTGGGTCACGCCGCCGCTCCCGGTATCGGACTCTATTTGTTCAAACACTCGCCGAACACCCTGTGGATCGGAATGGCGATCCTCGGGATTGCTTCGGCGGGCCTCATGATGATTGGCAACCGGTCAGAACCCTGATTTTTTAAAGGTTCATTTTTAAATATTTGCCCTTTATAATCTTCACTTATCCCCGATTTTCGCCCCGTGTCTACGCCCCTTAAAATCGCCGATCGCACCTTCGATTCCCGCCTCATGGTGGGAACCGGAAAATTCTCGTCCAACGAATCCATGAGGGATGCCCTCGCTGCTTCCGGAACTGAGATCGTAACGGTTGCCTTGCGCCGTGCTGATCTCTCCGGAAAGCACGACCCTTTCGCCAACATCCTCGATTTTATCGATGGCGATAAATACCTCATTCTGCCCAACACCAGCGGTGCGATGAACGCAGATGAAGCTGTCCGCCTCGCCCGACTTGCGGCCACGGCCGGCCTTCCCAAGTGGGTGAAGCTCGAGATCCACCCCGACCCGAAATACCTGTTGCCCGACCCCATCGAAACTCTCGCAGCGGCTGAGATTCTTGTGAAAGAAGGCTTCACCGTTTTGCCATACATCAATGCCGACCCTGTTTTGGCGAAGCGATTACAGGATGTCGGAACGGCAACAGTCATGCCCCTCGGCGCGCCAATCGGATCAAATCAGGGCATCGAGACAAAGCGCCAGATAGAAATCATATTGGATCAAGCCACCGTTCCCGTCGTGGTCGATGCCGGCCTGGGCGCCCCCAGCCACGCCGCGGAAGCCCTTGAAATGGGAGCCGACGCCGTGCTGGTGAACACTGCAATTGCCATTGCAGGTGATCCCGTGCAAATGGCGACCGCCTTCAAAATGGGCGTCGAAGCCGGTCGCATGGCCTTCGAATGCGGCATCCCGGAGCGTAAACTCTCCGCCGCAGCGACCAGTCCGCTCACCGGATTTTTGTTCGAAGGCGAATAACGGTTGATCCCTCTTCAGTGAAGCGCACGCCACTACTGAGCGTGCGCCTGATCGAGCCTCCCGCCATACATATTCACCACCGTCTCGGTGTCGAGCTTGACCGGACGCTGGAATATCTCGAGCTCGAATTCTTTGGCCGCCACGATCAAATGATCAAACAGGTCAGCTTGAACCGCTTCGTATTCGCCCCAATTGGTTGTCTTCGTGAAACAGTAGATCTCCAGCGGCATTCCTAAATCGGTCGGCTGAAGCTGACGGACCATCATCGTCAGATCGTGATTGATTTCCGGATTGTATTCCAGATACGCCTCGATGTAGGCACGGAACATCCCGAGATTGGTCAACTGACGGCCGTTGATCTTATTCACCGGGTCAGCGCCGTTTTCCTCATTCCATTCAGTCACTTCCTTCCGCTTCGCATCGACAAACTCAGTGATCAATTGCATCTCCCCGCAGGTCTTCAGCAGCCAATCATTGCAGATCTTTATGGTCCGCACATCGATGTGGATACACCGTTTGATACGACGGCCCCCGGCTTCCTGCATGGAACGCCAGTTCTTAAAAGAATCACTGATCAGGGCCTGAGTGGGCACTGTGGTGATCGTTTTATCAAAATTCTGGATCTTCACAGTGGTCATCCCCACATCAATCACATCACCATCTGCGTTGTACTTCGGCATCTCAATCCAGTCTCCCGGGGCAATCATTTTATTTGCCGCCAGTTGGATCCCGGCGACGAAACCGAGGATCGGATCTTTAAACACCAGCATCAACACCGAGGCCATAACTCCGAGACCGGCGATCAAAGCCAACGGGGAACGACCGGCCACAATCGATACCGCAAGAATGATCGCCACCAGGATACCGATGGTCTTACTCAGTTGCAGAAAACTCGTCACCGGGAATTTCCGAGACATTTCAGTGCGCTGGTAAACTCCTTTCCCCGTATTGAGGATGGCATCGAAAATAAAGAACCCGGCAATCACCATGTAGATCTTGGCGAAGTTCGAGAGCCACAACTTCAGATTGGGGGAGTCAGCAAATAAACCCGGTATGATTGCCAAAATAATGAGACCGCAGACAAAGTGGCTCGCCCAGCGCGGCACACCGTTCCAGAGCAAATAATCGTCCCACTGAATGGGGGTTTTTTCGATCGCTTTGGTCACCCAACGCAACAGGAGCGGCCGGATAATCACCAGCAACAACAAACTGAGAGCCACAACACCGACGAAAAGCATCAAAGTCGCCAGAGGTGTCTCCAACCATTCCGGCAATCCCCAGGTCCCAACCCATTCGTAGACGGACTTTGAGACCGATTCGGTCTTGTCGCCAATTACGGCGGTGACTTCCTCAATCGTATTATCACCCACAGGGGTGATGGTAGTTTCAGATTGTGCGCTCACGGTTTCTCGTCGGTTGGTGCAGTGGTGCTCCGGAGAAAAATCAAATTCTTCAGCTCGATCGATCCGGAGCGCAACTTTATAGACCGGAGTGCCAGACTTTCAATCTCTGAATCGAGATGAATTTCCCCCACGCCCAAACGCTTCCATGACCTCTCCGGCAGCTCCCCCCGGGGAAACCGGTCATGATTTTCCGGCACTTCCGGAAAAAACGGCTCCGTGACGTCAAACTCAAGCGTCTTCCCGCCAGCAGACAACTCCAACCGGCAGGGAGCATTCTCCGACTTCAAACAGTAGTCGATCGAAACTGTATAGGTCCCCGGCGACACCACTTTTACCGGCCAGGAGATGGCCTGGTCAGTTTTCGTCCAGTTGGTGATCCATGAGTTATTGCCCCGTTTAAACTTCCAGTCGGCATCAGAGAGCACTGCATCCTGGGCTCGCAAGGTCACCACAGGCCACTCAGAATGACCAAGTTCCGTCGGAATCAGCTTCAACCCGTCATCTGTGGTATGATCCATCCAGAACGAATAATCCGCCCGCATATCGCTGAGCAGGAAAGGATAATCCGCCGCCAGATCGTAGTTCTGGAAAGGGTCAGCCTGGAGATCATACAACTCCCATCCACTCTGCATGGGGTCTGTTTTCCCCCGCCGCCAGCGCGCGTCCCGCACCGCGAGCCAACGATCCGTTCTCACAGCGACATTGGCATTTTTCGTGTCGAATCCCTCCGGGGTCCATGAAGTAAAAAGAATCCGGTTTGGCCAGCGACGTGGTTTTCCCCCGGATAAAAGCACCGGGGCGAGACTTTTTCCGTCGATCTCGATCTCCGGATCGAAATTGGCCAGCCCGCACAGCTCCACCAGCGTCGGAAGGATATCGATGTGCGCCGTCATTCGTCGAAACAATGTCCCTTCCGGAATTGTGTCGGGCCATTTGATGAAACACGGCACCCTTACCCCGCCTTCATGCACACTTCCCTTCGCGCCGTAGAAATGACCATTAAATCGAGGCTGTAGCCCTGAGTTCTTTTTGGGCGCAGCCGGTCCATTGTCCGACAGAAAAATTACAATGGTCTCCTTCTCAATTCCCAGGTCAGACACCTGCTTGAGCATTCGTCCCACATTGGAATCGATCGACTCGATCATCGCGTAAATCGCTGCCGTCCGATCATTCAATCCGCGTCCCTTGTATTTCAGGAACAAGTCCTCCGGGCACTGGAACGGCGAATGCGGCGTGTTGTATGGCACATAACAGAAAAACGGCCGGTCGGCCTCATGCTGTGCCTTCATGAAATTCATGGCCCGGTCCGTCAATACATCGGTCACAAACCCGGATGTCTCCACCCTGTCCCCGTTGTGTTCTAAAACAGCGTCAAAATATTGGTTCCAATGCCCCTGGCAGATCCCGAAAAACTCATCAAACCCCTGCCCGTTCGGATTGTGCGGCCAGTTGGCTCCGTTGTGCCACTTCCCGAAACATCCCGTGGCATAGCCATGATCCCGGAACACCTCGGCCAGCGTCGTTTCCGATTCCCGCATCACTTCTTCACCCCGGGAGACCGACGAAACGCCCGTCCGGTAATGATAACGCCCTGTCAGCAAACTCGCCCGGGTCGGCGCACAATTCGGGCAGACATGGAATTTCTCCAGCTGCATCCCCGTCATCGCGATCGAATCCAGATTCGGAGTGTCGATTTCCTTATTCCCGTGAATCCGCAAATCCCCGTATCCCTGATCATCCGTCACAATAAAGAGGACATTCGGATGATCCGAGGCAAAGAGCGGAGCCGAAAGAAGCAGGGCAAGGTAGAAAGCGGTTTTCACGACCTCTTAAATAGCGGCTGAATCCTCATCTGACGAGAAATACCAAACGGGATTATCGAGAGCATCGATCTCCCGGAAGCCTAAAGCCATTTCCTCCCCATTTTTCAAAACGCATTCCGACTCGGTTTTGTCCGTCGCCAGTTTGCCCGTTACCCACAGCAAAATGGTCATCCGGTCGTCAGTTTGGTCATTCCCCACAGCAAAATGGCCATCCTGACGTCAGTTTGGTCATTCCCCACAGCAAAACGGCCATCCGGTCGTCAGTTTGGTCATTCCCCACAGCAAAATGGCCATCCTGACGTCATTTTGGTCATTCCCCACAGCAAAATGGCCATCCTGACGTCAGTTTGGTCATTCCCCACAGCAAAATGGCCATCCTGACGTCAGTTTGGTCATTCCCCACAGCAAAATGGCCATCCTGTCGTCAGTTTGGTCATTCCCCACAGCAAAATGGCCATCCTGACGTCAGTTTGGTCATTCCCCACAGCAAAACGGCCATCCGGCCGGGCTTTTAGTTAGCAATCAATTCGAAGCGTCAATTGGCGTTGTCTGCCATGACAACATCGCCAGACACAAAGTTTTTGCTCAACTGACAGCCCCCTCTGGTGTTATGGGCCGGTGAAGAAAAACGAGTCAACAGGGTTGGCTCATCGATCAGACAGGATTGGTTCGTGAGAACCCGAAAGGCAGGAGATCACTTCCGCAAATCCACTGCGGCAACGTCACCAAATTCATTCCGCACATAAACGATACCATTCGCCAGCACGGGGACCGTCCACACCCGACCTTTGATGACTTCCTTTTTCAACGTCGGCTTGAATCCTTCCGGCGATACGGGGGCAATCATCAATTCGCCCTGTTCGCTCACCACGATGAGCTTCCCGTCTGCCACTGACATGGCCCCGTGTGCAATTGAAAGGTCGGCCCATTTTGTTTCACCGGTTTCCATTTCCAGGCACTTCAGGCCGGTTCCATCCGCCCGCTGATCCCCGTCAATGCCATAGAGGTATCCATCAACCAGCACACTGGCGTTCATCTGGTTCCTCATCTCGCGGTTTTTCCAGATCTGCTCGTAATCCCCACTCCCCGGTCCACCCCACTTCAGCAAAGTCGCGCCTTTGTTGTAACCCGTGGAAATGAAGATGTAGTCACCCGAAATAATCGGCTCGGTTGCATTGACGCCGTAGCTCGTCATCCATCTCAGGTCCCAGTATTCCTTTCCGGTGGCGGGAACAACGCATTTGTATCCCCGCTTGTGAGAGACCAGTGCGAGTTTTTCCCCGTTTTTCTCGAACAGGACAGGCGTGGAGTATCCAGCGTCCTTTTTCCCCTCCAGGACGAGAGAACCGTCTTTGCGGCTGACCATCAACCCGCCCTCACCCGCAGCCAGAAAAAGGGAGTCACCCATGATAACAGGGGCGCCAGTGAATCCCCACGTCGGGGCAGAGAGATCATAATCCTCGGCAATATGTTTGGTCCATTTCACAGCTCCCGACTTGGCATCCAATGCAGAGAGCAGGCCACGGCGCGCCAGGTGATAAGCCGTCCCGTCGTGAATCGTGACTGCGCCGGTTGTTCCACCCGCGTATGAATTTGGATCAAGCGGGTTTTCGTAATCATATTTCCATTTCTGATCCCCTGAAACGGCGTCGAAGCAATAAACGGAGCCGGTGTTTTCGCCATCATGGCCGGTCACGTAGGCCAGACCATCAGCCACGGTAAAAGCCGAGTGTCCCAGCCCCACCTTGGCAGTCCACAGAACTTTGACGTCACCTTCGGTCTTAAAATTCGTCTCATTAGAGATACCGTTTTGGTTCGGACCCCGGAATTGAGGCCAGTCTTCAGCACCGGCCTGAGACAAAATGAGTGCTGAGAAAAGAATACTTTGAAGGGAAATTCGAATATTGTTCATTCTATGAAAACTGTCGCTACAAGGTTGATCTGCGCAAGTCTCACCTTCCTCCTGTCTGTGGGAGGAGGCGGAAAACTCAGGGCACAGGCTGTTCCGGAAATAAAGACGCCGGAAACTTCGATTCCTAACCTGAAAGGCAGCACGGCACTGATTGCCGGCCCTATTACACGCTCAACCTGGGGAAAAACAGCGGCTGGCGACGAGGTAGACCTTTATACACTGACGAATGATCTGGGTTTGCGAGTGCAGATAGCCACTTACGGGGCGCTGTTGGTTTCGGTCGAGACGCCGGACCGGGAGGGAGTCTCCAAAAACATCACCCTTTCCTATGCAGACCTCTCAGCAGCTGAAAAAGGGGGAGTAAACGGAAATATCATCGGCCGGTTTGCCAACAGGATCGATACAGGTGGGTTCACCCTCGATAAAACCCGCTATGATCTCGAAACTGTGGGAAAAAACGGTGTCCACATTCACGGGGGGAAAACCGGGCTCCAAAGACAGGTTTGGGAGGGTGAAAGCATAGAGGGAGAGGGTTGGATAGGTGTCCGGCTGACTCATACCAGCCCTGAAGGGCATGAGGGCTTCCCCGGAAAAGTGGAGTTCACCGTTGAATACCGGCTTTCCGGCAGCGAACTTTCGATCGACTACAAAGCCACGACCGACAAGCCTACGCATTTGAATCTGACGAATCATGCGTATTTCAACCTCTCCGGAGATCCGACGACGTCGATCACTGACCATATTCTGGAGTTGAAGGCAGACAAAGTACTCGCAATCGATGACCGGAAGGTCCCCACGGGTGAATACCTGCCAGTGGAAGGGACTCCCTTTGACTTCCGACAACCGCACCCCATCTCCGACACAATCGCAGAGCTCGACACCGGAGGCTATGACCACTGTTACGTCGCGAATGAAAAGGATTCATTCGATGAACCCACTTTGCTGGGCCGAATCACCGATCCCAAAACCGGTCGGGTGATGGAAATACTTTCGACCCAGCCCGGGGTGCAAATCTATACAGCGAATCACTACAAAGACCCGCAGTGGCCGGCTATCTGTTTTGAAACCCAACATTTTCCGGACTCACCGAACAAACCGAAATTTCCGTCCACAGTGTTGCGCCCCGGTGACGAATTTCATGAAATCACCATTTTCCGCTTTGGCATCGCTCCAAAACCGGCGAATTAGTCCTGCTTTGAAATCATGGCAGAACGTCCCCCCATTACCGGCATCGGCCGCATCTGCGGAGTGCGCACTCCCCGACGTGTTTACAACGTGCGGATGGAGAACGGCTATGTCGCTGTAGCCGTCGTCAAAAAAAAGGGCCCACCCGTGCCCGAAGAATTCAGCGATGAAGCGATCGCGGCCAATGAGATGAAGGTGACAGTTGAATTTACTCCCTTCGATATGAGCCGCAGTAAGATCAGCGAGTGGCATCTGGATTGAGGTGGCGGACACCGGCTCGCTCACGCGGAAAGTTGCCTGGATTGCGTTCCCTTCCCGCAATACGTTTGCGTTAGAGTTCTAAATTTCCTGAATTGCACTTTTGCTTGATAACCAAGCACTCTCAACGAACTTTATAGAGATTGTATTTTTCTTAGATATTTCGAGTTGAACCGATGTCGAATTTATCGTTTCGAAACAAATTGCTGCTGACGATGTTTGCGATGGCTGTCGCAATCACGGGACTTTTTGCGTTCTTTTCGGTCCGCCAGACTCAGGATCTGGTTTTTGAAAACAGTAGGACAGTCGCACTCAGCGTTGCCGTAAGCGCTGCGGCTCAGGTCGATGGGGATCTGCACGAAACGCTCCGGCGTGCAGAGGATCAGGACACTCCGGTCTACAAACAAATCGAACAGGAGCTCCGGACGATCCGCGATGCGAATCGCCGGGATGATCTCAGCGTGAAATTTATCTACACGATGAGGCTCGTATCCACAGAACCCGACAAATGGATCTATGTGGTGGATGCGGAAGAGGAAGGAGACGACAAATCCCCCCTTGGCGAAGAAGTGACCTGGGAAGGTCAGGAGAACGACCCTCTCATTCTCGGCGAAGCCAGCGCAGAAGAGAAATTCATCCAGGATGATTATGGCAACTGGCTTTCGGCCTGCGCTCCCATTCGCAATTCTGCCGGTGAAATTGTCGCTATGCTTGGCGTGGACATCAAGGCAGGTGATGTGGTGTCGCAGACGAATGAAATCATCGTAAACAGTCTACTTGGGCTGGCTTTGGCCTTAATTCTAGCCGTGTTGCTTTCATATTTTCTGGTCCGGAAGGTTTGTGCCCCGTTGGATCTGGTCACTTCAGGAATAAGAAAGATCGGAAGCGGACATCTGGAATTTCGAGTGGAAGGGGACCGCAACGATGAGTTTGGAGAAATTTACCATGCCGTGAATGAGATGGCCCAGTCTCTTCAGGAGCGCGATGCCCTGAAAGGAAACCTGTCCCGATTTGTTTCTCAGGAAGTGGCCGGCCAACTGATCGAGAGTGGCGACCTTCCCAAAAAAGAAGGGGACCGTCGTGAGATCACCTTGCTGAAATGTGATATCCAAAACCTTCACCGCTTTGCGGAGGAGCAGACTCCGTCTAAATCACTCGAAATTGTAAACCGTTACTGCCGGGAGATGGTTGAAATCATATTCCGGCATCAGGGCACCGTTGACCGCCTGGGCAGTGACGGGGTTATCGCCGCATTCGGGGCGCTTGGAAAAAGCAAGAGCCATCAGACTCTGGCAATTAAAGCGGCCGCCGAACTTCTGGAAGCGAACCAGGAGATGAATTCGAAACTTGAGTTGTCGGGAGATTCCCGGTTTAAGGTAAAAATAGCGATCCACACCGGGATGGCGACGCTCGGAAACGTCGGCTGCGATCACCGTGTTGATTTTACCGTCATGGGCGAAGCAATTGACTTTGTGAAGAAAATCGAAATGCTGCACGGCGAGTATTCCACCAATGTATTGATTTCGGAAACGACCCACTCAGCGGCGTCAAAATCGTTCCGATTCTCTGAAGTGGGAGATTTCGAACCCGCTCCACTGCGCGATATGATCCGGTTGTTTACTCTTCGGAACGACAAGCTGGAGGCGATTTGATGCCTGCTTTCGCAGGTTGCCCCACCCGTTGCCAATCAACGTATGAGTCTTTTTACGGGTGCAGTTTATCTACCTGATCCGGATTCCACTGAGAAATTCAGCAGAGTCAGTTCAACGGTTCAAATGCAGCCGTGTCCCGAACGCATCAGAGTCCGCTGGACAAACACTCCGCACAGATCAGGCGATTGATTTGCCAAATTTTTTCTTTTAAGCTTCGGGTGTGAGCCCCCTTCTTCCAATGAATCATTTCCGTGTCCTTGTCTTCGCCACGGCACTGATCCATTTCATCCCGACTTCGGCCCCGGCACAGTTTGGGCCGTTTATTGGAACATCCCCGGACGATTCATCGTCCGTCCCGGAAGCGCTGGCAGTTGACCTGATTGAAACCACCGCCGTATCCCCCCGTTCCACCAGCGCGGATCAGTTTGCCCGCATCTTTTCCACCGAGCTGCGGGATATTGAAGAACGTCAGTCGGAGATTATCGAATCACTGGAGAGTTTACCCAAATTCTATCAGGCGATGACGGCCCCCTACTATTTCGGGTATCACAGCGGGAGTTCCCGTCAACGTCCCCTCTGGGTTCAGATCGATCTTGGCGATAACATCGCCCCGGATGCACTCGCTTTGATTCCGGTCACCATTCAGCAGGAAGGTGAAACAAAGGTTGGATACGGCTTTCCACGAAGCTTTCGAATCGATATATCAAACGATCCGAACTTCGAAAACTATGAAACCATGGTTGAGGTCAGATCGAGGCCTCAGGAACGGATTGGTCCGAAGCAGGCCCCCTTTTACACATCCGTGAGTGGTTATTCCGGGCGATACATCCGGCTGACGGCCACTAATCTTTGGAAAGCGGGGGACGGCACGTCGGTTGAAGCGCTGGCTCTCAACGAATTGATGGTTTTCAAAGGGGACCGCAATGTGGCTCTGAATCGTCCGGTGAAAGCCCTGGATTCCGAGGAATTGAGTTCCCGGTGGTCCCGGCGTTATCTCACGGACGGGGTGACTTCTCTCGGTGTGCCGGTTCTGGCAGCGGAAAGCCCGACGAAAGGTTTTCGGGTCGATACTGGAGAGAAAGAAACTCAATCGACCTGGGTACAGGTTGATCTCGAGGAAAGTATTCCGATTTCTGAAGTGAGGCTCATTTTAGCCAACACTGATGATGTCGTCCCGAATCCATCCTACCGGTTTCCCTACAACTTGAAAATTGAGGTTTCAGATTCCCCCGACATGCGGGAAGCGGAATTGATTGGCAAACCTTCAGCGTCTCAAATCTCCTACATCGGGGAAAACCCTCTGATTATCTCGGTGAAAGACGGTTACGGCCGGTATTTGAGAATCACTGCGGAATCTTCGAAACCGGCGGTGATGGAATTTGAGTTAGCGGAATTGCAGGTAATATCAGAAGAACGGAATGTTGCCCTGGGGAAAACGGTGACCGCACCTGCCAGCGCGGAATCGAACCAATGGTCGCGCCAGTTTCTCGTGGACGGCTACAGTAGCAGACGCCGTCTCGCCACGGAACACGAGTGGTTGAAAGCCCTTTCTGAGCGAACCCAACTGATTATTGAATGGCGGCAAAAAGAGAAAAAGCGCATCGAAGTGGTCGATGAAACAGTGAAAAAGGGAATGATGTGGACCGGCGGAGGACTGGCCGGGATCCTGGGGCTGGTGATCATCGGACTGCGTCGCAGCCGGATTAAGAGACGCAGTGATATCGAAGCACTCCGTCAGCAAATCGCCAGTGACCTGCACGACGACATTGGCAGTAACCTGAGCTCGATCGCGCTTTTGGCAGAACTTGGCCACGATGAGGCGGAGGAACCCGAATTATCGCGGGAGGAGTTTGAGGAGATCAAAAAGACGGCGGATAAAACCATTGAGTCCATGCGGGATATTGTGTGGCTTATTCGACCGGGCGAAGAAACCTGGAAGCAGATGCTTTCCAGATTCAGAGAAACTGCGGCTACTTTGCTGCGGGCACATGAATATCAATTCAACGCAGAGGGTTCTGTGAATGACGAAAAACTTCCGCTGGATTTCAAACGGGACCTTTTTCTGATCTACAAAGAAGTTCTCAATAACATCGTGAAGCATGCGGATGCGAAGAACGTGGACATTCTAGTCGACACCCGGAAGGGCAAGTTGACCCTGAAGATCAAGGATGACGGGAAAGGCTTCAACAATCTTGAGGAGGAATTCAGAGAAGGAAACGGTCTCCGTAATCTCCGAATGAGAGCCCAACATCTGGGAGCCAGCATCAATGTCAAAAGCGCACTGGGCGAAGGCACTCGCATTAAGTTGACGGCAACGATGCCGTAAATACGTGAGAAAAAGTTGTGAAAACTCTAAATAATTTGGCAGTGTAACCACCACACAAAAATGAGCGACGACAAAGGGAAAGATACTGAAGATTCAGGCGAACCAACCAAGATATGGGTGGTCGAAGATAATGAGACTTTGCGGAAGACAGTCGCACGCGTTCTCAATCGCCAGAAAGATATGGAGTGCGTTCATCAATATGAGCGATGCGAAGAAGCCATTGAAGCTCTCGTCGCCGGCGAACGCCCCAACGTCATGCTTTTTGACCTGGGTCTGCCCGGAATGAGCGGGATCGAGGGGATTCGTCAGATCAAGCACGCTCTCCCTGAAATCGAGATCCTTGTTTTCTCCGTCTTCGATGACAACGAGAAAGTGTTCAGTGCGATTTGTGCCGGGGCATCCGGTTACCTTTTGAAGACGTCCAGCATGGGGGAAATCCCGGTTGCGATCCGCGAAGTCCTCGCCGGAGGGGCTCCGATCAATGCGCGAATCGCTCGTCGCGTCCTTGATATGTTTTCTCATCTCGCCCCTGAAAGCCGGGACTACGGTCTGACAGAACGGGAGAAGGAAGTGCTTGAGCAAATGGTAGGCGGATTGACTAAGAAGGAGATCGCTGATCAGCTCGACCTCAGCTTCCACACGGTGGACAAGCACATTCGTGGAATCTACAGCAAACTGCACGTCAATACTATGACGGGAGCGGTGGCCAAGGCTCTGAAAGAAGGTCTGCTGCCTAAAGGCTGATTTAAGTCGCACCACAAGTCAGGGGCAGTGATGCCCCTTGCCGTTCGTTCACTGTGGCCACCATTCGGTGACGGCAGCCAGTCGTGAATACATTGAGTTTGGATCCTCCCGGAGCTTTTCAATCCTGTGAGCCACGTGCTTTATTTGCAGTGATGTAATGGCTGTCGGGAAAGGGAGTCTGACTTTCTATCGAATTCTCCCTACCTTCGGGAAAATTCGTTCATTATAAAAAGGAGAGGCGTTTGGAATCATCGATTCATTGAATCTGTGGGTATTTACGCTCATAATTCAATGGACACGAAAGCCATCTCCCTCCCAGTCAGCGTCGCATTGGCAGCTGATTCTATGAAATCGAAAAGCCAACCCCGCAAACCTGATCCCGACGCGGAGCTCGTCGAACGTGCCCGGGGCGGGGACACTGAGGCTTTTGATGAACTGGTCATCAAGTTCACCCCGAAGCTTTACGGTTTGGTTTATCATATGACATCCAACCATGAAGACACGAACGACGTGCTTCAGGATGTTTTTGCCAAGGCTTACCGGGCCCTGAAGCGATTCCAGGGAAAATCGACTTTCTATACCTGGATTTATTCCATCGCGACCAACATGACGCTGAACTTCCTGAAAAAGCGGAACCGGCGTCGTGGAATGAGCCTGGACGACATGGATAAGGCGGTGGAGAACGATCCTGACTTTATTGAGGCGACCTCGAAAAGCGACCCGGTTCGTGAAGCCAACATCGGGGAATTGCAGGAAAGATTGAACATGGCAATGCAACAATTGTCAGAAGATCACAGGGCAGTGGTCACGATGTATGACATTCAGGGCATGCCCCACGCGGAAATCGGCCGGATTCTGGGAGTTTCAGAAGGAACTGTTCGATCCAGGCTGTTTTACGCTCACCGTCAGTTGCAAACTTATCTGGAAGACTTCCGAAAACCGTGAAGCCCTTGATTACTGAGAGAATTGAACGCAATTTTATAAGATCCCATTTTACCGAATGAAAAACGATCCCAACTCGAAAGAAGACAGTGATTTGGTCAGTCAATTGATTCGTCTGAAAAGATATGAAACACCAGATCCCGAGTATTTTGAGAATTTTGTGAATGAGTTTCAGAGTCGGCAGCGTTCGGAAATGTTGTCGCAATCAGCCAGAGGGCTTCTTGTTGAGAGAGTGGGGACCTGGTGGTGGAGTTTAGGAGGGAAGAAGTGGGTTTACGGAGCCGGCGCAGCCACAGCGGCTGTAGCAATGGGGGCTTTCTTCAAAGCCAGACCCGAAGGCGAAACCACGGGAGTTGAACCGGTTCAAGTCATTGCCGCTGATTCTAAAGACAGCTTTGAGGTGGATTTGTCCGGTCAAAGCGCCAATGTTCGCCCTCCCCTTTCCACCGGCACGAATACAAATGGCTACATACCCGTCAGCACAGGCCACCTTCAGGAACTCTGATTCGGCGACTTTCGCAGTATTCTGTGCAGCTCTTCTGGGGATCTCGGTAAATGCCGCAGGACAAGCCGGCAGGCCGAAAGACGCGAAGAATTCTTCGGTCAGGGAAAAGATCTCAGCTTCGGTTGTCTCCGCCAAATGGCAGGGCGCCACTCCGGCAGGAGATGCTGAGACGACTGCTGTTTGCGTGACGAAAGAAGGATGGTTTGCCTGCCTGGTCCCTGCATCAGCAGGCGACAACCAACATCTCACCCTGACGATTGATGGGATTGAGCGGGTTGGTGAAATTCTCGTAAGAGACCCTGAAAGTGGCCTCTGCCTTGCAAAAGTAGAGACCGAAACGGCGATAGCCCCCCTCCCCCTTTCACAGGAAGGCAAGCTGCAACCGGGCAGCAGGATCCTGCAACTCGGAGAAGGACCGGCATTCCTCGCTGGAAGAGACCGCGAGTATTTAGGCGAAACGCTTCCCATTTCGTTACTGCGGATCCATCATTCAGGTGACACCCCGGGAATCGGAGAACCGGTATTTTGTCAAAACGGAGATGTCGCAGGAATCTTAACGGACCGGAAATTGCAGGATGCTCACGAAGCTCACGCCGTTCCGGCGGCAAGAATTTCCAAATTAATTAACGATTACGACGAGAAACAACTCACCGGAAATATCTGGATTGGCGCTTCATTTCACCGGCAGTCGACCACTCCTCAAATATTGGTGGTAAAGCCGGATTCCCCGGCAAAGCGGGCCGGGCTCAAGCCCGGGGACATCATCCTGAAAGTCAATGGCAGAGGGGTCTCCAGCCTTCCCGCTCTGGCCGGAGTTTGTGAAAACCTGTCCGTTGGGAAACCGGTAAAACTGGAAGTCCTGCGGAAGCTGGAAACGATCAATTGTGAGCTGATCCCTGAGCTGCAATCACCGCTGGAAGAAAAAAAGTCAGAAAATAGTTCTAATAAAACTGATTAGGCCTGCTTGACTTTTTTATCAGACCTGCGAATCGTGGGGCTGACCATGAAAAAAACTCTGCTTGCACTCTACTTGTTGGGAGCCACCACCATCTTTGCCGGATCCGGTAAAGAAATGGAAGTGATCGTTCCTGAGCCTGAAATCGGCGCGACTCTCTCGACCGGTTACATGACCAACTACGTCTTCTACGGTGTAGATTTCGGTGAAAACGCTATCTGGACTGGTGTTGATTACACAATCCAGCAGCTCCCTATCCCGGTTGACATTGGTGTTTGGTACATCAATCCAACAGACAACAAAGGTGCTGAAGGCATTGATGACGAACTCGACCTCTACGCTTCTGTTGGCAATGAGTTCGCAGGGTTCGATGTTGCGCTTACTTTCACTTACTACTTCTTCCCTGAAGCAGGAAACGGCGACACTTATGAGCTTGCTCTGAGCGTTGGTCGCAGCCTGGGCTTCGTCGACTGGTCTGCAAAGGCAGTTTACGACTTCGAGATCGAAGGTTGGTATTACGAAACCGGTCTTTCAAAATCAATCGCAGTTTGTGATTCAGTTGACCTCGTTGTCAGCACTGGCATCGCTTCTCAGAACGACTACTACGCTTCCGGATACGAGTGGAACCACGCTTATGTTCAGGCAGCTCTTCCAATCTCACTTCGCAGCAACGTAACTGTTGAGCCATACGTTGGCGGGCTTTTCGCTCTCGACGCAGTTGACGATTTCCAGGACGACATCGTTCACGGTGGTATCTCTCTGAGCGTTTCTTTCTGATTCACTCAAAGGTTTCAAACCTAATATTCTTTGAAAGAGCCTCTGGAGAAATCCAGAGGCTTTTTTTTGTATCCGGATTTCTCTGAAACTCCGGTTTCGCGGGATTGACGAATTTCTTCAAATCCCTAGCCTCCCTTCTCATGGGCATCATTGACGTCGTCGTTCTCGTTCTCTATTTCGGTATCATCATTGGAATCGGCATCTGGTCGATGAAGCGGGTAAAGGGACAGGAAGATTATTTCATGGGCGGCCGGGGTTTTGGAAAGCTCCTGCAGACATTCGCAGCATTTGGAGCGGGAACCGGAGCGGATGAGCCTGTCCGGGTGGGTTCAACCGCGTGGAAGAGTGGTCTATCGGGTGTCTGGTCGGCACTGATGTGGCTCTTCGTCACCCCGGTGTATTGGATCACGGCAGTCTGGTATCGCCGGATGCGACATATCACTCTCGGCGACTGGTTTGTGGAGCGCTACGAATCGAAGCGGCTCGGGGCTGCTTATGCGCTGTTTGCTCTGATTTTTTACTCGGCCTATCTCTCCGGGTTCTTTGCTGCCATCGCCAACACCGCAGTTCCACTTCTGGGAATTGAACAACTCTGGGGCATCGACCTGAAATACATCCTGATTCCCACCATCTCCCTGATCGTGATCGCCTATGGTGTTCTTGGAGGACTAACCGCAGCTTATTGGACCGACCTGCTTCAGGGCATGTGTATCATTGTGCTTTCAATACTCTTGATTCCGTTCGGTCTCAGCGCCCTGGTTGAGAAGTTCGGAGACCCCGAGACCATGGGTGTTATGGATGGCTTCACGATCATGCATGAACGTGTCTCGCCTGAATACTTCAATCTCTTCGGCGGCCCCAGCTCAAGCGAGTTTCCCGTAGGCTACATCATATCGCTCAGCCTCATTGCTCTGGTGGGGATCGTCGTGCAACCTCACTTCATCGCTACCGGTGGTGGATCAGCCAAAAGTGAAGACGAAGCCCGCATCGGCCTCGTGGTGGGAAATTTCCTGAAAAGATTCTGCACCGTCGGCTGGGCAATCACCGCGCTGATTGCCCTGGCCTTGCTCGCGGGAAATGCAGAGATCGCTGCCGATCCCGACCGGGTCTGGGGAATTGCCTCGCGTGAGATTCTGGGTCCCATCGGGTTTGGCCTGGTGGGCCTGATGCTCGCCTGTCTCCTGGCGGCGATGATGAGCTCTGCCGACTGTTACATGATTGTTCTGTCCGGCGTGATAGTTCGCAATTTCTACGCGCCATTCGTCAAGCCCGATGCCTCTGAAGGGCATTATGTCAACGTTGCGCGACTCACTGGTATCATCATGATCGTCGCCGCGGCTACGCTGGCAATGACAGGCGGCAGTGTCTTTGGCCTTTTCAAGATGGCAATCGAGCTGCCGATCCTCTTCGCCGCTCCATTCTGGATCGGGATGTTCTGGCGTCGGGCCAATCGCACGGCGGTCTGGATCACAGTAGGCTTTTCACTCCTCTTTTTCTTCATCCTGCCCCCGCTGATTCCTGCCGTGGCTCCGGCTCTGCGAACCGCTCCCGGGCTCGCTGCCACCACCCAAATCACTACGACTACTTTCACCCGTGAAGCAACGGCGGCAGATGTAGCCCGGCACGAAGGCTGGGCTGCTGCCACTGCCGACGCCAATTCCCGCTACGCTTCCGATCCTGAAAAGCTGGAAGCCGTCCTTGCGAAAATCGGGGAGGAGCCCCCTTTTGCTGCCGTAGGTGAGCCTATCGAAATCACCACTCAGTTCGGAGGGAAATCCATTTTCTGGAAAGACGGGATCGCTCTCGAAGGTGATGGAAAACTGGAAACAGTTTCAGAGTCAAACGAGGATGGAAAGAGCGTTCTTGTCCAACGCCAGACAGCAACCGGCACCGGCAATGGCAGCCTGAAAATCGACTTCCTCCTCTACCGCCTGCTCGGGATCGATTTGTCCAACGCATCGAAAGCCACCCTCGAGACCCTTCGGCTCCCGCCCCGCCTGCTTTTTCCCTTCCTCGTTCTCATCATCGCCAGCTTTCTCACCCCGCGGAACAGCAAGGAAGCGCTTGATCGCTACTACGCTAAGATGAAAACAGTGGTCGATCCCGATCCAGTCAAAGATAAGGCAAACCTCGAAGCGGCCTATGCCAATCCTGAATCCGTCCGCAGCAGGAAGCTCTTCCCGAACTCGGATATCGAGATCGGGAAGCCTCGACCTCGCGACATCATCGGGTTTCTGCTCTGTTGTCTCGCTTGTTTCCTGATCATTCAGGTCCTCCTCTTCCTCGCCAACATCGGAGCGTGATAACGATCAAAGAGGGTTTGATCGACACACCAACAGGGTTGATTCGTAAAGCTATGATCCGCAGTTTCCTTATCCTCGCCTTCCTCGGCAGCTCCGTTGTTGCTCAGGAAAAAGCCGGCACCTGGCCCATCGAACGCCTCAAGACTGAGGTTCCCGCCTACCGAATTGAAGACGAAAAGGCGAAGGTTCAATCCGTCATTTACGAAGGAGAGAAAATCGATGGTAAGCCCACCGAGGTTTTTGCGTTCTATGCCTCACCTAAGACTCTGGGAAAATCACAGAACGCAGGAGAGAAATACCCGGCAGTAGTCCTGATCCATGGTGGTGGCGGAACTGCTTTCGCGGACTGGGTGTGGATGTGGGCCAACCGCGGCTATGCAGCGATTGCGATGGATCTCGGAGGGCGTCGCCCCCCGGCGCCGGAGTATGATGCCGACGGAAACCTGAAGCCGCACCATTCTCACAAGCGCCAGGAGCGCACCCGACTGGAAAAGGGAGGCGTCGCAGACAGCCACGCCGAGAAATTCAACAACATCGGCGGAACCATTGAAGACGACTGGCCTTTCCACGCCGTCGCCAATGTGATGCGCGCCCACACTCTCATTCGCAGTTTTCCCGAAGTCGATCCGGAACGCACCGCTGTCACCGGTATCAGTTGGGGCGGCTACACGACCTGCCTGGTGGCCTCTCATGATGACCGGTTCAAAGCCGCCGTTCCAGTATACGGCTGCGGTTTTCTACACGAAGGCGAGTCAGTCCAGAAACCGGCCATCGATGCACTGGAGGATCGAAAGGCTGCATGGGTTGCGGCCTACGACCCCGGTAGTCACCTCGGCAAATGTGTCGTCCCCACTCTCTGGGTCAACGGCACGCATGACGTCCATTACGTTTTGGACAGCTACGCGAAATCCTACTCGCTCGTGAAAGGCCCGCGCACCATACGAATCCAGCCACGCATGGGCCACAGCCATCCCGCCGGGTGGAATCCGGAAGAGATCCAGACTTTCATTGATTCAATCCTGAAAGAAGGAACGCCGCTGGCGAAGGTCGGAAAGTTGGTGACCAAAGACGGAACCGTATCTGCGTCCTTCGAATCCGAAACAAAGATCGTCAAAGCTGAACTGCACTACACAACGGAGACAGGACTGAGATCCAAGCGGCAGTGGGAAAAGTTGGACGCCGACATATCTGAAGGACAAGTCACTGCAACCGGACTGCCTCAGGAAGCCAATACCTGGCTGATGACACTGACGGATGATCGCGGCGCTATGGTATCGACTGAGGTTTCCTTTCGATGAGGTGCCCGCCACTACTTTCGCTTCTATGCCTGAGCATTTCCGCATTTGGCCAGGCGAAACTGGAATACACACCGGCTCCGGCTGACAATCCTCTGAAGGGAATGGTGCCCTATGTCACCATTGATGCATGGGAGCGTTTTCCCCACAGCATGCAATTCCACTATTTTCCCCTCCGGGATTTGATGACAGGCTATGAGACCTTCGACTGGTCTCCCATTGAGGAAAAACTCACCGTGACTCAGCAACGCGGGAAACAATTGATCCTGCGCATCATGCTGGAATATCCCGGGAAGCCGAACTGTGTTCCGCAATTTCTCATCGACGATGGAGTCAGGATCACCAGGTGGAAAACCGACAACACCTACGAAGGCGTCAGCCACACACCCGACTACGAAGATCCCAAACTCCGCAAAGCCCTTGCCAGTTTTATCGGTGCCTTTGGAAAGAAATACGACGGCGACCCGCGCATTGCCTACATTACTGCTGGGATACTCGGCTCGTGGGGAGAATGGCATAACTATTCCCGGGGAGATGACCTCTGGGCATCGAAAGACACGCAGAAGATCGTTCTCGACAGCTACGAAGCGGCTTTCAAGCGAACCCCGATTCTACACCGCTATCCGGCGGGAGCAGATCACTGGGACCAGATAGAAAACGCCTCCCGCCCACTGGGGTATCACGATGATTCATTCAATTGGGCGACGCTCGATACAGGAAGAAAAGAAGACAGCTGGTTTTTCATCCCTTTGCTGGAAAAGGCAGGCGCGCTCGACAAGTGGAAGGCTCACCCTGTCGGAGGTGAGCTGCGTCCCGAGTTATGGAAAACCAGTTTTACAAACAAACCCCATGAGAAAGCTCAGGGATTTGCTGAATGCGTTCGTCAAACACATGTGACATGGTTGATGGATTCCGGCCTGTTCGAAAAAAAGTATCCACTCCCTGAATCCCGGAAAAAGAACGCCATCCGGGAAGTCCAGCGAATGGGGTATGAGTTTCACATTTCCTCGTGGGAACGGACCGGGGATGAAATCAAAATCACCGTGGAAAACCGGGGAGTGGCTCCCTTCTATCACGACTGGCCAGCCGAGCTGGTTGCGGGCGACACTGTCGAAGCATCGTTTGATCTCCGGAATATTCTCCCCGGAGAAAGCAAAGTCTGGTCGGCAAAAACCAACGGAGCCGGTCCCTTCAAACTTCGAGTGAAGAACCCGATGGCGGGAGGAAAGCCGCTTCGTTTCGCAAACAAAGAACAGGGTGACGAGTGGCTCCTGCTGCCTCAATAGCCACTAATTCACCCGCGCGACTTTTCCCGTCGTCCTCTTACGATTGCGATGATCGCAAAAATCAGCGCGATCATCCCGGCTACCTTTGAAAAAAGATTCCCGTGTTTCGCGTAAAAGGTCATCGGCGGATCGGTGGGGATCTTGAGCTTCGCGCTGAGAAACCCGCGCGTGAAAGTATTGCCGGTCAGCTCATCACTGATCACCCGGCGAAACTCAGACTCAGCATAGCGATCAAAGAGATTGCCATGCTCATCAATAAAGCAGCTCACCCCGGTGTTGGCGGCACGAGCCATGGGCCGCTTCAGTTCCACGCAGCGAAACAGAGAATTCGCAACATGCTGATGTGAATTTGCGCTCTCAAAAAACCAGCCATTGTTCGTCACCGTGACCATCAGTTGCGGCCCGGATTTCATAAACTTACGGGCATGATCCGGAAGCGTGTCCTCAAAGCAAACCAGCGGAACGATGTCGATCTTCTCTCCCGCGTTGCTTGTCAGCTTGAGCGGTTCATAGCTGGTCCCCGGGGTAAAATCTTTTGCAATGATTCCCCCGAACATCCATTCAAAGACCGGAAACCACGTGCCGCGGAAAGGAATGTACTCTCCGAAAGGAACCAGGTGGATCTTCTTATGCGATTGATAGTTCGATGTGTCCCCTTTCATCAACCCGATGGAGTTGAAGATCTTTTCCCCTCCCAGAGTCTCCTCTTCCATTCCAAGAAGCAGATTAAAATTCCCGGAAGGAAGCACCGCATCGTTCAGGTAATTTTGAATATGACCCGCGGTGAACCGGTCGGGGAGAGACGTCTCGGGCCACACCACGAGATCGACCGCATCGTTATGAACCACCATCTGAGTGAAATCGACATATTCACTGGCGATACGATTGATCACTTCGCTGTCGCCGGAAAACTTATCATCAATCGGCGTATTCAATTGAATGATCGCCGCGTGGATCTCAGTCGACTCCGGCGGGGGACCGGTCACTTGCTTAAAGCCGTAGAGAAACACCCCGATGATCACCCCCATCCCGATTGCGAAGTCCAGGTGAGGACGCATCCGCTTCCGCTCCTGAAACTCACGCACCAGGCGAATCACTGTCGCCAGCGCAATACAGTTCGCGAACATGATGATCCCCGAAAGCCCGGCAACCCCGATGATATCGGTAATCTGGATGAGCATCAGATAATCATGCAAAGCGACGCCGAGACCGTTCCAGCTGAACCCGGTCAACAACACGCCCCGCAACCACTCAAGCCCACACCATGCCGCTCCATTGAGAGCCGCCATACGCAGCACCTCGAGCGAAGGCGCGACCACATGCATCTTCCCTTTTCCCGGCTCTTTCGGCACCCATCGCCCGACCGTCGCCGCAAACGCACCAAAGGCGGCAAAGTAGAGCGCGAGATACGCAGGCAGCGCGAGCCATGAGCCCAGCCCCGCCCAGAAAGAACCCGCCACCTTTTCCATCGACCACAACCACCACAGGTTGGTGAGGAAAAAACCCATGCCGGCAATAAAGCCCAACAGGAAACCGTGACGCCACCGCGGTTTCCCTTTCTTCTTCGGTTCAGAAAACCAAACCGCCGCGAGCAAAGGCGTAAGAGCTATCCACACAAGGGCTCCGCCATCCCAACCGGGAAAGCAAAAAGCCAGCTCAACTCCACCCACCAAGCTGAGTGCATACGGCCAAAAAGAGGCGAGGCGTTTTCGATCGATCATTTCAACTCTACGACAACTTCGCGAGCCGATCTTTCATGTCATTCACGATCCACGACTTGAGCGATTCAAACTTCTCTTCGGCGGCCGCCCTGGCATCCGCCAATGCCTCCGGAGCAATCGATGCATCCGCACCCGGCTCAGGACGCTGGTAGATGTAGAACTTGATCTTAGGCTCCGTGCCCGATGGGCGCATCGCAAAGGCCCGGCCATCCGCCAGATCCACAATCAACATCTTCTCATTCGGAATCTCGTCACCCTCCTCATCAATATAAGTGTTGTTCGCAAAATCCCGCACATTCGTCACCGCGGACCCATCCGCCTCACTTGGAGCATTCTCGCTGTAGTCCTTCGCAAGCGCCTGAATCTGCGCCGCGCCGTCTGCCCCTGCCAGCACCTCGGCATGCTGACCTTCCAGAAAAACCCCAAACTCACAGAAGAGTTGATCCAGCAGCTCGACCGGTGTTTGCCCCTGAGACTTGGCATAGGCTGCCAGCTCCGCGAACATCACCACCGCCCCATTGCCGTCTTTGTCTCTCAGGAAATCCGCACCGAGGTAGCCGTAGCTTTCCTCACCGCCGAACACGAAATACTGCGAATGCTTCAGGCGCAGCGCCCGCGTTTCGGCATCGCTCTTTGCTTTGTAATCTCCCCGCTCATCCGCCGGAATCTGGTGCTCATACTTGCCGAGCTTCGCGCCGATGTATTTGAAACCCGTCAGCGTATTCACGATGTTCACCCCGAACTTCTTCGCAATCGCCGTTTGCAGTTCCGTCGTCACAAAGGTTTTCACGATGATCGCGTGATCCTTGTTTTCATCATTGAGGATTCCCTGAGCAAACATGGCTTTCAGGCGATAGAAAGCCATCAGCGAACCAATCTGGTTTCCGGTCAAAAGCGTCATCTTCCCGGCTCCATCCCGGACCGCCACCGCCATGCGATCACAATCCGGATCAGTCCCGATCACAATATCGGCACCACTTTCCTCCGCCTGATCCATCGCCATTTGCAACGCCTCAGCGTTCTCCGGGTTCGGAGATTTCACCGAAGGAAACCAGCCGTTCTCTTCATCCTGAACAGCCACCGTGTCGCAATGAAATCCCAGTCGACGCAACATCGCCGGAGAAATCCGGCCACCGGTTCCGTGGATATTGGTGAAGACAATCTTCAAATCACTCTGCGCCTTCACCAGCTCAGGATCGAGCAGGAGCGATTCAAGACGTTCCATATAAACTTCATCCAGCTCATCACCGATTTCATGAATCACTCCGCGCTGATCTTCCGGCACGGCGTCATACGTATCGCCGGAAATCGCATTCACTTCCGCAACCACCTGCCCTGCAGCCGGCTCGACAATTTGCGCACCGTCACTCCCGTATACTTTGTATCCATTGTCATGCGGCGGGTTATGACTCGCCGTCAAAACGATCCCCGCACTCGCCCCGAGGTGACGCACCGCAAAACTCAGCTGCGGTGTGCTTCGAGGCTCCACAAACAAATGCAAATCGCAACCGTTCTCGGTGGCCACGCGGCCCACGATTTCCGCAAATTCTTTACCAAAATGACGAGTGTCACGAGCCACCGCGATGGAAGGCCGGCCTTCACCCGCATGGGATTTCACCACGTAGCGAACCAACCCCAGCGATGCGCGGGTGATATTATAGCTGTTCAGCGCATTGGTTCCCACGCAGGGATGTTCAGGCCGTTCATCTTCACCGGCCGGCCCACGTTCCGCAGCCGTGACGATTTCACCCATCGATCGTCCCCGCAGTCCACCCGTGCCAAACTTCAGCGTCGTGAAAAACCGGTCGTTCAATTCCTTCCACTCCCCGGCATTTGCCAGTTGAGCGACCGAAAATTCGTTGATGGGATCCGCTGAAGTGGTCAGCAAATCGGTGATATTTTTATGGCTGTCAGCGGTCAGTTGACCGGCATCGAGCGCAGATTGAAGAGAAGCGGCGAGATCAGAGTTCATTCGTCCCGCATCATAGGACGACGCCCTAAAAAATCAAACATCACTACTGACAGCCAAACGAAGACTCCACGAAGAAAAACAGCGTCTGGGGGCTTCACCCGAATGAAAATGGAGCCCTTGAATTAGGCAGGTCAATTTGGCCGATTTCCTCTGCGTGCTCTGCGGCTCTGCGCGACATCACACTGACTTCGTCCATCGCCGTGGATAGTCATTTCTCTGACACAAATGACCAAACATCGCTGTGGATGGTCGTTTCTCTGACGCAAATGACCAAACATCGCTGTGGATGGTCATTTCTCTGACACAAACGACCAAACATCGCTGTGGATGGTCATTTCCCTGACACAAACGACCCAACATCGCTGTGGATGGTCATTTCTCTGACACAAACGACCAAACATCGCTGTGGATGGTCATTTCTCTGACACAAACGACCAAACATCGCTGTGGATGGTCAATTGGGGGTTAAAAGCATCATTCCATCACCGAAAACGCTGTAAAATTCTACAGTATTTAAATTCTCGTAAATCGTTCTTTACAGATGAACGAGTTTCGATACTGTAAGGGCGATGTTTGAAATGTGTCTTTCTGATTTGGCCGAGGTGCAAACGGGGTATCCGTTTCGTTCCAAAGTCGAGCACGACCCAAAGGGCGATATTCGAGTCATCCAGGGGAAAGACATCGACCCGCATCTCAGATTTGATGTAGCGAAGCTGACCCGTATCCGATTGAAGGGATCGGCCCGGCCTGAGAACAAATTCATCCAGCGCGACGATGTGATTTTCATGACCCGGTCTGAAAAACCTTATGCAGTTCATGTCGCTGATGAAATGCCTCCGACGGTGGTTCAGAATTCTTTTAATACCCTCCGGCTTCTTTCAACCCGGGACATGCTGCCTGAGTTTCTCGCCATGATCTTGAATCAAAGCCTCATGGAAGCACGAATCGCAGCCCACATCAAACGGGCCACCATTCCCTATATCCGGGTTCAGGATCTTCGAGGCGTGATGGTTCCGGTTCCGCCTCTCAGTCGGCAGCATTCACTGGTCAGTCTGGAGCAGACTTTGATTCGGGAACGCCAGCTTCATCGCGAGCTGGAATTTGCCCGACTGCAACAGCTCGATTCCCTGATCTTCAATTCCCAATAGTAACTTTTTATTTCAACCCAAACCATAATCTTACCCATTTGTAGCACGGATTTGCAATCCGTGTGAGGCCCCCCGGGGCCCTGATAGGTTTCGAACACGGAATGCAATTCCGTGCCACGATTCGGGCCTGATAGAAACTTCATTCCCTTGCCATTATGAGCGATTCACCCAACTCCAAACCCGCCAACCAGGACGAGATCAATGATATCGTCTGGAAGGCATGCGATTCCTTCCGGGGAGTGATGTCCTCCGATCAATATAAGGACTACATCCTCACATTCTTGTTCCTTAAATTCCTCTCTGATCTGGTGAAAGAACGGCGGGAGGAACTGGCAAGTCAGTTTACAGATAAGCCGGAGATGGTTGAGCGACGTCTGGAGCGGGAGCGTTTTAAGCTGCCGGAGGGCTGCGATTTCGACAGCCTTTATGGGCAGCGCGATGCAGATAATCTCGGTGAACTGATCGATCAGGCGCTTTGGGATATCGAAGATGCCAACAAAGCGAAGCTGGAGGGTGTGCTTCACACCGTTTCATTCAATGATGAAAAACGCCTCGGCGAGACGAAGGATCGGAACGGACGGCTCAAACATCTCCTGCAGGATTTTCACGATCCCCGGCTCGACCTCCGTCCTTCGCGGATCGGCAACCTCGATGTGATCGGTAACTGCTACGAATATCTCATCTCCCGGTTTGCTTCGGAAAGTGGGAAAAAAGGCGGCGAGTTTTTTACCCCGCCGGAGGTGTCCGATCTGATTGCGAAACTGGTAGCCCCGAAGCCGGGCGACCGACTCTGTGACCCGGCCTGTGGTTCCGGTTCGTTGCTGATTAAAGTGGCCAACGAAGTTCACGATGCTAACGGAAAGCCTTCGGATGATTTCTCGATTTACGGTCAGGAGGTCAACAGCGCCACCTACGCGCTCTGCCGGATGAATATGTTCCTGCACGGGATCGACGGAGCCCGCATTGAGTGGGGCGACACCTTGAAAAATCCGAAACTGATCGAGGATGATCACCTGCTTCAGTTCGATGTGGTTGTGGCCAATCCCCCGTTCAGTCTCGACAAATGGGGGGCAGAAAACGCGCCGAACGATCGCTTCGCCCGATTCCAGCGAGGCGTTCCGCCCAAGTCAAAAGGCGACTTCGCCTTCATCCTTCACATGATCGAAACCGCCAAACCCGGCTCCGGTCGCGTCGGCGTGGTGGTTCCGCACGGCGTGTTGTTCCGCGGCGCAGCCGAAGGCCGCATTCGTCGTCAGCTGATCGAGGAAAACCTGCTGGATGCCGTCATCGGACTGCCCGCCAATTTGTTTTTCGGCACCGGCATCCCCGCCGCCATTCTCGTTTTCAACAAAGGCAAAACCCACGAGGACGTGTTGTTTATCGATGCGAAAGAAGACTACGCCCAGGGGACCAATCAGAACAAGCTGCGCGCCGAAGACTTGGCGAAAATCGTCGAGACGTATCAGGCGTGCGAGACGGTCGAGAAATATGCCTACAGGGCCACGCGGGCTGAGATTGAGGAGAATGATTTTAACCTGAATATTCCGCGCTATGTAGATACGTTTGAGGAGGAAGAGCCTGTCGATATGGAAGCGGTTCAGGCGCGGATTGTGGAGCTGGAAGAGGAACTGGTTGGCGTGCGCGGTGAGATGAATCGGTATTTGGAGGAATTGGGCGTATGAAGTTGAAAGCAACCCATCTCGAAAAGCTTGCAACTATCGTCCGTGGGGGATCACCTCGCCCAGCAGGTGATCCGCGGTTTTTCAACGGTGACTATCTTCCTTGGATTACTGTAGCTGAGGTCACAAAAGATGTTGGAATACATCTGACTTTCACAAATTCCTTCCTCACGGAAGAAGGATCACAGCATACGCGAATTCTCGATCCAGACACGTTGATTTTAACAAATAGTGGAGCCACTCTTGGGGTGCCAAAAATAACGAAAATCACCGCAGGCGCGAACGATGGAATCGCTGCGTTTCTAAATATCGAAGGTTGCACGAAGGAGTATCTTTACTATTTCCTTCAATCAAAAACATCATATTTCCGAAACTCCCTAGCTCCTGGTGTTGGCCAGCCAAATCTGAATACTGACTTAATTGGTGGAGTGAAAATAATTCTTCCGCCTATTGGTGATCAAATTAAAATAGCTGACATCCTCCTTACGTGGGATCGCGCAATTGAGAAGCAGCAATCCCTAATCGACAATAAAACCGAGCGAAAGCGCGGCTTGATGCAGCAACTTGTATCGGGAAGCAAGCTACTCAAAGGGGGTGATGGGAAATGGACGGAAAAGCGATTGGGGAATCTAATTCGATTCGAATCTCGAAAGAAACCAAAACCTGCGACTCCATTCTTGGCAGCAGGAGTCCGGTGTCATTGCCGGGGAGTTTTTCTGAAGCCGGAATTTGAACCGGGATCAATTGCGTTGTCTGAACTTTTTGAATTGCAGGCTGGTGATCTGGTAGTGAACATCACTTTCGCTTGGGAAGGTGCGGTCGCAATTGTTCCAAATGAGGCAGATGGAGCCTTAGTCTCTCATAGATTTCCCACCTACGTTTTCAAAAAAGGCGTCGCGAGCCGTAGGTTTATAAAGCATCTCATCCAGACAAAGCGATTTAGGTTCGACTGCGGCCTCGCATCTCCGGGCGGAGCTGGGCGCAACCGAGTTCTCAATAAAAAAGACTTTTTAAAGATCAAGGTTTGGTGCCCTGGATACGACGAACAGCGAGCCATCGCCGATGTCCTTGACACCTGCGACCGCGAAATCAATCTCCACCGCCAGCAACTCGAGGCCATCCGTGAGCAAAAGCGCGGCCTGATGCAGAAACTTTTGACGGGAGAAGTGCGGGTGTAAATTATGAAGAACGACGAAACGTCAGGCATCCAGATTGAATCCAGTGAACCAGAGGGAAGTGCTGAATTCTTGAAACAAGCTTTTGCAGCAGAACAAACCTGTTTGAAGGCTCAGCTTGATTCGTCATTTCGAATTACCCACAACGGGGATCGCGGAGAAGTGAACGAAGAGTACTTTATCGACTTTTTACGGAAGTATCTTCCGAACCGGTATACGGTTGAGAAAGCGATTGTTTTGGATTCGACTGGAGCCGTGAGCCACTCGATTGACACGGTGGTTTTTGATCGGCAATACACACCTACTCTCCTTGATGTTGAGAAGCACCGCTACGTTCCTGCCGAAGCTGTTTACGCAGTTTTTGAGTGCAAACCCAAAATCGACAAAGGTTATCTTGAGTACGCCGGCGAAAAAGCGGCTTCTGTGAGGAAATTGAAACGAACGTCCGTGGAAATTTACACAGCATCTGGAGTCATTCCTCCCAAAGGACACTTTGATATCGTCGCAGGGATTCTGGCGTCACAAGTTGATTGGAAAGACGGGCTCGATAAAAATTTTGAAGCAACCCACAAAGGATTGACCGGAGATCAACTGGTCGATTGCGGTTTCGCTGCAGGCGGTGGCTGTTTTGATGTTTTCGATGGCAAGTTGAAATATGGGCCATTGGAAAATTCTCTCGCCTTCTTCGCGTTCAGATTGCTTTCAAAGCTGCAGTCTATGGCAACGGTTCCGGCGGTCAACTGGATGGCCTACGCGGACGCGCTAAGCGAACGAAATTTAACAATAACACAAACTAGTAATGATTGATTATTCTGCACAAATAGAGGCCTTCCGAGATAAGCGAGTCCGGTTGTCAGGGCAATTTAAAGATAAACTGCTGACGCACCGTGCTTCGAATCGGAAGCGGTTGATCAGCAGATTGCCTGACCATATTTCAAAAGTCAGTATCGGCGAAAGTAACTTTAAACCCCAAGGCTCTGTTGCAATGGGAACCGTCATCCAAACAAAGTTTAAAGATGAAGAATACGACATCGACGATGGGTTGGTGATTTCGCGTTCCCAGTTGAAGAACGACGACGGTGATGAATTGACCAGCGACGAGGTTCGAGAAATCGTTCGGAACACCCTGAAGGATAAACGTTTCAACCGTCAGCCAAAACTTTTCATGAATTGTGTGCGGGTTTATTACGCGGATACTGACGCAGAGAAACACCACGTGGATTTCCCCGTCTATCGCCGATTTAAAAATGACGATGGAGACACGATCCGTGAAGTCGCAAGTGAAGGAAAGTGGATTCAATCTGATCCGACTCAAGTGAACTCCTGGTTCAACAGCATTGTGGAAGATCGAAACAGCGAAAGCGGTGGTTGGGGTACTCAGTTCCGCCATTTAGTTCAGTTGATGAAGCGCTATTGCCGAAGTCGAAAGGATTGGCTCGACCTTCTTCCTAACGGAATGAAGCTCACAATGTTGATTGCGGAATGCCAGCCGGATTATGATGAGCGAATCGATATCGTTTTTCGAGAACTCCTAAAGAATCTGAAAAAGCGGCTGAATGATTCAAAAGTGATTAAAAATTTGGCACATCCTGATCAGCCATGGCTGACGAGATCGGCCAATGACGAGAACGTTGTGGAGCTACTTGCGAAGATAAATACTGCGCTATCAGAGCTCGACGATCTGGATGAACTCGAGAGCGATGATCAAGCAGGAGCACGAAGAGTGTGGGAATGGGTCTTTAAGAGCGAAGGGTTTTTCAAAGAATATGATGATGCTGTCAAAGTTTCGAAAACTGCATCAGCAACGGGCAGTCATCACAGCCTTTCACGATTTAACGTTCCGTGGTGCGACAAGCCAGTTTGGCCGGTGGTAAAAAGTTACTCAGCCTGGATGACTGGGAGATGGAGCAGATTCGGAAGCGGAGGGATCTGGAACAATTTCGAATCGGATTCTGATCCGCTTGGAAAGAATCTTCATCTTCGATTTAAGGGGCATACAGATTGCCCACCACCTTACTCAGTATTTTGGCAAGTCGTGAATACAGGGGTTGAAGCGCTCAATGTCGGGCAGCTTCGTGGGGAGATCGTAGCGGCGACCTCGACTGGGGCAGGCGGGCTACATAGCAGCACTGCGGAGGGGATCAGTCGATATGAAACGACTGCCTATGCAGGAATGCATTGGGTGCAGTGTTACATAGTCAAGGATGGTTGCTGCGTCGCTCGGAGTGAGCCTTTTGTCGTAAATATTGGGTGAAGGGCCTACGCCAAATAAAATGTATCATTCGGTTTTAGCTTCGCTGTTCAAAGTCTCGTTCATGGGGAGTATCCGCAATCGAAATCGCGTCCGACCTTTCAGGCCGGCATGGGTTGATGGTTTGATCGTTCCCGGGGCTGAAGCCACGGGCTTTGCGCGGTCGGCCTTTCAGCCCGTGTTTGAATGGGAGATGCCCCCCCGGGCTTCGTTGAGGCGGGAATTCGGAACAGGCAGCCAGATGGATGTGGACTTGGTTCAGCCTTCTCCAAATTGGCCAGGCGATTCATCAGAAGACCGGGCTGAAAGCCCGACCGCACAGAGCCCGGGGGGTCAGCCCCCGGGAGCGCGTCGCTAGCTGTAGAGGGGGCGTGAGAGCGGGCGGGCCGGCCCGCGGACCCGCCG
>JBLWYI010000016.1:0-143404 GCA_048267005.1 Verrucomicrobiales bacterium | reverse complement strand
GGGTTGAGGAATAGGTCGCACAGAGCCGCAGAGAACACAGAGCGGGTCTATTCAGTCAGAAAAAATGGCATCGGTCCAACTCTGTGGCTCTGTGGCTCTGTGGCTCTGTGGCTCTGTGGCTCTGTGGCTCTGTGGCTCTGTGCGAGATTCTCCAAAGAAAATTCGCCAGAACCCCAGTGAGCCATTCCCCGTTCGAGCCGAAGATATCAGCGTAGAAATCCGGACGCTATCGCTAAGACGACGCCCGGATTTCACGCTACACACGAACTCGAATCAACGATGACCGCCGTGGCCGCCCCCGTGGTGACCGCCTCCTCCGTGGCCGCCGCCATGATGACCACCTCCTCCGTGGCCGCCGCCATGATGACCGCCTCCTCCGTGGCCGCCGCCGTGATGACCTCCGCCTCCATGGCCTCCTCCATGATGGCCACGATGGCCGCCGTAATGAGAACCATGCCCTCCTCCGTGCCTGCCATGACCACCACCGCTATAGCAGCTCGACAACCCGAAAAGGGAGCCTGCCGCTAATGCAACCACAATGATACGTGGCAAAGATCCGTGTTTGCTTTGCTTATCTGATTTTGAAGTTTGCTTCACCATATATTTTTTTTGACGTTTTAGGTTAACCATAAAGCCGACCCGCGAATCGAGCCGACGGGAGTTAGACGAACAGCACAACGATTGAATCACCGGGGTGTTTTTCCGTTTTTAAGTCATTCAGCCCGAGAGGGGCGGAAAGTTCTATCCAAAGGTCGGAAGCTTTGAAGGGCTGCCAAAGAGTGATCGCAACGGTAGTGTCCCGCCCGTGCTGCGCCGATCTATCCCCCTACATGATCAAGGCAGACGACATTTTCGGGGGCGTCGCGTATGTTATTTTGCAGGGTTTCGACTCACGAATGGTTCGACTCATTTTTTATCCACAATGCCTTCAACCTTATACAAACAAAGCCGGCGGCACTTCCTTCGAGGTGCTTCTGCAACGATTGCTCTTCCGGCCCTTGAGGCTTTTTCGCAGGATACGACTCCGGAGGAGGGGCCGCGAAACTTCGTTGCCGTCGGAACCTATCTGGGCTGGCATCAGAATGCGTTTTTCCCAAAACAAACGGGGAAGGATTACGAAATTTCTCCGACGCTGTCCCCACTGTCGAAGTTCCGCGATGACTTCACCATTTTCTCCGGCCTGGATCACCGGGCACCGAATGGACATGAATCCTGGAGTAACTTTCTCTGTGGCCAGGCGCCCCGCACCTGGTCGCTGGATCAAATGATTGCTGATGAGTTGGGGCAGAAATCGCGGTTTTCATCGATTCAGCTCACTGCGGGATCCGGCGAGGGCGGAAAGAGCTCGAAAGCGATCAGTTTCACACGCCAGGGCATTCCCCTGCCAATGATTCAGCGTCCCAGTGTTCTTTACAAAACGCTTTTCATGTCGACAGCTGATCGCACCCGCGCGGAGTATGTCATCGGAAGCAGTCGGAGTGCTCTGGACGACGTGCTGGAGGATGCGAAGCGGTTGCAGAAGTCTTTACCGCATCCGGACAGCGAGAAATTGGAGGAATATTTCGATTCCGTCCGGGCGGTGGAAAAGCGAATGGGGCGGCAGCTGGAAGCAATCAATGATCCAGTGCCTCAACCTGACTATAAACTGCCGAACTACGATCCGGTGACGCCGAATCTGCAGATTGAGGCGGAGACCATTCTCTATGATCTCATGGTGCTGGCGTTGGAGACGGAGTCGACCCGGGTGATTTCGCTGTTTCTTGATGGCCTTGGGCAGGTGTTTTCATTCGATGGAAATGCGCTGGGATCGGGTTACCACGGTTTGTCTCACCACGGAAATGATCCGGCGATGATTCGGGATTTGGTTTCGATTGAGACGGCGCACATGCATTGCTTCGCTGGATTTATGGCGCAGTTGAAGGAGAAGAAAAATGCGCAGGGAAAGTCGCTTCTCGATGACACGGTCATTCTGGTAGGCACCGGGATGGGCGACGCGAGCCGACACAGCAATCGAAATTTGCCGACGTTGCTTGCTGGCGGCGGGTTCACACATCAGGGTCACATTGGGATTGATGAGAAGCAGTCCAATGGTTTACTCCTGGGCGATCTTTGTATCACGACCATGCAAAAGCTCGGCATGGAGGTGGATCAATTCTCCAATGCGCATCGCAACATGAATCAACTGCTTTCCTGATCGATGCGATTTGCTGTTTGTCTGTTTTTCAGCCTGTTGGTTTGCAGCCTGGCCCGTGGGGAGATCCCGCCTGAGCCGGCGGCTATTCTCAACAAATACTGTCTCGATTGCCACGACTCTGATTCAGAAAAAGGAGGTGTGAATCTCGATGCCGCTACGATCGATTGGAACACGGCTACTGTTCGCGACCTCTGGGAGCACGCTCTCGAAGCGAGCGAGGACGAGCTGATGCCACCGCCGGATAAGCCGCAGCCCACCGCTGGTGAACGCAAAATTCTATTCGACTGGCTCGATAAAAAACTCCTCGAGCACACACCGATTGGCGGAACGTTGCCGCGTCGGCTTAATCAAGCCGAATACGAACAAACGATTCGGAAACTTCTCGGGCTGACAGGCTTTAAGCTCCCGATTGGATTTCCGAAAGACACCGAGTTTCACGGTTTCGATAATGTCGGCGAGGGGCTTCTGCTTTCTCCACCGTTGATGGAAGCCTATGCCAACGTGGCGTGGGAACTTGCGGACGAGATTTACCCGCCAGCAAAGAAGAAGGCTCCCAAGTCGACAAGTCGCACAGCAAAGCCGGAAGACATGGTGATCAGCTTTTCGGCATCAAGCGTGCGAGGCGACGCGCTGCGCCTGGCGTCGCGTCACCCGAATATCATGCGGAGCTGCACGTGGCCGAGTCGGATCGAGATCAAAAACTCAGGGGTGTATCGGATCACAATCAGCGGCTCGACGTTCAAACCGGTTTCCGAAGAGCCGATGCTATTGGAACTGACTGCGCGGGAAGTGACCGCGAGCGACCGGTCCAGCATCGACAAGTTCCGGGTGATCAAGACGATTCCATTCAGCAAGGAATCGCCTGAACAGGTGACTTTTGAAGCTGAACTATACGAAGGCCAGACGGTAATGATGCGCTGGGTAAACGCGGAGTTGACGCATGATGGCAAGGAGCTTGAGAAACTGATGCGGGTGAAATTGGCAGAGAATCCGCGCTACCTGGCTGCGTGGCAAAAGGCGGTGTTTCCGCACGGAAAGCCAAAGAGCCCCCGGGTGACGATTCTCCGTGGAGCGAACGGCTGGCGAATCGTGAAGGAGCACATGGCGGATCCGAAGTTGGACATGAGTCATGCGACGATGGACTCGGACATGACAAAAGCGCTCCTGGCAGCGTTCCGAAACGGGATGACCAACATAGCCGATGCATTGTGTCACAATTATTTTGAGAACGGCCCCTCGCTGGAATTGCACGAAGTGACGATTGAGGGCCCGCTTAAAATTGTCGACGGGCCTAAAGATCTGCGCCGGGCTTCTTTGCAGAAAAAGTTGGCCGGCTCGGACCGGGGGGACCTCAGCGATGAAGCATATGCCCGCAAGGCGCTCGCTCATTTTCTACCCCGCGCTTTTCGCAAGCCGGTCGATTCAGAGACAGTTGAACGCTATTTCACCATCGCGAAGGAACATTGGGCTGCGGGTCATTCTTTTGATGAAGGAATGCATTTGCTCCTGCGTAACATTCTCATTTCCCCCCGATTTCTTTACCGGGCGCTCGGAACGGGGAAGATGGACGACCACGATCTGGGAACCCGGCTTTCGTATTTTCTCACGCAGGGTCCACCGGACGCAACCCTGATTGATCTGGGGAATCGGAACCGACTGTCACCGGCTTGGGTTTTGAAACGCGAATCCGAACGGTTGATGCCAAAGCGGCCGGCTGATGCCTTTATCCAGAGTTTTACCGGGCAGTGGCTGGATACCGCTTTACTGCCGGAAATCATGCCTGATCCGAAGTTCAATTTCACGCCGTTCTACATCGATCACGCGCAGAAAGAGGTGAGCTATTTTTTCAATGAAATGCTGAGTAAGAACCGTCCGATGACGGATTTCATTGATCCTGATTTCACTTGGACGTCGCCGCTGTTTGCAAAAAATGTCTACAACCTGGACATCGAGCACGAGAAAGGAAAAGACCGGAGTTTTGGCCGGGTTGAACTGGAGCGAGGTGGCCGAGTGGGAGGTTTGTTAGGGCAGTCAGCCATCATGATGGCCACAGCTAACGGCGTGGACACCCAACCGGTGTTACGCGGTGTCTGGATGTTAGAGAATATTCTCGGAATGCCTCCGCCAGCCCCGCCGAAAGACGTGCCTGCTTTGACACCGGATACTCAGGGCGCAACGACTCCCAGAGAACTGTTGGCCGCTCACACGAAAGACGCTGCCTGCGCCACTTGTCACGAGAGTATCGATCCACTTGGCTTTGTGCTCGAAAACTACGATCCTGTTGGGCGCTGGAGGGAGCATTGGCCAAAGAGCAGCGCGAAGATCGACCCCACGGGCGTCCTGCCTGACGGAACAACCATCGCCGACGTGGTGGATCTAAAGCATTGGGTGGTGGAAAATATCGATTTATTTTCGCAATGCCTCGCAGAAAAACTTATGACCTACGCGACGGGGCGCGCCCCGAATTATGCCGAGAGACGTGAGATCGAAACCATTGTGAAAAAGAATCACCAGAATGGAAATGGGTTTCGCGATCTGGTGTTGGCTTTGATCGAAAGCCGAACCTTCCGGACTCATTGAGCCAGGAGGGCGTGTTGCACTTATGCCCAGTGAATAACCGACTTCACTGGTCAAGTGCGCTGCCGTCGTGCGCCACGATCATACAGGGTTGGTTTATCGTACCAACCCTGTTCACTCATATGTGGAAGATCGTCTTTAAGCCAGGATCTGTTTCACGACTTGTCCGTGAACGTCGGTGAGGCGGAAGTCGCGGCCTGAGTAGCGATATGTCAACTTTTTGTGGTCGAAGCCAAGCAGGTGAAGAATGGTGGCGTGCAAATCGTGAACGGTTACCGGATCCTCGGTGATTTTGAGAGCAAATTCGTCGGTGTTTCCGTAGGTCATGCCTCCTTTGACTCCGCCGCCAGCCATCCAAATGGTAAATCCGTCGACATGGTGATCCCGACCGTATTGTTCGACCTTCCCGGGGCCTTTCTGAATGGTGGATGTTCGCCCCATTTCTCCCCCCCATATCACAAGGGTATCCTCGAGCATTCCCCGCATTTGCAGATCGGAGAGTAGCGCCGCGATCGGTTTATCTGAATCCTCTGTAAGGCTTTTGATTCGCGGGATCAGACCGCTGTGATTGTCCCAGGGCTGCCCAGCACCGTGATAACACTGGATGTAACGAACTCCCCGCTCGGCGAGTCTCCGGGCCATGAGAAGGTTTCGCCCGACCGGGGTGTCACCATACATTTCGCGAACGTTTTCAGGTTCTTGAGAAACGTCAAAAGCATCGGTCGCGGCGCTTTGCATTCGGAAAGCGAGTTCCATCGAATGAATCTTTGAATCGAGGCGTTCTTCACCGGGATGACGGTTTTTATGGCGGGCGTTGAGGAATTGGGTCAGCCGCAGTTGGTTGCGTTGCGTCCCGAACCGGATGTCACTGCGGGTGAGGTTTGGAATCAGCTCGCCGCCTTTTGTATTGGTTTCGATGTGTGTGCCCTGGAAAACACCGGGGAGAAATGAACTGGTCCAGTTCTTGGACTGTGCTGTGGGCATGCCATTCGGCATGAGAACGACAAAGCCGGGAAGATCTTCGCTTTCGGTTCCCAGACCATACAGCGCCCATGATCCCAGACTCGGGCGGGGCAACACGGAATGGCCGCAATTCATCAAAAGCAATCCGGGGGAGTGATTTGCCACCTCGCCTTTCATGGATTTGATGACACACAGCTTATCGGCGTGTTTTGCGACATGAGGATAGAGCTCTGAAACTTCCAGTCCGCTTTGGCCGTGCTTTGAGAATTTAAATGGGGATTGCCAAACGGTGCCGGCACGATCCCTTTGGGTTCGCTGTAGGCTGTTGAGGACGGATTCCGGCAGGAGCTTTCCATCCAGCTTAGTCAACTCCGGTTTTGGATCGAAGGAATCCATCTGGGATGGTCCGCCGTTCATGAAAAGATGAATCACCCGTTTGGCCCGTGCCGGAAATTGGGGGTCTCTCGGCGCCAGTGGAGCATCGGCAGTATTCAGGTTCGCCAGCAAATCGGATGCTGCTATGGCTCCGAATCCGATGCCGGCGGTCTGGAGAAATTTTCGACGGGAAGGGTTCATCTTAATAAGAACAATACAGGGTAGAACTGGCTGAAGGAGAAGCGAATACGTGACGGTGTGACGTCACCGCTATTGTTCTGTCGAGAAGATCACGTTTTTCACTCCGCCCTCGGCGGCTGCGTCGATCACTTTCTTAACGTTCTCGTGCTCAGTTTCACGATCCGCCCGAAGAAACAGGCGAACATTTGGGTTTCCAGCTTTACTGGCTCTCATGAGGTTGGTGACTCCATCCAAATCAAGAGGGAGCCCGTCCTCATCCCCGACTTTTCCATCGGCGTAAATATTCACGACCACCCGGTCGCTGGCATCTTTGGGAACGATCGAACCGGAAGCCAGTGGAACCCGAACCCTGGGATCGTTCCGCATGGTGACCAGTCGAGAGCTGACCATGAAAAAGATGAGCAGGAGAAACACGAGGTCGATCATCGGTGAGAGATCGACGGCAAGTTGCTTCTTCCCAAAAAGGGAATATTTAGCGTTTCGGCTCAAGAGTCGTATTGGATATCGTCTGCGTCATTGTAGACATTCCGGCGGTTGGCCATGGCCTCGTCCTCCGCAAGTTCCGCTGCGAATGCGGCCTGTCGTAACAGCGGCAGCATTTTATTGGCCCGGTCTTCGCTGTTGGAAACGAGCTCTTCGAGATGGTCACGGAAGTAAAAATAGAGAAAGATGGCGGGCAGAGCAATGATCAGGCCGCTGGCGGTGGTGACGAGTGCTTCTGAGATATTTTCGGCGAGAACGTTGGGGTTGTTGACTCCGGACCCCAGTGTTGAGAAGGCTTTAATCATCCCGAATACAGTCCCCAGCAGGCCGGCCATGGGGGCCGCCTGGGCAATCACGGTGAAATAGTTGACGAGTCGTGCCCGCTGGCGGTTGTGTTTTTGCCCGGCCTCGGAAATAAGGTTGCGATGCAGCTCTCCATCGTCCGCTGTGTATCCGTTTTCGTGGATGTAGTCGCTCACGTTGGCGCACATGGCGGTGAGGGTGTTGTTCCCGGGTTCTTTTGAACTTGTTATCACCGATTCGAGATTGGCATTGGAAATCTTTTCCCGGAGAAAGGCCTCTGTCCCTTCCGGGTAGAAATTGTCGGCTTTGAAATCGATGAAGCAGTACACCCCCAGGCCAATGAGGGCGAGGGAGAACAGACCGAGAAGCCACATGGCGGCTCCTCCCTTGGCAATCAGACTGAGGACTGATGTGCTTGATTCCACCTGACGATTTTCTTCGTCGACTGCTGCGCCGGTAAAGGGTGTCGCTGTATTGCCTGAGGTGGAATCGGTGTCAGTCAATCCCGGAACGGTCAGATCATCGTCCTGCGCCATCGCGACTGAAAATGAACAAGCGGTAGCCAGGGTAACGAGAGCGAGTGCGCAAATTGAGGAAAGACGAATCATGTTCAGGCCGTTCTTTACCTGAATGACAGATATTTGGCAAGCCACCGAGTCTACTCACTTCACAAAGTAGCGCTTGTCCAACCACGAGATGATTTCGTCACGACTGGCTGAATCAAGAAAGGAATTGTAGATCAGGACCTCGGCAAAATCGGAATCAATCGGCCGGTTGTTATTACTGCCCAGCGAGTAGTTTCGAATTTTGAACTGTCCTTCGGGGGCTGGTCCAGGTTGGGACTCAAAGTTTTCTCCAGTGGCGAGGCGGGTTGAGGTCAAGGCTTCGCCCTTTGGTCCATCCCATTGAAAACAAACGATCCCGAATTTGGATGGCTCCCGTTTTGCCCCGACAAACTTCCATGCATCGACTGCTTTGTGGGATATCCCGTACTGAGACGGGTTGTAGTTAAAGCCAATGAACCCGGTTACATTGGAGTCAGCCGGGGCGGAAGCCAGTTTCCCGGACAGGGAGAGCAGCCTCCCGTTTGGTTCACCTTCCACCGGTCTTGAGCGTACCACCATAAAAATGGACAGTGGAGTTTCTGAAATATTTTCGAGGTACTGACTGTTTCCAAGCAGCATGAGGGAGTGGCCGGTTTTTGCGGTAATGAAACGGGTTCCTTTTACAAGGTATGGATCTTCTCCCGCTGTGGTTTGATTCAATACCGGCGGAAGAATCTCACCGATCCACTTAGAAGACTTGGTCGACAACAACTCGCCCGGCTCTGCATTGGGAGCCAGATTGCCCCAGGAATGAACAGCAGAACCGGGGACAGCCTTCTCCCTGAATCCCTCGCCGAACACCCAGTCCTGAGCTGAATAATGGGCGACGAGAGCTTCTGTGACCGGAGGGAGGGGAACGGCTGATGTTGACCGGTCCTCCGGGTTCAAAGGTTCACGGGAATCGTCAGGCGTGTTGGCTTTTGTGACAGGACCGCTTTCGGGTTGAGAGGATTGAGTTGACGGGGACTTGAAATATTTTGAGAGAAGATGTGTTTCCATCTGTTGAACTTCCTCTTCTGAAAGAGCCCGATTGAAGATTGCGACCTCTGCGACATTTCCTGAGAAACGTGGATCACTTGGAGAATTGTTGGTGACTCCGACGTTGTAGACCTCGAAGGTGGTTGCCAGGTTTGTGGTGGGTTTGGCCAATGCATCATAGCGCTTGCCGTCGGTGCCGATCACGAACAACTGGTTGCTGTTTCCCTGACGGCGATAGGTTGCGACGACAAAATCATCTTTTGCTGCAAATTTTGAAGTGAGGACATGGGTCTTTGAACCCGACCTGAATGAAACGCCGAGCCCCTTTTCCCGCGGAACCACTGCAATGAAATTCCCGGTCGTATTTGATCGCATCCGAAAGACCTGACCGTCCCCTTCAGTTCGTGCAAAAACAATGACCACGGTCGTTTGTGTTCCTGCCAGAGCATTGCGATGAGGGTTTGCGGTCGGCACCTGAAGGGATGAGTTCAAGTCGAATTGGAGGAGTTTCTGCGGCCCCTTCAAAGTCGGATATTGAGATGGGCCTGCCAGAACAAGTCGAGGGCAGTTCGAGCCGTCTTTGTCCGAATAATTGCGGGCAAGGTAGCGGTCGCTGCCCGCTTCAGGCTGGACAAAGTTTCCCCAGCTTCCAATTCTGTCCCCGGGCCTGGCAGGAGTCTTCTGATCCAACTGATAAACCATCTCGGAAGCAACATAGTGGCCGGCTAATTGCTCGCTGCTGACCGGTAGTTGATGGGCTTTGACAACGGCGGCCGTTGGTTTTGCCGGTGGCAAAGAGTTCGGAGTTGGAAGATTTGTCTCCGGCTCTTCAGTAACCCCGGCGGGTGGTGGCGGGGAAGATACCGTGGCGTCATTTGTTGCGGAAGGTGCTACAGCAGCTTCAACACCGGGGGCTTCCCCGGAGTTAAACATTCCAATGAGATAGATGATGAGAGCCACAAAAAGTGCCGCTGCGACTCCGAGCCCAATATACGGGCCGGTCAGTCCCTGTGACTTGTTTTTGGAGGGTGGTGACTTGGATGTTCCCGCCGACTTTCGCTGATTGGTTTGAGTTCCTGCCGTCTTTTTGTCGGGGATCTCCACCATAGGTTGAGTGAGAATTTTGCGACCATCCCGGGTCGTGGGCTGAGTGGATGTCTGCGTGGTGATCGGTTGGCTTTGAGGCCGGGCCACTGGTGCAGAACCCGTTTCTGACATCGCAGCAGGACCCGGGGTCTGCGGTGAGATACCGATCTTCGACTGTTCAAACTCAAGGACGGCTTGCGTCGCGTTTTTGGGGCGCTGAGAAGGTCGCAACGAAATCATTCGCATTACCCAGGCCCCAATGGCTTCCGGCAGATCGGGGCGAATCTCATTGATCGGAATCACATTATGACTGAGATGATTTTTCATCGTGTCAGCCATGTTCTTGCCTTCGAACGGAGGCTTTTGGGTGAGTGCGAAGTAACAGACGCACCCCAGTGAATAGAGATCTGTGCGCTGATCCAGAGGGCGCCGGTCGATTTGCTCAGGTGCGATGTAATCGATAGACCCCAGGAATGATCCCTTGTGATCAAGCGTTTGCGTTGATGGGGTTTGACTGAACTTTGCGAGACCGAAATCGAGGATCTTGACCTGGAACTTTCCGCTCGGCAGAAAGAGTAACATCAAATTAGCCGGCTTGATGTCCCGGTGGAGCAAATTGAGCTGCTCCGCGGCGATCATAGCGTCGAGCGTCTGAGAAACGAATTCCTGAAAATCAGAAACGGAGAGCGCCCCTTTCTCTATGGTCACCTTAAGGTTTTCGCCGTTTATCAATTCAGTGACCACAAACGGCCCGTCAGAGTCCTCCTCGAAACCGAAAATAGTTACGACATTTGGATGTTGAAACTTCGCCAGGGCTGACGCTTCACGGGACAGGCTTCCAGTATCAGCTTGATTCAGTTGAGTTTCTTCGAGAGGAAGCAGGCGCTTGATTGCAACATCCCGGTCAAGCTGAGTGTCATATCCCCGGTAGACCGCGCCAATACCGCCGCGTCCAAGTTTCCCTTTAATTTGATAGCGCTCAGACATGTTTATTCAGGACTTCACCTTAAACGTCCGTGCACGAATATAATTCTCAAGCGATTCCGTTTCTGTTGGAGACAGGGCGCGATTGAAGAACATGAATTCGACGACGTGTCCCGTGAAGAACCCCGGCGGGTTCTTGCCTGTCTGTGGTTTCCAGAATGTTCCGAGACTGAAACTTCGGAGCGGTGCCGAAAGGATTTGAACCGGTTCAGCCTTTGAGGAAATGACCTTTCCATTCGCAGTTTGCCCTCGCACCTGATGGGTCTTTTTGTTTCCATCAAGGACATAGGAAACCAGGACAAACTCATTGAGTGGCAGCGGGATTTGGACCGTCTGCCGTTTTCCGGGAACGCTATAGTGGCATTGCAGGGTTGAGCCGCCGTGATTGCTCGAAATAAAACCACCCCTTTTGTCACCTTCAAAACGCAGCCAGGTGGCTGAACTTTTTTCATTTCGAACGACCGCCAGAAAGCTCAAAGAGGAAACGGGTTCCAGACCTTCAAACAGTTTCCAGTCATGAAGCTTCAGGTGAGTGGAATTGCGAAACTCAAGAGCGTTGGTGTTTGGCTGCAGATTTGGATACTTGTCCCCGGATTGTACCAACCGGGGAACAGCGACCAACTCGAAGTCTTCCTGATGAAGGAGGAGATCACTTTTCGGCAATGCACCGCCTGCGATGTTTGCCCATCCCGCAACCCGTTCGTTCATCCGCGCAGCCGCGTTGAGGTCCGGCCCGAACGTTCCCACGTTAGCATGGTAGTGAGCGATAAGACCATCGGTAACCGGGGGAGGTCCTCCCGGAACAGAGGCCGGGGTCGGTAAGTCTTTGCCGTATGGAGATACAAACTGCGTGGCCGGCTGAGGCGTGAAAGTGGGTTTGTATGGGGTAATTTTAGCCGCCGAAGTTGAGGTGCTTCCGGTAGACTTCGTAGAGGTAGCTTCGCTTTTCGAGGGGGCAGAATAGCGCTCTCGTTCAGGTTGCTTGTCACCTTTAAAAAGAAAAACCAGAGCACCGAGCACCACGCAGATACTGCCAACTATCAAGATCAGCATGAGAGGGGTGGATCTTTGTTTGCCAACCGGCACGGTTGCTCCGGTCATGCTCAGAGGGCCTGTTTGTCCCGGAAGGTTTCGGGTAGGTCTGGTGCTTCCCGTCAATGTGCGCGGGCCGGTTTGCCCGGACTTTGATCCGGCCGGCGATGTATTTCCAGTCAGGGTGCGCGGTCCCGTTTGACCTGATTTTGGCCGGGTCAGCATCTTGTCGCCCGTCAGGATCATACGCGGTCCAGTGTCTGCCACTTTGGCAAACGGGATGTCGTCCTCCTCAACATCCTCGATGATTTGTATTTTTTGGGAATCAGTATCCGCAGGAGCCGGACGGGAAGCTACTTCAGGGCCCTCGTCATCTGAGATAACCACCACACTGCGTTGTCCCCCTGTATTGCCTGATTGATTCTTGAGTGGTGAAATCCCCTTTTTTGCCGCCAAAAATTCCTCGAGTGCCTGACGGGCATCCGCCGGCCGGTCGCTCCGGTTCCGGGAAATCATTCTCATCAACCAGTCAGCCATCGCCTTCGGAACATCCGGACGCACTTCATGAATGGGCTCACACACATGTTTCATGTGGCGCTGCGTTGTGTCTGCCGGATTGTCTCCGTGAAAGGGTGATTGCTGTACCAAACAAAAATACAGGACACACCCCAGAGAATACAGGTCCGTTCGCTGATCCAACGCCATGCATTGCAGCTGTTCCGGCGTCAGATAATCAATCGACCCGAGAAAGAACCCTTTCTGGTCCAGCGTTTGCTGTTGGGGTTTCTCCGAAAACTTTGCCAGCCCGAAGTCCAGGATTTTTGCCTGAAACTTACCTGTTGAAAGCCAGTTCAACATGATGTTCGCCGGCTTGATATCCCGATGCAACAGGTTCAAATCCTTTGCCGCAATCAGCGGGTCCAGAGTCTGTTCGGTCAGCTCGACAAAGTCTTCAACGGCCAGCGCTCCCTTTGCGATGGTCACCTTGAGATCATCCCCATCGACTTTCTCCATGACCACATACGGCCCGTCGCTGTCCTCTTCAAATGCGTAGATGGTAACCACATTGGGATGGGAAAAACGGGCCAGCGCGGCTGCCTCCCGTTTCAATGATTCGTCCGCTGAGTCATTGAGATTCGTTTCCTCAAGCGGAAGCAATCGCTTGATCGCCACATCCCGCTTCATCACTGTATCGAAAGCGTGATAAACTGCGCCCATTCCCCCACGACCGAGGGTGGCCTTAATTTCGTAACGTTCAGACATTTGCGGGAGAGCGCCCTTGAATTTAAGGCGGTTCGAAAATTACCCGAGTTTCCGAATAATTACAACCCAACGAAGGCTCACTGAATCAAATTTTGTCGCCCTGCGGTCACAATTTCCCTGTGTTGAATGGAACTGAAGGCACTTCACTGCTCGCTCTCCGGGTAAGTTGTTCCTTTAAGTTCCGGATCAACTCCGAATGTTCAGCCTTGTCCGCGAGGTTGGTGTGTTCGTCAGGATCGCTTTTCAGATCATACAGTTCCTGCCCGGCTTCACCGCCGTTCCAGTCGATGTAACGCCATCGTTCAGTGGAAATTGAGCGGCCCATCACGTGCCGGGCTCCGTTTTCCATCGGGCGCAGAATCTGGGTAATACCCACGCCATCCCATTCCGCACCGGGATTTTCCAGCAAAGGTCTAAGGCTTCTTCCGGCGAGCTTTAGATCGGAGGAAACCGGCAGCCCTGCCAGATCAGCTACCGTGGGATACATGTCGACGAACTCCACCACCCGCTGACAGGTTTCCCCATTGTGGGCCGGGAGACGGGGATCGGAAATGAAAAGCGGGGCGCGCGCCGAAGGATCAAATAAAGTGCGTTTCTGCCAGAGAAAATGTTCGCCGAGGTGATACCCATGGTCGCTCCAGAATACGAGAATGGTGTTGTCAGCCAACTCCAATCGATCCAGCGCGTCCAGGAGCCGCCCCACATTGGCATCAAGAAAGCTGACCGTTGCCAGATACGATCGCAGTGCCGGGGTGAGGATATTATCATTCAGTCCGTAATTCTTCAGGGGGATGTTGTGGGGAATTGCGGCTGCGGGAATATCGTCACGGTCGTTTTCCGGAACATCGACAAGCCGGATTTCTTCGAGCGGATATTGATCAAAATACGCGGCGGGAGCCACATATGGGGTGTGAGGCCGGAAGAATCCGACCGCCAGGAAAAACGGATTGCCTTCATTCGCGTATTCCTCCAGAAGCTTGACGCCTTCACTGGCGATCATCCCGTCCGTTTGCTCGGTGTCCTCACCCGCTGATGCGAGCCAACTCATAGCTCCGGAGATCGCGCGGTGCGGCTCTGCATTGAAGATCAGCGGTTCATCAGAAACGTCCCGACCGGCTGGATTAACCACCTTCTGCCACGAGGGGGCATCGTCGAGCCCGTTCGTTCCGATCCCTTTCGGGACATTGTAATGATAAATCTTTCCCACCCGGGCCACGGAGTAGTCATGCTGCTGGAACAACTGCGGCAACGTCACCGCATTTGGCGCGGATTCCCGGAAATGACGCTCCAAATCAAACACATCAATCGTATCCGGACGTAAACCGGTCATCACTGAGGCACGGCTTGGATTGCAGAGCGGGATCTGGCAGTAGGCCCGCTCAAAGAAAACCCCGCGCTTCATGAGCCGGTCGAAGTTCGGAGTCTTCAGCCCATGCGGACGCGTTTTTCCAAAGACATTCGCGAGATCATCTGCGGCAATGAAGAGAACATTCGGCTTTTCCTGAGCAAACAAATTGAGACCGATGAATAGAAAACAGACGAGGGCAATATTACGGACCATATCGGAAAGGTTTTCGACTGGAGCGATCCAGTGCAAGAAAAAACGCCGACACGAATGAGTCGCGCCGGCGTTTTGGGAACAAAACAACTACCACAATAAAATCAGTCGCGGGCCATGAAAATCCTCAGAATGTAGAAGAACAGGAGAGCCACGCTTGAGAACAGCGATAGCGCCGCCGCCACGTGCTGGTCTGTACGGTAATGGTGCATCACATTCGATGTGCTGTAGAGAATCGCCACAGAGGCAAAAACAGCCATCGCCCCGGCGAACCAGGTACTGAGACCAAAATCAAAAAGCATTCCGCAAACGATGATTCCCATCGCTACGAATCCGCCGATCACCAAAAACGAACGCAGAAACGAAAAGTCCTTTTTCGTGACAAAGACAGCGGAGGTGAGGCCGGCAAAAATAAAGAAGGTGACCAGAGCCGCCTTTGGAATCACATCCGGAGATGAATAGTTTTTCGCCACATAGAGGATAGGCAGAAAAATAAAAGCCTCAGCGACGATGAATGCTCCGAGGCCGGCATACTGAATTCCGCGCGATGTGTCAGACATGGCCCACTTGTTAGCGATCCATGAAACCACCATGAATGCACCGAGAACGATCAGCCATGAGCTTGAAAGGGTCTGAGCAAGGCTCTGAGCCCATGGCTGCGCAAGCAGATAGGCTTCAAGCCCGACAAAGGCCATAATTGCCAACCCGAGGTGACCATAAGTTCGACGGATAAAACCGGCACGCTCGTTGGGAACCGCCCCGGCTACGGTGTAGGGATTTGCATATCCTTGGCTCATATCTTTAATCAGTTTTTCGCTTGTATTGAAATTGAGAGACCTGGTTAGACTCAAACTAGCGCTTAATGTTACGTTAGCGCAATTCAAATCGGTTCATGAGCGCCAAATTCACGCTGACGAACCGCTTCAAATAAACAGACAGCCGAAGCATTGGAAACGTTCAAACAATCCACCTTTCCCGCCATCGGAATCACAACCAACTCATTGCAGTTCTCCCGAGTCAGACGCCGCATTCCACTTTCCTCTGCGCCCATTACGATGGCCGTTTTCCCGGTCAAATCGGTGTCATAGATGTTCTGGGAAGCTCCGTCGGCTGTTCCGATGATATTAACCCCGTAATCATCACGCAACTTCTCGAGGCAACGCGCCATATTCCCGACGGCCACGACCGGCACTGACTCGGCCGCCCCGCAGGCAACCCTGACCACTGTTTCTGTCACTGGTGACGACTTGTGCCGAGGTGTAACCAGAGCCGTGACTCCTGCTCCGTCAGCAGATCGCAGGCATGCGCCCAGATTGTGAGGGTCCTGCACGCCGTCGAGGATCAAAAGCAGGATTTCGCCGTCCTCCTCAGCCCGGTCATAAAGCTGATCCTCCGACATTCGGGCCAGCGCTCCGGTGGCAACGATGGAATGGACATTAGGACGGGCTTCACGTTCGTTGCGTCGACCGGGTCTGCGATTTCGATTTCGGGGCAATTGAGGAGTGGGTTAAGAATTAGATTCAGGATTCGGCTGGATATTCCTCCTGTTCCCTCAAGTTTTCAATCTCTGAATCCCACCCCCTTTAACTATCAAGGCAATAACCTACGCCGTGCACCGTCTTCAAATAGCGGGGAGCGCTGCCGGAATCTCCGATCTTCTTTCGCAACTGGGCTACACACTGATCCAGCGTGCGCGTCGTTCCGTAGTACTGAATCCCCCAGACCGCATCCAGAATGGCATCCCGCGACAGCACCTGCCCCCGGCGAATGTTCAAGAACTTCAGTAACTCCATCTCTTTCGGTGTGAGCCGCTGTGGGTCGCTTCCTTCCAGTTTCGCTTCGTAAGTGCGCTCCGAAATATTGGCTTCTCCGATCACAAAGTCGTCCCCGACCGGTTTGGTCGACGGCGTCTCGGGAGCCGGTTGGTCGATTCGCTGAATTCTTCGCAGCAACGCATTCACCCGGGCCACCAGTTCATGGACGCCGAAAGGCTTGGTCACATAATCATCCGCGCCGGAATCGAGTCCCACCACTTTGTCGATTTCCTGTCCCTTCGCGGTCAGCATCAGCACCGGCAGGTTGCAACCGCGGTTCCTCAGGTCGCGGCAGATTTCGTAGCCGTTTTTCCCCGGTAACATCACATCAAGAATGATGAGATCAGGCAGTTCCTCAGCAATAGTTTTCTCGGCCTCATCACCCCGTTCACAACTCGCCACCGCATAACCTTCGGAATCAAATACCTCCGTCAGTCCGTAGCGAATGCTCGGATCATCTTCAACCACCAGAATTTTTGTTTCGCTCTTTTTCATCACTTTTCCGATCGAACAGGGTTTGCCCGATGATTCAACAGGGTTGGTTCGTTATGTTGCTTTTAAGATAGGCAGGCTGACTGCAAAACAACTTCCTCCGCCATCCCGGTTTCTAAAACTCAAGTCACCCCCATGACCCTGCGCAATCTGTCGGGCCAGAGTCAAGCCGAGGCCGGAACCCTGAATTCCCGTCGCGAGGGAGTCATCAGCACGGTAGAACTTTTCAAAAACCCTGGCCGCATCCTTGCGCCGAATCCCCGGGCCACGGTCCAGCACGCGAATTTCGACTGTTTCGGAATCGGGAGTCGCTACCTCCAGCTCGATCGTTTTCCCGTCGCATGCGTATTTGTCGGCGTTTGAGAGAAGATTAAGCAGCACCTGCGACAACGCATCCCGGTCACCGTTGATCCAGGCCGACTTTCCGTTCGCGTTGTGAAATTCAAGTTCACATCCATCCGCTTCGAGATGCATGCGGTAATTGTCAGCTGTTTCCCGTGCCAGTTCCACGGCATCGATCTCTTCAAAATTATACTTTCGATCCCCCCGATCCATCCGCGAAAAGTCGAGTAGGTTGTTGATCAGTCGGGTCAAACGTGCCGCCTCGCGGGAGATGATTCCCGAATATTCCGTTCGCTTCCCGTTTTCGATCTGTTTGGCAGAGCTGAGCAAATCGGAGAACATCCGTATTGAGGTAAGAGGTGTTTTTAGTTCGTGACTGACATTGCTGACAAAATCCGTTTTCTGCCGCGCCAGAAACATCTCCCGATTGATATCCCGAAAGATCAGCACCGAGCCAAAGCCAATTGCAGCCAACAAAATCGGCACCAGCAGCCATAGAGTGAGTCGTGCCGTTTTTGCCGTTTTGGTGATTGCCTCAGGATCGACCCAGTACGCCGCGACTTCCCAATGCGGCAGGATTTCCCCGACCTCGGAAGCCACGAAGGGGTGCCGCCAGTCCGTGGTAAAACCTTTTCTCGTTTGAGCAACCACATCACCCTCCGCATTCAGAAGAGCCAGACTTACGTCGTCACTGTTCTCCTGAAAAAACGCCGCACCATCGACAATTTCCGAGAGTCGCTCTCGGATTTTATCGAGATCCAGTTCCGCCCAGAAGACCTTTCCCGGTGCCGAAGGGTGCCGCACCCAGAGCAACACATGCAAACCGTCCTGGAGAAACCGGGCGAGAGCCCCCTCAGGTCGATCTCCCATGATTTCCTGCAACCCGGCATTATCAGCCTCGATACTGGACCAGGGGGTGGCGTTCACATACGGCCCCAGCGAGTCCATCACGCTGTTATTCAGAATTTGATCACCCGAATCTTCGCCATGACCAATCTGCACATAGGGACTGACAATTCTCGATTTCTGCGGCGCCTGAATTGCGAGATCATCTAAAGGCTGAGTGATTGCCCCCGCAGCCATTTCTTCATTTTCGCTTTCTTTTTTTATCGAAAGTGGCGCAGCCTGCCCCTGACTTTTCTTTGCTTCAAATTGAGCAACATCCAGCTGTTGTTGCTGGATTTGCCAGTCGTTTACATCTTTGAAACTCCGCCTCGATTGCTGAGAACTTCGCAGTTTGGAATTTGCGACCGCGACATTGGATTGCAAAATGTTCTCTGCGCTCTGGGTAACTGCCGTTTTCTTTTTTACGGACTGGGAGTTGGCTTTTTCGAGAGCAGCCGATTGCTTTTCTGCCTGCGCTTTGAAAGAAGGTTCCGGCGCAGCTGCCGGTGCCGGCTGATTGACGGTACGCGGGAAAGAAGCCGGAGCCGGAGCTTCCTCAACCGCGATATAATTCCCCAGGGGAGCCTTGGCTGAGTAGACTTCGGCCTCCGTTTTGTTGGAAAGAAAAAGCCGGTTGTATTGAAGGAACTCCTGCGCGTCAGGATCCGTTGTATCGATTGGTGGACTCAGGATCTGCCCCTGATCATTCACCACGCAGCCAACCAGAGCCTGTCCCCAGCGGGCTTTCAATTCAGTGTCAAAATTAGCAGACAACTTTTCCGCTCCCTGTTCCTCCACCATTTCATCCACCAGCCCACTGAAATACAACCGCACGTCATCCATAAACGTGTTGAGGTCTGCGGCGAGAGAATCCGTCGCTGTCTGATGCAAGAGCGCGCTCTGACTGTGCACCACAATCTCCTGGTCCCGCAGCGAGCGCATCGCGAGCCATGCGAGCACAAGACTCGGAACGATGACTGCGATCGCAAATATGGCGGCGAGTTTTTTCACAAATGGAAGGATTACTTATATAAAGATACGCATAAATCGCGAAAACGTCCCCGCCGATTCACACGTTGAAATCCAGTCGGCAGAGACGCTTCGCAAAACCAATCAATACCGGGGTCTATTTAACTGCCTGTTTGGAGTTACTTTGGCTGTAGATGCGTCCCTGAAAAGCTTTACGCCCCGCGGAATCGAGTCGACCTGCGTCCTTGAGCCGTTCTTCCGTTTCGGTCAGCGCATCGATCTCGATCTGGACCGCTTCCCGGCGTTCAGCCGGTGCCGCTTCCATCAGCTTACTCAAATGCCCGATCTGCCCCCTGAGTTGCGTGCGGCATTTTTCCACGTCACCCGAGTCAGCCAGTGCGAGAGCCTTCTTCGATTCATCAACGTTTCGGTAAATTTCGGCGACGGTATAAACATCTGTGTCCCTGGATTTTTCCGCGAGTTTGGAATCGTCGGTGTATCCGATCACCACCTCACGCTTCAGTTGCTGTGTCCCTTCGTTTTTGACCGCATCATCGAATTTCATAACCACTTCGACCATCGGAATGCCGCCTTTGAACGTTGCAGGGTCCACCATCGCTTCCAGAACCAACTCGCGACTCTGTTCACCGGCGAGTGTGCCGAACCGGATCACTCCGCGGCGGTTTTCAAAAGTTTCGTCACGTCCGTAGAACCGGGTTGGACGGACGCCGTTCGGGCAGATTATTTCGACCACGATCTGACGGGCCACGATGCTTTGCAACTCTCCCAGTTCCTTTTCGAAAACGTTGGGAAGCTCCTCGACGTCGGCCACATAGTAGTAGTTCGCATCGCTCGCCTCAGCCAGCGCAGTCATGAGGTCTTCATTGTAGTTATCACCCAGACCCACAGTTGAAACCGAGATCTGACGCTTTGCCAGACTCTGGCCCAGTGTGGCAATCTCCCGATTGCTCGATGGACCCACATTGGCGATTCCATCGGAGAGTAAAATCACACGGTTGATCTTTTCCTCCCCGAAATATTTTGCCAGCTGTTCCCCGCCGCGTTGCACCCCGTGATAGAGAGCTGTGCTTCCTCCCGCCTGGATGTTACGGATCTTTCGTTTGAAATCAGATCGCTTGTTCCCCACCCGCTGGGCATTCACAAGAACGTCGATGTCCGTGTCATACATCACCAGGGAAAACACATCATCAGCGCTGAGCTGGTCCACCAACATCTCGGCGGCCTGCTTGGCTTGTTCGAGCTTCTTCCCGGTCATCGATCCGGAACGGTCGAGCACCAGAGCGATGTTCAGCGGAAGGCGGGCAAGTTTTTTTGTCACCGGGAGACCATCGACATCGATCTTGATAACAACGCGCTGTTCGCCTTCACCGCGCACAATCAACGGTCGATCCACCCGCGTTTTAAGTTCAACCGAATGCGCCGCCGCCACATGTGAAAGACCGAGAATCCCGGCCACAACAGGAATGAGTAATTTGATTCGTTTCATCATGCCGCCATCCTCGCATGATGTGGAAAAAGGTTGTCAGGTGTGCGTAAAAGGAATGTAAGAATTCTGTAAAATCACAACTTAACGAAGTAGGAGAGGCTAACGGCTTATCAATTTTCCCGATTCCCAAACCACCCCCGGGTATTCTGACAAACCCGAACAAGAAAGAGCATCAAAGGCACTTCGATCAGCACGCCGACGACAGTGGCGAGCGCAGCGCCTGACGATAGCCCAAAGAGCATTACGGCCGTAGCAATCGCGACTTCAAAGTGATTGGAGGCACCGATCATGGCTGACGGTGCGGCATCTTCATATCTGAACTTCAAGACCTTTGCGGCGATATAAGTCAGGGCAAAAATCAGCAGGGTTTGAAGCGCCAGCGGAATGGCGATCCACAGGATGGTGAGCGGATTCGCCATGATTGTTTCGCCCTTGAAGCTGAATAGCAAAATCAGGGTAGCAAGAAGCGCGGTGATCGACACAGGTGTCAATACATGGAGAAACCTCTCTTCGAACCATGCTTTGCCCTTGGCCTTGATAATCCAACTGCGCGACAGGTAGCCGGCAACCAACGGCAAAGCGACATAGATGCAAACTGAGAGAAGCAGGGCCTGCCATGGGACCGGCATGTGATTGACTCCCAGAAGCCAACCGCCCAGAACACCATAGAGGAGCAACATCGTGAGCGAGTTGATGGCCACCATGACCAGCGTGAGCCCCTGGTTTCCCCGGGCGAGATATCCCCATACAAGAACCATAGCGGTGCAAGGAGCGATACCGAGCAGAATCGCGCCGGAAATATAAGAGCGGTAAAGCTCAACCTCATCTCCACTTTTGACGGTTTCGCTACCGGGGAGCAGGTCTTTAAAAAAGTAGCCAAGAAACAACGTGGCGATCCCCAGCATGGTGAAAGGCTTGATCCCCCAATTGACAATGAGCGTAAGAAGGACCGGCCCAGGACTGCGACTGGCTTGAACGACCTCACCAAAGTCGATTTTCACCATGATCGGATACATCATGAAAAAGAGGCAAATCGCAATTGGGATGGAAACCACGGGAGCCCCGTTTACGAAAATGGCCATCCCATCAAGCGTTTGAGCGAGATTGGGAGCGAGCTTACCGAGGGCAATGCCGGCGAAAATACAAAGCGCTACCCAGATAGTGAGGTGGCGCTCAAAGAAGCCCATGGAAGATTTGTCGAGACTCATCGTGTGAACGGAAAAAATGGAGGTTCCTTTTCAGCTGTTGACAGCCACTCCTTCAACCGATGCCCCTTCCCGGGGGTTGCAGCATTCAGACGCTGATGAGGGCATACAGAGTTCAGGGCGGCCCTGGCAACAATCCTCGGTAAGGAAGGTCATCAACTCCCCGATGTCTTTCGCCTGCATCGTATAGATGACCGAGCGACCCACTTTTCGCGCGCCCACCAACCCGGCGTTGGCAAGTTCCTTGACGTGAAAGGAGAGTGTGTTCGCTGGAATCTTTATTCTCTCCGCTATTTCACCGGCAGGCATTCCCTCAGCCCCGGCTTTAACGAGAAGACGGAAAATCTCAAGCCTCGACTCCTGAGCCAGAGACGACAATGCGGTGACTGCCTTCTTTATTTCCATGATTCTGGAAATATGGACCCATGAATGATGGAGTCAATCGGTTTTGAGCGACCATTGTCTACGTTCATTTCCTCATCAGGATGAATTGCTGAGACGCCGCATCCAATCGAATGAACCCTGTTGCTTCGATAAACAGACCCTGTCTGTTCGTTTAACCTCCAGGTGTAGAGGCAATTACCTCTTCCGGGATAGATTGCGGTATCGACACATAGATCGTTGCTCCTCACGGGAACGGCCGATCAATCGCGAGCCAGTCTGGGCCGCGCACTTTTACGCCCATATAGACGCTTGCCTGTCGGTCGGATTTGCGATTAGATCGCAACAATGATGAATTCGAAATCTCTCTTGGTCGGATTGCTTGCGATCGCTTTGGCAGGTACCTTCACCCTTGTGGCTCAGGACAATAAGAAACCTGCTCCTAAAAAGGACTGGCCCGAAATCAAAGCGGAACGCTTCAAAGGCAAGCCCACTGCGGATGAGAAATCTAAAATTGAAGCCGCCCTTCCTGAAAAAGCGACCAAAAAGCCGAAAAAGGCCCGTCGAGTCCTCATGATCGATCGCTGTGAAGGATTTGTTCACGGTTCTATTCCCTATGGCAACCACGCCATGTTTAAACTTGGCGAACAGACGGGAGCTTTCACTGTGGATCTCACTGAAGACTACGATGGATTCACCAAGGAAAACCTGGAGCAATATGACGCGATCCTTTTTAACAACACCACCAATCTTGTTCCGAATGAAGCCCAACAGGCAGCGATTCTGGATTTTGTAAAAGGAGGCAAAGGAATCATCGGATTGCATGCTGCGGGAGACAATTTCAAGAAATGGGATGCCGGGATTGCCATGATCGGCGGAGTCTTCAACGGCCACCCCTGGGGCGGTGGTGGAAACTGGGCTTTCAAACTCGATGATCCGGAACACCCCTTGAACGCGGCCTTCAAGAAAGAAGGTTTCTGGCACAGCAACGAAATCTACTGGTATAAGCCGGAGAGCTTTCAGGGTCGTGAGCGTCTGCGGGTTCTACTGAGCCTTGATATGTCGAAGAAAAAGAATCAGGAAGCAATCAAGCCGAAGGACGCTGAAAAGGCGGGGACGACTCCTGAAAAGGTTGATGTTCCGGTTTCCTGGATTCAGGAATTGGGTGAAGGGCGGGTTTTCTACACCAACCTGGGACACCGCGAAGACACTTTCTGGAATGCCGCTGTTTTGCAGCATATCCTGGACGGAGCGCAGTATGCGCTGGGGGATTATGAGGTCGATGCGACACCTTCTTCAAAAGCAGGCGAGAAAAATGCTGTGTTAGCTCCGGAAAGCGCTGAGTGATCTCAGCGCTCCGCAGACACGCCTGATGACTTCCGCAGAGACATAGCGGAATTTGCTGGAACTCCAGAGAGTGCCAGCTACAATCGCGCGCGTTCGCAAAAGATGTTTGAAGTGGAATGTCGGACAAAGACTCACAGCCTCTCGATAATTCAGAAAACGATCCGACACCGGCTTCAGAAGAGCCGGTTGTGGAGAATCGAGTCGTTTCTCTCTGTCCCGAATGTAATGAGCAGGTGGACGTTACGACGCTGTCGCCCTTCACAAAAATAGAATGCCCTTACTGTTCGGCGTCCTACCGGGTCAAAGATCAATTGGGGAATTACCAGATCACCGGGATGCTGGGTGAAGGGGGAATGAGTCAGGTCTTCCTCGCAACCGACCTGACACTGAACCGGCCGGTGGCTCTTAAAATTCTTCACCAAACCCTCAGTTTAGACAGCGCATTGATTGCCATGTTTGAGCGGGAGGCCACGCTCACGGCATCGATTAATCATCCGAATGTGGTTAAGGTTTACACCGCCAGCACGGACAAGGGCTATTTTTATATTGCGATGGAGCTGGTGGATAACATCAGCATCGAGCAAATGATCGCCCAGGAGGGTGCTATTGATGAGCATCGCGTGCTGGACATCGCCCATGACGTAACAAACGGGTTGAAAGCGGCTTTTGCCGAAGGCCTGATTCACCGGGACATTAAGCCGGGGAATATGCTGGTGACCAGCAGCGGGCTGGCAAAGCTGGTGGATTTCGGGCTTGCCGTTCAACAGGGTGGCGAAGATCTGGTTGAGGATCTGTGGGCGACTCCATTTTATGTACCGCCGGAGAAGCTGGACAACGAACCGGACACGTTCCTGGGTGATATCTACAGCCTCGGAGCCACGTTTTTTCACGCCCTTGCCGGCGCACCACCTTTTGAGGCCAATACTTCGTCGCTGGAGGAGTTGAAAGCCATCAAGGCGAAGCCAGTGAGTTTAAAGGCCGTGGCGCCAAATGTTTCCAAGCCTGTTATCGATCTCATCGAGAAGATGATGGCTTACAGCCCTGATGATCGCCCATCGAGCTATGAATCTCTGCTCGAACTCATCGAGACAGCCATGGAGGCTGTTCCCGGCACGACAAAGAAACGGACCGGTCGGGCTGCAGGTAAAGGAAACGGGATCAGTCCCGGGATGCGGAAAGGTATCATTGGCGGTGCCGTAGCCCTGTTCTTTGGGATTGTTGTGATCCTGGTCGCGTTGAACAAAGGTGACGACGACATTGATAACTCGTTGATCGGTGGTGACGACCGCGTCATTGGAGGAGAAGGGATTTCGGCAAAGTTCAATGCTGGGCGGGAAGCTGTTCAAGCGGGGAATTTTAAGACGGCAGCAACCGAGTTTGCCGCTTTGGCTGAGGAGCCCGATCTAGCTCAACCCACTCGAGGGTGGGTGCTGTTGAATCAGGGTGTCATTGAATTGCTGAACGGAAAAGAGGTCGATTCCCGTAAACACTTTGCAAGATTGGCAGACTCAACGGGGTTTCCGAAAGAACCATCTGAAAAGTTGGCCTCCCGCCGTGAGTTTTTTGAATCTGTCGCGGAATTTGGCTTCGGGAAGCTGCCGGTCATGCCGGAAGTGGCTGATGAGTTTCCCACAGCATCGTACAAGTCGATCGGCATTTTTGTCGCAGGACTCAAAAACTGGAACCTTCAGGAGTTTGAATCGGGAGCGACCTACTTCAAGAAATTTGCTGAATCAGCAATGCCCGACGGTTTTGAGTGGGCTGGTGGTTACCAGAATCGAGCCAGGGCTTATCTGGATGACTATGAGTTGCTCAAGAAATTACCCAATCCAACCGGTCAAACGACGTCAGGTGATTTGATCGGGATGGAGCGTGAGCTGGCAGCGGCAGCCGCAAAACTTAAAACAGGGGGAGCAGCCCGCAAATTCATCAAAGAACGTGAACGTCGTTGCAGTGAACTGGAAACTTTCCGTGCTGAATCCCATCGCCTCGCAAAATTGGCCGTGGCAGATCCACCGGCGAAGGAACAGGATGAGCCCCCGGAAAAGTCTTCAACTCCACCCGATCCTCAACCCATCACAAAAGGACCATGGACGGCTGCCGAAAAGGCTGAATTGGATGAGCTGAACAAAGCGATTGAAGAAGCGACCGGCCTGGCTTCGACATATTATTTCTCTGCTGCGGCACTGAAGATTGAGTCCGTAACCTTCAAGTCGAAACGCGTCGCGGAACTCCACAAAGACACTTTGGAATTTTACAACCTCGCCGACGACTTTGTGGAACGTTTCACTGCTGAAATCGGGCAGGCTCAATATGAAGGGATCGTTCGACGGAAAGAGGGTTTACCACTGGATGCAAAGATCACGGCGTCAACCCGTGAGTCCCTCACCGTAAATCTGGGGTTCGGGGACAATACGGTTGAGTTGGATAAATTTGCAGCGGGTTGGATCCGGGAAGCCGCAGAGCAGACTTTCTTAAATCCCGCAAAGACCCCTCCCGGCGAGGAACCGTCGATCTGGCAACAAGCGGCGTGTTTTGCACTGATGTCGAACCAAAGCGACGATGCAACCCGACTGGCCGGTGAAGTTTCTGACCACATCCCGGGGTTTGAAGAGCAGTGGACGCGAATGCAGAACGCCGGGCTGCACGGACTATCAGCGCCTGACACCGAATAGGTTCGCACAATCCCTTCCTGCCGGACCGATTAAGAATTCATGAAATCCCTCACCGTTTTCCTCTCATTCGTTTCCGCAATGACTCTGGCCGGGGACTGGCCGGGCTGGCGTGGCCCGAATCAGGACGGCATCGCTGAATCCGGACAAACCCCTCCCACCGAGTTAGCCAATCCAAAGTGGTCCGTTCCCATCGAGGGACGCAGTCATGGTTCTGCAATCGTCGCAAACGACCGGGTTTACATTGCAGCGGCAGACGAGATTGCGAAGACCCAGTCTCTGCTGTGTTTTGATCGTTCAAACGGAAAGGAAATCTGGAAGACCGTGGTTCACAAAGACGGGTTTGATCAAAAGATTAACAAAAAGGCGACCTGGGCGTCTTCAACTCCGGCGACCGATGGACAGCGAATCTTTGTGAATTTCGTAAACGGTAAGTCGGCTTTCACCACCGCGCTGGACCTCTCCGGCAAACAGCTATGGCAGACAAAACTGTGCGATTATAAACTCCACCAGGGTTACGGTTCCTCCCCGGTGATCTACAAAGATCTGGTGATCGTTTCCGCCGACAACAAACTTGGCGGCGCCGTTTGCGGACTCAACCGGACAACCGGCGATGTGGTTTGGAAAGTTGATCGGGCGAAAATGCCGAACTACCCCTCCCCTGTCGTGTTCAATGTGGCCGGAAAAGATCAAGTCTTTCTAACAGGAACAGAAAAAGTATCCAGCTTTGACCCACTGACCGGTGAGGTGAATTGGGAAATTGACGGGGCCACCACTGAGTGCGTGACGTCGACGGTCACGGACGGCACTCACATCTATTCAAGTGGAGGCTACCCTAAAAATCACGTCGCTGCGATTAAGGCTGATGGTTCAGGCGAGGTTGTCTGGGAAACGAAAGACCGGGTCTATGTTCCATCAATGCTTATCAAAGACGGTCACCTCTTTGCAGTGATGGACAGCGGGGTGGCGATTTGCTGGAAAGCGGACACCGGCGAGGAAATCTGGAAAGAACGATTGGGCGGAACGTTCAGTTCCTCACCGGTTCTGGTCGGGGATCATGTCTATGCCGGAAACGAAGCGGGAACGCTTTATGTTTTTGAGGCATCAACGAAGGGACTCAACGTCATCTCCGAAACAAAAATTGCTGACGCCATTTTTGCCTCTCCGGCAATCTGCGGAGGCGAGATCTTCCTTCGAGTTGCCGATTTCCAGGGAGACAAACGCTCGGAACGTCTCGTGTGTTTTGGAGACTAGGAATCTCAACTGAAAATGGCAGGAAATTCAGCTTTTCAGACGCAATTCCCTGAGTATCTGCTTTTATAACCAACAGGATATCCACCCATTTTCTGAAGACGACTTTTTGAGAAAGCTATTTCACTCCTACCCCGGCATGGCAATTCCGTTCGTCGCAACGGTGTTTTTGCTTTTCTTTGCTGTGTGGAATGCATGGGAAGCTGAAAAAGCAGTCACGCTTGCAGCCGATCAGAGGTTATTGGTCAAAGAACGTGCAAGAAACCTGAATGCTTTCCTGTCGGCGATAAAAGACATGGAAACGGGTCAAAGAGGTTTCCTCATCACAGGCGACGAAAGTTACCTGCAGCCTTATCACACCGGTTTGAGCGATCTCGATATCAGCACGATGGCTCTGAATTCCTGGCTGGGTTCCGATGAGGAATTTAAGGAATTGTGGGCAGACGTGGTTGATTCCGTGAAGCTGAAGAAAGATGAATTGGCATTCGCCATCGAGATTCGTCGGAACGAAGGCCTCGCGGCAGCCCAGAACACGGTTCGCAATGAGGTTGGTAAGTTGCTGATGGATGACATTCGAGAGAAAATCGCCACGGTGATTGCCTCGAACGCTGAGATGCGAGAGGAATCAGAGACGCTGTCCAAGCAGAGTGTCGGCCGCAGCACAACCGGAATCAATTTCCTCGCATTGGCGGCACTGGCGACCGGCCTGGCCGGGGTGATCACTCTGATCACCGCCATGAAAGCTAAGGCCGAGGCGAAAGAGATGGAACTCGACAAGCGGCGTGCTGAAAGAGCGGACAAGGAGAAGAGTAACTTTCTCGCCAGCATGAGCCACGAAATCCGGACCCCTCTCAATGCCATGTTGGGTTTCAGCGAATTGCTGGAAAACGAAGTCGAAGGTCCTCGAGGAAAAAAATACCTTCAGGCGATCCGAACCAGTGGCGACGGACTGGCCAACTTGATCAATGATATTCTCGACCTGTCCAAGATCGAGTCCGGCGTGTTCGAACTCGACTTTGAGCCAGTCATCATCTCAGATTTCGCGAAAGCGCTGGAGCTGATGTTCTCTCAGAAGGCGATGGAATCCGGCCTCGGGTTCAGCGTTACCGTTGAAGAAGAATGCCCCGACTTTCTGATGATGGATGAACTCAGAGTCCGGCAGATATTGACGAATCTTCTCGGCAATGCCTTTAAATTCACGGAAGTCGGGGAAATCACCGTTTTGCTGGGCGCGGAAACAATCACGGGGAGTGAAGAGAAGGTGAATTTTCGAGCATCGGTTGCCGACACAGGTCGAGGTATCCCCAAAGAGAAGCTCAAGGAAGTATTTAAACCGTTCAAGCAAGTTGAAACCGGAGACGAAGCCCGGGGGGGGACCGGTCTCGGCCTCAGCATCTGCCGCCGTCTCGCAGGGTTGATGAATGGGCAGGTGAAAGTGAAGAGCACCTTCGGCAAAGGATCGACCTTCTCTTTACTGCTGAAGGATGTGGAAATCGCAACCCGCCCCGAGTCCGTCAACACTGGCTTATCAAAGGATTTCAATTTTGATATTCTTAAACCCTCAAGCATTCTGGTGGTAGATGACAACCCGTTCAACCGTGATTTGGTAGCGGGTTATCTCAACGGGACCAAACACAAAGTCATCTTTGCGACCAACGGAAAAGAAGGCGTCGAACAAGCCCGCCGGATCAAACCTGATGTCATTTTAATGGACATCCGGATGCCGGTAATGAACGGGCGGGAAGCTTTCGAAAAACTGAAACACGACAAAGAACCGTCAATCAGTGAAATCCCTATCGTCGCCGTTACAGCATCCAGTCTCCTGCAGCAGGAACATACGCTGCGACGGGACTTCGATGGCTATTTGCGAAAACCGTTTTCCAGGTTGCAGTTGGTCAAAGCTCTGGGGGAAGTTCTTCCCCGCAATCCCAACCCCGGCAATGAAAACACCAGTTACCCTGACGTGAGCGAAGATGGCGGAGGTAGCGGCAATCCTGCGCAATGGGGGAAAGCTGTGAGCATGTTGCGATCCTGGGAAACTGACCGGTTGGAAGATCTGCGCGCCGCAATGGCATTGGGCGAAGTCGTGCAGTTTGCCAAAGATCTGGAGAACCTGGGGGAGGAGACTGAATGTCCTGTTCTTCGGAGTTACGCACGTGCCCTTCGCGAACATGCTGAGAGCTTTGAGATGACCTCGACCGAAACCACGCTGCAAAATTTTTCTTCCCTCGTTAACGAGATCGAAGCATTGTCACAGTCAAAGGGTTGACACCACCCTTCGTTTACCCTCCTAAAAAATGCCTTACCAAACTCATGCCACTTCATCCGGTACCGTCCTTGTCGTGGATGATCAGGAGAAAAACGTTCAGGTCGTCGGCAGCACCCTCACTGCCTTCAATTACGAGATAATGGTCGCAACCAGCGGTGAACAGGCCCTCACCCGCGTCGAAGCCCGCGTCCCGGACCTGATCCTGCTCGACATTCTCATGCCGGACATGGACGGGTTTGCCGTATGCGCTGCTCTGAAAGCAAACCCCCAGGTGGCTGAAGTTCCCATCATCTTTCTTTCTGCCAACGATGATAAAAATGTGATCGTCCGGGCCCTGGAAGCAGGCGGCGTCGACTTTCTGACGAAGCCATTCAACAAAGCTGAGTTGATCGCCCGTGTCCGCACCCACCTCGAACTCAAACGCACCCGCGATGAGCTGGGCCAGTTGATCGCCAAGCGCGAAGAATTTATCGGGATCATGGCGCACGATCTGAAGAACCCCATCGCGGGAATTCAGTTCAGCTCCACTCTGTTAAAGGAAATGGGAGACAAACTCCCCCCGCCTGCCAACGGCCTCGCCGAGAATATTCACGAAGCCACCGTCAGGGCGACCTCCCTGATCGAACAGTTCCTCAACGAAATCCGGGAAGCGCGAACGGATCTGAAAGTCAATTTGAAGGACCATGATCTAAACATGATCATCGATGAATCTGTCGATCGCTTTCGAACTACGGCGATGCAAAAATCGATCACACTCCACTGGACCAAGCCGACCGAATCCCACTACGCAAAGGTTGATCGCTTCGCCACGGCCAGAATCCTTGATAATCTCATATCGAATGCCATCAAATTCACTCCACAGGGGAAAAACGTTCACCTCTCTTTAAATCCCGTAAACGGTGAGGTGTCGATCATAGACGAAGGCCCGGGCATCAAAGAAGAAGATCACCCTCTCCTTTTCCAACAGTTCACCCGCCTTTCCGCCCGTCCGACAGGAGGGGAAACATCGACCGGCCTCGGCTTGAGTATCGCCCACCGACTCTCGGAACTGATGAATGCAGAACTGGTATGCCACCAGAACGGGGCCGATGAAGGCGCTCACTTCTCAGTGAAGTTCGCCAATTCAAAATCAGACAGCGACGCTCCGGTCTAGCCGGAGAGGTAAAGTTTACTCTGCCGGGAATCTCTGACCACCGCCATCCAGGGGTCGTTTTCCCGAATTGCCTTTTGATTTCCACAGTTTTCCCCCGAAAATTGCCCCGCTATGCTAGATATCCGCCTACTCCGCGAAAATCCCGACCTTGTGAAAGAACGCCTCAACTCCCGTGGAGGTGACGTTTCTTCCATCGTCGACGAGATCCTCGAGTGCGATGAAAAGAGACGCGCCGGGGAAACAGAAAAGCAAACGTTACAGGGAGAGCGGAACTCCACATCGAAGCAGATCGGTGCGCTTAAGCGTGAAGGCAAAGACACCAGCGAGATCGAGGCTCAAGTCCGCGAAATCGGTGAAAAGATCAAAGCCATCGGTGAAGATGCCGACGCCGCCGATGCTCGCCAGAGGGAACTCCTGCTTTCGCTTCCGAATATCCCTCATGACGACTGCCCTGTCGGAGCAGACGAAACAGCCAACCCCACGATCCGTGAATGGGGGGAACAGCCAACTTTCGACGGCTTTGATCCCAAAGACCACGTCGCCCTGGGTGAAGACCTCGGTCTGTTCAGCTTTGATCTGGCCACCAAGATCAGCTCTTCAGGGTTTATCACGTTTACCGGTGCCGGCGCAAAGTTGCAGCGGGCACTGATTCAGTTTCTCCTGAATTTGCACACCGATGAACACGGTTACAGCGAAGTCGCTCCACCCGTCATCGTAAACCGCGATTGCATGTACGGAACCGGACAACTTCCGAAGTTCGAAGACGACATGTATGGCCTTGAAGACAACGCTTTCTTCCTTGCCCCGACCGCTGAAGTGCCCGTGACCAATCTCTATCGGGAACAAATCGTCGATCCAAAGGAGTTCCCCATCAAGACCACCGCCTACACTCCGTGTTTCCGACGCGAAGCTGGTTCTGCCGGTCGCGAAAGCCGCGGGATGATTCGGATGCACCAGTTCGACAAAGTCGAGTTGGTCAACATCGTGCATCCCGATGACTCTATGGATCAGCTTGAGAAACTCACGGCTGAAGCCGAAAAGGTTCTGCAACTTCTCGGGCTCCACTACCGGACCATCGAACTCTGCACCGGCGACATCGGTTTCAGCTCAGCTAAAACCTACGACATCGAAGTGTGGGCGCCGGGTCACGGCGGCTACCTCGAAGTGTCGAGCTGTTCAAACTTCAACGACTTTCAGGCACGACGCATGAACTTGCGCTACAAGGACGCCGAGACCGGAAAGAATGCTCCCGCTCATACCTTGAACGGTTCCGGCACCGCTTTGCCTCGTCTCTATGTGGCGTTCATCGAAACGCACCAACAAGCCGACGGCTCAATCGCTATTCCCGAAGTTCTCCAGCCCTACATGGGAACCGATAAGATCACAGCCTGATCAGGAGTCGCGCTCCACCCATTCGCAAAACGGATTCCGCATCAGCATCGAGTTGAAGTAACGCGGATCTTTCGTGACCTCCGCGCCGATCCAGTCCGGTATTTCGAACGTGTCGGCCTCCGATTCAAGTTCGATCTCCGCCACGATCAGCCCTTCGTTCGCCCCACGGAAGACGTCGACCTCCCAGATGAACCCGCCATGGGGAACCCGGCGTCGTGTCTTTTCGATGGGCGAACCGATACAGAGTTCCATCATCTCCCTGGCATCATCCAGAGGGACCGGGTATTCAAATTCCACTCGAGAATACCCTTCGGTTCGTCCCTTCACGTTGATCGTTGCCACCCCCGACTCAATCCGTACCCGGATGGTTCTTCCACGATCCAGGCTCAGGTATCCCTGAACAATATCGGTTTTCTCCCCGTCAGGAATTTCACCGCTGACCAGAAACTTGCGTTCGATCTCAACAGCCATCTCAATCCAAAACGCGGATTTTGATATTGCGAAACCAACAGGGATCGTTGTGATCCGTCAGTAGAATGTGCGCCGTCACCTTCTCACCAAAGCCGGGGTATTTCTTGAACTTGGTCTTGGGAATCTGCGCCATCACTTCATCACCGCCACATTCGTATTCGAGAACTTTCTTACCGTTCAGCCAATGCTCGACGTGGTTCCCCTTCACAACAATTTTTGATGTATTCCACTCTCCCATGGGTTTCATTGGCTTGTCGGCCGCCGGCTTTTTCACCAGGTAAAACGAAGCCGTGCTGGAAAACGGATCCTTCACGGTCGAATCATCGATCATTTGGTATTCATGACCCACCGTGGCTTTCCGCTCTTCGGTGATGAAGTACTTCACCCCGTTGTTTCCTTTCGCGAGGATCTTCCAATCCCAGGAAAACTCAAAATCAGTGTAAGTCTCCACCGTCATAATATCGCCTCCGCGTACCCCGGCCTGTTTATGGAGAGTGCCGTTTTCCACAACCCACCCCTTTTTGGGTAAGTCAGCCGACTTGTAGCTCCGCCAACCTTCCATGCTTTCACCATCAAAAAGCAGCTTCCATCCCTCTGCCTTTTCAGAGTCGGACAAGGTGTTGGGTTCGCCGGCAATAGCCAAACCAAACGTGACGGAAAAAAGAGCAATGACAAAAATCTTCATGCCGCAGTTGAATAGAATTTTGTGCTCAGGTCAATCCGCGGGATCACGATGCCGATGACAAATTGAACGATCCAGGGAACGGCGAGCCGGTAGAAATAAAAAAGCATCCGGCAGGGCCTCCCGTCTCAAGAATGACCACAAAAATGTACAGTAATGATGTCTCATCCCGTGGAGTGACCATCTAAACGTACAGACACCATGTCTCATCCCGGGATAGACCTTCAACAACTTTGGACAACATATCCCGTCTCCCGGGGTGATCATCCAAACGTACAGACAGCGTGTCCCATCCCGGGATAGACCTTCGACGACTTTGGACATCATATCCCGTCTCGCGGGGTGACCGTCCAAACGTACAGACGGTGTATCTCATTCCGCGAATGACCTTCGACGACTTCGGCCTACGTGTCCGACTCGCGAAAGGCCTCATTCACCTCAGCGGACGATGACCATTTTGAAATTAGCTGTCAAAAAACAGGGCATTGTGTCCACTTCCGAAACCACAGCGCTTCCTGTGATTTACAGATCCTCGCTTCACTCCAATAACCGCAAGCACATTTCAATATTGTAATTAGTCGAAGTTTTAGACAAACTCTTTTGGATTCAACGCTTTCAAGCAGTAGGTTTGCAAACCCGCCCCATTTGTCGTATCAAAAGGGCAGACTGATCGACCACGAAGCCCTCAAAATATGCGTCTTACGACTACTCTCTCAGCCGTTGCCTTCGTTTTGATTTCAAGTCTGTCATTTGCAGATACTTTAGTTCTCAAAAACGGCACTGAAATCTCCGCCCCTTACATTCTGGAGAAAGACGGGCAGTATATTATCAACGTGGGTAAAGAGGAACCCCTCGTTTTCACAGCTGAAGAAATCGAGCGGATTACGCGGGCTTCTCAGGCGCTGTTCCGCACCAACCGCTCCGGCGAACCTTTTGAGAGCGTAACCATCGCATCTGAAAAAGTCGCTGAAGCCTCTGTTCTGGTGAGAAATCCCGGCGGTTTGGGATCCGGCTTTGTGATTGATCCACGCGGCTACGTGATTACAAACGCTCATGTCATCGATGGCACCACAAAGGTCGAGGTTACCGTCTTTAAGAAAACCGACAGCGGTCTGGAACGTGAAGTTTATAAGAAAATCAAAATTCTCGCAGTCAATCGACGGGATGATCTCGCCCTGCTGAAAATCGAGGTGCCTACCCCCAAAGACGGCGGAAAACCCATGCGTTTCAAATCAGTTCCACTGGGAGACTCTCTGTCTGTCTCTGCCGGAGACAACGTCTTCGCCATGGGCTCACCACAGGGACTCGACCGCACCGTCAGCGCGGGAACGGTCAGCACCACCGAGCGGGAACTCGGTGAATCCGGCGTCTTCATTCAGCACGACGCCCCCATCAATCCCGGTAATTCCGGCGGTCCTCTGTTCAACTTAAAAGGCGAAGTTGTCGGGGTGAATTCGCGGAAAGGTGCAAATTCTGACGGCCTCGGTTTCGCCATCCCCAGCTCTCTCGTAAAATTCTTTCTCAATCATCGCGATGGATTCGCTTTCGATCCCTCAAGTCAAAATGGCGGCTTTATCTACAACCGGCCGCCAACCGCACCCGGCACCCGGGATTTTGAGGAGCCCGGTGAAGATGACTCTTCTGAAGCTGACGTTGAATCGGACTCCTCCGAATAGGAAACCCCAACCGTTCGCCTACCCCACTTTATCAAATGACATACCGTACCATTCTCGCTATCACGGCTGCGATCACTCTTGCAGCCCCTTTTGCAAACGCTCAGTCAGATCAGGACATCGGCACGTTGCTACCGGAAAACACCTCGGCCCTGATGGTGATTCAGAATCTTTCGAAGTTCCATGAACTGGAAGATGATCACGCACTCAGCAAGATGGGTAATCACCCTGCGTTTTCGCATATCTATGGAGGAGCCTTTGACTGGCTCGACGAGTTGTTGTCCGAAGAAACGCTCACTGAACTTGGCGTGACCGAAGAAGACCTCGCCCGCCTGTTTCCCGCCCGGTTTGCTGTCGCAGGTAACCTGAACTTTTCCATGTTGATGGATGCCAGCGTCCAGGGGGCCAACTCGAACGCCAACGTCGGCCTCAACATGAAAGGGATCTCATTTCTGGCAGCGGCTGACACCACCGTGACCGAGGCCGAGCTCACCGAGCTGGTCGCCGCATTGGGTAAAAGAATGGTCGCTTCCAGCGAAGACATTCACGATTCCCGCTCTTTTCAGGACGAATTCGAAGGCTATCCCATGACTCGTCTGGAAACGAAGTCCATCGCGGAAGACGGAACCGAAACCTGGGTCAACACCGGCTTCATCCTCGCAGACTCAATGTTGATCGTTGCACCAATGTCCGACAACAAAGCGGACATGACCGATCACATAGCGACAGACATGGCACGCCGCATCAAGGCACAGGGAGCAGAACCCGACTCGCTGGCCGGAAGCCGCAGTTACATTGATGCCCGTGATCAACTCAACGAAGCAGACATCTTTGTTTTCGCTCCGCTCGATGACATTGCTTCTGCAATGGAAACTTCCCTCTCCGAGTTCTATGACAAGGCCACGGCAGACGCCGCTGCGGGCAAGGGCGGAATGCCTATCGGGATGTTCGTCACTAAAGATGGACTCCTGGATTTCCTGGGACTGAAAGATTTCAAGCGCTACACCATTGCCGCCAAAATTCAGCCGGACGGAATGGAAATGGTGCTCGAGCTGGCAACCAACGAGCGTAACGGAGCGTTCGGAAAAATGCTGAATTTCGAGAAAGGCATCGTTCTGCCTGAAATGGATCCCGCCGGACTCAAAGGAATCAATATCTCCGGTTTCAAATTGTCCGAGACGATCGAGAACCTTCTGGTCGAAATCCCCAAGCTTTCTCCCATGCTGGGACAGCTGCTTCAGATGCAAATGGGACAGCTTGAAACTCAAGGGCTGAATTTGCGAAATGGATTACTCCCTGCACTGGGGCCGGGTGTCACCACCGTTTACGGCTATGCCACTCCGAATCCAGCAGAGGACCAGGTCCCCAGTCACGCGCTCATCTTTAATACCAACGATCCTATCGGTCTCGCCGCAACGATGACCCAGCTCACCGGGTTCCTGAAAAACACCCCCATGGGAGCAGGAACCGAGGTGGGAGCTCCCCGCGATTTCATGGGCGAGTCCATCTTTGAAGTCGATTCCTTTGCCCGGATGTTCGGCCCGATGCTTTCGGTTGGCCAGGAGTCCTCCGGTGCCTATTCCATTGTCGGCGACAAACTGATCATCACAGTAGGCGAGAAGGAGTGGATGGACCATGTGATCGCCAGTCTCAAAAAAGGATCATCAAGCCTCGAAGACCACGAGACACTTGCCGATTCCTGGAAGAAGTGGGGCACCGAGAACATGGTGGAATTCGGATACGAAGATCTGGCGACTATCCTTCGCAAGGCGATCTACGGATCAGAGGAGGGTGTGAATGTCAGGGTGCAGACTGGAGACGCGACTGCGGAGGAAAAGGAAGCCGCTAAAACGATTGAAGGAATGCCGTCCCTCGACGGCCTGAATTTCTCAATCACCCAGAAGACCTTTGACACTCCTGACGCGTGGATTTCCCGCGTCTATGTTGCTGAAAAGCCCGGACAATAATATTGGAGGCACCGCACGATCCAACAGGGTTGGTTCATCGATCCAACCCTGTTCGAACGGAAAACGCCTCTGCCGATAACCCTACAATATGCGATTTCCTTCCCTCTTTCTCGTTCTCGCTGCCCTGCCAACTTTTGCGCAGGAAAACGAACCCAAAAAGCCGATCCCGGTTCAACTGGATGGTCCATTGGTTCAAGTGCTCAGCTGGGACACCCGCTCGCCGTTCCCGGTCGACCTTGATGCCGATGGTCGTCTCGACCTCGTTGTGATCGACAATGAAAAGGCCCGGATCGAGCTGCTCTACCAGCGCACGCCGGAAGAGCTGAGGAAAGAGGCTCGCGAAAGGGTAAAGAATGATTTCTGGGATCCAGTCGTTGATACTGCTCCCTTTCTCGCTGAAAACGTCCTCGTGGGTGACCGTCTCTTTGCTCTGGCGGCCGTGGATTTTGATAAGGATGGAAACATGGACCTTGTCTTCACCGGACAGCGCGAACCATTCTCGCTTCGCTTCGGCGATGGTAAAGGAAACTGGGAGAAGGGTTGGACCTACGATCAAAGCACTGCAAACCCGGCTCCGGACACCATGGCAATCGCCGACGTGAATGGTGACGGAAATCTCGACATTGCCGTTCTGGCCAAAGATGAGTTTATCGTATTCCCCGGCGGCAATGGACGGAACATTCCCAAGCCTGACCTTTATCGCGTGTCTGCCAACGGCGCACGCGGCCTGAAGATCGCCGATCTGGATGCTGATGGAGTTCTGGACGCCACTTACCTGAGCCCCGGCTCTGATCGCGAGCGAATCTTCCGCAGTGGATTGGGTGAAGGATCTTTCGGAGCAGAGATGGCCATCCCGGGCAAACTCGGTGCACCTGAAATGCTGATTCTGCCTAATAAAGAAGGGGCGCCGGATCTGGCGACGGTAAAACCCACCTATTCGGAAATCCATGCCGCCCCGATTCAGGAAAAAGGCGAAGACGCCGATGAATCAAATGATTTGCAGGCTGAAAACTATCCGGTTCCCCGGTCAGGATCATCAGCAGCCATCCCAGCGACAGGAGATTTTGATGGTGACGGCACCAATGATGTCGCCATGGCTGACCCGGACGGAGCCCGGATACTGGTTTGGTTTGGTGCGAAGAATGGAAACTTCAAACGCCCGGCTGAGTTTCCGGCCCTTGCCCGTGCCACATCACTTTCCGCGGTAAAGAACGGCGAAGGCAAACGTGATTCGCTTCTGATCTGTAGCACGCAGGAAGGCATGGCCGGAATTGCCACCGTTACAGAAAACCTGCGATTGCCATTCCCGCAACCACTCCCCGTGGAGGGCGAGCCGCTTGTCTCAGCCGGCGTTGATCTGGATGGCGACGGACTCGATGAAGTGGTCATCGGAGTGAAAGACGGCCTGCGCCTCGAAGCAGTCGTTGTTAAGCGCGAGGGGGACAATTGGGTTCAAGTGGATTCGATCAAGGTGGGCACTATCAAGCGTGCTCCCGAACATATCATCGCCCGTGATATCGACGGCGACGGCGATGGCGATGTGTTACTTCTGGTGCCGAAAGAGCCCGCTCACATTTTGTTGGGAGACGGCGCAGGAGGTCTGACTGTTGGCGCTGAAGACTCCCCTCTCCGCAATGGCCAGTTGGTCGACCTTTCTCCCGCCGACGTTGGTTTCGGTGACTTTAACGGAGATGACAAGCCGGATATTCTGATTGCCAAAGAGGGATTTGTCCGGGCCTTTCAAATCACAGACGAAGGTAAGCTTGAAGTGGTTGATCAGGGCAATGCCCGGCAGGGAAATGACCGTATCGCCGGTCCAGTGATCCTACCGGGAGATCCCAAGCGGCTTCTTTTTTACGACCCTGAAGCGAAGGCTCTTCAGATTCTCCAGCAGGAGGAAGACGGCGCGTTTCGGTATCTTCACAGTCGGGACACCGGCCTGATTAATCTAACGGCAGCTCGTCTTGATGGCCCGGAAGATAACCGGCGGCTGCTCATCTTTGGTCGCGACCGATTCTGGGCTCTGCCTCTGGGCGGTGATACCTGGACGATGGCAACCGGGCAGGTGTTTCGCTCTCAAGTGGAAAAGATCCGCTTTCACCATCTCGGTAGCGGTGACTTGAACGGTGATGATCAGCCCGAGATCATCGGGATCGATGGCAGCATGAATATTCTGCAAGTGATGCACAAGAAAGACGACAAGTGGAAAAATGCTTTCCACTTCAAAGTCTTTGAGAAGAGCCCATTCCGTAAGGACCAACCTCGAGGCGCCCCCATGCAGCCGCACTCACCACTGGTGGGCGATTTTAATAACGACGGCCACAATGACCTGATCGTTCTCAGCCACAACCGGCTGCTCATGTATACTGGAATGCCAGTGAAATGAAATTTGGCCCGGCACCCGGGGTTGATTCCATCCTTCAATAGAGTTGGTTCGTAGAGCATGCGTTTCTCGTTTCTGATTGCCCTCCTCGTCTGCTGTCTCGGCTTGTTCGCCCTTTCGCGGATGCATCGCGAAATTGATCCGCCAAATATCCAACACACCGAAACGATTGTTTCCTATCTACCGGGAACGTCTCCAAAAAAACTGGACGAGCTGGTGACCCGTCCTGTTGAGCGTATCCTCAACTCCGCCCCCAATATCGGAGACGTGGGAGCGCGGACCACCGATGGAATCTCGATTGTTACCTTTGAGTTATCCGATAGAGCAAAGCGTGACGAGACACTGGGAATTATCCGCGACCGCTTGAATCGGCTTCGATCAGCCATGCAGATCGAAGCGCCTTTCCTCGTCGGCCCCGATCTACAGATCGACTCCGGACAAGTCGATTCCGGACTTCTACTGCTCACTGGAGAGGATAACTTTGAGACCACCCGGCTCGCCGCTGCAAAGCTCATCAGTGAATTGCGTTCTAATGCAGCCATTGCCTCAGCTGAGATCTCTCATGATCAACCTCGCGCCGTGGTGATCCGATACAGCGACGAGGACCTCGCTGATGCAGGGCTGACTCCTCCAGAGCTGGCCGAATTCATCCGCGCAAGCGCCCAACAATTCCCCGGTGGTTTCCTCGCGAGTGGGGAGAGCCATCTCTCGATCAATATCGGTCGGGGCATCTTCGATCTGGAGTCACTCCGGGACCTGCCGGTTCGCGACCCGCGGGATGGCTCAGTGACTCCACTCAGCGAGATTTGCGAGATCACCAGCGAACCCTGGGAAGCGGATTTGGGTGGAGTCTATCTTGATGAGAAGCCTGCCGTGGGGATTACCTTTTCCAAAGCAGGGTCTGCTTCATGGGAGGAAGTTTCCGCGGCGATCGATGAAGTTCGCAGCGCGCAATCAGAAATTAACATCAACCTGTTCTTCTACCGGGGAGCCACCACTGACGAGCTGGTTCAGTCAGCCAGCCGTACCGTTATCTTCAGCATACTTGTCGTATTGCTGTGCGTCACCTTTGGCCTCGGGCTTCGTGCCGGGCTCGCCGCCTCAGTCGCGGTTGCCACAACCCTACTGGGCTCGGTTTTCCTCCTCTACCTTTTCGGCGTCGGCCTGAACGTGGTGACTCTGGCCGCACTCGCTGTGGGCATCGGGCTGCTGATCGATAATCACATCGTGATTGCTCATCACGTCGGTTTGGCGGGCACAAAGAAAACAACGATCACTATCGACCCCCGATCAAAATGCTGGAAAGATCTGGCAACCCCGTTAATCATCGCCGCGGCAACCACCGCACTGGGCTTTCTCCCGGCGTGGCTCATGCGAAACGAAGCTGCCGGCTACGTCTCCAGCCTGTTTATCGTCATCGGGACGCTGCTCTTTGTTTCTCAGATTGTTGGATTTGCGATCACTCCTACCCTCGCTTCCACCACAGCACGGAAGAACAAATTACTCGAACAATTCGGGGCAGCTTTCGAAAAGACTGCCAAACGATTACTCAAAGTCCCCCGGCTCATCGTCGCGACGGCAATCGGAATCGCCGTGATCGCACTGGTCTTTCTGCGGTCATCAACCGACACACCGATGGCGGCCATTCCGACGCAACATCTCAGTGTTGACCTTACTATGCCGGCCGGAGCCTCGCCCGGGTCGACTTCTGCAGCGGCGAAAGCTGTCAGCACCACTTTAAGTGAAAAATACTCCAGGCCGATTGCCATCTTTCTGAACCGACCCGCCCCTCATGTTTATCGCGGAACCCGGGATACTCCCCCGGCTCCAAATCGGGCGCAGCTGGTTCTCAGTTTCGACTCTACCAGTGAACTTCCAGCCATCGACATCGATATGTTCGAAGGCAAAATTCCTGAGAACGCCACCCTTCGTGTCCGCCGGATCTCGGCAACTCCTGTGAATCCTGAGCCGATTGCGATTCGGATTTACGGATCGACAGAGCAAATCGAGAAGACGGTCGCCGGTAACTCAGACTTCGCCGGGGTAGAAGAGGGTACGCTGGTCGAAGAATTCACCGTCGCCCCTGACCTCGAAACTGCCGCGACACAAAAGGTCACCACTTCCGAAATTGCGCTTGGCACACTGGCAGTCACCGGCGGCATTCCCGTCAGCTTCCTGCCGGACACCGCAGACTCAGGCAACCGTCTGCCGATCTTGCTGAAAGTTGCCAGTGACGAAACCAATGCCGCCGACCGACTCGACGAAGCTTATGTCCATCGGCAATCCGGCGGCGATCCCGTTCCTCTCGAAGACATCGCGAAGATATCAAAACAAACCCGCCCCATCGTGATCTCCCGCTGGAACGGTGCGAATGTCGGCTATCTCACCGCTTCACAAAAGGAGAACGCCATTGAGGAAGAGCAACAAATGGTTTCAAAGCTGGAACTCAAGGCGGCCGACCTCAAGCTCGAAGCCATCGGGGAGTGGGCGCAATCCCAAGAGACCGAGCGCCAGATTTTCCGTCACCTCATTCCCGTCTCCATCGGAATTCTCCTGCTCCTCCTGATCCAGTCCCGCTCCACGATCACAGTTCTGATCATCGTCCTGGCAGTGGTTCCCTCTTTGCTGGGAGCCGGACTGGTCACTTATCTTTTCACCGGCTTCGGCGTGATGCAGCTACTCGGGATCATTGCCCTGATCGGAATTGTGGTGAATAACGCAATCGTCCTCGCAGACCGACTACGCTCGGAAAATGCGCGGACCGATCACGAGATTCTTGCCGTCTCGCGAACGCGATTCGTCCCGATCCTGCTCTCGGCGAGCTGCGCAATCCTCGGGCTGGTGCCCCTTATTATTTCAGGCAACACCCTTTGGATTCCCTTCGCGACCGTGATGATCGCCGGGTTGTTGGTCTCAACCGTCACCACCCTGACATTTCTGCCAGCCCTGTGGAAACTGGCAAAAACGTGAGAAGGCTCCGACAAGCAAAGTCGAAGCCTCAGCTCGCTCTTGTCGAATCTAAAAAAACGATTCAGTTTTCCTCTTTAGGAGGCGTCGCGTCTTCTTGATTGGCACTTTCTTCAACGGCAGGCTCCTCAACTGAAGCTTCGTTGGGAGTCACTTCTTCAGGCTCGGATTCAGCTACAGGAGCTTCTGCAGCGGGAGCAGGAGCTTCTGCTGCGGGAGCAGGAGTTTCTTCCCCGGCTGATTCAAGTTCCGCGCCAATTACTTTCAGACGTTTGCCCATGAAATCTTTGGCGTGAAGCACCTCTACAGCCTTCTGAGCTTCTTCGGTACTGGACATTTGAACCAGGGTATATCCACTGTCGATGTGATGCTCATCGACTTTGCCGATTCCTTCGAATAGATCACGCAAATCCTCCTCAGAAAATTCAGGGTTCAGATTCTCCAATCGCAAGCCGGGTCCACTGACCTGCTCGATTTCGATCGGCTTCATCGCCGGTTCTTTCGAATCAGAATGCTCACGCTTTTCACGTCGCCCACCACGCTCGCGTCCGCCGCTACGACCGCCCCGGTCTCCACCTTCACGGCGTCCTCCACGCTCACGATCCTGTCCGCGATCATTGTTGCGAGGGCCACGGTCTCTTCCTTTCTTCGCGCCATCACTCTTCGCTCCACTGACGAGCAGATTGCGCGTCAGGAACGGTTTGTCATTCAGCTCTTCCACCGCCTTCTTGGCTTGATCAATGTCACCCATCTCCACAAATGCGAAACCTTTCGGCTTACCATTGTGTGGGTTTACCACGATCTCTGCGCTCTTCACTTCGCCCACCTGAGCAAAATGTTCAGCCAGTTGTTCTTCGGTACCGTTATAATCGATGTTCCCGATGAAGAGACGACCACTGGTCACCTCCAACGGCTTGCGCTCACGTTTCGGGCGATCCTTACGGCCGGATTTCCCCTCCCCTTTACGGTCAGAGGGTTTACTGGACTGTGGCTTCTTTTTACCCAGACCGAAGAAACTGAGCAACTTCTGAAAGAAAGTTGGTTTTGGCTCCGGTTTACGGGGAGCGCGGCCGCCTGATGGCTTCCACTCACTGCTTTTGTTGTTCCCGCCCTGACGTTTGCGGTTTCCACCACCACCGCCCTCGCGATTTCTGTTGCGATTGCGATTACGGTTTCCGCCGCCGGAACGGCTCCTGTTTGGACGGCCTCCGCCGCGCGGTCCGTCAGATGAATGTGAATCTCCCATGAGTTTTTGAAATTGCGGGAATGTCGCGAGGCAATGCAGTTCTGCAAGACCTGATTTGGCTCGTTTCACGCAACGCCAATGACTAATTTCCAGAAATATCAGACAAAAACAGCTATCTCTCTCAGCTTCAGGAATCCTTCACCAATGGAGCCAATTCGGTCAAACTCAGAATTGACCTTGACCCTAAATCGACCCGGCTATTATAGAACTACCTCATGTCCGCCATTGTAGAGGAATACCTTGCTACCGCTTTGGCATCTTTGATCGAATGAATTTTGGTTTCCCAAAGTGGTTAATTTTTGCGCTCTCCGGTTCGATGGGGGCGCTGTTTGCTCAAGATTCCGGTCCCAACTCCAACGCCCGGAATCTTGCTACAGATTCGGTTGGCCCCCCATCAATCACACAGGCAAGCGTGACTCCGGTAATTGATGAGTCAATTCCGAGAATGGAAGGAGACGAAGAGTTTGGAGATCAAGTGATTGTAGAACGAGTGTCGAATTGGTATCCGTGGAGCCTTGAAACTTCAGTCAACGTATTGCAGACCAACAATGCTGAATTGTCGAACGATGATGTTCTGGATGATTCAATTCTCCGCGAATCACTATCCCTTTCTTTCACTCCAAATATCAGTGGGAATCTCTTCTTTGATTTCGGTCTGGTTCAGGAAATGTACCGCTACGACGAATTGGCAGCGCTTGACTTCGACTACTTGCGATCGCACATCGGATTGTTTTCGTATTTACCTTCCGGGGGCAGTGATCCGCTGAACCTTATTTTTGGAAATGGTTTTTTGTTTGCCAACTACTCCTATTACAGGGTAACCGATGGTTTATTTGGTTCTGAAGCATTCACCAACCACTCAGCCGTTTTGGGCTTTCAAAAGGCGGTACCAATCGCCAAAGGACACCAAATCTACTACGGGGTGTCATCTGATCTGACCCTGGAAGCGAGCGAATCTGAGTTTCGAAGGAATGAGCACCGGGCCTATGCAGGATATTTGATGGAATGGACGGAGAATCTGACGATGAGGGTTGGATATGTAGCCGGGTTGTTTGACTACACTGAATCAGAACAACTGGACTGGAGCCATACAATCGAATTCGATGCAAAATTCGTTGTAGCCCGGCCCATCGTTTTTGGCCGCGACAGCGAAATCTATGTCAATGCGAACACAGTCTTTAATCTGAACGATTCAAGTTTGGGAACGCAAGATTACGAATACTTGAACTGGGGTGGAGGCGTGGGGTTTCGAACGAGTTTCTAACGGCACATGAAATTTCTCTCTTCCGCTTCGAATTGCCTGATGGCCTGCATCTGCCTCTTTACGTTGGCTAATCAGGCAAATGCCGAAACAACGGTCAATGATTCGTTCAATGATGTGACAGTTGGAACAGATGAAATCACGACCGGAGAAGAATCACGTGTGGAGTTGTCCAATTCGCAGGGAATTTTTCGAGTAGGATCAAACTCCAAAGTAGGACTCCGGCGGACTCAGGAAAGGACCCTCGATTTACAGAAGGGAGTGATGATGGTCAATACCACCAGGAAAGGACTGGGGAGGCAATCGGTCACCGTAGAAACCAATGAGATTCGCGCGACTGCAAACGCGACGATGATCATCTCCTACCAGCCCCGCCGGTATATCAAAATCGTTTGTACGGAGGGCAAAGTTAAAGTTTCACTGAAGAATGTGGCAAAGGAAACGGTCACGATTCGCAAGGGGCAGATGCTGGTTATCAATTGCCTGGAAAATGTTCTGCCGGGAGCTGTCAATGTTGACATGAGCCAATTGATGAGAACCTCTCCGCTTTTCGCTCAAAATTTGCGTGGAGGGCCAGCCCGCTCGGCCGGATTTGGCAGGCCTGGCCTGGCAAATAACGGGCGACCTTCGGGAAGCTCCAATGGCCGAGGAGGTCCCCCCCGGCAAGCTCAGCAGGGGCCACCTCCCGGCGCAAATCGTGGGTTTCGGTTGCCACATCACCCCGCTCGACCACAGGCCAACAATCTGGCGGTTCGCCGGATCGACTGCACAATGAATCAAAATGCGCCTGAATGCCGAACGCCTTCAGGAGCGGCTCAAAACGGGATGTCAGGTGGTGGAAGCGGAGGAAACATGAGCGGTTCCAACACGCCACCTCCGAATATGCCTCCGCCAAATCCGTCCCCACCCAAAAAGTAGTGTTTGGAACGAATGCACAACGTTTGGATCACCAACTCAGTGTTTGCAGTAATTGCAGTCTTCAGCGCCGGCTGCGTTGCCCCTTCAGTGGAAGAAAGACTTGAACGGCAGGGACCAGTCTTTGGTAGAACCGGGGTAAACTATGTCTTGTCTTCAACAGATGGAAATATTGATCCCGGCAGGGCTGCTGATGTGGCCCGGACGATCGGTCGATATCGCCGGCTAAATCTTTCGGAAGCTGAGAAAATCCAACGATTAGCTCAATCTAAATTCGACGGATTCCTGCTCCAGGAAGTACGCAACCTACAACCAAAATTTGCAGCAAAGAAACGTGCGGTCCGTCGTAATTCCCAAAGTAGAGCGGCAAGTAACCCTGCAAAGACCGCTCAGATTAAGAGGGAGGAAGAGACAGAGATTGCAGAGATCGACAAAGCAATTCGCGCTCAAGCGATCATAGCAGTGAAGCGCCGATTTGGCTCTCACATTGCGATTCCGCTTAAGACGCGTGACAACAAGCCTGCCGTTGCGATTTCGAAGATCAGTGGCGACAAAGTGCAGACTCCTGACTCTGCAATCGAACTGAACAAAAAGCCCGGTAATACGATCGAGCACCAGGGAAAGAAAACCCAAGTGGTGGGCTCATCAGTTCCGATTCAGTAACACCACAAGTCAACAGGGTTTGTTTTGCGAACCAACCCTGTCGATTCGCAGCCTGGCAATTATGATTTCAAATTCCAGCAGGCTCGAATCTTAATTCTGTCTATCGGCTCTAAGGGATTCCAGCTCTCCGCGAATCACCTCTGACCATTCGGCTGATTCGGGACTGCCCGGCTTTGACAGCAAGGACAATGCTTCCACGAGTTGCTTCTCTGCCAATTCCGAATCTGTCGACTTGATAGATGTCGCGGTCTTGTATAGCGACACCACCAGGTCCTGCGAGACTTCGGATCGATCCCCGCCTTTCATTGCCATCCGTTTTCTCCCTGTATCCAGGCTTTGACGGTACAGGACAGCCGCCTCCCCCGAGTCTCCTTTCTGGGCAAAGGTATCCCCGTAATTGATCCGGGTAGCCTGCAAATCACCCAACCATTCCGGCTCCACTTCCGGGAGGCTCGCAAGAGACTCAAAGATAGAAACGCTTTCTCTCAAGTGCTGCGCTGCAATTTCAAACTCACCATTATCCAGATGGATCTGTCCCAATTGGCTCAACAACAAACCGAGGTTTCTCTGGCTGTTCGGATCTGACGGATTTATCAACAGAACCTCACGCATCAGAGGGAGAGCATATTCGAAGTGAGCCAGCGCCGACTTCACATTGCCTACCTGCGCATCAATTTCCCCCTGACGAATACGGATCGCACTTTGGTCTTTTCGGATCGAGACATCGTCGGCATTGGCCTTTGAAAACAGGGCATCAAAAATAAGGGCAGCTTTTTGATACTCCGCTTTTGCGAGTTCGATCTCTCCATTCAAGCGGTAAAGATCGCCACACTGCATTTGCACTGCGGCAAAATCTCTTTGAATGGTTTCATCATTTGGATCAGCTTCCGCCGCAGCAGACAGCAAGACCAGACTCTCGTCAGTCAACCTTGACGCTTCCTCAATATCGTTCTCCAGGACTCGCAATCCGCTCAGTTTGTTCAGAGCGATTCCAATATCCCACTGAGTCCTTGCATTGGTCGTCGCGTCTGGTATCTGCCTTCTTATTTCGAGGCATTTGCGATATCTTTCTTCCGCTCCGGCGAGTTCCCCCTGCAAGGTTAACGTATCACCCAGTCGTTCCAGACAGATGCTGACATCCCGCAAGCGTTGCGGATCGGCTGGTGACACTTCAAGGAGTTTACTACGAATTTCATAGGCTTCTTCGAAGGCGGCATTTGCTTGATCCAACTCGCCCTTCGATAGAAAAACCTCCCCCCGGTTGTTCAGCATCGTTGAGCGTTCCCGCTCGCTCGCGTCGTTCCGTTGATCTTCGGGCAGGCTTGCAAAATAAGCAGCCGCTTCAGAGGAAACCTTATCCAACAAATCAGTCCGCCCGAGAGGTTCCAACTGGTTTTTCAGGTCATAAAGCATGGTGTTTATCAGCTTTTCTGCCGTGGCGCGAGCCACCGTCGCAGTCTCCTCGCTGTTGATCGCTTTGACCTTCTCAGCATCAGCAATTTTTGTCTGTTTTCTGGCTTCGTCCCTCTGTACAGCGGCCTCCTCCGCCAACCGGGTCTGAACCTTGGCTGACTCCGCTGCCAGTTGCCCGAATTCTTCTGCTGTCTTCCTCGACGATTCCGCACGCGACCACTGCCACCCCGCAACCAGGGTGGTCAGCAGCCCAAAGACAGTCAACGTGGCAAAGAGAATCTTTTTACGCCGCTCTCCCGCAATCGCCCGGTCCTGATCCACTTTTTCAAATGCAGCCACCACCTCCGACATGTTCTCAAAGCGATTTGGCTGATCTCCGTCCAACGCCAAACAGCGTATCAACACATCAATCTCGGCACGCCTGGGGGATTCAACGAGTGACGATGGCACCGATAGATCCCGCTCAGCCTCGATGGCTTCGATCATCATTTTGGGAATCAATTCCCGATCCAGACTGTGGCCCAGAGATGAACTGACCAACGACATGGAATCAAACGTTCGCTGCAACACAGTCGCTGCGTCTTCAACCTTTAGATCTTCCGCGATCTTCGAAAGGCGGGGTAACTTTCCGGTCAACAACAACCATGCCGTTACGCCAAAGCTGTAGACATCCCAGCTCGCAATCGACTTATCGTCCCTGCGAAGCTGTTCCGGACTGGCAAACAAGAACGTCCCCGAAGCGCTCTCCGGCGTGTATCCTTCGCCGATGCTTTGCCCGAAATCACAGAGCACAGGACGCGATTCATCCCCCGCAGTGAGCAGGACATTTCCGGGCTTCACATCGCAGTGGAAAACTCCCTGTCGGTGCATGTAGGCGAGCACGTCAGCAATTTCAAAGATAAGCCGCCAACGGTCACTCTCATTCAAATCGTCAGCCTCGATTCGACTGGACAAAGTGCGCCCCTTCCAGCCCGACTCCGGGTTTTCATCAGCCATCAGGCGCATCGCCACGAAAGGGCGCCCATCCGTCGTTTCACCTTGATCATACAAAGTCACGATCCCCGGTGGTTCGTCGAGTGCTTTCAGCTTTTCATACTCCGACCTCCACAAATCATCACGGATCATTTCCGGTTTGAAGACTTTAACCGCCCGGTATTGATCCCCCTTGTAAATCCCGACCCAAACCTCACCAAACGTCCCTTCTCCAATCAGACCATCAGCAGGAAATGCATAATCGGGTATCTCCGGCAATGGACGTTCCCGGGACTGTTTTTTCGGTTTTGGCATTGGGTTGGATAATACGTTTCCAGAACAGCAGCGCAAGCTGCGAGGCGTTCAGCCCCGCCCGTCAAAATATGTTTCGGTCCAGATTCCGATACTGAATCGCTTCCATGACATGTTCAGATTTAATGTCGTTGGACTGTTCAAGGTCCGCCAGGGTTCTGGAAACTTTCAGAATACGATCGTAAGCCCTCGCGCTGAAGTTGAGAGAATCCATCGCCTGCTCAAGCATTTTCTCGCTCTGATAATCAAGCTTGCAGTAGCGCGTCACAAGTCGGCTGGGCATCGCGGCATTGATCAAAGTCCCATCCTCCGTTGCAAATCTGGCGTACTGAATTTCCCGCGCTCCTTCAACTCGAGTGCGCACCACCTCGGAGGACTCACCGCCACTGTCCTCGCGGAGTTCTTTGTAATCGACAGACGGAACTTCGACATGCAAATCAATGCGATCCAACAGCGGCCCGCTGATCCGTTGGCGGTAACGTTCAATTTGAATGGGCGAACAGTTGCAGGCCCGCTTGGGATCTCCCAGATACCCGCAGGGGCACGGGTTCATCGCCGCAACCAGCATAAAACGGCTGGGGAAAGTGAACTTGCCGGCAGCTCTCGAAATGGTGACCGTGCCGTCCTCAAGCGGCTGCCGCATCACCTCAAGCGTCGATCGACGAAATTCCGGCAGCTCATCCAGAAAGAGAATCCCGTTGTGAGCCAGGCTGACCTCTCCCGGGGTCGGATTGCTTGTCCCGCCGAGCAATCCCGCATCTGATATAGTGTGGTGCGGAGCCCGAAAGGGACGCGTGGCGATAAAGCTGTTCCTGGAATCAATTAAGCCGGCAACACTGTGAATCTTCGTGGTTTCAATCGCCTCATCTTCGGCCATTGCCGGCAGCAGGGTTGCCAGTCGTTTCGCCAGCATCGATTTGCCCGTGCCCGGTGGCCCGAACATGAGCACATTATGACCACCCGCCATAGCCACCTCCAGCGCCCGCTTCACATGGAGCTGCCCTTTCACATCAGAGAAATCGATCGCATACTTCCGCTTCGCGTTGAAGAATGCCTCACGATCCAGTTTTTCAGGACGGACCGGTTTCTCACCTTGCAACAACTGCACCGCTTCCTGCAGGGTCGAAACTCCATACACATAGATCCCATCGATGATGCTGGCCTCAGCCGCGTTCTCCCTCGGAACCAGAATCGCCTGACGCCCCTGTTTCTTCGCCTCGATAGTGAGCGGCAGAATGCCCTTCACCGGCCGGATTCGACCATCCAGTGCCAACTCTCCGACCACAGCACACTTTTCCAGGGCATCCTCAGTGAACTCACCATTCCGGTCAGGCTCCAGTGATATAATACCCAGCGCGATCGGCAGATCGAAACTCGGCCCCTCCTTTTTCATATCTGCCGGTGCGAGATTGATCGTGATCGGATGGTAAGGCATCCCATAGGCGCAATTGTGAATCGCCGTCACCACCCGGTCGATCGATTCGCGGACAGCCGCATCAGGCAGGCCGACCATCGTGATCTTCAAATCACCCCGGTCCCGCGCATTGACCTCCACTTCGACAGGGAGAGCATCGACGCCGTGAAGCGCACCGGAATGAACACACGCAAGAGACATAAAAACAGGTTCCCGAAAACCATAAGCCTGTCAGCGATTAGCCGATCCGCAAAGTGGAAAATCAGTAAAATCTTCAAAGCCCGCTCACCCGGACAATTCCACCGGAAATTTCCCACCTTGTGAATTGGCGATGTTCGTTATCTTTGATGTGATGGATACTTTGCTGGAAACCCTGATTCTCACCACCATGGCCGGATTGGCAATCCCGATCGGTGCGATCATTGCCCGGATCGAAAGTATCAAACCACGATGGCTGGAAGAAGAGCTCCGACACACCATCATTGCCTTTGGTGGCGGCGTCTTGATTTCCGCAGTCGCTCTCGTTCTGGTGCCTGAAGGTGTCGCTAAACTTTCAATGGGAGCGATCGCCGCGGCGTTCATCACCGGAGGCCTTTTCTTCTATGGACTGGACCGGTGGCTCGATCACATGAAAGGATCAATGTCACAGCTGGTTGCCATGTTGTCCGACTTCATCCCCGAAGCCATCGCACTCGGTGCAGCCTTTGCCACCGGTGGAGAAGCCGGGCTTCTACTGGCCCTGCTCATCACCCTGCAAAACCTTCCCGAAGGCTTCAACGCCTATCGCGAAATCGTCGACAGCGGTAACTCATGGGGTAAAGGGAAAACCATTGCCATGTTTTTCCTGCTCGTTCCCCTCGGGCCAGTAGCCGGCTTTGCGGGGCATGAATGGCTTTCCCCTCACCCGGAGGTGATCGGATTCATCATGTTATTTGCCGCCAGCGGCATTCTCTACCTCACCTTTCAGGATCTGGCACCGCAGGCAAAGCTCGAGAAACGCAACGCCCCACCCCTCGGCGCAGTGCTTGGGTTTCTGCTGGGAGTGATCGGGCAGCAGTTGATTCACTGATCGCCCCCGTCATATTGATTCCTTAGTCAGGACAGGAATGGTTCAATCCAAAACCTCCCGGTAGGTGAGAGTCGCGCCACCCCCATTCAGTATCAGGGAAGTCCCTTCGATCTTTGCTGACTTTACCTTTCCGAAGGCGCCGGTGTAGACGACTTCAAGATCCATCAAGTGGCTGGGGCCACCCATCTCCGTCCCACTCAGTTGTTCGATCACAATGCTCCCATCGGAACGGAGTCGGAGGTCTGCTTCGTAGCTGTTGACCCCGGATTCTCCCATCCAGCGGCGCCCAGAGATTTCCAGAGTGATCTCAGCGTCATCGGGCAAAGCAATCACTTCGCCATTCATCGAAAATTGAACCAACTCCCAGTTGGAATCGTTCAGTCGGCTCTGAAGGGCTGACTCTCTCATGCAAAAGACCAACACCGGGATGAGGACCGCTATGAGAACGAGGATAACTTTGTAGAGGACCAGTTTACGTTTCATTTCAAACCATACGTGCCAACAGCATTACCCTACTCAAGAACACAGCCTTTCCCTTGGGAAAAAGTGTAAACAGTTTGTAAATGGCCGCTCTTTCACCACTCCGGAGAAGGCCCACTTACTCGCCGACCTCCAGTCCTATGCAGGTGTTGAATTTTATCCAGATCCCAAACTCCCGTCTTTCCCGAACGGGCGAAAATCGATTTCACTTCTCAGTCTCGTCAGACTCTTGCAACGATTCGTCAGGATTCATTCCGCCACAACCCCATACTATTGCTCAATGAGCCATCTTCGCGCCTCGTCCATATCGTTGAAGATGGCATCCTCGCTGTATCTCTCTGCAAAGACCTGATATTGCCTACTAAGCCCATATTGCAACGGATCAGATACGACAATTGCGGTCTTCCAGCCCAGTTCGCCAATCTTGGGAAGCACGATCGATCGAATCAGAAAATCCAGTTCCGACCCGGTAATAGAAATGTGAGACTCACGGAGGTCAGCGATCGTTTTCCGGATCTCCATTACTTCGGGATTGTCGACATACCCTCGCCAATGATCAGCCAGCTCGTCGCCACAGACCTCGCCGGTCCAATTCTCTACAATTAAGTTATCTTCTCTATCGATTGAGTACGTGATAGGCATTGTGATTCCCCTTTCATTCGGAAACATTCATTCCAATTCACTTTATTTCAATAGTTTGTCATCGCTTCGAAACTATCTACAAGCTTTGGTTTAGTGGGAATAGAAAGGTTCCGGGCTGGCGAGCGAGTAGAAACTGAAATGAAGAAACGGATATCCAATCCATCCAAGCACCCTGCCAACAGAGGAAATTCGTGTCAGATTCCGCGAGTTCAACGACGATTGATTTGATTCAAAAATTCACGGCAACTTGAGGATCATCATCGCCTCTCCATCTTCAAATTCGCCCGTCAGCCTGAATCCGATTCCTTCATAAAACGTCTGCGGACCACCCGGCTCCTGGACAACACTTGTGAGCAGCTCCACCGCATCAGGCAGCATTGAAACGTGGGCGATCAGCTGCTTCATCGCGCGGGATCCGAACTGCATTTTCTGAAAGCGCGCATCTATCATGAACCGCCAAAGATAATACTCAGGCTTTGCCTGATCCACCTCGAGCATCACGAATCCAACCGGGGTCTCGTCTGCATAGACTGCCCGGAACCATGCCTTGTCAGAGAAATGCGCTTGAGCGATCGACGTCCCGTTCGGAGCCACAAACTTCTCCTGGGCCGGGAAGACTGATAAATCACAAATCTCGCGGACTGAATCCGGGGTCACTTCACGCAGACTGACTTCCGAATCGATTCGTGGTTTTCCAAAGCAGTCCACTTTTCCATCAGAAGATTCAGCCCCTTTCAATACCTCAACGAGCTCGAACTCAATCCCAACAAATTCGAACCCGGTATCAGGACCCCCGAAATATTCGATGTGGTCTTCTCTAAACTCCTCCGCACTCTGGTTCGTCTCCCCTTTCCAGAGCCATTCGGGGATCGACTCCCACTTGCAAAGCTCCAACCTCACCACCTTGATCCTGCATCTGGGCACACGATTTGAGTCGTGCACTGTGTAGATAAAGCCAATCCCCAGGCCGGTATCCCATTCATCGAGGTATCCCTGCTCTTCGATTCTATCAGCAGTCGCCGTCTTCCGCCCATCGATGATTTGATCAATGAGACGATCAAACGTGAAAGTCATCCGATGTATCTTAGTGCTCATTTCTTAGTTTTTCCCCTCACACCCCTTGGTCCTGACCGAGTGTGCTTGTCGATTGTAAGGGAAACTCCGGCTTCCAAAAACACATTGTGATTCGTTACGGATTGGGCACCTCAATTATCGTTACAATTGACGGCATCAACCCGGTAACGACGACGAAAATAGCGATCGCAGCCAGAGCAAGCGCAGTGATTCCGATGCCGTGAGTAAGAAGGCGATCTGAAATCAGCCCACGCTTGAATGAGAAAATTGAAACAACCAGCAGCAATCCGGGAATCACCATTCCAACCCGTGCAATCAGCGGAGCGTTCATTGTCATCGGATGCAGGATTTTATCAGGATTCAGGTTTCGCCAAAGTTCGGCTAGCGAAGTAGAAAATGCGGCCAGAGCGAGCAAGGCGATCACGGAAATTACCGAGATTAGAAAAGCATAGACAGTGATCAGCCTGCGCATATCAAAAGCGGGCTGTAGCAATAGGGTGACACATTAAAAATCCGGGGCGCAAGGATTGACGGCAGTGATTTGGTAGACTTGGATTATTCTGCGTTCTACCTCCTGATCATTCGAATTCCCCAGAAGAAGATCCCAATAAGAGCGCACAACGATACAGTGAAGAGTAAAGTCGTGTTCATTCCGGCAACAAAGATGTTCCAATCATCATTCTCACTGGGTTGAGTCTTCCCGGAGTTGATTTCATATCCTCCATAGACCCTGGCCATTGACCCTATTAGCAATACAGTGCACACGGAGATACTTTTCATCTAATCCAATATCAATCTTTACCACCGAAGCTCCCCTTGAGATTAGGAGCGTTTCGGAAATCATAAAAAACTCAATGAGAACGGTCAAGATTGAAAGGTTTTGCACCCGGCATGGCCTCCCGTCTCGAGAATGACCACAAAACCGTACAGAAATGATATCTCATCTCGTGGGGGGACCGTCAAAACGTACAGACAGCGTATCTCATCCTGAGACAGACCTTCGACGACTTTGGAGAGCATATCTCATCTCGCGGGGTGACCATCCAAACGTACAGACAGCGTGTCTCATCCCGGGAATGACCTTCGACAACTTTGGACAGCATATCTCATCTCGCGGGTGACCATCCAAACGTACAGACAGTGTATCTCATCCCGGGACTGGCTTTCGACGATTTCGGGGGATTTGACATGAACCGGGCGATGCCATCTGGCGACAGAAGTGAAAGTGGCACGGATTTGAAATCCGTGGGCAGAGCCTACAGCCGGAATTCTCCGAACACGGATTACAAATCCGTGCCACAATAGGATGGTCTGGAAGCCATCTCTCCCATGCAGAACAGGCGCCACTCCGCCTGTAACTCAGATTGTCTGAGAAAATGGGCTTTTCCTCTCTCCACGATCCAACAGGGTCTGATCGTCAAACCAACCCTGTTGACTCGTGGGAACACGAATTAGATCAGCGATCTACGCACCCGGCACCTACGTGAGGACTTCGTGCACAACATGGCCATGCACATCGGTGAGGCGGAAGTCGCGGCCGGCGTAGCGGTAGGTCAGCTTCTCGTGATTGAGCCCCAGCTGATGCAATATGGTGGCGTGCAGGTCGTGCATGTGGACTTTCCCGGAAATAGATTCGTTGCCGAATTCGTCGGTGGCTCCGTAGCGCATCCCCGGTTTGAAACCTCCGCCGGCGAGCCACACGGTGAATCCGCGCGGGTTGTGATCCCGGCCGTCTTTCCCCTGTGAAAAAGGTGTGCGACCAAATTCTCCCCCCCACCAGACAATGGTGTCTTCAAGTAACCCGCGAGCTTTCAGATCAGCCAGCAATCCGGCGACAGGTTTGTCGGTCGCGGCAGCATGATGCTCGTGCTTCTTCAAATTACTGTGCTGATCCCACATCGGGGTGGCGGCATTGTCGGAATAGTTCACCTGGATATACCGGACGCCGCTTTCAGCAAGGCGACGCGCCATGAGGCACTGGCGACCGAAGTTCTCGGTGTGCTTTTCGTCGATGCCGTACATCTGTTTGGTGGCGGCGGACTCGCTTTCGAGGTCGAGGGCATTGGGAGCGGCTGCCTGCATGCGGTAGGCGAGCTCGTAGGAATTGATGACGGCTTCAAGGTTGGTGTCTCCTTCGGCTCCGTGCTGTGCCATTTGGGTCTGGTTCAGTTTTTGCAGGAAGTCGAATTGCTTCCGCTGTTCTTCCGGCGTGAGGTTCGAGTTGGTGAGGTGCTCGATGGTAGCCTGTTTGGCTGGCAACCCGGCCCGACCAATAGCGGTGCCTTGAAAGTCTGCCGGCAGGAATGCATTCCCGAAGTTTCGAGGTCCACCTTTGGTGGAAGGGGGGCCGATAGAGATGAAGCCGGGGAGGTTGGAGTTTTCCGTGCCCAGCCCATACATGACCCATGATCCCATGGAAGGACGGATCAGGTTGGTTGCGCCGGTGTGTAGAAAAAGGGTGCTGGGGCCGTGGGCGACGCCCTCGGTTTGCATTCCGTGAAGGAAACAGAGATCGTCGACGTGCTGGCCGATGTGCGGAAAGAGATCGGACACGGCGTGGCCGGTTTCACCGTAGCGTTTGGATTCCCAGGGGGACCCGTAAAGCCGCATTTCTTCATGAAGACCGGTGCGGGGGTAGAAGAATTTCATCTTCTCGCCGCTGCGACGTTGCAGCTCGGGCTTGAGATCGAAGGTATCGACCTGACTGGGGCCGCCCTGCATGAAGATGAAGATAACGCGTTTTGCCTTGGGAATGAGCGGCGGGTTCTTGGCCGCAAGCGGATTGGTGATGCTGGCGAGGGTTCCGGCGGTCGCTTGATTCGCGATTCCAGCTAACGCGAGAGATCCAAATCCGCAGGCGGATTGTTTGAGCAGAGAACGTCGTGAGGGGCGATTCATCGACCAAAAAGGTAGGGTTCAACCTTTTGGATTCCAAGCTTCAATACCCGGCGCGTCTGCGTCTTTGGTAATTAGAGATCAGTGATTAGAAATTAGTGAATAGTGGTCAGTAATGAGAGCAAGTGAAGTAAGGAGACCGGCCGCTCTCATGGCAAATTTCTAAGAACTAATCACTAATTTCTAACAACTAATCACTCACAACTCACAAAACTGCCTCACCCCCACACCCTTCTCGCGTTCAAAGGCGGCGTTGAGTTGTCGAGTGCCGCTGAACCCGCATTCGGCGGCGAGTTGTCCGGGACCGATGTTTTTCTGCTCACGGAGTCTTTCGACGACCGCGTTGACGCGTGCCCGCTTCAGAAATTCGGAGGGTGAACAGTTGAGCTCTTTTCGAAAGGCCTCCTCCAGCCAACGACGGCTCTGATTTGATGCTTCGACGATCTGATCGACGCCGATGGCTTCTCTGAAATGGGTTTCGACAAACTGAACCGCAGCCGCCAGAGCGGGATGATCGATGGCGAGGGTACGGGTGGATTCCCGTTCGCGAATGTCTTCGGCGGGGATGATGCTTTCGCGGTCCACGGTTTCGCCACGAATAAGCCGGTCGAGAGTTTCTGCAGCAAGTCGGCCGACTTGATGACCGTTCCGGCGAATACTGGTCAAGGTGGGGCGACAGGTTTCGCAGGTGACGGTGTCGTCATTGACTCCGATCACGGCAACATCGGTCGGGACGCGGAGCCCGACGCGTTCGCAGGCGCGGATTACCATGGTGGCACGGGGATCGTGCGCTGCCATAACGGCAAAGGGTGGTTTTTGAGAGAGCAACCAGGCTTCGAGAGCTTCCTGCCCGTGATCCCATCGGGGCACGGCTTCGATCGTGCTGGCGCTGCGTAATCGGGCGACAAGAAATCCGAATGATTCAATCGAGTCACAGAAACCGGTTTCGATTTCCTCTGAATACCAAACAGCTTCGACTCCGTAGAATCCAAAGCGACGGAATCCACGCTCGCGTAGAAATTCCGCGGCCCGCCGACCGATGTCGCGGTAGTCATTGAGCACGCGGGGAAACCGGGTTTCGCGAAGGGCTCCGGAGATATTGACTACGGGGCAATTTAGCGCCGTGAGGATTCGTTCTTCTTCGATGGTGTTGCACTGGGCAATGACGCCGTCGCCTGACCAGCCCTCGAGCGATGAGGGTGGGAGATCGTGGGTCTCGGGACTGATGAGGAATCGCCAATCGGTTTCTGAGTCTGCGTAATCGCGAATGCCCTGGGCAACGCGCCCAAGGTGAGGAACGCCTACGCGGATGGCGAGGGCGATCTCGTGACGTTTCCCGGGGATATGACGTGGCATTTTCTGCGCAATACTGCATCAGATTGCAAAAAATGTCCATTGTGCGCTTAAAATAGGCGGCGTTTGTAAGGTGATGACAAGAATTTCGAACATCGCGCTGGCTTCGCTGGTGCTGTCTGTGGTGAGTGGGGTGGTCGCGGCGGAAGACCGATTCATAACGCTGAGCAATGAGCCAATCGGGTCGTTGGAAGAGCCTTTGGTATTGCGGACTTACTTGCCGGATCCCGGTCTGGGACGGGAAGTGTTGGCGAATCACGATCTGGGATATCGAGCGAGGAAGTACAGTCCCGGCAAAGGGGATGTGGATGGTTTTGATGACCCCATCCGGGGAATCCCTGCGGCGATCGGGGTGAATTTCGGGGCGGGGTTTTCTTACTGCTGGGACACGACTGAGTGCCGGCTGATGTATGCCTGGCAGGGTGGATTTCTCGAGATGACGAAATACTGGGGGGATCCCAAAAGCGGTCGACGGAAGGGATTTGACTACATCCCGGAACTGGCAGGCCCCATGATTTATATGACGGAGGGGTCTCACCCGCTTTCGGTGCTTGATGATTTTGTGGAGACGCACAAACCGGTCTACAAGGGGTATCGTCTGATCGATAAGATCCCGGTGTTTGAATATGAGACCGGCAAAGCAAACGTCCGGGTGAAGATCGTTCCGGGCGAGGAAGCGATGACTTTTGTGAAGCACTATGAGATCACAGGAGTGAAAGCGGTGGGCTATAAGGAGTCGGGTTTCTCCCAGAAGATCGAGGAGGAGACACCGCTGAAGTTTTCGGTGACGGTGAAAGGGCGTTTACTTTCTGAGAAAGGAAGCGGGGAGCAGGAACCTGAATATTCCACGGAGAAGCCGAATTTGGATTGGGGGAAGGCGCTCTACACGCAGCTGGGATGTGTGGCCTGTCATTCAACCGATGGAACGCGGGGACACGGCCCGTCTTTTGCCGGAGTCTATGGATCGGAGCGGAAGATCACGGGGCTGACTGAAACGGTGAAGGCAGATGACGCTTACATTTTGGAATCGATTAAAAACCCGGTAGCGAAAGTCGTCGACGGCTTCCCTCCTGGCTATATGCCGCCTTATCCTATCGAAGAGATGCAGCTGCAATCGCTGATTCTGTTCCTCAAAACTTTGCAAAACGAATGAAGTTCCAATCTATTTTCTCAATCGCAGCGACTTTTATTCTCGCTGTGTCGACGGTGGCTCAGGAAAGCTACAAGCTGGAGTCGATCCCCTTCCCTGACGGCGTGCCGCCGGAAGTGGGAGCGCTGGGCTTCAACGAAGAGGGTGAGTTAGTCGTGGCATTGCGGCGCAGTGATGTGCTCATCGCGAAACCTACGGAGGACCCGAAGAAATTTGAGTGGCGGTTGTTTGCCAGTGGTTTGCACAATGCCTGTGGAATGTATATCGTCAGTAAGAGCGAGGTGATCATCAGTCAGATGCCCGAGCTGACACGGATCGTCGACACTGACGGCGACGGGATGGCGGACTGGTATGAAAACCTGAATTCATCCTGGGGGATGAGTGGGAATTATCATGAGACGAATCATCTGACATCGGATGGGAAAGGTGGGTTTTACATTGCGGTGGGAACGGCTTCGCACAACGGGCCGGTCTTTTACAATGTCCGGGGAGAGTATTCTAAAACCGGTCGGCGGGGGCGCAATTATTCAGCGGCCTCATGGAAGGGCTGGGTATTGCATGTGGACGCAGACGGGAAGATGACGCCCTTTTGCAAGGGGTTTCGAATGCACAACGGGATTCTGTTCGACGACGAAGGGAATCTTTGGGCGGGTGATAATCAGGGAGACTGGCGGGCGACCACTCCGTTTTATCATTTGCAAAAAGATCACTTTTACGGGCATCCCAGCAGTCTGGTATGGGATCCTGCGTGGGATCCATCCCGTGATCCTCTGAAGTTACCGGTTGAGGAGATTGAAGCGATGAAGACGCCGGCAGCAATCCTGTTGCCTCACGATATTATGAATCGATCAGCGTCGGAGCCGATTACGATTCCGGATGAGTCGCTCGGTCCCTATGGCGGGCAGATTCTGCTGCCTGACAACAATGGGAACCGGATCAACCGCTTGATGCTTGAGGAGGTGGACGGCCAATTTCAGGGGGCATGTGCGCTTTTCTGGAATGACAATGGGCTGAACTCGGGAAACAACCGCGTATGCTTCAGCCCGGACAAGCAAACGCTCTATGTGGGGCAGACTTCACGAGGCTGGGGGAATTTAGCGGAAGGTGTGCAGCGGATCACGTGGACGGGAGATCCGGTCTTTGATGTGCTGACGATGAAGCTGACACAGAAGGGTTTCCGGCTTCAGTTCACCCGCGACATTGGGGACGAGAACGTCAATGCCGCGAAGTTTTCCCTGAAGACCTATCATTACCAGGACAGTTCTAAATACGGAGGCGACAAGCTGGATGAGGCGCAGGTGAAGGTTACCGGGGTGAGCCGGGTGGATGCGAAAACCCTGGAAATTGAGGTCGAATCCCTCAAGGACGGGGGCCAGGTTTACGAATTGAAGACTGATGTCGAAGGGCTTCGCAGCCAGCTGTTCTGCTACACAATCAACAAGTTGATCCCGTAGCGGTGACCGGTGATCAATCAAATTGATGTGGCGGATTGTTTTCCTTTGTATTTTAGGCAAAACGCGATTTTATCGTGGAGATGCCAGAATCTGACAATCAACATGTTCTCGGGGTGATTCCGGCCCGGTGGGGCTCGACTCGTTTTCCGGGAAAACCTCTCGAACAAATCGCAGGAAAATCGCTGATCCAGCACGTCTGGGAGCGGTGTGCGGAGTGTTCCCGCCTCACGGATGTGGTGGTGGCGACGGATGATGATCGGATTTTTGCTGCGGTGGAGGGTTTCGGTGGAAAGGCGGTGATGACGCGTGACGATCACCCCAGCGGAACTGACCGAATGGCTGAGGTGGCGGGTGCATTCCCGAATCACGAAGTGTTGATCAATATTCAGGGTGATGAGCCGCTGATTGATGCGGGCTTGATCGACCAACTGGCTGCCGATTTGCTGGCTGATGTGGATTTGCCGATGATAACAGCCGCCAACCCTATGGCTGCAGATGACGAAGCGGTTTCCGATCCAAATGTGGTGAAGGTGGTGATGGATTGCCACGGGCGTGCGCTTTATTTTTCGAGGAGTCCGCTGCCCTTCCAGCGAAATCCTGGATTACCGGGTCTCACAGTCTATCGGCACAAAGGAATTTATGGCTTTCGGAGGGGATTTCTCCTTCAATTCGTGAAGTGGGAACCTTCTATATTAGAACAAGTTGAGGGTCTCGAACAATTAAGAGCCATGGAGAACGGCGCACAAATTCGCGTATTAATTACGGCTGATGAGTCAACCGGCATTGACACACCGGAGCAGGCCGCTTTACTGGAGGCGCACTTGTTAGGACAAATTAAGTAATGAAATATATCTTCGTCACTGGTGGAGTTGTCAGTTCTCTGGGAAAAGGCCTCGCCGCTGCGGCGCTGGGAACCTTGTTGGAGCATCGTGGACTGAAAGTCCTGCTTCAGAAGTTTGATCCTTACCTGAATGTGGATCCCGGGACAATGAGTCCTTATCAGCACGGAGAAGTTTACGTGCTGGATGACGGTGCTGAGACCGACCTGGATTTGGGGCACTATGAGCGTTTTACAAACGGTAAGCTCTCTCAGCTGAACAATCTGACGAGTGGTCAGGTGTATGAAAATGTGATCCGTAACGAGCGCCGTGGGAAGTATCTCGGTGCCACCGTGCAGGTGATTCCTCACGTGACGGACGAAATTAAGAACCGGATCAAAGAAGTCACAGAAAAATCGAGGGATACTGCTGACGTTATTATCACCGAGATCGGCGGTACCACTGGCGACATTGAAGGGCTGCCATTTTTAGAAGCCTTGCGTCAGTTTCAACTCGATGAAGGGCGGGAGAACGTCATTTTTATTCACGCCACATTGGTTCCTTTTATCAAAGCGGCCGGTGAGTTGAAGACCAAGCCCACTCAACAAAGTGTGGCTAAATTGAGAGAGATTGGTATTGCACCGGATGTGATCATTTGCCGCTCAGAGCATGAAGTCGAAGATGATCATCGTCGAAAGCTTTCGATGTTCTGTAATCTTCCAAAAGAATCAGTAATTCAGTTTCTGGATGTGGAGAACACAATCTATGAAGCTCCACTGAAGTTACACGAAGAACGACTTGATGGCATTGTTTGCGAGTTGCTTGAACTGGAGACTAATGAGCCAGACCTCACCAACTGGCGCAATATGGTGGACCGGATCATCAACCCATCGCATAAGATCAAGATCGCTGTGGTTGGCAAATACATCGAATTGCAGGACGCTTACAAATCGATCTATGAAGCCCTGACTCATGCCGGCGCAGCAAACGACTGCCGCGTTAAGATCAAACGCATCGATTCAGAAGATATCGAAGCGGATGGGGTCGAATCGCAATTAAAAGGAATGGATGGGATTCTGATTCCAGGTGGTTTTGGCGAGCGCGGAATCGAAGGGAAAGTCGCAGCAGCAAAGTATGCTCGCGAAAACTCTATTCCCTTTTTCGGGTTGTGCCTTGGGATGCAAATCGCGACGATCGAATTTGCCAGATCAGTTTGCGGGCTGGAGTCTGCCAACAGTGTGGAATTTGATGCCAACACACCAGATCCTGTCATCTGCCTTCTTGAAGAACAAAAAGAGATTGAAGACAAAGGCGCCTCCATGCGGCTTGGGACATGGGAAGCAAAATTGAAAGAAGGCAGTCTGGCGAGGCAACTATATGGGGCAGAAAGTGTCAGCGAACGTCACCGTCACCGTTACGAATTTAACCAAGAATATCGTGAGCAAATGGAAGGCGCAGGCTTTTCTATTGCCGGCACTTCACCGGATGGAACGCTTTGTGAGATCATTGAAATCCCTGAACACCCTTTCTATCTGGCCGTGCAGTTCCACCCTGAATTTCAAAGTAAGCCAACTGCCCCTCACCCGCTTTTCACAGGCTTCGTCAAGGGCTCCCTTGAGGCGCGAATTAAGGGACGTAAATTAGAAAATAAATCCAACTGATCTACTCAGTTGCTTGACTGCCAGTTCGTGATGTATTTTGCCTGAACGGAAAAGACCTCTGAATCCGAGGGGTTGGTGCCAGCAATCGACCACAGATCATAGGTCGGGTTAAACGTCTTGCGGTCCTCAGGCTTTATATTCGGAGCTTGCGCGTAATAGCGCACAGGACTGTTGAAGGTATCAATGACAAGATACTCATTTTCACCAGCCTTGATCGAACGCGGGCGCTCAGACTTCTTGTTCGAATTGTAATCAAGCTTCTGAACATAAATCTTCTCGCCGTCATCGACATATCCATCAGTATCGAAGTCTCCAGAAAGGCGCTTGTAGAGAACTTTGGAACCTTCGTATCCAATGGACTGACGATCACCACCCGCGCTTTCCCCTGAGGTAGGATCAGGGTTCAGTGGGTAAATACCGTTGTCGATCTGATATCGCTCAATCCCACTTTCGAGTTCAGCAATAAAGTTACGTGTGTTCTTTCGGTTAATGCTCGTTTGGATACCGGGAAGCGCCGCAGCAATCATCCCCGCCAAAACCACGATGATCATGATTACGACCATCAACTCGATCAAACTAAATCCCGACTGTGAAACCCGCCTCGATACTTTCATATCCAATTAATACACTGCTTTGTTTTACAATGTCAATACAAGATGGTGTTTAACCTCTTTTTCATGCCTAGGTCTGATTGTTCATTTCTGTGATGATCGAAATCATCGGCATAAACAGAGCAATCACAATGGTACCCACAATCAACGCCAGGAAGACAATCATGATTGGCTCCAGAAGTGAAGTCATGGCATCGACTGCGTTATCAACCTCGTCGTCGTAAACGTCTGCGATTTTCAGCAACATGTCCGGCAACTGGCCGGTTTCCTCACCGACGTCAACCATACTGATCACCATAGGAGGAAAGATCCGACTTGCCTCGAGTGGAGCCACAACTGATTCACCTTCGCGAACCGCTTCATGAACCTTATCAATCGCATTCGATACGATCGAATTACCTGCAGTCTCCCGGGTAATATTCAGCGCCTGGAGAATCGGCACACCGCTAGTTACCAATGTTCCCAGCGTACGAGTAAAGCGGGAAATCGCGCTTTTGAGCTGAATCGGACCGAAGAGCGGCATGCGCAACTTCAATCGATCGATAGCAACACGTCCACCTTTGGTCATTGCGAATGCTTTCCACCCCACGTATCCCACGACCAAAACCACTAGAATGATAAGCCAGTTGTTCTGAACAAATGAGCTGATCCCAATCACAAAACGAGTGATTCCGGGCAGGGGTTTATCCCCCAGCATTTCCTTAAAGATCTGCTCAAACTTGGGAACGATCACAGTCAAAAGGAAGATCAAGATCAGCATCGCAATCAACAAAACGATGATTGGATAGACCATCGCAGCGATAATCTTGTTTTTCAGTTTTTGGGCTTTCTCCTGATATTCGGCAAGGCGGTTCAACACCAATTCGAGAACACCACCAAGCTCACCAGCCTTCACCATGTTCACGTACAGCTTGTCAAAAATCTTTGGATGCTGCCCCAAACTTTCAGAAAATGTTCCACCACCAGCAACAGAGTCAGCCAGATGAGTAATCGTTCCCTGCATCACCCGGTTTTTCTCCTGATTTCCAAGCACAGAAAGGCCACGCAACAAAGGTAAACCCGCATCAACCAGAGTGGCCAGCTGACGAGTAAAAATCATCAACACCTTCCCTTTCACGCGTCCACCAGCACCACTACCGCTTTTCGAACGACCTTTCTGGCCTTTTTTCGCACGACGTTTTGCAGTGCCCGACACTCCACCTTTCCCGGCAGGCGCCACCTGAGTTGGATACAGCCCACTCTTACGAAGCTGTGCAATTGCATCCGCCTCGTCATTTGCTTTCACGCTTCCCGTTGTCTCCTCGCCTCTTGCGTCCAGAGCAATGTATTCAAAATTCGCCATAATTTTCGAGTCTACTTCTGTTTAAAAATTTTCTGCCACTTACCTTATCCTTAGCAGTCTATCGGAGAACCGATTCAACTGTCACGAAAAAACGCTTAGGTGTATTTAAGAACCTCCTCAATGGTGGTGATTCCGGCGAAGATGTTCCTGAGTCCGTCTTCCCGAAGTGTTCGCATCCCTAATTCCTCTGCTTTCTGCTTCAGTACCACGGTCGAAGCTCGCTGTGTAATCAGCTCACGAAGAGGATCAGTCATATCAAGCAACTCGAAGAGACCCTGCCGCCCCTTATATCCCGTGTCATTACACAGATCACACCCCTGGCCTGTGAAGAATTCTTTCCCACCAATATCTCCCGGCGTCAGCCCCACCTGAGCCAAAACCGCAGCGCTCGGCTTGTAGGCAACTTTGCAACCTTCACAAATTCGTCTCAACAGACGTTGTCCAAGCACACCTTCGAGCGTAGCTGAAACCAGAAACGGTTCGCACCCCATGTCAACAAGTCGAGTCACCGCACCTGGGGAATCATTCGTGTGAAGCGTGCTCAGTACCAAGTGACCTGTGAGTGAGGCCTGTATCGCAATCTGAGCGGTCTCCAAGTCCCGCATCTCACCCACCAAAATTCGGTCGGGATCCTGTCGCAAGAATGCGCGGAGCACCTTCCCGAAACTCATCCCGATACTCTCCTGAACCGGCACCTGCATAATACCATCGATGTCATATTCGACCGGATCTTCTGCCGTCAGCAGTTTTGAATCAATCGTATTTACCTTCCTAAGACAGGCATAAAGTGTTGTGGTTTTACCGGCTCCCGTCGGACCGGTGCAGATGAAAATACCGTTTGGCTTATGAATCGTGTCGATGATGTACTCGTAAAGATCCGGGCGCAGATTCAAGTTTTCCAAGTCGAGATTGATGTTCGATCGGTCCAAAACCCGCAGCACCACACTTTCTCCGTGAACCGTGGGCATCGTCGATACACGCATATCAACCGCTTGATCGTTTATTGTCTTGGTAATACGGCCATCCTGCGGCAACCGGGTTTCTGCGATGTTTAAATTCGACATCACCTTTACCCGTGAAATAATCGCTGCCTTCAAATGCTGCGGTGGAGGTGCCATTTCATACAGCGCACCATCAACCCGATATCGAATTTTGAAGTCATCCTCGAATGGCTCAAAGTGAATGTCAGACGCACGCTCCTTGATCGCCTGATACATCACCAAATCGACATAGCGGATGATCGGGGCTGAGTTAGCTTCCTCCTCAGGATCATCCTCGCCAATACTGGCAACCTCATCCTGAAGCTGCTTAAGCACGTCACTGAATTCACCACTCCCGGCATCAGATCCATCAGCACTTCCTTCCGCTCCTCCGCCACCACCATAATAACGGGCGATCAACGCCTGGATTTGAGCAGCCGGCGCAACCGCAGGAAAGAGCTGTTGCCCCAGGGAAAAACCCAGTTCTTCCAATGCCTGCGGATCCAGCGGATCAATTAACGCCACCTGCAATCCATCATCAACAAACTGAATTGGAAAAGCCCCGTGCTCTTTAGCGGTTCCGGCAGGAACTGCCCGCCACACATGCTCGGCAGGCTCAAATTCACTTAAATCGTAATACTCTCCACCGATATCCTGTGCCACCAATTGATACAGCTGGTCCACTTGGATGTACCCCGTATCTTCTAAAATCTGCGCGATCCCCTTGTCGGAATTCCGGCTCGCAGTAACAAGGTCGGACTTCGCCTCTTCATCGGCCAAACCTCTCGAAATCAACAAATCAATGACGCTTTCTGCATTCATAGAATCTTAAATCTAACTATAACTAATCTCACCTCACTCAGTCCGAATCCGACATGGTCACCCGGACAACTTCACTTGCCGTGGTCAAACCCGACAACACCTTCCGAACTCCATCCTCCCGAAGAGTGCGCATCCCGAGTTCCCTCGCCCGACGCCGCAATTGAGGCGTCGATTCATCCCCGTTAATCAAGTGACTGACTTCCTCGGTGATATTAAACACCTCAAACAATCCCATCCGTCCACGGAAACCGGTCATCCGACAGGAGCGACATCCTTCACCCATCTTAATTTCCGCAGAGGCAAGCTGTTCTTTTGTCAAATTCAACGCCCGCATCTCCTTGGGAGTCATCTCCCCTTCCGATCCGCAATCAGGACAAATTTTTCGAACAAGACGCTGAGCAAGAATTGAGCGAACTGCACTGGCAACGAGAAATTTCTTCACCCCGATATCCGCAAGACGGGCAACAGCTGACGGCGCATCATTGGTGTGAAGGGTGGAAAAAACCAAGTGACCTGTCAAACTGGCGTTGATCGCAATCGAAGCTGTCTCCAAATCACGAATCTCACCAATCATGATGATGTTCGGTGCCTGTCGCAGAATCGCCCGGAGCGCCGCAGCGAAAGTCATTCCGATCGACTCTTTCACCTGCACCTGATTGATCCCCGAGAGCAAATATTCCACCGGATCTTCAACGGTAATAATCTTACGGTCTGGCTTATTAATCGAATTTAAACAGGCATAAAGCGTCGTTGTCTTGCCGGAACCCGTCGGCCCTGTCACCAGGAGAATACCATCAGGAAGCCGAATCAGTTGATCAAAAGTTTCCTGGTCATCACTGAAAAAACCCAACTGCGGCAGACCAAGCGAGAGTGAACTCTTATCCAGAATACGCATAACCACGCTCTCACCACAACTGGTCGGAACTGTCGACACACGCAAATCAAGCTCACTATCGCCCATCTTTGCCTGAATCCGTCCATCCTGCGGAACCCGCTTCTCAGCAATAGACATCGTCCCTGTCATAATCTTGATCCGGGAAATCACGGCCGACAGAAGTCGGGGCGGGTGAGACTGCACCTTGTGTAACGCACCATCAATACGGTAACGAACCCGCAATTCCTCTTCCAGAGGCTCAATGTGAATATCGGAAGCTCGGTTTTGATACGCCTCCTGCAAAATCTGACCGACCAACTTGATGATCGGTGCATCACCACCATCGCCCCCGTCATCACCCGTGATAACAGACACCGATTCCTGATCCATTTGAGCACGCTGCTCATCCGTCATGTCGGCACTGTAAAACTCAAGCAAACACTGTTGGATCTGTCCCTGCGCCGCACAGACAAACTCCGGCTCCACCGGCAGCACGTGACGAACCGAATCAAGAGCGTCAAAATCCAGCGGATCAGCAATCGCAACCACCAATTGAGACCCCGTGTAGACCACAGGAACAATTTTGTAGCGTAGCGCCGTCTGACCATCCACAGCCTCCACTGCAGACCGGTCAATGTCCACTTTGCCGATGTCCAGGAAATCCATTCCGGAGTTTACCGCCAGCGTCTTGGCAATATCCTCCTCATTCACTTTGTTGAGCTTCACCAAAGTTTCCAGCATCGTGTCCTGGGACTTTTTTTTATGGCGGGCATCTTCGAGAGCCGCAGCTTCCAGCGTTCCGCTTTCCTGAAGCAGCTCGATCAAATAATCTTCGTTAGAATACAAGGTCTTAAAGGGGTTTGTGAAATAATTGTGGCCGGTACACGGCACATTAATTCAACCAACCGGAGTCGGAGGATGGTTGTTTGTAGAAACTATCCGCAATCTTGGCAATACAAAAGACTCGATTCACCCCGAATTGGGAAAAAAAATCCTAACTCAGTGCTAAATCAGCCCAAACGTCCTCCTTAAATCCGACGGTGCCTTTATTCTCTGCCAGCAGAAACGGTCGCTTCACGAGATTCCCGTTTCCTCCCAAAAGCTCAAATGCTTCCGCCTCCGACATCGTCGGCAGCGTCTCCTTCAAGTTCATCGAACGATAATCCCCACCGGACGTATTAAACAGCTTCCGCAGGTCTCCCCCCAAATATCCCAGCATTTCCTTCAATTCCTCCTTCGTCGGAGGCGTCTCCCGAATCGGAATTTCCTCAAACTCGATGCCCTGAGCCTTCAACCACTTCGTGGCCTTCCGGCAGCCGTCACAATTTTTGTAGGTGTACACTTTCATAAAAAAAGGCAGCCCGTTCCCGGGCTGCCTCCAAAGTAATTCGAATTTCAGATTACCAAACCATCAATCATCAATGGTCTTCGGCTTGTATCCGCCGATCGCCTTAAAGTAGATGAACAACAACAGGTAGATCACCGCCATCACCGCCGGAATGTAGGCATCGGCGCGAAGCGTCTTGCGATCACCTTCAATACTGGCGTCAGCAGCTTTTTGCTCTGATTCCGTAAGCTCTTCTTTCGCTTCCAACTTGTCCTTGACAGCTCCCATCTTCTTCCCGTCGAGGGCACCGCTCTCAAAGACAAAGAATTTACTCATGACATCCTTGCCATCTTCATCGACTGCTTTGTATTCAGCATAAACCGTTTCATCCGCAGCAATAAGCGCCTGAGTTGAAAAGTGATCTTTCGCGAAACCAAGGCCAACCGATCCAATCAGACCAGCGGACATCATTCCGATTCCTCCCATGAGCGACATCGCAACCGCTCCGGATTTAGGGAACCGGTCTCCAACGACCGCCAACATCGTTGGCCAGAAGAATGTCTTACCAATCGCATAAACAGCGAGCGCGACAAATGCGAGACCAAAGCTCGATATGTTACTTGCGAGATTCAAGCCCACGACCGCAAAGATCGAACAAACGAAAAGCAGGCCGATCGGCGAAAGACCAAGTTTATTCTCAATGAAATCAGCACAGAAACGCAAACCGAACATGATCAACGATGTGAACACAAAGAGGATCTTGCCCTGTTCCACCGTGAGAATGTTACCGGTGATATTTTGAATCCAGCCATCTGTTCCCAGTTCAACCGCTCCGATGAGCGCATGAGTGATAAAGAGAATGAAGAGCAAAAACGCCCCGATCGAAAATTTAGTGAGATATACAATACCTGCCAGCGAGGCAAGGCAGATCACCCAGCCAATCCAGCTTGGGAATTCAGGAGTGAAGACACCACCCGCAAAGTTGACGAACATGCCAACCAGAAGGCAGACAACAAGACCTCCAAGAATACCGATGTCCTTGAGCATCTCTCCGAAGCTGAGCCCTTTTTCGGAAGCTTCCGACTTAGGGAATTTCTGCCCCATGAACATCACCCCGTAGATAATCGTTGGAACCAGGAACAGAGCGAGCTGGATTTTCCAATCCAAACCACCCAGGGTCCATCCAATCAAACCACCGAAAACGAGACCGAGAGGCCAACTTGCGTGGAGGATGTTGAGATAGTGAGTCCGCTTCGATGGGAACAAGGTCGCAACAAGTGGATTGGAAACCGCCTCAAGCACACCATTGGCCACAGCAAAAGTAAACGTGCCCCAGAAAAGGAATTGAAAAGCGACTTCCTGCGGCTGATCACCCATCGCACCAAAGGTCACGAAGGCAGAAAGCACGTGGAAAAGAAACGCCGCAAAAACAAGCTTTCCGTAGCCAAGCTTATCAACAACGAGACCTCCAAGAATAATACCGGGGCAGAAACCGAGAAGACCGGCGGCGCCAATCGAACCCAGCTGAGCACCGGAAAATCCAAATTCCGATTGCCAGTTTAATAGAATTCCGCCGCGCACGCCGAAGCCGACACCGGCTGCCAGAATTGCCATGAATCCAGCCCACAGGAGTCGTCCCGCATTCGGCGTAATTCCGTCTTGTTTAATGTTCATAAAAATATTCTCTCGATGGGTTTATCTTGTGTGTGGTAGTCGCCCCTGTTTGAGAGCGAAGCGTGTTTATAACAGACCAATTTTGATCCACAAGTCTGAAATTTCAGACACATGTGCGCTAAACTCCTTTTGCTAAAAAGACTTCAATGCCCTCCGGCGCTACTGCCATCTTCCAATTCCACCGGCTTGTATCCTCCCCGTGATTTGAAATACACAAACAGAATGATGTAACACACCAGCATCATCGCCGGCAAAACGGCCACTGTTTTGAACGCGGCTTTCTTATGCGGGTAACGAACTTCAGCCACGGTCTCCTGATCCTCTTCAGACAACGCTTTCACCTTGTCTTCATCAAATCCGGGAGTCTCCCCGATAAACGGAATTGTTCGAGGTTCGCTCACAATCTGAGCGTGAATCGCGGGATGCTTCTCTCTTAAATCTGAATCAATCCCCTGATCCTGAAGCCCACCCATAATTGGCGCCCCCAGAATCCCCATCCCGAGCACTCCAACCGCAGATACCCCATTGAGAGTCAAAGGTCCGCCTTTGGGAAACTGCTCCGCCACCAGACCAAGCGTTGTCGACCAGAGAAAGGTCTTACCCACCGCATAAATCGTCGCAGCCACCAGAATCATCATGGCACTGGCTGTCGAGAGAAACAACAATCCGCCAATTGCGATGATTGCGGAAATGACCAGCAAGCCAATCGGCGAAAAACGATGCACAATCGGCCCGGCGAAGAACCGCAGGATCGTCATAATCGTTGAAATGTAAATGAAAATCCAACCAGCGTCTCTTGCACTGAAATCCGCGCCCAGGAGATCCGGCATCCAGCTGTCCGTGCCCAACTCCGTAGTCGCAAGCGGTCCCATCGTCAGCAAGATCAAAATAAACATCCAGTGCCCCAAACTTTTGGTCACTACACCGGCGATCACGGCGACAACGCCCGCAATTCCCAGCATGATCGGATACGACAACCCAAATCCAGGCTGCAAACTCGCAATGATCTGCACAATTCCGAACACCAGGAGAAACGTGATGATGAAAAACCCGATCGCACCCACCTGCCCCAGCATCTCCCGATAGGAAACCTTTGCCTCAACCCGCTCATTCACAGGGAACTTGCAGGGGAAGATCATCAACGCATAAATCACCACCGGCACGAAACAAACTGCGTATTTAATATGCCAGTTGGCATCTCCCAGAGCGATCGACGTCAACGCGCCCAGGGCAAGACCGGCCGGCCAACCTGCATGTAATATATTAAGCCACTTGGCCTTCTCTTTCTTAAATGCTGTCGCCACCACCGGGTTGATGAACGCTTCCACGATTCCGTTGGCAATCGCGATCAGAAAAACACTCCAATAAAGCGCCGTCGGGCCTTTCGCCGTTAAGGTGAAAGCCAGGGATGCAATATGGCAGGCCATCGCACAAAATGCCGCTGTCTTGTAGCCTATGTAATCAATGATCAAGCTGAAGACAACGATACTGATCGCGAACGGCCAGAGCCCGACTCCAAGAATAGTTCCCTTATCTGCTTCGGTGAGACCGAAATCCTTCTGCCAATCCCCGATAATATTGGCACGCAGCCCGAAAACAAAAGAAGTCGCCACCAACGCGACAAAACAGGCCCAGAACAGTTTCTTATTCTTCGATTCAGATTCAGCTTCACTCATAAGTCCGGTGATCCTTGAAAATTTCCCGCGGATTGCAATCTAAAAATCATGGCCACGGTCAAACAGAGCTGGCTCGCAATCAACTTGCGGACTCTGCAACGGCACCCACTCTGAGAATATCGGCCTCGCCAAGGGGCTTACCGAGAAGCTGCAGCCCAACAGGAAGATCTTTCCCATCTTCCGAAACAGTGCCGCAGGGAACGCTGATTCCGCAGATGCCGGCGAGGTTTGCTGAAATGGTGTAGATATCGGCCAGGTACATCGCTAGCGGATCGGTGGATTTTTCTCCCACTTTGAACGCCGGCGTTGGCGCAACCGGTGAAGCAATCACATCCACCTGTTCGAACGCTTTGCTGAAATCATCGCGAATCAAGGTTCGAACCTTCTGAGCACGACCGTAATAGGCTTCGTAGTATCCGGAACTGAGCACATAGGTCCCGAGAATGATTCGGCGCTTTACTTCATCACCAAATCCTTCGGATCGGGATTTTTTGTAATGGGAAATGAGATCATCACCGTGCTCCGACCGGTGACCATAGCGGACACCGTCGAACCGGGCGAGGTTTGCGGAGGCTTCCGCCGTAGCAATGATATAATAGGTCGCAACGGCGTGCTCTGTATTCGGAAGAGAAATCTCCACGGTTTCCGCCCCCTGGGATTCCAGATATTTGATGGCATTTTCGACGCGCTCTTTCACCCGCGGGTCGAGTCCTTCCGCAAAGTATTCTCGGGGCAATCCCACTTTCAGCCCTTTGATATCCTGACCGACAAATTCGGTGTAGTTCGGCACGGGCTCGTCGAGACAGGTTGAGTCTTTAGCCTCTGACCCTGCAATCACGTTCAAAAGGAGCGCAGCATCTTCAACAGACTTGGTCATAGGGCCGATCTGGTCGAGTGACGATGCGAAAGCCACCAGGCCGTATCGCGAAACGCGACCATAAGTGGGTTTCAATCCAACGACACCGCAATGGCTTGCGGGTTGACGAATGGATCCGCCGGTGTCTGATCCGAGAGCGGCAATGGCGGTATTGGCAGCGACAACGGCAGCGGAACCGCCGGATGATCCTCCGGGGATGCGATCCAAGTCATGTGGATTCCGGCAGGGTCTGATTCCTGAATTCTCATTGGACGAGCCCATCGCAAATTCATCCATGTTCGCGCGACCAAAAGGGATCGCTCCGGCTTCCCGTAGCTTCCGAATGACAGTCGCATCGTAGGGAGCAGTGTATTTTCCCGCCAGGATTTTCGACGCGCAAGATGCAGGGTGGCCTTTCACATTGATGAGATCTTTGATCGCAATGGGCACTCCTCCGAGCGGTTTCGTAATATCCGCCTCTATGGCTTCGGCCATGGCCGAGTCCAGGTCGTATGACAAATAGCCGCCAATGGGGCCGTCCTTTTCATCAATTGCGGCGGCAAGGGCTTGAATCGCATCCGCAGGAGCGAGGTCGCCATCTGCATACGCTTTGCGTAATTGTGAAATTGTAAATTGTTCCGGATTCATAGGAGAAAGGGGTCGGGAGCCAGGATTCGGGATTCAGGGCAGGTGCTTCGGTGCTGTTTACTCAACGACCTTCGGCATCTTGAATTGCCCTTGAGCGACTGCGGGGGCGTTTGCGAGGGCTTCTTCCTGAGTGAAGCTTTCGCCGTGTGTCACGTCCTCACGCACGACATCGAAAACAGGCATGGCATGGGCGGTTGGCTCGATGCCTTCGATGTCCACCTTCTCAAGTTGAGCAACGTGGGCCAGGATTTGCTCCAACTGTTGTTCATAGCGGGACGCTTCGTCATCTGTTATTTCGAGACGGGCGAGATTGGCGATCTTTTTGATGTCCATAATCGGTGGGGAAAGTCGGGCAATGTGTCCGGTTTAACAAAAGAATCAACTTTCGCAATCTTCTCAAAACAGGGAGCCTAATCAGCGGTGCCCTCGACCGCTCTCGCTGTCAGTCGCCGCTGGATCCAGAAGAAGGGTCTGAGCAAGACATACAGGAATCCTAAACCGTCCGGGATTTTGATCCGGTGCCAATCATCTGCCGCGGTGGCGTTTTCCGTGAGTATCTGAAACTTATGCGCCGGAGATCGGTGGAGCATCATCGCAGAACGAAGCGCCTGCCCGGGATCGAGCCCGCGTTGCGAAGCAACCAGATGAGCGCGCCCCCAGTCAGCTATTCTCGTTGCAACAGGATCGTGGGGGATTTCGGTTTCCGGATCAAACTCTAGAAATTCACGGGCAAGATCCCAGGAGGCAATCACGGCTCGGTCAATGCCAAGCTCGCTGGCACGGTGGAGGATTTCAGACGGCGTGGGGGCGTCCGGCAATTTATGGTATTCCACAATATCGACCAGCCAGAAGAGCCGCTCCCACAAATGGCGGGCCGCATGGATATAAAGAAACAAAAGGTGATCGGCGTCGTCCGGCGTCGGGATATCGATGGAACCTGTCGAGACTACGCGATGCCGGGAATAGGCGTCCTCGAAAGTGAGTGGAAACAATTCATGTGTTGAGCCCAGCCGCCAATGAATCTCGACTGAGATACCCGTCGAGGAGTGAGTATAACCAACATGAAATTTCTTCTCCCGGTATTTTGCGCGGAAATGAGGCGATAACTCTGCATAGCCGGTTTTCGCGATATGTCCTGACGTAACCAGCAGTTCATGCACATCTTCGACCTTTCCCTCCGGAACCCAGAGATCGATATCGCCGACGTGTCGCTTCGCTACATCACCGAAGAGTCGCAATGCGAGCGGTAATCCTTTGATGCCGAGAAACGGGATCTCCATTCCGGAAAACAGTCCGGCAATAGATTGAAGGTGGCTGAGGTTCCTCAGAGCCCTGACCTGAGACTGCAGTCGAGCCGATTTAAAGGCCGGGACTTCAATCCGCGCCACAACGCCATGATATTTCGCCAGACGCCGAAATGAATTGAAATCGGCATGAATCCAGCTATCGCAGTAGCCACGAGTCAACGCCTCAAGCAATTGTTCCCATTCGGTCTTCATTTTGCGGCAAATCCTTCCACAGGATTACGCGAATGCGCAACGATTGAAACAACCGAGCCATGCTTTTGCACTTTGTGAACTATTGAACCGTGATAGTATCTGCCTCAACCTCACTGCCTCATGACATCTTCAAACCGGAGACAATTTGTCTTCCTAACTGCCTCTGCAATCGCCGGATTGCACTTCGAACATAGTTTTTCACAAACCCCCGAAATTTCTTTACGGCGGGCGGATGTGGAACGCGGTCTTCGGGACGGACTCAATTTTCGTGAGCAGGACCTCGAGGTCTTGACATTGCTGAAGAGCTACAGTGATCGACAGGTCATGATCGGTGGCGGAGTTCTGACGTTTGCAGCGGAACAGCCAACCGAATGGATTCACCTTATTGTCCGGCTGGATCGGATCGAGGAGTTTGTGAGGACGATGCAATCCGAAGAGCTTCCCTGGGGCGGAGCCATTGTCAGCACAGGGAACAACCTGAGTTTCGAATATAAAGGTCAGCGCTACTACATCGAGAATCTGATGGAGGACGAATTTAAGGAGCGCCTCGTTGGATTGACAGTTCCGGGGACAGAGGTGAATGGATTCCGTCTGGAATTTGCTCACGATGCAGTTGTCTACGAATTACAGTCGAAAGCATTCGGTGACACTTTCAATGCGCTGGGAAGTGAGGCTGAAGTTGAGATGAAGCGAATCGCACCAGCACAGGGAGTCAGCTCCGCACTGCGGGTCATGACCGAAGAAAAATCTTTGGGGATGGAAGTGTCCCGCACTGAAGAGAAAATGGCGAAAGCGGTTTTGGACGGTCAGGGTTTGCGTAATCAGAAACCTGACGAGGCTGCCTCTGAGTTGCTGGCGGGATTGTCACGGTTTTCCGAATACAATGATGAGTATGAAACCCGGAAACTGATGACATCAGGGCTGGCCGAAGGCACTCTGGAACGGTCCCTTGGAGATGATGTAAGAAAGATTTCTTCGACGGCCAACATTCTTCAACGCAGAACTGACAATGAGTTGAAGCCTGGGGCGATTTGGCACATGGCCATGCAGGCGAGGGAGCAAACATCTTCACCTGAGCGGGATATTCAGCAGGAAATGACGCTGAAATCATCAGGAGGCTACAATGATTTCTATGCGAAGCGGGATTTATCCACCTCGGCACGGAGTTTCGCAGAAAATGAGCGAGCCTACGACGAAGTGGAGAAAGCAGACGCGAATGAGCAAAAGAAGAAAGAGGTGGATAATGCTCCCCGCATAGATGAAATCCCCGAGCCGGAACCCGAACAGGAATATGTGGTGACCTACGAATTCGAGCCGAAGATCGAAGAAGAAGAGACCGAGACCGAGACCGGAGAGAAGAAGAAGAAGAAGAAGAAGAAGGGCAACAAGCGTGAAAAGCGGGACGATGTTGAGGTGATTGTAGAAGACAAGCCAGAGCCTGCCCTACTGGATCCGATCGAAAAACTGATTCAACAGCCACGGCGCATGCCGCAACGCGGTCGGATCATTGAGAAAAGCAAAGACCTGATCAAGGAAACGTTGCCAGAGGGGATTACCGGGAAAGGCAGAAATTCAAAAAGGACGTTGACTGATTCTTTGAAGATCGTTGAAGAGTTCGCCGAAAAAATGGGCGGACTTTAATCTGGCTGGGCAGTCACCTGCACCTAACCGGTTTCGAGTTGTCAATGGCACGAAACCTCCGAGAATTGCGTTGTGCCAAGTCGAGTTCAAGCAATTTTGCAATGTGTGTCTCCGTTGATTCGACGGTTTCTGACCATTGCGAAGTGGCGCGCATCAGCATTACTTAGCTTGGATGTTGCGATCGGTACGCTTCAGGGTGGGAGCCTGCTGATGATCCTGCCATTGCTGCAAGTGATTGGACTGGGTGATAAAAACGTACCTACGCCTGCGGTAATCCAGAGCATATTGGTCGGAATTGAATCATTGGGAATCACTTTCACCCTGGGTTCAGCCCTATGCCTATACGTGGCAGCTGCGACCATCAATGCGCTGGCCCGTTTCGCATCCGCCATTTTGTCGAGTTCCATCATACGCGACTTTTCGCTCGGCTTGCAATACTCCGAATTTTCCAGACTCCTGATGATGCCGTGGCTTGAGCTTTCGGCACAAACAAAAGGAAAACTTTTCAACGAACAGATGCGTGATGTCAATTTCATCACTCAGTCTATCCAAACCCTTCTGAAATTGCTGGCGAATGCCGTTCTGGCAATTTCCATAGTCGTTGCCGCATGTCTTATATCCTGGCAAGTCACTTTTATTGGTCTGATCACGGGGTGTATCGCAGTGTCCCTGCTCCATCCGATTCACCGTCTTATTCTAAAGGTTTCCGGTCGAATTCGGGATGACAACCGCAACGTGTATGAACGACTTTCAGAGTATTTTGCTGCGTTCAAGTTGATCAAAAGCTTCGGCAGAGAAAGTCAGGCCGAAGTTGGATACGCAGACTATGCAGGAGGACTCGCCGGGAACGTCCACCGCGCAAGAATTCTCCAGGCGATCACAACAATGCTTTATGCAGGCTTCAGTGCAATCGCGATCGGTTTGTTCGTTTGGATCTCGACTACGCGGTTGCAGATTGAAGGTGCGCAATTGGTCGTATTAATACTGATCATGGGCCGAATACTGCCACTTGTGGCTGGTTTCCAGCAGTCATGGCAAAGCCTCATCTCAGCATGGCCTTCGGTCGCGGCACTCAACGACCGCCGCATCGGGGAAAACAGAATCTCAAGAACTTTACCGGAAACCGTTGCAAGTCCGCCTCTTCCACTGAACAACGCTATTGAACTCAAAAAAGTCTCTTTTGCCTATCCGGGGCGGGAGCCGGTATTCAATGAGTTCAGTCTTACCATTCCGGCAAGAAATATCACTGCCATCGCAGGAGCCTCGGGTGCTGGAAAAACGACACTGGTCGATTTGACTTTGGGACTTCTTCAACCTGACGAAGGGCAACTTCGAATTGACGGCGCGGAAATCAAAGGAGATACCCTGCGCCGTTGGCAGGCGGCAACAGCCTACCTTCCCCAGGACAGTTTTTTGTTTTCCACCTCAATTCGCGAGAACCTGCACTGGATTGATTCTGATGCGACCGAAGAGCGGCTGTGGGAAGTATTGTCTCTGGCTTCAGCTTCAGAGTTCGTCCGCGGACTACCTGATGGTCTGGAAACCCAGGTGGGCGAACGCGGGGCGAATATTTCCGGCGGCGAAAGGCAACGGATCGCTCTGGCGCGGGCACTTCTCCTGAACCCTGAACTGCTTGTCCTGGACGAGCCTACGAGCGCTTTGGATCCGAAAAATGAGGCAATCATTCGTGACGCCCTTGTCAGGCTTAAATCGCATATCACTATTCTCATAATCGCGCACCGGGGTGCGTTATTGGACATAGCTGATCACACCGTTGAACTTGACCTTAAACCCTCAACGGACGACTAGACGCCCTCAATAATGACTGATACTGCACATTTCCCAAACGGCCTCGCTGAGCTAATCCATCCCATTGGAGAACAGGAATTCTTTGATAGTTATTATGGCAAAACGCCCTTTTGCACGACTGATCGTGTTGCTACAGAACCCTTGTTGACGATTGAGGATCTGATTGCCCGGGTCCAGTGTCTGGAACTGGTCTATCACCCGGATTACTCGCTGGCAAAGGACGGAAAAACTTTACCTGCAATGTTTCAACGGTCCCTTGAGAAGAGTTCAGGATGGATAAGAAAGCTTCTCAATGAAAAATGGACGCTCGCGATCAATGGCATGTACAGCGCCTGTTTCCCCCTCCATTGGCTCGCGAAAAGTCTAACAGCCAGCCTGAAGAGTGAAATAAACGTGAATATTTATTACACACCTTCGAACTCCCAGGGCTTCGACTTTCATTGCGATCGTCACGACGTATTCATCTGGCAGCAAACCGGCCGCAAAGCCTGGAAAGTGTATGCGCAGGGCGACCGGGAGGGCGAAGGTGAACTGGTGATAGACGCCGTCCTCGAGCCAGGCCAGGTCCTCTACATTCCGGAGAACTGCAGGCATGCCGGTGTGGCCGGAGATGGCGAGGACTCACTTCATTTGACCATTGGTTTTTTCTCGCGCTACTCACAGATCAAAAATGATCTTAGGGAATTCCTGAACAAGTGGATTGAAAACGACATTACCGAAGGAGTGAGTGATCTCGCGCTGCCGAACCAAATGACCGAAGGAAGAGTTGGTATTTCCCACGAAGAAACGCTGCGCGGGATTGATGCATTCCGCGCCTACGTGGATCGCGAAATGACAAATGGTTCGGTTGTCCGCCCAATCATCGAGAGAATAGATTGCCCCCTCTCACCTGAGGAAGTTGCCCGTAGCCTCAAAGTCATGAACAACGATGGACCGTTTGAGGTTATTCAATCAATGAAGATCGAGCCACATCCTGAAGGCGGTGTACAACTCGAATTGGAATCAGGGAAGATTGTTTTTAAGGAACAGTTTTCCGAAGCATTGAACCTTCTGAGCCAATCGACATCGATTCAGACAGCGGAATTACCATTGGAGTCAGAGTTGGCCAGTGCCTTTTGCCGAGTACTCGTAGGTGCCGGGGTGCTGAAATTAAAACAGTAAGCCCTTCAACTCACCAAGAGGGCGTACGCTGCAAAATTCCGAAGGCACAACTCGACAAGTTCGCTGTCCGGAGTGTTTTGATATGCATCTTCCAGCTTTCCTCCTTTTCTGAGTTCAACAACAGGATCTAACAAATCCGCCCTTCCCTGAGTGCCATCGAGCGATTTCAAAACCGTTCTGTGCAGACAATCCACCTGTTCGTTCTGATGTCGGCGGGTCGTGACCCATCCGTAATTGTTTTCCGCCTGCAACCTGGCTACAGGACTGGCTTCAGGGAATTCGCTTATCTCAGCCGTGAATCGTGGAGGTTGCGAGCATAGGTTTATCAACGGCGATGGGGCCGTCGATTGGCCAGCCAGAAGCCAGTTATTCAATGTGGCCAGATCATCCGGCGCCGGGGAACCTGTTGAATTTTTCAGTCCGATTTCGAGCAACTGCCCGATCGGCACGCTGTTCGGACGAATATCTGACAAATGATGGAGCGCCGCCTTAATCAAAGGCGAACGGATAGGCAGTGATGTTCCATCTGCTGATCTCAGTAAAAATTGATTGCCCTCGAACACCAACTCAGCAGAGGTTGAAACATGAAATCCGGAGATAACAGAGGGATCGACCTGATAATTGATCTCTACATCTTCACGGCAAAGCAGCGTTTTTCGAAAAGTGCGGTTGAAAACAAAATCCGTGTATTGCTGACGGCGAACCGGGTCGCTCGACAGTGATTGCAGAAATTGCTCGATCGCGGGATCTCCGAGTCCCGGGAGCATCAGCCGAATATCGCCGTCGCCCAGATATTTCAATCCATTGCTCTCGGCCCGCTCAAGAAATTGATGAAGAAATAGCGGTTCATTAAACTCTTCGAGGTGCTCGTGGAAAAAATAAAAATCCTCCACCCCGCGCATTCGTTCGAATTCATGCCCCAGCAATCTGCTATACGGGTCATTAAAACCGGCGAGGCCGTCTGCAACGTGGTTTGAAAAAGCACGTGCTTCCCGAACTCGCTCCGCCGGTTCTACAAGAGTAGACGGCAGATGATAGCGCGCCATCTCCCGAATCATGCCCCGGGCCTGCCATCCGGGAAGCGTGTTATAGCTGATACAGGCGATTCCCTTCGCTGATAACTGATTTGAGCAAATCTCCAATATGCGCTTTTGCACAACCGGCGGCACCCAGGAATACACTCCATGAGCAATAATATAGTCGAACTCACCAAACTCAGGCCCGAACTCCGCGATGTCCAACTGCTGTAGATCAAGATTGGTGATCCCCAACTCGGCCACCCTTTTCTTACCTTCTTCAATATGGACATGACCGAGATCGATTCCCACAAACTCACTTTGCGGCAACGACTCTGCCATCGGAATGATATTGCCTCCATCGCCGCATCCCAATTCCAGAACTCGACATTTTTCGGGCGACACCGGCTTGATCCCGACCAACTCAGCAGAAGTCGCCAGGTTATCCGGGTGAGTGAATTGAAACGGGATGCCCCGATAGGGAATTTCTTCGTAACTGGTCTGAATTGACTGGGACATGGATTCGATTTCGAAAGAACGATGGTGAAATTTAGGCCGACCTTCCAGAACCAACCAAAGCAAAAAACCTGAAGGGCGAAAGTGAACCTGTGCTACGAAGGGATTCAAAGCGAACGTTGCAAATCCGATCCGCAAGATTGCCCAGCGCAGCATTGAGCCCGTCACGGTTGTAGGGCAGTTTAGGAATGGGATCAATACCAACCGCAGGCAGCAATACCTGATTGAGCGTTTCAAACGAACGAAAATCCATCATCGGAAAATCTCCGTCAAACCCCAGCCACTCTCCCAGGTTTTCCAATTCAGGCCTCAGCCCCAACCGGTCCGCGGCCTGCATGAGGTGCCCAAAATGGATCGAGTATTCGAAATGATCCGCAAATGCCACGGCCCTGGGATTCATTTCAATGTAGCCGTATTCACTGAGCGCGAAACGTCCGCCACGAGCCAGCATATCCGGAAGTTTCTCAAGCAATCGAATCGCACCCACGTTAATGGCAATCGCTGCATTTTCCCCGCTATAGTCAGCGTCGCATTCGAGGTCATACTGATTCACGAGTTCCTCCGCCTCACTTTCCGGTTCACGGCGACGAGTATTGCCAAGCTTGGCGGGACCGACGCTGAGATCTGCGATCATTTCGTTCGCGATGATCAAATCGAATTGCCGCCCGCCGAAATCGTGAGCTTCAATATTCCCTGCTTCAAAATAGATTCTCTCTATGTGCTCAGCGCATTGCTCTTTCTGGGACGATTGCAATTCCGGCGAGAGATCAAACATCGTGTAATGCACAGATCCATAAATTGATGGCTGGCGTTCCTTGAGCCGGTCAAGAAAATGGCATGCAAAATAACCCACCCCACAACCGATCTCAATCACCCGCCCTCCGGTTTGAAGAGCGCCCAGTTCCAACATCCGATCACAGAATGCTTCGCCATAGGTGCGGCCATCGAGCGCCACGTGCGGCTCGCGGAAAAGGTGGGAAACCGTTGTTTCAATATCTTCGAACTGCCGGTGCGCATCTTCAATTCCGCTCGCATGAAAAACCGAATTCGCTCCCGGTTTCGCAATTGCGGCCTCCCACTGAAGCTTCATCTTCAGCGCCGCTTCAATCATTCTCTGGTTTTGCTTTTCGGCACCATTATCGGGTTTTATCCAATAAAGAAATTCGGACAGCGTAGCAAAGCGCAATTCCAACTCATCGACGTCGATCGCCACCGCTTCCTGAATCTCCTTTACGGACCGTTCCCCGTTCGCCAACTCCAGCAGCTGCCAGTCAACCCGATCGATCTCCCGGACAGAAGTGCTTCCGTCGATACCTGCCATCGCCACCATTCCAGCCTCTCCACCCTGAGGCTTGAGCCACAACGCTCGATTCACCGTTACCGGTCTGGAATTTTGATCTGCGCTCATCGCTCAAACAACGGGGGGACACGGTTGATAGTTTGCGGATTCTATCGCGCTTCCCTCCACAGTCAAACCCTCGTCCTCACAGGTAGAATCGTCCCCTCCCCGCGCACCTCCTTAACTCGCTCTTTGACTTACGATGAAAATCTTGTGAAACTGCCGCAGAAATCCCCTCCCCGGGCATCACAGGATCCCACAGCCTATATGGATTTATATTATGAATAGAGCACTACTCATTTCCACCGGTGTCGGTTGTGGAGTCTTGTGCTCTTATTGTCCGCAGGCCACCATCGGCAGGGCTTACAAGACAAGGGGCGGAGACACCCGGATGAGCTTCGACACCTTTAAAACGTGTGTCGATAAACTCACTCCGGACATTTCTTTGCACTTCAATGGTTTCTACGAGCCATTCCTCAATCGCGAGTGCACCGATATGATGCTCTACGCCGAATCAAAAGGATTTCCCGTCCGCGTCTCCACCACCGTGATGGGCCTCGAGCTGGAAGATGTCGAGCGATTCAAGGACATCCCCTTCACAAAATTCGCCGTTCATCTTCCCGACGACAAAGGCCTGACCAAAATCAAAGTCGATGACCGCTATCTGGCCGTCCTCGCCGCCTTGATCGACAGCAAAATCTCGAAAATCGGCTACCACGTTCATGATGGCGCAACCGGTCCCGAAGAAGTGGAATCCAGAGCCGCGCAATTACTCAAAGACCGCGGAATCGTCCCCGAAAACCGATGGGTCCTCACCCGTGCCGGGAATATCCAGATCGAAGGGAAAACCGACCGCGAACGATTGAAAGGCGAACTGGCCCCCTGCTACCGATTATACAATAACGTATTGCTCCCCAATGGCGACGTCGCCCTCTGTTGCATGGATTGGAGTTTGAAACACATCATCGGCAATCTCCTCGACGCGGATTACGACTCCCTGCACAAGAGTGACGAATTCAAAAGAGTTCTGCGAGGTTACACCGACGAAAGCGAAGACATTCTTTGTCGCTACTGCGAAATTGCTGAGACAAAAAAAGACGTCCTCCTGAAGCCGGCCATCAAGGCATGGCAGGCTTTGAAAAACCAATAACGGTTTGCGTTCACCCTCAAGCCCCCTTCGCGCCATCCGCCCGGATAAACAATTCCTGCTGAGCCGTGTCGAACTGTAGAAGACGTTCCCGCGAAATATTCAGTCGTTTAAGCCCGCGAAAGTGAACAACGTCAAGAAACCACGAGCGCACAAATGCCAGGCACAGCACCGGCCGTGACGCATCCGACCGATTGGCCAATCCCTCATGCAGCAGTCGATAGTCAAACATCAATGCTGAACCTGCCGGCACATTCGTATCGACGCTCTCATCATCCGTCACCGTTTCAATTTCGACCGGCTTGCGGTGGGTCCCCGGCCAGAGGCGGGTCGTTCCCGTGGTCTCGTTGAGATCAACCAGCGGGATAAAAACATTCAGCGCATAAGACGGGCCGAAAAACTCCAGAGCATTCGGGAATAGCCGCCCATAATCCCGATGCCGGTGTTGAACTTCCGCACCGGGTGCCGCATTGATGCAACTGAAACTGTCCAGCACCAGCCCCTCCCCCAGTAGACCTTGCAGCAGCTCGAGGAATTCCGGAGCGCCAAAGAGACACGGATCACTGAACTCATTCTCAATTTGCAGCGGAATCATCCACCGCTGATCCCCCACCTTTTGGCACGGCACCTCATCAAGCCTCGCCTCGTAGTCCTCCAGAAAACGTTTCCGCAGCGCGGCAACCAGCTCCACGGGAATAAACTCAGACAACAGCAGGCAACCGTGAGCTTCGAAGTCCCGCGCTGCCTGATCGACGTTGTGGACGTTGAGATGAACTTGTGGGACTGTTGCCATCAATTGGAGAACCAGTTATGTCCTTTTCCCGTCAAAAAGCAAAGAAACAATACCTCACTCTGGCGGTGATCGTATTCAACACGCTCATCCTCCTGTTGATTGCGAATCTGGTTCTGGCCGTGATCTATAGCATCAAAGACAAGTCAGCCCCCCGGAAAAGCGGCCTCACCGGTCAGGGACCGCTGACCCCTTCCGGCCACTTCTATCAGAGCGGGCCCGCCGTCGATAACGGGAAACGAACCCCCTCCAATTTAACCGTGTTTGATTTCAATGCCTATGAAGGCGTCATGAGCGAACCGGAAATCAGCCGAATGCTCGATGAATTCTACGACGAAGCCCAACGGGGCGTCGAATACCAGGCCTGGGTCCAGTTCTCCCACCGCGTTGTTGATGGCGAATTCTTAACCATCGGACTGGACCCCAACGGTACCGCGATTCGCGATACCCCCACCAATCCTCCCCTTCCAGCCGACGGAGAGAAACCCATCGAAATCTTCGTCTTCGGCGGCAGCACCACCTACGGAGTCGGTGTTCCCGATCAACACACCTGGCCCTCCTATCTCAGCCAAATCCTCAACGAAAAAGCCAAAGCAACCGGGCTCGGAGTTCCCGTCACCGTGACCAACTACGGACGGCTCGGCTACTACCCCACTCAGGAACTGCATTTCATCATCGACGTGCTGCGCAGCGGCCAGCGCCCCGAGCTCGTCATCTTCATGGATGGAGTCAACCTCGGCAGTTTCGACGACACCCCCGACTGGACCCGCGTTTTCCAGCAGCGGTTTGAAGAAGCCCAACACGGCACCACCGGGTTTTGGCCCCGGCTTCCCATGTCACGGGCGGCAACCTCCATCCGCAACCGGTTTATGCCGAAAGCCGAAGCCCCCCCCAAACAAAATCCCGGCTCACCCGCAGACATCGACATTTCCCCTCTCGTCGAACGCTTCAAACAGGCCCGCGACAGCGAGGCAGCCATCTGTGCGCAGTATGAAGTCGAGCCCCTCTTCTTTCTCCAGCCCGACGCCCCCTACAACTACCCCGCCCACCTCCACAGCATCGGCGAACGATTCGTGGGACCGAAATCGCGCGCCTTTCGCGAACGCTTCTACGCCAAAATGCTCAAGGAAGATGGCTTTACCAACCTCACCACTCTCTTCGAGAAATGGGGCGAGCGAAAAGCCATCATCGACGGCGCCCACTACTCCCCCAACTTTTGCAAATTCCTCGCCGAAAACGTCGCCGAACACATCGACCTCGCCCGCTTAAAAGAACGTCGCGCCCCGAACGCCCCGCCCACCGGCACCCCGCGCCGCCTCCCATGATCGTTGTCCTCACCCTGGGGAGATCCGGCTCCTCGCTGCTCATGCAGACCCTGCGCACCCTCGGGGCGGAGGTCATTGGCCGGGACTTCGACGAAGGAAAAGGCGAAGCCCACCATCAGGGAAACCCCGGCGGCTACCTCGAAGACCCCGAAATCTTCTACCGCGGCCCCGAAACCCGTGCTTTCCAGGAGCTGCCCGACGATGCCGTTTGTAAAATGGACCTCCGTCACCTCGTCGATCCCGGGCAGACCACCCATTGGCTTGCTGCGGCCGACCGCATACAGGCGCTCCTCATCTCCTACCGGCAGCCCTCCGAGCAGGCGCAGTCAGAATTCGCCGGTCCATCCGTTACCGGGGCCACCCCCGAACGCTTCGCCTTCATCACCGATTTCCTGCGGCGCTACGTCGAGACCTTCGAAAAAACCCACACCATCCTCGCGGGCGAACTCTCCCCCCTCCAATCCCGCACCCATTACATCGACTACGCCGAATCCGCCGCGCCCGATCAGTATGTCGATCGAGTCCATTCCCTCAGTGACTTGAGAGAAACCACCCCCGGGCAGAGGACAGAGGCAGTGGAAAACATCACCCCCGACCTCTATCGCAACCGGCTCGACACCCTTCCTGAAGAAGAACGTCACTGGGCCGACAAAATCGGCGCCACCGACGTCTACCTCAAGCTCAGGGACCGGCCCCGGTAATAACCCGCACACGCTGCAACCCCTCACACCCGGATCGAGCGCACCTCCATAAACTCCACCGACGACGCGCCGTATTGAGCCCGTGTCGCCTGCTTGGTCGCCTTCATCTTGTCCCGCAGACCATCCGGATAATCATAAGCCATCTTCCGCGCCATCCGTGCCGAGAAAAGATCCTGCTCCAGGCCCGCCACCGCCGTGTTCGTCGCCGCCAGCAGCTCCTGCTTCGCCGTCATCGCAGCGATCGTGATATCCGCCGGAGCACCCGTATCATACCCCGACACCTTGCCCAGTGCGGCGATCAGCTTTTTTGCCAAATTCTGGATATCCCCGTAGCTCTGATCCGCCCGGGCCGGTCGGCGTTCGCCCTCACCCGGAGGCGGCGTGCTCTTCCGGTTCGGCCGGTAGCCCCGCAGATCATCCACCGCCTTTTTCACTGCCGCTAATCGCCGGTCCCACGCGCTGTTGCTTTTCACCCGCGAAAGCACCCGCAGGGCGAGCGTTTTCAGCTCCTTCGTTTGCGCGGCGCGGACCGCCACTTCATCCTTCCAGTTCGCTTCCGCGTCTGTCACCGCATCATTCAGCGTCATCAATCCATCGAGAAACGTGGCGAACGTCGCCGGGTCCAGACTCACATCCGCCGGAGCGAAGACCGGATCAAACGCCGCCGTGGCGGCTTGCATATTTCGACCGCGCTGCAGCCGATCGGCGAAGGTAGTTTCTGCATTTGCCATAGAGATGGTTCCTTTCGTTTTTACTTATTTTTTGGTTTTCGGTTCAGATCGCCCGACAGCAGAGGCGCCGCCGGGCATAAAAAGGAATCCCGGGGAAACGGAGATGGCAGAGAGAAATTCACTGCAGACAGCCACCAAAAAACCAGCGTCCCTTTCAAGACGGAAAGGATCGTCCTCGCTCCTCCAACATTGCAGCAGTGGTGGTTCCATGGTTCCCAACTGCGGGCGCGTCCCGAACGATCCAACAGGGTCTGTTCGATGAATCAACCCTGTCTGATCGTGAGCTCCCGCACTCCTCGGTTTACCCAAAGAGGTTGTCGAATGCCCCTGAGCTTGTCGAGAATTTTTTAACCAAAACCCATCTGCCGCTTTCCGTTTTGTATACCAGGTATTCGAGATAGAGGGCGAGGGGCCAAATCCGAAACAATCCCCGAACGGAGCTGATTCTGCGGCCGGGACGTTCAGCGGCGACGTCCCATCAGTAGATGGGGAAATATCGAATTCATGCTGGACCCGTTCTTTATCTTTTCGTTACATTTTTCATGTATATGGGGGAAGATAGGGGGATGGACATAAACTGAGTCAGGGACTCGGCTCGCCATCCAAACTGTTCTGCCCGGAAATTCCAATCCTATGAAAAACGCAACAATCACTTTCCCGTCGAACCTGAACTTCGAGATACAGGATTCTCTCGTAGCTTTCCTCACGGAAAAATTTCCGGGAATCGCTTTCCAGATCTCAAATGTTCCCGATACCAACGAGCCACAAGTCCTTATGCTCAGCGGAGACGACGGCGAATTTGGCGTAATCGATGGCGATAAAGGGTCTGCGGTCGCCGGAATTGCTCAGTCAATCGCTATCTCCCTCAAGAAAGAATACCGCAGGAGTCTGGAGCAACCAGATCGATCAGTAAGCGATGGAAAGGCAACTTGATACTCTGTCTACGAGTTTTCACCGCCATCAAAAACTGGCACAATCGGGTAGGAACGGGGATTGACCCCGCCCCCCCACACCACCGGCCATACGGGTTTGACGGCGGTCGCTCCTCCCTTGCCGCTTCGCGGTGACTGGCGGCATCTATCTCCTTCGTTGATTGTAGCACGGCCAGGGTTCAGCTCGCTTTGACGTTCGCTCAAAAAATGCACCCACTCCGCTACCGATAATTAAGGGGCTCTTATTTTTTTAAAGGCAAATAAATAATTTAAGGGTTGACAAAACCGTTTTTTGCGTTACAGTGTCTGCATATGAATAAAAGACACGAGGACCAGATCTGGGCGAGATTAGACGAACTATATGCGAATGGTACAACCTTCATTTCTTGGGGTGAGCTTTACCACTGGTATAACCTTAAGCGTATTGCAAAAACACCATACCGAGACATCAAGAATCGATGGGAAGCCCTATTGGAGGAGAAGGACGAGTCTTACAAAGACCCAGACATTGCAGAGGTAAGAGGGGGATTAGCCTTCTTTTTCAGCATGAAGCCCGAGAAATTGTCGGGAAAGGCGGCGTGAAATCGGGTAGGAACGGAAATTGAACCCGCTCCCCCCATACCACCCGGCATGCGGATTTGACTTCGGTCGTTCCTCCCTTGCCGCTTCGCGGTAGCCTGTCGGCTATCCATGTCGCTTCGCTCCATTGCACCGGGCGGTTCCCATCAGTCATGGATTCTCCTTCCGGCCATGCCGTAACTAAGGGGTCTCCGCACCCCGCCACGAAGAATCTGTGCGTCGCCACCGCGAACGGCGCCTCAGGACTTCTGCCTCAGGACTTCTGCCTCAGGACTTCTGCCTCAGGACTTCTGCCTCAGGACTTCTGCCTCAGGACTTCTGCGGCGGGGTGCGGAGACCCCTTAATTACTCCCGTTTACTCTGCCATTCAGGTTGCTTGTCCTGCTGTTTAAGTAGCCCGAATGGAAAATCAGATGGCTCATCCAGAGATTCAGACGGCCTGAAAAGGCAATCAGACGGCTCATAAAGACTTTTGATGAGCAATCTAAACGTCTTTTCTGGCAACCTTAACGACGATATGGCCAACCTGAACGTCTTTTCGGGCAACCTGACCGACGATATAGCCAACCTGAACGTCTTTTCGGGCAACCTGACCGACGATGTAGCCAACATGAACGTCTTTATGAGTGACCTGAACAATGATTCAAGCAATCGTGATCACGCAGTTCGGCATCTCACTCTCCCGATGCGCACCCTGAGGTCCAATCCCGGCGACTCCACTTACTCTTCCGGCGACTCAATCCCCAATTTTACCTCCAGTCGTTGCAAAAAACGCAAATCATCCGGCGAAACATGCAGCCCGCGCTTCCGGAGGCCATTGAGCGCCTCGTAGCTGGCCCGCCATTCTTTCGCGGCCTTCGCGTCATCTTCCTGTTTTTCGGCTAAAACCGCCAGTTTGCTGTGAGAAACAGCCAAATCCCGCTGCCACTCCGCATTGCCCGGATCACTCGCGGTCAGCTTTTCCCGTATCGCCAGACCCGCACTATACTGCCCGGCGGCGAGTGTGAGATCCCCCTGCGCGACCGCGACGTCCCCAAGCCTGTCGTGGCTGACGGACAAATTCCGCTGCCACTCCGCATTGCCCGGATCACTCGCCGCCAGCTTTTCCCGTATCGCCAGACCCGCGCCATACTGCCCGGCGGCGAGGGCGAGATCCCCCTGCGCGACCGCGACGTCCCCAAGCTTGTTGTGGCTGATGGACAAATCCCGCTGCCACTCCGCATTGCCCGGATCACTCGCCACCAGCTTTTCACGTATCGCAAGAGCTGCACCATACTGCCCGGCGGCGAGGGCGAGATCCCCCTGCGCGGCCGCGACGTTCCCAAGCCTGTCGTGGCTGACGGACAAATCCCGCTGCCACTCCGCATTGCCCGGATCACTCGCAGCCAGCTTTTCCGCAATCACAAGACCAGCGCGATACTGCCCGTCGGCGAGGGCGAGATCCCCCTGCTCGACCGCGACGTCCCCAAGCTTTTCGTGGCTGACGGACAAATCCCGCTGCCACCCCGCATTGCCCGGATCACTCGCCGCCAGCTTTTCCGCAATCACAAGAGCTGCACCATACTGCCCGGCGGCGAGGGCGAGATCCCCCTGCGCGACCGCGACGTCCCCAAGATTGGTGTGGCTGACGGACAAATCCCGCTGCCACTCCGCATTGCCCGGATCACTCGCCGCCAGCTTTTCCGCAATCACAAGAGCTGCACCATACTGCCCGGCGGCGAGGGCGAGATCCCCCTGCGCGACCGCGACGTCCCCAAGAGAGTTGTGGCTGACGGAGAGTTCCCGTAAAAACTTCTCATTCTCGGGCTCATCCTCTACTAATTGTTTCGCAATCCGGTGGGCTTCTTCGTAAATGGCTTTGGCATCCGTCAAAGTTGCGTGGGATTGGGCGCGGGGCCCGCGGGTGTAGGTGAGGAAACGGCAAAATTGATAGCGGGCTTCGGTCCAAGACGGAGCTGCCTTGATGACATCGCGAAAAAGGGATTCGGCTTCGTCGTTTTTGCCGTTGGCGCTGGACAATTGCGCCCCGGTGAGAAGTGGTTGGAGCTTTTTACGACGGGCGGCCTCCTGGGCCGCGGTTTCGACCGCAATTTCGGCGAGGATGGTGGGCCGTTGGCTACCCAGATAGGCAAGCGCTTCCTCAACGCCTTCCTCCTCCACGATGCGGGTCAATTCATCGAAGATCTCACTGGCCTCGGCGGTGCCTTCCAGCTCAGCGAACTGACGAGCGAGACTGTCGATCCGGCTGAGACGCTCGGCGTGGGCTGCCCTGGCCGCATCGAGCAGTCCTGTATCGGTTCCCGCTTCTGCCACTTCGGTCTCGAGGGCATCCTGCGATGCCTCGGCAAGATGGGCGCGAACGCGCTCCGCTGTGATCCGCTTTTCGACGGTGAGGTCTGCGAATTTTTCCTCGAGGAGCTTTTCTAAAGCATCAGGAAGAGCGTCAATTTTGGTCTCCGTTCGTTCAGCTACGGCAAGGAGCGTTTTGAGCTGCGCATTGAGCGCAATCAGCTCCTTCTCGATCGACTCCAGCCGCTGATCGATTGCCGTCAACACTTCGGGGGGAATCGGTGGAATCTCCGAAAGGGGCGGGTTTTCGGCTTCCGTCAGGGAGGGGTCGTAGCCTATGCCGACGATGGCGTCCTGTTTTGCGATGAGTTCCTTTAACAGGCGCTGAGTTTCGTCCTGTTTTTCGTCGATCGTATCAAAGCGGCCCCGGAATTCTTTGAAGACTTCGGCAGCATAAGCGCGCCAGGCGGCGGGGGTGTTTTTCACCTCGTCCCAGAATCGGGCTGCGATGTGATGATGGAGTTTCCCCACAATCCAGGTGCGAAGCTCTGCGGGGACGTTTTCGGGAAAGGAACCGCGGGTGATCTCGAGCAAATCGAGCCCGGAGGGATCTTCGAGGAATTGCTTCAGCGCGGTGTTGTCGGCCACAATCTGAAGGGTTCCTTCGGGAGTTTTCTCCAATTTCCCGAAGAAGGCCTCGATCTGGTGAGCTTTGAAAGTGAGAAGGGTGGTGGGCTCGCCGATGTATTGGCGGAAGGCTTTGGCGGCGGATTCATCGAAATCTGCCTGAAAGTCCTGACAGCTTTTGGCAATGGCGGCGGCGAGGGCTTTGTTGAGATCGTGATTCGGCTGACCGAGGGGAAGCGGGCGTTTTAAAAGGCGGGAGGGAATGCCTTTGAGGGATTCCCACGCGGAATTCCCGATGATCCCACCGGCAATAGCAGCGGCAAAGGGCACGCCCGCAGCGGGACACAGGGCCACACCGGCAACGGCCAGCCCGAGCTTGGCCCCGAGCACGAGGATGCTGTCGCTGGTGATTTCAAGATCGGAATCGTCACGGCTCATCGGTTCGGAGGGAGCATTCCTGATGCGTGGAGTGAGAGCAACCCTTTTTTAACTCAACAGGACAGGCACACCGGGCGCAGGACGCCGCTCACGATTGACATTGGGGCGGTAACTTATAGCCTGCGTGTATTGTGAAATACGCTCTCCCTTTTGATCCACCGACGCTGCCGAATTTTGCGGAATTTGTGACGCTTGACGGGTTTATGCCGCATGAAGTCGACCGCATTCTCGATCTCTGGGATGCTGACAAAAAAGAAAAGGCCACGGTGACGGGGGATGAGCCGTATCGGGACGAGCAGCGACGGTCTTCGGTGATGTTTTTGGAGCCGACGGAGGAGACGCAGTGGATTTACAACCGGATCGCGGAGCTGGGAACGGCGATCAATGCGCAGCGGTACGGGTTTGATTTGCAGGGGTTTCTACAGCCGCTTCAACTGGCGGAATACGGGGCGGGTGAGTATTTTGACTGGCATCTGGACTTCACGGGGGGCCCCGGATCTCACCGGAAGCTGAGTGTCACGGTTCAATTGAGCGATGAGGATGCTTATGAGGGGGGAGATCTGCAATTTCAGGTGAATGAGGTGGAAACGGCTCCCCGTCGCAAGGGGACGGTGGTGGTGTTTCCGTCGTTCATCCAGCACCGCGTCACGGAGGTGACGTCGGGCACGCGGCATTCGATCGTCGGATGGCTTTCGGGGCCTCCGTACCGGTAGGCGCGGCCAGAACGGGGGGTGCCTTACCCCATGAGATCGTAGCCGAAGGACTGCAAGAGCTCGCGGTGGTCGGCGAAGGCGGTGTTGAGGAAATCGATCTCGGCGGGGGCGAGCCGGGCGATCTGATCGGCGTTCATGTCGCGGAGGGGTTCGTCGTAGTTGCCTTTCACGGCGATCTTCTGCTGCAGGGTGAGGTTTCCCAGATCGGGAACGAGGGCGAGGATCTCTTTTTCGAGCCGTGCGGGGTTTTCGCAGAGGGTTTCGTAGGTGAAGAAGAGGCCGCGATCGCTGAATTGATCGATGTTTTCCCGCTGCACCTGAAAACATTTGATGAGATGGACGGCGGCTTTTTCCAAAGCGAGCTGCCGGGAGGGATAGAATGAACCGGTCGCGCGGATGATGCCTTCTGCCACGGCGTAGGGATTCCGCGTCATGAAGAGGAATTTGGCATGGGCGAAATGCTGGCTGAGGCCGGCGACCTGGAGGAGAAAGGGCGGGGATTTCTCGACAAAGACGCAGGCATCGGGGCTGGCACTGAAGGCCTGAAAGTACCATGTCTTTTGGGCCGCGGCCCAATCGAAGGCGGCGGGATCGGCGAGAACGTCGAGGTAGTGCGGTTCGGAGGCCCAGAGGTAGGGGAATTTGAGCTTTACGGGATTGGGGCCGGGGAATCCGAAGGCGTGCTGGCCTTCGCGGCGGAGGTTCCACGTGGTCGGGCAGGTCGCGAGGACGTTTTTGACGAAGGTGGAGCCACTGTTGTTGGGGCTGATGACGAACAGGTGGGTCGTGATCAGTTTCTCCAAATCGTGCCGTGCGCCGTGATAGATCATGTCAGCGGGGATTGGATTTTTCCACGGAGAAACCTGGTCTGCAAGGAGGCGGCAAAGGCTTCGTTCCACCACTGGGTGGCTTTGAGGAGGACGGGATCAACGGAATCGAGCTGGACGAGCTGCGCGGGTTGCCAGGGCTTTGCGCTGACATTGAAATGGAGGACACGGGCGTCTCCGGCGGAAATGCCGGCATGCTCGCGCATCACGCGGGGATGGCCGAGGAGGTAATTGAATTCGGCCCCGAGGAGGTGTTGACGACCGGCTGCCCACAGATTGAAGATCCGCTGATCGGTGTGGGAGGTGGCGTCGTTTTCCCAAAGATCAGGATTGAGGAGTGCGAGGAGGCTTTTGAATTCGGAGTCGCTCAGCAACGCGCCATCGATGAGCATGAATCCTGAATTGAAGGTATCGGTCAGCGCATCAGGGCCGGGATCGGTGATCGCGTAGGTTTGCAGTTCCCTCCCCTTCCCCAGATAAGCGGGGCGATCGGGGCAGCAAATCAGCGGCTGCGGAAGTTCCCAAATATCGGAGATATCGCCACGGAAGAGTAGGTCGGCGTCGCAAAAGAGAAGTTTATCATAGGATCGGGGACGCAAGGCCTCGAGCGCATAGAACTGGGCCTTTTGGGGGACCAAATGCGGATGCGTCTCGATGACGGAATCAATTCTCGTGCGGAGATCCTCCCCGATGGATTCAAAATGAATGCGATCGAAACAGGTCCTGAATGCGTCTTTCGATTTTTCCGAAAGCCCGTCGTGAATGACGAGGAAGTCGCCATCAAACCGGGGATTGTGATGCTGGAATGAATGAAACGTAACCAGCGCGCCGGGAACAAAGTCTTCAGTAACAACGGTGGCGAGGGCACGGCTCATCACTTTTCGGCTGCGGCATCGAAGACTTCGAAAATAAGGTGGATCCGGTCGGCGTCCCCGCGATTCTCTGCGGCATGAGGGGCGATGTTATTGACTTCGTAGGCGAAACCTTCTTCCAGATGATGGCTGAGGCCGTTTGAAGTAAGGGTGGCTCCGGGATTGGTCTGAATCGGGATATGAATTTTGTGAGCGAGGAGGTTTGACCCTGCGCCGTCGACATGGCGATCGATCTCAGCACCGGCGGCGAGGCGGGCCAGCATGACTTTGGGGAAGACGGGCTCTTTAAATCCGTAGGGCGCTATGATCTGATGGAAGAGTGGCTCCAGCATGGGACGCCAAATATCCCAGATCGGGTAGGATTCAAAGACGCGGGGATCGCGGTTTTCCACGATGAAGCGGAACACGATGTGGCGGGTGTGATGGAAGCAGGAAAAGCGGTTCTTCTTTTTGGCATCTTCGACGTTCCACAGATTCTCGGGCAGGCTGACGATGAGCGGCTGGATTTTTGCGATATCAACAGCACCCAATTCTCTGACAGACTCGGGTTTCTCTACGTGTGGCAGCATGGCGTTACTCTGATTCGTGGCTTTCATCGCTCCCGGTTCCTTCGCTTCCGAGAAGTTGAAGAGCAAAGAAAAGTTTACCAAATCCGGAGCGTGATTCGAGCGATTCCGGCTTCAAATCACGGATCAATCGGGGAAGATCGAGATACGCAGCGAGAGGGGGAGGTTCCACTTTTTCAAGGCGTTCACCGATTTCCACAAACGCGGCCAGAACTGCTTTCTGCATGGCTCCGATCCTGGCGGGATCGACATCGTTGAGATTCCAGCAAATCTCTTTCGGAAGAACCGGTTCCATGGCACGGCGAAAGAAAAGCCGGGTGGTCACGCCGTCGTCGTAGACGTCTTCCGGCAGGGCGAGCACAAATTCCATCACGCGGCGGTCCAACAGCGGGTAGGCATAGCGGATTCCACGCGCGGAGCCATCAGCGGCCCAGGATTCGATTCGGGTGGCGAGATGCCCCTGCCTCCAGAGTTGGTAGCGGACCCGACGCGTGCTGGTCTGGCGAATGACCGGCCAATCAGGAAGCGGTTTGACCCGCTTTTGGAAATCGTCGTCGATGTAGGATCGGGTTTGGATAAATTCTTTTTCCTTTTGATGAACGTTGAGCAGTTGATCTGATTTCCGGAGGCGTGGAAAGAGCGTTCTGAGAATGGCCTTCCAGGCAGGAAGTCGGAGATAGTTTTTATCTCTCCAGTAGGGATCAAGAAACCATTCAGGGAGGATTGCGTGCTGGAGTCCGAGAAGCATCGCCCCGGCCAGCGCTCTCAGCGGATTCTTCCCGGATTTTTTCGCATGGCGAAAGACAGTGGCCCAGCGCCCGCGGATGGCCATTCCCGGAATCGCCCCCCGCCCGTTGAACGAAGCAAATTCATCCCCTCCCCAACCGGAAAGAATGACGCTGACATTGCGCTTTTCAGCTTCTCGCTGAACCATCCATTCGCCATAGCTACCGCCACAAAGCGGGCGGGCTGCGTTGTCCCGGCGGAAAAGATTGAGGGTTTCGACTTTGGTAAGGGAGCAGAAATTGATCGGGAGGCTCTCCTGCTTACAAATGGCATCGATGCGAGCGTACTCGCTGCGCAATTCTTCCTTACTGTCTTCATCCTCCCACGATTCCGGTTGCCAGGAAAAGGCCAGCGGTGCGGGTCGTCCCCTTTCCCGGAGTGCCTGAGCGGCATAAGCAGCCACGGTTGAGCAGTCGAGACCGCCACTGACATGAACACCGACACGCCCTTTCGGAGGGATTCTGTCTTGAACGGCCTGCTGAACGACGACACGAAATGCTTCATCTCTTTCGGCAGGATCGTCCCACTGCGTTTTGGGAATGCGCTCGGGAAACCAGTAGCGATTCTGAGCGGGAGTATTTCCCTGAGTCACCGTAACTGAGTGGCCGGGTTTAACCTTTCGGATTTCTTTATAGAAGGTCCGTTCAGGATGGGTGAAGATCCGATTGAGGGACGTCGCGATGAAAGACTCGTCCAGATCCCTTCCAACGCCCGGAACAGTCAGCAATTGCTCGATAGATTCAGCGATTGCAAACCGTTCGGAGTTGGAATGAAAAAAAGCAGGCTGACAGCCAGCCGGGTCGCGCGCAGCAAATATGAGGCGTTTTTCAGGATCCCAAATCGCAAAGGCGAAATCACCGACGAGATGATCAGTGCACTTTTGCCCAAACCTTTGATAAGTATGGAAGACGAGCGTTTCGTCGGAAATATCCTCCCGTGCTCCGACTCGAAGGAGTGCATTTTTCCGGTCATCAATTCGACCGGCGAAGAAAAATACAACTGCGCTGGATGACAGATTGTGGCTCCACTCGAAAACCGAAGGAACTTCAAGCATCTAAACCGAAGAAACTTCAGCTGACTCTGTATAAGAAAAAATCTTCTACAGGAGGATCAAGTCTAAAGGAGCCTCCCCGCGTCTCACTGGGGACATCAAGAACCTTCAAATGAAGAGGTTGCCAGACTTTCTTCTCAGTAAGCTCCACCGAAGTGGTTTCTGATGGTGTTGAAGAATTGGTTGTTTCGCTCTCTGAATTCATTTTGCAGTAAGGTTCCGGTTGCAGTCAGTACGTCGCGTCAAAAAGCTTGTCAAGCAGTTTAAGCCGATCAGATATCGCTGAAATCAACCACTTTACGTTTTTTTAATTCCTCTACGAAGCTAATAACCTCATGCTGACATTGCTCTGGAGTGATGTCGTACTCCGACTGAAGTGCAACGACCAAATCGCTCACGCTTTTGGGCTCAGCAAGCAAATCCCAAATGCGGGAGGCCGGTTCTTCCAGACCGTAGTATGATCCGGATTCTACATCCATCATCACAACCTCGTTCTCAAGATTCGAGGCGAGGATGCTGTCGGATCGCCGAATAACGGTTTCTGGAGTGATCACGGCTTGGCTCATGCGAAAAACGAGTCTTATCACCCATTGGTGGGTGCAGCAAGTCAAAAGCCCGCGTGTAGAAAGAAGCTGGAGAAAGGCTTCAACGCCAGGTTCAAAGATACCCTAACTGTCGCATGACGGGTCCATGGGTGAATTCAAGGCTTTCAATTTGTTTTGGGTTCAATGATTCGCGTTGTCCATTTGAGTCCCGCCCCCGGAAAAAAGCGGGAGCATCAGTATGGTGTTCGCAAAACCCCTCTCTGGCCTCCTGAGTCCGCAGTTCGTCGATGCGCGAAAATTCGACGGCTCGATCCAGCCTCTCCTCATCCAGCTCCCATCCCATGAAACCAATGATTTTTCCGAAATGCGTTTTCGGATCTGCAACCAAATCTTCGTAGCGAACCACATGAAGTCGCAATCCGGACTCCAGCCAGGAATGCGCATGTCCCGACCAGGTTCCGACCAATTGTGGGAGGTGATCGTGAAAAGAGTCGGCATCAGAAGGAAGCGTCATCGAGTCATCCGACATCCGCTCGATGGCGCGGTCCACCGGGATCTGCCAAAAATGGGCCATCGAAGCGGCCACATCCTCTGGTCTCCGAACCAGCAGCACGACCCCACTCGTTGCAGAGCTGGAAAATACCGGCTCACCATTGCCATTGGTCCGGAAACGCTCATGTGTTCTCACAAAACGGAACTTCTCGGCGCCCGCTACCCGCTCGTAGAGACGGGGGCGATATTGATCCACGACTTCGTCCGGCAAATCCGCAGTTTCCAGACCGAGCCACTCATCAAAAAGCTGCCGTCTATACGCAATATTTGCCGACGAAAGTCTGTTGATTGGGGTTGGTTCGGGTTCATTTCGGTCGTAGTTCGACAAAAAGACACGTAACCAGGTGTTTCCCGACTTCGGATATGACGCCAACCAGTAGATTCCGGACATACTCGCTCAGTTTACCGCAATAAGGGTTCAACTTTTTCCAGAAGCTTTTGCAGCCCTGATAATTCAATGGGGCGAAACACCTTTGTTAGAGGCACAGATCCCACCAGCGCATTAACACGCTGAAAATGCATGGGGTGCCGTCCGAGGCCTTTCATAAATTTCTTCCGAAAGGTCGCCTGCGTTAGATGTCTAACCGCTTCAGTTCCCGATATATCCTCCATGGAAACGTCCTCATCATCTGATAGATCGAGGAATACAACTCGACGAACCGAAGTAGGTCCGGAAGAGAAACGTTCAACAGGTGTGATGAACTTTCCTTTTACATGATCCCGACGAAGCCCCGTGGAATCGACGCCGAGATGCGACGCGACATCCGGGCTCAGCTTGACCTGTGGAATGGAAGGCAAAACAGTCGCGGAACCATCCTCATGGATAGAAAGAGCCGAAATGTCATCGGCAAGTATCGTGTATCCCCGTTGATGCAGCGCCCAGGCCAGGGTCGATTTACCCATCCCTGAACGGCCCGCAAAAAGAACGGCTCCTTCCGGGGTCTGGACTGCGCAAGCGTGAAGAGGCCAGAGTCCCCTTTGATGAAGCAATGCGCCGAAGACAGAGCCAAGGAGGTAGGTGGCAACCTCATGTTCGCCCGCTCCTTCAGCAGGCTCGACCATGATTTCGGCACCATCGCGAACAAGATAGCGACCAGCATCATCTATCTCGATCATAAAAACGCCCGGCGTAGTCTTCCAAAGCACACCTTCGTCGATCCAATCGCACGATTTCACGTCAACCGTTCCGCGCCGGATATGAACATCGGGAAGAACTTTTGAATCGGTCCTCAGCGCCTCCGGCAGCGGGATTTCCGACCGGAAAACGATACCGTAAGCCGCGTAATTTTGAGGCTCAAAGGATTGGAAGACTGAAGTCATTGGCCCTCAATTTGTAGCCGCTGATTTCGACCATGCAAATTTCGTTTTCCGATTGTGTGTATTCGCGGCGGCCCCGGAATCAGACTTGCCTTCTTCCTGACGCTGTGAGAAGAACTTCCCTTATGCTCTTGCCGTCCCGGAGTGCCCTCACAGAGCTCATTCATCCTCTTTCAGAAGGGGAATTTTTTGAGACCTACTATGGAAAACAACCCTTTCATCTTGGCAATCGAGTACTCGACACTCCGCCCTTGGTTCAATTGGATGATCTCGTCGCGAGAATTCGTTGTCTGAATTTAGAATTCGGAGGTGACTATGCTTTGGCTAAAAACGGCGAGTGGCTCTCTCAAAAATTTCAAGACGCTTTGGAAGAGAACCCGGCCCTGCTTCTCCGGCTGCTCGATCAAGGTGGGACACTCGTGGTCAAATCAATTCAAAATGATTTTCTGCCGGCGCGTCATCTTGCCGAAGGATTAACGGAAGCCCTCAAGATTGAGGTCAGAGTTAATGTTTATTACACTCCCGCTGGCGGGGCGGGATTTGGCTTTCACAAGGACCCGCTTGATGTCTTTGTATGGCAACTGCTGGGAACCAAATTGTGGAAGGTTCTGCAAACAGGTTGTGACGATATTACTGATCCACTTATCGAGACCGTTCTCGAACCCGGACAATTGATTTATATGCCGGAGAATTGCCTCCATTCCGCGAGCGCGAACACCGGGGAAGACTCTCTGCACCTCACGATCGGGTTTCAATCACGGTATTCTTTGACCAAAAACACCGTCAAAGCGGAGCTGGAAAAATGGTTCGAATCGACGCAGGTCAATCATCTCGCTGAAATGACTCTCCCAAATCAGGGAGCATGTGTGCCAATACGGGCATTAAGGGAGGAAGCCTTATCTGCATTGGATTGTTTTCGCGATCAATATGCAACAATGGGAAACGGAAGTGGCATCCGCACCCCGGTCAAAGCCCCTGTGGAACCAGAAAATCCGATTTCTGTGATGCGCGATCTGCAGAGAGTCGAGAAGATCAAATCCCTCTCACTGTCGAACCCCGATGCACTGGATCGGTTGAATTTTCGAATCGAGTTTGGGGAAGCCGTGGAATTTATCCGGCGAAATCAGCGATTTCAAGTGGCCGACGTGCCTCTGGAACCTTCCGCTTTGTTGGCATTTTGTCGTGTTCTAATTGGGGCCGGGGCTACGACTTCGAATCCACCTGGATAATCAGCCTATCGAAGTTCACTTTCCTTTCTCAAGGCGATTCGCAGCTTAATGAGTCAAAAATCTGCTCAGCAGAGGGAAATTTTTCCTCCACCCCTGAATCTTTCCGCGAACGACCTTCATTCTCTGGACCGAACGCGAACGTTGCCACGACGACATGACCCCGGCGTTCTTCGCCGCCAGTCACTATTTGATCACCGCACCTTGTCCATGCGTGCGCCTCTAGATTGCCTGCTTGTGCAGATTTCCGTAACCCGAAGTAGACCGTCCCCTCACAACCACGTCTATCAAGCATTGACTTTGCCACCATTGCACGCACCAAACACAGGCATTTCCAGGGCAGGCGCCGACTGGCAATCCCAATTGACTGACGCACTTGACCAACCAGATGGGAGCCTCGAGCCAAACCATTCTGTTGATTCGTTTCCATTTGCGGCTCACCCAGCCATTTGGCGATCCACCGAAAAGGAAAGATTCGGATCGCAATTTGAGCCCACCCACATAGCCACATCGCTTCCAGACAATCCGCTCGCTCACGTTGCGAGAGACGGGTAAATGTCTGAATAGATTTTTTTAAAGAATTCATAGCTGAGAATTGGCGACCGTAATCGTCACTTCTCCAAACCCTGTAAATTACAATTTACTGATAAATCAGTGGGAACCATGCAAATATAGACAAAAGGGGAAAACTCAGTCGAATTTTCTTGGCGTGCTCCATATTTTCTGACACCTTTCGAGTGGCTTGAGGGAAATATCTCTTATCCATCTCACCAACAATAAATCTAAGACCAAAAAAGAAGGAACCTTACCATGGCTGATCCATTTATCGCAGAAGTTGTCATATTTGCCGGAAACTTTGCCCCTCGTCAATGGGCATTTTGTGATGGCCAATTGTTGCCCATCTCAAACAACACCGCACTGTTTTCATTAATCGGAACCATTTACGGAGGCGACGGGAGAACAACCATGGCGTTGCCGGACTTGCGGGGACGCGTCGCGATTGGCCCCAGAACCGGGCCGGGCCTCAGTACTTACAGAGAAGGCGAAAAAGGAGGTACTCAGTCGGTCACGCTCACCACCTCACAGATTCCGTCGCACAATCACATCATCAACGCCGATAAGACTTTGGGAACGTCTACCAATCCTGCGAATAATTTCATGGCTATCGATAGTGGGACAGACAAAATCTACAGCACCTCTGTGACAGCTCCAACAACAATGAATGCAAATGCGGTGGGCCACACGGGTGGGAATTTAAGTCACGAAAATCGCCAGCCTTATCTTGCGATTAATTATGTTATTGCGCTTTTCGGTATATTCCCCTCACGCAACTGAGTTTTGTCTTCTAAAATTATTTTCTTTCAATGAAAACTCTTGAAGAATTCCAGTCCGCCATCGGAAAAACATTTACGGTAAGCCTTGGGGAGACTCAACATCCGATTACTTTGGACGCCGTCGAGGTTTGCACACCATTGGAAGGGGACATTCCCGATGGCGTGAACAGAAATCCTTTCACCCTGATTTTTAAGTCTCCACTGGATGTGCGCCTCCCTGATGACACCCATAAAGTAACATCTGAAGAACTGGGTGAGCTTGATTTGTATCTGGACTGTTGCTCAGGCCACGACCAGGTGACCGAGCATCTCACCTACGAGTCTCACATAGGCTGATCTGAAAAGTCTACGCCGTTTAAAAACATCTGAAATCTTGGTATAATGGATGACGAGCAACAGCAACGTGATCAGGCTTTTTTGAACAATTCTTCAGCGCGTCAATCAGGTGAAATTAGTGATTTTGAACCGCTCGTTGGACAATCGTTTTCGGTCATTGCACCTGAGGGTGCAATTCCCGATCTGCAATTGATGCTGGACCGGATAGAGCCGCTACCTGAATACACAGGGCAACGCGAGGGGGTTCGTCAAAGCCCCTTCGCGCTCTTATTCTCCGGCCCAGGTGAAAATGCACTCAGTCACGGCTTGTTTGAAGTCGTTCCCGAAGAGGGAGACCCAATACTGCTTTTTCTCAAATCTTTCGACATTCAACAGGAATCAGAAACGATGCTCTATGAGTCAATCTTTAACTGACTTTTTGAACAATTCCACAACCGTGGAAGCCCTTTCCGAATATCTCTTTAATTCCGTGACCGCCAATGGCCATGGGAACTACCAACAACAATCCAAAAACAATAGAAGGAACCACATATCATGGCCGAACCATTCTTAGCCGAAGTAGTAATCTTCGCCGGAAACTTTGCCCCCCGTCAGTGGGCATTTTGCGACGGGCAGTTGCTGCCCATTTCATCCAACTCTGCAGTATTTTCACTGGTTGGCACAATCTACGGAGGAGATGGGCGAACTACATTTGCCCTGCCTGACCTGCGTGGCCGTGCACCAATAGGCCCCAGATCTGGTCCAGGCCTAAGCACATACAGAGAAGGTGAAAAGGGGGGAGTCGAAACGGTCACCCTTAATGTGACTCAAATTCCATCTCATAATCACACCATTAATGCCGACAAAGCTTTGGGAACATCAACCAATCCCGCGAATAATTTCATGGCAATTGACAGCGGTACGGACAAAATTTACAGCCCTTCTGTGACAGCTCCCACGACAATGAATGCGGGCGCCGTAGGGAATACAGGAGGTAATCAAAGCCACGAAAACCGCCAACCCTATCTGGCAATCAATTACATTTTTGCTATACAGGGGATTTTCCCTTCGCGAAATTGAATGACTTGAAGGCATCCAAGATTCAAATCAAAAAACGATCTAACAGGGTGCATTTGCAAAACACCCCCTGTTAGGTCGATTAGTTCCTCGGGCAACCGTCATGGACACACTTAAATTGAATATCAATCTAAGCATCAGGCCTGAGCGGCCCGAAGATGAGCCATTTCTTCGAGAATTGCGCGCCGACTTCGACACCGAACGCCTTCTTCTTGACCACAGTTCACTTGAAGACGAGGAGCGAGCCCACCTTCTCGAATCGCAGTTCCAAGCCCGCGAGAAAAGCCTGAAAGAAGCAAACTGGGATAAAACACATTGTATTATAGAGATTGACGAGCATCCCATTGGGACATTTGTCACCATGCAGGATAGCGAAGAAATTCGACTCGCTGACATCTGTATCGATAAATTGCATCGCGGAATGGGAATCGGAGCTGCAATTATTCAATGCGTTCAGGGAGAAGGTCAGCAATCAAAACGAGTTGTGCGTCTCCACGTTGAACGAGACAATCCCGCCGCTTTGGCATTCTATGAGAAAATGGGCTTCCGCTTTTTAGAGGACCGTGTAACTCATTTATTTCTGGAGTGGACTCCACCCGAATTAGCAAACAAAACGCTTTATTTTCCGGGGCAGTGACCTGCCTTAGCAGCTCAGAACGAAAAGAGATAGCCTAGCGTTGAAGTGGGGTTGTTTTCCTTTTGCGTAAATGCACGTGGTGAACCAGCATTGCGAACATCAGACTTCCTCCGCTCATACATCTCAACAGTTGGATTTGCTTTAATGAAGCCTATCCATTCCTGAAATTTCAAGTTCCATTGACAAAAAAACGACCGTCAACCTAATGTTGCCGAACCGTAGGTCGCCAATGAAACACATTTTGGGAATCTCAGCATTCTACCACGATTCAGCGGCAGCCCTCATCCGCGATGGAGAAATTGTCGCCGCCGCACAAGAAGAACGTATCACCAGGAAAAAACACGACGCCGATTTTCCCAAAAATGCGGTCGACTACTGCCTACGCGAGGCGGGAATCGAAATTGAAGACCTCGATTTTGTAGCTTACTACGAGAAACCACTTCTCAAATTCGAGCGAATCATAGAGACCCAACTCGCCTTCGCGCCGCGTGGGGCCGCCGCATTTTTCAAGGCGATGCCGGCCTGGGCGAGAGAAAAACTTTTTCTACAACGCGCCTTGGATCGCGGGCTGCAAAAAAAATACAAGAAACGGTTCGTCTATTGCCAACACCACGAGTCCCATGCCGCCAGCGCATTCTTTCCTTCGCCGCATGAAAATGCCGCGATTCTAACACTTGATGGGGTAGGCGAGTGGGCCACTGCTACCTTCGGAGTCGGTCGCGGCAACCAAATTCAATTACTCGGCGAACAGCGGTTTCCCAATTCCCTCGGCTTGCTCTATTCCGCGTTCACCTACTACTGCGGATTCCGCGTCAACAGCGGCGAATACAAATTGATGGGGCTCGCTCCCTACGGAGAACCGCGTTTTGCCGATCTCATCCGCGAAAAATTGATCGATCTCAAACCCGACGGTTCCTTTCGAGTTCGCCTCGAATTTTTCAACTACACCCATGGGCTTACGATGACCAACCGGCGATTCGAGACACTGTTCGGTCAGCCTTGCCGGAAACCGGAATCGGAAATCACTCAGCATTTCAAAGACATTGCCGCTAGCATCCAGCAAGTGACCGAAGAAATCGTGCTGGCACTCGGCCGGTTCGTGTTTGAAAAAACGGGCGATAAAAATCTGTGCATGGCCGGGGGCGTCGCGCTCAATTGCGTGGCGAACGGTCGGTTACTCAGGGAAGGACCCTTTGAAAAAATTTGGATCCAACCCGCTGCCGGCGACGCGGGCGGTGCACTCGGGGCTGCCTTGTTCATCTGGCATCAGTTGCTGGAAAATCCGCGAATACCGACAAATCAGGACACGCAGCAAGGATCGCTGCTCGGACCGGGATTCAAAGACAATGAAATCAAAGCAACGCTCTTGCGGGAAAACGCCACGTTTAAAAAATACGAAAACCAAGACGACCTCAACCGTGCCGTCGCCCAACTACTGAGCGACGGAAAAGTAGTCGGCTGGTTTCAGGGACGCATGGAATTCGGGCCACGGGCCTTGGGAAATCGCAGCATCCTCGCCGATCCCCGGAGGCCGGAAATCCAACGCGAACTCAACTTGAAAATCAAATTTCGAGAATCATTCCGCCCGTTCGCCCCAATTGTTCTGGCGGAATACGGTCACGAGTGGTTCGATATTGAGCAAATGGATTCCACCCCATACATGCAATTCGTCGCCACAGTCAGCAAAGCCAAACGCGACCAGATTCCAGCCGTGACTCACGTCGATCACACCGCGCGTGTCCAGACCGTCTCCGCTGAGCAATACCCACAGTTACATAGCCTGTTAACCGCTTTTCACGCAGAAACAGGCTGCCCCGTTTTGGTGAACACGAGTTTCAATGTCCGCGGTGAACCCATCGTTTGCACGCCGGAAGACGCGTTTCGTTGTTTTGAAGTGACAAACATGGACGCGCTCGCCATTGGCGGTTTTCTGCTGCTTCGCCCGGAGCAAAGGTTCTCAGACTTGTCCGCCCGCAATCGCCACCTCACTCAATTTCATTTGGATTGATCATGGTCAAAATCGATTGGCATCCTGGCAGAGATACATTGGCTCGATTCGCTCGGACCGCGCCCTTCGGCTTCGGTTTGTTCGGATTTGTGATTGCCTGGAAGACCGGCACCTTTTCCGGAAATACATCATGGGCATGGCCGATCTCGATCTGGACAAACGGCGCGTTCATTTTTGTGCTCGGCTGGTTGGCCCCCAAAATCTTGAAACCAATTTACCTCATACTCGTTGGATTCGGTTGGCTCATTTTCAGCACGATTGGATTCGTGGCGATGACGGTTATTTTTTTCCTTTTCCTGACTCCCATCGCATGGATTCTCAGGCTCGGGAAGCGACGCGAAATTGATTGCGTAATTGATCCCAGTGCGAAATCATACTGGAAACTGACTGATGGCTCCAAACCCAGAGAAACCTATTTCCGACAATCCTGAAAATGTCCAAAGCAGGAACAAATTTGGAGAAGCTGGAGCACTGCCGAGAGACTCCTTCGTTCGGGAGATCCTGTTTTTTCTTCGGGAAAATAAGAAATGGTGGCTGCTGCCCATCATCATCGTTTTCGTTCTATTCGGGTTTCTGGTCATCTTCGGTTCCAGCGCCGCTCCGTTTATCTATTCACTCTTCTGAGAGTCTGGATTTCGTCTCTTTATTCTCGTTACGTAAAACCATCTTCTTCGTGATAGACTCACAGAACCCAAATTCAAATTACAAGAATATACGGCAATCATTCCAACAACCAAAACACGGGCCTCGATATCGCACCAAATTGTAATGACCAAAATATCTGGCCGAAGGTAGGTGTATCAAATTGTAACAACCAAAATACGTGGCCGAAGGTCATTACAATCTCGTGCACCCACCTTCGGCCACTGCCGAAACGAATGTTTGAAATTGCAATGGCCTTCGGCTGCGGCCGAAGGTCGTTACAATTTCGTGCATATGCCTTCGGACGCAGCCGGGACGACTGTTTGAAATGGTAACGACCTTCGGCCACGTATTTCGGTCCCCCCGATTTCGTGCGTTCTGAATTCCCGGTAAAGTTACCTCAGACAAATTGAAGAACGTGAAGTATTTCACGAACCTCCCATGATAATTACCCCATGAAACCGCCTTTTGCTCCTCAATATAGCAAGATCGTCATCAGTCTCTTCTACTTGAGCCTTTGCCTTCACGTCTGCACGATTTATGGACAGGGCGAGAAAGGCGAACAGGAGAAGAAAGACTCCGGTTTGAAAACGGTATTCGCCGGTCCGGCAGGTTCCTTTCCCTCTCTAGGTTCCTGTAAAATGGCTTTTGAGGTTTCCTGGAAAGACAAGTTGGAGGCCGGACAGATTCAAGTTGAGCTGATCCACTCAAGCGAAACCACTCAGGTTTTGGCAACCGGAAATACGACCGGTACCACGCATGCCTTACTTCCAGTTAAAGGGGAATTCTCATCTCTGATTGATTCAGCAACTCTGACAACAAGAGCCATGGAGCAGACCGAAACGCGGAGGGAGAGAATATTGATCTCTTCCGTGGAAATCGATGACGGAACCGTTCAAATCAAAAAGAAACTGAAATTAGGAACGGCAGATGCAGAAATCAAACTGAGCCCGGAATATAAGACTGAGATCCCAGTTTTTGATATCATTTCTGCGGCTCTGTTTATTCGCAGTCAGCCGCTAATTGAGCCAGGAGAAAGCTATACTCTTGTCGTGATACCAAAATCCACTCCAGGTCCCTTCACCGTGACAGTGATAGGCAGGGAACAGCGTGAATATCAGGACAAAATGACCAACTGTATTAAACTGGAGGTCAGTCCATCCAGGGCGCGATGGCGAACAACCGGATCGGAATCGGTTGAAGTGAAAGAGGCTCAATCTGAGACAGTTACTTTAACTCAAGATATCAAGAAACGGTTTCAAGGCAGTATAGGTAAGTGCACCGTCTGGATCAGCGATGACGAATATCGTTTACCCCTCGAAGCCACTGTCGAGATCGCTCCCATCGGCGAAGTAGCGATAGAGCTCGTTCAATTCGAGAAGTAGAAGCCCGAGTTTACTGACTCTCAGCATCCCGCACTTCGCCTTAAAGTTCAAGTCGAGTCGGAATCCCCATTCTTTGATTGGTTATTTGCTTGAATAAGTCGATCACAACGTTTGAAGTGCCCCGACCAGTGACGGTTCGAAACAGCCAGACAACTTGTGAAAGGGATCCACTTTTTAGACGGCGACCAATGGCGGTAGCTTGAAGCAATCTCTCTACACTGATGCTTACTGGCTCCCGGCAGATTCATTCGACCATCCGCACAAACCTTTGGACTTTGTTGTCTCGAAAGTCAGGTGGTTTGCAGTAAAAAATGACACCATTTAATGCTCCCCACCCGCAACACCACTCTCTTTGCAACAGGTAGATTCGCATTTGGTCGTAATCTCGCATCAAATCTTGCCCTGATCGTTGTGAGCATTGGAATGGGCCTCTGGTTTGTTCCCTACCTTGTCCACGAACTGGGCCCCGAGCGCTACGGTTTTCTTCCCCTCGCGGCGAACATCGTCATGTTTCTTTCTGTAGCGACAGCATCGTTTTCCATGATCGCTGCCCGCGATTTGACTGTGGCACTTGAAACCGGCCACCCCGGTGAAGCGAATCGCATTTTCAATATAACGCTGAGGTCAAGTCTTGCTCTCGGGGCAATTTTGGTAATTCCCGGTATCTTTTTGGCCACGGCGCCAAATACGGTCTTTCGCGTTCCGGATGGGATGGCAGGAGAAGCGGGCTCACTTTTTGCATTCGGAGTATGCGCCTTTTTTCTTAGTACGGCAGGAACGGCTTTCCAATCAGTAGCTCTGGCACGTAACCGTCTGGACTTGCACAATGGGGTCTCTGTAATGCATCGGATCACGAGAGTGACTGCTACACTTGCCTTTTTTGTCTGGATTTCCCCCACTTTGAAGGCGGCAGGCTGGGCTCTCGTGGTCGCCAGTGCAGTTGAATTGATCGGACATATCATTTGCTGGAAAAAACTCGGGAGTGGTTTGGAAATCTCCCGCACCTCGATCGATAGCAAACTGCTTGCGAATATGGCGCACCGTTCGGGTTGGATCGCGCTCTCCACCCTCGGTGCATTTCTATTTTACGGAGCGGACACGGTTTTGGTGAATCGACTGCTTGGCGTGGAGCCGACCACGAATTATGCGGTGGCCGGGCAATGGGCGGTTCTCCTGAGACTGTTCGCATCTGCACTGAGCGGAACGATTCACCCTACAACCGTGCGGCTCTATACTTCTGTCACCCCGGACAAAATGTGCGAGCACATTCAGAGGGCCGTAAAGTTCGTCGGTTATCCTACCGCGATAGGAGCGGCCCTTTTGTGCGGATTCGCTGAACCATTTTTAAAGTTATGGTTGGGTCCGGATTTTTCAAAGCTCGCTCCGATAGTAACAGTTTTGGTGGCACCATTGGGAGTCCTATGTGCCGTAATCCCCATGTTCTCAGTGGCGATCGCAAGTAATCGCGTTCGGATCCCAGCATTCGCAACAGTTGGATTCAGTGTTTTCAGTGTCGTATCAGTATGGTGCGCAGGGGAGATGGGCTGGGGCTTGATAGGGGTGGTGATAGCGGTAACCTTTGCGATCTTCCTCAACAACATCGTTTTTACTCCCCTTCATACGGCTGTAATTTTAAAGTTGCCGGCAACACGATTTTATTCGGGAATACTTAAAGTCGCCGCTGCTTCCGCCATTTTTATAGCCATTGCAAAGGGGGTAAACTTAATCGGATCACCGGAAACATGGTTGACGCTGATCGCCTTCGGAATAATTCTCGGCCTTACCTTTTTGGCCTCAGCAGTTTTTCTCGGGTTGAATCAGCATGATCGGCAAGCATTGAAGAAATGGGGCAGCGCGAGATGAATTCCCAGCCGATGGTTAGCATTGTGACTCCGCTTTTTAATAAAGCGGATTATTTCGCAGAGACAGCGAAATCAGTTTTTTCCCAATCCATGACAAATTTCGAATGGATCGTGATTGATGACGGTTCAACCGATGGCAGTTCCGAAATTTTAGAAAAGCTGGACGATTCCCGTTTACATAAAAGAGCCAACCGAACAAACAATGGGCCGTGCGCTTCACGGAACACAGGAATTGACCTTGCTATGGGTCAATGGATTCTCTTTCTAGATGCAGACGATTGGATCCAGCAGGATCATCTCGAAAACCTTCTCGCTTTAGGTTCTGATTACGACATCATCACGGGTGGTTGGATTGAAAAAGATGTCACGCTGAGCAACGAAGGGGAAAGAAAACGTCCACCTCTTCAAGCAGCAGATTTTTCAATCGCTTTTGCTCCCTGGGCGATTCACGCAGCCATAATCAAAAAGGAGCACTGTCCGAGGTGGGCGGAAAACTTAGATCGACAACTTGCAGAAGACATTCACTTTTGGTTCCTCGCTTTGTCCGGAAAGAATATTGGCTTCGTGAATTCGTGCAGTGCTGTTTATCGAAAAAATACGCCGGATAATCGCTCAAGCGAACACGGTTTAACCAATTGGTATGCGGGAGTCTGCGCGGCGGTTGATGCAAATCTCTCTCACTTGGAGGAGCCCCCATCCGCGAAACGCGCCGAGACCATCATGCGCTTGCATGAAGGAATTTGGTTACGCGCACGTCGAGAGGGAAACACTATCGTTGAAAGGGCAGCGGGAAAGTCCGCGAAAAAATGGCTCAGTGCTATAGCTATTCAAAAGCTGATATCTTCGCCATCAATTTTAGCTCGGAAGATTCTCGGCCTGCGAATGTTCCACTTTTTCACTACATACCAGCGATCAAAAAAGATTCAATGAAACCACTCAAAGTCTTTGCCGCAGAGATTTTAACCCGAGTTGCGAATGCAATCTTGTGCCGCCTTCGAAATAATGTGCCTACACGTTTTTCGCGGGAGGAAATGAGATTTTTTAACTTCGGATTTGGTATGTGCATGGAAGATGTTGCAGTCGTGAGATGGGGAAATATTTTACAAGTTAAAAGAGGCATTTACGTCGACGTCGGGAGCCACGATCCTGTTTTCCTCTCAAACACGCTTATGTTGCACAAAAACGGTTGGAGGGGTGTCAATATTGACATGAAGTGCGAGCGAACCGAGAAGTTCAATCAACAGCGCCCTGGAGATTTCAATGTCACAGCAGCGATTAGCGACCGGGTAACTCATACATCCATGTTGAGCTATTCCGGTAAGGGAACCGACCGCCTGGCATTGGCAGCAGAAGGCGACAAACGTTCCAGTGCGGGTGAAGTCGCGATCTCCGAAGAAACCGTTCAGACCCGGACGTTGAACAGCGTGCTGGCGGAATGCCCCTTCCAAATCCCTCGGATCGACTATCTGAATGTTGATATCGAAGGGCATGACCTTGAAGCATTGCGTGGTCTCGATTTCGAAAAATACCGTCCCGCTATCATCACAATTGAGGCGACAACGGATGACAAAATGGAAGGCTTGCTCGAGTTTCTCCAACCACTTGGTTATCGCATGGAAGAGAAACTTTTCGACACCCTGCTTTTGATCGATACCCACCTGCCAGCTGACCGTTCAAAATTGTATGGATGATCCAGCCGCATCATCCTGACAACCACATAATTTCGCTTCAACTCTCATGAAAAATACTGCCTGCATGAACTGCAGCTCCCCCGCACTGGAGAAATTCCTCGATCTTGGGGAGCAACCCAATGGAAATTTTTTCCCAGAAGCGGATGAAGCAAATGATGAGCAGCGCTTTCCGTTTGCAATGTTGGTCTGCCAGGAATGCTGGCAGGTTCAAATAGAGGAATTCCCTTCTCCCGAATTTATGTTTTCAAACCACCCCTATATCACCGGGGTAAACATGCCTGTGGTCGATCATTTCCATAAAATGGCTGACCGCCTTATTCAGAAGTATGCTCTCGCTACTAATTCTCTCATACTCGACATTGGTTGTAATGACGGAACGCTTCTCAATATTTTTGCTGATCGCGGAATGAGATCTCTCGGGGTGGATCCCGGGACGAGAACGGGACAACTCGCTCGAAAGAATGGTGTCACTGTGGCCGAGACGTTCTGGACGCAAAGCGCTGCCAGATCGATTCGTGATCTGAATTTTCAACCGGATCTGATCACCGCGACCTCGGTTTTCTATCACCTGCAGGATATCCACGATTTTATTCGTGGTCTTCGCGAAGTAATGACTGCAGACACGATCTTTTCCGCACAATGCGTTTATCTACTTGATGTCTTGCAGAAGAATCAGTTCGACCACTTTTATCACGAACACACCATGATTCATTCCATCGGGCCATTGAAACGGCTCTTTGAATCACACGGCATGAGAATTCTCGATGTTGAAAAGTATGACGTGCATGGCGGTTCTGTTGTAATTGACGTGGGTTTGCTAAAGTCAAAACACGAGACAACATCACGAGTTGATGAAATGATTCAAACCGAAGCCAAATCAGGGCTTTTCGAAATGTCGACTTACGAAAAATTCGCCGGCCGCGTCAAACAGAACCGTGAAGACTTGCGGACGTTACTCGCGGAATTGAAAGCAGAAGGAAAGTCAATTGACGCACTTGGCGCTCCATTGAAAGGCAGCACCCTCATGAATTTTTGCGATATTGGTCCCGATTGGATTCGTTGCGCCACGGAGGTCAATGAATTCAAAATCGGTAAAGTGACACCGGGAACACACATCCCGATTGTAAACGAAAAAACAGAGCGAGATCCTCCGGATTACTATTTGGTACTGGCGTGGAACTTCCTCGATTTCTTCAGGAAGAAGGAAAGTGAATTTCTCGCCAAGGGAGGAAAATTCATCATCCCTCATCCGGAGGTAAGGATAATCGAAGCATGAAACAAGCACTCATTCTTGGCGGAACCGGCTTCATCGGTCGAGCCCTCGCGGCACGCCTTGGCGATGGGGCCATTGCCGTTGGCAGTGCTGATTTTGATCTGACCGATGCCAACGCCACCAACCACTGGTTTTCCCAAAACAATCCGGAATCGTTCAGTCACATTTTTCATCTCGCTGCCGTTTATAAAGCCGGCGGATGGCCGATGACGCACCCCGCTACGCAGTTTCATGCAAACATGTCTCTGAATGTGAATGCGCTCGAAGCCTGGAAACAATTCGCACCGCGGGCCCGGTTTACGAGTGTGGTTTCCTATTGCATGTATCCCGATCATGACCAACCGCATCCGGAAGCCGAACTTTACGGAACAGAACCCGAGCCTTATCTCTTTGCCTACGCCTTCACCAAAAAAGCTCTCATCATCGGTCAACGCGCCTATACGAAAGAATTCGGCCTGTCCGCCACCAGCTGCGTTTTACCGACAGTTTACGGTCCAGGCGACAGCTTCGCGGAAGATTCCCATGTGATGGGTGCCCTCATCGGAAAATTTTCCCGGGCTGCCGCAAATGACGACAACGAGGTGGAAGTGTGGGGTGATGGAACGCAGGAACGCGAGTTCCTATATGTCGAAGATGCAGTTGATGGCATTCTCGCAGCCTCTGAAAGAGCCAGTTCCGACGTGCTTAACCTCGGAACCGGAAAAGCGCATTCGATCCGTGAACTCGCAGAAACGATTCAGAAAGAAACAGGATTTGATGGAGATATCAACTACAACCCTGACCGCTTCGTTGGAGCGAAACGCCGCGTCCTGAATTCGGCACTCTCTCATTCGGAACTCAGCTGGAAGCCCTGTCATTCACTGATTGATGGCATCCGAAAAACTATTGCCGGCCTAAAATAACCATGGCGATACGTCACATTTCCGGAAACATAATATCGTGGTTTTATAATGAGATCATCGGCCGGTTTCCATTTCCCTTTTTCCGTAAACTCTATCTCCGCGGCTATTTAAAAAGGTTCGGTGAAAAATCGAGAATCGGTCCTCATTGTCGCTTTTTGAACGGGCGGAAGGTTTTCATTGGCAATAACAATTCAATCAATGACCGATGCGTTTTCGATGGCCGCATTTACAAGATCGAAATTGGTGACAACGTCTCAATTGGCCCTGAGGCCACGATACTCACCCTCAGTCACGATCCTCAGAGTGAAGGTTTTGCGGATCAAGGAGGCGATGTGAAAATTGGAGATCGGGCTTGGGTTGCTTACCGGGCTACCATTCTTCCAGGTGTTACTATAGGTGAAGGAGCTGTCGTAGGCGCCGGTTCAGTCGTAACTCGCGACGTGCCTCCGTTCACCATAGTTGCAGGTGCCCCGGCCCGCGAAATTGGAAAAAGAAACGCCAATCTTAACTACGTTTTTTTTGAATAACCTTGCAAAGTAAGTTCAGAGTCCACCATTTCCGCGACCAATTGCTCAAACGAAATCTGCGGTTCCCATCCAAGTATGGTTTTAGCTTTATCTGCATTGGCAACAAGCTGCGATGACTCCTCAGGCCGGAAAAATCGATTATCCGTTTTCACAAAGTCCCTGTAATTCAGGCCCACGTATGAGAATGCCTTATCACAAAACTCTCGAACGCTGTGAGTTTCACCGGTTCCGATCACAAAATCATCAGGTTCATCATTTCTCAAAATCAAAGTCATCGCTCTGACATAGTCTTTCGCATGCCCCCAATCCCGACGGGCATCAAGATTTCCAAGATGTAATTCTTTCTCCAGCCCGGCTTTTATTCGCGCCACACCACAAGAGATCTTCCTTGTAACAAATGCCCTCCCCCTTCGCGGACTCTCATGATTGAACAACAATCCCACTCCGCAAAACAGGTCAAAGGCTTTGCGAAAATTTCTTACCAATTCATAACTTGTCACCTTACTGATTCCATACGGGCTGCGTGGTCGAAAGCGTGTTAATTCGTTTTGAGGTGACTCCACCGCGTCACCAAACATCTCGCTTGTTCCGGCAAAGTAGAATCTACATTCAGGTTGAAGTTGTTTTAGTGCTGTCAGGAAATGATAAGTCCCATCAATATTCGTGTGAAGAGTGGAAAACCCATCGAGAAAGCTCTCAGCTACAAAACTCTGTGCAGCCAAGTGATAGCATTCGTCATAGTGCTCTTCAGACAAAATGTCGAAAATGCTTACATAGCTTTCCAAACTCCCTGTTTTAATCGTAATTCGGTCGAGCAGATGATCGATTCGGCTCATCCGTCTTTGTAAATCTTCAATAGCAGACCGACGTACCATCCCGTGAACTTCGTAGCCTTCATCAAGCAATTGCTCAGCCAGATACGACCCGTCCTGTCCGGTGATTCCAGTTATGAATGCTTTTTTTGCGGCCATAGATCTCAAATAAATTTCAGTGGTTCTTTCGTGAATGTCCACTCATGAAAATTGTGATTCATTCCAATGCGGCATGGGGTGGGATCGTTGACTACATGATCTGGCAGGCCAGCGCAATGGCTGCGTTTGATTGTGAGGTTATTTTGCTTGTCCCGGTGAACTTTGAGAAAGCAGTCGACCAAAGGGTGAAAGTTCTCCGCGTTCTTCCAAATCTTGAAGACGAGAATGAATCCTCAAAGCTACTTCGTCGAATGCGTTGGGTCACAGGAACTCTCAGAAGCTGGAAAATCACAGCAGTGGAAATCTCAAGAATTAAGCCTGACATTTTTCTGCTTTCTGCATTTGCCGAATATTTAAGCCCCTTTTGGAAACACCACTTTTTCAGGCTTAGGAGAAAACTCCCTCAGTTGAAAATTGGAGCTATCGTTCACGACCCGGTTCGACTCGCGTTCGGTCCAAAGCTCTTCCATCAATACTCTGTCAGATCCGCTTACGAGATACTGGACGCAGCGTTCATCCACAGTCCGATCGAGTTAGATCAAGCAGGGGCTTCACCTCCAGTCTCAGTTCATCTCATTCCCTTTGGAGTTTACAATTTTCCGGCTTCCAACACGCCACCCAAAGAAACCCGCGAACGCCTGGGCATAACCCAAGGCAATAAACTGATCTTTGCCTTTGGCCATATTCGTGACAGCAAAAACCTGGATCTCGCCATCGAGATGCTGGGCAAATTTCCGGACATGCGTTTACTCATCGCGGGAAAGGTCATGTCTTCGCGAGACAGACCGGTTTCGTTCTATCGAAAAACAGCAGAAAAATGCGGGGTTCAGGATCAACTCATCATCCTCGATAAATTTATCCCTGATGAAGAAGCCGCCGACTTTTTTGAGGCTTCAGATGTCGTCCTTTTGTCTTACGATGGAAATTTCGTCTCAGCCAGCAGTGTCCTCCATGTTGCTCTGAAGTTTCGTAAACCAGTTCTCGCGACTTCGGGTGATGGTCATCTGAAATGGGCCGTTGAGAAATATGGACTCGGAATTTGGACGGAGCCTGATTCAGAAGAGGCATTAAGCTCTGGATTAAACCAGTTGATGCACAAACATTTCACCCCAAGATGGGAGGACTACGAAGCAGAAAACACATGGGCAGAAAACGCACGCCGCGTAATCTCGACTTTCTCCTATCTCGCTGACTCGCACAAAGCGCCATGACAAGATATTTGGTTACCGGTGGGAATGGATTCATTGGATCGCACTTAATCACCGCATTGGATGGTGATGTAAGTATCGCTTCACGAAACGACGGCTCATTTTTGGACCGCCACTATTGCGACCGCATTGTCGCAGGAATCGATATTGTAATCCACCTTGCCTGGTCGAGCGTACCGGCAACATCCTCAGTCTCCGATGTTTCTGAGAATTTGGGCGGATCACTCACATTGTTAGAAGCTTGTTCCGCAGCAAAGGTAAAAAAATTCGTGTTCATGTCTACAGGAGGAACCGTATATGGAATTCCGGAATCAATTCCAACCGCGGAAAATCACCCTGTTCGCCCAATTTGTTCCTACGGAATCACAAAGGCCGCGTTTGAGAACTACCTCCGGATATTCGGGCAAAGAGACGGGATGGCTTACGCCATCTTACGGGGAGCAAATGTTTACGGCCCCGGTCAAACCTGTCAAAAAGGCCAGGGAGTCATTGCCGCCTGGATGGAGCGTATCAGCGAGAATAAACCAGTCCCTCTGGTCGGAGATGGTTCCATCGTAAGAGATTTCCTGTTCATCGATGATGCCGTAGAGGCAATCGTCTCCGCCATTGGCTGTAAAAGCACTAATCTGCTCGTCAATATCGGCTCAGGCTGTGGCTCCTCCCTATCCGAGCTTCTCACTATTTTTAAGGAAGTGACTGGAACCCCATTCAGTGTCGAATGCGTGCCAAATCGATTTTATGATGTGCCTTCCAACGTCCTTGACATTTCTCTGGCAAAGGAAGAACTCAAATGGGAGCCAAAAGTCACTCTTAGAGAGGGAATTGAACGCACCTGGAAGTCATGGGATCAATCAAAGAGCGAACTGTAAAGCTTGAGCTGCTGACTGCTGATTGCTTGAAGTGAGAAGCGCTCCTGAATAAATTCCCGACTAGCTCGTTGACGCTCGCAAATCATTGAGTCTGCGAATTCGGCAATAGAGTTCAATCCGGAAACGATAGACTCCAATTCCGGCGCAACTGTGACAGCCAGCCCCGATTCAATCGCCTCAGGTAGATTGCACCCACTGCTGATGATTGGTATAAGGCCAGCACCCATCCCTTCCAGCAACGCCACGGGAAACCCCTCACTGTGAGATGGAAGCGCAAAAAACTGGCACTCTCTGAATAGTTTTAGCTTCTCAGCTTCATAGACTGGATCGCTTCGTCGCAGGTTTGAACACGGCGTCCTGCCTATTACCGAGTCGAGACTTTCAAGGTCACCGTCATCATTTCCGACCAATATCAGTTCAAATTTTTCATCATCACAGAGCCGTGAATTCAGCCACGCCTGCGCCAACAGCGCGGCGTTTTTTTTTGGATGAAATCGGCCAAGAAAAAGGACACGTATTTTCTCAATTTGCGGCCCTGGCTCAAAATGCTCAATTACTGATATACCGTGCGATACCAACGAGACACTTCTGAACATTCGCCGTAAATTTCTTTCTTCCGGAACCGCTGTTGCGCGCACCAAATCGGCCTTTCGCGCACAGGGCCCCTCCCGAAGGAAGCCATATATTTTTTTGAGCATCGATTTCTGCTTCAGGCTCCAGGGCTCAAGCATGCCATGTGGAACATAGACCCAACGATACCCCGCCCTTTTCATCCGCCTTCCAATCATTGTGGGCGAACGCCAACAACCGTGAGTGACAACCACCGTATTTTCGATCTTCACCCCTCGCTCAACAGCAAAATCCCCTGGCCGCTGGATTGCATATCGAGGCAAGCCAACAACCTCGGCATCCCGGAAATTAAACCGGTGTTTCGAATCAACATTATCTGCGGGGTACCATAATTCCGATCGGCAGCTATGAATCTCAGATAGTATTTTTGCCGTCCCGAGCGCCGCTTCAACGATACCGTGGTTCCCGGACGTCAAACCGTCTATCACATGTATAATTCTGAGTTGAGCTCCTGACATTAATGTCAATGAATAAAGTCGAGATGGATTGGTTTGTCGATAAAGTGATTGAACGGGGATGGGTGCCTTCTGAAAACGGAGAACGTCTACCAATATTCGGATCTGTTGATCCGGCAGAAGCCCATGTGCTCGGAAATCTCATCCTGGAGTCAAACGCAAAGACGGCGATAGAGACTGGTATCGCACGCGGAATCAGCTCTCTGGCAATCGCTCAGGCTCTGAAAGAAACTGGCGGAAAACTGATTGGCTTTGACCCCTGCCAGGATTCAGAACATCAAAACGCAGCCTTGGCACTGCTACGGGAATATTCGCTTGAGAACATACTCGACCTTCGACGTGAGCCTGCTCAATCCGGAATTACCAAGATCAATAGCGAACAAAAGATCGATTTTGCGTTCGTAGACGACATCCACAATTTTCACTACCGTTTCACAACGTTCTTTCATCTCGATAAGATTCTAGGTGTTGGAGGAATTTTGGCCTTTCACGACCTGTGGTTACCATCAATGAAGAAGCTTCTCCGGCTGATTCGCACTCTGGAAAATTACGAGTTGATCACCACTCCAACGACTAAGCCAAATACCGGATTGAAATTGCGCCGCCTGGCAGGGGCTGTATTGAAAGCTAAACCCTATTGTCTCTGGTGGCCAAACGGGTTCTCGAATCTATTGGTGCTAAAGAAAGTGCGCGATTCCGAGGAAGACTTCACCTGGTTTAAAAATTTCTAATTCGGGTTGATACCCACATTCATCTAATGCCGTCTACCCAGTCATTCGACGTTCCCGTTCTCCTGCTCACCTATCGTCGCCCCCGGACAACCAGCCGGGTCATTGCGGCTCTCAGGGAAATCAAACCAAGCCGGGTATTCTTTGCCGCTGACGCTCCAAATCCCTCCAATCCGGGTGAAGCTGAATTATGCGCACAAGTGCGGGAACTGGCGGACACAATCGACTGGCCTTGCGAAGTGACGCGACGATTTCGAAAGGAGAATGAAGGACTACGAAAGGCAGTAAACTCGTCGGTTGACTGGTTCTTTGAGAATGTGGAATCAGGAATCATCCTGGAAGACGATTGCGTTCCCGGCATCGATTTTTTCCGCTTCTGCAAAGGACTTTTGGAGAAATATGAAGATGCCCCTCGCATCGCTCAGATCAGTGGCAACAATCACGACACACGCCATGTGACGCAAAACTCGTTTCGTTTTTCACGGTATCCACATATCTGGGGGTGGGCGACCTGGGCAGATCGATGGAAGGCAGCACGAGCCACGGAATTCTCCCGGGAAACATTGAAGGGCCAATTGAAAAAGCATTTTTCAGATGAAAACGAACGCACCTTCTGGCTCCTGCTCTTTGATTGTGTGGAACGGGGAAAAATCGACACCTGGGACTTTTCATGGCTTTTCGCGATGCAGATCAACGACCAGCTTAGTATTACGCCGTCACGAAACCTCGTTGAAAACATTGGTTTCGGAGAAGGCGCAACTCACACCACTTCAAATGAGGCCCTCCACGCGAATCGCCCGGCTGAGACAATGGAGTTTCCTCTCAGGATTCCTGATACCATCGAAGTCGACGCAGATCGCGACCGGGAAGTGGCGCGCCACCTTTACAGAATCGACCAATCCGCCCGCAGAGGACATGCAAACCTGAGACTCACCAAATGGATTCCCAAACCTCTGAAGGACAGGCTGAAGAGAATGATCCGCTAAGCGATCAATACCGAATGCCGTAGAAAATCGTTTTCAACACTTCGTTGGGAAACTGAATGAGCCCCCATTCATTTTTCCACCAATCTTCAGCGCGGAAATGAATAAAGGGTGCCTCTGTCACATACAATTCACAATCGTCTGGCAGATGTTTGCTGAAAATCCACTCAACCCTTCGGGTATGAAAGATATGAGTCGGGACAATCACCGATTTCCATCCATGCGAGCGTATCAATTCTGCCGTTATGTTCGCTTCATCAAAGGTGCTGGTGACTTGAGACTCAATCAATTCAATTGAATCCGGGGGAACGTTCAGCTCTTCCTGGAGAAGCCGCATCGTCATATTCCCTTCCTTGCTACTGAAGTCCGACAGGGGATCAAAGACATAGATCTTCGGAGCGTGTCCGGCATGCCAGAGTTCGGCTGCCGCCTGAGGCCGAAAAGCACTTCCTCCACCGAGCACGAGGATGGCATCCGCTGAATTTTCGGGCGGAGCTGTGGCCCTCGACCAGGCATTGGCCGTCCACTTCAATGTGGAGTCAGGAAAGACGAAAACGATCAGCCCTATCACCAGGATCGTGATGACGCCGAACATCACCGCCCGTCGAAACCATTTCCAAACCAACGCTCCCGCTTTCTTCACCCGACCAATTGATAGCTTTGCCATGGAGAATTAAGAGCGGTTGTTTGCGGCGACTGCCAAAGTGAGCGGCTTTGCCTTTCCTCTCAGAACAGGCAGCAAATAACCTGCGTATAAAAACAGGGCAATGACCGGCAGAAACCCCATGGATATCCAGACGACACTGCGTGCGGCCAAAGCAGCCCACACAAATCCCAGCGAATAGAGAATCACCAGCGTGGGGTTTCCGGCACTGATCGGAATTCGATTCCAGAGACCGAGCAGGATCCCGAAAACAAGGCAGAACACAACCACCCCGGGAACTCCGTAGGCCATGAAACCTTCACCGATGATGGTCGAGGCAATCGTGGCACTGTCGATCCCGAGGATCCCCTCCGTTGTGACACTGAGTGACTCCGGCTTACCGGGCCAGAGCGCGCGCGGCAATGGTCGCACCAGAATGTTCAACAAAATCTCGTCCTCCAGGAATGGATACCTATCCGGGAAATGGGAAGGCAGAACCGAAAGCGGATACATATTTCGATCCACGATGAATTTGAAGTCATTCCCCTCACCGTCGAACTTGAAAAACTCGCTACGGGCTCCGCTGTATCCTTGAAATTCGTCAGTGGCTAAAACTTCAACGGCTGTTCTCAATCCCAGATTCCGGAAATTGACCACGAAAAACAAAATTCCTAAAATCAGAATTGCACCCGGAACACCCAAGGCGATTACCCGTCCGGCCCGCAGATTCTTCACCGAAAGCATGAAGCCGCCGATGAAGGAAAGCACATAAAAAGCAAAGCGGTATCGCGCTCCCAGGGAAATCCCTGCGAAAAGAACCAACACCAGCATTCCTCCGATACCGACCAGCATCCACACAGGGATTTGCTTTCTTCTTACCCAAAGATACCCGGCAATGGCTGGTAAAATATAAGTCAGCCAATGCAGTTCACTCAAAAGTGAACTCCAACCTCCCAGCCTCCCCTGCTGCCAATCCTGTGTGAAGCGTTGCTGTAACATCTGGCTGATCCACTCAATAGGGTTAAACCCCACAGCCACCCACATGTGCAAATGCCCCAGCACGAAACAAATGACCGCAAACCAGAACATTTCCCGCTCTGTCATGGGCGAAATTCGTCCGCTGATCTTTCGCAGCGGGCTTCCAGGTACCAAATGTCGGCCGATTGCGACTGAAGCAATCCCAATCAGGACCAAATGAAGACCAGTCGCGGTTTGTTCGCTGGTCACCAGCTCGTCAAAAAACGGCTGGGGAAACAAAAACTCGAACAACGTCAGGAAGTAGAGCGCAAAAATCGCCGCGTTATCAACCCTGATCACATTTCGAAACCCGGTGAACTGAATCTCGAAACTGAATGATACGAGAATCGCCAGCCCGACAATCACGGCGGCCAGCCGAACCATGTCACTCGGCGTTCCCTTGAATATCGTCGCGTAGGCAATGAGCACCCCCATGAGAAGCACGACAGTCCCTACCGGACTCGGCTTGTTCGTGGTATTCGATTCCTGGTTTGCAGTTGCCAACATCAATTTGGACCGCACTTTAACGAATTCCCTGCCGCTGCCAAACACGTTTATCTGATTCCAATCCAACAGGGTTGAATCTCCGAACGGACCCTGTTGCTTCGTGAAACCCAACTTCTTTGACCTTCCCCGGAAATTTTCGATCCCGCCTTCAATGCAGGATTCTCTTCGCGAAAGTCCGCTTGTGCTTGCCGATGTCGGGGCAGCAATGGGTTTGGAGCGCCGGTGGCAGCCGGTGACTGAATTTTTGGAGGTGATCTCTTTTGAACCGGACGCCCGTTCTGATGCGGACGGTACGGTCTATCGAACCGCGCTCGGTGCGGAGGAAAACTCCAGCCAAACACTACACCTCACGCAACTCCCGGCAGCTTCGTCATTCTACAAAAATCATCCCGGGATGGATCGGTTTGTCGTCCGGGACTGGTTGCAGAACGTCGGCGAAACTCAGGTGCCGGTCACAACTCTGGATGCCTGCCTTGGCGACAAGCAGATTAATTTTCTCAAGATCGATGTGGAAGGCGCTGACCTCGATGTCCTGCACGGTGCCGAAAAATCGCTCGATTCAGTTCTGGGGATTCAGATCGAAGTCAGTTTCGCGAGCCGGCATCAGGACGCCCCTTTTTTCTCTGAGATTGAAATATTTCTTCGTGAGCGTGGATTTCGCCTTCACAGCATTTGCCACGAATCGTGGCTTAGAGAGAACGCCGCATTCGGCGCCAATGTTCAACCGCAATTGATTTGGGGGGACGCCGTATTTCTGCGAGATGAACTTCAGGAGGGAGACCACGCCAAATGGGCGCTCATTTGTCAGGCTTACGGGTTCCACGACTTCGCACTCGATCAGTTGCCTGAATCCTGGCATTCCACCATAAGGGATAGCATCCGCAGGCACCCCGCATTCTTCTTCATGGCCGGTTGGCGACTCATGTTGATTACCGCGTTGCTCCCATTCCTTTGGGGAAAAGCATGGCGGAAATGGAAGCCGCTGGCTGCTTCGATTTTTGGCGAATTACATCGCATCGCGAATCGAACCGGGCCAAAAAGGGGGATATTCACAGGAGACTGACCTTTGAATGAAAACGTTTCCTGTACTTTCCGGCCCCTTTCGCGGCACGCCAATTCCTGTGAATTGGCGCAATGGGAAACGTAAATTACTCGGAATTTACGAACACGAGCTCAACGAATGGTGGTCGGAGAAACTCCAAGCAAATACCGTTGATGTTTTCTACGATGTCGGAGCGGCAGAAGGTTACTTAACGCGTGGCATGGCCTTTCGAATGCGGCATTCGGACAGTCCACGTATCGTGGCCTTTGAGCCGGGCATGAGCCAAACCGGGCTGGATCAGGTAGCCAACGACTCTTGCTTCTCGAATGTTGAATTTCAGCTCATTCCGAAACAGGTCGGTGAATCTGAAACCGAAGATACCACCACTTTGAACACACACGTCGTAACGCCGGTTCACTCTGCTATCGTAAAAATCGACGTCGAGGGTGCTGAACTTGAAGTCCTGGCCGGGGCCGGCACACTGCTGGCAATGCCAAACTGTGATTGGACCGTGGAAATTCATGGACGTGACCGGATTGAACCGGTCCGGTCTGTTTTCGAAGCAGCGGGAAAACCCTGCCAAATCATCGCCCCCCGTCCCCACTGGTTGTTTGGTAAAGAATCACGACCGGAGTGGACGGGATGGCTCGTCACATGAATCAGGATAACTACAACGCACACCCCGCGCCGGGGCGGAAACTTCTTATTTGCGAGGAGGCTTTGAAGGACTTCAACGGCCATTGGTACGAATACAACAAAGCCGTCGTTGCAATGAACCGGCAGGATGGCAACGAGGTCACCGTACTCGGCCATCGGGAGCTCACTCCGGAGATCGCTGATGAACTGAATGGCGTTCCCTATTTCGAATACACCAACTGGGACGGCATTTATTACCATCCCCGCCCCTGGCGGCGATACCTCGGTATTCTCCGACACAACTGGCGGGTCTGGCGGGCCATGACCCGATACATCAAACGTGCCCCCGCACCGATCGATTGCGTCTTCGTGCCGACTGTCGTCATTTTTCACCTGATCGCCTGGTGGTTTTTGGCATGGCGATTCGGTGGGAAGAAAGTGAAACGCATTGTCCTGCTCATCCGGAACAGCTCCGGCACCTACGATGAGGGAAACGACATCCAGCTTTCAAAGTCCGCCCGCATTTTTGGCTTTGTCTTGCGGAAATTCCAGCATTGGACCGATTCCGGCCTCGTCACTTTTGCCAGCGACAGCCACCGGCTTGCCGATGAATACCGGAACCTCGCAGGGATCGAGATGACTGTCCTCCCCCACCCTTGTTGTCTCTTTTCAGAGAAAACCGGACCTGCCGCGCAATCCAATCCCGACACAGGTTTCACGCTCGTATCCCCCGGCCCGGCCCGCTGGGAAAAAGGCACCCACCTGTTGCTAGATGCCGTGGCAAAAGTGGACTCCCCCGACTTCAACTGCAAGATCCAATGGCCCGATGCTGTGTTCAGCCCCGATGGCGTTGAATTAAAACCTGACAGCCCTCACTGCGAATTCCTGAAGCGTCCCCTCTCCAGCGAAGACTACACTGCGCTGCTGGCCGGAGCTGATTGCATTGTGCTGCCCTATCTCCGCGAATTCTACTTCGCCCGCATTTCCGGCGTCGCTGTTGAGGCTATGCTCATGGGCATCCCGATTATCTACACCGAAGACACCTGGGTCTCCGACATGGTTTCACAATTCGGCGCCGGTCTCGGATTCCCCACCGGCGATGTCGATGCCCTGGCAAAACAAATCTCCCGGATCGCAGCAGATTCCGCCCATTGGAAAGCCGCCGCGGCCGAAAAAATCGCCGCCGCCACCGCGCACTTCTCACAGGGGAATTTCCAGAGCGGCCTGTGGGAGGCGGGGAGAGATGAACGTTGAACACCGAACGCCCTACATCGAATATTGAACAGGCATTTGCGGGTCTGACGGGCCACTCTTCGCGACCGTTTAAAAATAATGATTTTCGATCCAACAGGGTTGGTTTGATGAGTCAACAGGGTTGACTCGTGGAATGGAAATGCCGGTCGGGATGGTGAAATTGAGATTTCAATTCCTTCCAACCTGAAAATAACGACCGCAATGACACTTGGCTTATTCCTCAACCGCGTACGACTCATGTAACGATACTCTGACCATTCCTGAACCAGGTACGGCTCATGTAACGATACTTTGGTCATTCCTGAACCAGGTACGACTCATGTAACGATACTTTGGTCGTTCCTGAACCAGGTACGACTCATGTAACGATATTTTGGTCGTTCCTGAATCAGGTACGGCTCATGTAACGATACTTTGGTCGTTCCTGAACCAGGTACGCCCCATGTAACGATATTTTGGTCGTTCCTGAATGGACTGACCCTTTGGAACTTCCGATTCTTATGGAAAATTTCAGCTATTTAAATTCATCCTTTGATCTGTGGCTGGTTATTCGGTAAGTGATGCGGAATGAAAGGGTGGATTTGCAGCCAGATAGGGGCGCGGGAGCATTTTGCGATCCCGCGTGCGCTGCTGTCGCGGGGATGTCTGGAACGGGTGTTCACAGATTTGCGACGTTCGGGGCTGGAGCAGATCGATCGAAATTTTGTGACCACTTTCCCCATCGGAGGGCTGAAATGGTGGTGGAAGTTGCGGCGCTCGCAAAACAGTTACGGGGACTTTATCGAAAATGGTCGCTGGTTTTCGGAGGCGGTGCGGGATTCTCTAAAATCGCAGGATGTGGAGGGGAAGGTGTTTTTCGGCTACGACACGGGCTTTCTCGAAGCGGCGAAGGCCCTGAAAAACCGGGGGGCTCGGTGCGTGCTCGGACAAATGGATCCGGGACAGGTGGAATTCGAAGCCATCCGGGAAGAACGGAAACGCTGGCCGAAATGGGAGCCCGATGCGGTCGAGATCCCCGGGGCGTATCACGAACGTCGCCGGGCGGAGTGGGAAATCGCAGACCGGGTGGTGGTGAATTCGGAGTGGTCGCGCAAAGCGCTTCTGGCTCAGGGGATACCAGCAGAACGGATGTCGGTGGTGCCTCTATGCTATGAACCGACGGTCGCGCCCCCGAATCAACTCGAACCATCAGATGAACTGCGGGTTTTGTGGCTGGGACAGGTGAATCTTCGAAAAGGAATTCCCTATTTGCTGAAAGCGGCTGAAAAATTGAAACGGTCGAATGTAAAATTCACGATAGTCGGGCCGATTCAAATCGATCCAGCCAGGGTGGCGGCTTGTCCGTCCAATGTGGAATTTACCGGGGCGGTGAAGCGGAGCGAAGTGGGCCGGTATTACGAAGAGGCAGATGTTTTTGTGCTGCCGACGATATCGGACGGCTTTGCGCTGACCCAGCTGGAAGCCATGGCTCACGGACTGCCCGTGATTACGACTCCGAACTGCGGGGATGTGGTGACTGATGGAAAAGACGGCTTCATTATCCCCGCCCGAAGCTCGGGGACGCTGGTAGCGAGACTGCTGGAGCTCGGGGCGGACAGGGAACGCCGGCTGACGATGCGGGAAGAGGCTTTGCGGACGGCCAAACGGTTTACGCTCAATCAACTTGCCAGCGATCTGCTTTCTATCGAAATGTGATCCAAAAGCTGCCGGAACCGGGCGGGGTGGTCGCGAACTCAAGTGATTGGTTATTCGCGCTTGATGGGTTCGCTTCCCCCGGGGAGGCCGCGAAATTTACAATTCTCGATTGAGTTATCGCTCCCGCCTTTGTCGACGATCCCGCTTTTGCAATCGGTGAGGATCAGGCCGGACAGTGACATCCCTTCGCAATTATCAAGGATGATGGCGCCGTCCTCGGTCTGGAATTTATGCAGGACTGAATTTGAGATGATGCAATCGCGGCAGTTGGTAAAACGGATGGTGCCGGGACGCTCAAACTGACGTGGATTGAAAGTGTTACCCGCGACAACAATCCGCTGGCTGTTGGTCACGGTGAGAAAGTCCGGCTTCGGAGCGAAGAAGGTATTCCCTGAAAGGGTGACATCCATCGAGTGATCGATTTCAACTCCAACGGTGACATCACTCATCACATTGCCTGAGATCGTCACGGAATCGATGGGCCAGATTTCCTTTCCACTGAGCCTGATATTGGCTCCACCGGGCGCGATGGTTCCGTCTTTGCCGTAGTTGGCACTGTGTTGAATGGTGCAGCCAGTGATGGCGACCTCGGCGATCGACTTTGAGCGGTCCCCTTCACTGCCGGAAACATCAATCCACACGTTCGCTGTTTTGGTCGGGGTTTCGTCTGCCGGCATATTGGCTTCGATATCGCACCCGGTGATCTGTAGATTCCGGACATTGCCGTCGCGAACCACGATTCCCCCGCCGCGATTGTAGCTGACGTGGGAGTTTGAAATATTGATCTGATGCAGGTTCACATCGTCAAGATAGATCCCGACCCCGCTGTTCTCGTAGAGGTGACAGTCTGAAATCACGACATTCCGGTTCCGGGTCGCCAGAGTGATACCATGCCGACACCAGCGGGCGGTCACTTTGTTGATGATGGGTTTGACGGTTTGGAAGAGGACCACGCCGTCTGCTTCGGGGTGATTCCCGATGATCTCGATGCCTTCAACAATGGGCATCCTCTCATTCCAGGTATCGACTTTGAAAGACTTGGGCGAAGCGGAGCCTTCGTGTGATCCGGAGATTCGAATGGCTGCCCCCGGGCCATCCATGATCAATGTCACTCCGCCGTCTTCCGGCTTCACCACAACAGCCCCGTGTTTCACCAAATCAATTTCGAGGCCTTTGGTGAGCCGATAGATCCCACGCTTGAGGATCAAATTACCGTCGTTCGCATCGAGTTGTTTCTGTAACGTCCCGGAGGAGTCCGGCATGGACTTCAGGTCAGGAAATTGCAGGAGCGCGGAGGGTTTGTCCTGGCTAATGCCTGTTGAGACAATAAGGAAAAAGAAGGCGAAAACAGAGCGAATCATGCTCGCAGGCTATCAGATTACGGCAAACCGTCTATTGGCCCATTGACGGCGTGTAAACGCACTCAGATGAGTAGGGCTTTATGTTCAACCCCACTCACCTCGTGTGCGATCGAATGATTTATTCAGGAAACCGGCCCCTGAGGCTGATCCGGATTTTCCAAAGCATAGCCGTATGAATTGGTCGAACTGTGGTTGGCCCCGAGGCTGTCGTACTGCGCTGAATAGCTCACCTGGATCCCGATGTGCTCGTAGTTGTCCTTTGCAAACAGAGACGGGGGCTCAGTCGGAACGATGTCGCAGGAGTTCACCACCCGCCATGTTGGAACACCATTTTGATTGTAGGTGGTGGCGAATGTAGGCGATCCGGTTCGGGGACTTGCAAAATTGTAATGAAATACGGGAAGATTGCCGGGTTTGTAATCGGTGTTGGTGATGACATCCGGAACAGCCAGGGTCGAAAGCGAGGAACCCAGACTGTGACCTGAAATAAAGAGGCGCTTGGGATTCGGCACATCTGACAGTGCCTTCTGGATTGCTTCGCTCATCGATTTGTAGATGACATAGAAGCCGTGATGCACAGTGCCGTAATCCGGGGCGAGGTCATAGTCGACGTGATCTGCGTCTGCGTCTTCGAGCCAATCATCCGGTGAGTCAGTTCCCCGGATCGAGAGAAACACGTCCCCAACTTCATTCCAGGCGACGAAGGCAAAGGGTTCAGGATGTTTGAAGATCCAGAATACGGTGTCAGTCCCCCAAATCGGGCTGCTGTAGGATATCGAAAGCTCACTCGCCATACCTGATGGCTTCTGCGGCTCCCATTTGAAATCGTCCCCTTTCGGTTTTCCTGCTGCGAGCCATTGGGCATACATGTCGTAGGCCGAATTCACGAACTGGAGATTCAATTTGGCATAATCGAGCTCAAATGGAGCTGGCGGAAAATGCATTGGGGCACTAATGCGCGTGGTTGTTGTTTCACTCATCTTTGGTTCCTCGTTTGTTTAGATTTCAAAAGGCAATTGAGATTGCTTTTGTTCAACATAAGCAATTTATGATGAATTGTGATTAAGTGAAAACACAAAACTGAAAAGTGCCTTCCATGCCGTCCAGCAGCCATCGTCATCCATTTGACCTTTTCCTGATAATCGGGCTCGGCATTCTCAGCCTGTACGCTGTTCTGGCTTATGGACTGACGACGAGTGAAACACGCGAGTTGTTCGATTTTGGACTCGGGTTCCTGCTCGTGCTGTGGGGGATCGGGCTGGTGATTCAAAAGCGGGCGCCACAAATTCATTGGGTGAAGTGGCTGTTTCCCGCCCTGATCATGATTTATGGCTGGATATCGGTAGGGAATGCAAAATTCATCCACAACTGGGAGAATGGAGGCGAATTTGTCCCCGTCACAGAGTCGTGGGGGTTTGGATGGTTGTTCGGGACGAACGATCTATCGCTGACCTTCCCGGTCATGGTGCATCTGAGTCTGCTTTTCGGGGGCTTCTGGGTCTTGAGCGATTTATCACGCTCCAGAACCAACCGCCGGCAGCTCATCGCCATCGTTGCGTTGCTGGGGCTGATGATTTCTCTGATCGGCATCTTTCAGAAAGCCTCAGGGTCTCAGACGATGTTATTTTTCGATGAATTGCTGACGGAGCGGCGATTCTTCGCGTCCTACCGATATCATGGCAATGCGGCCACTCTGTTGAATTTTGCCTGGCCGCTGGCTTGCGTCCTTCTTCTCAGGGCAAAAATCAAAGACACAGGCCCCTTCGCCAACACAATCTGGGGAACGGCAGCTCTGTTCACCTTGGCGGCTGTTTTTGTAAACACATCTAAAATAGGCCAGGTGCTGGGAGCATTGATGGTTCCGGTCTTCCTTTTGCTGTATCGCAAAACCATCATACAACTGATCCGCAGCCACCCCCGACCGGCGCTGGCCGTCGGGATGATCGGAGTCGTGATCCTGCTTCTTGGAGGAGGACTTGTCGCCCTGAGTTTCTCGACATCGGTGGACCGGTGGACGGATTTTGGAACAAGCTTTGACGCTCGCCTGCAAACCTACGAAGTGTGTCTAAACATGCTCCCTGCAACTGGGTTTTGGGGCCAGGGGCCCGGTGTTTTCTCAACTATTTTCCCTTATCATGCCGCCCAGCAGGGAGTGAACCTTGATTTCTTCTGGCACACTGCCCATGAGGACTACCTACAGACACTGATCGAATGGGGTTACGCCGGAACAGGTCTATGGGTGCTTTTTATTGGTGGCGTATTGCTTCAGGGGATCGGAAGTATCATCCGGGGTGACTTTTACAGCGGCGCGATACTGGTGGGGCTTCTCTGCTGTCTGATTCAGGCAACGGTCGATTTTCCCGCACAAATTGCATCCCTTCAGTGGATAGCACTGATATTGCTCGCCATACTTGGGCGCAGATCAGCCACTTAAAAAAGTTCAAATATGCGAAAAACCGCTTGTCATGTGACTTTAAGTATCGAAACTGACAACGGGTAGAGTCCGGCCCAATCTGTATCTGTCTTGGAACCATGAATTTAATCAAAAAAAGTTTTCCTATTTTCCTTTCCTGCTTCGCAGCAAATGTGGTGATTTCCGGAGAATCTGAAAAGGCTGTTATCTCCTACGATAAGGCTGTCGTCGAACCAAACCCAATTGTTGAGCGTTTTCAGTTGGGCTTTGACACAGATGCCCGATACGACACCAATATTGATCTGGCTCCGGATGGATTTGAGAATGAAGGAATGACCTATACCTTCTCTCCGGATTTGATGTATCGGATCCTCGGAGATGAGTTCACCGAACAAATGCTGGCGGTGAGTTATGGACCTACATTTTACTTTGATGATGTGGATCACGATTTTAACGTGGACCACAACGCTGACGTTGCCTACACATTCAGAAGCGGACGGACGACAGCATCGCTTGTTGGCCGCTACAGCCGGGTGGAGGGAAACAACGGCCGTGACTTGAGCAAGAGAGGCGAAGCACTCCTCCTTCGGGAGCAGCGTCGCGCTGCCAGTGACCGATACGGTGTCGACTTGAATGTTGATTATGCGATCTCGAGCCTTCTCGATGCGGAACTTCGTGCTGGATACAGCCATGCGTCTTTTGACACGCTTAATGACTACTCTGCATACGGCGCTGACTTTGCTTTAATGTATGGAGGCAGGGAAGCGATCACCCGTCTGGGACCTTATGTTGGATACGAGAGAGTTGAAGCTCAGTCTCATCCAAGCCAGGATGTCTATCAGGCAGGTGCCCGGGCCGAATGGAATTACTCAGCATTGACCACTATTTTTGGACAGGTGGGAGTTGATTCCCGCGACCTCGAGGGTGCCGGCACCATTGATCCTGATGAAGAGATAGTCTGGGCGATTGGAGCAAGGTGGAGTCCTGATGAGATGCTTTCGGCGGAACTTGCGTTTGACCGGACAATTGCACCTTCAATTACCAGCGATGGTCAGAACTACGCCATCTCAACCATATCCCTCGCGATCGAGAAAGACATCTTCTCACATTACTTTCTTCGCACGGTTGGTTCCTATTCATGGTCGGAGTATGAAGCGACGTTGCTTGGAAACGGGACTGCACGCGAAGATGATTACCTTTCCGCTTATGTCGAAATGGGAAGAATGCTTTCCGATTACGGCAAGCTGAGTGTTTTCTACAACTTTCTGGAAAACGACTCGAACATTTCCACTCTCTCATTTGATAATCACACCGTGGGATTGAAGCTCGGCGTTGAGTTTTAATGGCCCGGGAATCTTGAAATATTAGCCACAAAATGATGAAAAAATTACTTCATATGTTCGGATGTCTGCTGCTCTTAGCTGGAGTGACCGACTTCGCACTGGCACAAGGTAAGATCGAATTCAGTCTCAATGTTGTTTCCGCTTCCGGCGTTTCAATCGGTGAACAGGATGCGAAAAAGGGGGATGTCATTAACGAAGATAATGTCGGGGATGTAGACTTTGAAGAAGGTTCTTCACTTGTGGTTGTTAATAATGACACAGGGATCAAATACCGGCTTGCAAATCTCGCTGATTTGGAATTTTTGGGAAATGCGCTCGCCACCAGCACCAATGGCGTGGCGATTGGTCGGTGGGTTGTGGGTGGTCATAAAAGCGTTGAGGGGTCAACTCTCATCTCAACGGGAGCAACGGGGGAAACTCCTGCTGCAACAAAAAAAGAGCCTGAGCCGCAGCAACAACAATCCGCCTCTCCTGCACCGAACGTTAAGCCAGCCTCCACACCAGCCGCTCAAGCCGCTTCGCCAGTTGGTCCATGAATCGAGTGTTCGGCATACTCCATAGAGCTACTGCCGCTGCCGCTTTCTGCGCCCTGTTAATGGGGATCGCTCATGCGGATGAACGCAAACTCAAGGCGAACGATGAGATAGAGCTTTCCGTCTTTGGGGAAGATAGCCTCGGAGTCACCGTCAAAATTGACTCATCAGGCGCAGTCAATTTCCCTTTGGTGGGAACGATTGAAGTGGTCGGAAAAACTCCCACGGAGATTGCCAGGGAGGTCGAGGCACGTCTCGAAAAAGATTACATTCGGGACGCCAACGTCACGGTTTCAGTGGTTGAAGAATATAAGGAGAAGCCAAAGCCAGTGGTCGTTAAGCCCATGGCTCCTCCTGCACCAGTTAAAAAGGAGATCGTTACAATTCTTGGTGAGGTGAGGGCTCCGGGAACTGTTGAATTTGAGGGCGAAGAAATTGAGATCCTGACCGCATTAGCTAGAGTCGGAGGACTCTCTCAACTGGCCAATCCAAAGCGAGTCACGGTTAAGCGTGTGTCCGCTGACGGTTCCGCAAAAACATTTTCTATAAATGTGGCGGACCTTCAGACAGGAACTGATCGATTTACTCTTTTACCCAACGATACCGTTTCTGTTCCAAAACGGATCTTTTAGTCAGACAACCTGAGCATAAAATAGCCTGGTTGAATCGTCGTTATTATTTCCCTCTATGTCGGAAGAACCTTCTCAACAATCGGCCGATCTCGCACCTCAGAGAGAACTCGTTGACTATTTTTATCTATTTCTGGAGCGATCCTGGATCATAGTCATCTTCCTGATCGCAGCCGGGATCTACGCCCAGTATCAATTGCGACGAACGCCGGAAACATATCAGGCCACGGCAACCATCGAAGTGGAGCGTGATCTGAAGGCCGTTGGCAACATTACAGAACAGCAACGTTACAGATCCCAAACTGATCTGGTAACCGTGGTGTCGCAAAAGTTGAATTTAGACAGTCTGTTTGTTGCTGTGGCAGAACAACCCCAGTTCAAAGACCAACTGCCTGACCCTGCTACCACTTCGCCTGAGGAATACGAATCAGCGAAGCTGAGGCTGGCGAAATCCTTGAATGCCCGGACGACTCCCACAATGCGTCCGAGGAGTACTTTGATCGACATTCAGACGGTCCACACTGACCCTCAAATCGCGAAAGACATTCTCGACGGCATGCTGGAAGCTTTTGACCAGTTGGGAACCGAATCCCGCCAGGGAGAATCCACTGCAAACCTCGAATTCCTGACCAAAGAAATCGATCGGATTCGAAAAAACCTGTCCGGCTCTGAGCAGTCACTGGTCATCTATAAGGAAGCATTTCGAATCCGCGAGGAAATGCAGAAATCCGATGCTCTGGTCAGTGAAATGGAGAAGAAATATCTCGAAAAGTGGCCTCCACTTGTTCAGGAGAAAGCGCATCTGGAGCAGCTCAGAAAACAATTCTCGGCTGAATTGCAAAGAATCACAGAGTCCTCAGAATCGGAATATGAGTTTTGGGCCAGTCACGCTGATAAAATGAGTCAGCTCTCGGGAACTGATCTGGTTGCCTATCAAATCCGGACCGCTGAGGCTCGAAACAACATGATTAACCGGGACTTCCAAACGGAATCCAGCCTTTACGATTCACTCTTGGCCCAGGTCAAACGCGGCGGTGTCGAAAGCGAATTTGATCAGTCCGAATTTAAGATTGTTCAGCCGGCATACGCTAACAAAAACCCGATCGGTCCAATTCCGATGAAGTTCTACGTCCGGTATGGAATTCTCGGGCTGGGGGCGGGGTTTTTAATCGCATTTCTCCTCGGCATGATGGATTCGACCGTTCGTCGAATCGAAGATCTTGAACGCATCTCCAACGCTCCTGTGTTTGCGGCCGTTCCTAAATCCGGGAAGCTTAAAGACATCCCTTTGGACTCCAATTCCCCGGCTGCAGAAGCCTTTCGCTCCCTGCACGCCAGCCTTCTACTGTCGAACAAGGAGGCCAAAACTCTACTGGTCACCAGTTCGATCCCCGGCGAAGGAAAGAGTACCGTCTCAAGCAATCTGGCGGCAACAGCAGCTTCTCAAGGTGAACAAGTACTGCTGATCGATCTCGATCTAAGACGTCCGAAAGTTCAAACCTATTTAGGCCTCGACCCAAAGGCCAAAGGGGTGAATGACTGCCTGTCCGGTCAATGTTCGATTGATGAAGCCATTCAATCTTTCGATAAAGTCGACGGGTTTGATGTGATGACTGCCGGGCAACTTCGCCTGAACAACAAATTACCTGACGATGCCAAGATCAGTCAGTTACTGGAGCGATTGGAGACAAAATACGATCGTATCATTCTCGATACCGCTCCCATCCTCGCGGTGAGTGACACCATGTTGATGGCAAAGCATGTGGATGCCGTGTGTCTTGTTTTTCGTATGTGGAAGACCCCTCGCAAAGCTGTAATTCGCGCCCTGGGTCAACTGTCCAATAATGGCACCTATCCAATCGGCCTGGTGTCAAACTTTATGCCTTCGCGTAAAGGGTTCGGACAATACGGGTATTATTACTCCTACTCCGGCGGCGGATACGGATCCTACTCATAGTCCCGCCCCACTCAACACTGCGTCGTCCTATGACTTCTTTTCCAGGCCACTCCATTCCGGATAGCCGAACTTCTTAATGCCTAAATAGAGGGGGGCAATGAAGCAGCTCGCAAGAGCCTCTCTAGTCAGTTGTTCCCTCCCCTGCCGCAAATCGAAAAGGTGCCATGTCTCCACACCATCGAAAGGCTGCTCCACTTCGATTGGGATTCCATCCATACTGGATACAGGATTAATGCCGATCCTCTTCATCTCCCGCTGAAAAAGTTCCCAAAACTCGCCCGCTTCTTCGTATCTTCGAACCTCCAATTCGAGAGTCTGTGAAATTAATACCGCGTATTTCACCTCTCTTCTCGCGCGCAATAAACGCTTGAGGTCCTTGGGAATCGTACGGAAATTTCTGACATAACCCAGGCCCCTCAGGCAAAACAGCCCAAGCACGATCAGAAAAACTGCAGAGAGCCAAATACTCAAACCTTCGTTAAACACAGTGATCAGAGCTAACACTGACAGCGAAATAAAGAGTCCATAGAGGATAAAGAGCGCCTTTCCTGAAGACATCCCCATCAGTAATAAGCGGTGGTGAAAGTGCTCTGAGTCACCCTTGGTTATCGGCGTTCCCTTTACCCAACGTCGGGCAAATGCAAAAATGGCGTCCAGTATAGGAACACCCAGCGCAATCAACGTCACAATCAACGATGCCCCGATGTAGCTCTTCTGTGAACTGCCCAGCGATGACGCCGCAATGTAGAAACCGATAAAATAGGCCCCACCATCGCCCATGAAGATTTTTGCGGGAGGGAAATTGAAAATCAGGAAACCGATCATCGCCCCCGCCAATCCGAAACTCAAGATCCCGAGAGCGTGTTGAAACGGGTTGATGACTCCCACGATACCCAGCGTCAGAAACAGAAACAACCCCAACCCTCCGGCGAGCCCGTCCATCCCGTCCGCCAAATTCACGATATTAGGAATCGCCACCAGCCAAAAAACAGATATCCCGAAACTCAACAGAGGAGTCAGCGCAAGCTCCTCACCCGAAGTCGGTGTTGTCAGTAGATCGACCCGAAGTCCCAGAAACCACAACACAATCGCAATGACGATTTGAGCGGACAATTTAACCCTGGCAGAGAGCGGATGGAAATCGTCCCACAGCCCCAGCCCGAAAATCATCATACTTCCCACTACGATCGGAAACAGGAAGGGCAGTTGGGGAACTTGATCCAACAGCAGAGAAACTCCGACCAGAACTATGAATGCTCCAAAGATGGCGATTCCACCCAGCCGCGAAACTCGTCCCGGGTGCTTCTTTCGTAAACCGTCCGGCTGATCCAGGCCTTTTGCTCCCTCGCCCCCATGATCAGTCAATCGAATGATCAACCAAGTCCCTCCGCCACAAACCAAAAGGCCGGCGAGAAAGAAATAGATCGAGATTACTCCCATTAAAATATTGGTATCGAGTTGGTTCCTAAATTCAGCTGCCGATTGCAGGGCAATGATGAGAATATCCCACCCCGCCTTTATGCGTGCGAAAATAGCCTCAAATCATCGAATTGCCACGGCGGGGAAGCTAATCCCATTTTTTACGACTAAAAAGGGCCCAACAACTCTGCCCGTATGTGACAATGTCGATGAAACGTTCCTGTTACATTGACTCAGAATTCTAAAAGGCACATCATTAAGCACGGAGCCGGCAACTGCATCTTCCATCGTCTCAATTTTATCAAACAATGACAACCAAACCCGCTCAGACCACCGAACTTCCGGGCATTGGCCCTGCTGCTGCGAAAGCGCTCTCAGACCATGGATTCGCCACAATAAACGACATTGCAGCAAGTGATGTTGCGACCTTGTCAGCGGTTCCCGGGTTCGGCGCGATCCGGTCTGCGAACGCAATTGCTGCAGCCAGCAAAATCTCGTCAACGGCAGTGCCAACGAAAAAGGCTGCACCAAAAACTGCCAAAAAAGCCCCCTCTGTAAACACTGACAAATCAGAGGCTGTGAAAGCTGAAAAGAAGAAGCCTAAAAAGAACAAAGAAAAGGCAGCTAAAAAGCCCAAGGGTGGAAAGCCTTCAAAAACCAAAAATAAGGGTTCTAAAAAGGATAAATCTGAAAAGAAGAGCTCAAAGTCAAAAGACAAGAAGGCTAAATCAAAGCCTACAAGCAAAGGATCGAAGAAGAGTTCAGAGAAATCCAAGTCCAAAAAGGACAAGAAAAAGAAGTCCAATAAGCGTAACAAGAAGGGCAAAAAGAAATAACCTTCTATTTCATTTCAGCAGGATTGGGCGCTCTGCTTCGTCGCCCAATATCGAAATCCCGGACTCAGCCTTGTCTTTCTGAGGTTGCCAACCGACACTGGGTTCGGAACCTGAATCGTTAGAGGGAGCATTGAGCGCTCAATTTCTCCAACTAAGAACGCCTCGAGAGTGAAAATGGTACAGGAAGAGGGATTTGAACCCCCGACCGCCTCGGTGTAAACGAGATGCTCTACCGCTGAGCTATTCCTGCATTTGCCGTTTTTTCTTCGGGACGCGACCATACTACGATTTTCCACTCCTTCAAGGAAGTTTGATGGTCTCAATCGCAGATTTTTTGTTTTCGTTGCGAATCAGCTGGCCTCATAGGCCAATTCTGTAAAATCACGCCCTTCTAAGCACTTGCCAAATCCCGCGAGTTTTCCCACTCTCCTCGCGATGAGCAGCGATCCTTCCTCGAACCCCTATCACATCTCCGAAGCGACGATCGAAGAACCCCCAACCCGGTTCTTTGAGAAATTAAAGTTTTTAGGGCCAGGATTTATCCTTTCGGCATCGATCGTCGGTTCGGGAGAGCTGATTGCGACCACCAGCCTCGGGGCAAAGGCTGGATTCGTGACCCTTTGGGTGATTCTTGTCTCCTGCCTCGTCAAAGTCACCTTGCAGCTTGAGTTCGGCAAACACGCCATCAACACCGGCGAAACAACCATGGAAGCTTTCAACAAGCTTCCCGGCCCAAAGTTAGGAAAAGCCAACTGGTCAATCTGGGTTTGGCTCGGATTGATGGTTCTGAAATTTCTACAGGTCGGCGGGATTATCGGGCTGGTGGCTGTGATCTGCAATATTGCCCTCCCGGGTTCAGTGGCACTCTTCGGATCAGAAAGCGGCGCCGAGACCGCCTGGACGATCGTTTTTGCGATCATCGTTTCCCTCCTGATTTTTCGGGGGAAATATCAGCTTATTGAAAAGCTATCCATTATACTCATCGGTCTTTTCACTCTGCTTACCGTGGGAAGCCTGGTCATGTTGCAAAGCACTGCATACGCCGTTTCAGCAGCAGATGTCGGCAGCGGACTGGTTTTTGACCTCCCGAAAGCGGCCATTTTCTTCGCGATTGGTGCTTTTGGCATCACCGGCGTCGGTGGTGATGAAGTGATGCATTACAATTACTGGTTGCTCGAAAAAGGCTACGCCAAAAAGACCGGTCCCCGCAAAACAGATGACCCCGATTGGCAACGACGTGCCAAAGGCTGGATCAACATCATGTATCTCGATGCCATCGCTGCGATGGTGGTCTACACGCTGATGACGATGTGTTTTTACATCCTCGGGGCCGCCATTCTTCACGGAACCGGCGGACTGCCTGAGGGCGCAGGTATGGTGGCCCGGCTCTCAACAATTTACACCGAGACCCTCGGACCAAAAGCCGGCGTCATTTTTCTTGTAGGAGCTTTTATTGTGTTGTTCTCAACACTCTTTTCTGCACTCGGTGCCTGGACGCGTGCCTTCTCGGATTCCTTTGGCGTGATCGGCTGGATCGACTTCAATAATGTGAAACAGCGTCGCAAGACCATCGCGTGGCTGGCCTGGGTCATCCCGGTCCTTTGGGCTGCCGTTTATCTATTCTTCAAAGCCCCCCAATACATGGTGATGGTCGGAGGCGTGTCGACATCACTCATGCTTATTCTGGTGGTCTTTGCGGCCTTCCATTTCCGCTACAAACGACTTGGTATCGAGCTGCGGCCAAGCAAATTCTACGACGCCTGCCTGTGGGTCAGTGCCGTCGCCATCTTGCTTGTCGGAGTCTGGGCCTGTGCGAAACCATTCATCGATGAGCCGGACGCCACCGCCCCTCCTCTACCCGATCCTCCAGCCGTGATTGAGGAAGTCTAGTCCTCACTCACCATCCACAAACTGGATGGAGTAGAGATCGGACTCATTCATGATGAAACGCAGTTTCACCGACTTGCCGGCCAGCGAACTCACGTCCGTATTTCCCTTCTCACCTTCCCCCCACTTCACAATCCGGCTGATGTCATCACCGTAGATTTCACGACTGTCTTCAGCTGTAAACCCGGGGAATGGCTCGTCAGTCTTCGCATCGATAATCTCCACGCGCATACGCCCGGCCGCGCTGGTGGAGTAATTGATGTCGAGATGCTTCCCTGAAAAGATCAGCGGCTTGGTGATGAATTCCCCCTGCTCATACCCGGCATGGACTGAGACAAAACCGTCAGTTCTCAAAACATAGTGCCCTCCGCCATACATATACATCGACATCTCCCGCGGGCTGGTCGGAACCACTCCCCAGACAATGTAATTGGTTCGGTTACCCCATCCCTCAGGTCCAAGCCCCGGACGGATGAAGGCTTCCTTAAATGGGCGGTCATAATAGTCATTTCCGGGGCGCGTGCTCATAAAGACCACGTCAGTGATCGCACCACGTTTCGTTTGAAACCGGGTCGCCAGCGCAATGTATAGATGCGGGGCACGAAAATAGGGATGCGTCCCGCTGGTGTAAAGATGCTCGCCCGGTTGATTGGCCTTCATCTCGACCGGCTCAGACCAATTGATGAAATCCTTACTCGTAACTTTCCGCATCGACCGCAACCCGTCCCGAAACCAGCGGTAATAACAGACGTAACATTGCTCGGCCTCCGACCAGAATGATACATTTTGCGAATCAAAGTTCCCCACTTCCTCAGGAAGTACCGGCTCTTTCTGCATCAATTTCCAGTTCAAACCATCCGGTGAAGCGAAGGCACACAATCCTCCCGGCCCATATTTCTCGATCAATGCAGCCCGCTCTCCTTCCTTCCAGGTCGCCCAGTTCTCAGCCGGATACCGCCCTCCTCCCAGGGCCTTGTAGCGTTCCTCCTTTGGAACCCCGGAACGGGTATCTTTGAACGGAGAAAAGTTGTGCGTCTTCAAAAACGTCCCCTCATCCACATCCAGGATCACATTTCCCTTCGGCATCGACTCGATTTTGTAAATCCCGAGATCCGGCTCGGTCCAGTCATAGCCGTTCCTGGACTCAGCATACAACGTCACTTCGTTTTCATGATACTTCCCCCAGCCATTGCGCCAGTGCATGCCCGGTACCTTGTCGCCCCGGTAGTATAACCGGAACTTATCCCCATCTTTGAAAACCGTTGCGTAGTGCCCACTTGGACGCGGGGGTGACTTCGGCTTTAACAACTTCGGCTCATGAAGCTTCAACTCAACGCCCTTCATTTCGCCCACCAGCAACTCATCAACAAACAGCTCGCGCCTCGATCCTATATCGACAGGTTCGGCAACAGCCAATGGTGAAAATGAAACAGCAAGAAAAAGAACGGACCGAGCTTTCATCATCATGGTTCCAGAGAAGCTGAAAATCCGACTTGTGAGAAGCCCGCAATTGCGCTGAAACTAGCCTCCATGGCATCCGACGCAGAAGTTCTCGGCGACCAGCATCAACGGATGTTCAATCATCTCGTCGAGGCCGGGCAGTGGGAACGTGTCCTCGATCTTGGCCCTCAACTTCTGGCGATTGATCCCGAAGCCTGGTATGTCCATGCCATGATGACCCAGGCGGCTCTTGAAGCTGACGACGACTTGAAGCGCGCCCGCCTCCACGGAAAAGCCACTCTCCGCATCGAGCCTGAGGAATCCCTGTCGCATCTGTTGATGGCACGCATTCATCGCAAAGCGAACCGCATGCTCGACGCCAAACGCTCCCTGCTCGAAGCCCTGAAATTTGAACCCGAAGATGCTGACCTCTGGCAGGAGTTTGGATGGAACTGCTATCAACGCGGCGACTTCATCACGGCACGTGAAGCCGTCAAACAGGCCAGGGCCTTTAAACCAAACGACGCATCTATCGAAAGCCTCGCCACGGCCGTGGAAAGCGCCGCCAATGATGCCTCCCGACTCGACGCCTACGATCAGATCGAAGGATACGAAAAAGCTCTTCGCCATGACCCTGAAGACGCCTACGTGATGCACAACATCGGCCAGGTCTATCTTCACGAACTTGACGACGGGAAAATGGCTGAGGAGTGGTTCCGCAAAGCCGCACAGCTCGAGCCATCAAACTCCCATTTCAGACAAGGTCTTGTCTCCGCCATCCGCCGTCGGGATCCTGTCCTCCGGGTCTTAAATTTCCCGTGGAACTGGTCGCGCCGCATCTTTCGAAAAGCCGAACAGTGGCAGGCAAAGAAAATGTGGCTCATCGTCTGCCTGCTGCCACTCGCTCCCTTACTTGGCACTATTTTGATTGTCGCACTCTCCGTCTGGGCAGTCTTCCTCTACGGTCCGGCGAAACTCTACGAATGGCTCACCGTGACTGAAGCCATGAAAAAGGCAGGGGGGATTTCCGGTTACAGCCGCGGCATTCACCGCCTGCCTTTTGTCCTGCGTCTTCTCATCTTTCTGGCGATTGTTCCCGTATTTGTGACGTCACTCTGGTGGTTTTTCACCGATCCATCCGCAAAGAAATATCACGATGTCATCATCGGCGGCGGCATGATCATCGGTATGGCCGCCGGTATCTGGTGGAGCGCAAAACGGCAGAATAAAGACTGAGCAAAGCAACAGACTAGCCAAACGCAGCCTCCGGCTCAGCGATTTCAATCCCGAATAGCTCCGACAAATCCTGTCCTTTCAGCACCTCGGCCGTTTCATCAGCAGAGGTCAAGTCGCCTGCCCCGGCCGCAGCCTTTCCTGCCGCGACAATCAACTCCCGGTAATCCACTTTGCGCAGCTTAAAAAACAGCTCCGGGTTTTCATCCAGCTTCACGCCCACAGCATAGAGCACCGCGGCTGCGTGTTTGCAAAGGCCTGCATAATCCGGACAACTGCAATCAAACCGAATTTTCTTCGGCTCCGGGAAAAGCCCTTCCTTCTGATCCGTGATCGCCGACAACACCCCCGGGCCAAGCTTCCCACTTAACAAATCCACCAAATTGGTTACTTTCCCGGCCACCTTTTCTTTCAATGCTTTCCACCTCGGGAGCGGAAGCGAGTTGATCAATATCACCACTTCGTAAATCTCCGAACCGGTGACATAAGCGAAGATTTCGCCCTCATTGATCTCCAAATCATAAACATTCCCTGCCCGAAGATACGCCCGACCGCGTGGAAGCCGGGTTTCAAAATCCATATAGGACTCCACGTTCTCGCACCACGCCTTCCCCCAGAAAGTCGTCGAGGTATTGCCACGTTTCACTGAAGTGTTGATATTCACAAACGGCTCACCACGCGAACGACGAGTCTCGATCTCCTGCGCAATTCGCGCAGCGATATCCGCTTTGCTTTCGTATTCGTACCAACTCATTAGAGTATTATCGTAGCATGCGTCTTCCGGATTTGCGAAGGCCCAGTGTTTTGTTCATCACACTCGGGCACAGATGAACCAGCGTATTGCTTTCAACCTTAGGAGACCGAGTTCCGTACCGGAAATGGCCTTCCTAAGCTTAGGGGACCGAGTTCCGTACCGGAAATGACCTTCCTAAGCTTAGGAGACCGAGTTCCGTACCGGAAATGACCTTCCTAAGCTTAGGGGACCGAGTTCCGTACCGGAAATGACCTTCCTAAGCTTAGGAGACCGAGTTCCGTACCGGA
>JBLWYI010000015.1:0-169736 GCA_048267005.1 Verrucomicrobiales bacterium | reverse complement strand
GCGGAGGGGCGATAGACCCCGCCGATCCGTCTGGGGCAATGAAACGATCTATCGCCCCTCCGGGGCTTTGTGATTATCTTGTGTCTTTCCGGTGGTTTGCTCGCCGCGGGCTCGCCTTACCACCGGCTACCGTCTGTCGCGCCTCCGGCGCTTTCTTGCGGTGGACCCCGGGGAAATGTGGCTCTGCGCATTGGAGGGCGACCGATGCATGGGCGGTTATCGTGCCGGTAATGCCTTTCGAATCGATACATGGGCCATTATCGGGCGGGTAATGCCTTCTGAATCTATACAGGGACCGTTTTCGGGCTGGTAATGCCCTTCGAATTGATACATGGGCGGTTATCGTGCCGGTAATGCCTTTCGAATCGATACATGGGCGGTTATCGGGCCGGTAATGCCTTTCGAATCGATACAGGGACCATTATCGGGCGGGTAATGCCTTCTGAATCGATACAGGGACCGTTTTCGGGCGGGTAATGCCTTTCGAATCGATACAGGGACCGTTTTCGGGAGGGTAATGCCTTCTGAATCGATACATGGGCCGTGATCGGGCCGGTAATGCCCTTCGAATCGATATTTTGCCCGATTCCGGGGGAAATGACTGGATTTTTCCGTTCAGGAATTGGCTTCGAAATCCTGTTTCTTTTTCTTTAGAAAAAGCACAAGAAACACAATACCGAGAATCAGGCCCAGAGGCACAACCACCAAGCCCACCATCGTTGAAAGGATTGCAGTGCTGATATCTTCGGATAATTCAGCGGGATCTCCCATGCCTTTAGATTCCAATTCGTAAAATCCTCCCACCATGCCAAATACAGTCCCGAATATTCCAATCACCGGGCCTAAAATCGCGGCGGCAAAGGAAATAATCATGGCGGTTCCCCAGCCGTTCCACTTTTTGGGGGTGTCTGCCATTTGTCTCAGGATGCTTTGGGTTTGTAGATCAGGGCTACGAGTACGCCGGAAAGGACGCAACCGACGATCCCACTGACGATCCAGGGCACGATGACCTGCTCGGGGGTGGGGGTGAAAACGGTGCTGCTCATCATTCCACCCACGGTCATCAATGAAACGAGGAACCCGTAGATCGCGCCGCATTTCACGCCTTTCCCGGGGAAAGCGAGTGCCCAGATGGTGGCGAATCCAATCGCGATCGGGAAGTAACAGGCCCACATGATCCACATGTCGGCCATCATCTCCGCCTCAGGACGCCAGAATTCTTTGGTGGCTCCATAGGTTTCGCCCAGCATCAACTGGTGTACGACAAAATCGAAAAGAAAGAAGAAAACGACTAAAAGAATGACGGAAATGGCAAGGCGTGGAATGTTCATGGCGAACCCATTGTAGAGATGAAGGATATTTTGAAAAGCTTGTTTGTGATTGGATCGCTCGCCCTTTCTTTCAACTCGGGAAGCGCCCAGATCAGCCCGGCCAATCTGCCTGATGCGCTTGCCAACGCAAAAGCGGGTGAAGTCATCATCGTGAAGGACGGTGTTTACCCGAACCAGAATCTCTCGCTCAGCGGGGAAGGCACGGCGACGGCACCGGTTGTGATCCGCCCGGAAACTCCCGGCCGCGTGATTTTCACCGGGCAATCCGCGCTTCGGCTGCGCGGGAATTACGTGACGCTGGCCGGGTTTCACTTCAAAAACGGGTTCTCGCCGGAGAAATATGTCATCGAGATGGATGGAAAGCATTGCCGCCTCACGGGCACGGTGGTGGAGTCTTTTAATCCTCCTGATCCCGACAGGGAAGACAAGTGGGTGTCGCTGAAGGGTCAGCATCACCGGGTGGATGCGTGTTCTTTCATGAACAAAACCTCGAAGAGTGTGACCCTGGTCGTCTGGCGTCAAAAAGGAGTGGAAGACCATCATGTCATCTCGGGGAATCTCTTCTCCGGACGGCCGAAAGGTGCGGAATCCAACGGCTACGAGACAATCCGCATCGGCTCGAGCGAGGAATCGGAATCGGACTCAAAAACCACGGTGGAGAAGAATTTATTCGAAGCCTGTGACGGTGAGATTGAATGTATCTCGGTGAAGGCGGGAGCGAATACGATCCGGAACAATACGCTCCTGGAATGTGCGGGGACCATCACCCTGCGACACGGGCACGGGTCGCTGGTGGAGGGAAATTTGATTGCCGGAAAGATGAAGAAAGAGACGGGAGGAATTCGAGTCTATGATTCCAACCATGTGATTCGCGGTAACGCGATCATTGGCACGACGGGGCGATCGGGCGGGGCGATCACTTTGATGTCGGGAACTCCCGCCCCGGATTTGAACGGTTATCACCGGGCGGATTCGGTTGCCATTGAGAAAAATCTGATCGCTGCCAACAAGGGGCCTGCCATCAAGTTCGACGGTGAGCTGGGTAAAGACGGACGGACCGAAGCCCCCACCGCGATTTCCGCGCTGGGGAATTTTCTATCGGGAGATCAGGCCAAAGGTTTGCTGGAAGGGGCGGAGAAGTTGGCGCCCGGTGCCCTGATCTGGAACGGCAGCAACCAGCTCTTTATGAACAATCAGATCCCCAAGGATGTGACGCGGACGATCCCCCCGCCGTTGAATCGCAGCATGGTGGGGGCGACCTGGTTTCGGGATCAAAACTAGGGAAGGGCGGAGTTTTTTCGCGGTTCGATTGGGTCGTGAGTATTTTTGTCTTTCTCCGGGGACCGGATTCGCTTTTTATCTGTGTCGTCACGGGGAAATCCTGATCTCGATGACACGTTTCCCCGATTGAATCCGCTCGCTTCCCCCTCTAAATTCCCTGACATGTCTCAACAACAACTCGACCAATTTTTCGACTATCTCCGGTTCCCCAGTATCTCGACGGATTCCAAACACAACAGTGATGTGAACGCCTGTGCGGATTCGCTGGTGGAGAAGTTCACTAAGATGGGGCTGTCGGTCGAGAAACATCCGACTCCGGGCCATCCGGTTGTGGTGGCCAAAAGCGAACGCAAGCCGGACCGCCCGACGGTTCTGATATACGGCCACTATGATGTGCAGCCGGTGGATCCGCTCAACGAATGGGACACCCCTCCATTCGAGCCGACTCTGGTGGGCGACAAGATTTTCTGTCGCGGGGCCACGGATAACAAGGGGCAGAATTTTGCCCATATTCTCGGTGTCGAGGAAACTCTCGCTGAGCATGGCGATCTGCCGGTGAACGTGATCTTTCTTTTGGAAGGGGAAGAGGAGATTGGGAGTCCCAATCTGGCTCCGTTTCTGGAAGCGCATCGCGATGAGCTGAAGTGCGATATTTGCGCGGTGTCAGACACCGGAATGATTGGCCCGGGCATCCCGACGATGACCTACGGGCTGCGCGGCATTGCCTGTCTTGAGTTCATTGTGCGGGGACCGACGCTGGATTTGCACTCCGGTGTTTATGGAGGTGCGGTGCCGAATCCGGCTCTGGTGGCGGCGCAGTTGGTTTCGAAGTTGCACGACGAAAACGGGAAGATTTTGATCCCGGGATTTTACGACACGGTTGTTCCTCTGGCTGACTGGGAGCGGGAGCAGTGGGCAAAATTACCGGATGGTGATCAGGCCACCATCGATGAAACCGGAGTGAAAGCGCTCTGGGGCGAGGCCGGCTACACCGCACTGGAACAGCGCTGGGGCAGACCCACTGCGGAGGTGAACGGCATCGGCGGAGGTTATCAGGGGGAAGGTTCCAAGACGGTGATTCCCCGTGAAGCGATGGCCAAGCTGAGTTTCCGTCTCGTGGCGGATCAGAACCCGGCGACGATTCTGAACCTGGCTTCAGATTACCTGAAATCGATTTGCCCGCCCTCCTGTGATATCGAGGTCGAGCTGGGTCATGACGGCCCCGCTTATGTGATGGATCCGCATTCTGACTACGGGAAAGCTGCCCAACGCGCGTTGCAGACGACTTTCAATGACGAGCCGCGGCTGATTCGCGAAGGCGGAAGTATCCCGATTATTCAGGCTTTCAAAGATATCCTCGAGGTGGATACGCTCTTACTCGGCCTGGCATTGCCGGATTGCCAAATCCATGCGCCGAACGAGAGTTTCACGGTTTCGAATTTCGAAGCCGGCATTCGATTGAATCGGGCTCTGCTTGAAGAACTGGCTAAATAACAACCCTATTCGTGGAAGAGAAGACCACAGCTGAATCGAGTTTCACAGCTCCCACACCGGAGGAGCTGGATGCGCTCCTGCCGGATTACTCGGTGAGTGAGCTGCTGGGGCAGGGCGGGATGGGCGCGGTGTATCGCGGCATCCAGCTCAAGCTGGATCGCAATGTGGCGATCAAGGTTTTGCCGAAGACCTTCGGGGCGGATTTGAATTTCGCGGCACGATTCGAAGGGGAGGCCAAGGCGATGGCCAAGTTAACTCACAACAACATTGTGAGTGTGTTTGACTATGGCGAGACGTCTGACGGGGGGCTTCTCTTTTTCTGCATGGAGTTTGTCGAAGGGACGGACTTGCAGCACGTGATCTATGTCGATGAACCACCGGTGGCACACAAGCTGAGCTACCTGGGACAGATCTGCGATGCGCTGGCCTACGCGCATTCCAACGGGATCATTCACCGTGACATCAAGCCCGAGAATATCCTGATCGATAAGAGCGGGATGATCAAAGTGGCGGACTTCGGTTTGGCACGGGTCGACCAGGCATCGATCGAAAACGGTGTCGAGCTGGGGACGCCGGATTACATGGCTCCCGAGGTTTTGGAGCCGGATGTTGCGATCGATCATCGCGCTGACATTTTCTCCATGGGCGTGCTGATTTACCAAACGCTGACTGGGAAACTGCCAACCGCTGAAGCACCGCTGGCTTCTTCTTTGGGATTTGATATCCGATTTGATGATTTGATCGCAAAGGCGATGCAGTATGATCGGGATGCCCGATACCAGACCATTACGGAGCTGAAGGCAGCTCTCGGAGCCATCGCGAAATCCCCGCCTCCGGCGAAGAAGACGGCAACCAGGAAAGCGGGCGGCCCGATTGTAGTCGCGAGAAAAAGACCGGTTGCCTCGGGCGGGCGTCGGACCTTGCCACCGGTGCCTCAGAAATCGGGGAGCCCGGTCGGTTTGATCATCTTTATCGTGGTGGCAGTGATCGTGATCATCGGGTTGTTGATAGCGGTGGCAAATAATGAGAACAAGCCGCCTCCAGCCGGTCCCCCGAAGAGTGACGGCCCGTTCCGGCCGGAAATTCCAGGCTCCGAGGACGTGAAAATCCCGGGTGACGGAAAATAATGACAGCTCGCGATAATCCGTTTGAGACGAGCCGCGTTGAGTCGTTGATCCCGTTTGATCCTGCCTGGTTGGATACTTCATGGGAAGCGATCCTCGATCGATACGAAGAACTGGAATACAAGGGGGCAATCGTGGGGCCGCACGGCACCGGGAAAACGACGTTTCTCGATCAGTTTGTCGGGAAGCTGGAAACGAAGTCCGGCCTGCTGGTGTGTCGGCTTTTTCTGAACGAAGATAAGAGGCATCTGACGCCGCAGGAGAAGATGTTTCTCACCAATTGTCCCAATCACGGTTCGATCATTCTGGTGCTCGATGGCGAAGAGCAGTTTTCCTTTCTCGACCGTCAGGAATTCTCCCGTCTCGCTTACGGGTTCGGTGGGGTGCTGGTGACGCGTCATCGACCGTCACGGAATTACCCCACACTTCTGCAAACCAGGTCGACACCGGAAATGCTTATCAAATTTGTGCATCAGTTGATGCCGGATTTCCCCGGGGATGAATCCCTGTTGCGATCTTACTTTGATGACACTGAGGGGAACATCCGCGAGTCGTTGAGAAAGGCCTACGACTTCGTGGCCTCCAACAGCTGACACGAACCAACAGTGTCTGATCGATGAACAGACCCTGTTGGATCGTAAACTTTCGCCACGGGTGATTGAGGTTGTTTCTTGTCTCAGATCCGGTTTCGAGGCTACATTTGCGACCTCCATGTTTCCTGAGTCCCCATCGAATTTCCTCCTGCTGTTGATCGGCTGCGTGCTGGCTTTCTCCGGCCATTCAGCATCCGCCCAATCCCTGACGAGCGTGAGAGAATGGACGAACACTGATGGAAAGAAACTGAAGGCGGAGTTGTTGGTGTTCGGTAAGGAAGCTGATGAGGGGATCGTTCGGCTGCGGATGAGTGACGGAGTGGTCCACAAGATTGAGGAGGCGAGCTTGTCGCGGGAAGACCGGGCGCTGATTTTAAAGGAGCGCTTTAAGTCGCAGTTCCGTTCGAATTTCAATGCGCGGATGGATGCTCACTTCTTTTATTCAAAGCTGATCCCTGAACAGGATGAGGAAGAGAGCACCATCGCTTACATCGGGAATGACGAGAAAGGCGGCTGGTTGAGAGTGAAGGTGAGCCTGAAATCGGGTGCCGCAAAAGATGGTGTGGCCTTGATGATCGTAGGGAAGGGGGCGCCTCCTATCCGGATCGAATACGGTTCGGAAGATTTGGAATTTTACGCGGGAAATGTTCAGCTGGATCTCTCGCTGACAAAACACAGTGCTGATCTGGCAACCCTCCTGGAATCCCCCGATGCGATCAAGTTCGTCATTGAGAAAGGGGACAAAACCTACAGCGAGGTAGTGCTTTCTGATACTGAGCTGAAGTCGCTGACCCGGGTAAGCAGCGCGTTCCGGAAACTGGCTGAGCTGTCGACGGATCACGTCTGGTGGGCGACTTTCCGGGATCTCGATATCGATGAAATCAATGCCAGGCTGAAGGCCGAGGAAGAGGCAAAGATGATGGCGGCCCAGAAGCCTGAGCCGGAGAAGCAACAACCGCTGACTGAGAAACTGACGTGGCAAACCGAAGCGACCGGGGAAACTTTTGATGCGGTCCTGCTTGGCTTTGAGCGGCAGCGGGCCACCTTTGATTCCCGGGCGGTTCCAGTGCTGGAGTTGACAGCGGCCAACCGCGAAGTGCTGGCCGCGTTACGGATGGAGCATTCTTTAAAAGCCAACTGGCATCCGGTCGACGACGGCTTTGGCTGGTACTGGCCGAAAGATGATTCGTGCCGGAACGTGCTGATCTTTGCGGTGGAAAGGGAGACGGGGAAACCGCGGCTGTTTCTGCAGCAGAAATTCGACATCGCCCCGACGGGGCGGCCGACCAGTGCCCGTATCAGAGGGAAGGTCGTGGACCTGGACCTGCCGTTCCCGGTTTCGAACGGGGCCATGAAGCTGCGGGCTGAGACTGAAACGACGGTTTGGCTGCCTCTAAGGGAAGAATATTGCGAGGTGCTGATGATCGCTTCCCCCGCGCTGGAGGGGTTGCGTTTTGAGCATCAAACTGCGGATGGTGAAATGAAGAAAGGGGATCTCACTGAAGCGGAGTTCGATGCCAGCGTGGAATCGATCGAGGTATTTCGGTTGTGGCATTCTCTTGTCAAAACGGTCGAATCGCGCTAGAACACGCGCATGAAAACCCGACGCCAATTTATTGCCACGACATCTGCAGGTCTCGCTGCCGGTGCCTTTTCCACGATGAATGCCGCTGAAGCGGAGAAGCCGAAACTGAAAGCAGGGGACGTGATTTTGTTCCAGGGTGATTCGATCACGGACGCCGGCCGGGACAAGAAGAACCAGGTAGCGAATGAGCCGAAGAGCCTGGGACGTGGTTATCCTGCTGTGATTGGCAAAGGGCTGCTGGAAGACCATGCCGAGCTTGGGCTCCAGGTTCATAACCGGGGGATTTCCGGTCATAAAGTGCCGGATCTTGCGAAACGCTGGGATCGCGATTGCATTGAGTTGAAGCCAAAAGTTCTCAGCATTCTGATTGGTGTGAATGACATCTGGCACAAGCTGAACGGCCGTTACGATGGAACGGCTGAAGTTTATCGCGATGGATTCGCGGAGCTTCTCGAACGCACCCAAAAGGCCCTGCCTGACACAACGATTGTGGTTTGTGAACCCTTTGTTTTGAAATGTGGAGCGGTATTGAAAGGGGACTGGTTTCCTGATTTCGACACGCGCCGGGCGTATGCAAAGGAAGTGGCCGATAAGGCAGGGACACTCTGGGTTCCGTTCCAGAAAATGTTCGATGATGCCGTGGCAGCGGGAACCGAGCCTAAGAAGTGGGCCGGTGACGGAGTGCACCCCACCGGCGAAGGTCATGCGCTCATGGCAAAGACCTGGCGTGAAGTTGTGGGGATCTAATTTCCTGCTGACTGCCCGGTTTATTTAGAAAATCGAAGCTCTCCCCACAATGCCGGGGAGAGCATGATTTCGCCGGGGATATCATCGACCAACCCGGTGCTCTGGTTCGACCAGTAGGAGCGCAGGTTGGTGTCGCTTCCTTCGGCATCACCAAATGTGACGCCGAAGTCAGCTTGATACGTGGCGGCGGTATCTATGTTCAATCCGAGCGCTGACAGCGGGATCGCCGCTTTCACTGTATAGCTCCCCTTGTCGGTGGTGACGTCAATTTCTACATCTGCTAGTTTCGTAACGTCATCCACTTTCGCACCACGCCAGGGCGATGTGAATTCAATCGGATTCGTGCCTCCGGGCTTGCGATGCTCATAAAGAACCGCAACGGGATTTCCTTCGAACTGGGATATCAGAAGTCGCTTGTCACCTTCGACAGGATCACGCCGCTTCGGATCAGCGGCGGGGTTGGTGCCAATTTGCAGATCGACGGTATCCCCGGTCGCAAACAGCTTGGTCCAGTCGCGCCCGTTGTTTACCCAGGGTGAAGAGTCTTCGACCCGGAATTGCAGGTGCAGGTGAGAGTCATCAGTCGTGACCTCCACCTCGGTTCGGAACTTCCCACTTTTGTCCCAACGCACCGTGCCGGGGACGGAGAAGTCACGCGTCTCCTGAGTGTCGGCCGTGAGCCTGAGATTGTTGCGTTCCGCCGCACTGATTTGTTCTTTCGTCACCGTGAGGTCGCCTTCCATGCGCGTCATCTCACCCATGCCATCCAGCTCATAAATCCGATACGGACCATGCCCGATCTGGACGTAATATTTCCCGTCCTTCTCTGAGCGGCCGAAGCTTCCGCCAAAGATCTCGCCGCCCAGACGATACTCATTTTTCAAATAACTGACCCGCACATCAGTGAATGCTTCGTCGATGTAGAGTCCATCGGTCGTGAGCATAAAACATCGCCCGTGGTTTCCGTTCATAAAGAAGATGTCGGCTTTCTCATCGAAGGATGCGCGCCCGAGAATCCCAAGCGTCCCCTGCATGACACCGGGCTCGGGGAGCGGAGCTTTGTGTGAGCCATGGACATTGCTCCACTCATTGGGAAAGCTCCACAGATGGGTCCCGTCAGCCGCGTAGGCATTCATCTCGGGATCGGAATTGAATATGAAGCGCCCCATCTGATCCCGAATCGTAGGAACCCCGCTGCGTTTGTATCCCGGCGTCAGATCGACAGGCAGGGCATCAGCAATGGCATCTTTCAGCGCCGGATAATCAGGCACGCAGCGTGAATCAACTCCCCCGGGTTTTATCGCCACGACCTTCACCTGCTTATCGACAACCACCGGCATATACAACGTCAGCGAATTCTGCATGTGCCCCCATGCTCCGCCGCCGTACTCATCGATATCCGCATGGAAATCGAATTCATCTTTCTGCGCTGATCCATCACCGTTGCGGTCCACCCATAACACTGCCGTTCCCCGCTTCGCCCAGGGTTTTCCCTCACCTTTGCGACGACCGGTTTCCTCTTCGGAACGCTTCTCCGGCCAGCGCTCGTAGAAGGCATCGATGTATTCCTGCGGTGGCTCCCAGTCGCAGCCGTAGGAAAAGAGAGCAATGTCCGCAGTTGCCACCAGATCGTGCAGCGTGCCGTCAGGAAGGACTTCCGAGATCAGAGCGATCTTCCCTCGTGCCGAGAGAAAGGTGCGACCGTTCTCGCGGAAAAACTCGTAGCTGTGAGGCTCGTAGTTTCCAAAATGCCCTTCATCCATCGATAGAATGTGTGTCGGCCTGGCTGCCCCGGTTTCAATATCGACATCCCAAAAGCAACCCAAACCAATCCAGCGATTCGGGTTTTCCGGATCGAAACCCGAGCCGTCCCCGCCGTAGTGCGGCATCCCGAACTTCTCGTAAACCACTTCATTCGCGGCAAGATTCCACGCAAGCACCCGCTTCGGGTTCCAACGATCTTCCGTCACCCACAACTTGCCCGAAGGCCCGAAGACCAATCCCTGAGGCGACACCATTCGAGCCGGATCATATGCGCCTTTATACGGACCGCCCGGTTTGCCGATTAGCCCCAGTGGTTTCCCTTCGGCAGAGAAGCGATGGATCTGGTGAGAGACGGAATCGCTCACTAAAATATCACCACTCACCGGCGCAATCGTCAGCCCGGTAATATCCAGCTTCCCCGCTTCGATGATCGCCTTTGTCGGTGCACCTAGCTCGACCACAGCCGAGTCAGTCGCAGCGAACACGGCACCGCCCCCGCCGTCTTTTTCCGATGCGGTGAGGTGACGAACTCCGGGCAGTTCCACCGTTTCAAGTTCAGCTCCCGTCCCGGCATCGAGCACGAATACTTTACCTTCGCCCCGGGCCCCCACGTATAACTTCCCGTCCCGAACCGCCAGCCCGGCCAGGTTGTAGTCTTCCAGATCCGGATGATCAGATCCCGGCCCGACCTCAATCATACTCACTTCCAATGCGCGCTTCTTCCCCGGGAACTCAACCATCTTGCCGGACTCGATATCGTATCTCACCACCGTGATCGTCCACGTTGATTTCCAGTCATCTTTCTTGTAATCAATCCCCTTCGTGCCGCCCCAGGCAAATCCATCCTGTGCACAGTAAAGATACTTTTCATCTGCGGCGACAGCATCATGCTGAATCCCGAATCCATGCTGGTGATCATATCCCTGCACGAAATTTCCATCACCATCCAGCGCGACCAGGGCCCATCCACCTTCCGTCACGGGAGCGGCAAAAAACACCAACTCACCGTTGGTTGCTGCATGATGAAATGTGCTGTGGTTCGGCCCCCATGACGCCACTGTGTCTTCGCCGCCATTGACAAAGTTCATGCGATAAACCGGATCGATCCCTGCGTGGGTAAGTCCGCGCCATTTGAAATTTCCCGGCGTAATCAGCTTCCCGTTTTCGTCCAGGCCATCCCAGAGCACGGTGTGATTTCCTTTTGTGAAAGTCCGCCCCGAAACCAGATTGCGAACCCTCTCACCGGATTCATCATCGATCACGATCGTTGCTTTGCCGCTGACGGGTTGCTCAAAGGTGATCCGAATCTCCTGCCTGCGGGAGTTCACCGATTCGCGATAGGACTCCAAATCAAAGACGGCCCACTGCGCAGGATCCGATGAGAACGGTGCATGAATTGCCCGGTGATCGAGAAACCCGAAGCGCTCCTGCTGATCCGGCAAGGTCACTGCGGCAGCCAGTCGAACCGTGGACCAGTCACCTTTCGGGAGCAGAAAATCAAATTGCCCCCCGTCGCGTTTACCGTCTTCATCCGTGAGCACATAAGCGGCCTTCGCGTTGGCAATGCCGAGCTCAACTTTCACCGCCGGGTCATTCGCAGTTCGAACGGAAACCGTGAGGGCTTGTGCATAATCCGTAACCGCCACTTCAAACGGGATGCCACCGGGACGCCCTAGATTCTGGAAATGAATCTCCCCGTGCTTTACGGTCTTCGCTTCAAGTGAAGCTGGAACTTCCTTAACTGAAATCTCATTGCCTGCTTTCTCCGGCGCCGCCTTCACTTCGAGTTTCACGAGACGTTGCTTCCCGGCTTCGATCACGACCACCCGGTTACCTGACACAGCCACATTTTGTGGATTATCCAGCCCGCCATAAGTGCCAATCTCTTTGTCAATCCCGTCAAAGAGCGTCACTCTCCCCGCCGCCGAATCACTGATGGCAAGTCTCGCGCCGTCGGAATGAATGAAGACATCTCCGGCAAACCCGGTCGCCGGTGAAGTCGACGCCCACCCTCCCGATTCCGTTGGTTCGTATACGATGACTTCATTTCCATTCGCAGCGAGCAACTTCCCCGAGACAGCCGCAAGGCTGGTGCAATTGCTGAGCCCGGGCAATTCAACTGGCTTCGGATGGTATCGAAGCTGACCGTCTTCGGTCAGTCCTATTTGATAAGCCTGCCCACTGACCTCTGCGATGATCAGGCTCAGGCCGCCCTCCTTGTCCTTTACCAATGCGCCGCCAACGACCGTTTCGGACAGCTCAAAATTTTCCATGTTCCGCGTGTTCAAGTGCGACCAACCATGGCTGTCAATCAACGGTCCGGATGCCAACTGAACGTAGCTGTAATGTTTTTTCATGACACACAGCGTCTTCCCGTTCAAAACGACCGGCTGTGCATAGACCGATCCCTCCATGTCCCCGATTGTGGCTGGAGCGGCGGATGAATCATCCCATTGCCAGGCCCCGCGAGGCGTCCAGATGTTTCCGGCCCGGTCAATCGCCAGGCGGTTCAGTTCGGTAAGCGCTCCCAGGCGGCGCACGACATCAAAGCGGAGTTCACGATCGTTCCACTTCAGAAACTGAACCACTCCCTTCGCTCCGGACGCAACGAACAGGCCTTCATCCAATTTCGCCATGCCGCGTCCCAGCGTGAGATCAGCGCTCTGCGGAAGGTAACCGATGAAAGAACCGGAAGCCCCGCCCAAAACCACACCGGGGTCAGGCTCGAATTCAGAATTCATCCGGTTGATCGTTCCATGCCAACTGAAGCTGTACCAATAGTCTCCTATCTTAACGGGCCGCTCTCCGTTGAAACCCATTGGAAAACCGGAAACCAACTCCCCGTTCTTCCACGCATACACTTCGCTTCCCCCAAAAAGATAAAGCGTTTCGTCTTCTCCAAAGTACATCGCGGTCACTCGATGTTCCGGTTTCAAAATCGGAGTGCGGGTGCCGTCCTTGATATCGAAGAGGATAATCTCATCATTTCCTCTTTCTTTGATCATGACGCGTCCGTCCATCGAGTTCACCGACAAAACCTCGACCTCTTTGGCTCCTTCCAGCCGGGCCGGTTTTCCCCCTTCTTCAGCATCGATTGGCATCGAATACAGCGAACGACCAATTTTGAAGACCAGCGAATCCCCCACTCGAATCATCTGATCGGACTTCTCTGTGCTCCCCGGAAGTTCGAACGAAGCCAACAGCCGGCCGTCACGCGCGTAACGATTCAATTGTTTCGATCCACCCCGCTCCCAGATCGAGCCGTCATCACCCAACACAGGTCCGATACCACTCGCGACTTCTCCCGAAAAGGTCACGCTTGCAGCACCGTCGCCTCCGGAATTTCCAAGAGCCCCGACAAATTTCAGATCAGCCGCTGTAGCGGAGATCGAAAGAAACAGAGCGGCAAAAGCGGGAATCGAACGGGAAAGAATCATTAAGTTTCTGGCTGTGATGTTTCGGTAAAGAAAAATCACAATCGCAGGGACTCAATGGCCCATTCAGGCTTCAACGGAAAAAACCTGACACTACACTAACGATCAGGCTTTGCGCAGCAGGATCGCGTCGGTGTCGATATCCCCACCCAAAACATCACTGAGGATGACAATCGGGTCACCTTCTTCGACTTCATCCCGCTCCAGAAGTGATTCGATGGCTTTGCGGATGGTGGCTTCCGGTTTCTTCTCGAATTCCATGACCCGTGGCTCGACCGCGCGATTCATGTGCAGTGCCCGGGCAACTTTTTCGTCCGGGGTGAATGCAAAGATCTGTGAATGCTCCGGTCGTTGGTGGGCTGTGTAATTGGCCAGAACACCTCGAGCGGTAAAGATGATCAGTTTGGAATCCGGCAATGAGTTCGCCAGGACCACGGCTGACTTCACCGTCTGCTGCTTCTCCGTTTTCAGCTCGATGTTTTTGCAAAATCCGGCCCCGGGCTCCTGTTCAATGCGCCGGGTGATCCGGTCCAGAGTTTCGATGCACTTGATGGGATATTTGCCCACACTGGTTTCTCCACTCACCATCACCGCATCGGCCTGCTCGAACACCGCATTCGCCACATCAGTCACTTCAGCACGGGTTGGCACCGGGTTTTCGATCATCGACTCCAGCATGTGAGTCGCCACGATCACCTTGCGACCAATCCGGGCGCACTCCCGGAGAATAGTCCGCTGCACCACCGGCAATTCCTCGATGTGAACTTCGATACCCAGGTCGCCGCGGGCCACCATGATCGCATCTGATGCCGTGATAATCTCGTCGAGGTTCCGCATCGCCTCCTGATCTTCAATTTTGGAAACGATTTTCGCCCGGCAATCCCGCTCTTCGAGCTGAGCCCGCAGATCACGCACGTGCTCCGCGTCCCGCACAAAACTGATCGCTACGAAGTCAACATCCAGCTCGGCCGCCAGTTCCAGATCACGGATATCCTTTTTTGTCAGCGGAGGCAGATTTACCTTCACCCCGGGCAGATTGATGTGTCGTCGCGACCCCATTTTGCCTGCGGTCAATGTTTCACAAATCAACCGGCCCGCTTCCTGCCGGGTGACTTTGAAATGTATCTCGCCATTGTCGACCAGCATCACATCCCCCACTTTCACATCATCAGACAGACCATCGTAATTCGTTGTTGTCGAATAGGTTTCACCGGGGTCGAGATCTGCATTCCGGAATTCGCAAACATCGCCCTTTTTGAGCACGATCGGTTCGTCAAGGTCTCCTGTCCTGATCGAGGGGCCTTGAAGATCAACCAAAGTTGCCACCCCCCGGCCAATCGATTCAGACTGCGAACGAATCCGTGCCACCACATCGCGTGTCCAGTCATGGGCCGCATGGCTCATGTTCAGCCGGAAAATATTGGCGCCCGCACTGATCAATTTGCCCACCATTTCCTCCGAATCAGTGGCCGGTCCCAGAGTCGCGATGATTTTGGTTTTGCGTTGCATAATTCCCATTGCCCGACAAAAAAGCATGAATCAAAGCCCGCCAAGTGATGATTTCGGCAAAAAAACTTCAAGCACTGATCGACCCCCCTGTCATCCCGACGAAGGAGGGACCTGCCCCGAAGCCCTGAAGCGTTAAAGTCGGGTTGCCTTAACTGAGCGTCACCGGCTTCGCAGGGCGTGAGCGCGAGATGTCGTTCCACCCCGTCCGTCTATTCCCAACGTAGAGCCAGGGACAGGTCCCTCCTTCGTCGGGATGACAAGAATGGGTATTTTTCCCGGGGACGGGGATACCCGTGCCCTCGGGGTAAAGTAAAATCCGGTGTCACGTGGTGAGCATTTGTTCGTAGATGCCTCACATGAGGCAAAAACGTCTGACTTCTCACCGGAAAAGGGCCATTTCCGTGGATTCCTCCACTGGAGTTCGCTTCATTTCCCGATCATCAGGCCCTTTTTCGCTGCATTGGCTCCGGAAAATCGGAGAAAATCGCCCTCAAATCCCCAAATCCAGCCTGCTTGTAGATTTTGGACAACCCACATTGCCTGATTTCACCCAAACCACCGGTGAAACACGGCCACTGAAAAATGGGTACGAGCAAATAAACGGCTAAAAGGAGGTGTCCCAATCGGGTAACCCACCCAAACCCCGTATTTCATCCCTATCCGAATCAAAACGTACGCAAATCTCTGATAAATTGCCCCAATTTCAGCCGTGCTGTCTCCGAATCACCGGTCAATGGGCTGCTCCCAAAACCAGACGCGTCCAAAAAGGCATAATTTGGGTGCTGCCCCGGTTGAGGCATGACCTTCTTAACACTTTTTTGGTCATGCCCGAATCCCGCACCCACCCAGTGAACAGTTTTTTGCTCGTGCCTCAACCGGGGCATGACCTTCTTAACGTTTGATTGCCCATGCCCCAACCGAGGCACGACCTTCTTAACGTTTGTTTGCCCATGTCCCGACCGGGGCACGACCTTCTTAATGTTTGATTGCTTATGCCCCAACCGGGGCATGGCCCAATAAGGTTTTCACCCATTGGCCCTCGTATTGAGCCTCAAACGGCAACCGCTCCGCAGGTTTGATCCACTTTCGGCATTTACCTGCGAAAGCCCCGAACCATAGGGATTCCAGCCGCGAAGCGACCTCTCTTTTTCGATCAGACAGGGTTGGTTTGGCAAACGAACCCTGTTGGATCGTGACCGTGTTTTACGCTTCCGGTTTCGATACGAAAAGTGCCGGGATTCGCCACTCAATTCGCTTGCACGACGCCTTCGCTCCCCTAACTTCCCGCTCACTCAAAAAAACCCTATCACGATGGCCAAATACAAAGTGCTCATTGCTGACCAGATCTCTGCAACAGGAGTTGCCGAACTGGAAGCTGAACCGGATCTCGAGATCGATTTCAAGCCTGAAATCGGTGCGATGCCCGACAAGGATGAACAGGAAAAAGTGCTCGCGGGCATGATTTCCGAATACTCCGGTTTGATTGTGCGATCTGAGTGCAAAGTCCGGAAATCTGTCATCGAGGCAGGAGCGGGGACACTCAAGGCTATCGGTCGCGCCGGTGTGGGTGTTGATAACATCGATATTCCTGAGGCAACCAAAAACGGTGTGGTTGTGATGAATACCCCGACCGGGAACACAATTTCCACCGCTGAACATGCCTTCACTCTGATGATGGCCATGGCGAGACACATCCCTCAGGCCCACAATTCCGTGATGGAAGGCCGGTTCAAGGAAGGTCGCAAGGCTTACAAAGGTGTTGAGCTTTACAACAAAACGCTCGCGATTCTCGGCATGGGCCGGATCGGCGGAGAATTCGCCCGTCGCGCGATGGGCTTCGGAATGCGGGTCGTGGCTTATGATCCCTATTTGTCCGCCAGCCGGGCGAAAGCCATGCGGGTCGAGCTTTGTGACACGGTCGATGAGGCAACCGAGCAGGCTGATTTCATCACCATGCACATGCCGAAGACGCCTGAGACGACTCACATGATCAATGCGAAGCGCCTCGCCAACATGAAAGACGGCGTTCGCATCGTGAACTGTGCCCGTGGTGGCTTGATCGATGAAAAAGCGGCTCTTGAAGCGATCGAAAGCGGGAAGCTCGCCGGGCTTGCGCTCGATGTGTTTGAAGAAGAACCGCCGGCAGCAGATAATCCGCTTTTGAAACGGGAGGAAGTTGTATTAACCCCGCATCTCGGTGCTTCCACCGAAGAAGCTCAGGAGAATGTGGGTATCGATATCGCGCGGGCGATTCGCGACACTGTCCTCAACGGGACTGTCGTCAACGCGGTCAACATGCCGAACGTTGATGAAGCAACTTTGGCCGAAATCGGGCCTTACCTGGAGCTTGCTGAGACACTCGGGAAAATTGCAGCCCAGATCTCCCCGCAACATCCGGAAACCTTTAAGATTAATTACAGCGGCAAAGTCAGTGACATTGACACCACTCTGGTGACCCGTTCTGCGCTGAAAGGATTCTTCGAAGTCAGCGCCGGAGCAGGCTCTGCCAACTATCTCAATGCGCCGACCATGGCTGAAGACCGTGGCATCGAAGTCACTGAGTCCCGCCCTGCCGGACTCGGGGAATACACCGAACTTCTCGAAATCGAAGTGGAGAATTCCGGAGAAACCACCAGCGTTGCCGGTTCGTTTTTCGGAAGCCTTCCACGCATCGTAAAAATTCGCGGGCGCTCTGTCGAAGCCGAGCCGACCGGCAACCTGTTGCTGCTTGAGAACACCGATAAACCCGGTGTGGTCGGCAATGTGGGACGTGTCCTCGGTGAAAACAACATCAACATCGCCCACATGTCACTCAGCCGGAACAAGGTCGGCGGACAGGCACTGGTTGTGTTGAATCTCGATTCCGCTGTCTGCGAGGCGACGCTCAAAAAGCTCGAAGAGATCGAAGGCATCACAGATGCCCAGTCGGTTACTCTGTGAGCCTCCCTTAAAGACGCTTCGGCTCGGTCAGTTGCAGGATCCCGCGCTTTAGACCTTCGGTCACTGCGTGGGTTCGATCGCGCGCCCCCAGCTTTGCCAAAATCGACTTCACGTGATTTTTGATCGTGTTTTCGGCAAGGTTCAGGTGGGCACCGATCTCTTTGTTGGCCATTCCATTTGCGATCAGGGCGAGGATCTCTGTTTCTCGTTTAGACAGGTGATTTTCCGAAGCGTGCTTCGCCAAAAGCTGCGAGACCCGCGCAGGAACCCAGCGCCGACCCTCGGCAACTTCCCGAATGGCCTCAAGCAACTCGGGACTGCTCGCGTCTTTGGAAAGGTATCCCAGAACCCCGGCTTCGAAGGCACGGTGGACGTCCTCCTCCTGTCTGAAACTTGATAAGATCATGAGCTTTGCGTCAGCATTCAACTCTTTCAAAGCCCGTGCCACTTCGATCCCGCTCATATCAGGCAACCGCAGATCAAGCACCGCAATATCGGGTTTGGTCGCCGAGTATTGGGCAATCGCTTCCGCTCCGCTCCCGGCTTCGGCCACCACGGTGAGATCATCTTCGTCTTCAAGCAGACTGGCCAGACCTTTTCTTACCACGAGGTGGTCATCGACTAACATTACGCGAATATCATTCATCATGGGTAGTTTCTTCCGGGGTTGGTATCGGTTCTGGCAAAGGCAATTGTAAAGAAACAATGGAAGGCGCTCCTTTGGCGCTTTCAATACGTAAATCAGCACCGATCTGACGGGCTCTTTCACGCATTCCGCGAAGTCCGAAGTGCTCGTCATCATCACGGAAGGATTCCGGATCGAATCCGATGCCGTCATCCATCACCCGAATCTTCAGCAAGTCGTCTTCACCTTTCATGGTGAGCGTGAGGGTGTTTGCCCGGGAATGCTTGCCGGCGTTGGCAATGGATTCCAGGACGATTCGTAGCACCTCATGTTGTGTTTTCTCCGGCAACAGAGATCCAGCTCCTTGCGTATCGATTTCCGACTTCAAATTGATCCCGGCGGTCTCACACAGTCTTTTGGCCTCGATTTCAATGGCCTGACTGAGGCTTTGTCCATCAAGGAGCGGAGTTCGCAGATTTGTCAGCGACTGACGCGCCTCCGCCATGCTGTGTTCCACCATTCGCCGGGCGAGCTCCAGTTTTTCGCGAGCGCGCTCAGGGTTTCTGGAGACATCATTTTCCACCGATGCGAGCTGGAACCCGACTCCGGCAAAGCCCTGGGATAACGTGTCGTGAAATTCACGTGCGATACGGTTCCGCTCTTCCAGTGTGGCGTTCTTCTGAGCCTGGTGTTCGATCGTTGCCGTCTGCGCCGTGACCTGTCGACGCAGTGCCGTGAGCCACATAATGGCGGCCACCACCGAAACAGCGAGCAGTCCGATCGCCATCAAATACCGCGCCGGGGTCCACCACGATGGCTTGCTGATCAGTTCCAGGTCCTGCGGCCCGCGAAGCGAAAGCCAGGCGGATTTGATTTCCCCATTCACATCCGCATCCACCATTTTCACACCGGTCACCTGGACGATGCTCCCGGGTTCCAGCTTCTGAGGAACCACAGCAGCCGGAGCAAAGACACCCCGAACCAGGTGCTCACCGATCTCCAGCACGGCGACTTCACGGTTGTCTGAGTTCGGCCGGATCTCGACCAGCCTGGCCATGCGGGACACTTCTGAAAACGCTGCCGCAGTGGACAAAATATCTGATTCTTCATCCGGTTTCGGCAATCTCTTGGGAAGATCATCCCCGTCCAGCTTTTTGACCACCCCGTAGCGAAGCTCGACGTGGAATCCTGAAGCAACAGGAAACCCGGTTGCCTCGATCGCCTCGCCCGGTTCGATCTCGAAGTCCGGTTTCCGGGCCAGCTTAACCTGCATCCCCCGCTTGCCGTCCTGCATCACCAACTCACGGTTTCCTTCAACAGTGGTCACATACCCCCGCGTTTTCACCACTCCTCCCGCTTTACTGTTCCGTTGATTCTGATTCCAACTGCGAATCTGCGGAATAGGCGTGACCTCCATCGTGTCGACCGAGACCTGAGGATTTGTCAGGACCTTTACAAATTTCATGTCGGGGCAGGTCACGAACGACCCGATCCGTTGTTTCTTGTCATTGAACAACGGACCGCAGGTTCCTTCGATCTGGAGATTGTTACCCACCAGCGCATCGAAATCCGTTCCCGAGATATCTGCGTATTCATTGCCGATCCGGATTTCCAAATCGATCGTCCCGGTGGCCAGGGTGAGATAACGCCTGCGCTTTCCGTCTCCCGGCTGGACATAGACGACCGTTCCCTGAGTTTGCACCCAGTGGTTATCAGCCGCCCCGGTCAGCAGATATTCAGGCGCCAATCCCAGCGGACGGGGCATTTTTCCCGTTCCCACCTCCAGAACCAGGGTGGAATCGACAAAAGGACTGTATTCCCCCTGCGACAACCGGCCTTCCACCGTGACGGTGGTTCCGATCGGTGGGATTTCACCGTTGGTGCGGACAAAGATCCCGCCTGATTGATCCTGAAAATCAAAACCGGTATTGATATGCGCGGTGACGACCCCCCGCAGTTTCACCGGCATGGCATTGGCCGCCTCTTCATATGAAAGCACACGAATGTCCGCGACCTTCTTGAGCGGAGCCACCGTCTCAGCCCCGGTGCCCTGTGCAAAAGTTGATCCTGCCGTTGCCGACAAAAATACGGCAGCAAAAATGAAAGTGATCCATTTCAATGCTGCATCTTCGCATAGCACGCCAAAAGTCTCTACCTTTTGCAGGCTAGCTATTTGGAGCCACGAAATCCGGTTCTCAGACAATGACGAAGGCCTTTGATTTTTAGATAAATACCATCCACAGTCGGCCCGATGAGCGCAGCCAAATCTCTTAGCGAAACCCAGATCGCCGAAATCCAGTCATGGGCCGACGAAGGTGCAAACCTTTCAGACATCCAGCGGCGTCTTGCCGAAGAAATGGATGTTAAAGTGACCTACATGGAAATGCGGTTCCTGATGGAGGATATCGGGGTCAGCCTTCTGCCCGACCCACCAAAAAAATCCCTCGAACCAGAGCCCGAACCCGAGGAACAGCCCAGAGAAGAGGCGCCGGAGGCTGATGACGACATCGAATCAGACGGACCACAGGAATTCAGCGAAATCCCCGATCAGGGAGATCCTGAAACGGCTACAGCGGATATCACCGTCGACGAATTGGTTCGCCCCGGGATGATTGTCAGCGGGAAAGTCACCTTTGATGGAGGCAAGACATTGGGTTGGTATTTGGATCAATTCGGGCGTTTGGGCGTCGATCCAGGCCCGGATCCGGATTTCCGGCCATCAGAGGCTCAATTGCGTGTTTTCCAGAGCGAACTGCAAAAAACGCTCAAAGAAAAAGGATTCGGATAATCCGCCCTTGCCAAACCGGCAAAAATGGAGAAAAGATCTCAACGGCTTACAGCTTACGGAAGGGTGGCAGAGTGGTCGAATGCAGTAGTCTTGAAAACTACCGTACCGCAAGGTACCGTGGGTTCGAATCCCACCCCTTCTGCCATCTTGGTGAAATCACAGGAACAGCACCGAAGTTTGGCACCGACTTTCTCTACCGGTTCATCACTCTCATCCCGGTAGACGTTCCTTCAGTTTCTGAAGAATCTCAGCCACATTGAGCTGAATACACCTCACCCGGTCCGCTTTTCAGGATCATGTCAGTCAGATTGGCGGGAAACACCTAAAGATCTTGGATTCTCTCTGCCGCTCTGCAAGCGCCCCGGGTCTGATCCTTCACTGCCCATGCCGGGCAGGGGCCAAATCCAGGCGGGACATTTCGTCACTGAAATGATTCCATAATCCTCGCGTAATATTCCTGTGGTTTGCTCATCTGGTAATCATGAACGCTCACTCCAAAACCCCTGCAGGCAGAGGCAATTGCCCTGAAATGTCCGCAAAATCTGATCAACTGACAGGGAATGAGGAATCGATCCGCCGGTCAGGTCGCGTTCGGTCCCGGCTATGGCCCGGGCGATCGGCCGTTAAGCTTCGCAAGACGACCAAGAGGTCGATTCTCCTTTTGATTAACAGGGGCTGTTCGTTCGTCCTTTGTATCGCTCTGGTGATTTTATCAGCCCCGTCTGCTCTGGCTCAGAAAGAGCGAAAAGGCGGTGGTGGAGGAAAAAATAAGCCGGATAAAAAGGATGCGGATGCCTGGAGTGCTGAAGAATACAGCGGGCTTCGTGGAGAGAAGGACATGCAAAATGCGCTTGCTTCAAAAGGCTTTGCCTGGATCTCCGGATCACCGGCCGACAACGAGAAGCTTTCCATCGGCAAGAACGCGCAGTTTTTCGGCTTTGTCGCACTGCGCTACCAGAGCGGTCGTGCGGCGAACCGGGGAATGCTGGGACGGGCCATGTTCGCCATCGCCACGGAAGAACAACGCAAGCGAATGGCTGAAGCGGTCGTAGCGGAGAAACAGGCGCTGAATGATTGGTGGAAATCCCGGGAGGAAATCCTGACCTTGCTTGAAGATCATCTTTATACCGGTCTGCCGATTGATCGCGATACGCTCGAAGAGCGCGGGATACGTTTTTCCATGCTGCAAGCTGAGGTGGCTGTTCACGAAGCCAGCGCGTTTGCCGCGTTCGAAGATTCCATGACCGATTCACAACGGGAGCTCATGAAAGGATGGCGGGCCGATGCCGAAAGCGCCGGCAAATACGGAAAGGGAACCCGTGTGGAAGCTCCGGGTATGGACCGCGATGATTCCAAGCAGCTCGAAGACCTCTACGCCAAAGCTTTCTCCTGGCTGACGGGCACACCTGAATCCAATGAGATCATCCCCATTGGTCAGCCCGCTCAGTTTTTCGGATTCGTCGCGATTCGGCACAAAAGCGGACACGCTGCCAGTCGAGGAACCATCGCCAAAGATTTCTTTGCTTTGCTCAATCGTGAGCAGCAGGCCTACATCGAAGACGCTATCAGAATTCAGGTTCCGGTCGTTCGTGATTTCCTGGAGAGCCGCCACCTGTTTCTCAATCAGCTCGGCTTGCTCCGGAGCGATCCCACGGCTTTCGATAAGTCGCAATTCGATAAACTTTCAGCCGCAATGGGCAGCCTCGAAGCGGAGGCCGCCCGGATCGAAGCGGAAGCTTACCGGAAGATCCGGGCATCGATGAGCGAGGAACAACTCACGGCTCTAATGAAAATGAGGGGAGACTACGTCATCGATGAATCCCAGATCGCGGCAATGGATATGAAGGAGCGGGGTGCGACCCTCGCGATTCTCTGCTCAGGCTGTCACGGTACGCCGGGCAATCACCGCGTGGGCTTTCCCGCTCCCGACCTCGACGGATTCTGGGATCGGCCGATTGCATCGGGCACGGACTTTGAATACTCAGCAGCGCTCATCAATGTTCGCCGGAGAGGTAGCGAACGATGGACTCCCGAGCTGCTCGATAAGTTTCTTGCAGCGCCAAAGAAGTTCGCTCCCGGGACCAGGATGGAATTTCAGGGACTTCTGAAAGAGGAAGACCGGAAGGCGCTCATCGAGCACCTCAAAATTACGCGCTGAATCAAACCTTCGGCGAACACGGACGGGAACTTCGGACTGCACACCTTGACAGTTCTTTTGAAGATCTGCAATGATCCCGCCCATGAAAACTGATCGACGAAGCGTTCTCAAAAAGACTCTCGCAGCTGGCCTGGTCGCCGGAGCGATGCCCATTCCCGGGGCCTTTGCTCAAACCCGGAAACGAAAATTCACCGTCGACCTGACTCCCGGCGCTGTTGGGATCAAGGCGGAGCCGCGGGAGATCCTTGCTCTGGCTCAGAAAGCCGGGTTCGAATCCGTTCAGCCAAACAGCCATTTCCTGTCATCGCTCGATGCCGTGCAGCGTAAAGAGGTTGTTGCTGAACTGGCGGAGAAGAATCTCAAGTGGGGCGCTGCCGGATTGACTGTGGATTTCCGTGGCCCGGAAGAAAAGTTTCAGGAAGGAATGGCAGAACTACCCAAACACGCCGCCGCCCTTCAGGATGCCGGAGCGACCCGGGCGGGAACCTGGCTCAAGCCGTTTCACGACTCGCTTCACTACCTCGCCAATTTCCGCCAGCATGTCACCCGTCTCCGCGAGATCATGAAGGTTTACAACGATCACGGGATCCGGTTCGGACTGGAATATGTCGGAACAAAAACGCTGTGGACGAGTCAGCGTCACTCATTCATTCACACCATGGTCGAGACTAAGGAATTGATCGCCGAAATTGATCAGCCGAACCTCGGTTTTGTCCTCGATAGCTGGCATTGGTATACTGCTGGAGAGTCACCAGACGATATTCGAACGCTGACGAACGCTGACATCGTCGTTTGCGATCTCAATGACGCACCCAAAGGAATCCCGGTGGAAGAGCAACTCGATAATCGACGGGAGCTGCCCGCTGCCACGGGAGTGATTGATATCAAAGGATTTCTCAACGCTCTCGCAGACGTCGGCTTCGATGGTCCTGTCCGGGCCGAGCCTTTCAATAAACCTCTCAATCAGCTGGAGAATGATCCGGCCGCCGAAGCCACGGTCACCGCAATTCGCAAGGCCATCACATTGGCCGGCCTCTGATCGGGGACAGTGCGCCGCTTGAAGCAACGCTTTGGCCGTTCCGGTTGCTGGAAAAAGCTTCCCCGTGGGTGTGTTTCGTGGTGAAGTCAGGCATGAGGTTCTTACATCTTTTTTTCATTCTATTTATAGGAGTCGCTTACCAGTCCCAAGCTCAGGACGCCGCGAACGATTCCAATGAATGGGTCATCGAATACCATCAATTTCCCGAACCGGCTTTGATCAATGGATTCACTTCGCCAAAACGCGGTTTCATCAAAAGTCCGGAAATACCACCAGCGGGAGCCAATGATGAGACGCTTTTAAAGTTTATTAAAAACTCCAATGACATCGTGACTCATTTCCTGGATTTCATTGGCGTGGCATCACCGAAGGGGGCGGTTTACGTTTTTGATCCTGAGACTTCGACACTCGCCGCACGACTTCCGCGAGGGGCGCAAATTTCGATTGGGAATCTGGCAAAAGCAGCTCGGTTTCAATCTGAAAAATACCTGGCGTGCGATCTCACGATTTTCGAAGCTGAATCCAGTTTGATTCGTGAACAGATCGAGTTCGCATCGAAATCAGCAGATCATCTTAAAGTGCTGGAAGCGTTGCTGGCTGCGACCGACAACGGTGAAGCCAAGATAGTCGCGTCACTGAGTCAGGAAGCCAGATCCGGGCAAAGAGGAACGATTCGACGCAATATTGAAGGATTGGCTGCGACCGAAATATCAGCTGACCAATCGGATTGGATTGAGTTCATGTCTGAGGAATCAACCAGTGGAATTAACTGGGAAATGGATCCGGTTATTGGGGGCGATGATCTCACAATCGACCTTAATATCAGTGTTGAATTTGATTATGCGCCCGTTCGGAAACGGAAAGCCCCGATTACGAAACGTGGAGGAAGTAATCTTGCCATGGCTGTAATCGATGAGCACAAAGCTAAAGCAATTACCCAGCTCACACTTCACAGTGGCCAGGCAAAATTGCTCGGAGTTTGGAAGCCGGAATCTGTTGAGGGCCGAAACGACGACGTACTTCAGGCGGCTTTGGTGGAAGCAGTGATCGTGCCCGTTCTACCGCTACCAGAGCCTCGCGTTCAAGAGATGCTGACGAATCTGGGAGATCAGATCGGTAAAGTTCCGGAAGGGCCACCTCAATACGAGAACCTTCCCGGAGAATTGCCTCCCGGAATGATCGTGAGACGCTTCATCATTCCGCCCACGTTCGTGAGCTCAGGTGGCGGGGGTTCCACCGCAGCAGGAGATCCTTTTGCTGATCCAGTCGACGAACCTAGATTCACAAAACAGGTCACGGCGAAGGAGATTCTCGAAGCGGCAGGGATTCCATTTCCAGTGGGGTCATCGGCAAACTTCATCGCTTCAACAGGCGAGTTGGTGGTTCGCAATTTGCCAGAGCACATTGAGTTGGTTGAGATTTACCTCAGTAGCATTACTTCCGGGGTCGAAAAATCGATCGGTGTCACAGTGCACGTGGTGCAGGGGCCTGCTGGATTGATCCGCCGCCTGACGAGGGAGTCGCGATCTTTTGCGGATCACACAAAAGCCTGGAACGAATTGCAGGCCGCTGCCGAACAAGGACAGGCATCCATCATTCGAACCATTTGGGGTGAAGGAAGATCAGGTCAACGGTTTAAAGTCGAGTCGGGGAGAAACCATCCCTTCAATGTTGGTGCGTATGCGCTTTCAACAGGGGAACCGGGCGCTCCAGCACCGACTCCTGAAGACAACAACGAGGGTGAGGCAGCGAAACCCCAGCCTCAACCGAAGCCCATCCTGAAGAATTCCGCGATGAGCGGTGAAATCGAAACTCGACTGGTGGGCACTTCGTTGGAAGTAGACCCCGTTCTTGGAGCCGACAATACGACGATCGATTTGAATCTCAGCTTTAACTACGACTACGCACCTCCGGTCGTTTCGGGTGAGGCGGAACTGGATGCGAATGGGAACCTGTTCATGGACGCCCCGTCCACAAATTTCCATCGAACTGAAGTGAATTCCTCATTGATAATCCATTCTGGCATGATCCGTATCATTGGAGTCTGGAAACCGGAAGGAACGCCGGAGTTCGATCAGGCCGATATACTTCAAGCGGTTCTATTGAAAGCCGATGTGCTGCAATTGGAAGACAAGGAATAAGGATGGGGTGAATCATGCCGTTACTTCGTTCGACGGGGGATGGAGTAACAATCGTTCTGCCATCCGCACCTGCGGGAGGGCTATCCGTGTGCGTGTTTCCTTCGAAACCGGGCTCAAACGCGGTTTGATTTCCACTCCTAAAACCCCCCTCTTTCGGATAGGTTGAAGGCTTGGGCGTTATTTGTGACACTGACAAATCGATCTCCCAACCCGTAACTCATCATGACAATCCTCCCGAAACTCTCTCCCCCGCTGGATCCCGGATTCGTTCCGGCTGCACTTTGGAACCGCTCTTTTCGCCAGACCGTTCAGGATTCCGGTTCTGAAAAACGACCGTTCGGAATCGCTCTCGAACAACCCGACGGAAGCGTCTCGGTATACGAGACAGCGCTTCTTGCGAAGGAAAACGCGGACGCGGAGTCGCTGAATTTCCGCTACGTGGAGCGACTGGTGAAGTTTCTGCTGTGGCAGCGGGGCGGCTATCGGGTTTACCTGGGAGGAAATCCGGAACTGTCGAAGCAGATTGCGGAATTGTATCAGCCGAACGGAGCCCGGGCTTTCGACTCGGACTTCATGGGAACGAAGGCTTACCGGAATACGTTCGAGATCGTGGTGTTGGAGACAGTGGATGAATTGCCCGCGACCAATGAATCCGTGATGTCGCTGGGTGGGCATCTTGACGGGTGCCGCATCGGGTTTGATCTCGGAGGAAGCGACCGGAAATGCGCGGCGGTGATTGATGGGAAAGTCGTCTTCTCGGAGGAAGTCGAGTGGGATCCGTATTTCCAGAGCGACCCGCAGTATCATCTCGATGGGATTCAGCACAGCCTGGAGCGTGCCGCTGAGCACCTTCCGCGGGTGGATGCGATCGGTGGAAGCGCGGCGGGAATCTACGTGAACAACGAGGCGCGGGTCGGTTCGCTGTTTCGCGGGGTGCCGGATGATGTGTTCGAAAGCCGGGTGCGACGGTTGTTCTTTGAGGTTCAGGAAAAGTGGGGCGGCGTGCCGTTCGAGATCGTGAACGACGGCGAGGTCACGGCCCTGGCCGGCTCGATGGCGAGTGGCGATACCGGCGTGCTGGGAGTGGCGATGGGAACGAGTGAAGCGGTTGGCTATGTGACGCCGGGAGGCAATATCACGACCTGGCTGAATGAACTCGCTTTTGCCCCGCTCGACTACCGGACCGATGCCCCCGCGGACGAGTGGTCCGGTGGTGTGGGTGTCGGTGCTCAGTATCTTTGTCAACAAGCGGTGGCTCGACTGGCGACTCCGGAAGTGGGATTCGATTTCCCATCGGAGATGGGATTTCCGGATCGGCTCAAAGAAGTTCAAAAGCGAACCGAGGGCGGGGACAAAGCGGGCGAACAAATCTTCGAATCCATCGGACGGTATTTCGGCTATGCCGTGGCCCACTACGCCGATTTCTACGACATCAATCAGGTGTTGGCCCTGGGAAGAGTGACTTCCGGTGTTGGCGGCGACATCCTGTTGGCACAGGCGAAGCAAGTTCTCGAGATTGAATTTCCGGAGCTCGCTGAGTCCATCCGCTTCCGAACTCCCGGTGAGAAAGAGAAACGACATGGCCAGGCCGTTGCTGCCGCGAGCCTTCCTGCAATCAAATAAACAGACTCCGACAAGAAGATGGAACTCAGCAAATCCGCCGCCCGGCTTTTCATTCCGGATTCAGTATCTGAATCAGAAGCGCTGCCCCGCATCACCCACCTTGGTATCGGGGCGCACCAGGACGATCTCGAATTCATGGCATTTCACGGGATCCTGAATTGCTTTCACAACAAGACCGAGTGGTTTGGTGGCGTCACCTGCACGGATGGAGGTGGCAGTCCGCGCTCAGGTCCGTATGCCGACATGAGCGATGAGGAAATGAAAGTGGTCCGGATCCAGGAACAAAACGATGCCGCACAGGTGGGACAGTTCGGAGCGATGTGGCAGTTGGCTTTTCCAAGCAAAGAGATCAAAGATCCGGCGAACAATTCTCTCGCGGAAGATTTGGAGGCAATCCTCCGGATCTGCCGGCCCAAAGTCGTATACACTCACAATCTTGCGGACAAGCACGATACTCATATCGCCGTGGCGCTCGCCGCGATCCAGGCGATGCGGGCTTTGCCCGAAGCCGATCGTCCCGAACGCGTGTTGGGTTGCGAAGTGTGGCGCGGTCTCGACTGGATGAACGATTCGGAAAAAGTCGCGCTCGACGTCTCCGCCCATGAAAACCTGGCCATGGCACTCAATGGGATTTTCGATTCCCAGATCGCGGGCGGTAAACGCTACGATATCGCGACACTCGGTCGACGCAGAGCAAACGCGACTTTCTTCGAGAGTCACGCCACCGATGAAGCTGATCAACTTTCCTTCGCGATGGACCTCACGCCCTTAGTCGTTGATCCGTCGATTGACCCGATCGCATTCACGACCGACGCGATCCGTCGATTCAGTGAAGACGTCGAGACCCGGATTGCGAAGTTCCAACCGTGAGACCTGCCTTGCAAGGCCACGCCTTCTTTTCCCATTTACCGTAAACGAAAGGCCGCATTGCGTTCTTTCTTCAAAAGGAGATTCCCGCTCTAATCGAAGGCATGAAAGCCTTTGTCGCGTGTTGCCTGTGTTTATCATTCTCCATTTCCCTGCGGGCAGCGGAGCCCCTCATCGAATCGATCGAGAAAGTCACTCTGCGCAAGAATCGGGATGGCTCTTCGCTTACCTGGTTTCATCCCCGCGCCTGTCTGGTGCCGCAGGAAAGCGGGCCTCCCGTCGCCTTGATGAACCTTCAGGAGATCGGCGGCTCTGATTATTTCGGACAGGTGCACTGGAGCGAATCACGGGACATCGGAAAAACGTGGAGCGATCCTGAACCCATTGCTGCACTGGGGCGAGATCCTGTTCCGGGGCATGAAGGATTAAAGGCCGGCGTTTGTGATGTTGTGCCGCAGTATCATCCGCAAAGCGGAACGGTGCTGGCAATGGGGCATGTCGTATTCTACAAGGGGCCGCGTTTCGCGAAGGGCGATCAGTTGGCACGCTACCCGGTTTACAGTGTGCGAAGGAAAGACGGCAGCTGGTCTGAACGGAAAATTCTTGAGTGGGATGATCCACGCGGGTCACACATCTACACCAACAATTGCGGGCAGCGTGTGGTCATGCCGAATGGCGATATCATGATGTCATTCACCTTCGGTCCGAAATCCGAGAGCCGGATGGTCGCCGGAGTGCGCTGCACGTTTGACGGCGAAACGTTAAAGATCGCCGAGGTCGGGCCGCCCCTGACCTTGAATAAAGGACGCGGCCTGCTTGAACCTTCGCTCGTTCAATTCGGCGGGAAATTCTATCTCACCATCCGGGCCGAGGATGGAAGCGGTTACGTTGCCGTGAGTGATGACGGCTTGAATTACGGCGAGAAAAAGAAATGGACATGGGACGATGGTGATCCGATCGGCATGTCAACGACCCAGCAGCATTGGCTGGCACATTCCGATGGTTTGTTTCTCGTCTACACCCGCAAGGACGAATCGAACGAGAAAGTAATTCGCTGGCGTTCCCCGCTGTGGGTGGCGCAAGTGGATACAGAAAAGGTCTGCCTCATTCGCGATACAGAGCGCGTTGCTTTGCCGCTCGTCGGTGACGGCGTGAACGATCCCGACGGAGTCGCTTTAATGGGCAACTTCCACGTCACCAATGCCAGCCCCACCGAGTCGTGGGTGACGGCGGGGGAATGGATGCCCAGACGCGGAGCCAAAGGCGACCTGCTCCTCGGACGAATCACCTGGTCCAGGCCCAATAAGCTGGTCGTGGGTGGAGATTGATCTTCGTGTCGATTGGTGAGTTTGCGAAGTGACAGGGGGTGTCATTGCGCATCTTATTTTGAGGCGTGTTTTTTGTTTAAAACGAACGGATAGGGTTGGTTCATTGATCAGACCCTATTGGTTCGGCCAATATGAGCGTATAAAAATCGATTCGGGTGCCAGGAAAATCCCAAGGGGATTTCGTAGCAGAGCCCGGGGTTGCGGAGCTACCCCGGGACTGGAATATGGGCCCATCATTTACCCCAAAGGGGTTACGGAACCCCTTTGGGGTATGGAAGTATTTCGATAATTGTCCCGGGGTAGCTGCCGCAACCCCGGGCTGTGTTGAGGAATCCCTTTGGGATACTTTTTGAGCTCGAAAAACGGGTTGGCTGGCGAAAACAATGGCTTTCGTTCTGAAAATTTCAGTCGTTCAATTCGGGTTGGTTAATCGCTTCAACAGCAGAGAATGCGTTGTCGGGGAAACCGATACGTTGGTCTTGATATACAGATTCCTACCTCACCCGGGACACCTCTGCGGGTGATGAATTCTCAGTGAGGGGCCGCAAAGGGCACTTTCAAAATCGAAAGTGACCTCTGCGTGAGTGGGTTGCCGTATGCCGAAATCGAAAGTGACCGTTATTCCGCTCTTTTGGTAGATTCGATTTCGGGCACTGACTGTTGTCCCGCTCTTTTGGCCGATTCGATTTCGAGCACCGGCTGTTGTCCCGTTCTTTTGGTCGATTCGATTTCGGGCACTGACCGTTGTTCCGCTCTTTTGGTAGATTCGATTTCGACCACTCACTGTTGTCCCGTTCTTTTGGTCGATTGGATTTCGGGCACTGACTGTTGTCCCTTCCTTTTGGTCGATTCGATTTGGGACACCGGCTGTTGTCCTGTTCTTTTGGTCGATTCGATTTCGGACACCGACCGTTGTCTCATTCTTTCGGGGGATTTCTGATTCGGAAACCGGTTTCCGTCGGGAAAATCGGCGGCGTTTTTTTCTGAAGGAGTCATTCGGGGCAAAAAAAGTGAAAAAAATTGCTCAAAAACGACCAAAACGACCCAGTGACCTTTTTAATCGACTCATTCCGGTGCTTTTCTGGGTTTCAAACGAACCCCGAAAAACATGAGTAAACGAATGAAACGCTATTTTGGTAACCTCTTCAGAAATCGTCACATCAGTGCTTCGGCTCTGATTGCTTTTGCAGGTGATCTGATCCAACGCCTGACGGCCAACAACCCGGCGAATCTTCTGGATGACCGGATCGATGTGCTGACAAATGCGCTGGAAAATCTGATTCGCTGTTCTTCAGATGATTTTGCGATGCTGGGAATTCGCAAAGGAACCAAACTGACCAAGAGAGAATTCAGAAAAGAATTACCGGGGAAAATGAGGCGGATTCATGCGCTCGTCTTGATTCAGTTTGGTGATCCGTCCCGGGAAATGAAACGGGTGTTTCCGAAAGGGAGGCGCGAGGTGCTCCGGTCGCGGGATGATGTCATGATGAAGCATCTCGACAATATGGTATCGGGCGTGACGAAGTATGAGGCGGCTCTGGGACCGGACATTGTCACTGAAGCTACTAAGCTCCGGGACCGCTGGCTGGCGATTCATGAGGCGAGCAAAACGGCAACGGGTGAGAAAACTGCTACTGAAGCCATACGCCGCGGGGCGCGCCATCACCTGGAGGTCGAGCTTCACAGAACGGTGGGGGTGTTGATCGCGCTTTTCCCAGAAGATCCTGAGCGCTACCAGCTCTACATGCAGGAGTCCCTTATCAACAGAGCCGTCTCGCCCGGGGATGCCGAAGATGACCTGGAGGATGAGGATGGCGAAAATATGGCTTTGTCAGGGTTCGTTTCGGGCTCCGCTGAAATTGATATCAACAACGGCGGCAGCTTTTCTTCTCCGGCAAGAGCGGGTCACGGTGCGGGCCGAGAGTCGCCCGCGGATTCCGGAATTATTCGCGGTAGTCCGATGGCCGTTTGCCGGTCCAGCGTTTGAAGGCGTTGGAAAAGGTGAACGGATTTTCGTAACCGACTTCTCTGGCGACGGTCTCGACTTTCTCCTCGGTGGTGGCCAGCAGGGTGACGGCGCGTCGCATGCGGAGATGGGTGATCTGCTGAATGGGGCTCCGCCCAAGCTGCTGGTGGGAGAGGCGACGCATGTGTTCCTGGCTGAGATGTGCGATGGATTCAAGATCCTTTAGCTTCCAGTCGCGGGCGAGGTCGCGTTCGACTTCTCTCCAGACCCGCCACAAACGGTCGTCTCCCTGAAACGGTCGGGCTGCTCTGGCAACGAATCCGTGAATCAGCTCGATCCAGTGGTGCAGGGTGGACGGTTCGCATTCCTCTTTTCGATCCATCTCGGAAACGAGCCCGGCGATGGCATGGTTCAATGGCTGCACGATGCCTTTTTGTATGACCGGACTGTTGGATGAAAGGATAGGGGAGGTTTCCCTGGCTTCCTCATAGCGTACCCACGCGAAGTGCCAGGTGCCTTTTCCTTTTGCCCGGATAGCGGTGGGGACAAAGGCGGGCAGGAGACAGATTTCGTCTTTGACGACGGTTCTCCATTCTCCATCAATGAGGGTCTCGCCTTCTCCTTCGAGAACAATCAGGGCGAATGTTCCGGAGGCTTCGGATCGAATCACTTCGAACGGTGCTTTCGCCCACATCCTGCCGACGTGGGCAATGTGGTGGATCTGTAACAGCGGGCAGAGCGGGGCATCAGCGAGCCAGTTGCGATCGTCTGACATGTCGGCACGAACCACTTCCCATTGGGTGTTTTCGCCGAAGCGTTCCCGATCATCCTGATTGGTGCCAGATAGTGTAGCCATGGGTAAAGGTTTCCGGAGATTCTGTATTCAGTCCCGAATGAAATCAGTCATTCAATTTCGGAAGAAATCCCCGGAAACTGTACCATGATTTCAAATTCCCGGCACCCCGCTATCGTGTGTCGGATTGACTACAGGGCTTCAACTTCGGTGAAGTAAGCTCCCCCGGTTTGCCCTTTGTCGTTGGTCAGGTGGGTGACGAGATCTGTCTTTCCGGCGGGAAGTTCGATTTCGAATACGACACCTTTGCTACCGGGTTCGACCGGTTGCTCGGCTGTCTTGCCGGCGATCTCGATCTTTGCCTTTACCGCGACGACCGCTTTGTCTGCCTCAGCCGGCAGTTGACGCAGGGTGATCCGGTATCGGCCGGCTTTTTTCACGTCGACCTTCCACGGGCCGGTCACCTTGGGCAGCTTTTTGATCGAACCGAAGTTCCAGGGTGGATTTCCTGTTTCCATGTACCAGTCCTGAGAGCAGAGCACGGTCGGATTGTCGGTGGAGTTACCGAGGTCGATATGAACGGGGGTGAACCGGGGTGAAACTTTTTCCCAGAAAGGCAGGTATTTGGTGCGCAGTTGTTCGACAACATCGGGGTGGGATTCTGCTACGTCTTTTCGCTGGGCAGGATCGGTTGTGATGTCGAAGAGGCTCTGGCCGTCTGAATTCACCAAACGCCACCGTTCGGTCATGACGACGGAGTATTCGAACGGTTTCGGCGGGAGTGCTTTGCCGTAGGCGCCGCCCTGATACTGCACAACGTGGTGTTCCCGCGTCCATTTCTGATCTGATCCGGTGAGCAGTGGTTTCAGCGAGATTCCATCGGGCTGATACTTTTCGGTCACGGGAATGTCGCAGAGGTCGGCCAGGGTCGGGAGCACATCGATGTGGGCGGCGAGGGTGTCGATATCTTTCCCGCCTTTCAGATTACCCTTTGGCCAGTGGATGAAGAACGGGACGCGATGCCCGCCGTCAAAGACTGAGGATTTTTTACCGCGCATTCCAGCGTTGTATCCGACGAGCGCTTCGGAGTCCAATCCCTTGAACTTCGCGCCCGCGGCTGTGCCGTTGTCGGTCATGAAGATGAGGATGGTGTTTTCCGTCAGGCCCAGGTCGTCGAGACGTTCGCGGAGGAGTCCCATGTTGTGATCGATATTGGCGATCATCCCGTAGAAGTTGGGATTGGCGACGTCTTTGTTGTTCTGATAGGGTGCTGCCCATTCTTCGGGAACAAAGTAAGGACCGTGGGGGGCGTTGAGAGCCAGATAGAGAAAGAAAGGTTTGTCTTTGTTCTCCTCAACGAAGCGAATGCCTTCGCGGAACCAGACGTCAGTGCAATAGCCTTCGAACTTTTCGAAGGTGCCGTTGCGCTCGTAGGTGTCATCGAAGTAATCATTTCCCCAGTAATCTGAGGCCTGACCGATCCCGCCGCAGCGGTGCCAGACGACATCCTGAAAGCCGCGGTCCTGGGGACGATGCGGGGCATTGTCTCCCAGATGCCACTTACCAACCATGCCGGTGGCGTATCCGTTTTCTCCAAAGAGATTGGCGACGGTGGCTTCGTCGGTGTGCATCAAGGTGCGTCCCGAACTTGTGCGATACGCCCCGGTGTATCCGGCGTGATGACCAGTCATCAAGGCAGCTCGCGATGGGGTGCAGAACGGGCTGACATGAAAATCAGTGAAGCGCACCGATTCGGCATGCAGAGAGTCGAGGTGTGGGGTCTTGAGAATGGGATTCCCATGACACCCCAGATCGCCGTAGCCCTGGTCGTCTGTCATCACCAGGATGACATTAGGTTTGTCCTGCGGGGCTGCCTGAAGCATGAGGCAGCTGCAGGACAGCCAGAGAAAAAGAATGGCCGGGATCTTCATGGGGATTTCAGTAGGAGGACCGTTGTGCTTCAGTGGGGATCAGTCGAACGAGAGTTGAATGCTCTCGATGATCGGCTTGGATTTGTTTTCCGTGGAATCGGTTAAGCGAAGCTCGATCTGAAAGCCGAAACCTTCCGGAAGGGAGGAGAGATCGAGAGTGGCCGGAGTGGTTTTGACCTGCTTGGAAAACCCGGGTGTGTAGTCGTAGCTCTCTTTGGTTTCCTGCCAGTCGCTCCACTGGTCGACTTTGCCATCGTTGTCGGTGTCGACCCCGACGCGGGCTTCCACGGTTTCCACCCAGGGACCGGGGCTGGTGTAGTCGGTTTTCTGCTGTGTGGCGAGGTAGAATTGTCCTTCGGCAAAAGCGACATCCGGGTCGGGGTGACCATTGCCGATGTGGTCGCACCAGGTGAAAGGTTCGTCGATATCGGAAGAGGTGAACCAACCCACACTCATCTGGTGACCGCCCGCGGGATCGTAGTCACCGAAGAGATAGTATTGGCCGCCGACACAGATCGCTGCCCAGTCCCCGTAGGCTTCCTGCTCCGGTTCGTGGATTTCGTATTCGGCGACGTTGGTCTTGTAGTTGGCGGGATCTTCCTTTGCCCAGTGTGGATGGTTGTAGGTTCCCTTTTTCCCGGTTGGGTTGGTCCGGTTATCAACCGCTGGCTTTTTGAATACAAAGCCATCGATTCCATTCGGGCTGACGGCGTGGCCTGCGAGCGGGGAATCCCAGGAACGCTTGTTGGCTGAGATGGGGCTCCAGTCTTCAATGATGACGTGGACATTGCCATCGAGGTCGCGGATGAAGCCGGCATCGGATCCGTGTGACGGATCTTTCACTGCCATGCCTTTGTTTTCGCCCGGTTCGCCATCAGTCAGATCACTGTCGACGTAGACATGTGGGTCCTGGTCGTTTGGAAAATCATAATAGATCAGGGTTTTGCCATCGATGTGCTCCGCACTGGTCACCCATTTGGAGAATCCCTCCGTCACCGGTCCATGATGGACCCAGGTTTTCATGTCGCGACTCTGCCAGGCGTGGTATCCGCCTTTGCCGGGCTTGAGACCGCCGGGGGCGTTGAACTGATTCGGGAAAGGGGTTGTTTGCAGGGGGATGTCGAACCCTTCGATTGTGGCTTCCTCCGGGGTGAACTTTGTTTCGGGTTGAGCCTTCTCGCCTTTCTTTCTCCGTGGCTTGCCGCCTCCGTAGCGCCCGAACATCCAGTAGTCTCCCGGGCCAATGGTCAGTAAGACGGGGGCGTCCTGGAGATTGGAAGGCCCAAGGTTTTCGATCGGATTCCAGTTCTGCCACACAGAGGACTGCGTCAAGGTGAGCGATTTGGCGGAGCGTTTGGAATCGAACTTCTTCAGGACGCTTTGAAAGCTGCCTTTCTTTTCGATAGGGGAAGCCGCTCCTTCTTTCACTTCCAGGTTTTCTTTCTTTGCTGCTGCCGCATCCCATTCTTCCTGGCTGTCAATATTCCAGGGGTCCGCAGCTTGCGAAAGGCAATGAGTGAGGGATAGCAGGAGCAACGTGGCGGGTATTTTCATATCGATGGCGTCAGAGGAGGTGAGCTGGTGTTCGAAGGAGTTTTATTCGGGGAGATGTTTCACGATAAAATCGATCGTCTTCTGAATGATGACGTCTCTGGAGGGTTCGATCGGTGCATCGACCTGCCTCCAGTTGTGGCCGGAATTCTTGATGATCATGATTTCCACAGGGGCGTCGATTGCCTCTGCTTTCTCTTTCATGTAACGGGCGTGGTGTACAGGGATTGTGGTGTCTTTGTCTCCTTGAATCATCAGCAGCGGGGGGCTGTCTGCTTTGAGATAATTGATCGGGCTCATTTCCCGATAGAGAGTCAATTTATCTTTCGGATCGGAATCCGGTTTGAGGATTCTCGGGCCAAAACGATCCCGAAAGTCCGGACGACCATCATGGTTGAACAGCTCAGTCTTTTCAAAGTCACACGGCCCATACCAGGACACCCCGGCGACCATCGTATATTTCTGGTCAGCCAGTTCTTCTGTTCCCGGCATGGATGCAGGCGGAGTCAGCAGGAGCATCTGAGCAAGCTGGCCTCCTGCCGAGTCGCCGAAGGTGAAGATGCGGTCGGGGTCGACTGATAACTCTTTGCTGTTTCGGGCGAGGTATCGAACTGCGTCTTTACAATCCGTGAGGCAGTCTTTGATCGTGATCTGATCTTCTTTTTTGTAGAGACGATACTCGACCGAAGCCACACAGAATCCTTTCGCCGTCAATCCACTGACGACTTTTGACATGCTGCCGGCTGATGCTGCTTTCCGGCTGCCTGCGGCCCAACCTCCGCCGTGAGTGTAGACGACCAGGGGAAGCGGCTTTGAATCCGGAACCGGGTCCGGGTAGTAGAGGTCGAGATAGAGGGAGCGTTTACCGACGGTCTTGTAGGCCACATCCGCTTTCGTGGGCGGGGCCGGTTTTGCTTTTGCTTTCGCTGAAGGAGTGACCAGTAAAGCGCCGAGGAGGAAAAGCAGACAGACGGGAAGGGGAATTTTCATCGAAGGGGAATGAAGCGGGGCGGGAGCGTTCGGAACTTCCAGCACCTTCTCTTTTCATACTCTCCTACGACGGCATATTAAAATCGAAAACCACCACACGTTCGAGGTTGGGAACGACGACGTCTTTGACCTCCTCGTGGATCGGGTGGGGGAGATAAGCATCACGTGCTTCGGGGCTCTCAAAGGTCATGATGAATCCATGAGTGTAACCTTCGTTCAAGCCTTCCGCGGAATCGTAGGGGCCGTAGTTGAAGTCGAGCAATCCGGGGATAGGCCCGACCATGTCTTCCATGGTGGAGAAGCAATGGGCGATCGTCTCTTCAGTTGTGCCCTCTTTAAATTGAAAGCATCCGTAGTGTTTGACTTGTGGCATGGGAGTCGGTGTTAATGATTTTCGAGTGAACAGGGTTGATTCATCGAACGCACCCTGTTGGATCGTATCGTGTCAGTTTTCAGCTGTTTAGATTCTTGATGAGAGTTTCGGCGCAGGCCCGGGAGAACTCCGGCGCATTGATTTCAGCATCGACCTCGATCAGCTCGATGGAGTCTGAGAGGTTCTCTTTGATGGATGAAAACAGAGCTGCATCCGCTTCCGGATCGTAGAAGGGCTGCCCTTCTGCGCTGATAATGCTGATGGCTTTCGTCGGCAGTAGCACGGTGACGGGAGCGGTGTAGGCGTTGACCTTATCCGCGAGGATTTTACCGAGTTGGCGACACTCTTCAGGCGTGGTCCGCATCAGAGTTACCTGGGGGTTGTGTATGTAGAAGTTCCGGCCTTCGTATTTGTCAGGCACGGTGTCGCGCTCGCCGAAGTTTGCCATGTCGAGGCAACCGGGGGTTACGATGGCGGGAATCCCCGCTTTGCCTGTGGCATCCAGTCGTGACGGGCCGGCGCTCAAGGTTCCACCGACCAGCTCGTCGGCCCATTCCGTGGTGGTGATGTCGAGCACTCCTTTCACCATTCCACTCTCGATCAGGGATTCCATGGTCTTTCCCCCGGTCCCGGTGGAATGGAAAACCAGCACTTCGTAGCCTTCCTTCTCAAGTAACTCCCGAGCATGATCGACACACTCAGTCGTGTTCCCGAACATGCTGGCGACAATGATCGGCTTCTCGTCATCGCCGGAGATGGCTGTCTCGACCATGCCGCAGATCGCTCCGGCGGCCCGGCTGAATATCGTTTTTGAAATCTGATTCAGTCCGGCGACATCCACAATGCTGGGGAACATCACGATGTCTTTGGTGCCGACATAGTGAGCGGTGTTTCCACTTGCCAGCGTGCTGACCATCAGCTTGGGGAAGCCGATAGGAAGGGTTCTCATACCTGCGGTGGCAATGGCCGTGCCGCCGCCTCCGCCGAGTGAGATCACACCGTCGATCTTCTTCTCTGCCACGAGGCTCTCCAGAAACACCGGCAGAGCCCGGGCCATAATGCCGACCCGCTCTCCGCGATCCTGTTCGTCCGGAAAACGCAGGTCGGATGCCGCGAGGACTTCGTCTCGTGTGATATCCGGTTTCACCTGAGTTTCCCCCAGAGTGCCGGTATCGATTAAAAGCGCGGTATGACCTGCTGCCCGGATTCGATCTGCGATGAACTGATGCTCGTGACCTTTGGAGTCGAGCGTTCCAATAACTGCGATGGTCGCCATGGTTGAAAGACTTTAAGTTCGCTTGACAGGGATTGACTTGAATTCGCGGGTCAGATTCGTGAGCGATTCCTCCACCGCCATCCGTTCCAGACTGGAAGCCCCGACAAAACCGACGGCGTCAGTCTTCTCGTTGATAAAGGCTGCGTCCGAGGGCGTGGCGATTGGTCCTCCGTGCGAGAGGTAGATCACGTCGTCCCGAACGGTTTTCCCTGCATCGATGATGGCCTGTGTCGCAGTGGCTGCGTCGTCCAAAGTCATCGCAGCACTGGTGACTCCGATGGAACCTCCCACGGTGCAGCCGACATGTGCGATGATGACATCCGCTCCGGCTTCCGCCATGGCTTTTGCTTCTTCGGGTGAGGCTACATAGACAATGGAGAAAATGTCCATTTTCCGGGAGAGCGCCACCGTTTCGACTTCCTTGTAGGTGCCCATTCCGGTCTCTTCCAGCTGCTGGCGGAAATCTCCATCGATGATCGAGTGTGTTGGAAAATTGTTCATTCCTGAAAAGCCCATCGCTTTCACCTGCTGAAGCCAGTGCCACATGCGGCGACGGGGATCGGTACAGTGCACGCCGCAGATGACCGGGATTTCTTTGACGACCGGGAGCACTTCGAACTCACCGATCTCCATGGCCACGGCATTGGCATCCCCGTAGCCCATCATCCCGGCGATCGAACCGTGGCCCATCATGCGATAGCGGCCTGAGTTATAAATAATGATCAGGTCCGCGCCGCCCTTTTCGATAAACTTGGCACTGATCCCTGTGCCTGCTCCTGCTGCGATGATTGGTTCACCTCTGGAGAGCGTGTCGCGGAGGCGTTCGATGACTTCTTCTCGAGTGTAGGGGTTTCCCACTCCTGTCCATGGATTCGGCATAATCCCAGTGAAGCGGTAGCCGCGGTTTTGTGCAAACTCTTCTGCATTGGGGCAACGCACCGCATCATATCAAAAATCCACATCGCCCCGGGCTTGGCCGGCTCACATCCGCGCAGCTGCCAGCTTCGCGAGAATCCCGATCCCGCGATGGGCCGTTTCATTCAGCGGGAAGCCGCAACTGATACGAAAAGAACTCCGCAAGCCGCAACTGGCAGAGAATAGTGTTCCCGGCACCACGCTGATTTTGCGCTTGAGAGCGTCGACAGCGAACTTCTCCGAATCGAATCCCTCCAGCATTTCACACCACAGAACAAACCCGCCCTGCGGATTGGATACCCTCGTTCCGGCGGGGAACTCGCGGAGTATCGCCTCCCGGATCTGAAGCGTTTGCTTTGCAAAGATCTGTCGTGTTCTCCGCAGGTGACGGTCAACCCCGCCTTCTTTCAGAAATGACGCCACAAACATTTCCGACACCGTCGAGTTGGCGATGGAGGTTGCATACTTGAGGTTCTTCACCCGGTGGTAGCGTGAACCGGGGATGATCCACCCGACGCGGAGCCCCGGTGCGATTGATTTGGAATACGAGCCGCAGTGAATCACCGTATCCCCCGAGTCGAAGGACTTGAGGGCGGGCGGCCTCCGGGGACCGAAGTAGAGGTCCCCGTAGAGATCGTCTTCGATGATGGTGACATCGAATTGCTCAGCCAGTTGAATGATGCGCTTCTTCTGATCGTTTGGAATCACCGATCCCATGGGATTGTGAAAGTTCGGCTGGAGAATACAGGCCTTGACCGGGTGACCGCGGAAGGCGTCTTCGAGTGCATCGACACACACACCGCCATCGGCAAGCACAGGGACTTCGATCGCCTTCATCCCCAGCTCCTTCACGAGACTGAGAATTCCGAAGTAAGTTGGAGATTCCACCGCCACCACATCACCGGCGTCGCAGACTGACTTGAGAGCGAGAAGCACCGCGTCCATCGCTCCTGAAGTCACGATCACTTCATCGGGGGAAACCGCGACGCCTGCTTCCAGGAGACGTTTCGACATTTCAATGCGAAGGCTTTCTCTTCCGGGTGGCATTGAATACTGGAAAGCATCAGCGCCGGCTGATCGCATCACCGAGTGGTAGATCGAAGTCAGCTTGGATGTTGGAAGAATTTCATCACTCGGCACAGCGGCTCCGAAAGGGACAACCCCGGGTAGCGCGGCTGAGTCCATCACGTTTTCAGTGAAGCCTGCGCAGCTGATGTTCACCGGCAGCCCTTTGGCAGGTACCTTGCGGGGAAGGCGGTCGGTTGAGATCACCCTGGGCCGGACAAAATAGCCGGACCGGTTTCGGGCTTCCACCACACCGCGATCCTCCAGGAGGCTGTAAGCTCCGACCGCAGTTGTCACGCTGACCCGCCAGTCACGACTGAGCGAACGCACCGAAGGAAGGCGGTCACCCGCCCGGAAAGTTCCCACAGTGATCAGATCCTCCACCTTTTCAGCGATCTGCTGATACTTGGGATCAAATGTGTTGGCTGTTGATTTCATAGGCTTTGTAAGACCATCGCAGTCCCTCACGGGAGGTTCCAGATACAGTTGCGCCCGGTTTTGTACGGTACAGATGGATAGAAATTAACTGTACTGCAATACAAACAGATTGTCTGTATCTGTTTTTATTTGAAAGCCGTGGGATGATCGTTTCATGAAAACAAACACCCAATTTAAGAGCCCCACCTCCGCGACAGATTCCCTCTTTGGAAAAGGTCTGACACAGGGATCGCCGACCGCTGGCTGGAGCGGGAGCATCAAGCGCGGGTTCCACTACCTGTGGACCACTCCATTCGGCTGCGAGATCTTCGCTGAAAAGATGAACGAGGGACGGACGTCTCCCCGGGACTGATCACTCCGCAGTGCCGGTATACAGCCAGTCGATGGGGAAGCGGGTGATCTGAGTCAGGTTCAGCCCGCCTTTGCGGCGGTCGCCGGCGCAATGCCCGAGCAACACGTTTCCTTCGACAAAGGTCATCGCTGTGTAGCAATACCAGCCGTTGGGATCATCTTCGAGAGTCTTGACGTGTTTCCAGGTCTTTCCTTCATCACTGGATATGGCGACTGCATACGGAGTGCGTTTCCCGCGATGGGCCTCGTCCACGTTCCGGTGATTGTTCCACGCCACGAGAAGATCACCGGTCGTCGGAATCCGCTCGATGGTGGCCGGGGAAACCGGGGATTGAAGCTCAGACGTCACAGGCTCCGACCACGTCTCGCCCCGGTCTTTTGAATAAGACACTAACTGCGCTCCCGCATCGGACCTGATGAACATCATCAACTGTCCGTCTTTCAATTCCACAAGACCGGGTTCCTGGGCAATAAGCCGGCTGCCGTCCGCTTTCTCCGGCGCGAGAACCGTCGCATTCCGCTGCCAGGTTTTACCGGAGTCATCCGAGTAGTAGCACATGACGTGTCCCTTCCAGTTGGGGGCTTCGTAGCTTTCCAGATTGTGTAAGGCCACGGCCATGATGAGGCGTCCGTCATTCAGTTGGATTACCCGGTCATTGTTGAGCACATAATACCCGATCTCATCGGTGATGCATTCGAACGGCTCGCTCCAGCTCTTCGCTTCATCGGTTGAAATCCGCATGACCGGACGACAGTCGAGCATCGAGTTTTTCCGGGCGTAAAAGAGAGCGATCGAGCCGTCCTGAAGTCGCAGGAGCGATACCGACATATCATTGAAGCCGCCGCTTTGCGGTACGATCACGACGTCTTCACTTGTCCAGGACTTCCCGCCGTCAGAAGAATAGCGCCCTGCCAGATGCCCTGCCGCGTGGTCACTACCACCGCCGGTGAACTTCGTGTAGATGAACAGAACCCTGCCGTCTTTCAGCTGGATGAAATCGCCCTCGCTGTTGCGCGCATTCCCCGGTCCGGGAGCCAGCAGCCGGTTCTTCTCCACCCCGGTGATTTCTTTAACCCGATAGGGAGGATCCAACGGGATCTCAAAGTGATCGGCCAGATTGCCGGTGGCACTGAAGTTGTACACCTTCAGGCGGGCACGTCCCGGCATCAATCCGATCTCACCGATCGCTTTGGAGTGAACCGGCCGTTCGTGAACCAGCTTGCCGTCGATCAGAAAGCGGAGAGTTTTTCCCTCACGGATTGCTTCGAAGACAAAGGGCTTCCCGTCAGTCATGAAAGCCTCCGGATCTCCGATAGCAGTTCCTTTGGCATCATCGAACAACGCACCGGTGAGAAAAATCTTTCCGTGCCCCCCTTCGAACCCGAAGAAGCTTCCACCGATTTTGAATACGGCGGCAGAGCGATCGAACTTTTCCAAAGCAAGCTCTGCCCGGATTTCGAAATCCCCCGGACCGACTTGCTGCCCGGCAATCAGCTTCGAGCCCGAACCTTCCGCTACAAGGCAGCCGTCTATTGCTTTCCAATCACCGCTGGCTTCAGCGATCTTCTCCTGCACGCCGTCTTTGAGAAAGACCGTTGTTGCTGACTCAGATTGCGCGTAAACCTCCGGCCCGCAGAGGATGATACCGAAGAATAGATGCCGGAGTCCGCCGTGTTTCATATGAGCGAGTCTCCCAACACCGGCACTCGTAAGTCAAGGCATGCGCCGACGGGTATGCGGACTGGAGTGGCGCAAGGGAAGTCGAAACAACTGAGTCAGTTTCGATCCCGCCCGCTCAAATATTGGATTTCAGGAGGAAGGTGTTGGCTTGTTTCTTGTCGGTTGAACGGGGCAATCGTCAGGGGTTCCTATGACTTCCTCAATTTTTTGGACGATCTCATCGGTTGCATTTTGGTCAATGGGATAACCGATTTTTACACCGGCAACTCTCCTGAACTGTTCGGGTAAATCTTTAGTCGCTGCCCCTGTCAAAAACATCGGCATGACGGAAAGGTCGGAGCGCGGATGGCTGTCTATCCACTCTGCCTCCCAGAGTTGACCCTTGGCGTTGGGAGTATTCGGACTGACAAAGAACAGGATCAGTCGGGAGCACTTCAATGCTTCCTCGAGCGGCGCGTAATAGTCTGAACCGGGAGTGATGCTGCCCCAGTCAACCTGGGTATCATAAAAATACTTGTAACCGGCCTTTTCGATGGCGGGTATTACTTTCTCGACCTCAGCCCGGTCAGTGTTAGGGAAACTGAAATAAATGTGATAGCGAAGTTCTGAGGGAGTGGGCTTCGGTGGACGTCTTTTCATTCGCTTTCGAAGCCAGGCGAAAATGAATCCAATGATTGCCAGCGAAAGACCCACTGCGACTTCAACGATGTACTGAGAGAAGAGTTCTTTGACGTCCATCGATTTCAGATTCCAACTTCAAGTGATAAGAGTCATCATTTATAGCGATCTGAACAGAGTGAGGTCAAGTCCGCTGGCTGGAGATTCATTGGGCGAGCAAAACAGCAAACGATGAACCAACCCAGTTACATCGTGGAGACGTTCCGGTCTGAATGCTGCGGGGAAAAGGCATTTTAGCGCTAAGGTTGAATCCTTGCTAAACGGGCGCTCAAGGGCGATAAAGTCGCGAAACACACGTGAACACTGGCAGCATCGAGAATTGGTGGCGAAGGGCGATGGTCTACGGCATGGGTATATGCCTGATGATCAGCGTCTCCGGCTGTGTTGTGCACACGGCGAATGTCGCGCCGTCCCCGACGGTGGGAAATGAGATCAACGCCGCCAAATATGCGAATGGATCAGCTGCGGATGCAAAAAAGGCGGAAAATGCCCCGGCGTGGTGGAAATCTTTTCAGGACAGGAAGCTGAATTCTGTGATCGAGGAGTCGCTCGCGCATAACCCCGATGTGAGTGCGGTGGGACGTCGTATCGAGCAGGCCAACGCCCGTTTGGTGCAGGCGGGTGCATCGCTTTTTCCCCGGGTGGACGGGGAGGGGCGCTTCGATCGTAGTTGGAATGACAATGGCAGCGGTGGGAATTCATCGTCGCTCGGTGTGTTGGTGGACTGGGAGCTGGATGTGTGGGGCCGGTTACGATCGGGACAATCGGCCCGCCGCAATGAGGTCGCTGTGGCGGAGCATGACTGGCACAATGCGCGGCTTTTCCTTTCCGGAGTAGTGGCGGAGACCTGGTTTTCGCTGGCGGAACAGCAGGCTCAGCTTGCATTGGTGAACGACCAGATTGAACTGAACCGGACGCTTCTGGAGTTGATCCAACTGCGGTTCGGACAGGGGCAGGGGTCTGCGGTGGATGTTTTACAGCAACAGGAACAACTGAAGTCGACGGAAGCTTTGATCCCTGATATCGAGGCGCTGATCGAGGAATTTGAGTTGGCGATCACCGCGTTGACCGGTCATGTCCCGGGGAAGAAGCGATTCCCTTCTCCCGGTGCGTTGCAGAGTCCCCCGCCGCTTCCTAAAACCGGTGTCCCGGCGGATTTGCTGTATCTGCGGCCGGATCTCCGGGCGCAGCGATCTAAGATTGTGGCTCTGGATCACGAAGTGGGCGAGGCGATTGCGGATTGCCTGCCGCGGTTCACGATCGGCGGGTCGGCGGCGCTTTCGGGAAGTCCCACGCCTGAACGGCTCGTGGGTGATGCGATTGCCGGAGCGGTCGGACCGATCTTTGATGCGGGTTCGAGAAAAGCGGAGGTCAAACTCAGGCGTTCCCGTGTTCAGGAGGAAGTCGATATTTACACCGCCGGTTTTATTGATGCGGTCCGGGAAGTCGAGACGGCTCTCTCCCGCGAAACGAAGATTGCGGAGCGGATTCGCCGCCAGGAGTCTCAATTGGAGACGGCTCGCAAGCTTCTTGTGGAGGCTCAAAACCGGAACCGGCTTGGTGCCTCTGACTATCTGCCGGTGGCGGACGCGGTCTCGCGCGTTCAGGAGCTTGAACGGGATGTTTTGACGAGTAATCGTGAGGTGCTCAGTGCGAGGGTCGCCCTGCATCGGGCGCTGGGAGGACCGATGCCTGAAACTAAGAAGCACTGAACCGTCTGTATTTGATCGCATGAAAGTAATCAGGGCTTCTTTGACCATATTGATCGCCATCGGAGTTCTCGGGGGCGCAAGTTTCGTCGCCTATCTGCTGCTGCAGACGCCGCCGGAGACAACGGCTGAGCCGGAAAAGCAGGCGGCGAAAATTGTGCAGGTGATTGATCTGGAAACCCGCCAAGTGGATATCTCGGTGAGAGCCTGGGGCAGTGTGATCCCTGCCCGGGAAGTCACGATGCGACCGCAGGTGAGCGGACAGGTCGTGGAGCAACACCCGTCGATGGAGCCGGGCGGCCGGTTCAAAGACGGCGATTTGCTGGTGAAGATGGACCCGGCGGACTACGAATTGAATCTCACGGAACGGAAGGCGGATCTGGAGCAGGCGAAATTTGAATCCGAGGTGGAGCAGGGACGTCAGAAGATTGCGAAGCGGGAATGGGAACAGCTGCAAAAGGATCTACCCAAGATGGATGCGAACCCGTCGCTGGCTTTGCGGGAGCCGCAACTCCGACTGACGAAGGCGATGATCGAGAAGGCGGAGAATGCGATTGCGCGGGCGGAACTGGATTTGAAGCGCACGTCGATCAGCGCCCCGTTCAACTGCATGGTGACGGAGGAAACCGTCGAGATCGGGCAGCTTGTGGAATCGGGCAGTGAGATTTGCCGACTGGTGGGAACCGATTCTTTCTGGGTGCGGGCGACCTTACCGATGGCCGAGCTGAACCGGGTCGAACTTCCCGGAGGGGACACCGCGGGTGCCGAAGCGAAGATTTTTCTGGATACCGGTCACGGGGAATCGGAGCCGTGGAAGGGCACGGTGATCCGGCTGCTCCCTGATCTGGAGGGGACGGGACGCATGGCCCGGTTGCTGATCGAGGTGGAGGATCCGTTGAGGTTGGAGCCGGGCAGCGATTCGAACGGGGCGCCGTTGTTGCTGGGCAGTTATGTCCGGGTGGAGATTGATGCGGGAAGTCTGGAGGATGTGCTTTCCATTCCGCGAACAGCGTTGCATGAAGGGAACCGGCTCTGGATGGTTGGGCCGAGGAACAAGGTCCGGATCGTTGAGCCGGAAGTGCTCTGGACGCGCCCGGAGACGGTTCTGGTCCCGGATATTCGAAATCCCGATGAGCGGCTCATCGTCAGTGAGCTGAAAGCGGCTCTGCCGGGTATGGAGGTTAATCCCCAACCGCTGGACGGCGGTGGTGAAGAGAAAGCGGGCGCGGCTGAATGAAGCGGGACGACTCCAGAGGTATCATCGGTTGGTTCGCGTGCAATGATGTCGCGGCGAATCTTTTGATGATCGCGATAGTGGTGACGGGTATTCTCGTGGCCTTTGGCATTCGGCAGGAGGTCTATCCTGTCTACGAGCTGAACACGGTGGAAGTCGACATGGACTATCGCGGGGCGAGCCCGGAGGAGGTTGAGAGATCTGTCATTCTCCCGATCGAGGCGGAGCTTCGGGGGATGGAACTGGTGCGGAGAATTGTGTCGGTGGCTCGCGAAGGCAACGGATCGGTCGAAGTGGAGGTGCTGCCGGGATTTGATCGCAACCGGGCGTTGCAGGAAGTGACCGCAGCGGTGCAACGAGTCAGCCTTTTCCCTGACGAGGTGGAGCCGCCGATTATCACGCTGGGGGCGGGGCGGCGCCGTGAGGTGATGCGGGTGGCGGTGTATGGTGACCTCGATGAACAGACCCTGGTTGATTACGCGCGTCAGCTGGAAGACGGACTGCTGGCGGAGCCGGGGATTGCTCTGGTCACAGTGCGCGGTGCGCGTCGGCCGGAGATCCTTGTCGAAGTGCCGCAGGATCGGTTGCGGGCGCTCAATCTGACGCTGGGGGATGTCGCGGATGCGATTGATGAAGCGGCGCTCGATGTGCCGGCGGGAACGCTGCGGACTCCGGGCGGTGACATCCTGCTGAAGACAACAGAGCGGCGGGATTTTGCCAGCGAGTTTGCCGAGCTTCCCATCCTCAGCACACCGGATGGCGCGCGTGTTCGACTGACAGATATCGCCACGATCACCGATGGGTTCGAGGAATCAGAGAATGAAAATTACTTCAACGGGCAGCGGGCGGTTTCGTTGGCGGTGTTCAGCTCGGATACTCAGCCACCGCTTGAAGTGGCGAAGGCGGTGCGGCGTTTTATTGAGAAGCAGACGCCAAACCTGCCCGAGTCTGTGAGCCTGACACTTTCGCGGGATCGCTCGATCGATTATGAGGAGCGGGTCACGCTGCTGCTGGAGAACGGGGTGGTGGGGCTCATTCTGGTGCTGATCGCGCTGGGGGCTTTTCTAGAATTGCGGGTGGCGTTCTGGACCGCAATCGGAATCCCGGTTTCGATCCTGGGTTCGCTGGTCCTGATGCCGGTGATGGGGGCCACGATCAACATGATTTCCCTGTTCGGATTTATCATCACCCTGGGGATCGTGGTCGATGATGCGGTGGTGGTGGGCGAGGATATTTTCCACAAAATGTCTGAAGGGATGTCGAGAAGGGATGCCGCCGTCGCAGGGGCAAAGCAGATGAGTGTCCCGATTGTCTTCGCGGTTTCGACTAACATTATCGCCTTCCTGCCGCTGTTGTTTGTGCCGGGTGAGATTGGGCAGTTCTTCGAAATTCTTCCTGCCGTGGTCATCGCGGTGTTCACAGTTTCCCTGGTCGAGTGTCTGCTCATCCTGCCGGCACACCTGGCCTTTTCCCGCGCGAAACAGGGCAGCAAGAGTTTGTTCTCGCGCTTTGACCGGATGCAAACGCGCTTTCGCGAACGGCTGGACGTGGCGATGGAGCGTGGCTACCGCCCCGTCCTCGATCTCGCGATTCGTTTCCGGTATCTCACGCTGTCGGTCTTTGTGGCCGGCCTTGTGATCATGGGGGCATGGATCGCCAGTGGACGAATTGATTTCATCTTCCGTCCGGCCATTGAGACCGATTTCATACAGGCGGAGATTGAGCTTCCATCGGGCACGCCGGTCGACCGGACGCGCGAAGTGGTATTCGAGGTGGAAGACGCAGCCCGCCGGGCGCTGGAGAAAACGGGGGAGAAGGATATTCTGGTGGGCTTTCTCTCAGAAGTGGCGGACGGCGGCAGCAACTCCGGGGAGGTCAGTGTGATGTTGGTTCCGCAGAGTCAGCGGGAGATTACAGGATCCGAATTCGTAAATATATGGCGGGAGGAAATCGGCGACATTCCTGATATCGAGTCGCTCTTCTTTGACTGGCTGATCGGGCCGGGTGGTGAAGCCGAAGTGGATGTCCAGCTGGCTCACCCTGATATTGATACGCTTCGGCACGCCGCCAATGAAGTTGCGGCAGCGGTCGCGCTGTATCCGGGGGTCGAGGATATTCGCAAGAGTTTTGGCCGCGAGATGCCGCAGATGAGTTTCGAGATCAAACCCGAAGGGCGCAGCCTCGGAATCACGGCGCGGGATCTGGGGGCACAGATTCGAAATTCATTCTATGGCGCTGAAGCCCTGCGTCAGCCCCGCGACCGGCAGGAACTGCGGGTGATGGTGAAACTGCCGGAGTCGGACCGGAGGACGATGCGGGGACTGGAAAAACTTCTGATCCGCAGCCCTGAGGGAGGTGAGATTCCGATTGCCCAGGCGGCAACGATCACGGAAACCACCGCACCGGTCCGCATCGAGCGGGTGGATGGTGGTCGGGTGGTCAATGTGACGGCCAATGTCATCGCCGGAGAGACCACAGGGAACCGGGTGCTCAACGCATTCGCCAAAAAGGAGCTTCCTGCCATCCTCAAACGTTACCCGGGGCTCCGCTATTCGTTTGAAGGAGAACAGCGGGAGCAGAGTGATGCGATGGCCCGGTTGATCCGCGGGCTGCTGGCCTCGCTGGCGGCGATCTATGTCATCATGGCTGCGCTGCTGAGGAGTTATGTGAATGCCGGCATTGTCCTACTGACGATCCCCTGGAGTTTGGCGGGAGCTGTCATCGGGCATGAGCTGCTCGGCTTTGAATTGAGTATTTTCAGTGTCTTCGGGATGATCGCGTTGTGCGGCATGGTGGTGAATGGGGCGTTTGTGCTGGCGGTGACCAGAATCCGGTATCGCGAGCGGGGAGACGAAGTGGAGACCATCACTCGAATGGCGGCGCTGCGTCGATTCCGGCCCATTATTCTCACAGCGATTACCACCTTCCTCGGACTGGGGCCGATGATATTCGAGACGTCGACTCAGGCGTTGTTTCTCGTGCCCATGGCTATCTCACTGGGAATCGGAACGCTCGTGTCGACCTTCGTCATCCTCCTGCTGATCCCGGCGGTGTTTTCGATCAAAGAGGATTTCGGAAGGCTGAAGCCGACTGAACACTGATCGTGATAATTAGGGGGCATTCCCTGGACACTCCGCGCCCTACTGCCCGGCGGGTTTTGATTTCAGCAATGGCTCGATAAACTCGCGGGTGTTGGCGACGACTGAATCAACTGTTCTGGTGCTGGTTCGGTTCCCCCAGTAAAACCCGTGATCCTCGCCCGGGTAATTCTTAACGACGAGGGTCTTCCCGGCCTTTTCGATCGCGGGGAATACGAGATCAAAATTGATCCTCTTCAGTAGATGAATGTCGCCGTGATGAACGAGAAGAGGGCAGGAGATGCCGGCGATCTTGGCTTCGGTCGCTTTGCGTCGCTCGTCTGTGTAGAGCGTTGCGTACTCTTTCATCGATCGATCCCGCATGGAGAGGTCAGTCATCAGTCCGGTATAAAGAACCGTGGCCGGCTCGCCGATGACGATGGCGGGAAAAGAGACCTCCTTCGCTGCGGCCAGTTCAAGGGCGATGCTTCCACCGCCACTGGTGCCGAAGACAACGACGCTTTCCGGGTCAACTTCGGGCAGGTCTTTGACCGCTTGAACGATGGCGATGGAATCGAGGACCGGACCTCGTGAGAGCGGTTCGTCGACGTAAGTTCGAAAGGTCGCGGCGACGGCCACGTATCCCGCAGCGAGGAAACGGGTGTGGGTCGGGTTTGACCGGGCGCTTTCAATCAGCTGGTTGATCCGGCTTTGGCCGAGGCTTCCGTGAATGAACACAATCGCCGGGAGCGGGCGGTCTGCTTTCGGCACGCGATAGGCAAACTCGATCTCGTTGCCGTCGGAAGCCGTGGCGGTGAGCCTCTTGATTGGGCTGTCCTCTTCCGATACCTCCACCGGTGCGACGGTCGCCACTTCATCCGACCCGTCACCCCGGGTGGGGTTGTTTCGCGGGGCTCTGGATTTCATCCGGGCCTTTGTCGCTTTCTCAAGGTAGGCGCTTTCCTCGGCGCTCAGCGTCTGGCCGCTCTTCATCTTCTGGCGCAGTGATTTTGCTTTGTCCCAGTTGATCTCCTCGGCGTTTGCGGTGATGAGGAAACTGAAGGCGAGGGCGGTGGTGAGAAAGAATGAGATGCTACTTGCGTTTGTTTTCATGGCAGTCGGTGGTGGTGGTTCGTTGGTTTGATCAGCGTTGTTTTTTCTTGGGTGCTTCGAGAGTTTCGAGTTCACCGGCGATGTTGGCGGTGGCACGGAGAAGGAGGTCGGCAAAAGATTCCCGCTCCTTTTGGGAAAAACCCCGGCAGATGGTCGATTCGATGTGATTGGCGAGCTCGAAGCATTCCGGCATCAAGTCCTTTGCCTCCTGCGTGAGGGAGAGGCGGACCGCCCGCCCGTCTTCGGGATCGGGGCGGGTATTGACCAGACCCAGCTGGCGGACTTTCTCGACCAGTCTGGCCATTGTCGATCGGGCAAGCCCCAGCTTCGTTCCGATGTCAGTCGCCGTGAGATCATCCTCCCTGAAGAGCGCAAAGAGAACCGTGCCGATGCCCGGCTTCAGTTTCTTGTCCAGTTTCCTGGCCTTGAGAAGACGGCCCAGCATTCCCAGGTAGGAATAATAGGTTCGGCCGAGGAGCAGGCTGATTTGAGAATCGGGTTCGGAGGATGCTTTGGATGATGCCATATTGTTCCGTAGGGAAACAGGTTGTTCAGTATGGAACAATGAGGGGCCTGAGAAGTTGCAGGATTTCTTCAAGGTTGCCGGCCTGCCGGTGAAGGGGGATTCAAAGTTTGAATCGAATCTCACACTTCCTTCAGCAAATCGACCAGCGCTTTGATAGCTGCCGCGTTCCCTGTCTTTCGCCACGCGGCGGAGAACTGAAGCGTGAGTTTGGGCTTCTTCATTTTGATGAAGATCACTCCGGAATGCGGGAGCTGATTTAGATCCGCAGGAGCCATGGCGACTCCTGCGCCGCCTCCCACGAGACCGAGCAGCTCTGATAATCCATTCGCCCGGATCGTGACACGGGGATTGATGCCTGCTTTGGAAAACATCTCCGCCATCATCTCGGGTCGGCCGGGGAAATGCTTTTCGTGCAGGCTGAGAAAGTTGTCCTCCCCGAATTCCGCCAGCTCAACTGACTTGCGACCGGCCAGGGGATGATCGTCCGGCACCACCATAGCCATCTCGGTTCTGCGAACTTCATCCACTTCAAAGTCCCGCCGAATATCCGGGCACGGATCCCCGATCAGGGCGAGGTCGATCTCGCCATTCCTGAGGGCATCACCCTGCTGGCTCGGGCTCATCTCAAAAATCTGGACGCACACATCCTGGTAGGTCCGGTTGAAACGACGCATGCCCTCGGCAAGGAATCCGGGAAGAGCCGTGGGAAGAAAGCCGACCTTAATCGAGATGCCTTTTTCGTTTCGTGAAAAAGACTGCATCGATTCCACCAGCGCATTGGATTGCCGCAGCAACTCACGGGCCTGAACCAGCGCCGTCGTCCCGGCATCGGTGATCTGCAGGCCATTGTGGTCACGCTCAAAAAGCGCGACGCCCAGTTCATCTTCGAGATCCTTGATCTGTCGCGAGACCGCGGGTTGCGACACGTTAAGTCGCGCCGCCGCCCGACTGATATTGGCTTCTTCCGCCGCCATCACAAAATATCGCAGGTGTCGCAGTTCCATGGTTTCGATCCCAAAGGCTATAACTAAAACGTATGGCTGACCAAAAACAAGGAATTGGATAGATTCCCGGATTCGCCGCACCATGGGCACATGACAATGAAAACCAACACTGAAACAAGAGTCACCAAGCGTCCCGCGAACGAACGCGGCCAGGCAGATCACGGCTGGTTGCAGGCCCGGTTCACCTTTTCATTTTCGGGGTATTTCGATCCCGATCACATGGGATTCAAAGCCCTGCGCGTGATGAATAACGACACGATCCAGCCGGGCGGCGGTTTCCCGACCCATCCCCACGCGGACATGGAAATCTTCACCTATGTGATTGAAGGCAAGCTTCAGCACAAAGACAGCATGGGAAACGGGGCTGTCATCGAGCCGGGGAATCTCCAGTACATGAGCGCCGGCAGCGGCGTGCAGCATAGCGAGTTCAATCCTTCATCGACAGAGAAACTCCATCTCTACCAGATCTGGCTTCATCCCAATGAAGCCGGGGGCGCTCCCCGCTATGCCGAAAAACAGTTGGGGGATCTCGCGAAGCCGAATGATCTCACCCTGCTCTATTCGGGCGATGGTCGGGACGGTTCCACCGGGATCCGGCAGAATGCCGAGATCTCATTTGGCAAAGTCGACGACGGTAAGTCGGTCACTGTTCCTGCGTCGGAAACGATGCCGCATGCCTGGATTCAGGTCATCTCCGGAGAGGTCAAAGTCCTCGGGGAAACGTTATCCACTGCAGACGGACTCGCCGTCGAAAATGCTCCCGCAACCTTTGAAGTCGAGGCATCAAAAGATTCGGAATTCTTTCTCTTTCGACTTTCAGAAATTTAATCTAAAGCCATCCAACTCACACAAATATACTTACCAATCTCATGAAAATTCTCGCATTCGGAGCCTCCACCAGCTCCACATCTATCAATCGTCAGCTCGCCAACTATGCCGCCGGGAAAGTCCCGGGGGCGGAGGTGACCGATCTCGACTTGAAGCAGTTCACTCTTCCCATCTACAGTTCCGACGAGGAGGAAACCAACGGCATTCCGGCAGACGCACAGGCCTTCAAGGATATGATCGAAAGCCACGATGCTATCGTTTTGTCGCTCGCTGAGCACAACGGCTCCTATTCCGCCGCGTTCAAGAATCTCTACGACTGGACATCACGGATTGATCAGAAAGTCTGGGCCGATAAACCGATGCTTCTCCTTTCAAGTTCACCCGGCGGCAGAGGCGGCGCGACCGTGATGGAAGCCGGGAAAGCCACGTTCCCGCGCATGGGAGCGGATTTGAAAGCGTCCTTCAGCCTGCCGTCCTTCTACGACCACTTTTCCGCAGAAGAGGGAATCAAGGATGCAGAACTGGCCGCGGGGCTGGATGCCGCAGTGGAAGTTTTCGCCTCAGGTTTGTAGGTCCGACCTGAGAACCGGGGATAGAATAAATTCTCGGCAAAAAAATTCTCTCCCCGGATGTGAGCAAGGGCAGTTGGGAGTCCTTGCTCTTCAACTAACTGCAAGGGTAGTTGATTGAAATTTCCATACCAAGTATTCGTTCTGTAGGATTTTTCCCTTGAATGCCCCTGCGATACTAAGTAGATAGCGCCCGAATTCGAAGCTTGGTCAGACACCCAATCTTGGTTTTGAGGCAGAGCTGAGAGTGATAAAATTATGAAGGATGATCAGGCAAGTTTGACGGCTCTTACCGTGCTGCAGGGCATTTTAGCAACCGCTGAAAACGCCGAATACCAACACCTCGTATCAGATGAGGAAAAGGAACTTTGCATTCATATCCTGGAGAACTCGAAGGCTGGCCAGAAGAAACTGCGACAGCTCAGATCACCTCTCCAGCGTAAGATTTTGAAGATTGCGGAGAGAGTACTCATGCCGGGGATCACCCTGCATTATGTGTTTCGAAAACGCTTTATCGAACAGGAAGTCAGGAAGGGGATTGCCGACGGCTATGATCAATTGATCAGTTTAGGGGCAGGCTTTGACAGTCTTTTCTCCCGCCTGTCGAAAGAGCACCCCAAATTGTCGTTTATCGAAATCGATCACCCTGCCTCAAGTGCTTTGAAGCGGGAAGCGCTTAATAACTTCGGCGAGATTGCCGGCAACTTCACTTTTCTCGAAGTTGATTTTGCAAAGCAAACTCTCCTCGAGGCGTTGGGGGCCTTTCCTTCCTTTCAGCACGGGAAACGGACTCTGTTCGTCTGCGAGGGGGTGATGATGTATCTCGTTCCGGACGATGTGTCTATCTTGATGAATTCGGTTTCCGAGTTGGGTGGCAAGGATGTCCGTTTCGTTTATACGGCTGTCGCGCCGCTGGACAGTGAGAACAACAACACCGGGAAATTGTTGAGACTTGCTCTGCACTTCATGAGCGAACCTCTCAATTGGCTGATTGAGGCGGATGATACCGGGGCCTGGCTCGATCAGCATCAGTTCAATCTCTCCGAACTGGCGACTACCGAAACATTTAGACAGAATTTTCTAAAACCATCGGATACGACGGTCTTGCATCAAGGCGAGTTCGTTGTCGTTGCCCAGTCCTCCTGAAATAGAATTTATATGCCAATTAAACTAGCGATTGCGAAGACAGCCGAGCAGATTGATGCGGTGTTCAAACTCCGACATCAGGTTTTCTGTGAAGAGGGTAAATACTTTCCGGAAACTCCGGATGGCCGCTTTTTTGACAGCTTTGACGCTTATCCTACTACGAAAAATATCGTGGCGATCCACGATGAAAAAGTGGTCGGAAGTCTGAGGTTAACCGTTGATTCAGAGGTTGGAATCCCTGCTGATGACTACTACGACTTTCGGGCCCTTTTGCCGGAGGGGTGCAAGCTGCTCAGCTCCGGGATGTACTGTGTGGATCGAGAGTTTCGTAATCCGAAAATCGCGCTGGGTATGATTCAGATGGCCAGTTATTTTGCCCTGGAGATAGGAATCTCGCACGTCGTGGGACCCATTAACCCACCAATCGCAAAATTATTGAAGCGCGTCGGGTTTGATATTGTCGGGGATGAAATGATAGAGCCGCACACGGGTTTGAAGATCCTTCCAGCTGTGCTTGATGTGACAAATTTGAAGGACTTTTTTGCCACGTTTGCGCAGAAGAACCAGCTGCAAAACTTCATTGGGCAATACGAAAACTATTTTTACAAGAAAGGTGAGGTGATTGTGTCTGCTGGCGATGTCAGTAAAAGCTTGTACGTCATCATTGATGGTGAGGCTGAAATATTCTATCCAAACAAGGATGAGGCTGTGTCCGTTTTAAAAGAGGGGGATATCTTTGGTGAGCTGGCAATGCTGACTGACCAGCCGCGAAGCGCGTCGGTGATCGCTAAAACCGAACTCCGGGCTATGACTCTCGATAAAGAAATGTTCACTGATTACATGCATAAAAATCCTGAACGCTTGATGATGCTTATGAAGAATTTGGGAAGCCGGATGAACAAACTGATCGGAGCGATCTAGAATCGGTTTCGCACATCTGATGGGATTGCGGCTTCTTCACCATCTAACCTTCCTTCATCGTCGGAACAAAAAGCGAAAGTGGGCCGGCAACCCATGGCGATTCCGAGTCGGCACTGAAGCGATGGTGCGATCTTCGCTCCCGCCGAAATAGGGGCATTGGTCTCAAAATGCCCAAATCGTCATCCAACATGCCGAAATATTGATATTTAGGCGTGTGCAAGGATTTGAAGGTAGCAAAATAACGTTATTTTGGTGCCTTCATAAACGTGCACCTACCAAAAAGCTTTCATTTTGGTCAATGCAAGAACGTGCACCTACCAAAAAGCTTTCATTTTGGTCAATGCAAGAACGTGCACCTACCAAAAAGCTTTCATTTTGGTCATTACGAGAACGTGCACCTACCAAAAGGCTTTCATTTTGGTCATTACAAGAACGTGCACCTACCAAAAGGCTTTCATTTTGGTCATTACAAGAACGTGCACCTACCAAAAGGCTGGCATTTTGGTCAATGCGAACATTTTCAGCGGACTCATTTTCAGGGATTTACACCAAACCGGTGGAAATTCGGCTATCGGTGGCAAAATTTCCGCCGAAATGGAACGATCTGGGGATTTGCTCGCCACTGATCCTGTGAGGAGGGTTTTTTCTGTAATTACTCTAAAAACAAGAGCGCGATTTCATCAATCCAATCATACTGACGGGATGACACTGGCCCATTCGCCAAAAGTAAGCTCCGCGAAAACGTCGAATGAGTTTCTGCCACTTTCGATCCAACAGGGTATGTTCATCGAACCAACCCTGTTGAATCGTGGAAGTGGTCTTTTCTGTCAGCCCGACCATCGTTCCGCGGCACCGAAACCTGTTCTTCAAATGAAAACGTTCCTTTTCCGGCTTTTTGTCCTCTTCGCGATCTGCTCGTGCGGTCGGGCTGCTGAATTCGGAAAACCGGAGATTGTGATCCCAGCTCCTGAAGATACGCGTTTCGCCCATCTCTCCTGGCCGAAAATTGTCACCGCGCCGGATGGAACGCTGGTGACGGCCTATATCGCGGGCCGCAAACACGTGAATGGCGATGGTTGTCCTGCGATTTCGCGTTCAACTGATGGAGGGAAGACTTTCAGCAAACCCCACATTTTGCGTGAATTCGATAAATCGAAACCCTACCAACACGGGGCGAATTTGGCGCTGGGTGTTGCCGATGATGGAGCCGTGGTGCTGATGGTCATGGCGTTCACAAACGACGAACGCAATTCCATCTTTGGCTGGCGTTCGGAAGATTCGGGGAAGACTTGGACGCCTTGTGACACCTCTGCTCTCGGGGACAGTAAAACAGGTTCCGTTTTTGGACATGTGTTCAACGTGCCGGGGAAGGGACTCGCGGTTTGCGGTCACTACCGGAAGCCCAAAGGGGACGGAATCTGGATTGCCTATTCCCGGGATCATGGAAAGTCCTGGGGTGATCCCGTGACCATCACCGGCAATCGCTATTTCGAGCCGACTTTCATTTTCTCAGGGGAAAAACTGATCGGGCTGATTCGCGAGAATGATGCCCACAGCTACCACCAGTATGTCAGCAGTGATCTTGGTGAATCCTGGCAGGTGAGAGAAAAGGCTTTGCAGGGGAATGCATCCGCCGTGCACCCGAGTCCGTTTTTGGTGGAAGATCCTGCCCGTCCCGGTCAGCTCTACGCCCTCCAATCCGAGCGGGGTAAAAAGAATCAGATTCATCTTTGGAAAGCCAACGCCGCAGATCTGCAATGGGAGCATGTCGATCTTGTCGTCGAAGTCCCCAAGGGCAGAGATTTCAGTTATCCGTGGATGACCCCGCTGGGAAACGGGAAGTGGTACCTCGTCTACTATTCCGGTGAGAGCGATGGCCCCAATTCAATCTGGGGAATGGAAATCGAGCTTCCTTAGTCAAGCGAGCCCGTTTCGTCATTGATCTCCTGGCCGGAGGAAAACGAAATGAATAAACAAGGGGCAAAAGAACGCAGTGGATTCGGTTATTGGATAGTGGCTCTCTCGATCCTCTCGACGGCGATGATCTTACCTTCCATGGCCATCATGAAATCGATTGCCATGTGGGGCATCAAACCGGTGGCGGTTTACTTCGGAGTGGTGTCGCTGGTCACGATTCTGGTTTTTCGGTCAGACAAACAGCAGGCGGAACACAAGGTGTGGAGATTTCGGGAACGCACGCTGCATTTCCTGGAGTTGATCGGCGGGTGGGCCGGCAGTTTTCTCGCGCAGAGGATTTTTCGTCACAAGACCTCAAAGCGAACCTATCAGCGCTCGTTCTGGTGTATTGCCCTGATCCATAACCTTGTCTCGTTCGATTATTTGCAGGATTGGCATTTTATCAGCTTCCTTTACGAGTCTGCGGGAAAGATATTACCGGACTGATTGAGAGTGATCGGGTAACGGGAACTGGGGATACTCTCCGGCAGGCAGAATTACTGATTTTGCATGACTGAGAGAGTGGCTTTCTTTAAAGAAAGTCACGCCATCGCGCCTCATGAGTTCCGATTGATTTGAGATCGAGAGACCGGAGTGTTGCCGCTTTACAGGTGACTCCCGCCTTCTCTCCAAAATGTCGATTCGAACTTATATCCTGATTGCCCTGGTCACTTCGATGATTCTTCCGGTCATCGCGGTTGGCAATGAGCCGGCTGCGCCGGATTGGAAGTCCATTGAGCCGTTGCTCAGTGCGAAGTGCTATCGCTGTCACGGCGGTGAGAAAACGAAGGGGAAAGTTGATCTTAAAGTATTGGCGGGTGATCCGAAGTTCGGAGAGAAATTTGAACTGTGGAACCGGGTGCATGAGACCGTAGAACACGGTGAGATGCCGCCGGATGAGGATGATGCTCTTGATCCTGCCGAGCAGCAGAAGATAACGGCATGGATCACCAGGCAGCAGCATGTGATTGCGCAGGAATTCTCGGGGGATCCGGGGCCGGTCACGATGCGTCGCCTGACGAATGCGGAGTACGATCGCACGATCCGCGACTTAACGGGGCATGATTATGAACTCGCTAAGCAGTTTCAATCCGAAGCAGGTGGTGGCGAAGGTTTTTCCAACATCGGGGATGTGATGTTTCTCAGTCCGGCGTCGATCGAAAAGTATTTGAGCGCAGCGCGGCAGCTGGTGGAGCATGCGACGGTCATGCCCGGAACGGGGATTGATTTTCACGATCACCGCATCGGCCTTCGCGGGCCCGAACAAATCAAGGCGCATGCCCAGCAGGGGCTTTATGTATGGTATCAGCAAAAGGCGGCCCCACACCTGCCAGGCGATACCGATGACATGCGGGAAGGCGATTACATGCTGGCGGCGTGGAAGCATCGTCATTTCAAGACGCCGCTGGAAAAGCTGGCGAAGGACGCCGGGCTGAAGGTGCCGTTTCTCCAGAACTGGTGGAACCTGGTGAACAGCACGGAGCCGAAGTCGCGCTTCCTCGATCTGACGCGGGTTCGCTGGCGTGAATTGCCGGGGCCGGACGCGGCCAAGCCCAACGAGGTTCCCGAGGCGGTCGTGAAGAAGATAGCGGTGATCGAGGCGGATCATCTGTCGTGGAATAATCAGAAAAAACCGGGCAGCGGGGTCCAGCGGCGGCAGCAGGATGCGGACGGGCTGCGGAATTATTCGATGCAGAGCGACGTGAAAGGAAAGTCTCACGTCTTCCTGAACATCGGGGATCTTGGCGACGGAAATGCGGGTGACATCGCTTTGATTCACAAAATCAATGTGAAGCTGCAAAAGGGTTCGGTGGAATATTTCCGCTGGCTGGAAAAGCATCTCGCGGAAACGAAAAAGGCACTCGCCGCGACTCCTCCGCCGGCCAATGCAGCGGAGTTGAAAAAGCAGGTGGAGGAATTCGGGAAGATCAGGGCTTTGTTTGGCAAACATCCCCAGGAAGGCCGCAAGATCGAGCCGCACGTGCTGGCAGTGGCTGCGCCGAAGGTGGTGAAGCTGCCGTTGCCGAAAACGGCGGTTCATGTGAGAGCGGAGACGCGGCTCGATATGCAAAATCCGGAGGTGGATAAGGCGACGATTCAGTGGGACATGACGACGGGCGCACCGCGCGATGTGAAGTCCATCATGCCGGGCGTGTTGACGATTTGGAAAGTGAGGACAGAGGCCCGCAGCCAGACCATGCGGGACTTTTCAGTGATGAAACGGGCGTTCCCCGACATGTTCGAGCGTCGGCTCGAGGCGGTGGCAGGAAACATTTACCGCAGCAAGGGAGACATCACTGTATATTATTTCAGTGATGAGCAGCTTGGGCAGATCCTCGGGGAAAAGGACAAGAATGAACTCCAGGCGATGAAGAAGGATTGGCGACTGGTGAGTCCGTCGAAGCTCAATGACAAGCTGAAGCAGGAATTTGATGGCGCGATGATTTGGCATCTCCATCAGTTTGCTTCCCGTGCCTGGCGTCGCACGCTGACGGAGGCTGACAAAGCCGCTGTGGCGGGATTTTATCAAACCGGACTGAAGGGGGAACTGGATCGGGAATCCGTTGCCCGCGAAGTGATGGTCCGGATTCTGGTTTCGCCTCACTTTCTCTTCAAGGCTGAGACTCTTCCCGCATCGAGTGACGCCGACAAGTTGACGCTCACCGAAGATGGTGATCTCCCTCTCACTTCCTGGGAAGTGGCGTCGCGACTGAGTTATTTTCTATGGTCATCGCTTCCTGACTGGCAATTGCGCAAGGTGGCGGCTGACGGAAGCCTCCTCAAACCCGAGGTGCTCGCGGCGCAGACCAAACGTATGCTGAAAGATCCGCGGGCGTCAGCTTTGGCTCATGAATTCGCCGGGCAATGGCTGAAGTTCAGCGGGTTTGAGACAGAGGACGGGGTTAATCTGGAGAAATACCCTGAGATGACTCCACAAATCCGCGCGGACATGCATCGGGAAGCGGTGGAGTTCTTCACCCGGTTGTTTTTGGAAGACCGTAAAGTGTCGGACGTGGTCGTCGGGGAAACGACCTTTCTCAATGAACGGCTCGCAAAGTTCTATGGAATTCCTGACGTGAAAGGAAATGAGTTTCGCGAAGTCAACGTCGCAAAGCATCAGCGCGGTGGCCTCCTCGGAATGGGGGCGATCCTGACGGGAACCTCCCGCCCGAATCGTACCAGCCCGGTTCTGCGGGGTGAGTATCTTTATGCGGTTGTTCTCGGAAAGCATTCTCCGCCACCGCCGCCTGACGTCCCGGAGCTCGACGAAAGTGCGGAAAAGCCATCGTCACTTCGCGAAGCGCTCATGCAGCATCGTGAGGACAAGGCTTGTTCTGTTTGTCATGACCGGATCGATCCACTGGGTTTTGCCCTCGAGTCCTACGACCCGATCGGCCGCATCCGCACCGCCGAGGGTGGCGGCGAAATCGATGATACCGGCGAACTCAAGGACGGCACCGTGCTCGATGGAATGGCCGGCTTGAGAAAATACTTTTCCGGGAACGGTGAGCAGTTCAGCCGCACCTTCAGCCGCAAGCTTCTCGGTTATGCTCTGGGTCGTGAAGTGCTCCCGAGCGATACCGCCCTGATTGACGCGATGCAGGAATCATTACACGAAAACGGTGGTGTGGTTTCTGCTCTCGTAAGCGATATTGTCACCAGCCGTCAGTTTTTGAACCGGCGTCACGAGCTGCCTGTTGTCACAGCCAATCCCTGATCATTTTCCCTGTTTTTTGATATGAATTCTTCCACCTCCCGTCGTCGATTTCTTCGTGGCACCGGCGTAGCGCTCGGCCTGCCCTGGTTCGAATCAATTTCTGTGTTCGGCGCAGAGACTGCGAAAGCCAATGTGGCTCCGCGTCGCCTTGGCGTTTGTTTTACCGGCAATGGCGTGAACCCTCATCATTGGGGGGCAACCATGGGTGAGAAAGGCATGGAGTTTGCCAATTCCCTGCGACCACTGGAACCGCTCAAGCAAAACGTTTCTGTCTTCAAAGGATTGTGGAATCCCACGACCGTCGAAGGCGAAGGTGGTCACTACCCGAAGATGAATATTCTCTCCGGGTTGAAGGTGAAGAAAACAACCACGGATGTTGAAGTCGGCGTGACGATGGATCAGATCGTCGCCAAGCATTGCGGCCAACACACGACACTTCCCAGCATTGTTCTCGGAACGGAACGCCCCCGTTACGCGACGGACTCCGGATTCACATCGATCTATTCAGCTTACATTTCCTGGAGCACACCGACCACGCCTGCGCCCAAAGAAATCTTTCCCCAACAGGCATTCGACCAGTTGTTCAGTGACGGCGGCAATCGCGAGCGCGATAAAAGCATTCTCGATGTCGTGCTGGACGACGCCAAAGGGCTCCGCACCCGGCTCAGCAAACGTGACAGCCAGAAGCTCGATGAATACCTCACCTCGGTCCGTGAGATCGAACAACGCGTCGAGCAGGCGGAGAAGATCAGTCAGGCAGAGACTGGAGGCCAGGGGTGGCATCCCACAGTGAAAGATCCGACTTTCCCGCGTCCCGATGCCGGAATTCCCACCAGCTCGGAAGACCACATGCGGATCATGTTCGACATCCTGTTGCTCGCTTTTCAGATGGATCGCACCCGCGTGGCGACCTTCATGATGAACAACGACCTTTCCAACATGCGCTTCCCAAGTCTTGATGGGGTGACGTCCGGGATTCATGAGCTGTCACATCACGCCAACAACGAGACCCGGCTGGCGCACTATCAGAAGGTTAATGAATTCCAGGTGAAGCTCTGGGCCGAGTTTCTCACCAAGATGGCAGCGACCGACGAGGGCGAGCGCTCGTTGCTCGACAACAGTATGATCATGCTCACCAGCAGTCTCATGGACGGAAACGCTCACGACTCTCGCCAACTGCCAGTGGTGTTGGCTGGCGGCGGAGGCGGCACCATCAAAGGCGGGCAGGCGTATGACCTCAGCAAAGATCCCAACCGCAAGCTTTGCCGGCTTCACCTTGCCTTGATGGACCGGATGGGCGTGCAGGTGAATCAGTTCGGCGATGCGGAGAATGCGCTGGCGATTTGATCTGATCGTCTCGTCCGGGATACGATTCAGGGATCATTGAAAACATCCGTTCCAAGGCCAATCCCCTAACCTAAGCCTATTCGCGTTGCGTGGGTGAATCTCCCCTTAGATGTCGTAAGGATGCGTCATCTTGTCCGCCGGATCCGGGTGAGCGATTCGGATTCACATCGCGAATTGTTCGATCCTTCTGACCATTTCACCAAATGAAGGGGCTCAATCTGGAACTTTTATGAGGCAGCGAGAGCGACGGCGCGAACGTTCGCTGTCAGCAGCGGCCACACAGGGCTCCATCACTGCATGAAACCAAGGTCCGTGGCCTTGGCTCGTTTGAAACTCGCCTACAACCATGGCTATTCATGTGACGGCCCGACGGGCCTGATTCATCGGGTTTTTGATTATCAACTTTCGCGGGTGCCGGAGAAGCGTTCTGAGTGGCATATCCCAAGGGGATTCCGCAAGTTAGCCCGGGGTTGCGAATGCTACCCCGGGAATCCGTGTCGAAATCCGCCGATACCCCGAAGGGGTTACGCAACCCCTTCGGGGTAGGTGATGGTGTTGCATGACTCCTTTCCTGTTCAACTACGGATTTCGTTGTCCTGTTCCTTCAATCCTACAACGGAGCCTTTTCTGAACCGATGAAGAGGGGGCGAAGGGCTATTGCACTGGAGATGGTTTAGTTTCGCGCTTCAGAAGCGAACTCAACTCGGCAACCGTCTCGCGAAAGGATGGGTCGTCAGCCACATTCCGGGTTTCCACTGTTCCTTCGCGAAGATCGTAGAGGGCCCGGTGAATGAGTGCGTCGTCCGCTTTTTTCCGCCACTCGGTGTAGCGAAAGTCTTTGGTGCGGACGCTGCGCCCCATCGCATCGCCCCGGGGGAACTGGCTGAGGACAAATTTCTGCTCGTCCAGCGCGGGGTCATCGAGGAGGTTCGCGAAGCTGTTGCCTTGCAGATGTTGCGGCTTCGGCAGACCGGCCAAATCGCAGAGGGTCGGGTAAAGGTCGACGAGCTCCACGAGCGAGGCGCAGCGCTGTCCGGCGGCAGTCATGCCGGGAGTCTTGATTATGAGAGGCACCCGGGTCGCGAGTTCGAAATTGGTCGCTTTGCCCCACATGGCCTGATCTCCCAGGAGAAAACCGTGGTCGCTGGTCACGATGACGAGGGTATCGTCTTCCATACCGGCGTCGCGCAGACGTTTCAAGACTCGACCGATCTGGGCATCGATGTAGGAAACGGAGGCGAGGTAACCGTGGACGAGTTTTTGAGCCAGCTCCTCATCCAGCGGAGTTTTTTTGGGTAGGCCACGGTATTGTCGCAGCAATTCGCCCGAGCCATTGTTGTCTTCGCGGGGAGCGCCTTCGGGGAAGGCTGCCATGATAGGGGGCGGGATGTCTTTCGGGTCGTAAAGATCCCAGTATTTTTTCGGCGCGACAAAGGGAAGGTGAGGCCGAAGAAACCCGACGGCGAGAAACAGTGGTTCGTTGCGGTCGCGGGTGCGTTCGATGGCTGCAATGGCGAGATCGGCGATCTGGCCGTCGCCGAGGTCACTGTCATCGACGTCGAGTGACTCCCACGCCATGCCGCGCCGTATTTTCTCGGGGATGTTGCGAAACGGATCGGGCTGGCCGGCGGCTTTGGCCTCCTGCTGCATTTGTTCGACGATTTTCCGCCCCGCCCGGGTGCGGTATTCGTGAGCGATGTTTTCCGGAACGAGATGTTCTTCGCTCCAACAACGCGGGTCTTCCCAGCTGTTGTGGGCGATCTTGCCAATGCCGATGGAGTGGTAGCCGTTCTTGCGGAAGTGAGCCGGGAAAAAATCGATGTCCTGGAGTTCTTTGCGCACATCGCGATTGGACCAGATACGGCGTTCATCAGGGCGAAATCCACTGAGCATGCTGTTGCGCGAGGACATGCATATGGCTTCCTGACAATAGGCCCGGTCAAAGACGAGTGCTTCTTTCGCCAGCGCGTCGAGGTGCGGTGTTTGGATCGCATCGACTCCGTAGCACCCCAGCTCAGGACGGAGATCATCGACGATGATGAAGAGCACATTCGGTGGATTCGCCGCCCGCGCGTTCGTCGTGATCAAAAGAGCGAGTGACAAGAAACAGAAACACGCAATTGCCCGGCTGTGGGCGGTGACCGGGGTGAGATACGCTTTCATAACCCGACTATCTCCAACCCCTCCGAATCTGGCAACCTATACTGTATCCCTTCATTATTTGGACTCCCATGATTGGCGAGTGGTCAACGGGGGGATTGATGTGCCGTCTCTATCGCTTCCGGGTTTTCGTCGCACCCGAAATTTCAAATGGTCGCAGTCATATTATTGGAAAATCGTTTTTGTGAGACGAAAGTCGGCGATGCTCACGCCGAATCGTATAGCTATTACATCCTCCTTTGTTTCCGCTCATCTGTTTATCCTGACAGTATTGTTTGTCCCTCGTCTGAATGCAGCCGACGAAGCCTTTGAGCCGGACCGCCTTACGCCCACGACACTGGCAACCGGGCTGGTTCGTCCGATGGAATTGGAAGTGGCTCCGGATGGACGGATCTTCTTCATTGAACTGAGCGGAAAGCTTCGCATTTTCCATCCCGAAACACAGAAAATCACCGAAGCCGGAACCCTGACGGTGACGACTCAGCAGGAGAACGGATTGATCGGAATTGCTCTCGATCCCGATTTTGCCAACAACCAGCACATCTTCCTCCAATATTCACCCCCGGATTTTTCCGGTCAGCATGTGAGCCGTTTCACGATGAAGGGGGACACGCTCGACCTCGCCTCTGAAAAGCGGTTACTCAAATTTGAAGAACAGCGTCTCCAGTGTTGTCATCATGCGGGATCCCTCGAATTCGGCCCTGACGGTTGCCTGTTCATCGCGACGGGAGACAACACTCACCCCGGCGGAGATTCGAAGGGCTTTGCTCCGATCGACGAACGCCCTGACCGGATGCCGTGGGATGCCCAGAAGTCGGCTTCCAACAAATTCAGCTACAACGGCAAGGTGCTGAGGATTAAGCCGAAAAGCGACGGCACCTATGAAGTGCCGGACGGCAACCTTTTCCCGAAAGACGGCTCAAAAGGGATTCCTGAAATCTATGTGATGGGATGCCGGAACCCGTGGCGAATCAGTATCGATCAGAAATCGGGGTATCTCTATTGGGGCGAGGTTGGTCCAGATGCAGGCGCTCCCGGCGACCGCGGTCCCGCCGGCCATGATGAAATCAATCAGGCCCGCAAGGCGGGGAATTTCGGGTGGCCCTATTTCGTCGGCCCCAACCTGGCTTACCCCGACGTGGATTTTGAAACCGGGGAAATCGGCAAAACTCAATCACCCGATGCTCCGGTCAATGAATCCCCGAACAGCAAAGGCGTTCAAACCCTGCCGCCTGCACAACCTGCTTTTGTCTACTACCATCGCAACGAAACGGAGGACTTCCCCATGCTGCGGACCGGAGGAAGAACTGCCTGCGCCGGTCCGGTCTATCATTACGACCAAGATCTGAAGAGCCCGACCAAATTCCCGGAGCACTTCGACAATACTTTGTTCATCTACGAATGGTCGCGGCACTGGATTTTCGGAGTCAAACTCGACTCTGATTCGAACATCGATTCACTGGAGGAATTCATGCCTGATTATGGGTTTGTCAGGCCGATCGATATGGATTTCGGCCCGGAAGGCTCGCTTTACCTGATCGAATATGGCGAAACCTGGGGCGAGAACCCCGACTGCAAAATGGTTCGCGTCGATTACATTCGTGGAAACCGTCCTCCAAGAATCAAGCTGACAGCGAACGGAACAGCGGGACGTCCACCGTTGAAGGTTGCGTTTTCCAGCGAGGGAACGGTTGATCCCGATGGTGACGCCCTGACCTACGAGTGGAAAATCACTCCCGGTTCCGATGAGTTAAAAGACACCAGCGCAAATCCGACGATTGCGTTCGAATCCATTGGCTCTTATCAGGCCGTTCTCACCGTAACCGACGCACACGGAGCCTCGGCGACCGCTTCCACTCCTGTTCTCGTCGGGAATGAACCGCCTCTCGTTGAATTCAAATCGCCTCAGGATGGAGATTTCTACGATTTCGAATCCCCAGTCACGTGGGACGTTTCGGTCGTTGATCCCGAGGATGGAGACGCGATCCCTGAGCGGGTCAAAATTTTCCATCAGTTGGTTCCCGGTAGTTTTAAGAATACCGAAGCTTCCCTGACCGGTGCAGAAACCCTTCACCCCGGCCTCGAGTTGATGAAGAAGAGCGATTGCTTCAATTGTCACGTCGTGGACCGGAAACTGGTTGGCCCTTCGTTCTTCGATGTCGCTGCCAAATATAAGGACCAGAAGCACGCCCTCGACGAAGTCGCGAAACGGATCGTAACCGGCTCCAGCGGAATCTGGGGAGAGGTTCCCATGATTCCCCACCCGCAGCATGGAATCGAGCAATCCCGTCAGATGGCTGAATGGATCTTTTCACTCGGCGAAGAAGAATCCAGCTCTGTTCTCTCGGGGCTGACCGGTGAATTTAAAATCGCAAAACCCGAGAAGCAGGACAAACAAAAAGGCCCCGGTATTTTGATTGTCGAAGCCTCTTATCTCGACGGAGGCGCGCCTCCCATTGCCCCTCTGAGCGGGACGAAAACCATCCGGCTCCGTCATTCCACTCTGTTGCCGGTCGAAGCCGACGCCTTTGAGGGATTGAGCATTTCGGGAACCAAAGCCGGATCGATCATGGACAAGGGCTGGCTCAAGTTTGCCGGAGTGAACTTAACCGATCGAACGAAAGCGAGCCTTACCTACTCTTCGGCCGGGGCCGGAGGGACCGTTGAAATCCGGCACGGTTCGGCCGACGGAGAATTGTTGGGCAGCGTCGACGCTAAACCCACGGGTGACTGGAACAAAAGCGAAACGCTCAAGTTTGAAATTAAACCCGCCCCGGCCCGCGGCGATCTCTACGTTCGTTTCTCCAAGCCCGGAGGAACTCATCTCATGAATTTAGAGTCAATCTCGCTGGAGCGATAATTTGTCGCTTCCAGATTTTAATCCAGTTTCAAGAACTTACGGCAAGAGCCGGCGAGTCGTTGGGCTTTCCGGATCTCATTCTCTCGCTCACATTTAAGACGAACACCAACATCGCCGGGAGAAACGTCAGGGTAATCAAGGCGGTAAATGCCAGCCCGAACAAGACAATCGCGCCGAGTCCTCTGTAGAGTTCGGTGCCGGCTCCGGGAATAAAGACGAGCGGAGAAAGGCCCATCAGGGTGGTGCAGGTAGTCATGAGGACAGGGCGGAGTCGCGAGGCTACCGCATCCTTCACGGCCTCGAGCGGATTCATACCGTTCTCGCGGGAGTTCTGCATGGTGCGCTCCACGATGAGGATCGGATTGTTCACTGCGGTGCCTAACAGAATGAGAAAGCCGAGCATGGTGATCATGTCGAAGGGCTGCTGAATCGCGGCGAGTCCAAATTTAGGAAGCATCCCGCCGACGAAATTGAGAAGCCACAGCCCGATGATGCCGCCGCTGATCCCGAGCGGCACGGTCACGAGAATGAGAAAAGGGTAGCCCCAGTGACGATAAATCACGACGAGTTGCAGGTAACACAGCACCACTGCGATCCACATATTCTGGCCGAGTGAAGCCCGCGTCGAATCGAGCTGATCGCTCGCCCCGGTGAGGTCGATGCTGATTCCTTCGGGAAGCTTGCCGCCTTCACGAAGCGGCTGCACGATCTTCTCGCGGACGGTGTGAACCGCAGTTTCGAGCGGCACGGAACGCGGCGGAATGACATAGAGCGTTACGGTACGGCGGCCGTCGACCCGACGGATCTCGGCAGTGTCGACCGTTTCCTCAATGCTCGCGAGGGCGCCGAGAGGAAGCACCCCGCCTCGTGGAGAATACACAGGAAGGGTCGTGATTTGATCCAGGTCCTGATGGTGTTCCGCTTCGCTGAAAAGGAAGATGTCGATCTTGTCGTCATTGAAATAGAACTCGTCAACGAAGGCCCCATCACTGAGGGCGGCTGCCGCAAACCCGAAGTCTCCCGCATCAAACCCGAGCTCTTCAAGGCGTTCCCACTTGGGCTTAATTTCGAGAAGCGGCTGCCCGAGAGTGAGTGAGGACGGCACCGAATTGATCTGGGCATCGGGAATGTATTCCTCACTGAGCCGGTAAACTTCGAGTGCTGTTTTATAGATCTCAGGGAGATCGCGGCCGCTGATATCAAGGGCGACTGCTCGCGTGCCGCCATCGTTGCTGGAAATGATCGATCCCCGCGCCGAGAAGGCCCGCATCCCGGGAAACTTCCGGAAACGCTCGTTCACCACCCCGATGTAGGAATCAATGTGCTTGGGGTTTTTCGTCACAGCGATGAGCCTGAGTGACTCGGGCCGAATGATGATCGTCATCCGTGCCAGCGCGGGAATCTTCGACTTTCCGGAATCGAAATTCTCAGGCTCGTCGTCCATCGCCGGCAGAAATTCCTCCTGAATCTCGAGGGCGATCTTCTCCATTTCACGGAGGCTGTATCCGGGCGGAGCGATCATGCTTGAGAAGGCTTTCGCTTCCTCCCCCTCAGGCAGGTATTCCGAGGGCGGGGTCAGAAAAACAAACGCAGCAATCGTGGCCGCCAGGGTGAAAACCATACAGACCGCCCGCCGCCATCCTTTGGCAAAAAGCCAGCTGATAGGCTTGAGGAGACGCGGATCACGGGCTTCTCGTTTTGCGGACTTTTTGGAAGCCGCCTTTTTCTTTTTCCGCTCCGGCATGTTGGCGAAGGCCACCGGAACCACCGCAATCGCCACTAACATCGACACAATGATCGACGCGGAAATCGCGATCCCGATGTCGGAGAAAAGCTGACCGGCCTCTTCCTTCACAAAGAGAATGGGGAGGAAAACCAGCACGGTTGTCATCGTGCCGGATAGAACTGCCGTCCACACGGCCATGACTCCATCACGCGCCGCGGCAAACCGGCTTTTCCCTTTGCGACGCTCCACTTCGATACTCTCGAGCACAACGATGGTGTTATCGATCGTCATCCCGATGGCAAAAGCAATCCCCGCGAGCGAAATCACATTGATGGTCCGGTCCATGAGGAGCAAACCGATGAATCCGGCCACAATACAGACCGGCATTCCCGTCATGCCGATCACGGTCGCGGAGATGGATCGCAGAAACAGATACAACACGAGGGTCGCCAGAATGGCCCCGATGAGAATGTTTTTGACGACGTTGTTGACCGAACTTTGGACGTAAAGAACATCGTCGTTGGCCAGCGTCATGACGAGCCCTTCCGGCTTTAGAATCTCCTGGTTGAGCCGCTCCACCTCGGGCAATACTTTTTCCTTAATCGAAATGACATTGGAACCAGTTTGGCGAACGAGGCTGACTCGAATGTTAGCGACACCATCACTGTAGGAGAGATTCCGCAATTCCGCATGAGCAAGTTCAATCGTGGCCACATCACTGAGCCGGGTCACGCTGTCGCCACGCCGCACGAGGATGAGATTCCGCAATTCATCGAGGGTATGGAACCTCCCTACCGTCCGCATCAGGTAACGCCGTTTTCCGCTGTCGATGTCCCCGGCGGAAGTGTCGGTATTGCGGGCCCGAACCGCGGCGCGAACCCGACTCAGGGAAAGTTGACGCTCCGCCAGTTTTGCCGGGTCAATCCGAATCCGGATCTGACGCTCAGCCCCTCCACTCAATTGAACCTGGGAAACCCCTTCGACACGCTCGAGAGCTGGACGCACATTGTCATCAACGAAGTCGAGCAGCATGTTGATATCGTGCCCCTTCGGATTTCCCTCCACCGGAATAAGGCGGAACGACATGAAAGGATTGTAGGAAAAGGAATCGGAACGCAGAACCGGTTCGTCGACGTTTTCCGGATACGACGGCACCTGGCTGAGCGCATTGTTCACTTCGAGCAGCGCTTCATTTGCATCCGTGCCGAAGGGGAATTCAAGTTCGATCTCCGCCGAGCCGGTCGATGCCGCAGCCGTCATACGTTTGAGATTGGGCAAACCACGGAGATATTCCTCCTGCTCGATGAGGATTTCCTTCTCCACGTCCTGTGGCGTCGCGCCGGGCCAGCGCGTCTCGATCGAAATAATCCGCGTTTCCAGATCTGGAATCATCTGAACCGGCACCCGCGTTGCAGCGACAATGCCAAGTACCATCAGCATGATGACGGTGACGGCGACCACTGTCCCGTGTTTGAGCAGGTAATCGATCATATCACTGAGCGGAAGAAGACGATGCCGCCATGACGGTTACTTTCTGATTCTCGCGAAGTCCCTCGTTACCCTTGAGAACGACCGTCTCGTCGCCTTTCAGGCCTTCGACAATTTCTGCCATTTTCCCGAGCTCGCCTGCCGTGCGAACTTCCCTGGAAACTACTTTGGATTCAGCACCTTCACCTGTCACGACCCAAACCCTGGCTGTGCCATCAGGAAAACGCACCACGGCGTCGCGTGGAACTTGAACAGCATTCCCGAGCGTGGCGCGGGTTTCAAACGTCGCGGTGCCCGACATTCCGGGGCTGGCAAGGCCTTTAGGATCATCCAGTGAAAGGCGGGTCAGGAAGGTGCGGGACGCGTCATCCTTCATGGGAACAACCACGGAAAGATTTGCTTTAAACTCCCGGTCGGGAAAGGAGTCCAGTTTCACCGTCGCACTGTGGATGTCTTTGACCCGGCCGAGAAACTCCTGTGGCATTTGGAGATCGAACCGGAGACCTTTCATTTCGACCAGTTCCAGGACCGGCGTTCCTGTCGCCACCCATTCCCCGGCCTCCGAGATTTTAGAAGTGATGATTCCATCAAAAGGAGCGACCAGTTGATGGCGTGCGATTCTTTCCTGTTGGCTGTTTTTTCTGGCTTCGAGGCGCTTCAGACTGGCTTCACTGACACTGACTGCTGCCTTTCTGGTCAGCGTTTGTGATTTGGGAAATCCGCCGGCCTTGCTCAACTCGAGGATTTCTTCGACCTGACGTTTTGCGTCTGCCAATTCGATCTCGGCCTGTTCGATCTCCGCTTCGACCAATTTGAGATCAAGTTCTGCAAGCTTCGTATCGAGTTCGACAAGGACGTCGCCTTGCTTGACCTCACTTCCGGCATCCACTTTCATCTCAGTAATGAGCCCTTCCATGCGTGATGAAAGATTTGACCGCCTTGGGGAAGTAACGGTTCCCGTGAGCGAGAATTTCCGGGAGAGTCCTTCGACACGTTTTGCCGAAGCAACTTCGACCGGTTTTGCTTCGTCCTGGGCCACTAACACTCCCAGAAAGAATAAGCAGACAACAGCGGGAATACTTCTATTGAAGGGCGTAATCCGGGTAAGGCATTGAGTGAAATGTCGTTCTCTCATGGTTCAAAATTCAGTTGGATGCCTTCATCGGTTTACGTAGTCGGGGAACTTCCCACCTCCTCGATTAGACGACAAGTGGCAATGGAATATTCGGACGTATTCGACTGACCCCTCACGGCGGTCCCGGAGTTCTCACCAACCGGGATCGGTTTATTGATCCTTTCAGGAGTGTCGGGATTCGTTGATAGACAACCACCGTTGGGAGTCGGGAAGCCGCCGGAGAATTTGCTTCCATGGAAAGGTGTCCCCGATCCCGAAAAAAGGACGCAACGGCGGGCTGTTTCTGAACGGCAGCAGGTGATACGATCGCACCCTGTCTGATCATCGATCAGACCCTGTTGGATCGAACACCCCTCTGCCACCTTATGAAAACGACCTTGTTCACAGTCACCGTGCTGCTCTCCATTCTATGCGTAAGCAACTCTGCTTCAGGGCAGGGGATGGATGGCAAGTTTCCGGTTCAATCGAATCTCCGGGCAGGGGTTGCCAAGGTTGATATCACTCCGGACCTGGGAGAAGGGCTGGAGACGGTCGGACACCGTCGCGTCGTTACCAGTGTCCGCGATCCCCTTCGGGCAGGAGTGTTGCTTCTCGATGATGGCGAGACAAAGGCTGCCATCGTCACCACTGATCTGATCAATGCCGACAACGATATGGTTCGGTTAGTGCGTGAAGCCATTGAGGCGGCGACAGGCATCCCCGCCGCAAACATCATGGTGACGGCTTCCCACAATCATTCAGGGCCGAAGTTTGACGCGCTTTCCAAATATGGCCGGACGTTGGTCGAGAGAATTGCCGGCGCAGCAGAAGAAGCCGCCGGAGATATGAAGAAAGTTTCCATTGGTTACGGCGAAGATCATATCGGTTTCGGGATCAATCGTCGTAAAGTTATCGACGGGCGGGCAGTTGTGAATCTAAATCCGGACGGTCCAAATGACCCGCGGGTCAAGGTGCTGCGTTTTGATGATGGGGAATCGCTCACTCCCCTGGCCGTGGTGATGCACGCCGTTTGCCATCCGTGCTTCTTCACCTGGGGCGACAAAGGAACGCATCCCTACCCGAATGGATATCCAAAACTGACAGCTGATTTCCCGGGCGAAGCACAGACCTTTGTGGAGACAGTTTATGGTGATGAAACCAGCGCCCTCTTTCTTCAGGGATGTGCAGGGGATATTCGTCCGAACCTTCCCGGCTATCCCTACCGGTGTGCGGACGAAGCCGATATTCAATGGGCGGGGAGGGACCTGGGATGTGCAGTGACCCGTGCGCTGGCTTATGGCGTGACACGCGAGCAATTGAAGACGCGGGAAACTTATTACCCCATTCGAGTGGCCAATGAAATTGTCGAGCTGCCGGGGAAAGACGGACCGGTGAAGTCCGAGCTGATGGCGATGAAAGTCGGGCCGTTTTTGTTCCTGACGATGCCGGGCGAGCCGATGGTTGAGTATGGGTTTAAGCTGGAGAAAGCGATCGCTGACCGTGCCATTCCGATCATCGTCGGCTACGCGAACGGGCGGATTGGTTACATAGCGACAGAGGATTCCTACGAAGTGGGAGGCTACGAGCCGGAAATGTCGCCACTGGCTCCCGGGGCGGAAGCAGTGATCCTTGAGCAACTGGGGCAACTGGCTGATCGCGTTGTCGGTGATGTCTTCAAATCGTTTTCGAAGCATCAAAAAGATATCGATAAACGGGACGCCGAAGAGCAGGAGCGGCTGAAAAAGGCAGGCGTAAAAGCGAATGCAGTTAAAAAGCAGTAAATGATAAATATGGATACCAGTGAAACGGCGCGGCGCGCCTATTGGGCTGAGCAAATGGAGCTTGGCTATAAAATGGTGGAGGAACTGATCGAGTTTCCGGTCAATGAATGCGGTGAAGGCTTTGCTTCGATTCCCGATGCGGCCCACGCGGCCGGAGTGGAGATGCTGTTTTCGGATACCAAGATCGCTGGAGATCTGGACCGCATTTATTTCATGCGGGAGAGCCTGGTCGATGATGTAATTGCTATTGGCCGGGAGATGAATGAGAGAGGCTGGGTTCTGAAAATCGAGGAAGGGTTTCGATCATTGGAAATGCAGAGTTCTCTCGTGCGCAAACCGGAGGTGTTTGATTCAGTGCTCCAGAAGTGCATCTGGGAAAAGGGAGGTGAGATGCCGTCGGTGGAGTTTGTCTTCCGGCGGGCCATCGTGATGGTGGCGAACATCCCCAAGATCGGCAGCCACATGTCCGGCTCGGCTATCGATATTTCAGTCTTCAACCGGGAAGACGGCAGTGAAGTCTGGCGTGGAGGATCGTATCTCGATATCAGCGAGCGAACGCCGATGCGCTCCCCGTTTATCAAACCGGAAGAGCTGGAGAACCGGGTCGCCATCACGGAGTTGATGGAATCGCATGGAATGATGCACTTCCCGTTCGAGTTCTGGCATTACAACAAAGGTGATGCGAGTGACCACATCCTCAATGGCAAGTCGGAGCCTGCGCGGTTCGGGGCCGTGAACTGGAATCCGGAAACGAACGAAGTCACTGCAGTGGATGATCCCAAAAGTCCGCTGAACCCGCTCCCGCAGATCGAAAAAGAAATCGCCGCCGCCATGGCCCGGCTTTGACTGTCCCGGGCGATCGGCGACAGCGGCGGGGACTTACTTTTTATCCGCAGCCTTCTTCTTCGCTTTGGCCTCCAGCATCTTTTTCACTCGCGCCTGCTCGGCTTTGAGTGCCTCGCCTGTAACAGGCATCGGCTCGAACGCCGGATCGGGAATGACCTTCTCGGTTGAAGGAATCGTGCGCCACCGCAGTTTGCGGAACCACACATCCTGGCCATGATCCTGCAGCCAGAGTTTTCCATTGCGTCCCGTGAGATCTCCGCCCCGGATGCCAAGAAGTTCTACATACTCCGCCCACTTCGGGTCGGTGTAGTCGAAAGAAAGAACCCGTTCCCCGTTCAGCCAGTGTTCAATCACTGTTCCCTGACATTTGATCCGCGCCGTATTCCATTCCCCGACCGGCCGGGTCGCGTCTTTGGACGGTGCCATGCAGAAAAAGATCGAAGCGGCCGCCTGTCTTGCATTGGTGCCGTAGTGACTGCCGATGTTGTCGAGGATCTGATACTCCACCTGTCCGGGCCGATAATAAACTCCCGAGTTACATCCCTCTGAGACCTTCCACTCAAACCGAAGCTCAAAGTCGTCCGGCACCTTGGCTGCGGTGTAAGTCAGCGACCCGCCTTTTGCGTTTCGGTAAAAGGCTCCATCCTGGATCACCCAGTTGCCGCTTTGTTCCCAGCCATCGAATGTCTTTCCATCGAACAATGAGGTGAAGGCTTGCTCCGGTGCTTCACGGGGTTTCAGTGGCTTGCTGATCAACATTTTGAGCGCCGACTTCGGCCCCACCAGTTTCTTTGCGAGAACATCCGCTTCCGTAAAGCGGGCCATCAGGATCTCGCCGTCCGTGGAGCGGTTGCGGTCATAGGAAATGTAAATCGTGCCGTCCGGAGCCTGCAGGCCATCCGGGTAGGAAATGCCTTTTCGCTCATCCAACACCAGTCCGCCTTTCCAGCTTTTCCCATCATCATCAGAAATCCAGGCGCTCAGTTGCACGCGCCCCTCGTGCGCATCGATCTTGTCCCCGTGCTTGACCAAAAGCAGATTACCCGACGCGAGACGGCGGATGAAAAAGCGCGCCACGGGATGTTTGATCGCAGATTCCACCGGCTCGGACCACGTCGCCCCCATGTCAGTCGACGTGCTTTCCATGATTCCAGTCTTAGTCCGGGCCAGCATCCAGAGCGAATCGTCTTTGCGCTGCACAATCATGTGCTCGTGCCAGTCGGGTTTCGGAAATGTCGCCATCCCGCGTCGCTCCCAGGTTTCGCCTTTGTCTTTGGAAACAAACACATTAGCCCCGCGCATTGGGTCGAGGTCTGCGAAACACCCTTTGAACGGACCGAAGCCGCCCCGTTGATCCAGCGAAACGGGGAGCATCCACTCGCCGTTTGAAAGCACCGTCGGTTTGTTGAGGGTTACGCCGTGCCAGATGCGTCGGGGCTCCGACCAGGACGGCTCATCAGCGTCCGGGTTTTCGCAAATCGCGGCCCACACTCCTGCCCGACCGTCGAACATATCCATCGACTGATCAAAGATGAGCCAAAGCCTGCCCAGCGGATCGGTCCAGAGATTACCCACCAGGATACTGCGCTCGCGCGGCAGATCTTTAGAATGCGAATCGACGACGAGACGTGGTTTCGACCAGGTTTCCCCGTCGTCATCACTGGTCGCGAGGACAAAGAACGCCTTGGGACTGTCGCCCCCGGCCACCCAACAGGCCCAGAGCCGCCCCTTCGGGGTGCGCTCCATCCCGATCGTCATACCATAGTCGAGCTGATCGTAGTCATACTCCGGCAGGGGGGACGTATTCAGTGTTGGCGGGACAAGCGCGTGTTCCGCGATCGCCTCCATCTTTTTAATCCGGGCAGCAGCTTCCTCCGGCGTCTCGCCGTAACCGGTTCCACCCACCAGAACCGACAACACACAAACCAGTGATTTCACATTCATAACGGATCTCATGCGAAGAGTTCTTTCTTCAATACGGCCATGGTTTCCTGCTGCCGTTTTTCTACAAAGGCTTTGGCTTTGCTGGCTTTCGCTTTGGAAGCGGCCGGATCCTTTGCCATCTCCACAATCGTAGAGGCCACATTGGCGACCTCTTTTTCGTTGTCCAGATCGAAGAGCCAGTCGCCCAGTCCGATGTCTTCCCACATATAACCTTTCGAGGTCTGCTCGGCCCAGCGACAGACGATGGCTGGAATGCCGTGGCCGATGCACATGATCGGTGAGTGCATTTCATTGCCGAACAACCCCGCGCTGCGGACATAGGTGCTGATCGCTTCGCCGGTGAGCCAGTAGTTCGGCCGCCACACAACGCGCTTCTTTATTTCCTCAGGCAGCAAATCAAGGAGCATCTCTTTGCCGACTTTCATCTGCGTCTGGTCTTCCGGACAGAGCAACACTTTGAGATCCGTCTGCGTCACGATGTCAACGATCGCTTTGCGCAACTGAGCATGGTCATGCTCTTTCATCTCTTCATTCCGGGCGTGCTTGACCTCATCAAACTTCCGTCCCTCTTTGATCGTCCAGTAAGGAGTGTAGCGGAGCCGGGGAATGCAGCAGACAAATTTTCCGTCTTCCAGGCCGTGCTCTTTCAGGAAAGCATCGGCCTTTTCGTCATCGCGCAGGTCACAGGCAAAAGCCCCGTCAGGTCCGAACTCCATCACCGGTGCCTTGCAGCCCAGTTCTTTGGCAAGCTCGAGTGACTTCGAGTCGCGGAAGTAAACAAATTGCGCCCCGCTCAAGGTATCGATAGCCTTCTGCATCGCCTCAGCCGAGGTGACTGTCGTCGAGGATGATTTCTTCTTTGGCAGAGTGATTCCGTAAATGCCATAAGGCTTGCCGGTTTCCTCAGACCACTTGATCACATCATTCTGCGCCACCAGAGAAGCCCCCGAGCTGTGGAGGAGAAAGTCGCACTCTTCGAACGCCTTCTTCAACTCAGGAGAGCCCTTCGTGGCAAACTTCAACTTCGGGAACCGCTCCGCCAGCAGTTCTTTCACACCATTATTAATCACACTGGGCCACAACGTGATTTCCACCTCAGGAAGGTGGGTTTCGAGGATTGCCAGCACCCCGGGCGTATGTGCGATGTCGCCAATGTTCACCGTCTGCCAGGACGAGCGTAAAAGAATGCGTTTGGGCTGATTCTGCTGGGCAGTCGCATGGGTGGTGGCGGCCCCGAGAGCAGCCAGACTGAGTTGGCCAAGGATGGCGCGGCGATTCGGATTGTTCATGGGCCTGACATTATGTGTGAACACTGAACGATCCAGAACATTTGCATGCGTTCATGCGTCACATTGCCCGCAACCGTGTCCGGGACTGAGCTTGCGGTTGTGAAATTGATCAGCCTAATTTCTTAGTGAGGCTGAACACACTGTGACCGGGAGGGAAATCCTTCATTTCACCAAACACCCGGTAGCCAATCTTTTTGTAAAACTCGACTCCCTGAAAACTAAAGCTGTTCAAGTAGACGTCGCTGCACCCGCTTTTCTCCGCTTCGCTTTCGATACGGGCCATCAGTTGGCTGCCATACCCTTTTCCTCTAAGCTCTCCGGATACCCAGAGCAATCCAACCCACAGCCAACCGTAGTTGCCGAATCCGCCCTGAACTCCGCCAACGACCCGGCCATTTTCGTCTCTTAGGAAACAAGCAATTTTCCGGCGGTCTTCTTTGCCTATCTGAGCTTCCGTGAAAGCGACATAGCTATCATGGAGAACGCGAAGATCATCCTCGTGAGGATTTTCAGTAAAGGTGATTTCATACTCCATAAATGTAAGATTGACGTCAGTTTTGCCCGGCTGCTTTGAGTGCATGAGGGCTGAGAACTCATGGCTACAGTTGCAGGGTTTTCCCTTGCTCCGGGTATTGTTCCCGCAGGATCGCATTCTCCAGCACTTGCCACTCTTCTTCGTCATTTAGTCGAGAGAGGGCTTCGTCGAGCTTCTTCCTGTTTCCCGTTCCTGACGTCAACGGACTCGATACCATCTGGTCCCAACTGCCTCCAAATCCTGTTCCCTGAAACGCCGTCACACATGGAATCCTCGTTCCGATTCTATTGGGGAAAGGCCTCAGACTTTGGCAATCTTCAACCTTAACACCCCAAACAGGTTCCGACGCTCCCCCGCAAGCCATATTCGATAAGATCAGTACGGTCGGAGGCTTTTGATGGACCACAATACCCGGGCACAATACAGCGTTCAGAAACTCGATTTTACGGAGGCTGATATAGCGCCAAATTGAAAATGCGATAAGGAGAGCGATCGCTATCAGGATTCCCCCGATTATCTTTGACCAAAGCGCAAAGACCAATCCTCCGATCACAGCAAAAAGCAGGAAGAATTTGAAAATAAGGTAAACCGTTGAATCTCTGAACAGAAACCGGACAGGATTCAGTTTGATCTTAGGTGCGCGGCTGGAAAAAGTGCCGCCGACAATGTCGCCATCGATGATAGTTTCCTCTTCTCCGTGGTCTTCTTTCATTGGTCAGTCCGAATGTTAAACGACAGGTGATTTCCGGTCCGAAATCGTGTCGGGATTGATTCAGAGACTGGCAAAATCCACGTCCTGACACAAGAAAACAAAAGAGCGGAGAAGAGTCGCCTGAGGGCGAACCTGAGTGACTACATTTCGCCTGACAGAGGGATGAATGAGCGGGGAGCGACACTTATCGGCATTCGCCACAAAAAAAAGTGAGCTAAACCTCAATTTAGCTCCGGGGAATGGGCTAACTGACGCCAGTTAGCTCACATCCCTGTGGGCAAAGAGCAAACCGACGCCGGGAAGGTCGTCCAGCAGTCGGGAACGGGCAAACCGACGACAGGAAGGCCGTTCAGCAGGCGGGAACGGGCAAACTGGCGTCGGTTAGCTCACTTCCCTGTGGGCAAAGAGCAAACTGACGACAGGAAGGCCGTTCGGCAGGCGGGAACGGGCAAACCGACGCCCGGAAAGCCGTCCAGCAATCGGGAACGAGCAAACTGGCGCTCGGAAAGCCGTCCAGCAGTCGGGAACGGGCAAACTGACGACAGGAAAGCCGTTCAGCAATCGGGAATGGAGACCGGCAGGCAAACGGGGGCATAATCGGTTTTGAGGTTGATGGCTTCAACCGGTGAAACTGCGGCGTGACGCCTGATTGGGGGATGCACGGGAAGGTTGACTCTGTTCCCGAAAAACAGTCAGGATGGGGAATGAAAAAGTTTCTCCTGCCGCTTGCATGGATCGTGTTTGCCTGTTCCGCGGATGCTGCGCCGAACATTGTTTATATTCTCGCGGATGATCTTGGATATGGAGATGTGGGGTGCTACGGCCAGAAAATTCTTAAAACCCCGCGCATTGATCAACTGGCCAGCGAGGGGCTGAAGTTTACCCAGCACTACTCCGGAAGCGCGATGTGCGCCCCGACTCGCAGTTGTCTCATGACCGGCCAGCACACAGGCCATACCCGGGTGAGGGCCAATGGAGGCGGCCCGCTGCTGGACGAAGATGTAACGGTCGCTGAAGTGATGAAAACCGCGGGTTACCGCACGGGTGTCATCGGAAAGTGGGGTGTGGGGGAAGAGGGAAGCAGCGGCGTTCCCAACCAACAGGGCTTTGATTTCTGGTTTGGGTATTTGAATCAGACCAAAGCTCACCACCATTACCCCGAGTATCTCTGGCGAAACGATAAGAAGGAGTTCTACCCTGACAATCCCACCAAACGCACGCACTACAGCCATGATCTCTTCACCGACGAAGCGTTGAATTTCATTCGTGAAAGCGCTGACTCGAAGAAAGACGCCCCCTTCTTTCTTTATCTCGCCTACACACTCGTGCACGTCGATCTCGATGTGCCGGAAGACTCAATGAAACCCTGGATTGGTAACATTGAAGAGACCGAACCCTACGGAACTTCCGGAGGGCAGCACTACATTCACCAGGAGAAACCACACGCCGCATTTGCGGGAATGGTCTCACGACTGGACCGTGATGTGGGACGCATCGCGGATCTGATTGATGAACTCGGTCTCGCTGAAGACACGTTGATCATCTTCACCAGCGACAATGGCCCCACTTCAGCTGGCGGAGCTGATCCGGATTTCTTCGACGGGAACGGGCCGTTCCGTGGCATCAAGTTCAATGTTTTTGAAGGGGGCATCCGTTGTCCCATGATCGCCCGCTGGCCCGGTAAGGTGGAAGCCGAGAGCGTCACGGATCACATCTCGGCTCACTGGGATGTGATGCCGACTTTTGCTGACCTTGGGGGTGCCAACAAGGCACTTCCCGAAAACATCGACGGGATTTCCTTTGTTCCTACCTTGATGGCACAAGGGGATGCTCAGAAGCAGCACGACTATCTCTATTGGGAGACCAATGGCAGCGGTGGTCAACAGGCGGTGCGCAAGGGGGACTGGAAAGCGATCCGTCAGGGCGTCGCCAAAAAGAAAGACGAAGCCCCAATCATGCTCTTCAATCTCGAGAATGACATCGCCGAGGCGAATGACATCTCCGCGGAGCACCCGGAGGTAATCGCTGAGATGCTCGGGATCATGACCGATGGCCGCAGCGCTCCGTCATCCGGCAAAGATCATCTCTACACCGTGGTCACGAAAAAGAAGAAGAAAAAGTAGTCGGCGGGACAAAGACCCGTGATGTGCGGCAGGGCCATCACTCCATTGAGGACTTGTTCACAAACGAGTTGTACGATCCAATAGGGTCTGTTCGATGAACCAACCCTATTCACCCGGAAACCCGTTGCTCTCCCGCCGTCAGCTTTTCCAGACAGCAGGTGCGGGGATTGGTGGGGCGGCCCTGGCTTCGATGTTTGGCGCGGAGGATTCGACTTCGGGGATCTCACGCCGGGGGTTTCATCATGCGGCAAAGGCGAAATCGGTGATCTATATCCACCTGGTCGGAGCGCCATCGCATCTGGATTTGTTTGAATACAAGCCGGAGCTGCAAAAGCGGAACGGTGAGCTGTGCCCGGAACACATGTTCGAAGGGAAACGGCTCGCTTTTATCCGGAGCCGGCCCACGCTTTTCGGGACACCGCAGGATGATCGTTTCAATTTCTCGCCCTCAGGAAAGTCGGGGATGATGATTTCGAATCTGATGCCGCATCTCCAGACCGTGTCGGATGATCTGTGTTTCATCCGGACGCTTCATACGGAGCAGTTCAATCACGCACCGGCGCAGATGTTTCTACAAACGGGGTTTTCGCGGTTTGGTCGTCCCAGTCTCGGGGCCTGGACCAGCTACGGGATCGGCAGTGAGAACGAGAATCTGCCGAATTTTGTGGTGATGGTGACCGGGCAGGTTCTGGGCGCGGGGAATTCGGCCTGGGGCAGCGGATTTCTGCCGACGGTGCATCAGGGAATTGAGTTTCGCAGTCAGGGGGATCCCGTGTTGTTTCTCTCAAACCCGAAGGGGATTTCGCCGGAGGATCGCCGTAAGACGGTGGATTCTGTCAATGCCTTGAACCGGATGCGTCTTGCTGATGTGGGTGATCCCGAGATCGCGACACGGATTTCGCAATATGAAATGGCGTATCGCATGCAGAGCTCGGTGCCGGAGCTGATGGATATCAGCTCAGAGCCGAAAGAGATCCATGAACTCTACGGGACAGAGCCGGGTAAAACGAGTTTTGCCAACAATTGCCTGCTGGCGAGGCGTCTGGTCGAGCGGGGCACACGTTTTGTGCAGTTGTTTGACCAGGGGTGGGATCATCACGGGAACATTCTGGGCAGTCTGCCGAAAAAGGCCAAGCAGGTCGATCAGCCCATTGCGGCCCTGATTAAAGACCTGAAGATGCGCGGGATGTTGGAAGATACGTTGATTGTGTGGTCGGCTGAGTTTGGCCGAACTCCAATGGCGCAGGGCTCAAACGGTGCCGGGGAGAAAGTGAGCAAGGCGGGACGGGATCATCACAAAGACGCGTTCACCGTGTGGATGGCCGGTGGTGGAACGAAAGGCGGGTACACGCACGGGGAGACCGATGAGTTTGGCTATGAGGTGGTGGATAAGGGCGTTCATGTTCACGATTTCAACGCGACGATCCTCCATCTGCTGGGAATTGATCACGAGCGGCTCACGTTCCGGTATCAGGGGCGGCAATTCCGGCTGACTGATGTGGAGGGGCACGTGGTGAAGGAGATTATTGCCTGATTTGCTGACGCAATCTAAACTGGCACGTCGCTTGAAGGGTGCTACGATTCTTCGATGTTTCGCTCCCTCCTTCTTCTTTTATTAGCCGGTTCCCCCGCCGCATTCGCTCAGGAAAAGCAATCAGCTGAGACTTTTGAGAAGCCGGTCGAGAAGCCGATCTCCCTGAATTATCTCCTGGCCCTTCCCGACGGTTACGATTCTGCGGACAAGGAAAAGAAATGGCCACTGGTGGTGTTTCTTCATGGCGCGGGTGAAAGGGGGAATAACCTGGACAAGGTGAAGGTTCACGGACCTCCCAAACTGGTGGAAGCAGGTAAGAAGTTTCCTTTCATCCTGATTTCCCCGCAATGCCCGACGGGTGGATGGTGGACAACTGAACCGGTCATGGAATTGATCGATGAGGCGGAGAAGCGTTACAACGTGGACACCACGCGAATCTATCTGACTGGCCTCAGCATGGGCGGCTACGGGACGTGGCATTTTGGGGCGAAACATGCGAACCGCTTCGCGGCGGTTGCCCCGGTTTGTGGTGGTGGCGTTCCTTATCTGACGAGGGGATTGAAGCAAACTCCGGTGTGGGCTTTCCATGGCGGCAAAGATTCAGTGGTGCCGCTGGATGAATCCGAGCGCCTTGTGAAGCTGCTGAAAAATCAGGGGAATAAAGACGTGAAGCTAACCGTCTATCCTGAAGCGTCACACGATTCATGGACTCAGGCTTATAACACGGAAGAGCTCTATGAGTGGTTGTTGTCGCATACGACAGCGAAGGAAGTAGAACAGTAATTCTCAGCGGTATGACTCAACTGATTCACATCAGCGATTCCCACTTCGGGCCGGAACGTGATTTTACCGTGCGCGGGGCTCCAGTGCTCGAGCGGGCGCAGCGAATGGTGGAGGAGATCAATGCGCTGGCTTTCACGCCTGATGCGGTGATCCACACAGGGGATGTGGCCAATGACCCGGATGATGAAGCTTACCGGATCGCCCAGGAGGTGTTTTCGGAATTAAATGTCCCGATTTACTATGCCACGGGGAATCATGACGATGTTGTGATGATGCGTGAGCACCTGAAATTCGGTGACCACGAACCCATGGTCCCGGAAAGTGATAACCGGCTCTGTTACCGGGCTCAGGTGGGTGATCTCTCGGCGTTTATTCTCGATGCCAAAGTGCCGCCGGAAGAAGGGCCGCATGGTTTCCTGCCGCAGAATCAGTTTGATGCGCTGGCCGCGGCGATATCAGGGAACAGTGATCCGTTTGCAGTCTTCGTGCATTTCCCGCCCCGGCCTATCGGTGCCAAGTGGATCGATGAAAATCTACCGATCACCAACGGTGACGAGCTTCATGAACTGTTGAAGGCCGAAGGGGGAGACCGGTTCAAAGGGGTATTCTTTGGTCACCTGCATCGCGGACTGCAGATCTATGACGAGGGAATTCTCTACTCGGCGGTTTCGAGCTCGGCGTGTCAGTTCACGGCGGATCCCGACGGGGAGAGCTGTGAGTTCCTCCCGGATGTGCCGGTGTGCTTCAATCACATCACATTCTCCGACTGTGGAGCCACGCAGGTTAAGGAGTATTCGTTCAACGCCTGACGCAAAAACGCGCCGGAAGCACAGGGCCTCCGACGCGTTTGCTAAAACTAAACCTTAACGGTTAGACCGTATCGGCGTTATTTCCCGGCTGCCTTCTTTTTAGGGGCGGCTTTCTTTTTCGCCGCTGCTGCCTTCTTCTTAGGGGCTGCCTTTTTCCGGGCGACCTTTTTCTTTGTGCCAGTGCGGTTGGGGAAAGTGAGTTCAGCGATGCCTGACTTGTCGAGTTCGCCAATGCCGAGCTTCACCATCTCATCGTACTGAGCTTTGGTTGCATCGTTGAGCGGCAGCTTCAGCTTTTTGGTTTTGGCAAGGCCTGCGGCAATGCCGGAATCTTTCGCCGCGTGTGAAGCGGAGAACCAGCAATCGTGATCGCGATCGATCATGTCTTCGGAATCCGTCTCGAGAACACGGGAGTTGGCTCCAGTCTGGGAAAAGACCTCGCACACCATTTTCAAGTCGTGGCCCAGTGCTTTGGCAAGACCGAGGCCTTCAGCAAGGCCGGCGGTGTTGATATTCATCACCATGTTGACGAGCGCTTTCACTTCAGCGGCTTTGCCAATCTTACCGATGTAACGAAGGTTCACGCTGAGATCATCGAGAAGGCTCTTATGCTTCTTGAACACATCTTCCTCACCACCGATCATCAGATACAGCTTCCCGGTCCGCGCCTGGCTGATGGAGCTCGCCATGCAGGCTTCGAGAGCAGCGGCTTTGCGACGTTTTGCTGCCGTGGAGATCTGCTTCTGAATGTCAGGAGAAAGTGTTGCGCAGTTGATAAAGGTTTTGCCGGCTGCGGCAGTGAAAAGGCTGTCGCCCTTGCCGAGAAAGATCTTCTTCATGGCCGCGTCATTGGTGACCACTGTGAAGATGATGTCGGCGTTCGCTGTGACGTCAGCGAGCTTGGTGTAAGCCGTTGCGCCGATTTCATCCGCGAGTTTGTTGGCGGCTTCACGGTTCACATCGTAGACAGCAGTCACGTTGTAGTTCAGGTCATTGAGGTGAAGGGCCATGTTGGCACCCATTCTACCTACGCCGACGAATGCGATCTTCTTGGTGCTCGGACGTTTAGGGGCTTTCTTTTTAGCTGTTTTTTTCTTGCTCATAACTGGGGTATTGGAGTGCGGAGTTTAAAACGATCTCTTCGTTTTATCGACTGCAAAAATTGTCGCAACTGCGCTGTTAGTGAATCTGTTAGGGTGTCTTCGGATACACAAAAAAGGCATACGGTTTCCCGCATGCCTTTTCTTATGCAATTTTTATGGATAAATCGATGCTTACTTCGCGAGATACGCTGAAGTGCTTTCGTGGTTGGCTTCCATAGCATCGGCACCGAGCTCCCAGTCCATTGGGCAAACTTCGCCGTGGTTTTCGAAGTGCTGGAGAGCATCCACCATCCGGATCGCTTCTTTGATGGAACGTCCGAGAGGAAGGTTGTTTACGAGCTGGTGCTGAACGACGCCTTCTTTGTCGATGAGGAAAAGACCGCGATAAGCAATCAATTCACCTTCGACATCAAGCTCGCCGTCTTCGTCGATGATGTAGTCGCCTACAAGCACGTCGTAATTCGCTGCGATAGTCTTGTTGGTGTCGGCAACGATCGGGTAAGTGACGCCACCGATTCCGCCTTTGTCGCGGGGAACCTGAAGCCATCCCCAGTGGGACATTTCGGTATCGGTTGAACAACCGACGACGGCAACGCCGCGCTTTTCGAACTCCGCGAGAGAATCCTGGAAGGCATGGAGCTCAGTCGGGCAGACGAATGTGAAATCCTTCGGGTAGAAGAAGAAAATGACATACTTTTTGCCGATGTATTGTTCCAGCGAGAAATCGCTGACGACTTCACCGTTTACGACGGCGCTGGCTGAGAATGTTGGGGCTTGTTTTCCTACGAGAACTGACATGGTATTTATTGTTTGGGTTTGCTGCGGTGAAAATGGATCGTGTCGCCACGGTGTCAACTGCCTTAGTTATTTTACCACCCGGCCGGCCTGCAGAATTTCGCTGATCTCGCTGAGGGTGGCGATTTTGCCCCGCCCTCCCAGCGCTGTGGCATTGGCCGCCGCAGCGGCGCTGGCGAGCTGGGCACACTCGCGAACTGACCAGCCCTGGGCGTGCCCGAAGAGGAATGCCCCGTGAAATACGTCACCGCAGCCCGTGGTGTCTACAACCTGATCAACCGGATAAGCCGCCTGAAGAAAGACATCTTCTCCTTTCTCCGTGGCGAACCACGCCCCGTTGGCCCCATCCGTGACGCCGGCGATCTTCGGACCGAGAGTGATCATTGCGCCGAGCTGATCCCCGGTGTCATCGGAATCGGTGAGCTTTTCGGCAAAGTCCCGCGCCACAATGAGAATGTCGACGAGCGGGAGAATCTCGAGGAACTTTTCATCAAACCGATTGGCGCCACCGTCGAAAGAAACCTGCACGCCAGCTTCGCGCGCTGCCTTTGCCGCATCAACACAGGCCGGCCAGTGTCGACCGTTCAGATGGAGGACCTTTGCGGAGCGGATCAAATCCATCGGCAGCTCGTCCGTGGACAGCGGTGTGAAATCCCCCGGAGAGAATACAACGTGTCGCCTGCCGTCACGTTTTCTGACCAGCACCGAGCCGAATGTGGTGGAGCGACTTTTCTCGAGAGACAGGCCACGCAGATCGACGCCGGCCCGCTGGTATTCCATGGCCACTTGCTCGCCCCGCCAATCAGCTCCGATGCGATCGATGATCGCTGTGTTTGAGCCGAGAGTTGCAGCAGTCACCAGGGCCGTTGGCACTGGCCCGCCGCCGAGCAGTTTCGATTCGAGGACCTCAGTGACACCTTCATCGGCCGGGAAATCTTCAACGACCTGAAGCAGATCAATCATCGACATACCGATGCCAACGATATCGAAGGAGGTGGGGGGCGCTTCGTTCATGCGCACACCCTAGCGAAGTGTCCGCCCCGTTCAAACGATTCGTCGACGAGTGGATCTAGAACGAGAAGAAGTTGATCAGCGCTTTCTTCGCCTGCTTCAGGTAGGCGTCGCGTTGTGGCTCGGTGATGCTTGCGTCCGGCAACTTGTCAGCGGCTTTCCAGAACAGAAATGCCGCCTGGAGTGTGTTCCCGTCAGCCATCTCGCTCATCCCTTTTGTCGCCATTTTGTCGGCATGCTGAACACGATAGCCAAGAGGCTTACCGGAGACTCTCATCCGCCCGTTCATGATGTAGTAAAATGGTGCACCCGGAGGTGCCAGCGAAGTCGGAGCTTTCAAATCCAGTTGGCTGATCATGACCAAACGCGGCACGACGTACGTTCCAATCAGTAGCCCAAACGCCAAGATAAGCGGTCCGAGTATCGCCCACCGTTTCATATACCGTGAGCATGTGGGAGTCCGGCAATAATGTAAAGCCGCGATCACCCACCGGCGACCATGCGCACGACCTCAAGCACGTCGCCGTCTTTCACACCGCTGTCAGCGATTTCTTTCTTCAGCAAGGCCGTGCCGTTTAGCTCGACCAACACTGGCAAATCACCCAGCTCGAGATGCTGCGAAAGCAGTTCAGACAAAGCGACGGTTTCCCCTTCGAGTTGGGGGAATTCACGCTCTTCGCCGTTGATCGTCAGTTTCATCATCGCTTTATTTCAAAATCGAAGCGTCCCAGTCTTTCCACACGGGTTCCAAATTCAGTTCGCCCAGCTTGGCGGCGATCTCCTGCGGGGTGCGTTCGTCTGCGATGTCGAACTGGCCGGTGGCGTCGCGTTTTTCGCAGGCGGAGTCAGGTTTTTCCTCCTCCAACTCCACCCGGCGTCCTTTCACCGTGAGGTGCAGATCATCGCGGCCTTCGCCGGTGTAGCCGCCGGGCTCGGTGTGGCTGCCGGCACTGATAGTGGTAATCCCCAGCGGGAACATCGCGTCACGCAGGGCCTGCGGCTCGCGGGTGCTCAGGACGATTCCGAGTTGTGGAAAGCACACCCTGAAAGCACAGATCGCCTGCACAAATTCGGCATCGGAAATGGCAAACTCGGGATCAAACTCTCCCGCCGCCGGACGCATCCGAGGCAGTGAGATCGTGAAGCTGCTCTTCCAGCAGGTTTTCTCGAGGTATTCGAGGTGGGCGGCCAGACGCAGCACGTCGTATCGCCAATCGGCCAGGCCGAGCAGTGCCCCGATCCCGATCCGGCGAAAGCCGCCTTCGTATCCGCGGTCCGGACACACCAGACGCCAATCAAAATTCTTCTTCGGTCCTGCGGTGTGGAGCTTGGCGTAAATTTCGCGGTGATAGGTTTCCTGATAAACGACCAAACCCTCAGCACCTGCGTCCACCATGGTACGGTATTCCGGTGCTTCCATGGGGCCGACTTCGATCGCGATGGTCGGGATTTCATCCCGGATCGCCCGGATACAGCTTTCCAGATAGCCGGATGACACAAATTTAGGGTGTTCGCCGGCTACGAGGAGGATGTTCCGAAATCCCTCCGCAGCGAGGTGACGCACTTCTTTCACCACCTGATCAACCGTCAGGGTGACCCGGAAGATCGGGTTATCGCGTGAGAAACCGCAGTATTCGCAGTTGTTCACGCATTCATTCGAAAGGTAAATCGGTGCGAACAGTCGCATCGTCCGGCCGAAATGCTGACGGGTCAGGGCCGCCGACTCCTGTGCAAGGGATTCGATTTGAGCAGGGGAGGCAGGGGCAATGAGACTTTCGAAACGACGTAGCAGCGGGGAGCGCCACCCGTTTTCATCAATCTCTCGGAGCTGTTCGACGAAGGAGGCCATCGGCAGGAGTTGTCAGTATCGTCTACCTGAACGAATCAGGGAAACGAACCAACAGGGTTGATTCACCGAACAGACCCTGTTGGATCGAAAAGTCAAAACGAATCCGTGGGGGAAAGGATGCATGCCGGGCAACTGATTCGGAGGTGGAAAGGCGTTTCCCGATGAAATCAGGCCGTAGACGGCGGGAGAAAGCCGTCGTGACCGCTGATTTGGACCGTCGATTGCGATTTTGGCCGTGGTGATAACTCGTCTCTTCCACGGAAGAAATGCCCGGTCGTGGTGATAACTCGTCTCTTCCACGGAAGAAATGCCTGGCCGTGGTGATAACTCGTCTCTTCCACGGAAGAAATGCCCGGTCGTGGTGATAATTCGTCTCTGCCACGGAAGAAACGCCCTGTCGTGATGAAAACTCGTATCTTCCACGGAAGAAATGCCCGGTTGTGGTGATACCCCGTCTCTGCTGCGGAAGAAACGCCAGACCGTGGTGATACCCCGTTCCGACCGTGGATATTGCGACCCCGCTGCTGCCGGGTTCTCTGCCATACCGTATGTAAGGTGTACGCTGTTCGAGCATTGCAACCCAGCTTGGTTCGGTGTTACCCTTGGCCGCACTCCTCATGCGCTACGCGATTTTCTCGGATATCCACGGAAATTGGCAGGCGTGGAACGCGATCCTTGCGGATATGTACGATTCCAACGTCGATGAGCCGGTGTGCCTTGGGGATATTGTGGGATACGGTCCCTGCCCGCAAAAGGTCCTGGATGGTATTCGCGAGGTCACGACTAATTTTGTGATGGGGAACCATGATGCGGCTGCGTCAGGAGTGATCGATCCCCAGATGTTCAATGATACGGCGCGCGCTGTCATTGAATGGACGCGGGATCAACTGAACGAAGATGCGGTGGAGTTCCTGAGGGATATGGCGCTGGTGATTGAGGACGGGGACCTGCTCTTCGTTCACGCGGAGATCGAGGAGCCGGGACGGTTCTATTACATCGACAGCGAGGAGGAGGCACAGGAAAACTTCAAGTATTGCACCCAGCGGGTTACATTTGTAGGACACACTCACGACCCCGCCATTTTTGTGGAGAATGAGGACGGAACGGCGACGCGAATCGAAGATGTCGACTGCACGCTCCAGCCGGATCGCCGGTATATCATCAATGTGGGATCGGTCGGTGAGCCGCGTAATCCCGAGGATATCCGGGCGCGGTATGTGATTTTTGATACGGAGACGAATGAGGTCAGTTTTCGCCGGATCGAATTTGATATTGATGGGTATCGGGCGGACCTGGAGGCCTCCGGATTGTCGATCAAACCCTACTTTCTCACCGTGGTGGATTCCTACAGTGAGGCTGTCGAGTTGGCCGAGACGACTCAAGGCAAGTTGATGCGCGATATGCGGACTCCGGTTCATGCGCCGAAGTTGCTGAGTAAAGGCTCCCGTCGCGTGGTGGTGTCGTCTCACTCGGGTCGTCCCCCTTTGCAGCGCAAGCCGCCGCCAGTGCAGAAGACCGGTCCGGGGGCGGGTTTGATCATGACGATTTTCACCATCCTGCTGATCGGTGTCTGCGGTGCATTATACTGGGTGAAGGCAAAGCAGGATAACGAACGCGTCGTCAAGATTGGCGAAGAGAAAAGCAGTTCTGGAAGTGAGGAAGCCCCGTCGATGTCGAGCCTGATTCAGACGGAGCTGGGGGGCGGGGCAACGGTGGCGCCGCGTTCGCTCCCACCGGTTCCGGATCGTTCCCCCGATGGTGAACAACTGAATGACTGGAACTTTGACAATCCCGACGGGGCGGTAGGCACCTACCAGTTTGAAATCTTCAAGGCGGGCAAAAAGGTGGAACCACTCATCAAGAAGGTCCCTAAAAACGGGAATAAGAATTACGCAGCGACCAAAGGGGGAATCTGGCACTCACCGAAGCCCAATGAGTTGTATGCGTTGCGAAGTGATCGCTCGTGGACTTTTGAAGGATGGTTCAAGACAGGTCCGGTAGAGGGCGAAAAGACTCATCAGATCATTGCCGGAGATCGAAGCCGGGAAGATATCGGATGGCGGCTGGATATTCGAAATCAAAGCGGGCAGAAACTGAATTTTTCCTACGCCCCTGTTCAGGAGAATGAGAACAACCGGTATTTCAGAGTGCCTGCGGAATCTTTCTTTGACGACAAGCCGCATCACTTCGCGGTGGTGTGGGATCACAATGCCGTTGCCGGGGAAACCGGAACGATAACGGTGTTTGTCGATGGTCGGCCACAGGAAGGGGTGACGAGTGATTCGAAGCCGGATCAGAAAGCGCCCCGGCTGGGTATTCCGGTGAGTTTGGTCAGCAATGTCCGGATGATCAATCCGTTCGCGATTGGCGGCCAGCTGAAGAGTGAAGCCCCCTTGGAGTTTGAAGGGGAACTGGATGAATTGCGCTTCACGGCAGGAACGAAGAAGCCTCAGGATTTTCTCGTGGCCACGGCGGATGGAAAATTACCGGCTCCTCCTGCGAAGGCTCCTGTGAAACCTGCCGAAACCGAGCAGGCCAAAAAAATGGCAGCAAAAGAACCGGCGCCGAAGCCTCCCGAACCGAAGCCCGTGGAAGCGACTGAGACACTGCCATCTTTTCTTAACGGTCTTATTTTCTATGCGCCGTTGGATGAGCCACCCGGGAGCAAGGCAGCGCTGGATTTGTCCGGAAATGGTCGGCACCTGGGTATTGGAGCGTTGAAAACCGGTGAAGAGGGGCAAGTGGGCGCAACTGTTCACTTTTCTAAAAAAGGGGCGGTCTCTAAATCGATTCCTTTTGGCGGTGCAACGAATTTGACAATGGCGTTCTGGATCCTGCTGGACGCCGAAAAGCCCGGAAAGGCGAGTAATGTGATCAACATGCCCGGGTATGCGGTTGTGAGGATTGATAAGGAGCAAATCCAAATCAATCTTTCCAAGAAGCGGGGGCTGACGGGGATTAAGTTTGCGCCGGATGGGAAGTGGCATCATTTCGTGATCGAAAATGACACGAAGAAGACCCGGGTTTATCGCGACGGGGTGAAGATTCAGGAGTTTGCAGGGGACAGCTCAAAGCGGCCTAAACCTGAGAGTCTGGCTATCCAACTGGGAACGGGAGATTCCCGCTTCAAACTTGATGAAGCGGCGGTGTGGCGTCGATTGCTAAGCGCAGAGGAAAAGGTCGCGCTTTATCAAATCGGCAAGGCAGGGATCAAGATGAAGGACGCACCGGAAGTCATTTCCTATTGGAAGTTTGATGAGGAAGGCGGCCGGTTGTATGAGGACTCGTTCGGAAATTTCAAACTGGGGGGCGACGTTCGTGCCCGGCGGGAGGAGCCCATTGCCCCCGGGCAAATACCGCTCACCCGGGAGCAAAATGCCGGTGCGTTTCGGGCTCAAATGTTGTTTATGGCGCCCGAAGCTGACCCTGCACCGTTCGCTTTGACTAAGAAGGAGGGGTTCACTTATGAGGGGTGGTTTCATCCCCACAAAAGTAAGTTGGCATATCTGGGGCGAACCAATGGCCGGCGGGATGATGCGGTAGGCTGGTTCTTTGCGCTCGCCAGGGAAACCGGAAAAAATGGCTCTGCGGTATTCCGTTTCGGCGATGGAGCGGACAATCAGGCTCTTGCTGACAACCTGGAGATCTATGACGGGAAGCCTCATCATTTCGCCGCGGTTTGGAACCCGCAGAGTAAGACTGAAGGGGTGGGGACACTTGAGGTGTTTGTCGACGGGGTGTCGGTGGCGTCTCACGGTCTGGCGCATTCAGATGTGATCGAGGGGAATTCTGATCCGCTGCAAATTGGTGGTGAACGAAATGATCTGATTGTCGATGAGATCCGGTTCACACGCGCGGCTTTGCGACCCATGGATTTTCTGACGGCAGGGGTAGTGGAGGTACCGGCACCGCCGGAGGAAGCCGGGAAGAAATAGCCGTAAACCTGCGTCTTGTCATCGTGGTGAGATCTGTGCAAACATCGCCCCATGTTTGCTTCCGATTTACCTCTGTCTGCTTGTCGAATACATCCCGTCCGACTTTGTTTCGCTGTCCTGACGCTGCTTTTCGGATCGGTCTTCTCTGCCAATGCTGATATCAATGGTGACGGGAAAACGGTGATTTGTTTCGTGGGTCACAAGACCTCCCACGGGTTCATGAATCACGAGTATTCAGCGGGTTGCCATCTGATTGAAGACTGGCTGAAAGCGCAATATCCCGATGCGAATATCGAGGGACGTCACGCCATCCCTTGGCCGGAGAACGAGGAGGAGTTTTTCAAGGATGCGGACGGAGTGGTGTTTTTCTGTTCCGGTGGGGGAGGGCATGTGGTGAACAGGCACGTGCAGAGCTTTGACAAGGTGATGAGGACTGGAGCCGGTTTGGCCTGTCTGCATTACGGGGTCGAGGTGCCGATTGGACCTTCCGCAAAAGGGATGCTGAACTGGATGGGCGGATATTTTGAAGCGAACTGGTCCGTGAATCCTCACTGGGTGGCAGAGTTTAAGTCGTTCTCGAAACATCCGGTGGCCAATGGGGTGAAGCCGTTCAAGAGCGATGACGAGTGGTATTTTCACATGCGATTCCAGGAGGGGATGAAAGGGGTTGAGCCGATCCTGTCAGCGATCGCGCCCCAGGAAACCATGAAGCGCAAAGATGGCCCGCATTCAGGAAACCCAACCGTTCGCAAGGCGGTTTCAGCGGGAGAGCCGCAGCACGTGGCGTGGACTTATGAGCGCGGTGCTGATTACAACAAGGGCCGGGGATTTGGCTTCACCGGTTTGCATTATCACAAGAACTGGATGGAAGACAGCTTCCGCAAAACAGTGCTAAACGGGGTGGCATGGACCTCGGGGTTGGTGATCCCGGACAACGGGGTTGAGACGGAGAAACCTACGGTCGAATTCCTTGAGGCGAATGCTTTGAAATACGGAGGTGATCAGGGCAAAAAGAAAAAGGCTGCGCCGAAGAAAGCTGCGAACCCGAACGTGAAGCCGATCTTCGAGTCAAAGCCGGTTGAGAATGGAAAGACGCCCGGGCACGCTGCAGAGATTGCGGTGAAGATTCCTGAAGGGGCAAAGGAGATCTATCTGGTGATTGATGATCACGGAGATCTTGCGTTTGACTGGGCCAACTGGGCCGAGCCACGCCTGATCATGGCTGATGGCTCGGAGAAGAAGCTGACGGATTTGAATTGGAAGTCGGAAACTCATGGCTGGGGTATGACTCACAAGAATAAAAATGCCGGGGGCAAGCCGATGAGTGTCCAGGGGAAGTCCGTCGAATACGGAATCGGAACCCACGCGCCGTCGGTGGTCGCGTTTGATCTTCCGGCAGGCGTCAAGGAGTTCAAGGCACGCGGTGTGCTGGATGATGGCGGGGCGGGGCAGAACGGAGGGAACGCTCCGTCCAGCGTGAAGTTTCTGGTCTATTCTGAAAACCCCGGGGAAGCGGTCGCTAAGAGATCCAGCGGGGGTGGAGGCGGCACGGCTGATGAAGCGCTCGATTCTCTGGAGGTCCATCCCGATCTGGAAGCGCAGCTTTTCGCCAGTGAACCGATGATTGGGTCGCCGAGTTCGATCGATATTGATGCGAAGGGGCGGGTCTGGGTCTGTGATGTGGTGAACTACCGGCGCAACAAAGGAAAGCGTGAGGGCGGGGATAAGATTATGATTCTGGAAGACACCGACGGCGATGGCAAGGCGGACAAATCAACGGTGTTTTATCAAGGCGACGATGTCGATTCCGCCCACGGGATCTGTGTCCTGGGCGATCGGGTCATCATCAGCTGCGGCGACGATGTGTTCTCACTCTATGATCGGGACGGCGACGGGAAGGCCGATGAAGGCAGCAAAGAACTGATGTTCACAAAGATCGGCGGCACACAGCACGACCACGGGATTCACGCCTTTCACTTCGGCCCGGACGGCCGGTTGTATTTCAATTTCGGCAATGCTGGGAAACAGCTGTGTGATGCGGAAGGAAACCTCATCACGGACATCAACGGAGTGAAGTGCACCAACCAGGGGAACCGTCCTTTCCAGGAGGGCATGGTTTTCCGCTGCGATCTCGATGGAAAGAATGTTGAGATGTTAGGCTGGAATTTCCGCAACAACTGGGAAGCCTGTGTCGATTCATTCGGCACGATATGGCAGTCCGACAATGATGATGACGGCAACAAGGGAGTGCGCATCAACTACGTCATGGAATACGGGAACTACGGTTACAAAGACGAGATCACCGGAGCTGGTTGGCGTGATCCGCGTCCGGGGATGAGCGAGGAAATCCCCGAACGTCACTGGCATTTGAACGACCCCGGTGTGGTTCCGAATTTCCTCCAGACCGGTGCCGGGTCACCCACAGGGATCTGTGTGTATGAAGGGGAATTGCTGCCCGAAGTCTTTCGTGGCCAAGTCATCCATTGTGACGCCGGTCCGAATGTGGTTCGTGCCTATCCCCGCAAGAAAGACGGGGCCGGGTACACAGGCGAGATACTGAACATCCTGAGCAGCAAGACAGACCGGTGGTTTCGCCCCAGTGATGTGTGCGTTGCGCCGGATGGTTCGCTCTTTGTCGCAGACTGGTATGATCCGGGCGTGGGCGGTCACGGCATGGGCGATATCGAGAAAGGGCGGATCTATCGGGTGGTGCCGAAGGGTGGGAACAAAAGCTACGCGGTGAGCAAGAAACTCCCCGGAGAAGGTGCCGGGAAAAATTCAAAAACGGCAGTGAGCCTCTACGACAGATTTGTGAAATCACCCAATATGGCTGAGCGGTTTCATATCTGGAATTTGTTTGCGGATCCCTCTCAGGGATTCCACGAGCACACCACCAAGCGTCTCATCGAAGTTTATGAGCAGGCTGATATCACCGGCAAAGCACGTTTGATTTGGTTTACGACGAGTTTGTTTGGTGACAAAAACCCTCTCCTTACCGGAGCGCTTGATGAAGAAAATCCTGACCTTCGTATCACAGGACTTCGAGCGTGGCGTCAATGTTATGGAGAGCACCGAGATGGCCGAACGGAGGCTTTTATCAGTGTGTTGGAGAAGCTTGCTGATGACAAAGAACCACAGGTTCGCCGCGAGGTTGCTGTCGCACTTCGTTATCATGACTCAAAAGAAGCCAACGAAATTTGGGCGAAGCTTGCCGGGCAATACGATGGCAAAGACCGCTGGTATCTGGAAGCCCTGGGCATCGGCGCGGATTTATTCTGGGATGAACGGCTCGCTGCAATGGGAGATGCAAAACTGCATGAGGACATCGTGTGGCGCTCACGGGGGGCGGATTCCGCCACGAAGATCGCTGAGACCCTGGTGGCTTCATCCAACCCAAGTGCCGGCTACCTTCGAGGGCTCGACTTTCAACCGAAGGAATCACAGGAGGCTGCCTTCAAAACTATCTTCCAGAAAGCACAGCCGGAACTCGCGCTGGCTGCCGCGGCAAAGATCGGGCGCGGGCAGATTGAGCAACTGGAGGGTGGGAAGGCCCGGCTTGAGGAATTGCTTGAACCGGTCCGGGGCAAGGCAGAATTCATTACCCTGGCGGAGAAGTTGAATCTGCGTGGGTTTGAAGAGGAAGTTGCCGATTTCATCGTAGCCAATCCGAACGCTCCCGAATCGGTGAACGCCGCCCGTGTTCTCCTGCGTGATCAGGGGCAGGTGCGGGAGCTGTTGAAAAACCCGGATGATCTGAATCGAGCCAGCGCCATTGCCACCGCGATCGGAAAAACCAATGAGCGTTCTGTCGGTGGACTGCTGGGTGGCCTGTTGCAGCGGGATGATACGCCGATAGGTATTCAGCGGGTGTTGGTTGATGCGATGGCGATGTCTTCCAACGGAGGCAATGAGCTTTTGAAGATCGCGAAGGCGGGCAAGTTGGATGAATCTCTGAAAACCAGGGCGGCTCTGGCTTTCGCCCGGAGTCCCGATCAGCGATTGCGAAATGACGCTGCCAATATCCTGCCGATGCCAAAAGCATTGGGAGCAGATAATTTCAAACCGCTTCCTGAGCTGGCGGGTATGAAAAGCGATCCGAAAGCAGGTGCGGAACTATTTGCCAAAGCGACCTGCGCAACTTGTCATCAGGTGAAAGGGAATGGTGTGAACTTTGGTCCGGATCTGAGTGAGATCGGGAACAAGTTGAGCCGGGAGGGAATGTTTCAGGCAATTCTCTATCCAAGCGCAGCGATCAGCCACGGTTTTCACGGCGTGACCGTCGAGAAGAAAGACGGCAATTCCATGGTTGGATTTGTCACCGGCGAGACCGATGCCGAAGTTCAGCTCCGGCTTCCCGGCGGGGTTCAGCAGAGTGTTGCGAAGAAAGAGATCAAGTCACAGAAAGAGAACGACGTCAGTCTCATGCCGCCGGGGCTTGCGGCAATTGTCGGTGAGCAGGGCCTGGTTGACCTGGTCGGATACTTACAGACATTGAAGTGATTGAAAAAAGCGGATTCAAAGTGGTAATTGCGTCGCAGATGCCGTTACCACCCAAGTCCCTTCATACGATCCAACAGGGTTCACTCAACGATCCAACCCTGTTGATTCGCGGGCTGATCGGGGTGGTGCTTTTGATTGTCGTTTCGATCGGGAGTGCTCGCGCACATCCGGCCCATGCCGAGCCGGTTGATTATCCTTTTGTGGTGGGGTTTGAGCGGTTTTATTCTTCGCTGGATGATGATGATTACCTGGCGGAAGGCGGGCTTCTGTTGATCAATGAATTGAATTGCGTCGCGTGTCATGCGCCGCCTGAAGCATTGCAGGAGCAGTTGAAAGGCTTTGTCGCCACCGATCTCGCGGGAACGGGGTCGCGGCTGTCGCATATTGATTTGGAAATGATGATTCGGAACCCCCGTTTCGTGAAGCGGGATACCATCATGCCCAGCATGTTTGCCGGACCGGACCGGGATTTGGCGGATGTAGAGGCATTGAAGCATTTCCTGGCATCGCTGCGCGATCCTGAATCAGAGAAAGCGTTGACTGAGAAGGGTGATGTTGATTCAGGGCGGCGGCTGTATCACAGGATCGGGTGTGTGGCCTGCCATGCCCCGGAAAAGGATTATCGACCAGAGGACTTACCGGATTTTGTGGAACTGGAGCTGACAGGGCTGCCTAGCATCCCGATGAATCTGGCTGACAAGTACGATGAGACAGCGCTGGCACGGTTTCTCCTCGATCCGTTGAAGCATCGACCGTCCGGGCGGATGCCGGAATTCAAGCTGACCGAAAAGGAGGCGGTGGATTTGGCTGCTTATTTAAAGGCAGGGGAGGGAGTTGAGTTGCCGGAGGTTTTGACACAAGCGCTGGAGGCGGAGGGGGAATTTACAGTCGATGAAGCGAAGATCACCGCCGGCCGGGAAGTATTCCTGTCGAAGAATTGCGTCAGTTGCCATGGCTCTGAAGTCACGGGGACGAAAGCGAAGCGGGTGATGAGTAAGCCGCTTGTGGAACTTCAAACTGAAGAGAAAGCAGGATGTCTTTCGGATCGTCCGGTTGGTGGTCTCGTCCCGGCCTACTTTCTCGATGAAGTACAGAAGCGGGCCATTGTCGGAGCCATCGCCAAACTGAAAGCGGGGCGGGAGCCATTGGATGATTACGCCAAAATCGATTGGTCGATGTCGACGTTAAATTGTTATGCGTGTCACGAACGTGATGGCAAGGGCGGCCCAGAGACCGCGCGGGAACCCTACTTTGCGGTGTCTGATGTGAAGGCTTACGACATGGGACGGTCGGGAAACATTCCCCCGGCATTGAAACATATCGGTCGCAAGCTCAATGATGACTGGCTCGACAAGGTCCTGGCGGGAAAGTCAGAAAAGTTGCGGACTACGATGATGGCCCGAATGCCGGTATTTGAGAAGGCTCATACGAAATCCCTGAAGGAGCTGTTCCAAAAAGTAGATCTGCCTGAAGAGACCATTAAGCTTTCAGGTGACGGTAACCTCGACCGGGGGAAAGAGTTGTTTCACTCCGAGGCGATTGGCTGTGCCACGTGTCATGGAGAATCGGGGCCGTCGATTCCTTTGGATCGATCGGCAGAGCGCCTTCGTCCGTCCTTTTTTAAGGAACTTTTGATGGATCCGTGGGGGGCATTGCCCGGTTCGCCAATGCCGGAGACCATGAAAGACCGGCCGAATCGGGACAGCGAGATTAACGACCTCTGGAAGTTCCTGAAAGACATGGAGAATTGAAGGAGCGGCATCCGTTTTTTAATTGCGGATTGCAAGGTTGTCGATTTGCTTGGCGCTGTTATGGCAGTCATCAAAGTTGCGTGCCCGAAATGCGGGCAAAAAGTTTCAGGAGACGATAGTTTCTTCGGCTCATCGGTCGAATGCCCGGTCTGCACATCGCAGATTATCTTTCCGCCAAACCCGAATGCGACAGAACCCACTGCGCCCGCGCAAAGTGACCCCCCGCTTCCCCGGGTTGATGATGCTGACATTCCTCCATCATCACCTCCCGCTCTGGAAGATACGCCGGAATATACTCCGGTGGACCTGCCTCCGGCTGACGGAGGTTTTGATGATGTGCCAAGAAAGCGGGAGGCAGCGGAAGCAACGCAGGATCTACCAACCGCCGATCAATCGAGTGGATACTCGGCCGCGCCGCCGAAGTTGGAGGATGAATCCGCTCATCAGGAACCCCCGGCCCAATCCCGCAGGCAAGGTGGAGATTCTGATGAAGAAGGTGATGTGCCGTCGCCTGCGCTCGGGGCCACCTCACTGGTTTTGGGGATTCTGGGCATTGTTTCATGCCTTTTCGCCGCCATCCTGGCATCTCCCGGTGCGATCATATGTGGGCACATCGCTTTGGCAAAAGCCAAACACAGCCCCGTCCAGCCGGCTCCGGGAAGAAATCTGGCATTTATCGGCACGATTCTGGGATACGCCGGGATGGTTCTGTTGCTGATCGCTCTGGTGGTTCTCGCCATTTTCGGCCCCGGATGGAAGGAAATGGCTGAGACCGGTGCCTGAAACATAAGGCCCAGGTGTCGTATCGGTGACAGCTTCCCGCTTGCAATCACCCCAAGGCGCGTTAAAACTCCGCGATTAGGCGATCAGCCATTCCACAAGGCGGGAATTTCTAGAATTTTCGTCAATTTAATATTGAAGATTTCTTAAATAAATCGAACATTAACCTGTAGATCCGAAATGCGCGAAACTACCATCATCAACATTCAGGGACGTGAGATCCTTGATTCCCGAGGAAATCCAACTGTCGAAGTCGACGTCGAACTTGAAGGAGGTGCCATCGGTCGTGCCGCTGTGCCAAGTGGCGCCAGCACAGGTGAGCATGAAGCTTGTGAACTTCGCGACGGAGACAAGGATCGCTACCTCGGAAAAGGAGTACTGAAAGCGGTCGAATCCGTGAACGAGAAGATTTCTGTGGAGCTTGTCGGTATGGAAGCCACTGAGCAGACCGCAATCGACAAGATCATGATGGAACTGGACGGTTCCAAGAATAAGAACAATCTGGGAGCAAACGCCATCCTCGGGGTGTCACTTGCAACCGCGCACGCGGCTTCTATTCAGCTGGACCTTCCGCTTTTCAAATACCTCGGTGGACCGAACGCCAAGGTTCTTCCTGTTCCGATGATGAATATCATCAATGGTGGTTCCCACTCGGATGCTCCTATTGATTTCCAGGAGTTCATGATTGTGCCTCACGGTGCAGAAACGTTCCGCGAAGCGCTTCGTTGGGGTGCTGAGATCTTTCACAATCTTGCAAAAGTGCTTCATGATCGCGGCCTTTCGACTGCCGTGGGTGACGAAGGTGGATTTGCTCCGAATCTCAAATCAGCGAAAGATGCCCTCGATTGTATCGCTCAGGCGACTGAGAAAGCCGGATATACCATGGGTGACCAGGTATCGATCGCTCTTGACGTTGCTTCTTCAGAATTCTTCAACAGCGAGAAAGGTCGTTATGTGTTCCACAAGTCAGATGGATCTGAAAAGACGGCTGATGAGTTGGTTGAGTACTACGCTGACCTCCAGAAAAACAGCCCGATTATCTCAATCGAAGACGGTTGCGATGAAAACGACTGGGACGGATGGAAAGTTCTCACTGACAAACTGGGTGAGACAACGCAACTCGTCGGTGATGACCTGTTTGTGACCAATGTCGACTTCCTGAAGAAAGGAATCGATCTCGGTGTGGCAAACTCAATCCTCGTGAAAGTGAATCAGATTGGGTCACTTACCGAGACATTTGATGCTGTTGAACTTGCAACCGAAAACCGCTACACCAGCGTCATCAGCCACCGTTCAGGTGAAACTGAAGACGCGACGATCGCAGACATTGCGGTTGCCACAAACGCAGGACAAATCAAGACCGGTTCACTGAGCCGTTCAGACCGGACTGCGAAATACAATCAGCTTTTGCGAATTGAAGAATTGCTCGGCGACGACGCTGTCTACGGCGGTAAAATGCGCGTTTAATCGCGCTGTTTTGCTTCTGGTGGGATTGCGGTTGTCGGGGTTTTTCTTAGAAAACTTACCACAACCGTATCCCACTATATGAAGCGTCAGACTGATTTTCAGGAAGAGTTGCCATCTTCCCACCTTTATTTTGATGACACCCGTGGTGCCAAGCTGAGGCCGAATATCTGGCAGCGGCTCTCACGGGTCATGGAGGTTTTGATTTACGTGCTGTGCTTTTTGGCGGTGGCCAAAATGTTCTGGCCCGAAGTAGAGCGGCAGAAAGAGCTCAATGTGGAACTCGCGCAGCTGGACGCGATTCTGGAAGAAAAAAAGCAACACGTGGGCCAGTTGCGACAGGAGCATGAGCTGCTCAAAAACGATCGCGAGTTTCTCGAAACTGTCTCGCGGGACCGGTTGAATCTGATGCGTGACGACGAATACATCATTCGAATCGAGCGCGAAGACCAGGAGGCGAAGTAGTTCGCCGGTAATTAACGGGGAATTCGCCCCGGAATTTCTCTCCCTTGACATCTGTCGTAAATAGTCAAAGCTACAAAAGTTAGCCATGACTAATCTTTTCAAAACCTTTCTAATCGTCTCTGTTGTTGGACTTTCATTCCTTGTGTCGGGATGTGGGGATAAATCCACAGAGGCAGCCACCGATTCCAAGCCTCGCATTGTTGCGACAACCACCATGTTGGCAGACATGGCGCGGAGGATTGCAGGGGACAAAGCCGAGGTTATCGCGCTGATGGCGCCCGGTGTTGATCCGCACACCTACGAATTGCCAGCCAGGGCTATCGGTCAACTCAACACCGCCGACCTGGTGATCTACAACGGAATGCTGCTTGAAGGGAAAATGGAGGAACTCATCAAGGGGCTCGAATCCAGAAAGATCCCGACGTTTGCGGTAGCTTCAGTGGTTCCGCATGAGAAATTGTTCACTGCGGAGAGTCTGGGGAGTGGTCACGGTGATCCGCATATCTGGGGAGATGCCGAGTTATGGGCCGGGATTGTAGAGCCGTGTGCGCAGCAAATCCTTTCTATTCTTCCCAACCCGAAAGAAAATGCGGCAGAAATTCACCTTGCCCGGGATGCATACGCAAATGAATTGAAGGAACTTCATGAGTGGATCAAAACCCGGATCAGTGAGGTGCCCGTTGAGCAACGGCTGATTGTTACAAGCCATGACGCCTTCAATTATCTGGGAAAGGCTTACGGAATTGAAGTGGTTGGTGTTCAGGGAATCTCCACGGCGACTGATGCCGGTATCGCTGACATCGTTTCGGCGGTCGATTTGGTAAAAGAACGCGGCGTTAAAGCGATTTTTGTAGAAAGTAGCGTTTCAAAGGCAACCATTGAGCGTATTTCAAAAGACTCCGGTGCAAAGATCGGTGGTGAATTGTTTTCTGACTCGTGTGGGCCTGAAGGTGAAGTGAAAACTGTAAATGGTGAAACCTATGATGTAGGTAGTTATGTTGGAATGATGAAACACAACATCAACACGATTGTCGAAGCACTGAAGTAACCTGATGTCAGAAGAGTCTAACATTGCGCTCGAGGTTCACGATCTCACAGTTGCCTATCACAAGAAACCGGTGCTGTGGGGAGTTGATTTCGAAATCCCTGCAGGAAATCTGGTGGGAATCGTCGGGCCCAACGGTGCTGGAAAGTCGACTCTGATTAAAGCGGCGATGGGATTGCTTCCGGCAAGCAGTGGCTGGGTGGAGATGTTTGGAGAACCCCTGGAGGATAATCGGGATCGGATCGGGTACGTGCCGCAAAGGGAAGATATCGACTGGGATTTCCCGGTGAACGTGATGGATGTGGTGCTGATGGGGCGGTACGGAAAGCTGGGGCTTTTTAAATGGCCGAAGAAAGCTGACCGTGAAATTGCGGAAGAAGCTTTGGCGAAAGTAAAGATGTTGCCATTTGCCAAGCGCCAGATTTCCAATCTGTCTGGTGGGCAACAGCAACGGGTGTTCCTCGCCCGGGCGCTGGCACAGCAGAGCGATCTCTATTTCATGGATGAACCGTTCGCCGGTGTCGATGCCGCGACTGAAGAGGCGATCATCACTTTGCTTCGTGATCTTAAAGCTGAAGGTAAGACAGTTTTTGTGGTTCATCATGACCTCTCGACGGTGAAGGAGTATTTCGATTGGCTGATATTGCTCAACACCCGGCTTGTTGGTCACGGGCCGACTGAGGAGGTGTTCAACCCGGAGATGCTTGGGAAGACCTATGGCGGACAGCTCACTGTAATGACGGAAGTAGCTGAAGCGCTCGCTCGCGATGATGGCCTGGAGGCTACGCGTCGACATTGAGTTTACGGTCGTACCCTATTGATTCGATGAACCAACCCTATTCGATCGGTTTAGCGCCCCGGCTCCGCTTCCCGGGGATGCTTGTGATTGGATTGCTGCTAGTTCTCGTTGCGCCGTCGGCTTTGGCGGCCCGGATTGGCGATGTGTCTGAAACGGATGTGTGGAGCCAGGCGGCCAGGTTCTTTACGTTTCAAGATCCAACGGTCAGGATGGCGCTGATTGGTTGCATGCTTCTCGGGATCTGTTGCGGGCTGTTGGGAACCTTCATTGTGGTGCGCCAGTTTGCTTTGGTGGGAGATACATTGGCCCATGCCGTATTGCCGGGGATTGCGCTCGGTTATTTGTGGAGTTTGGAGAAAGCTCCGCTTCCATTGTTCATCGGAGCGGTCTTGACGGGGATTGTCGGGGCCGTGGTGGTGAGTCTTATTCGGCAGACAACGAAGACAAAAAGAGACGCTGCGTTGGGAATCGTATTGGGAGGTTTTTATGGAGTGGGGATCTTGTTGATTTCGATGATTCAGGAATCTTATCCAAGAGACGTGGCAGGGCTGAAATCGTTTCTCTTCGGCTCGGCTGCGGCCTTGAATGAATCAGACGTGTGGATGATTGGTATCATCACCCTGCTTTCGGTTATCATCCTGACTCTGTTCTTTGGACAGTTCAAAGCAGTGAGCTTCGATGCGATTTATGCCCGTTCGATTGGGATTCCAGCACAGTTCTTTCACTATCTGTTGATGCTGCTTTTGGCATGGGCAGTTGTGGCTGCATTACAGGCAGTGGGCGTGGTGCTGGTTTCGGCGATGTTGATTATCCCTGCGGCTACAGCCTATCTATTGACCGATCGGCTGCACTGGATGCTGTTGCTATCGACCTGCTTTGGCGTCGTTGTCGCAGCCGTTGGAGCTTTCCTGTCGTTTCTTGGCTCCAATTTGCCGACTGGCCCTTTCATTGTCTTAACGGCTTCCGGCCTATTCGGACTGGTCTTTGCATTTGCTCCCAGACATGGATTGATCTCGCGATGGTGGCGTAGACATCAACAGACACGGCAGATCATGCGGGAAAACTCGCTGAAAGCGATCTACCATCTCGGGGAGGCCGGCGGGTTTACTGAGCTATGGGTTTCGTTAGATGCATTCGCTGATCAACGTCACCGTTCTGTGGAAGAAAGTCAGGCCGAAGTAAAATCATTGGAGCGTCATGGATTGATCGTAATCGAGAATGATCGGCTCCGTTTTTCAGATGAAGGCAAATCCAGAGCCGCTGAAATTGTTCGAAATCACCGGCTGTGGGAACTTTACCTAACGGACCGGGCCAATATTGCGCCGGACCATGTACACGATGACGCAGAGAAGATTGAGCACATCCTGGGGGAGGAAACTGTCCGCCGGATGGAGAAAAGTCTGAATCTGCCTGCAGTCGACCCGCATGGAAGCACTATTCCGAATGTGAATCGAGAGGAGGTCAAAAAATGATTCCTGAATTCAATTGGAATGAGTTTTGGGCAGGACCGTGGTCGCCTTGGCAATTCGAAACCACCCTGAAGATTGTCGGCATGGGGTTTCTCGTGTCGGCTGCATGCGGATGGATCGGTGTCTTCCTGATCGTCCGGCGCATGGCGCTTATTGGTGACGCGATTTCCCACAGTGTGTTGCCGGGCATTGTTTTGGCGGCGATGGTTTTTCACACGTTGTCCGGCCCGTGGATTATCATCGGTGCGGGATTGGCTGGATTCTTGACGACGGTACTTATTGAGTGGATTTCGAAGCATTCGCGAATCAAATCAGACGCTGCCATCGGAATTGTCTTTACGTCACTCTTCGCGTTGGGAGTGGTGATGGTTTCCCAAATGCGGGGAAGTGTGCATCTGGATACCGATTGCGTGCTGTTCGGCAACATTGCGGAGGTGGCGACTCGTGATGGACGGTTCGCGCTTCCTCCGAATATCATTCAGGCGGGCATCGTCCTCGGGCTTACGATATTACTCAGCCTGGCGTTTTTTAAAGAGATACTGGTCTCTTCGTTTGATTCGATCTTGGCCCGGTCGATCGGAGTGAAGGCGGGCGTTCTGCATTATGGGACCATGGCCTGGTTGTCAGTGATTGTGGTCACCGCCTTTGAAGCCGTTGGCAGTGTGATTGTAATCGCCATGCTCATTATCCCCGGAGCCACGGCCCTGTTGTTGACTGATCGAATGAAAGTCGCGTTGGTATTGAGTGTTATCCACGCTGCTTTGAGCTCGTTGCTTGGTTACCATCTCGCCATGTGGCTGAACAGCAATGTGCCAGCAGCCATGGTCGTGGCAGGATTGATTCTGTTCGGGCTGACGTGGTTATTCAGCCCGAAACAGGGAATCATTCCGGTGTGGTTGGCACGCCGGGATTTGAGTGAGCGCCTCGCTGAGAGACGCTCGAAATAAAGAAGCTACTTTTCTGCCTGCTTACGCCTTTTCCTTTTTCAGGAGGTCACGAATCTCAGTGAGCAGCGCGACGTCTTCAGGAACTTTGGCTTCTTCAGCTGGCTTCTCTTCTTCCTTTTCAAATGCAGCAATGAACTTCTTAATGACAAGGAAAAGTACGAACGCGACAATCAGGAAGCTGAGCGTTGAAGTAACAAAGTTACCCCAGGCCATCACTGTGGCGCCCGCTTCTTTTGCCGCAGCGACCGTGTTGTATTCGGTTCCTTCCGGGACCCCCTCCTTGAGCTTCAGCACTGTAAAGCGATCACTGAAATCGATGCCGCCGGTGACCAAGCCGATCACGGGCATAAAGATGTCGTCGACGATTGATTTTACCACGGTCCCGAAGGCGCCTCCAATGACGATACCGACAGCCATGTCGACGAGGTTTCCTTTGAAGGCGAATTTTTTGAATTCTGCGAGCATGTTTCTACTTTTTATTGGTTAGGGAGAGGCCGTTCCTATTGTGCTTTTTCCATCGCACAAAGCAACTGATATGTCTGAAGCTGTTGGACATACATCTCTGCCTGCTCGCGATTCCCATTCCACACAACTGATCTGCCGAGCTGATGCACCTCGAGCATCAGAGTTTGTGCCTTCTCTTTGCTGTATCCGAACACACGCTGAAAGACCATCGAGACAAAGCCCATCAGATTCACCGGATCATCAAATACCACCACATTCCATGGTGTATCGAGATCGGTGTCGGTCTCGGTTTCTGTGATTGTGACTTCGTCCAGTTCGGTAGGCATCGGATGAGAGTTACTGTAAAACAATCCGTTGGTCTTTCAAATAGAGTGCAACGGGCTCACCGCAATTTCACTGTTCAGCGGTAATATCGCTGAGTATACGAAGTCCGGAACCAGGCGGTTGTGCGGATTTGCCCCGATCCATTCCGCGCATGCATAGGAAATCACAGCGGTGAACACTGGAATATTGAAGAGGGCGCTTTGAATGGCGAAGAGGGTTGCGAGGTGGCCGGGAGATTCCCCTCGCTGGAGCTTTTCTTCAAAACGGACCCACTGCGCCATGTGGCGGACTTCATTCTTACTGTCTCGAAAGGGAGTCGAAGCGGCGATGCTTTTCTCAGCCATGTCTGGAGGAAGCTCTTCCGTCAGCGCTTTGTCTAGTTCAGCAATTTCGGCGTGATGGGTCGATGCCGTAGCCTGGTAGATTGCGATGAATCCGGGGAGAATCACCGGCTTGAGAACATCGCGTATCCAGGCAGCCCAACCATCTTCAGTTGCCGGTCCGCTGAACGTCGCTGCTTGAAGCTCTTCGATACGAAGCCCCAGCAATGCGATCTGAATACCGCGGCTGATCTCGCTATCATCAGAAAGGCCTGCGAGATAGATATCACTGCGGACTTCACTCACGATTGTTGAGCAGTCAGAGGCCAGAGCTTGTCGAGAATCGAATCTTGAATCCGATGCATATCTTCCCGGTCATCAGTTTCGGAATCGTGGTGTCCGTTCAGATGGAGAAAGCCGTGTATGATATAAAGCAGTGTTTCGCGGCCTGCAGGGTGCTTGTATTCAGTCGCAGCAGTTTCAGCCGTCTCCGTGCTTACCAGGATTTCTCCGTGGTGAAAAGTGATCACATCTGTTGGCGTGGGATCATCCATGAATTCCCCGTGCACGGTCGCAATGGTCGCGTCTGAAACCAGAACGACGTCCACCTCTTCGAGCGTCGTCAGCGGTTTTTCGTGAGGGCCGGGATACTGGAGAGCCAAAGCGAGGCCTTCCGTTGCCAGAGCCATCAGATTTTCCGGGAGCATCTCCGAACGATCAATTTCGTCGTCGTCCTCGGTGATATTCAGGATGGGCGGAGTTGGGGAAGTCTTACCACTCATGCTGCACCTGCCGTCGGATTTTTGCCGCCCTTATCGGCCGGGACCTTCACAGGCTTGATCACCTGAGTCTCACTGCCACTCTTCTTCTTGGGTGAGTCCGAGGCAGAATCTTCACCCTTCTTATCTTTCTCAATCTTCGGATAAGCAATGCGGGAATGCATCATACTGCGGAGCGTAGTGGCGAAACTTTGTTTGATTGTTGCGAGATCTTTCAGAGTCAATGCCGCGTTATCGAGTTGACCATCGTGCAGCCGGTCTTTCACCAACTCGTCGATCAGTTCCTCGATCTTTTTCGGGGTTGGTTTCTGCATACTGCGAGAGGCACTTTCCACGGCGTCAGCCAGACTGATGATGGCACTCTCCCGGGTGCGCGGACGCGGTCCCGGGTAACGGAAGCTTTCCTTTTTCACTTCAGGAATGTCCTCTTCGCGGGCGTTCCCTTCTTCGACAGTTTGCTTGAACTCTTTCTTCTGCTGGAGTGCCCGATGGTAGAAAAAGCGAACCAGTGAAGTTCCGTGGTGCTCGCGGATCACGTCGACAATCTCCTGATTCAATTTGTGCTTCAGGGCGTAGTCGAGCCCGTCTTTCACATGAGCAATTACGATCAGCGCACTCATCGTGGGCGTCAGATCATCATGAGGGTTCTGGCCCTCTGATATGTTCTCCACGAAATACTCCGGCTTGCTGAGCTTGCCAATATCGTGGAAGTAAGAGCAGACCCGACACATCGCGGCATTGGCCCCGATTGCCTCTGCTGCGGCTTCCGACAAATTCGCGACCACGAGACTGTGGTGATAAGTTCCCGGTGCCTCGATCGTCATCTTCTTTAAAAGAGGATGGTTCAAATCCGATAGCTCCATCCATGAGACGTCGGTTGTGATTCGAAACGCCATCTCAACAAAAGGCAGAATCCCTCCCACCAGAATTGCGGTGATCGTAGAAACCAGCATCGCCGTGAGCGCCTGTTTTCCCACCAGCTCCCAGCTGGATCGCACATCGGAGACCGTATCAGTCGTGACTTCGGATTCCGAGACCTGAGCGGTCAGCTCGCCGAAAGGAATCTTGATTTCCCCCAGAGTGACTCCGAGCAAAACGCTGACGAGCCCAACGAAGATACCGGCAGTCACCAGGCGACTCCGTTTCCGGACCGATGTGGCCAGGTAAATCGCGGCAAAACCACAGATCAGCGAATAAACGAGAAACTTGAACGCGTAGAACGATTCCACCATCAGGCCTCCAAGGAGACTGGAGTAAACCACCGCAAAAGTGGCGTGTCGCCGACCGATCAGGAGCGACATCATCATCGCTGCAAAGGCGTAGGGAGGTACCAGGAATTTAAAATTAGCCGCCCCCAGGTCCTGAGCCAGGATCTCCGATACTCTGCCGCTGATTTGGATCAATATCAGTTGCCCGACAATGACAAGCAACATCAGCAAGACCCGGGAATTCCTCCGGAAAGTATCCGGCAGACTCACATGCCAGTGAATCATGAATGTCGCTGTGATCACCGCCACCCCGACAAAGGTTTGCAGCTTCTTCCCACTGAAGAATTCCGTTTGGTTGGAACTCAGGATCAACCAGATCGAAAAGCCGACGGTGAATATGAGAAATAGAAACCCGCACACACCAAAGCTGGTCCGCAACAGCTCCTGGAACTGCGAGTCACTGGGTTTACGCCGCTTCCTGCCGCTGGACAGACCGCGACTCTTGAGGCGTTTTTGAGAAAAGAAATCGAACATGAGAGCGTTCGTTTTGTGGGGAGTGGATCAGACAAAATCCCCGGGTTTGGTTGTGTTGGTCGTCGAATTATACCCCTCAGAGGATCAACATACAATCCCCGTAGCTGAAAAATCGATAGCGCGAATCCACCGCTTGTTTGTACGCTTCGAGGATCAATTCACGGCTCGCAAAGGCACTCACCAGCATCAAAAGCGTCGATTTCGGCAGGTGGAAATTCGTTAACAATGCATCCACAACCTTCGGACGATAAGGGGGATAGATAAATATATCGGTCTCACCCTTTCCGGAATTGATGCCTCCCTTGTCCGGCAGAGCGCAGCTTTCCAACACCCGGACTACCGTGGTGCCCACAGCGACGACCCGCTCCGCATTGAGGACGCGATCCGCCGTTTCCTGCGAGATTTCGTAGCGCTCGGAGTGCATGTGGTGTTCCTCCAGATTTTCTGCACTGACAGGCCGAAAGGTCCCAACTCCGACATGAAGAGTCACAAAATCATGGGGCAGCGAAGCCATTGTCTCATCACTGAAATGCAGACCGGCTGTCGGAGCCGCGATTGCTCCGGTTTCGCGGGCAAAAACCGTCTGGTAGCGTTCTTTGTCAGATGCCTCATCCGGTCGCTCGATGTACGGCGGTAGAGGAAGGTGGCCGAGAGCTTCCGGATCAGGTGCTACATCAAATTCGATGAGTCGTTCCCCGCCGGGGTGTAAAACATCAATCACTGTGCCCGTGGATTCACCGATTTCGATCGTCCGCCCGACTTTGAGGCGTTTCCCCGGTTTGGCGAGGCATTTCCACACATTTGGGGAAACCGCGTCCAGTTTCAGGATCTCCATCCGTTCATCATTTGAGAAAAACCGGGCCGGCTCCACCCGTGTGTCGTTGAAGACCCACAGGTCTCCTGCGGCGACATACTCAGAAATATCCGCGAACATCCGGTGTTCGATTAATCCAGTTTCGCGATGAATCACCAACATGCGTGAATCCCCGCGGCGCTCAGGAGGGCGCTGCGCGATCAATTCATCCGGCAGTTCAAAATCAAAATCGTCTGTTCGCATCTTTGGTTCACTTGCGATTCCTACATCGCGTTCCACTTTCCTGCATGGAATTCGATCTGCAAGGCGAGCACGCCAAATCAGCCTACAAACTTCTCGCGGGTCTTGTCACCCCGCGTCCCATCGCCTGGATCACGACACAGGACCGTGAAGGCCGGATTAATGCCGCTCCGTTCAGCTTTTTCAACGTCTTTGGCACCCGACCACCCATTGTGGCTTTTGCACCCGGGGACAAAGAGCCGGGAATCCCCAAAGACACCGCCAAAAACATCCGGGCCAATCACGAATTCGTCGTCAACATGGTCGATGAAGCCACCGCTGAGGCCATGAACCAAACTGCGGCAGAGCTTCCTTTTGGTGAAAGTGAAATCGAACATGCAGGGCTCACCACCGCTCCGAGTGCCATTGTGAAGCCTCCGCGCATCGCGGAATCGCCCGTTTCCATGGAATGCCGCGAACATTCCACCATCGAAATCGGTCGTGATCGTCTCATCCTCGGGATCATCGAACGATTGCACGTTCGTGACGGTGTTCTCGATCCAGACACGCTGCTGGTAAATCCGGAAATCTATTTACCGATCGGTCGGATGCAGGTTCCCTCCGGTTATTGTCGTACGCGGGACCAGTTCGATATGGAGCGTCCCTGAGTGGCCGGCGACACGAACCAACCCTGTCTGTTTGCCAAATCAACCCTGTTGACTCGTTCCGCGCACAGGAATGCATCGCTGAGGCTTCAGAAGGTCGTTCCGCGCACAGGAATGCATCGCTGAGGCTTCAGAAGGTCGTTCCGCGCACAGGAATGCATCGCTGAGGCTTCAGAAGGTCGTTCCGCGCACAGGAATGCATCACTGAAGCTTCAGAAGGTCGTTCCGCGCACAGGAATGCATCACTGAGGCTTCAGAAGGTCGTTCCTATCTTACCACGATTTTTTGATAATCATCGAAGCGGGAGGGGCTTACACGTTTTTATGAACAGGAGGAAGGAGAGGAAACGGAGTATTCAAGAATAAGGGCATTGCTGCTCTTCAGAAGGCCGTTCCGCGTACAGGATTGTATCACTGAGGCTTCAGGGACGTTGTTTTCAGGAAGGTCTGAAGACTGGCGTCGGATCTATTGTGTCTGCAACTCCCTCGTCATCAAATTATGGCCAGACAATCCACAAATAGACAAGGAAGGTGGTGAACAGCAGAGCGCCCTCAAACCGGTCGATGCGAAAGCCGGTTCGCATCAAAGGGAGGAGCAATACCGCCATAAAGGACATCACCCCGAGGTCGATCCAGCTGAGCCCGGAGCTGGCGACTGATTTTACGGAACCTGTTGCTCCGCCGATGCAGAGGAGATTGAAAATGTTGGATCCCACCACGTTTCCAATAGCGATATCGGTTTGTTTGCGAATGGAAGCGACCACGGACGTGGCAAGCTCGGGGAGGGAGGTGCCGGCAGCGACAATGGTCAGCCCGATGACGGCTTCACTCCAGCCAAGGCTGCGTGCGATCGAGACGGCGTTGTCCACGAAGAGTTTTGCCCCGAAAACAAGCATCGCCAGACCGGCGAGAGTGAGTATCAGGCTGAGCCATAACGGGGAGGGGGTGGTTTGATCGAATTCGGCAGGAATTTCTGCGGGCTTCAGTTTTCTCGCCTGGATAACGGAATGGGTGACATATGCAATGATCAGGATGAAAAGGACGATGCCCTCCCAGCGTTCCAGCTGGCCGCCTGTTAAGAGAAAGATGACGAACAACGCCGTTGCACCCAGCATGATCGGCATATCGCGGCGAATGATGTCCAGGCTCACTGCCAGAGGACTGATCATGGCCGCGATCCCGAGAATGGCGGCGATATTAAAGATGTTTGAGCCGACGATATTTCCCAGAGCGATCCCGCCCTGACCACTGAGGGAGGCTTTGAGGGAAACAGCCAGTTCCGGGGCACTGGTCCCGAAGGCCACGACGGTGAGGCCGATGACAAGTGAGCTGAGCCCGAGTCGGCCGGCAATGTTGGAGGCTCCCCGGACGAGCGATTCAGCCCCGAGGGTTAGAACAATCAGTCCAAGGATAAGAAGTAAAACTTCCATTTAATAGTGAGGAGTCGAAGCAGGCACGAGAATATCACAAATCCGATGAGTGGAAGGGGATATTTCAAGGTTCGGAATCGATCTGTCAGCAACACAATCGACAGTTGCCATCTTCCCGGCTCGGTGTAGGAATCCCACACCATGAGAGTCAAAGCCTTTCCAGCCCTCGTCCCCGCCCCCGGCAAAGCCGAAATTATTGCGTCGGTTCCCTACGATGTAGTGAATACCGAAGAAGCCCGCGCCCTTGCCGGTGATAACGCTGATTCCTTTCTTCACGTCGTGCGTGCCGAGATCGATTTCCCGGAAGGCACTGACCCCTACGGTGATGAGATTTACGCTAAGTCGAAGGCCAACCTGGATCGACTTCAGGCTGATGGCGTGCTTGTTCGTGAATCGGGGCCCTGCATTTATTTTTACCGTCAGATCATGGACGGGCATTCCCAGACAGGGATCACGCTGGCGACGCACATTGAGGATTACGAAAACGATATCATCCGCAAGCACGAGAAGACTCGTCCGGTAAAAGAGAATGACCGGACTAAGCTGACTGATGTGCTTTCCGCCAACACCGGTCCGGTTTTCCTGACATACAAGGATGACGAGCTGATTGATGCGTTTGTTGCTGATTGGTGTCGTGAAAATGAGCCGACTGTTGATTTCACTGATGACAAGGATGTGCAGCACACGGTATGGCGTGTGCCGGCTGAAGATGCCGCGCCGGTTCTCGGAGCGTTTGAAGATGATGTCGACCTTAGTTACGTTGCTGACGGGCATCACCGCAGCGCCAGTGCCGCCCGTGTCGGGAAAGAACGTCGTGAGGCTAATCCCGACCACACGGGTGAAGAGAATTACAATTGGTTTCTGAGTGTGCTCTTTCCCGCGAGCCAGCTCAAAGTGCTGGCTTACAACCGTGTTGTGAAGAGTGTTCCAGCGGACTTCCTCGAGCAGGTCAAAGGCATCTTTGAGGTTGAATCCAATGGCCAGCAGGCTCCGGATGCTCCCGGCGCGATGTGTCTCTATCTCGATGGTGAATGGCACAGCCTGAAGTGGGCTCCGGTTGATTCTGAAAGCCCGATTGATCGTCTTGACGCCAGTGTTTTGCAGGATCGGGTATTGACTCCTATCCTGGGAATTGAAGATCCCCGGACCGACAACAACATTGATTTCGTAGGTGGGATTCGCGGTACTGCCGAGCTGGAGAAGCGCGTAGATTCCGGCGAATGGGCGGCGGCTTTCAGCATGGCTCCGGTGACGGTTCAGCAACTGATTGATATCGCCGATGCAGGCGAGATCATGCCGCCAAAGAGCACATGGTTCGAGCCGAAGCTGCGGTCAGGATTGTTTGTTTATACGCTGGATTGAGGGGAGATAATCCTGGATGGAGAAGCTCATTTATTTCCGATAAATGAGCAACTCCTGGACCCACAGGCACGGCTTGCCGGTGCCGGGAATGGTTACGGTTCCCCACAAAAGAACCGCGTGGCGATAGGGGGCGCCACGGTTATGTGGTTGGGGGGTCGTCTGATCCTTCGGCTATCCAGTCCTGTGCACTATCAATGGATTTGAAGATGCGAATCTGAACGTTGGGATCGACTTCGAGGAGGGCTTCATATTGTCGCAACTGGCCAAAATTCAGTGGGTCGGAGTCAACCAGGGCCAACTTTCTATCTGAGCCGAAGGTTTTGGCGATGGGGGCAGCGTCTTCCGCAAACTGTCTTAGATCGCTGTATGAGAGATCCAGTCTTCCTCCGATACACGAAAAGATCTGACTGATGTTGGTGCGGAATTTTTCGTGATTGTGCACCGCTTGATTGATGACTGACAGATCATTAAATTCGATGATGCCTGTTGCTTTGATGAGTAAGCAGTCCAACTCCTCATCGTATTTGATATCCAGATTCATACCTCCCCTTACTTCCGGAGGTGCGTTGTGAATTATTTGTTTTCAGTCCGGAAGTAAGTCTTTGAGACGCAGGTTTGTATAAAGTCTCACTCTGTTTTTTTCAGTAACTCAATGGATGATCTGTTGAGTTCTCCTTTATTCGGGAAGCTTCCCAGCCACGTGCGGGATTGAGCCAGATCTTTGAATACTTGAACAATCACCCCCGGGCCGGCATCCAGTAAAGACTCGAACTGCCGCATCTGGCCGAAATCAAGGGGATCTGAGACAACCAGAGCCAGCTTTCTCTCGTCTCCCAACAAGTCGCCCATCGTACTTGCTTCGTTGGCGAACAACCGCAATTCGGTCAGGGATAGATTCAAGGATGCGTCGCTGCAGTTAAAGATCTGATTGATGTTGGGCCGAAAATTTTGATGGCTCGTCAATTTCCTCAGTATGAAAGGGAGTTCGTCGATTGATTCAATGATGCCGGAAGCATTGATTACCAGACAATCCAAAGGTTGATCATACTCAATTTCCAGTTCGAAGGCCATTGTGGAGGGGGCTTAAGATGTATTTCATATATGGAATAGCAAAAAGTGGGCCTCCGAAGCAAGGATGTTCGTCAACCGGTTGAAGGTTATCCAGGTGTCCAAATTGGGGCTTTCTCAGATCTGAATCTGATGCACAGTGCGACTCCTTTTCCTGCTCCTCCCTCTCACATATTTTGTCATGCCTTCTCCCGTTGTCTTCGACAGCCATATGCACACGCCGCTTTGCAAACACGCTCAGGGCGAACCGCTCGAATACGTTGAGCGCGGGGTGAAAGTCGGTTTGAAGGGGATCATCTTCACCTGTCACAGCCCGATGCCGGATCGCTTTTCCCACGCGGTGCGAATGGACTGTGCGGAGTTCCACGACTATGTGGCATTGATCGAGCATGCCCGGGAGAATGCACCGGAGGGCTTCGAGGTTCGTCTCGGGATGGAGAGTGACTGGTTTCCGGGAATGGAAAAGTGGCTTGTCGAGTTACATGCGAGCGCTCCGTTTCATTACATCCTGGGCTCGGTTCACTGGCATATCCCTGAGTATCTGAATGCGTTTTTCACGGGTGATATCCTGGCATTCAGGAAGCAGTATTTTGCTCATTTGGCTGAGTCTGCGGAGTCCGGTCTGTTTGACTGCCTGTCGCATCCTGATTTGGTGAAGAATGCTCAGCCTGATGACTGGAATTTTGAGGAAGTTCGGGATGACATTGAGTCGGCCCTCGACCGGATCGCCAAAACGGGTGTCGCCATGGAATTGAATACTTCGGGCCAACACAAGCAGGTTCCGGAAAACAACCCCGGTCCTGCTGTGCTGCAGATGATGGCTGAAAGGGGAATTCCGGTCGTCTTGGGATCAGACTCGCATCATCCCCGCCGGGTGGGTGACAGCTTTTTGAAAGCATTCGATGCTCTGGAGGCTGCCGGGTTTGATTCGATCTCTGTTTTTAAAAATCGCGAGCGGGAAGAGATTCCAATCAGTCTGGCGAGGAGATCGCTGGGGGGAGACAATCCCAATTTTTAGCAGGGCTTGCAGGAAGCTGGGAAGTGGGATCGTGCGTTTCAGGAACCGAAGGCGACTTTCTCCTCTTGTTCGCTTTTGACCTTTTCGGCGGCGGCATTTGCCTGGATTTCTCCGATTCGATGGGTCAACTGGGCGATCTTGTGAACTTCGTTGCGGTAGCCGTCTTCATCATTGTCTTGATAGCAGGTGTCCCGCCGGGCCTGGCAATCGAGGAGTTCCTTGCGGAGCTTTTGAAGAAGGTGAAACGTATCAAGGTCGGATTCGTCTACCTCACCCGCTGGCAACTCAATTTGTTGGGGGGCGGGGATGATGGCAGATGAGTGGGACTCCTTTTCGATGACCTTCGACGCGATGAATGATCTTGTGTCTTGAAGAGGTCCTTGAACCGTGGGCCAGACTTCAGCGGTGAATTTCCATGTCCCGATCCCAACTGCGAGGCAGGCCGCGATTTGTGAGGTTCGCTTCAGGAAGCCGCTGCGCTTCTTTTTTGATTTACGAGAGGCGTTAACCGCCCTGGCAATTGGATTGATGGGAGGTTCTTCAAGTAATTCCAGTTCAGGTGCCGGCGCGGGTTGTGGCACCGCTACCGGGGAAGCCGGTTGTTGAATCTGAGCCGCCGGATCGAGAACGAGTCCTTCACTGATGAGCCACTGACAGAACTGACGTACCGTAGCCTCATCCAATTCATTGGGGAAACTGGGGAAAATCTCATTCACTGCCTGCGCAACGGTCGAGTCGTTCCGATCAAAGATCGTCATGATGGCCATTTGCCATCGGTTAAGGATAAAGCGGTCTCCTGTAGCAAAATTCTCGATGAACAGATTGGATTGCTGATCTGCACCGGCTTTCAGACCCGGTAGAAGTTGAAATCGATGACTCCACAGCATGTCAGATTCTGCGATTTGAGAGATGGTCATGGTTAAGTGAGTATTGGGATTATGGAAATAATAACAGATAATTAGGGAAATCCAATTATTTTCATTGGGTTTCAGGGGTGTGACTCAATTGTGCGCGTTGCGTTTCCCGTGAATTTATCGACGTTGAGGTTAGTATGAAATCACCACGCATCTCACGACGCACTTTGCTGCGAGGTATCGGGGCTTCTCTGGCGCTTCCGTCCCTTGAAATCATGGGTGCGCAGTCGTCGGTTGCCGGTGGTTCAGCCCCGAAACGTCTCATCTCGATTTTTCAGCCTAACGGGGTGTTTCCCAAAGCCTGGGACGTGGATGCACTGGGTGTTGGCCACGAGTTGTCCCCGATATTGTCTCCGCTCCAGTCCCTGATGGGGGATTTTTCAGTGGTGCAGGGACTTGATAATAAAGGAAAAGGGCACGTGCAGCTGACGGGCTCGTTTTTGACGGGCTGTTCAATCACGGATAAGAAGAACGGCATTTCTCTGGACCAGCAGGTCGCACAGAAATTCGGTGATCGTACGATTCTTCCATCTCTTGAACTCGGGACGGAGCCACCACGCCAGGGCAATGCGAGCGGTGAGCCCATCGCTTATGCGAACACGGTTTCCTGGAATTCAGAGACCACTCGCGTTTCGCCTGAGATTAATCCTCAGGTGGCTTTCGACCGTCTGTTTCGCAGTCAATCAGGGCCGGAAGCCCGTCGTGCTGCCCTGAATCGGAAGAGCGTGATCGATCTGGTTCTGGAGGACGCGAAATCTCTGCGCAACAAAGCGAGCAAACCTGATCAGGCCAAGCTCGATGAGTATCTGGAGTCGGTGCGGGCTGTGGAAATGCGGGTCGAGAAGACCTTAAACCCACCTGAGCGGGATTGGACTCCTCCGACGGCTCCGGATTCGCTGGAACGACCGGCTCCGGGAATCCCCCGGGATCGTGAAGCGCATTTGAAAATGATGATCGACCTGATGGTTCTTGCCATGTGGACGGACACCACCCGGGTTTGCACGCTGATGACCGCTCATGGTTTTTCGCGGCAGAATTTCAGCTTCCTCGACGGGGTGAACAGCGATCACCACGGAATGTCACATCACAAAAACAAGGCAGACGCAGTTGCTGAATACACGACGGTGAGCCGCTGGTATGTGAGCCAACTGGCTTATCTGCTGGAGAGGATGAAAGCGATCGACGAAGGGGACCGTTCCCTGCTCGGTAATTCGATCGTGATCTACGGATCGGGAATGAAAGATGGCAACGGCCACATCAAAAATGACCTTCCGTTACTCGTCGCAGGGCAGGGCGGAGGCGTGTTCAAACAAGGGCAGCTCTTGAGAAACGAAAAAGGTACGCCTCACGCGAATCTGCTTCTGACGATTGGCCAGGGCCTTGGGCTTGAGCAGGAAGTCTTCAATGGTGCCAGCACCGGTGTGGTCGATGGATTGCTGGCGTAGCCAGTTGTCAGACTGCGGTCAGGCGGCCGCAGCCTTTTGCCTGTCGAGCAGTTCGACGAAGACCCGGGAGCATTCACGAATTCTCGCAAAATCCGACTGAGTCTCTGCCGGGAGGTCTGGTTCCATCATGATCAACTCTGCGAAGCCCGTGACTGAACCGATCATGTTGCGAAAGTCGTGACGAATTTCTTTGTCGTAAAGTCCCTCATCCGGGGTTGCGGCGAGCTTTTCGCGGATAGCAACGCTTGAGTTATCAATGTATCCGAAGAGTTCGGGACCATCGGGACCGAATCTTGGAATCTGCGGCTTAAGGCGTTCAGCGAGTTGAATTACCTCCGCTGTGACATTCTTGAGTTGCACCATCGGCGTATCGCCGGGAACGGAAGAAGGATCGGTCGCTGGTCGCGGAACTTCCTGAAGATGAATTGGCTGAGCCGCCACAAGTGCCTGGAGTTCACCGGGAAGAGCTTGAGAAACCTTGGATTTTGCAAACAGCTTCATGATTCCAGCTGATCGGGCGTGCTCAAGAATCATTTGGGACGTAGGTTCGCCGATCCCGACAATGGGCATTGTTTTTAGATTCGGGATTGTGCGAAGCGCTTGAATTGCAGCCCAAACGCTTCCGCCCGGCAACTCGAGATCAATCGCAAGCACATCAGGAGCGTGCTGTTTGCAAAAATCCAAAAGCTGGCTGGCGTTCCATACCACGGCGGTCTGGAATCCAGCAGAACTAAGTGATGCTTGAACAGACTCAGCAGTCGGAACGTCAGCGGCGGCGATCAATACGCGGTTCATTGAAGAAAAATGGATGTGAAAGGAAAAATTAGTTAAGTTTTTCGAAACATAATTCTAATTTCCATAAAAATAAACAATTAAAACGGTTTTTTATAGCTGGAAAACGTCGAAACATTCTAATCGTGTGATTGAAAAGCGGTTGCGCCGTCGATGACTGGTTCTATTTTCCAAAAATAAAACAATCTCATCTCGAACCGGGTTTGGTTCGTAGAAAAAGAAAAAACACTCCTATGAAGAAACTCACTACATCCCTTCTCCTTGCTCTGACGCTGGCAGTGCCTGCCGCTTCTGTTCTTGCAGACGATGCCACGGAAGTTGTCCTTACGGCTGACAAAGTTCAGTTCAAATTCGATAAAGCTGAGTTTACAGTAAAAGCGGGGGCTAAGATTAAGCTCACTCTGGATAACCCCACCGGTTCTGTTCAGCCGCATAACATCATCATCGTAAAGCCCGGTAAGATGCAGGCTGTAGGGATGATCGCCAACCAGAGCATGGCTGATCCCAAATTCCTCAAGAACCCCGTCCCGAAATCAGACGACGTTCTTTTCAGCTCAAATCTTGCCCAGCCGGGAACGAAGGAAATTCTCGAATTCACAGCCCCAACTGAGCCAGGAGATTACCCATATCTCTGCACGTTCCCGGGTCACTGGATCATCATGAACGGTGTGATGAAAGTTGAGAAGTAATCCTGTCTGATTTCAGATCTATTTTTCCAAAGCCGCTCTCATTCGAGGGCGGCTTTTTTTGTGTTTCATTGCCCGGAATCCGCCCGCAATTCACCTTCGAGGCGGCATCTGATTCCACCTAAGTCTCAGATTTCCTCAGACTTAATGGTCCAGAAGAACAAACATATTGTAAGTTTTATAATTTTCGTTATCTTTAGGGTTAAAGTTTGCTTCTTTTTTAGAAAAACATGAGCCGCCGAATCTTAATCGTGGATGACAACGTCAATCTCACAACGCTTCTATCAAAAGCATTGGGGAAGTATGGATATGAAGTTGTTGTTGAGAATGATTCGCTGCATTCCATTGAAATGGCGCGCCGTTCCAATCCGAATCTGATCCTGCTTGATGTAATGATGCCAAATCTTGATGGCGGAGATATCCTCGCAATCTTGCGGCAGGATCCTCAGCTTCGAAAGATACCGGTTATATTGCTGACAGCACTGGCACGTGAAGCGTCGGGGCTGGGAAATCTGGGCGGGATTCAGAGCCCGGTACTTGGAAAGCCTATTGAACTCAGCATTCTGATGCAGGAGATCGAAAATCAGCTCGCTCAGGTGCCCGGCACGCAATTGCCATTGCAAGACGGCAACTGATTCGGCATAATGCCTTTGTTGTGGATCTTGATTTAAGAGACAAAGTCATCATCGTGACCGGTGGCGCCAGTGGCATAGGCGAGGCAATCGTTCGCACGCTGGTGATTGAGCATGCCAAGCCTGTTATTTTTGATCGGAAACCGGCTGAAGAATGTTCCGAACTCCTGGCTGAGTTAAAAATCGAACACTCGGACGGTGCCTTCATCAAGGTTGACTTGACTGAACCGAAAGAGGTGGCCCGTGCGGTCGAAGAAGTGATCAATCGATACGGGCGAATCGACGGGATCGTCAATAATGCCGGGGTAAACGATGGCGTCGGAATTGACGGGTCACCTTATAATTTCGTCGAATCCCTGCTCAAAAATCTCGTTCAGTGTTTTTCCGTCGTTCATTATGCGATCGATCTTCTGAAGAAAGCCAGCACGCCGGCCATCGTAAATATCGGTAGCAAGATTGCTTTGACCGGCCAGGGAGGAACGTCCGGGTACGCCGCCGGTAAAGGGGGCTTGAATGCTTTGACCCGCGAATGGGCGCTCGATCTCGCGGCTGATGGTGTAAGAGTCAATGCCGTCCTTCCGGCAGAAGTGTGGACGCCGATGTATGAGGACTGGATTTCAAATCAAAACGATCCTGCCGGTCGCCGCGCCGAGATTGAAGCCAACATTCCACTGGGCCACCGCATGACCGAGCCCGCGGAAATCGCCGATATGGTGGTTTTCCTGCTGAGCCCCCGTTCAGGGCACACCACCGGCCAATTGATTCATGTGGATGGAGGCTACGTTCATCTGGATCGTGCTTACCGGAAGCCCTGAGTGAACCCAACGTTCCCCGGCCGGGCATTAGCTTTCATGCTGCGGATTTCGTCAATCCATTTTTCCCGTAGGGATGCGGGTTGAAATATCTCTCTCCACATAGTACGGAATACCATGGCCTATTCCATTAATGGAAAAATAATTACGGATGAAATGATCGAAGAGGAATTCGACTCGATCAAAGATCATTACATCAATCTCGGGGAAGTTGTCTGTTGCGATCGCGACGAAGAGTTCCGCAATTACGCACGGGAAAACATTACCAACCGCACCCTGCTCGAAGAGGCATCGGAAGAAAAATTTGGGGAGACGACTGAGAGTGAAGTCGAGGAGATGTTCGAGCAACTCAAGACAGAGCACGGTGGTGAAGATAATTTCTTCCAGAACACCGGCTTCAACAAAGGAGATGAGACCCAGATCAAACGGAAGATTAAGAGCACCATCACCGTTGACCGCATCCTGGAAACCCACCTCGGTCAGGACCCTGTTCCAACAGAAGAAGACCTGCGTAGCTATTACGAAGAGAACATCGACAAGTTCATGACCGAAGAGGAGATTCGGCTCTCACAGCTTTTCATCGAGCCGACCTCCCATGAAGAAGCGCGGACGGCCTTTCAGGATCTGCGGAAACTCCGTGCGGAAATTCTCGATGGCAAAATCGATTTCCTGAAGGCTGCCAAAGAACATGGGCACACAGAACAGCAGTCCATCGATATGGGCTTCATGAAACAGGGCGAAACGATGCCCGAGATTGAATCAATCACCTTTTCACTCCGTGACGAAGAAGTCAGCCCGATCGTGGCAACCAACTTCGGTTTTCACATCTTTAAACTCATGGAGCGGAGAGAGCCGGCCCCGGTTCCTTTCGAAAAAGTGAAAGAGCAATTACCGGATCAATATCTCGCCAATCGTCGCGAAGCTAAGATCAATGAACTCGTCGACAGCTTGAAAGCAAAAGCCACCATCGAAGAGATCGATGATGAGCCAGTCGAAACGGACGCCTGATAGTCATCGTTTCAGACGACATTGTCAGCTAAGCGGATGGCGGATCTTCCCAAAGTTCTATTCACCCTCAATGTGCCTCGCGAACACCTCGCGCCGCTGGAGGGAGTTGCCGAAGTGATCATCTCCGATCACGAGCTCCGCGCCATGCCGAGGGAGGAAGTCATTGCTAAAGCCCACGATTGTACCGCGATTATCTCTCAGGGAGAGCTGCGCGTCGATGCCGAGTTACTCGAAGCGGCGCCGCAGTTGAAGATCGTGGCCAACGCCGCGATGGGATACGACAATCTTGACCTGGCGGCTTTGTCAAAGCGCGGGATCAAAGCCACCAATACCCCCGCAGCCTTTGTGGAATCCACCGCGGACCTGACACTTGGGCTTTTGTTAAATGTGACGCGGCGAATCTCGGAGGGTGATCGGTTTATCCGCACTGGCGACTGGGAGAAAAACGGAATGGAAGCCCTGCGGTGGGAGTCGCAACTTTCAGCCAGACTGGTCGTGGGAATTATCGGCTACGGAAAAATTGCCAAAGCGGTCGAGAAGCGTGCCCGGGCATTCGGCATGTCGGTGCTTCATACCCGAACCGCTCCGGACGGTTCCGATAATTATCGCAGCTTTGACGACCTTCTTGCTGAGGCCGACGTCGTTATCGCACTGGTGCCTCATAACCCGGCGACGGATCGGCTGATGAATTCAGAAGCTTTCGCGGCCATGAAAAAAGGTGCGTTCTTCATCAATGTTGCCCGCGGAAAAGTGATGGATGAATCTGCCCTGGTCGATGCTCTGGAAAGCGGCCATTTGGCAGGGGCCGGTCTTGATGTATTCGAAGAAGAGCCGGTCGTGAACAAGGCCCTTTTTGAGATGGCAAATGTCATTATGACACCTCATGTGGGTGGCGCGACCTTTGCCGAAAGAGCGGGGGGAAGGCTCGAGGCCGCCGAAAATGTGGCTCGATTCCTGAAGGGCGAATCCGTCCTTTCGCCGCTGAATTGATTCAGAATCAACAAGATTTTGAGGGAGCCTTGTTTCCATTTCCGGAAAAATGAAAACAGGGGACGGATTTCTGAGTAGCGGGAGACTGCATTAGCTCGACAATTGCAGCGAGTTTGCCTATATTTCGCGCTGTGCAAGAATACGCTTATATCCACGACGAAGACAACGTCCCTGATACTTTGAGGGATGTTCCGTTTTTGGAATCCTTTTCAAAGGAACACCTTGATGATGTTCTTCACTCCAGTGCGATCATAGATTGCGATCCCGGGGACGTGATTATCGCGGAGGGAAACGACGCGACCCGGATTTTTATCCTCCTGGCTGGGGAAGTGGCTGTCGAAAAAGGTGGTGACACGCTCGTGACGATGAACACCATCGGCGATATTTTCGGTGAACTGGCCGCATTGGAAGACGAAGTGCGCTCTGCGACCGTTGTGGCCAAGTCCAAGACTTTCTGTCTCGCTGTTGATCAGAAATTTCTCGAATACGTGAAGCCGAAAGATGACAATCCCAGCTTCTACGCTGCGCTATACGAATTCATCGCCAAGCTCACAGCAAAACGGCTCAAGGCCACTTCTGAATACCTGACAAAAGTTGATCAGGAATTGAAAGAATTGAAGGCGAAGTACGGGGAAGCGTAAGAAACAGCGGCCAAATAGAGCCGCCGCCGCTCTTTCCTGATCAGGCGAAAGTCTGGGTTCAATTCAGAAAGGCAGTTCTGCGACGTCCGGAAAGCCATCTTCCAACCGGAAGAGTGGCTTCGACAGGTGCAGAAGGTCATCTTCCAACCGGAAGAGTGGCTTCGACAAGTGCAGAAGGTCATCTTCCAACTGGAAGAGTGGCTTCGACAGGTGCAGAAGGTCATCTCCCAACTGGAAGAGTGGCTTCGACAGGTGCAGAAGGTCATCTTCCGATTGGAAGAGTGGTTTCGACACGTGCAGAAGGTCATCTTCCGATTGGAAGAGTGGCTTCGACAGGTGCAGAAGGTCATCTTCCAATTGGAAGAGTGGCTTCGACAGGTGCAGAAGGTCATCTTCCAACTGGAAGAGTGGTTTCGACACGTGCAGAAGGTCGTCTTCCGATTGGAAGAGTGGTATCAAGACGTCCGGAAGGTCGTCTTCCGATTGGAAGAGTGGTTTCGATGTCTCCGAGTGGAGGAATCCAAAATTTGAATCCCTCTACCCGAACGGGGCCAAGGATGACAGAAAGGTCGCATCGCAATAACCTTCTACGAACCAACCCTGTTGGTTCAGCGAACAGACCCTGTTGGATCGTAATTCCAGCTGTTCGCTGATTGTGGAAGTCCTCTGCAAGGGGCAGCGTAGATCACTGCGCATGATACGCAGTTGCCTGCATTAGAGGCGCGAGTTTTGCAAGCGAACCGTAGCCCTCTGTGTAGACCATTTCTCAAAAGTCTTTTCATAAATCAATTTTTTTTTGACCGTATGATCATTGCTCGCTGCGCTCGTTTGGCTTTTTTAAGCCGGCCCAAATTCCCCGTGCCTTTGTTCCTTTTCAGTCGTGGAGGAAACTCCACTTCCTCAAATCGCCTTGTCACAGCAAATTTTGACTCGGCTGATTCACGAAAGAACTTTTGAGAAACGATCTAAGCGTCCGGTGTTCCAGCAGGACGGTCGAAGTCGCTTTCTCGACCAGAAGAAATCCCAACGGGATTGAGCATGACCAGCCCGGGGTTGCCGCAGGCTACCCCGGGACTCCCGACCTCATATATTTAATTCAATCCCAACGGGATTGCGGAAGCTTACGCTGCCGGAAAAGGGAGGCCGCCTTTCGTCAAAAAAACACACACAGGGACGTTCAGGCCCGCTGTCGCTGGCGGATATCAATCAGGTCTTTCATGACATGATTGATCTGCCCTGACCATTCGGCGGTCCCGAAAGCATCGTGTAAGGTCCGGTAGATTGCGTAAAGCTCGGCATAAACCTCCTGATTTTCCGGGATGGGTTCGTAAATCCGCTCCCTCATTTTGCAACAGGTGGCTTGAGCTTCTTCAATGGTAATCTTTCCGCTGGTAGAGGCACCAAAAATGGCAGCTCCGAGGGCGCAGGTTTGATCGCTCGCGGCCACTTTGAGCGGCTTGCCAATCACATCGGCATAAATCTGCATCAGGGTGGCGTTCTTCACCGCAAGCCCGCCGGTGTTCACGACTTCATCGACACGGACGCCGTATTCTTCCATCCGCTTAATGATCGTCAGAGCCCCGAATGCGGTTGCTTCGATCAATGCTCTGTAGATTTCGTGGGCTTTGGTGTGCAGGGTTTGCCCGAGGATCATTCCGGAAAGCCGGACGTCTGTCAGGATTGTCCGGTTGCCGTTATTCCAGTCCAGAGCCATGAGTCCGGTGGCACCGGGCTTCTCTCCGGACAGTTCCTTTTCCATATTGATGAATTTTTCATCGATGGTGGTTCCGTAGGTATCCGGGACGAGGTTGTGAACGAACCAGAGAAAGATATCACCGACTGCGCTTTGACCGGCTTCGATTCCGAAGTGTCCGGGCAGGACTGACCCATTGGCAATACCGCAAACTCCAGGCACATCAGCCAGGTCCTTATCGGCAGGGGACACGGTGATATCACAGGTGCTCGTGCCGAGAATTTTGGTGAGTGTTCCTTCTTTTACACCAGACCCGACGGCACCCATGTGCGCATCGAAGGCTCCGACTGCGACGGCAGTCCCTTCGATGAGGCCGAGTTTTTCTGCCCACTCGGCAGTGAGTTCGCCTGCTTTCGTGTCTGCGGGAACAGCTTTGTCGTAAAGTCGCCCACGAAGTTCTGCCAGATCGGGATCGAGAGCGGTAAGAAATGCTTCGTCCGGCAGCCCGCCCCACTCATCATTGAACATGGCTTTGTGTCCGGCCGCACAGATACTGCGCGTCATCTCCAGAGGGCTGGTTGTGCCCGTCAGCACAGCAGGTAGCCAATCACAGTGTTCCACCCAGGAGTGAGCGGCCTGGAAAACACCGGGGTCGATGTTCTTACAGCGGAGTATTTTACTCCACCACCACTCTGAAGAGTAGGTCCCGCCACACTTCGCGAGGTAATTGGGGCGCATTTCGGAGGCGAGACGGGTGATTGTTTCAGCCTCGGCGTGAGCGGTGTGATCTTTCCACAACCAGACAAAAGCGTTCAAGTTATCTTTGAACTCATCGGTCAGTGCCAGCGGTGTTCCCTCGGCATTCACCGGAATCGGGGTGGATCCGGTTGTGTCGACACCGATGCCGAGGACATCGGCGGGATCGAAATCAGGTCGCTTTTCTTTTGCCTGGGAAATGGCGCCAGTGATGATCGTGGTCATACCGTCGAGGTAGTCCTGAGGATTCTGACGGGCCACGTTGGGGTCTGATGGATCAGTGAGGATTCCCATAACTCCTGAAGGGTAAGGGAATACGACGGACCCCAGCTCTTCCCCGGAATCGAGATCGACGAGTAGTGAACGGCAGGAGTTTGTCCCGTAATCGAGACCAATAGCATAGCGACTCATGGCGCTTTTATAGCGTTATCCGGACAAAAGGCAATCCCACGAAAGTAGAGGGTAGGGAGTCCCTTGAAATTATTTCGCACTTTTTTGACCCTTTTTCCCATCGGTTTGCGCATGAATAGACAGAGGGAAAAAATTTCATACTGGAGTATGACCACGACGCCGAAAAAGGCCGGGCGGTTCAAACCGAGCCGCCCGGTCTTTAAGTAGCAAATGAGGGAGGGAAAAAGGAGCGATAGGCAATTGTGAGTGAAGGGGCAAGTTGGTGAATCCGGCTGGAAACGTGATCCCCGCTCGATTTGGCCTCGCATTTCTCAATTATGAGGCGACAGTGTGCCACCCCCAACTATTTATGGCTAAAGACGAAGGAAAATCTGTAGAACTTGAAGGAACGATTCACACCGTGCTTCCCGGAACCATGTTTCGTGTGGAGTTGGAAAACGGTCACCTCGTTCTCGCCCATATTTCGGGGAAAATGCGGAAGAGATTTATCCGACTCGTCGCAGGGGATAAGGTGAAAATTGAGATGTCTCCTTACGACACCGAAAAAGCCCGAATCACTTACCGGATTGACCCTCGTCGTCCCGGTGGACCGAACTTCCGCGCACGTACGCCGCGTAACATGGCCCGTCCAGGTCAGCCGAAAAAGCGGCCAAAGCCAAACAATCAAAAGCACAAGAAGAAGTAATTTTCACTTCTTCTGCTTTCCGGTTAAATGGGCGACGATGCATTCGCCAGTTTAGGGTTGCCCCGACGGCTTGCGCTTTCACTTGATGAAATCGAAGCGCGTTGGCGTGAGCTCAGTCGTGAGGCGCATCCGGATGCCGCAACGGGCAACGCGGATCACGCGGCAGAAATCAACCGTGCCTATGAAGTGCTGCGGAACGCGGGCTCAAGGCTCCGGCACTGGCTGGAGCTGAACGGAGTGGATATACCCCGCAATGCCAGCATCGACGAAGATTTGATGACCCAGTTCGGTGAAGTCGGTGCGGTGATAGCGAGTGCTGATGCTTTCCTGATAAAGAAAAAGGCTGCGTCCTCTGCCATCGCCAGGGCATTGCTCTCGGATGAGGAGTTTACGGTTCAGAAAGCAATTCAGGGCCGGATGGCTGATTTGAAGGGGCAAATCGAAGGTATTGCGGGGCAGTTTGACGCGTTTGAGGAAGATCACTCTGCGGCACTGCGGGGACTGGAGAAGCTTCGCTTTCTTGAGAAGTGGTTTCAGCAATGCCAGGAGCGACTGGTCGGGCTGATGTCGCTGTGAAGCGTGTCAGAATTCTGCCCGCCGGAGCGAGTTGAAGGCTTTCCCCAGATTGTTGGCGATGACCGTTGCAGTGAGCGATTCAGGGGATTCATCTTCTGAGAAAATTGCGATTTCGGCCGCTCGTCCAACCAGCCAGCTTCCCAGGGTGGCGGCTCGTGCCAGTGAAACTCCCTGTGCGATCAAGGCGGCTGACAGCCCGGTTAAGACATCGCCGATTCCTCCAGTGGCCATTCCCGGATGACCGGTCGAATTGTAATAGAGCGGTGAGCCGTGGCCGGGATCGGCGATCACGGAGCGGGATCCCTTAAGAAGGACGCAGATTTTGTGTTTTTGGGCGAATTCCGTAGCAATCTCTCTGCGGGAGCGATCTCCAAAGTCGCCGTGGAGCCGTTTCATTTCACCCGGATGAGGGGTGAGTAGCCGGGGCCCGGCGAAGGCGGGGAATGTTTCACTGGCCGCGATCCAGTTCAAACCGTCGGCATCGATGACTGCCGGCCGGGGATCGCGTTGTATTAAATCGAGGATATCGGGTCGTGGATTGTCTCCGAGGCCGGGGCCAATTGCCAGGACATCGGCGTTGAACTCAGTCACTTCGGAAAAATTGACCACGGGGCGAACCATCACTTCAGGAGGCGCTGAAGCGGCAATGATTGGATAAATTTTCTCTTCTACAAAGACGGAAACGAGACCCGCTCCACCCCGCAATGCTCCCAGGGAGGACAAAACGGCGGCACCTGTCAGTCCACGCGAACCGGCGATGATGGCGACACGCCCTGCGGTTCCTTTGTGGTTTCCGAACCCCCGTGAGGGAAGCCAACTCGTCATTTCCCTCGCCGTTTCAACACGGTCGGGAGTCGCTTCCTCGATATATTCTGAGATGCGGGGGAGAGGGATCTTTACGAGGCGTCCGACCTGATCAACGGCATCATCGCCCAGCAGTTCGGATTTGAATTCACAGATCGAGAGCGTGAAGTCGGCTGTGACGCCATTTACCTGTCCGATCCCGGACGGCATATCAACCGCAAAAGTTGTAGCGTGTTCGGTGCGCCGGATCTCATTCATTTGCCGGGCGAGCTCCGCAATTTTTCCCCGGAGCGGGCCGTCGGTCCCGATCCCCAGCAGCCCGTCAACGATGACGTGATGGTTTCCGGCTGGCGGTTTCGATGCGGGTGACGTTGCGGCGAGTGTTTTCCGCTTCTTTTGCGCGAGTGCCGTCATATCCGATTTGTCGTGGGATTCCACTGCCTCGACGACCCAGCCCTGCTTTTTGAGAAGAGATCCGATGACGTAGGCATCTCCTGCGTTGTTTCCCTTTCCACAAAAAAGTGTGAGCCGGCCGGGAGAGGGGAAGAACTGCAGGATTGCCTGCGCGCAGCCGAAGCCCGCCTCATCCATCAGGGGTTCGGCTTCGACTCCGGTGGCGAAGAGCCGCTTTTCGGCGGCCTGCATTTCGGAAGCGGAAACGATCATTGCAGTATTTACCGTTCGACGGGTGCGCGAGTCAACAGGGTTGCCGCTGTTGCTTCGTTTAGCACGATTTATTGAATAGATCAGTTGTAATTCGAGTCAAACTGGAACGACTGTTCCCTGTGATGCGCTCTTTGTTTCTATTCTTTTCGATTTTTGCCGTGTTCGTTACTTCATCGGCAAATGGACAGTTTGGTCAGGCTGCTGCATCCTCCTCCTCCAACTTGATTTCCGGGTCTGCTTCGATCGCCCCCGGTGAGAAGTTCACTGTCGCGGTGGAACTGGATCACCCAATTGGCTGGCACTCTTATTTTATCAATCCGGGAAGTGTGGGAATGCCCCTGACGCTGACCTGGAATTTGCCTGAAGGATTTGAAGCTTCTGAGGTGAAGTTTCCAACGCCTCACAAATCGCAGGTCCCCGGGGGCGAGGGGATGGTTACTTTCTATGGATACGAAGGGAAGAATTTGTTTCTGGTTGAGATTTCGGTGCCGGACAATGCTGAGGTGGGTACGACAGTGAATCTTGAGGCAGCTGCCCGCTGGTTGATTTGTGATGAAAAAGGCTGCCGCCCCGAGAATGCGACTCTGAGTCTGTCGCTTCCGGTTGCTGAGGTGGCTAAAGCCGACCCCGTTGGGCAAAAGGCGATCAATGACGCGATGTCTCATTTTCCACAATCCGGAGATTCACTTGCCGCCACAGTAACGGAGAAGGATGATTTGATTCAGCTGGAGGTGGAGTTGCCGGAGGAGGTGAAGGAACCGAAGTCAGCCTACTTCTACTCGAAGGATAAGCAGGTGGATGCGCAGCAGGAGCAAGCGGTGGAGTTTTCTGATGGAGTTGTCTCGCTGACGCTTCCGCGGAACAACGGGAACGAAGCCAGCTTTATTGAGGCTGGCCCGAAGTTAGCCACTCTGGAGGGGGTTCTGGTCGTCGAGGCTGGCGGGAAGGAATATGCATATGATTTCTTTGGAGCGATCGAAGGCGGGGTAGAGGGACCGGCAAGTGCAGAGGCCGGTTCGACGGATGCAGAAACGGCAACGAAGTCTGTTTCCAATGACTGGACGGAAGAGGAAATCAAGGAGGGCGGGGAGCTTTATGATGAAAATGCGAGGCCGGAATTTGTATTGCTGGACGGGGAGGCTGAGAAAAAGCTGACATTGTTACCTGCGCTTGGGCTGGTGTTCATCGGCGGACTCTTGCTGAACTTGATGCCGTGCGTTTTTCCTGTTCTGGGGCTGAAGATCATGGGCTTTGTCCAGCAGGCAGGTGAAGATGAGAGCAAGGTGAAGAATCACGGAATGGTATTTGGCCTGGGGGTTTTGGTTTCGATGTGGGTTCTCTCCGGAATTATCATTGCTGCGGGCGTGAATTGGGGGGCTCAGCTCACATCCCCGGCGTTTGTTGCCGGGATCATTATCCTCCTGTTCCTGATGGGATTGAATTTGGCCGGGGTGTTTGAATTCGGAACCTCACTGACGGGTGTCGGGGGGGAGCTTCAGTCGAAAAAAGGGTATTCCGGGTCGTTCTTCTCAGGTGTTCTGACCACCTTGATTGCCACGCCCTGTTCCGGTCCGTTCCTTGGGTCGGTGATGGGCTTTGCCTTGTCCCAGAAGGCTTCAATAGCAATTGTGGTGTTTACTTTCTTTGCCTTGGGGATCGCATCGCCCTACATCGTGCTTTCGTTCTTCCCGAAGTTGATCAACAAGCTTCCCAAGCCCGGCGCGTGGATGGATGCCTTTAAGAAGGGAATGTCATTTGCTCTGTTTGCCACCGTGGCGTTCTTCCTTCGCTCTTTTGCAAACCAAACGGGGTATGATGGTCTTTCATGGCTCTTGTTTGCCCTGGTGGTGATCGCATTGGCGGCATGGATCTACGGGACGTGGGGGAGTCCGTTCCAAAAGAAGGGAACCCGCTACGCGGTTGGATATGGACTGACGATTCTGGTGGCTGCGCTCGGAATTCAGATGACGCGGGTAGCGGTCGACAAAGAGGCACCAATGTTGGCTGGCGGCGAAGAGTGGAAGAAGTGGTTTCCGGGGGCCATGGAATTATCCCGCTCGAAGAAACGGATCGCCTGGATCGATTACACCGCGGATTGGTGACTGACTTGTCAAACAAACGAGAAGCGTGTCTTCTCGAATCAGAAAGTAATCGAAAGGCTCGAAGAGCTGAATGTCGTATTGATTCAAGCTGACGCTACGAAAGCCAGCAAAGAAATTGATGTCGACTTGTTTCGCTTTGACCGTGCTAATCTGCCTGTGAACATTGTGGTGCCTGCTGACCCTGAGCAGCCTTTGATCATGCTGCCGGAATTCTTTGGAGCGAAGGAAGCGCTACAGGCGCTGGAACTTGCGGCCAAGGGAAGGGATTAAGAAGCACCTCCACTGCAAACCGTCGGGATCGGCCGGTGTCGATCCCGTTTGCGGTGTGGTCCGATTCAATTTTCGCCGGACTCTATATCGCAATGCGAACCGTCGCAGAAGGGTTGTTTCTTGGACTGCTTGCACAGGCAGAAAGCAAGGGTCTTTTTCTCTTCAACTACGAACTTTTGGGGGCCGAAGTTTGTGCCGGCATGGCCACCATCACAAAACGGCTGATTATTGGACAATCCGCAAGCGCACCACCAATATTCGCCCGGCTCGACCTCCATCACTTTTGGCTCAACTCCGGCGACTTTTGGCTGATCCATGATTAGAAAGTGGGCTGAGGCGGCAAAGTGTTTGTTTCTACATTTGCGTCCCTGATGGACTGACCGCTTGGGTCGAGAATGCGCACAGAAACAAAGAGAACGATTGCGCGCTTGTTCTGATCTTTGCTTTTCGAGCGGAAAGCCCGGCCTACCAGAGGGAGATCTCCCAATACGGGGACCTTGTCCTCAACGACATCAACGTCATCGGTGATCAATCCACCGATCGCAATCGTCTGAGTATCCCAAATTGTGATGTTGGTCGTCTCCTTGATGGAATCGAACACAGGCATGAGAATCCGGTTATCCGTGATCTCAACGTTTTGAGGGCCATTTGCACCGAGACCAGCAGTGCCGATTGGGGTGCCGTAGTTGATGAAACCGGAAAAATCGCTCAGATCAGTTGTAATGCTCAAGCTGACGGTCTGATTGTCTTCGCCAACGACAGGTTCAACTTCGATAACTTTACCCAATTCACGCATTTCGAATGCCGTGGGGGTGGCCGGGGTTACTGGAAAAGAATTCCCCACTCCCACATCGAGACCGCCCTGGTTCGTGTTCGGGTTACCAGCAACAATTCCGACTGAATTCGGAAGCTCAGGCGGATCATATTCTGTCGGATAGATAAACTCCCTGACCTGACGAATGCTGGCCCTCTCACCCGGACGAACGACAACACTTGCTGAACAAAGTTGATCGGTGGACTTCAATTGACTGACTGCGCGGATAACCGTTTGAAACTGCGGGTCTGTAAATACACCAGCGACACCAAAGAGGGCAGGGGCCGGAGGCTGTGGTCGTGTTGGATCAGTCGGGCCTTCCCGTGCAATCACGTCATCAATTGTCAGGTTGCCTCTGGTATTACCGCTCCGCAGACCTGCTGTGACTGGATCCCCAATAGGAAGCCCGGTACTCGGATCTCTGAATGGATAATCTGAAGCATTTCGGTTCTGAGCAGCGTTACCCGGAGTTCCTCCCCCCAGAAATACCCGGTCTGAATTGGGAAAGTTTCCCTGTCCCAATAACCAGTCAAACCCGAGCTCTTTGACGCCGGTCGTGGTCATGGAAACCATTTTGAAATCGACTTTTACGATCTTTGACACTGACGCACGCGAGTCGGCAACAAGAGCTTCAATCAATTCAATCTGATCGGGACGATTACGAACGGTGAGTACACTGGTTCTTGGATTGTAGCCTGCACTGGCACCACTATCGAACGTTACCCCGGCCTGTTGCAGAAATTCCTGAGCACTTAACCGTGACAGCGGAGTTGCTCCTGAAGTGTCCGCGTCCGGAGTCCCAAATGGATCATCAATCACTGCAGCACCACCGCCACCACCAGATCCACCTGAAAGGAAATCGGGTGGAACTACAAAAGTCCGGTTTACCATTTGCTGGTCCTCAGTTGAGCTGAGTGGAACAATTCTGACAGCAAATTGATCGACCCGGTATTTCATCCCCACAATCTGACACACATAATTGAGAGCAGACCCGAGCGGAATATTTGAAAGCTGAATGGTGACTGTGCGATCGGCTGCTTGAGGATCTCCATCAATGATGAAATTCACCCCTCGTTTTGCTGGATCGCTTTCAGCTGTGTCAAGCTCCTGAGAATTACGGGTCAGAAAGTCTAGCACATCCCGAAGGGTTGCTTCCTGAAACTCCATTCGCGGGATTTCGATATTCTTCAGCTTTTGTTCCAACAATGCCTGGGGTGACCCAACCAACGCATCAGAATGTTTGAAGTTTGCGCCGGCGGCTGAAAGATCCGGAGGAACGGGCAACACCCAGCCTTCGGCGATTTTCCCCAACATGCGGGCCCGGGTTGAATTGCGTGATACTTCCTGATATTCCAGAATCATTCGCTCTACGATCTCAAGGCCACGCCGTGCGGCTGAATTATAAGGATCAATTTCCAGCACCTGATTGTAGAGCTTTTGGGACTTGTTGAAGTCTCCGAGATCTGCAGCTCCTTTTGCGGTTAACAGGAGGCGTTCCACCGCCGAAACATTGCTGAGATGTTTCGGAGTCATCGCTCTGTTGTAATAATCTCCGTTGAGTCGGGTCAGCAGGGTTTTCACCTGGAGATTGATCGAAGTCGGCGGGATGTCTCCGCTTTGTAGAGCTGTTTTGTAAACATCTTCTAAAACGACTTTGCTCTTATCAAACTGAGCCTGATCGATCAGAGTTTGAGCATAAGAAGCAGAGGTTGATTGATAACGGTTGAAAAACGCCTGACGTCTTTGAGCGGTAGCTGGAACAGCGGGAGTGATTTCGAAGGCCTGCTTGTAAACTTCCATGGCCTCCTTGTTCATCCCATTGGTCTGAAGCTGGGCACCATTTGCCGCCAAATTGTCCGCCTTTTTGACTCGCTCCTGAATCTGAATCACCGCACGTGATGCAACGCCCGGGACTCCACCGCCACCTTCCGCTGCATCATTTTGCGCAATCGCCTGCACACACCCGATTATTGCCACAAAAGTGGCAAGTAGGATGTCTGGAAGGTTATGGTAGCGTTTTGTTAACATTCCTGAGTATTCAAGATTTGAGTCTCACATCTGAGAGCCGCCCGGAGAAATGCCGGTAGGTTATCAGCAAACACCCATGAATGGCAACTCGGATTCCGGGTTTTTTTCTCAGGGATTTAATGAGGATCAACCGCTCGCAACTGCGGTTTCTATTCAGATTTCTCTTCTTCCTCCGGCTTCTTTTCCTCGGCAGGTGGGGAATCCGCGGCGGCTTCTTTTTCAGCAGCTTTCTTTTCCTCCTCGATAACCTTTGCTTCGTTGAGTACGAATTCGGTTTTACGACCGACGTTTTTGTTATCCCGCTGCTCAAATATCGTCGCTGACCGGTCTTCGTTGAAGACCATGATGTCGAACCCTTCGAGCATTTTCTCACTCTTTTTGTCCTCTCTGGCCCAGACAATGATCTTGTCGATCACAACGGACGATCCCATGTCCAGTTCCCACCACATTTTTTTGCTGTCGGACTCAGCTTTCTGGGTCAAAGCGACTGACTTGCTCTTTGCCTTTCCATTGGTGTCACCATCGATGGCACGGGGAGCGCCCAATCCGGCCTGGGTATTGATTTGGCTGGCTTTCCCGTTTGCAGCAATATTTTTTCCGTCTGCAATTACTTCCACTTCAGCAAGAGAAAGCGGTTTGCCAAGAATTTCGATGCGGATGAATTGTCCCCGAACCAGCTTGTTCTTGTTCTTGTTTTTACCCGGTCCGCCGACACCCAGCATTTCCACCTTATCTGACAGGATGGCGACGATGTCCGCCGGTGCATCTTCCCAGACCTTACCATCACCATAAATTCCGGCATACATATGGATGATCGATTTCATCTCCTCTTTCCGATCCGGATACTGGGATAAAATGGTCACTGCTTGTTTCATTGCGTCTGCTGAAAGGTCAGTGTCGACACCGGGATAGGCGCCATAAGCTTCACCGAAGGCAACGGCGGCTGCGGGTTCATCTCCCAGCTTACGGTGAACAATGGCCCGGATGTAGGAAAGTTCTCCTCGCAAAGGGTCAGTCCAATCAAGCTTCTTGGATTCCTCTTCAATGGCTTTGAGCGCAGCTTCAGAGTCATCAGCTCCGGCCAGCGCCCAACAGGCAACAACACCGCCGATTTTCCTCTCACTTGAAGAGATCTTGTCCCATTCGATTTTCGGGCGCAACAGGTTGATATCTTCGGGTTGACGCAGGCGCCTGTAGCAGTCGATCAAGCGCCGCTGGGCCAGGTTCGTGAAGTTCCCGGGCGCGGGATAATAGGTTGAAGGCCCCTTCGTTAAAGAGATTTTGCGAAACTTTTCTGCCGCATCTTTGTAATTTCCTTCATTAAAGTCCGCCATGGCTGCCGCCCAGGCTTCAGTTGGTGGAAATTCGATTCCGTCAATTTGAGTGAACGGCATTTTGGAGACATTTCCGCCGCCGAGATATTTCCAGTTGATGTGGTCGCCTCCAAGCGAGACGATCACAATTTCAATGAGTTGACCGTTCTTGAGGGTAACAGGGACGGTTTGCTGAGCAGAGGCTTTTTGAGCGCCAAGCGAAAGGAAAATGGCGGTCGCTGCAAAAAAGCCGGTGATGAAGGGGAAGGGGGAGCTTTTCACGTTCTTAGAAAGGTAGAGGTTGGCCATTTTTCCAGATTACGATGGGTTCTTGGCGACATACTCCTCCCGCCATTTGGTGAATTTGGCGCGGGCTTCGACAACTCCTGGATGTTCGAGGTGTCCCATCCGCTTAAGCATGTCCTGAAGCACTTTCAATGAGTCTAGTTCAGACCCTCTGTCGCGCATGATCTGGGCAGCCTGAATATAGGCAGCGGTCGACCAGTCAAGATGACCCGGGAAATTGGCATAAACATTAACGTAGGCCTTCAAAGCCTCCGGTTGTTTTCCGCGCTTTTGGAGCGCCTCGGCGTAACCGAAATTCGCTTCCGGTCTGGCGATGCGCCAACCGCCGTTCTCCAAATACTTCTCCCATTCTGCCTGAGCCTCGTCCCATTTTTCCTGCGCAACGTAGATTCGTGCTATTCCCAGCACCGCTTCTTCGTGCATTTTCGGGTTGTCGATTTCGTTGAGAACTCTTTCGAACTTAGCGAGAGCTGATTGCTGAGCATCCAGCGTATTTGCCTCAGCATCCATCTTTGCCGTATCGATCAAGGCATAAGCGATGGCATCACCGATGGGGCGTTCGTTGAGGATGAAATCGTAGACTTTTCGTGCTTCGGCTTTCTTATCCAGCTCCCGAAGATTGAAACGGGCCAGACGCACCAGAGTGTAGTTACTCAGATCGTTCCCGTTGCTGTTGTAGAGGGCATTCAGCCGGAAAAATGCCTGTTTGATATCGTCAGCGAATCCCTTTGGATCGTTCTGCTCCATCGCTTCGATTTCCCCCATAATGAGCCATGCCCGAAGGGCGGGAGGGGGAGGTTGGATTTCAGAAGGGAAATTCTGCATCGCATTCCGAATCTCGTCGATGGAGTAATTGTCTCCAAGAAACCCGGCATAAGCCCCAAACATCTCATCCAGCTCGGTGGTTCCCGGCGTGGCACCAAACTCATTCACGAAGGACTCCAGAATTTTTTTGGCTTCATCTTTGCGCCCGGTTTCTGTCAGAGGTTGGATTGCCGCCACGTTGACATCAACGCGCCAGGAAGTGCCTTCGTAGTTCTCTTTGAAGTGATCGAAATACTTCACCGATTCCTCCCACATCTGGGCATCGTTGCATTCGGAGACCAACTGCCTGTGCGAATAGCCGGCAACTTCAGGATCGCCGCGTCGCGCTTCTTCCCAGAGGCGAACGGCTTCTTTGTAGCAGGGAACGATTTTTTCGAACGGTTCATCCTGGCCGGATAAGATATCGCCCTTCACATTCCACGACCCGGGAATCTCATCCGCTTGAGGGTGTTTGGCCTGCAACTCCGCAATCTTGGAATAGGCCACAGCATATTCTTCAAGAACTAAATGACTCAACCCGGAGAGATACAACGCGGTGGGCCGCAATTCCGAGGATGGGAATTCATCCAGAAACTCATCCAGTCTTGTCGCCGCCTCACTCCATTTGAACAAATTGACCTTGGTCCCACCAATATAGAACTTCGCAGGTTCAGCCCTTTGAGGCTGGGGGTAGTTCTTCAGATAAGCCTCAATCTCAATCTCAGCTTCCTCGAATTTACCCAGGTGATAAGCTGATGCGCCGGTTACAAAATCAGGGATGTCCCGCTCCTTGCTGCCCACCGTCATGTCTTCGCGGACATCTTTCGAGACATCGTAGGCTTCCTGATATTCCCCCTGGAGGAAAATAACCTCAACCAATACCCGGGCTACCGAACCTTTGAGTTCATGATCAGGAAACTCCTCGAAGAAGGCCATTCCATACTTGTAGCCTTCTTTCCACAGCGAAAGGTTCACTGCCGTGACCACCAGATTGTGAAGGATAATCGGGCGCTGTTTGTGCTTGGGAAACTGCTCCGCAAGCTCCAGATAAGCGGAGCGCGCGCCGGACAAGCTCGACATCACATAGTGAGCGGCCCCGATTCCCAGCAGCATGTTTGACAGCTGCTCGCGTTGCTTCAGGATTTCGGGCTCCAATTCCTTGATTTGTTCTTTGGTCTTGGCAATGAATTCCTCAGAGCCTTCCTTCCCCTCAGCAGCCTTGATCCGGCCATCCAGCTCAGCGATCCGGTCCGAGTAGTATTTACTTACATCACCCGGGTGAACCATCATGCTATACCAAAGCAGCGAACGGATCGGTTCTTCGTCTTCCATCGATTTTGCGGCAAGGCCGTGAAACGAAGAGTTACGCTTACGGTAGCGGTCAACCACCGACTCCCGATACATCAAGTCCCGATACTTGTGGACGATCGGGCGAAGCTCCTCAAAGGGGACCTTGATTGACCAGTCATTGGCCAAGATCATGAAGAGGGACCGCTTCATCGAGTCGGTCAGCTTTCCTTCATCGATCAATTTCACAAGAAAGTCCTTACCCTTCTGAACCTGATCAGCGTTGATGTAACACTGAGCCAAATTGATCTGACACTGAAGACGTGGAATATAGGGCTCGAAGACTTCGGTTTGCTGAAGGGTTTCCTCAAACTTTTTCGCAGCTTCCGGAAATTGCTTGAGAGCCATCAGGCAGTTTCCCCACTGAAACATGGCCTGAACCCTGAACCGGTTGGGCTGACGGGGATCATCTTTCTCCGCCTTTTTGAGAATGTCGTTTTTGTATTTATCAATACAGGTCTGGAACGGGCTGATTGCTGCCTGATACTCCTTTTTCTTAATATGGAGCATCCCTTTCAGATAATAGAAATGACCAAATGCCGGGCCGTAATCCGACAGCCCGGACGATCCGAAATTGGCAATCGCGTCATCGACTGCCTGCAGTCCGACATCATATTTACCGTTATCGATCGCCTTCACCCCCGTATCGTAAGCGGTGGCGAGGTCAAGTTGTGTACTGTCCTGAGCAACTCCCAATCCCGGAAGCACACCGGTGGTCAAAGCGAGAGTGGCTGCGAAAATGGAGAAAAAACGCTGCCTCATAGAATGTGTTCGTGTCGTCGTCGATTACAGTTTTCCCGCGTATTTCTGAGGGTCTTTCAAGTAATCCTTACCGTCGATCGTGTCGCCGTCCTTGGTCACGATCATAAATTTCCCGCCTGACTTCTCGGCAATCTCATTGAACTGAGCTGCGCCCTGCTTCGTCTGCATCGCAAAGGTGTTGATCTTCGCGTTTCCATTCTTTTTGTTATAAGACAGGATGGGCTGAGGTGCGTTCCCCCCGGTTCCGTCACTCATAAAGAAAATAGTGTCGGGAGCCGGTTCAATGTTCATGGCCGTCTTCAATGCGAGGCCCCAGTCGGTTCCAAAGAACTTCTTAATACCTTTCACAAATTCCATGGTGTGTTTCACATTCACCTTTGTGGCCGGTAACCATTTGGATGTGGGTAAACCGGAATCCGGGCCATCGAACTCGAAGTCACCCGCACTTCGGCCTTTAAATGGATAGGATTTCCCTCCGGGACCGGTGGCTGAGTAACTCAGGCCGCTGCCGCCATTGGTGAGGCCCCAGCCTTTTTCGGCGTAGAGACAACCGCCGGCAAAGAGAATCACATTATACTGCACGCTGCTGGGGAGTGCCTTGAGGGCTTTTTCCAACTCCTGGTCCCTGAGCTCAACCTGCGCATTGCTCATGGATGCAGAGTGATCGAGCACAAACATGAAACGACGGCCGGTGCTTTTCGACCCGAAGAACGAAGCGCCTGAACCCATGCCTCCACTGCCTGATCCAAATCCGTCACCGAAATCACCTTCACCCAGTCCCAACGGTCCATCCGTTACCCGGGTAACTTTGGGTGCGACGATCCTTGCCGTTGTATTCGAGCGGATCATCTTGGCGATTGGCGATGCCGCAGAAGCAGCTGACGCCTGCTTCACCTGCTTCATCACCGTTTTCTTCTGCATCTTGGGCTCGTTCTGTGTTCCCACAGCAACCACCTTTGCGACCAATTCAGGCTCGGTGTCACGGCTGACATAAATTCCAACGAGGGCGAAAACGAGGAGTAGAACTACATGCACAACCACGGCTACCGTGATGGCGACGGTTTTCTTGCTCCCGTTCTTTTCTTGAGCGGTAGGTTCAGTAAGTAACATGGAGGGGAAGGGTTAGAGGTTTCTTAACACAAATAGAGCGTCACTCAGTCAGGCTGATATTCTTCAGCCCGGCTTTGGCGCATGAGTTTAATACATCGACAAAACGTTGCTCCGGAGCTTCGTCCGCGCACGCAATCACCACCATCGCCTCGGTTCCAGCCAGCTTCGCAGTCCCTGCGTAACTGGTGAGACGATCGGACAAATTCTTCAAATTCCGGTCCGTGGGGTCCGACTCCACCACTTCTTCATTGATAGCGACCGTGGAATCTCCGCCGATCTTGATCAGCATTTGGTCAACTTTCACCGGCTCACTTTCAACACTGGCAACGCCGGGCAGGATCAAATTCAAATCCAACTCCTGTTTCATCAGAGTCGTGGTGACCAGAAAGTAAATCAGCAAAAGAAAACCAACGTCAATCAATGGGGAAATGCTCAACTCCGGTTCTGACTCTCCACCGAAGGGGTTACTGGATTTGCGTCGTGCCATCTTAAAAAGTATAGGGTTACTGGACTTCGTAGGTCGAGAAAATAACTTCGTTAACTCCGCCGCGTGCCGAGGCTGCAATCACGTCTTTCACCGCTTTGTGGGAAACCCGCTGATCCGATCGCAGATGAAGCTTGGTATCCGGATTCTGTGACTTTGCTTGCTGCATCATCGTTTCGATCTGATCAACCGAAATGATATTACTCTGCTCGTCTGCCACAGTGCCGTCATCGTAGATGTTGATCACAATTCGCTGTGAAACCATCTTTGCCTTCATGCTCGCCGAAGCGATCGGGATCACCACCTTGGGATCTTTCTTAAAGGTGATCATGGTCGAGGCGATCATGAAAAAGATAAGCAGCAGGAAAACCAGGTCGATCATCGGCGACATATCGAGAGTTGGATCTGCTCCACCCATCAGTTCTTTGCGTGCTTTTCTTGCCATCAGTTTTTTGGAGTCTGGATACAATTGTCTTCACGATCAAACAGGGTCTGGTCGTTGACCGAACCCTGTTGACTCGTGACGGAGTTATCAGTGGGCCGGTGGGGCTTCAACAGCACCGGCTTCAACTCCTCCTTCACCTTCCATCTCGACGACCCTGCGGCGGAGGTTGTTGAGCATCCGCCCCACATTTTTCTCCACCAATGCGACCTGTGCAGACAGCTTGTCGCGGAAAAGGAAATAGCAGAAGATCGCAGGGATCGCGATAATCAGACCGCTGGCCGTGGTTACAAGGGCCTCGGAAATGTTACCCGCAAGCAGTGCCGGGTCACCCATCCCCTTGGTCTTCAAAGTCGCGAACGCCTTAATCATACCGGAAACCGTTCCCAAAAGTCCCACCATCGGAGCTGCCTGCGAAATCACTGAGAACCAGTTAATGATTGTCGCCCGCTTGCGGTTGAACTCCTGTGACGCATCTGCCATCAGATCAAAGATCGTGTCACCATCAAGAACTTCGTAGCCCCGCTCCCAGATGTATTCGACCGCTCCATGTGTGACCTGGCCAAGGCAGGTCGGGCTGACTTCAGCAGTAGCCAGAGTCGCTTCCAGATCAGCTTCCGACATACTCTGGTCAAGTCGTGCCACCAACTCAGGGGGACTGAAGTTCTTCGCAGAGATATCCATGAACATGTAGACAGCGAGAGCGATGACTGCAAAGAGCATCGCGAAAAGCGGGAACATCGCCCAGCCTCCATCCATGATGAGGGAGATGAGATTTTGTTTCTCAGGGGGCTCGTCAGACGTGGCGGCCGGCGCGGCTGTGGGAGCTGCATCGCCGGGCAGACTCAAGTCATCTTGGGTAATCCCTTGAGTTTGAAACACTGCAAAGATGCCTAAAAGGAGGAAAACGACGAGCCTGTTATTGAGTTTACGAAGGTGAGAAAACATGGGATTTTTGATTGGAGAAACGTGTTTTACGCAATTGCGTTATAAATGACAAGATAACTTGTAAAAAAATCGTAAGATTTCTAAGGCATGACGTCAGAAGGTCTCACTGTTACAGGGCGTGGCACGTTTCCTTAGAAAAGTGTCATACACGGCTCCAATTTAAGGCGATTCACTTCTTCTTCCCGCCCTTTGAGTTCCTGCCCTTTGGATCCAGCGGGACATTTGTCTCCGGAAGTGATTTTGCCATTTGCGCCTTCACCTCTGAATGGGCTTCGTCGCTTGCAAGGTTCGTCAATTCCATCGGATCAGATTTGTGATCGTAAAGTTCCTCTGATCCATCTTCATAACGGATGTAGCGGAACTGGTTTCCCCGCGCTGAATGATTGTTTCGCCCGTGTGTGGTGATGGAAGGCTGCTCCCACCGGGTCGCCGGATTTTTTAACAATGGCCGCAGACTGTTTCCTTCAAGGGCGGGGTTCGTCTCAAGACCACAAAGGTCGACGAGAGTGGGGTAAATATCGAGAAGGTTGGTGGGCGCATAGCAGCGTTGTTCTGCTTTTGTCACGCCGGGCACCCGCCACATCATTTGCACGCGGGTCGCCTCCTCCCACAGTGAGAACTTCCTCCAGTGCTGCTTCTCTCCCAAATGCCAACCGTGATCGGACCAAAGCACGACGATGGTGTTTTCCGAGTGTTCGGACTTTTCCAGTGCATCAAGCACTTTGCCGAGGCAGGTATCGACGAAGTTGACGTTTGCGAGGTAACCCTGAACGGCTTGTTTCCATTGATCATGCTTGAGAACTTTGGCGTGATCTCCATCCGGTTTGGCCATCTTGATTCCTGCCTCCGGAATATCGCTCAGATCGTCCTCCGGAACATCCGGCAACTGAATGGAATCGAGCGGGAATTTGTCGAAGTATTTCTGAGGGGCAAACCAGGGGAGGTGAGGTCGATAGAATCCACACGCCAGAAAGAATGGCTTGTCGCGTTTGACTGCAAGCTGTCCAGAGATCCATTCAGCCACTTGCCAGTCTCCCATTTCTTCATCTCCGTTGGGCAATGGGCCCCAGTCGAAGTGAGACGTGTTGGGGATACCGTTCGCCGGCAGCTGGGCGGGCCTCGGGTCGCCCGGCTTCGACTTCTCCAGCGACGGCCAATATTGATCCCAGCTGGATGCGTCTTCAAATCCGCCGTGATAAATTTTGCCCGCCCCCTGAGCCGAGTATCCGTGTTGCTTGAACCACTGCGGCAGTGTTTTGGCATCACCAAGGACGGTGCTCTTTCGCCATGGCTGCGAGTTGAAATACACTCCTGATGTTGATGGTCGAATTCCAGTCATCAAGGATGCGCGGGACGGATTGCACGCCGGTGCAGCACAGTGGGTATTGGTAAAAAGGACACCGCTGTCCGCGAGTCGGTCCAAATTAGGCGTTACGCTTTGCGGGTGTCCTTTTAGAGCTCCCGTCCAGTCATTGAGGTCATCAATCGCGATAAAGAGCACGTTTGGTTTATCGGCGGCCATTGCCGGAGAAATCAGCATGGCAATGGCCAGCGCCAGTGAAGTGGGAAATTTCATGGGCGGATACTGGCAAAAAGCTCAGTGGGAAACCATCCCACATTCGCATTGACTTAATCCCTCCTTGTCGCAAATTTTTTGCGTTTATGATGAAGCTCAATCTCGCTATCTCAACCCTTGTCATCGCAGTGCTGCTGTCCAGTTGCGGTGAGAACGATCATGCGGCCCATGATCATGCCGACCATGGGCACGAGGGTAAACCACTGGTGGTGGTCCCGGTGCCTCCCTACACCGGTTTGGTAAAGCGGATTGCCGGGGACTCTGTCGAAATTGAAACTCTCGTCGGCGTTGGGAAGGACCCGCATTTCTTCTCCCCCACGCCAAAGCAGGTTGCACGCGTCAATCAGGCTGATGTCTATTTCACGGTTGGCATGCCCTTCGAGGCGGATCTGATCGCTTCATTGAAGAAGAGTGCGCCGGATTTGAAAGTGATCGATCTCACTAAGGGAATCGAACTGCTCGAACTCGATCATCATCACGACCACGATCATGATCATGGGCACGACCACGGGGACCACGGACATGGTGAAGAGGCACACACTGATGAAGGTAAGCATGAGGAAAAGCCGGCGACGGAATCCGCTGAGGTCGACCCACATGCAGGACATGGGCACGAAGCCGGAGAGAGCGATCCGCACATTTGGCTTTCTCCTGAGTTATTGATGAACCAGGCAAAAATCCTGCACGCCGTGCTGGAAGGTCTGGTCGGACAGGATCATTCCGGCCCCGTTCATAAAAATGCCGACGCGCTTGAGGCGGAGATCACTCTGCTCGACTATGATTTGGCGATCAAGCTCAAGCCGCTGAAGGGACAGTCCTTTTATGTTTATCACGGGGCATTTGGCTATTTTGCCAGTGCTTACGGTCTTACCCAGGAGTCAATTCAACTGGGAGGAAAGAGCCCCGAACCCAAGCGACTGACCGAGATCATCGAAAAGGCAAAAGCGGAGGGTGTGAAAATGATTTTTGTTCAGCCTCAGTTCGACCAGACCGCAGCCAGGGCCATCGCGGATGCCATTGGTGGCACTGTGCTCAGCGTTGATCCGTTGAAAGAAGATGTTCTTGCCAACCTGCGGTCGATCGCTGATGCCATCGTTGAGTCTAAGTAGGTTTTACGACCGGGCCAAACAAGGAGTGCGCCCGGCCGGATACGATGTGTTGAAGATTCCAATCGCCCTGGTTTTGGCCGGGGTGATTGCCTTCATGCTCTTTCATTTCCTGGGGAATGCTTTGCGATGGCCTGCCCGGATACTCGTCTACGCCGGATTGATCGGGTTGGTGTGGATGGCCTTCAGGATTGTCCAGTCAATCTGGAGACAGCAACCCCTCCCCATATTTCTTCCGGCAGCAACGCTGTTTATCTCAGCAGGTTGTCTGCTGGCAGAAGCCGTGTTGGACCGCGATACTTTGCTCCACGATTTCTATGCCGTCTTTCCGTTCCCAAATTCTACCCCGGCAGTGGATCATTTGCTCAGCCTCAATAACGAACTCAAGAAACGGGGCGCGGAACTCACCGTAGTGGCGATGCCCTATCGCCAGCACCTTTCTAAAACTGACGATTCAACCCTCATTCACCGATTTGAGACCCGTGCTGCACGTAAGGGAATGGCCAGGCTATCTCAGTCAGGCATTGCCTGTGTCGACCTCTGGAATATTTACGAGGACAAAGCGTACGCCGCAGATTTCTGGGATCCGGACCATTTTCACATCACTGAGAAAAGCCAGGAAATCATCGCTGCCGAGATTGCCTCAAAACTGGGACGGGACGCCCGATTCCAGGACAGTGAAGGATCGCTCATCATGGGCGAATGCTTCGCCCGACAGTTCGGGGCGAATTTGCGCCGCCATCACGAAGGCTGGGCGGACCTGAAGATCCTTTTTGCGAATGGTGATCGGGGAAAGATCGCGAACAGTCTCTTTCTATTTCCTGATCAATACCTGAAAGGAACCAAGCGGGTCTACTGGCTGATGTCCTACCAGTTGCTCGCGACAGACACCTTCACAAAAGTGGAGCCGAACCCAAGTCACGACAGCGACGAGCGGGAAGTAGCTGTCGAACTAAAAGAGGGGCTCGGATGGAAAAATAAAACCCACGGAGCCCAACTCAAAGATATGCCGTATGAGAACGGCCTGGTGGAGTTGCTTTGCGAGACAAAAGACGGCGAGCCACTTCTGCTCATCGGCTACGGCGTTCGCGAGCGGTCTGTGAAAGCCCTCGGTTCTTTGCGAAAAGGCCACAGGATCATTGCCACCGTCATTCCCTACGACGCTCACATCCGTGAATTTCCCAAAGCTGCTTCCGAATACGTCGTTCATCCGACTGAGGACTTCGAGGCGCCACGGATGTGGATTAAAGAGTGGGTGAGAGAATATTGAAACTCCGTTGGTAATAAATACAAGAAATGCCCGTTTTCCCTGATCCTCCGTCACGAATCCAACCATGTCGGGAATAGGCAAACTGACGTCGGGACGGCCATTTTGCTGTCGGGAACGGGCAAACTGACGTCGGGATGGCCATTTTGCTGTGGGGAACGGGCAAACTGACGTCGGGACGGCCGTTTAGCTGTGGGGAACGGGCAAACTGACGTCAGGATGGCCGTTTTGCTGTGGGGAATGACCAAACTGACGTCGGGATGGCCATTTTGCTGTGGGGAATGGGCAAACTGACGTCGGGACGGCCATTTTGCTGTGGGGAACGGGCAAACTGACGTCGGGATGGCCATTTAGCTGTGGGGAATGGGCAAACCGGGGAGTGTCAGGAATGAAAAGAGCGATTTCCTGAGCAACTCACTGCACCCGACGAAACGCCAAACTGCTCAGTCGCCAGCGCCCGGGCGCTTCTACCCCATAGTGCGGCGAGGAATCCAGCCTCAGAGTGGTCCCCTTTTTCACCACTCCGATATCGCTCAATACGCCGCTCTGATCTTTGTCATCAATATCAGCATCGGTGCAGTAAATCGCCAGCGGAGCACCCTTTTCTCCTACCTGATAAAAACCGCCGCAAACGCCGTTGCCGGCGGTGATTCCCACCGAATCGACAATCACATCCTGATCAAATGAGATCAAAATCGCTTCCCCGTCGTCGACTTGCTTGAAAGTGCCTCCTTCGACTCCAAGACCTCGTTCATTGGGCGAAAAGTGACCGCCTGACTCTGATTGAATCATCACATTGATGCCCCCACGCTCGATTTCGGCTTTCGAAATGTTGCTGTACTTCGTGGTTACCCCTGTTTCTCCATCGAATCGAATTTCCTCCCGCTCCGTGCCGGAAATTTCAGTCATGCGATGACCGCCCGAGTTCCGGTGATGCGCTGCGGCGGCTTTCATCTGCTCAATCTTCTCTGCTAATGCCGGGTCGCTCGCCCGGTTGTTGGCTTCTTTCGAATCGCTCGCCAGATCATAAAGCTCCAATAGGTTGGGAGTGCCCTGCCGCACGAGTGATGCATCGAACAGCGCTTTCCATTTCCCGTTCGCATCGTCCAACCGCAGAGCCAACACGGCGGGGTCAGTTTTCTTTGCTTCCTGGTGGTCACTGAAGAAAAGAGGACGACCTGCGAGGACTTCTCCCCGCCAGGCTGCGAGGACTGATCCACTGTCTTCACCGCCCTTTTCCCCTGCCGCGAGATCGGGCATGGCAGTGCCGGTCACTTCGGAAAACGTGGCATACATATCAACGAGGCCGATCAGTGAATCGTTTGTCTCACCGGCGGGAATTTTTCCCTCCGGCCAGGCCACAAGAAACGGCACGCGATGCCCGCCTTCATAACAGGAGCCCTTGTTGCTTCGGAAAGGGCCGGTGGCAAACTTGTCTTTGATCTCAGCTCCATTGTCGCTCGTAAAGACAACGATGGTATTTGCGCTGAGTTTCTTTCCGGGGTTGCGGGGATCATCTGTGGCTTCGAGAAAATCCATCAATCGTCCCAGAGCGACATCGTTTTCATAAATGTAGTCGGAGCGGACGTTCATGATTTCACCGGCCTTGTTTTTCGCTGCTCCTGCAACTTTGACTCCGCCGATTTCCGTATCCGGAGTGTAGGGGCCGTGATTGGAATTTGAAGGGTAGTAGAGAAAGAACGGTTTTGACTCCGCCACGGCGCCTTGGAGAAACTGAATGGCATTGTCCGAATGTCGCCCGCCGAGCTCGTTCAAGTCGTAAACCTCCGGACCTTCGGATACCAGTTCCTTTCCGTTTCCGGTGGCACCGACAATTTTTCTTCCGTCAATGTGACCCGGTCCCCGGTTCTGGCCGGGGCCGTTTTTGGATTTTCCTTTTTTAGAAGGGCCCGAAGTCCCGTGAGATCGCGAGGTGAATTTCACCACATCAAAACCATGATCCAGCGGAGTGTCGAACATCGGCTGAGTTAAGTCCGCATCATCCCAGCCCTCTGCCGGCAATCCATCGGAGTTCCGGTATCGAAGGCCTACATGCCATTTCCCGAACATCCCGGTGGTGTATCCGTTTTCCTGAAAAAGTGTGCCGAGAGTCGGGCGGTCCCGTTCGATCATTGGATCGCCCTGCACGCCGAAAAGCACCCAGTACTTCAGACGGTTGCGCCAGGGGTATCGACCCGTCAGCAAGCCATACCGTGTCGGGGAGCAGCGAGACGCCGGGGTGTGGGCGTCGGTGAAGCGCATCCCCATTGCCGCGAGTCGTTCCATGTTCGGAGTCGAGATCTGAACGTTATCCGCGTTACCGGTGACGTCCTGATAGGCGCTGGTATCGCCCATGCCCATGTCGTCGGCCATGAAGAAAATGAGATTCGGCTTTTCAGCTGCCCTTGTCAGCAAGGCAGCGGCAAATGCAAACATAAAGAGGGACAAGCGCATGCCCGATTTTCACGAACCAACAGGGTTGAGTCAACGAATCAACAGGGTCCGATCGTGCGAGCCTCCCTTTAGCGAGATCTCACGGTTGAGTGATAGGGCGGACAAGGTATGATTGATGTTCTTTTTTCATGATCAAACTTTCCCGCGAGCATGATTCCATTTTTGCTTCCGTCGACGGCGCGGAACCTGTCGAGGTGAGGCTGGCGTATGCCCGTCCGGTTTCGACCAGGGAAGGGGAGATCTCTGTTCTGGATTCAAAGTCGAAGGATGAAGTCGGCTGGTTGGAATCGATTGATGATCCACAGCTCGATGATGTTTCGCGCGCAATTGCGAAGCAGGCATTGCAGACCCGGTATCAGATCAATCGGATCGAGTCCGTTTTGGACAGCATCGTGAGCCACGGGCACCGGCATCTGAAAGTTCAGACGAATCGAGGTGAACGATTCTTTAACCTGAAGGAGCCGGGGAAAAACGTGACCGTTCTGGCTAATGGGGACCGGTTGGTAATCCGCGACAGCATGGGCAATCGCTATGAGATCGATTCGCTGGCGGCATTGGATGCGGAATCGCGTGCCCGTCTCGAAAAGGTGATGTGAAACCCTAACGGGCATACATTTTTTTTACACTTTTGTAACTGCGGACCCCTGCGGATTCGCTTTGGTGAAGCATGAGGATTCTAAAGCTGTGTAAACTTGTCGTGGCAGGCTGGGGCTTGTTGCTTTGTTCTGTGATCAATGCCGGGGAAACCGTTGAGGTTGACGGCACGACTTACCGCAATGCCGAGATGGATGACGTCGAACCGACCGGCGTGAGATATAAAACTGAAGAAGGCAAGTTCGTGGTTCTTCCATGGACTCAACTCAATGAAACGCAGTTAAAGACAGTAAAAGGGCGTTTTCAGGAGGGAATGCAGAACCTGGTTCTTGGTGCCTATGCTGTGATCGGCACGGTGTTCCAGCTGAAGGACGGTGATGTGATTGTGCAGATTTCGACTGAAGAGGCAGGAGCCATTGAAGGGGACTATCGTAATGGTGCGAAGGTTTTGAAAGCGGGGTTGGTGATGATTCGCAATCCCACGTCTGAGATCTCCCGCTCGCTGGATGACGAGGTTGATGCCGTCGCTTACTTCAAAGGGGAGATGAAATTCAGTATGGGCTTCAGCCTGGAATCTGATATTCCGGTTCTGACCGGGCATCCACCTGAGTGGTCGTTGGAGCGCGAATGGAAGAATTTGGAGGGGAAAGTGATGAAGGCCCGATTGGTCGCGGTGAAGGCAGGGAAGGGGCTTTTCATGATGAACGGTAAACAATTCGTTTATCCGCTCGATCAATTGGCTCCCGAGGCGAGGGCCGAGGCTGAGGAAATTCAGAAGAAGTTCGGGGAGGTTCCTTATCCCTGATCGTTTTTCTTCATCCACGGAAAGATCTTCGCGATGAATTCTTTCGCATCATCCCACATCACTACATTAACCAGATTGCTGTAGTCATCCGTCCAGTGGATGGGTTTCGGCTCTTCCCGTTTCCAGGTGTAAAACATTCCGGCGTCATCTGCGGCCGCGATAAACTCATCGTTTTTGGAGATCAAAATCCACTCGGAGTAGTTGGTGTGAAAATCTCCTGAATTCTCAACGACCAGATAGGATTCGTAGCCGAATTTCTCAGCGAGGACGCGGACCGGATCTGAAAGGTCGAGGTGCAGGTTGGTGATGTGAATTCCAAGCACGCCATCGGGTTTCAGGTGATCAAAGTAGAGTTTGAATGCTTCTTCAGTCAGCAGGTGAATAGGGACTGAGTCACCGCTGAATGCATCCACAAACAGCGCATCAAACTCCTGGGTATTTCCTTTTTTTAATTCCTGCTCAAGCATAATCCGGGCGTCCCCGAGAACGATGTCTGCCGGTTTACCGATGCGCTGTTCAGTTCGTTCCAGATATTTGAAATGATCGCGTGCGATGTCTTCGACCTGAGAATTGATTTCGTAGACTCGAACGGTGTCACCTTCCTCCGCAAAAGCAGTCATCGTCCCCACTCCCAGCCCTACGAATCCATAATTTATGGGCTTCGGTTGATCGGCGGTTCGAGACGGGTGATGCTTGAACACCACATCCGGTCCGCTGCCATCAGCATAGTAGGTAATAGGCCAGTCCACCCACGGTTCGTCCATGAATTGCCTGCCGTGGCTGATTCGGCCATGGTAGAGTTGCTTGTAATAGTCGCCATCATTGAGCCCGCCTTCACCCACGGTGAGGACTCCGTAGAAGCCGCGCCGCGATTCGATGGCGCCGGCCTTTTGGGTTTTGATGTGAATGCCGAGACCCAAAAACATCAAGACGGTTGCCTCGACCCATAAAACAGTGAGCGCGCCTCGTTTGAATCCGGACAGTGATTGACGAAGCTCTTTGTTTTTTGAGCTGAAAATGACCCAGGTCAACAGGGCGGCAATCACGATCAGAATAAAGTGGAGCTCGTGATAGGAGTTGAAGAGAAACGGAGCGGCAAAGCTGACGAAGAGCCCGCCCATGGCACCACCCAGCGACACCGCGAGGTAGAAAGATGTCAGGTAATGGGGGTCGGGTTTCAGCCGGACCATCTCACCGTGGCAAACCATGCAGACGGTGAACAATGCCATGCAATAAATTCCGATCTGCACAACGATTGGAAGCTCGCCATCGGAGTAATCCTGATTCATCAGCCAAACCAGAAAGCCGACAAAAAGCATCATCGCGGGAATCCAGAAAGGGCGCCAATACCAGCGGGAGGCATCGAAGGCGATGATGAAAGTGACCAGGTAAAGACTGAGTGGCAATACCCATAGAAACGGGATCACCGCGACGTCCTGACACATCTGATTCGTAATGGCCAACAGCGCGACGGATCCGCAAGCCGCAAATGCGATCCACAGAATCCGGTCCGTGACGAGCGGTTTCTCAACGGGAGCCGCGGATGATTTCTCTGCGGTTGGGTTCTCTGATTTGGGGACTTTTTTCCACAAAACCCATCCGCAAAGCAGGGCGAGCAAACCGTAGACAGCATAAGCGATCGACCAGATGTCAGTTTGTTGATGTAAGCCCAAATTCGGCTCAAAAAGGAACGGGTAGCTGATCAACCCGAGAAGAGAGCCCAGGTTCGATATGGCGTAGAGTCGGTAGGGCGATTTACCGCCGCTGGCGATTCCAAACCATGACTGAAGGAGGGGGCCTGAGGCAGAAATCACCAGGTAAGGCAGGCCGACTGTTGTTGCGACCAACAGGACAATTCCACCGACTGGATTCCCTGCGCCGGTTGGCTTAAGCGCCTCCGAAGGAGTGATCGGCAGGAGTAGAAATGAAAGTAGCAGGAGTGACAGGTGAACAATTACCTGAGTTCTGGGAGCGTTGCGGAGCTTGGAAACCAGCAGGTGTGCGTAGCCGTATCCGGCCAGCAACCCAACCTGAAAGCACAGCATACAGGTCGTCCACACCGCAGGAGAACCGCCATACCAGGGCAGAATATACCGGGCGATGATGGGTTGAACCTGAAATAAGAGAAATGCGCTAAGGAAGATAGCGAAGATGAAGGCGGGCATCGGGGCGGTTTTCGGTATGGAAAAGTGGTTTGGAACTCAGTTCGGGGAGTAAATCAGAGTTCGCGAACTGAAACCAGCTATTGAACGCTTCCAACCTGAACAGGGCTCGCCAGGTAGGCCACCAATTCGCGGATTTCATCCGTCGATAGTATCGTCAGCAAGCCTTCAGGCATCAGTGAAACCCCGGAAATCTGACGAGTTTTGATTTCATTCAGCGGGATGACGATTTTTTCGTTGATCGACCGGATCGTCACCGCTGTTTCATTCTCAGATTCGGCAAACCCTGACACAACTCTGCCTTCGGTCGTCTCAATGACCTGCATCTGAAAATCCTTCGAAACAGACGCGCTTGGATCAACCAGATTTTCGAGGAGGTAGTCGAGATTGTTTCGCTGCGAACCTGTCAGCTCGGGACCGACGACTCCCCCTTCTCCAAAGAGTTTGTGACAGCTTGCGCAGAGTTTCTCGAAGTGCCCGCGACCCGCTGCCGCGTTTGCTTTCTTGATCGATGCGGGTGTCAGCTTCTTGCGAAAGGCTGCCATCTGTTTTTCCTTTTCCGCGGAGGAAGATTTCAATTCCCCCCAGGAGTCGGCGAGTCGCGCGGAGAGCTTATCGTCATTCAGATTTACGATCTGTCGCGCGGTGTAGGCAGTCAGATCGGTGCGGGGTACAACTCCGGATTCGATGGCATCAATCAGTTTCGAGGCCCAGCTTACGCGGGAAGCCAGCGTTTGCAGAGCATCCTGTTTCGACTTGAGCTTTGGATAAACCTTGAGAATTGCATCAGCGGTTTTTGAATTCTCGAAATTGGCGAGTCCTTTGAGAACGGTCGTCTGAACGGTGGGATCTTCGATGAGATCGAGTAGCAGTTCATCGAGATCTGCTGGGCGTTTTGTGATGAGTGATTCAAGGCTGTCGTTGCGCCGCTTTGCGGAGAGGGATGAGTCAGCGGCGTTTTCACGGAGGAGTTTCAAGGCTGCCGGGTCGTTGAAGATCAGGGCAAGCTGCAGCGCCTTTTCGAAAACGGAGTCGTCGTGCCATTGGCTGGCTGCCATGAATACAGTGTCCCATCCTTTGGGCATTTCCGCTTCCCGAACGCCTTCAAGACCTTTCAGGATTCCTTCAAAGACGGGCTTTTGTTCTGAAGCGTAGGTTGAGTGGACTGCGAGGATTTGAGACAGCTCACGAACGCCTTCCGGTTCGCTGGCGATTCGCCGGGCGACTGACTCGCGGAGAAACAGATCTTTAGAGCGGGCGAGTCCGATAAATGGTTCAATTTCATCAGCGTATTGGGCGTCCTCCACAAAAAGTGACTCCGCCAGATACCAGAGCATCAATGACAAGTTGGGGTCGTCCTCATCCGGAGTTCGTTGGGCCAACTCTTGAACGATGGGCCAGGCCTGTTTCTTCGGTAACTGAAGAGCGCCCGAAATCAGGTTCAACCGAACTGAAGGAGATCGGTCTTCCCGTGCAATTACTTTCAACCGAAGCGCCGTGATTTCCGAGAGATCACCAACTTCGCACAAAAGACGAATCGCCCAGGCACGTGTGGACTCATCGTGGTCCAGCAATTCGACGAGGAATTCTTCATTTGTCTGCCCGATGCTGTGCAAGGTCCACAGGGCCTTCAGACGTTTCTCTGCTGTGGCTCCGGATTTTGCATTCCACTTCAACGAATCAACAGGGTTGGATCCACGATCCGATACGGTCTGATTGCCGAATCCCTCCGATCGCTCCCAGAGAATTCGCCGCGCATGCCGTTCGATAAATCGATTGTCAGACAAAACCAGTTTCGCCAGAGCTTCCGATGATCGGTCGTTCAATTCCAACTCCGGCATCTCAGGCTTTCCGTAGCTGATCTTGAAGATTCGCCCCGTCGCTTTCTGTGTGTTTCGCGTGCTGTGGCATTCGCCGGTGTCGGACCAATCACTGACGTAGACTGATCCGTCCGGTGCCAGTTGCAAACAAACACCCATGAACCACGGGTCCTGTGAGATCATCAAATCGGGGCCGTGACTCGCGGTATACCCACTTCCTTTACGCGCTAAAAAATCCACATTGATCCGGTCCCCGTGAATGTTGTTCATGAAAACCGCGCCGCGATAGGGCTCCGGCCAAGGTCCGTTTTCGGGATAAACGAGGACTCCGCAGTGAGCGTGCCCACCGCCGAGATTCCGGGTTTCATCTGAATCGAATTTGGCGTGCTCGGTTCCCGCATAATGCAAATGATCCGCAATCGTTTCGATGCGTTTGTAGGCGTGCTGACTCGATTTTCTCCCGCGCCATGGTTCGTAGTGCGCGCCCTGGATGGCGTGGAAAAGGTGAGGGTTCACGCAATTGGTGACAAAGGCCTCGCCGCGTTCATCCCAGTCGATTCCCCACGGGTTGGTGGTTCCATCGCAAAAAGCTTCCCACTCCCGCGTCGCCGGATCAAACCTCCACACGCCACCATCGAAGCGAACGCGCTCTTCTTCCGGCGTGCCGGGTTTGCCAATCAGTGACCAGTTGGTGCGGCCATGGGTTCCGTAGAGCCAGCCGTCCGGTCCCCACTCGAAGCCGTTCGCGATGTTGTGCGAGTTGGCGTGATTCCCGAAACCATCCAGAACCACTTCGGGTTCACCGTCAGGAACGTCGTCGCCATCTTTATCCGGAATGAAATAGAAATGCGGTGGCGACATCACCCAGGCCCCGCCGAATCCGACTTCAATTCCCGTCACATAGTTCAGCTTGTCGTAAAAGACTGTTCGCTTGTCGTGCTTGCCGTCGTTGTCAGTGTCTTCAAAGATTGTGATGCGGTCATGCGCCGGCTCGTCCGTATGGGTTGGATAACTCAGAGCCTCACAAACCCACAATCGTCCGCGATCGTCGATACAGAAATCAACCGGCTGAACCACATCAGGTTCCCCTGCGAAGAGCGTGACCGAGAAGCCTTCCGGCACAATCATTTTAGCTGCGGCCTCTTCCGGCGGCAGCGGCTTATCAATCGTGTCTTCGGCGGCAACGGTCAGGGCCAGCGATGCAATCAGGAAAAGTAGCGGTTTCATATCAAAGTGATCCCCGCTAGTCGCGGTGAAGATTTCTCACACTTCCACACCGATATTGTCAATCAACCGCGTCTTGCCGAAATACACAGCGGCCGCAATTCGGGCCGGCCTGCCGGGTATGAATTCCTCAATCGGCTGCATCGTTTCGGCATCCACGATCTCAACATAATCAATGCGGGCCAGGTCAGCGCCTTCAATGGTGTCACGAATTGATTTGATCGGGACGTCTGTCCTGCCCGGTTGCATTGCGGCGGCAGCGTCCTGCAAGGCGCGGCGAATCACCGGGGCCTGAGCGCGTTCTACAGACGAAAGATAAGCGTTTCGAGAACTCATGGCCAGTCCGTCGGATTCCCGGACGGTGGGACCGGCAATGATGTTGATGTTGAAATTCAGGTCGCGGACGAGGCGACGGATAATGGCCAGCTGTTGGAAATCTTTTTCGCCGAAAACTGCGGAATCCGGTTCAGTGAGATTGAAAAGCTTCGCCACAATGGTGCAGACCCCGTCGAAATGCCCGGGGCGGCTGGCTCCACAGAGATGCTTTGACAGACTCGACTCGCGGATCGCAATGGAAGCATCGTCAGGGTAAATCTCCCTGACATCATTCGGAGCAAAAACCGCATCCACTCCCCGGGAGCGACACTTCTTCAAATCGGAATCGAGCGTCCTCGGGTAGGCATCCAGATCTTCGTTCGGTCCAAACTGGGTCGGGTTGACGAAGATCGTAGTGATAACCGAGCCGTCGGTTCCTGCTTTCTGGCGCGCGATTTCACACAGACTGAGATGCCCGTCGTGAAGTGCCCCCATCGTCGGAACCAGCACGCGATGCCCAGGGTGTTTGCGGTTCCATTCGCGGAGTTCAGTGATGGTGTGGAGGATCTGCATACGCTAGAATAAATCCGCATACATTCCCAGGCCCTCGGCCTCCAGATCCTCTTTGGGAACAAAACGGAGCGAGGCGGAATTGATGCAATACCGTAGTCCTGTGGGTTGCGGACCATCAGGGAAAACGTGGCCGAGATGAGCATCTCCGGTTTTGGAACGAACTTCCACCCGGCGCATCCCGGCGGAGGTGTCTTCGACTTCGACAATTTCCCCGGGATCGATGGGTTCGTAGTAACTCGGCCATCCCGTGCCGCTGTCGAATTTGGCCTTCGAGGAGAAAAGCGGTTTCCCGGAAATCACGTCGACATAAATACCCTCAGCCTTGTTATCCCAATACTCGTTGTCGAAGGGAGGCTCAGTGCCGCATTGGCAGGCGACCCGGTATTGCATCGGGGAAAGGCGGTCTTTTAAGTCAGCGTCGTCTTCAGGCATTGGATATGATCTGCGGGTTTGTCTGATTTTTCAAGTCGCTGAACTATCACGAAGAATTACAAAAGATTTTCCGTTTTCATACTTTCCAGAGACTTCCTTTTCTGCATAGTTGAGTCTCATGAACACGAAATTTATCAAAATTGCGACGTGTGCGGCTTTGCTCTCCATTATAATCCCGCTCACCGCGCAGGCAGGCGGGGCGGATGGCTCGGCTGGCGTGACACTCAAGTCGATCACCACCTTGTCCGGTAAGACGTTCCGGAATGTCGAGGTGATTACGGCCGACGCTCATGGGTTGCTCTTTCGCCACACAAAAGGCACCGCCAAGATCGATTTCAGTGATCTGAGTTTCAACATCCGGGAGATGTTCCAGACGACCGGGCCGGTGGTTGAAGTCGCAAAGACCGATGATGGAAAGGGTTCGGATGAAGGGCAAATCGATGCGGCTGCAGGCGATGACGATTATGGGTACGAGTCGCTCGATATACTGAGTCGCACCCGGATTACCATCAACTTCCCGCAAAGTTATGGATTCGGCCACGGTTGCTGCAATCCATTCAATCCGGCGACGGTGAACTGGCATCCCTACTGGGGCCGCTATCATTACGGTCTTTCCTACGCTAATTTTCACTGTCGTCAGGCTGCCGAGCAGGACTTTTTGATACGGTCCGGCATTGCCCGACACCGGTTCGGGCGCTGACACAGGTCGGGGGTGGCATCGCCGCAAAAGTAGTTTAAAATCGGCGTCCCCCGTTATGTCTGCTGAAGTTGTCTCCCGCCAATTTAATGTTCCCGGTCGTCTAGTCGCTTGTGAAGTGATTGGTTCGGGGAATGTAAATGATACCTACCGGGTGATCCAGCGGACCACCTTCTCGGAGGAACAGTTCATTCTTCAGCGGATCAATCAGGCGGTCTTTAAAGATCCCGCGGCGGTGATGGCCAATATCAAGTCGGTCACCGACCATGCGCATCGTCAGATCGATGCCGAGGCAGACGAGGCGGATCGTATCTGGCAACTGCCCCGTGTCATTTCAACAATTGATGATCAGCCGCATTATTGCGATGAGAACGGCGAGTATTGGAGAGCGCTGTCACTGATAGCCAGTACCAAGAACTACGACAAAGTCACCAACCCGGGGATCGCATTCGAAGCCGGCGTAGTCCTGGGGCATTTCCAGCGGCTCATTGCGGATTTCCCCATCGAAGAACTACAGGACACGCTGCCCGGGTTCCACATCACACCGGGATACCTCGCCTATTACGACAAAGTGCTAGCGGAAAACCCCGAGGCGAGGAGCCGTCTTGATTCCTCGACCGAAGCCACCCGGCTGGCCCGGTTCGTCGAGAAGCGTCGGGATTTTGCGTCCATCCTGGAAGATGCCCTTTCGCGAGGTGAGCTGACCCTTCGTCCGATTCACGGGGATCCCAAGATCACTAATATCATGATCGATACCTACACGGGGAAAGGAACATCGATTGTGGATTTAGACACCGTGAAGCCCGGTCTTGTCCATTACGACTTTGGAGACAGCGCCCGCAGTTCCTGCAATCCCGCAGGAGAGGAAACTCAGAACCTTTCACAGGTGTTTCTTGATACCGATCTCTTTGAAGCCCTTGTGAAAGGCTACCTCCAGCAGGCGCGGAATTTCCTGACTGAGGCTGACCAGTATTATCTCTACGACTCCGTGCGGCTCATTGCCTTTGAGCTCGGGTTGAGGTTCTTCGCGGATTATCTCGCGGGAGATGTGTATTTCAAGACGACCTATGACAGTCAAAACTTGAATCGGGCACGCGTGCAGTTCGCCCTTTGCGAAAGCATTGAAGCGCGCGAATCGCTGATGCGATCAGCGCTGGAGAAAGCGCAGTAGAAATCACCAATCACCAACTAAACGCGAATTACTGCGTTGACCGGTTTTTCTTCCAGTCAGTCTGGTGATTGACAATCCAGTCAACCAGAGCGGCGTCGAAACCGATATCGTGATTGGCCTCTTCAGATTTCAGCCATTTGTGGCGAAGAACTTCTTCACGCTGAGCGACGAATTCCTGATAGAGGGAGGATTTTTCCAGAAGATTATCGTCTGAGGGTGCCTGTGGCATTGTGTGTCGTGGGGGAGGAGTTTTGTGACAATAGAGTCAAATTCGGATCGCAGGATAGGCAAGGGGAAAACCGCTCTACGAACGAACAGTATTGGTCCGGTGAACAGACCCTGTTGGATCGTGATTGCCCGGGAATTCTCTGCTGTGCCTTTGGAGAATCGATAAACCCGATTTTCACTGCTTGGAGGGAGGCAGACTTTCCTTCAATTTCCGGTTCGGATAGTCCGCATTTTCGAGTTTTGGCGCAAATCATTGACGATGAGTCTGCTGTGAAAATGTGCAGCGACCAAAAGGCTTACCTTTTGCCGTATGCACGTTTGTGTAATGACCAAAAGGCAAGCCTTTTGGTAGGTGCAAGTTTATGCAATGACCAAAATGACGTCATTTTGCCACCTGCGAACTTTTGCAGTGACCAAAACACGAGCTTTTTGGCAGGTGCAAGTTTATGCAATGACCAAAATAAAGTTATTTTGCCACCTACGAACTCTTGCAGTGACCAAGATAACGTTATTTTGCCACCTACGAACTCTTGCAGTGACCAAGATAACGTTATTTCGGTATCCTCAGATCTTTGCACGCCTATTTGTCAATTTTGGCAGGCCATTGGGATTTTACCGAGAAATCAGCTGATGCGGATCTTCTGGCCGATTATTTGGCGAGCGCCTCTTCAACCTCATCGAGCGGCAGGCAGTTGATAACGTGGTCGCGGGTGAGCCATCCCTTGCGGGCGAGGCGGATGCCGAAGTGCAGAAACTCGAGGTCGCCGGTGCGGTGAGCGTCGGGATTGATGGACGTCTTGACTCCTTTCTTGATGGCGTGTGGCCACCAGCGCCAATCCATGTCGAGCCGCCACGGGTTGCAGTTCAATTCGATAATGGTGTTGTTCGCCGCGCAGGCGTCGATGATCTTGGGAACGTTGACTGAATAGGGATCGCGCTTCAACAGCAGTCGCCCGGTGAGATGCCCCAGCATGGTGACATGCGGATTTTCCACGGCGGAGATGATCCGTTTGGTCATATCGTCTTCGCTCAGAGTCATCGCGTTGTGAACACTGGCCACGGTGTAATCGAGCTCGCCGAGCAGGTCGTCATCGAAATCGAGACTGCCGTCGCGAAGGATATCGACTTCGTTCCCGGCAAAGATCTTGAACTTCACGCCCTCAGCTTCGTAATCGGCATTGAGTGCATGGATTTCTTCAATCTGAGCGCGCAGCCTTTCCTCGCTGAGTCCATTGGCCTGGAAAGAACTCTTCGAATGATCGGCGATGCCAAGGTATTGCAGACCGAGTTCGATGGCGGCGTCGGCCATTTCCTCGAGCGTGTTTTTCCCGTCTGATGCGGTGGTGTGATTGTGGAATGTGCCCCGCAGGTTCTCCAACTCAATGAGCCTGGGTAATTCCCCGGCTTCTGCGGCCGCAATCTCGCCCGTGTTCTCGCGGATTTCCGGCGGGATGAAATCCAGCCCCAGAAACCGGTGTAGAGCGGCTTCGTCCTGAAACACTCCGGGATCTTCGCTTTCAGATCCCTCTTTCGGAGCGAGCCGGTATTCGTTCAGTGTGTAGCCCTGTTCGAGAGCCCGGCCCCGCATGGCGACATTGTGTTCTTTACTTCCGGTGAAATACGCCAGCGCACAGGCGTATTCATCGTTGGTGACCGCGCGGAGATCGCATTGCAGGCCGCTGGCAAGGCGGATACTGGATTTGGTCGCTCCATCGACCAGCACAGTTTCGGTCCACTCGTTTTTGACGAAGAACTCCATGATGGCCGCTGGATTATTCGTCGCACAGAGGATGTCGACATCGTGCACGGTTTCCTTGGCCCGACGATAGCTGCCGGCGGCTTCGGCACGAAGGCAATCCGGATGGGATTTCAAAGCATCAAGGATCATCTCGACCGGCTCAGCCACGTCGCCGAGACGGAAGAACTCGTCATTCGTCTCGCGAAACTCGATGGCTTCGAGGATCTTTTCGGCCGACTTCTTCCCGAACCCGGCCAGCTCTGCCACAGCGCCCGACTGGGTGACTTCTTTCAGTTTCTCAACGGAATCGACGCCCAGTTTTTCGTAGAGCGCTTTCACTTTCTTCGGCCCCAGTCCCTGAATGGCAAACAGTTCGAAAATGGTGTCGGGAAACTCCGCTTTGAGGTCTTCGTAGTAACCAAGCTTCCCCGTGCTGGCGAGTTCGTGCAGTTTTTGTTGCAGGGCGTCGCCGATTCCCTTGATTCCTTTTAAGTCGTCATTCTTTGCCTTCTCAACGATATCATCAGGGAAGGTCTGGACGATCTCCGCCCCGGTTCGATAGGCGCGGGTTTTGAACGGATTCTCGCCTTTCAACTCTAACAGTTGGGCAATATTTTCGAGGGTTTTGACAAGGTCTTCACGGGTCATGACGCTTAGGAGAAAAAGTTTCTATGAAATCAGCAACGGGAGTGGTTATTAGGTAACGAAACGATGGGAATTTACAATCGCGATTACATGCGGCCTGACGGCGGTGGCAGCAACACCGTCCAGATCCGCGGCCCGAAACACTGGTCGGCCATCACCTGGCTGGTAGTAATTAATGTGGTGGTGTTTTTGGCACAGCACCTCTTTATCCAACCAAATCTCGGCAAGAATGAAATGCCGTGGGGCGGGCTGGAGAACGACACCATTCAGAGAGGCAAATTGTGGGGCATCATTACCCATCTCTTCGTGCACGGGAGCTTGATGCATCTGTTTTTCAACATGCTGATGCTCATCATGTTCGGCCGCTTTATTCAAAAGGGCATCGGCTCGAAACGCTTTCTGAAGCTCTACTTTTTCGCAGGGATCCTATCCGGATTGGTTTCACTCGGGATTTACTGGTATCCAACGGGTTCTTACTCAGTGGGTGCCTCCGGAGCGGTCATGGCGGTGGTGGTGGCTTCCTGTTTTGCTTATGGGGAACTTCCGATGCGGCTGCTTTTCCCGCCGATCACAGTGAAATTCAAGATGCTCGGCTATTTCATCATCGGCATTGAGCTGATCCGGTTGTTGTTCATGCTTGTCGCCGGTCGGTCGACGCTGGATACGGGAGCGGTCCAGGTTGGTGTGGTTGCCCACCTTGTGGGTATCGCAGTAGGCTTCCTTTATGTGAAATACTTTCTCGATCTCGGGTATCAGGACTCCTACGGAGGCGGAATGCCTGTGGTGACTCCGCGGAAAGCCAAGATTCGCAAGCCGAAGAAGCCCGCCAAAAAGAAGCCGCTCTTCACCAAGGATGTCGATGCGATTCTCGATAAGATTAACGAGAAAGGTTTCCAGAGTTTGACCGACGAAGAGAAGAAGATATTAGACAGCCGGAGCGAAGAACTCTCCGATCGAGGCCGGAAATAGCCCCGAAGACCGTTGTCTTTTCCACTTGAATCCACCCGAGTCCGCGCCTAGATTCCGCGCCCTCGCAAAAATTTTATCGAAACATGAAGGACGAAATCCATCCAGAATACCAGGAAGCAACGATCCAGTGCACTTGTGGCAATGTGATGCAGACTCGCTCCACCGTCGCAGACATCCGTGTTGGTATCTGTTCCGCATGCCACCCGTTCTTTACCGGTGAGCAACGCTTTGTTGATACCGCCGGTCGTGTCGACAAGTTCGCACAACGTTACGGTGGCAGTTCTGCCAAGCGCCGCTCGCTCAAGAAGCCAAAGCTGGCCGACGCGGAATAGTTTCAGTCGATTTTTTAACGCAAACGGTGATGATCTCCTTTCCGGAGGTTATCGCCGTTTTTCGTGCCCTGAACCAAGGCCTGACGACGGTTCGCCATTCCGGCTTTAGCAAAGTAAAGATTATTTAAGATGGATTACGCCCCCCTCATTGAGAAAAAACGACAGCGCATCCCCGAAATTGAGGCGGCGATGTCTGAGGACGGCTTTTTCAATGACCAGGAACAGGCGGCCACGATTAACAAAGAATACAACCGGACCAAGAAACTGATCGAGGACTGGGATTTGCTTGAGAAAACCCGCGCCGAACTTGCTGACAACAAGGAACTCGCGAGTTCGGACGATCCTGATATGGCGGAAATGGCCGCTGACGAGATTCCCCAACTTGAAGCCCGCATCAATTGTCTTGAGCTGGCTGTTCAGTATTCCCTTCTGCCTCACGATCCGAATGAAGACCGCGATGCGATGGTTGAAATCCGGGCCGGCACTGGCGGGGACGAAGCCGCTCTTTTCGCGGGTGATCTTGTGCGGATGTATCAACGGTACGCTGAAGTGCGCGGCTGGAAGATCGAGAATATCGAGTCGAACCCCACCGAGATTGGCGGATTCCGCGAAGCGATCTTCAAAGTATCCGGTGAAGAAGTATTCCGCTATTTGAAATACGAAAGTGGCGTGCACCGCGTGCAGCGTGTCCCGCAAACGGAAACTCAGGGAAGAATTCACACATCAGCTGCGACCGTGGCGGTCATGCCCGAGGCTGACGAAGTCGATGTGCAGTTCGGCCCGGATGATCTCCACATTCAATTTACCCGTTCAGGTGGCCCCGGGGGACAACACGTCAATACGACTGACTCCGCCGCGCAGATCACTCACTTGCCTACAGGTATCATGGTGAAATGTCAGGACGGCCGCAGCCAGACGAAGAACAAAGAGAAAGCGCTCCAGATTCTACGTTCGAAGTTGCTCGAGGCGAAGATTCAGGAAGAGGCGGAGAAGTATTCCAGCCAGCGGAAAGAGCTGATCGGCTCCGGCGGGCGTGAAGAAAAGATCCGCACCTACAATTTCCCGCAGAACCGCGTGACCGATCACCGGGTCAACCTGACGCTGTACAATCTGGATCAGGTGCTGGACGGTAAGATCGAGGAATTCACCGAGACGCTGCAAACAGCAGAGATGGAAGACCGCTTGTCCGAGCTCGAGTCAGAGGCTTGACGCGAGGCGCTGAAAAGCGCCATGATCGGCCTATGCCGAAGATAGATCTCGACCTCCTTGATATCGGCGGCTCGTTTATCGGCCATACGATCAAGCGTTTGTTCATATTCTTCGCAACGGGATTTGTCGGTGTTCTAATTGGTTACTTTTGCATCATCTTCACCGAGTGGAATGACTTCCTGAATGCGGAATACGCGCTCTCGAAAATCGAGTTTGATGAACTCAAGTGGTGGTTCCTTTACTGGCCTCTGGTAGTGCCGATTTACTACGTCTACCTCGCGCTCTTTCTTTATCCATTCTTTGGATTTGCGCTTCTGCGGATGATTGTGGCGGACTTGTTACCCGTCTTTACTCTTCTCATTGTCGCGTTCCTTTGTTCCCTCGGACTGGTGATCAACGAAAGCAATCTGGTCAGCTGGTGCGTATTCAGCTTTGTCTTTCCGGGTTACATCGCAGTCGCCTGGCAGCTTTGTAAAATCTACGCGCCAGAGGTGATTGAAAAGGTCTCGGACCTTCTCAAGTTCGGCACCGGCGAGCGCGCTTATGATACGTCCCCTCCCGCTCCGGCCAAAAAGGTCGACCTGAAAGTGTGGGGGGAGAATGTGAAGCTGGAAAGCGAAGACTGGGACGACGACTGATCGCACTTGCCATCACACTTGACCGACAGGCCCAATCTACGGCACAATCACTGCGTCATGGCGATCTTCCAATACGACCCGGTTGATGCAACGCATTCAGTGGTCGGCCCCCTTTTTCGCCGGGTGGCAACTTTCTATCTGGCGGGATTGGCTGGCGTCTTTGCCGGCATTTTCTGCAATGTCTTTGCAGAACTCGACAGTTACATCGATCCGCACTCTGCGATCATTGATGTCGGCGAAGCCACCACTCGATTAGGTCTGGCCTGGCCGATCATGGTTCTGTTCAAACTCGGCCCATTCGCCACCCTCATCGTTCCCCTCATGATGGGTGCCTTTTACGCGGTCGTGATTGCCCGGTGCGAATCCGATCTCTGGCTCATTTCAATCGCAGTCACCTGCACCTTGATCGCTTCCAGTGGTCCCTTTTCATTTTTGGATTGGCTCCTCCTTGCTTGCATCATGGTCGGCTACCTCTGCCTCGCCTGGGTGTCGTTGCAACGGAAGTGGCCGCACGTCATTGAGAGTGCTTCCCGACTCATGACCTTTGGACTGGGCGAAAAACAATTCGATCGCTCACCGGATGAGCATTGAAGATGGCATCCCGTAGCCCGGCCCACCTTCCGCTCTCTACATTCGCGGCACGACCTGCACTGCATCGATGATGACATGCGCGTTGGCCCCTTTGTTCGAAATCGTCACCGTGACTTTATCTCCGACCTTCGCGTCGATACTCCCGATCGTTGTGAAAAGATCGTCGTGCTCCGGCTTCTTCCGTTGATTGACCGTGACGACGGTGTCTTTCCCGCCATGCGAGATCGTGACCGGTACATTCGTCGCGCGGTTTGAACTCGTCGTGTAAGACATGCGCACTTCGTACTTCGCGGCCTTGGTAATTTCGACCGTATACTCAGCTGATTTCGTTCCCTGCCCATTGGCTCCGTCGTGTTGATAACCGTCGCCGACAAAAGGATTGCCTGAGGTGCTGGGAGTCCAGCTACCGGTCAGCTTCGCCTCGTTGTCGTCGATGATGATTCCCTTCATCCCGGTTTTCTTCAGTAGAATCTTGGGCTTGGCGTCCGCAGGCAGATCCACCACCTGGCCTTCGGCCAAAAGCTGCGTCTTGAGTTTCTCATATTCCACATCCTGAACAGCAATGTTCTCATCGATCGCGATCGAGGCTGCGGTCGCTGCCGAATGCCCCAGAATCATGAAGACCGGCTCCATCCGGATCGAGCCGAATGCGATATGCGAACTCGCCACGCACACCGGCACAAACAGATTCTTGCTGTTGTCTTTCAATGGAACAATCGAGCGATAACTGATTGCATACGGCCCGCCCGGGGAAACCTGGACATCGCCCTCATTCTGCACAAACCCATCAGCCGTCACATACCTCTGGCAGTTGTGTGAATCCATGTTGTAACTGCCCAGCCCCACCGAATCTTCACAGATGTTTACCCGCCGGCAGTCCAACTCCGTCATCACATAGCCGCTGATCATCCGCCGCGCTTCCCGAATGTAGAGCTGCGTCGGCCAGCCACCGTTCTCCGTAAATTCATCCTTCGGCAAACCCCAGTCTGCCATCTCTTTGCGGATCACTTCGGGAACCCGCGGGTGATTCTGCAGAGACCACATCAACCCCTTTTGATACAACTCGTGCTCGCGGATGATCGCCTCGCGCTCAGCGTAGCTGCCGTCGGGGTAGTCATAATTCATCCCGATGTTATCAGTCGAAAAAGCACGGTTGTTGTTCGTATCCGTCTTGCCGTTCGGCATCATTGCCGGGGCGAGCGGGAGCTGCAGGTCGCCCGCTTCGAAATTGCGGAAGAGCAGCTCATACATCTTTTCATCGTAGCCTTCCGGCTTTGGAAAAGGCACCCGGTTCTGCGGATCACGGCTCATGCACATCCGGAAACAATATGCCTGCACCCGGCGATCCCCCGCGCCGTCATCTCCGTGAGGCTCGGCCTGAATTCCGTGCAGCAATCCGCTCTTGGCATCACCCGGCACGACATAGGGATCGACGTCCACCACGAATCGATGGTTGTGTTTGTTCTCAAGATGAATTCCGTTGATTGTCTCGTTGTAGGTGGTGTTCGACTCACGCCCCACATGATAAGGCACTCCCACCGTCGCCATGAGATCGCCTTCGTAGGTCGCATCGATGAAGATCTTTCCGCGGAAGCGCTCGCCGGCTTCCACACGAATCTCCGTGATCCTCCCGTTCTCGATCGTGACCCCGCCATCACGATCCAGCCGCTGCTGCATCACGATCTCGATATCATCCCCGCATTCCGCGATCATCTCGCGATAAATCTTCATGGCCACTTTAGGTTCAAAAACCCACATCGAATTCGTCTTCGGGTTGAAGCGTGAAAACTCCCCCTGCTTGCCAAACTTCCACGCCGCCGGGTCGGAGTAATGCTTGTGAACCCGCTCGTAGAATTCCAGGCTCACTCCGCCAATGGCAGACTTCCGCCCGCTGTCCGTCATCCCGAGGCCACCCGTCGTGAGCCCTCCGAAATGCGCCGACGGCTCGACGATGATCGATGTTTTTCCCAGTCGGGACAGCTGGACCGCTGCGGCAATACCCGCACTGGTGGCGCCGTAGATCACCACATCCTTCTCGTGTATGTGAGAATCCGCCCTGGCTGACGGGCAGGACAAAACAACAGCGGAGAGCAGACAGAGAAACCGGAAAATCATTCCGGAACCTGAGGGCTGGCCACAAGTCAGTCAATTACGCAACCACAGACGATTGACAAATAGAAGGCTGGTCAACACACTGGAGAGCGAACCCGAAAACCAATCAATGAACGTCCGATCTTTTCTCCTGTCCCTTCTCGTCTGCGCCCTGTCGATTGGCCTCATCTCCTGCGGAAAAGGCGACAAAGACGAACCCCCGGTTCCGAAAGAGGATCCCACCCGGGCAGAGAAAAAACAAACCCCGCCACCAGCTCAGAAGGGCGGCGTGATCGGTGCGACCTGCATGACTCTGAACAATCCGTTTTTCAAAACGATTGAGGATTCCATGAAAGCCGAGGCCGCCAAACACGGCTTCGAAGTCATCTACCTGAGCGGCGACGAGGACGTGACCAAACAACTCAACCAGGTTCAGGATTTCATCGCCAAAGGTGTTGATGCCATCGCCATCAATCCCTGTGAATCGAAAGCCATCGGAGCGGCCATTAAGGAAGCGAACAAAGCCGGGATCCCCGTTTTCACTTTTGATGTCAAATGTCAGGATGCTGATGCCGAAGTTGTCTCCCACATCGGGACCGACAACTATCAGGGCGGCCAGCTTGCCGGAGAAGCCATGATCGAAGCACTCGGAGAATCCGGCGGCGAGATTCTCGTGCTCGATTTCCGCTCGGTGGAAAGTTGTCAGGAACGCGTCAAAGGCTTCAAAGAAGTGGTGGACCGCTTCAACGCGAGTCGTCCCGAAGGAAAACTTGAGATCGTCGCTGAGCTGCCCGGCAACGGGAACCGCGAGAAAGGATACGACACCACCGAAACCGCCCTGCAGGCCCATCCCAACCTCGTCGGAATCTTCGCCATCAATGACCCCTCGGCACTCGGGGCCGTTTCAGCACTCGAAAAAGTCGGTAAGCAGGATCAAGTCACCGTCATCGGCTTCGATGGTGAGCTGGAAGGCAAGAAAGCCATCCGGGACGGTAAAATCTTTGCTGACCCCATCCAGTTTCCAAAGAAAATAGGTATCATGACGGTCCAATCGATCATGGAATACCTGTCAGGCGAAGAAGTCCCCGCCGATCAGCCAATCGAATCCAAATTGTATCGCAAAGCCGATGCCATGAGCGATCCCGACCTGAAGTAACCGGAAATAACCACAAAGACGTGGCCCAACCAAAAGACAGCAAGGCAGTTAAGGGAGCGCTGAGGTCGGGACAAAAGAATGTGGCACGGATTTGTAATCCGTGTTCGAAGCCTATCACGCCAGTAGGCCGCTTTTTCGGCAGGAAGGCCATCATTCTCTGGCGGACGAGGTTCCTCGCGGCAGGAAGGTCGTCTTTCTCTGGCGGACGAGGTTCCTCGCGGCAGGAAGGTCGTCTTTTTCTGGCGGACGAGGTTCCTCGCGGCAGGAAGGTCGTCTTTCTCTGGCGGACGAGGTTCCTCGCGGCAGGAAGGTCGTCTTTCTCTGGCGGACGAGGTTCCTCGCGGCAGGAAGGT
>JBLWYI010000014.1:0-171811 GCA_048267005.1 Verrucomicrobiales bacterium | reverse complement strand
CCTGTGTTCGACATGATGATCTGATTTTGATGTTCTCAGACCAAAGGCACCGTGTCTACCAATTCGGGGGAACTTCAATTTCCATGGTGATTAGTGATTAGTGATTAGTGATTAGTGATTAGTGATTAGTGATTAGTGATTAGTGATTAGTGATTAGTGATTAGTGACGGGGTTATCGGGCGATGCGCAATTGGCCGGCAGAAGCTCTCACGGCACTCAGCTGGAAATTCAGCCGGTCGCTGAGATTGATGGTGTCCGCGATCCGTTGTTTCGACAGGTCGACAAAGGTGTCCGTCTCATCGAGAAGCCCATAGAGGGCTCCCTCAATAAACGCCTCCGCACTGCCATCCGGCAACCGGTGGAGATGATTCGACATGTTTGCTGCAGTGGTCGCAAAGGGGCGCCAGGTCGCCTGGAAATCTGCCGGGCACCCCGCAATGTTGATGCCTGCGATTCTACCGTAGGCGGCAACCTGTTGGTCCCGCGTGCCGTTTCTCGCCGCTGCGAGTTCGTTGTTCAACTGAGCCATGACCCTTTGGATGGCGGCATTACCGGCCTTTACGAGATTGGATCTCGCCGCTCGTTGTGCGCTCGCAGCCTCTATTTCCCGCTGTTTAGCCTGGTAGGCGATGAGATCTGTGGTGCGGGGGGCGGTGGGCAGCGAACCTAATGTCGTTTTTTGCCAGTTGCCCATGGAATCCGTACTCTCCTTTTTGTGTAGATTGCCCATCGCCTCTCTAACCCCGGCAAAAGAGTTGTTCTCTTCTTTGATATCCAACATCGCCAATTCCAGCTCGCTGTTGTTTTGATGAAGGGAAAACAGAAGGTAGGCCCATTTCCCTTTGCTTTTTTCCGCAGCTTCGAGGGTTGAGTCATCAACCGCTCCATAGTGTGTTGTGCCGCCATCAATCGAGACCAGAATCTGGCGGAATCCAATTTCGTAGGGAAACGAGGCTATCAGCCTCTCACTGTGTTTTTTGCCATCCATATCAAATGACCGATCCTTGATTTCATAGACATTTCCGGGCTTGGTATCGATCGAGAGATATTTCATTCCGTCGGTCGATTTCCAGATTCCATTCAGGTCTGTTGTGGCTTCGCAGTTCGCCTGTGTGGTGAACGGTTGCTCAAGTGAAAAATAGCAACCGGTGAAAAGGGTGGAGATCGCCATTGCGACTGCTACACAGCCGATCCTTTTCAGGAGAGTTGATAAGCTCGAGTGAGGAGCAGAGTTTGAGGTGAATGGTTTCTTCATGTCTTTGGTGTGTTTATGGTGGTTGAGGCAGTATCAGCACTGCGCTTCACCGGTTATTTCCCGACTCTCGACATGAGGTGAGGATCTTTTTCACGTTTTTAGAACAGGAGGTGTTCCCAGCGGGCCTGGAGGAGAAAAAAACACGAAATTCTCCGGAGGGGGAAGGCGACCGTTCCCTGAAATCGCAGGTCGACTCCAGTAATTCCAGTTTAGTGATTTAATTTTACTCACTCACAGGGGCAAAAATGCCAGTAAGTACTCCGCAAATGTCTCCCAGTACGTTGTGAGTGGCGATAAGTACGACGCAAATGCCTCCCGGGATGATGGCAGCGGCGATAAGTACACTGAGAATGCCTCCCAGTACGTTGTGAGTGGCGATAAGTACGACGCAAATGCCTCCCGGGAGGGTGTCAGCGGCGATAAGTACACTGAGAATGCCTCCCAGTACGGTGTGAGCGGTGATAAGTACGCCGCAAATGCCTCCCAGTACGTTGTGAGTGACGATAAGTACACCGCAAATGTCTCCGGGGGTGGTGAGACCGGCGGTAAGTACTTCGTGAATGTCTCGCGGGGGGAGGGGGGTGCTTGCGTCGCGGTCGGCTGCTTTTCGATCGAACAGGGTCTGTTTGATGAACCAATAGGGTCTGTTCGTGGACCTTCAAAAGTTCGCGGAAAATCGTAAGATTGCAGAGTTCTCAACATTTTGAGATAACCCTGCGATGTCCGCCTTGGCACAGAACCCTGAAGAAGACCCTCAATTTGAGATGCTAATGAAAGAGCATCGCACGCAGATTCATGCGTATCTCATTGCGATTTTAGGGAATGCAGCGGATGCAGAGGATGTGCTGCAAGCGGCGATGATGCTGGTGTGGGATAAGCGGACTGAGTTTGAGCGGGGGACAAATTTCGGGGCGTGGGCGCGAAAAGTTGCCTGGTTTCAGGCGCAAAATCACATTCGGAAACGGGCTGCCCGTGGTGAATCGCCGCTGATCGATGAATCGATGATCGCGGCGGCGGATGAACGGATGGCTGAACGGGAACTGGAATTCACCCGGCATCGGCGGGCATTGCGGTTGTGTCTGGAAAAATTGCCGGATCGACAACGAGAGGTGGTCGCGGGTCGGTATTTTGATGAAAAATCGGTCGAGGGTATTGCCGGGGATATGGGGATCAAACCAAATGCAGTGTCTCAACTGATCTATCGGGCAAAAGCGAATTTGGTGGAGTGTGTGAAACGGGAATCGCGTTCGGGAGCGGACAGTTTGAGATGAAGAAACGGATAGTATGAAGACAAATTCAGAGATCCTTGACGAAAAGATTCAGCGCGCGCTGGCGGGAGAGTTGTCCGAAGGGGAGCGTACGGAGCTGCGAAATCAGTTGGCGGATGATCCGGCGGCGATGGATCGTTATTTGGAGTTCACGGCACTGGAGTCGTGGCTGGCCGCTCCGACGGTGGAGAGCGGAGCGGACATCGTCCCGTTGCCAATTGAGGATGAGGCTTCTGCAAGGTCTCAATTTGATGTTGTGAAATGGACGGCCGTTGCGGCGGTCGTTGTGATCGGATTGGTCGCCGCTTTTTGGAAAGGGGAAGCGAATCGACCGAACGGGGCGGAAGTTGCGGAGCAAAAAGCGGATTCTCCCCGACAGGAGAGTGCCGGGAAAACTCCCAAACCGGATACAGATAAGACGATTCCGATCTACGCGCAGAGTGACAAACATCCCCCGGGAAAAGGGAAGTTACGGGGCGGTGTTCCTGATGGGGAAGTGGTGAAAGCTTTGCCTGAGAAGGTGTCTTTCAATCGTCATGTCCGTGGCATTTTGTCGGAGAACTGTTTTCACTGTCACGGGCCGGACGGATCAAAGCGGAAGGCGGATTTGCGATTGGATGAGCGGGAGTCGGCTTTGGAAACGCTCTCACCCGGTGATGTCGCGGGGAGTGAACTGGTTGCACGATTGTTTTCTGATGATCCGGATGAGTTGATGCCGCCACCGGAATCGAATCGGCACCTGACTGATGGACAACGCGAAATTCTGAAACGTTGGATTGAGCAGGGAGCGGAATATGAGGGGCACTGGGCGTATGTGCCTCCGGGAAAATCAGTGATCAGTGATGAGTTTTCAGTGAGTAGTACACAGAATGAAGTCGACTTCTTTGTGAAACGTCGGCTTGAGGAAGAGGGGGTGGATTTTTCGGATGAAGCGGACAAGCGGACGCTGATTCGTCGGCTCTCGCTGGATTTGATCGGGCTGCCGCCGACGATTGATGAGGTTGAGGCTTTTGTGAAAGATGAGTCTGAAGGGGCTTATGAGAAAGTGGTTGATCGGTTGATGGCTTCGCCGCACTACGGGGAACGGATGGTTTTGCCGTGGCTGGACGCAGCGCGCTACGCAGATTCCAACGGGTTTCAGGGCGATGGAGACCGGCATCAATACATCTGGCGGGACTGGGTCGTGAAGGCCATGAATGACAACATGCCGTTTGATCAATTTACGATCGAACAAATCGCAGGCGACCTGTTGCCGAATCCCACGCAGGATCAATTGGTGGCGACCGGGTTTAACCGGAACCATGTCATCAATGGTGAGGGGGGAGCCATTGCGGAGGAACAGCGGAACAATACGGTGTTTGACCGGGTGGACACCACAGCGACGACGTTCCTCGGACTGACTTTGGCCTGTGCTCAATGTCACGATCATAAGTATGACGCGTTGTCTCAGCTCGATTACTACCGGTTCTTTGCCTACTTCAACAATCTCCCCGAGAGTGGAAAGGTCGACCGTCGACTGGGGCGTGTGATGGTGGGGAACCCGGCGATTGATATCGCGACCGACGAGCAGTTGGTGCAACGGAAGGCGTTTGATAAAGCCATTTCGGTTTCGAAGAAATCGATTCAAAGCAATCAGGGGGCTATAGATGTGGAAGTTACGAAATGGTGGAAGTCGCTGGCGAAGGACAAAGTGCCTGAAAAGCTGAAGCCGGTGATTGGTCGGGAGTTCGCGACTTTTGACGGCTACAATCAGGGCTATGCCCGTGAGGAATATTTGCGGCGTTCTCCAAACGCGGAATGGAAGCAATGGCAGGCTGATTTGGACAAAGCGACGAAGGGGCGCGATGCGCTGATGAAGCAGATGAAAGTCGTCATGGTGATGGATGAACTGGAAGGTGATAAAAAGCGCAAAACCCACTTGCTCCAGCGTGGGGACTACGAATCACCGGGAGATGAAGTGCAACCGGGCGTGCCGGAGGCGCTGCACGATTTACCAGAAGGTGCGCCTGCAAATCGAATGGCGCTGGCGGAGTGGCTTGTGTCGGAAGACAATCCGCTGACTTCGCGGGTGATCGTCAATCGGTACTGGCAGCACTATTTCGGTATCGGGCTGGTGAAGACTGCCGAGGATTTCGGGGTGCAGGGTGAACAGCCGTCGCATCCGGAGCTGCTTGATTGGCTCGCGGTGGAGTTTCGCGAAAGCGGTTGGGATGTGAAGCACATGCACAAGCTCATCGTGATGAGCCGGACTTATCGGCAGGACTCCAAAGTCTCGCCGGAGATGCTGGATCGCGATCCGGAGAACCGTTTGCTGGCCCGTGGTGCCCGGTTTCGATTGCCGGCAATGTTACTTCGCGATCAGGCGTTGCAGCTGAGCGGGCTTTTGAAGAAAGAAATCGGCGGCGCTCCGGTCTATCCTTATCAACCGGAAGGGTTGTGGCACGAGTTCAGTTACGAGAAGTTCAAATACACTCCGGATCACGGTGACAAATTGTATCGACGCAGTCTCTACACATTCTGGCGCCGGACGATTGGGCCACCGAATATTTTTGATGCCGCAAACCGTCAGGTCTGCATGGTCAAGCCGTCGCGGACAAACACTCCGTTGCACGCATTGACGACCCTGAACGACCCGACCTATGTGGAGGCCGCCCGCGTTTGGGCAGAAAAGATCGCAAAGGCTGACGATGCGGATAAAGGAATATCCGAAGCTTTTCTGAAGGCGACTGGTCGTGAGGTATCAGCAAAGGAGTTGTCGATTCTCAAGCGGACTCTGACTAAAGCGCGGGATAATTTTTCAAGCAATGAAGCGGCTGCAAAGGAATTACTCACCGTGGGAGAGATGCCTGCGGATGCTGAATTGAACGCTGCAGAACTTGCGAGCTTCACACAAGTTGCTCAGTTGATTTTGAATTTGGATGAAGTTCTCAACAAAGAATGAACTGATGAGTTTGGAATTTTTACACCAAAAAAACCGCCGCGATTTCATCAAATCGTCGGTCCCTGCAACTGCGGCCCTGGCATCGCTTCTAAAAGGCGACTCCGTGCGAGCTCAGTCGGAAGACAAAACTCTCGCCGCTTTCCAGCATATTGCGCCGAAGGCGAAGAGAATCATTTTGCTGATGCAGGGCGGAGCTCCTTCGCATGTGGATCTGCTCGACTGGAAACCGGGGCTTTATGACATGTATGGTCAGCAGCTGCCGGATTCGGTTCGACAGGGACAGCGGCTTACGACAATGACGGCGAATCAAAAGGAATTGCCGATGCTGCCGGCGATTCAAAGGTTTGAGCGTTACGGAAAATGCGGACGAATGCTTTCGCCTTTTCTCAAGCACACCGGTGAAATTGCGGATGATATCTGCGTGGTGAATTCGATGTACACTGAGGCGATCAACCATGCCCCTGGAGTGACGTTTCAATTGACGGGAGCTCAAGTTCCCGGACGGCCGAGCCTTGGCGCGTGGCTCAGCTACGGTCTGGGGTCTTCGTCTGAAAACCTTCCTGCTTTTGTCGTCATGACTTCACGCGACCGTGAGAATTCCTGCGGTCAGCTGTTCTTTGATTACTACTGGGGAAGTGGATTCATTCCTTCGAAACATCAGGGCGTTCAGTTTCGCGGCACGGGTGATCCCGTGATGTATCTCTCGAATCCGAAAGGCGTTTCCCGCGACATGCGTCGTTCCGTTCTCGATGACCTTCGTGAGATGAACGAGTTAAAGCACGAAGAAGTGGGTGATCCTGAAATTCAAACCCGAATATCTGCGTATGAAATGGCGTTCCGTATGCAGATGTCTGTGCCGGAGTTGACCGATATCAACACGGAGCCCCAACACATTCTTGATATGTACGGCCCGGATGTGGAACGAAAAGGTTCGTTTGCACGAAACTGTCTCATCGCCCGTCGCCTGGCTGAACGCGGGACGCGTTGCATTCAACTGATGCATGCCGGATGGGATCAGCACAACAATCTGCCGACTCAGCTCGAAATCCAATGTCGCGACACCGATCAGCCCAGCGCGGCGCTCGTTCGGGATCTAAAGCAGCGTGGTATGCTTGAGGACACTCTTGTGATTTGGGGCGGTGAATTTGGACGCACACCTTTCGGACAGGGAGATATCAAAAACGAGAAGAAACATGGGCGCGATCATCACGGGCGCTGTTTCTCCATCTGGATGGCAGGTGGCGGTATCAAGCCCGGTATTCAATATGGGAAGACCGACGATCACGCTTTCAACGTGGTTGAAAATCCGGTTCACGTACACGATTTCCAGGCCACGATTCTGCACTTGTTAGGCATTGATCACGAGAAACTGACCTATCGGTTTCAGGGCCGGAGGTTCCGCCTCACTGATGTTCACGGACATGTGGTCCGTGACATCCTGAGTTGAGTGATTTGATCAATCATCAATCTAATTGCAGTGGGACGGGAGGAAGTATGATTTTGCTCACTGGGAATTGAAGTTTTTGATTTGTCGCTAATGGTAGCCGCCTTACCGATCTACTTCGATCTGACAAACCCGTCACACTTTCCATGACCCCGGAACTCTCCCGATTTGCAGCATGTACGATTGTGGCCTCGAACTATTTGTCGAGGGCCATTGTGATGCACGATTCCCTCAAGAAATACAATCCGGGAGTCGACTTCTGGTTGTTATTGATCGACGACAATCCACTGGTGGAAGAGTCGCAACAGGCTGTCGATGAACGGGAAATTCACATTCTCCGGGTGAATGAGATTGGTGTTTCCGACGATGAAATTTCAAATTTTCGTTTCATGTATGATCTGACGGAGGTCTCCACCGCCTTCAAGCCGTGGACGTTGGAGGTTATCGCTAAGCGGTCAGGGTTGGATTCATTTTACATTGACCCTGATATTGAATTTTATGGGGCGATCACCGGATTGATTGAAGCTGCGAAGAAGCATCAGGTGGTTCTGACCCCTCATGTATTGGAACCGATGAAGCGGGATGGCGCCCAACCTGCTGAGTCCGACATCATGGGCAGTGGAATTTACAACCTTGGTTTTCTCGGAGTGAATCACGGAGCCGCTGAAGAGTTGAGCCGGTGGTGGAAAGAGCGGCTGTTGCGCGAGTGTTACAGCGATCCGGCCAAACAGCGGTTTACTGACCAGCGGTGGATTGATTTTGTTCCCGCTTTGTTCGACAGTTTTATTTCGAAGGATGAAACCTTTAACGTTGCTTATTGGAATGCTGACCAAAGACCGGTTACGTATGAGAATGGGAAATTTACGGTTCGGGGAAAGCCAGTCTCCTTTTTTCATTTCAGTGGATACAGCGAAAAAGCTCCTCATTTGTTAACGCGGCATCATGCCGGGAACCCACGGGTGTTGCTGAGCAGAAACCCAGCGCTGTCGTTGCTCACCCGGAAGTATTCTGAGGCCGTCCGGCAAGCGGAGCAGGAGTGTGGGGAAGTGGATCCCGGTTATCCCTACAATCAATTTTCGTCAGGTGACACGATTCCACTCAGCTTACGCCGTGCGTTTTTAATCGAATTGGTCCGGGCTGAATCTGTGGGCGACAGCCGTCCCGTTTCTCCGTTCGGGACCAAGGGAGAGGACGCTTTTTTTGATTGGCTGTTGGAACCGGTATCAACGAATGCCCGAGGGGTTAAGATTCCGCGGCTCTTTCTCCTGCTAAGGGAAACAAGGGATGATCTGAAGGCGGCATTTCCAGATCCAAAAGGGCGTGACGCTATCCGTTTGATTACTTGGTTTGAGAAAGGGGGAATAAAGTCTTTTGGGTTACCAAAGGTTCTTAAAAAACTGCCGAAAATTGAACCTGACGCATTCCAGCCCGGGAAGCTTCTGCCGGGGGTTGAAATTGTGGGGTATTTACAGACTGAGTCAGGAGTGGGACAGGCGGGGCGTCTTCTTGCCCGCGGCTTGAAGTCGTCTTCCGTTCCGTTTGAAACCCTTTCAGATTCCACGGCTCCCAGCCGTCAAAAGGATCCATTTCAATCTCATCAAACCGGTTTGAAGGAAGGAGAGTCGTATGATTGTTGCGTTCTATGTGTGAATGCAGACTCGGTTGCATCGGTTCGAAGAAGGTTGGGCAACCGTTATTTAAAAGACCGGCGGGTTGCAGGGTTGTGGTTTTGGGAGATTGAGACGTTTCCCCAAAACCTGCATTCGGCGTTTAAAGAAGTGAACGAAGTGTGGGTGGCCTCCAGATTTATTTTTGACACTTTGGCTCCAATCTCCCCGATTCCGGTTCACTATATCCCACTGCCGTTTGGAAAGCCTGAACGTTGCGGTGAATTGAACCGGGAAGAACTGGGAATTCCTGAAGGGTTCTTTTTTCTATTTAGTTTTGATTTCCACAGTGTTTTCAGACGTAAGAATCCCCTGGCCCTAATTGAAGCCTTTAAAATTGCGTTTGAAGAAGGAGAGGGGCCTTCGCTGGTGATAAAGGGAATCAATGCCGAATCGCACGTACCGGATCTCGAAGCGTTGATTTATGCGGCGGCGGAACGTTCTGATATTATCATCCTCTCGGAGTATCTGGACGCATCGACCAATCAATCTCTGACTGCCGCTTGTGATTGTTATGTGTCGCTTCATAGAAGCGAAGGATTGGGGCTGACAATGGCTGAGGCGATGTGCCGGGAAAAACCGGTTATTGCGACCGCTTATTCTGGGAACATGGATTTCATGGATGATGAGAACAGTTATCTTTGCCGATATGAAATGGTGAAGGTGGGCAAAGGAGCGGCACCCTACTCGCAGGATGCCCGTTGGGCAGATCCGGACATTGATCACGCCGCCTCCCTCATGCGTCATGTTTTTTTGAATCCGGAAGAAGCCGCTGAAAAAGGGCGGGTTGCAGCCGCTTCAATCGCTGAAAAGTTTAACCCGGAAGCTTGTGCCCGGGTGCTTGAAGAGCGCTGGAGTAATATGCGGGCTTTAAGAGGGGTGGAAGGCTCCGGAAGGCAGACTGAAAGTAAAGCAGGTTCAGTGAAGACGAAATTGTTGGAAAAACTGGTGAGGCGTAACTTGAATATCCGGGGAATCGTTCCTTCGGGCTGGACCCTGATTTTTCAGAGCCAACGACGATGTCTTAAGAAGATCTTCAGAAGATTAGAGAGGCACTTCAAGCCGTTTCAAAATGCTCTGGTTGATTTGGCAGTTGATCATGAAAGGCGCCTTTCCAATTTGGAAAAGACGACCTCGGAACTCCGTGAACAGAATGAGGCTTTGCAGAAAGTCTTAGCGGATAGCAAACAGAAAGAAAACTCATCCGATTCCCCGCGATAACTGGTTCCAATGTTCCAGTTCGGGATCGTCACATGTTTCACATTCGAAGATGGCACGAGCAGCATTCGACACCTTGCGAAGGACTTTGAATCGGTTTTCTTCCAGCATTTGTTGCATGCAGGTTTCGTTTGGAGCCCAGTAATTGGTGTAGTCTCCATTGAGTGCGTTTCGGGGGTAAAACTGCATGATGGGCAAGGCCGACAGTTCCGGATTCAAGGACGCCAGATCCACAGAACTCCCGTCCGGCTGGAGGAAAGCTCGATCGATTACCTGGGTTTCCAGATAAAATTTGTCCCGGCTCAGTTTCCGGCCCAGGTCGAGGGCTAACATGGGATCCGGCAGGTGGTAGATAAGCCCTAACATCAGGACAAGATCGAACCGGCCCAGTTTTTCTGCGGAAAGATCATAAATATTAGCCTGACGATGTTTGATTTTCGAACCGAGGATTTCTGCTGCCACAGCAAATCCGGTTTCCTTTGCGGGGAAATAATCAATCGCCACCACTTCGGCGCCACGGCGTTCGAATTCGAAGGCAAAATATCCGTCTCTCGTTCCGAGATCAAGTACACGCAACCCTTCGCAGTTTTCCGGGAAATTGAACAGGCTGAAATACGTCGGGGTGTCGTTGATACCGGGGGTGACGATACCTGGAGCGAGCTCAATCTTGTGATACCAATTGGGAACTGTATTCATCATGTTCCGAATTTCCTCGGTCGTGAATTCCCGTTTCTTTTTCGAGAACAAGTTACGGAAATTTTTGAGTTTGGATAAGATGCGCGACAGAGAACCCATAGAAGTGTACGATTGCTTTTCAGATTGGTTGAGCAGACTAATTGGGCCAAACCTGATTTCAAATGAAAGGAGCCACTTTGCAAAACGGTCTATCTGGTCCCGCATGATCCGTCGTGGATAATCGTGTTTGAACGTGAGGTGGAGGCGGTGGGCGACTGCTCTGAACGGACTGCTGGATTCAGTTCATCATTGTCTTCTGGTCCATCTTTGAGCGATTGCATCGCGGGAAGAATGGGGGGAAGAATCAGAAGCATGCTTTTTTTTGCCCCCTCACTTCCCCGACTCCCGATACTTGCGCTGGTTCTTTGTTGTGTCTGCCTTGAAACCGTATCTGTCACTGCTCAGGACAAAGCCCCTTCAAAGCCCGATCCCAAGTCACTGAAGTTCACCAAGTGGACCAAAGACTTTGAAATGCCGGATCCGGTGGCGATTTCATTCGACGACAAAGGCCGGGCTTATGTCACCCAGACACAGCGTCGCAAAGCGAACGACCTCGATATCCGCGCGAACCGCGACTGGATTCCCAATGATCTCAGCTTTCAGTCACCGGATGATAAGCGGGCTTTCTACCGTGAAAAGTTCACACCGGAAAACAGCGACGCGAACAAAGATCGCGTCAAAGATTTCAACAAAGACGGTACCCACGACATCAAAGATCTTCAATTCCTCACGGAGCGGATTTACCTCGTTGAAGACACCAATGGTGATGGCGTAGCTGATAAGAAATCAGTCTATGCCGAGAATTTTCAGGACGAAATTGCCGGGATTGCTGCCGGCGTTTTGTTTCACGAAGGAAACGTCTACACCACGATCGTCCCGGATGTCTGGAAACTGCAGGACACTGACAACGACGGTGTCGCAGACACCCGTGAATCGATTGCATACGGTTTCGGGGTTCACTTGGCTTATGCCGGGCATGATATGCATGGTCTTAAGGTTGGTCCCGATGGCCGGATCTACTGGACCGTTGGTGACAAGGGCGTGAATGTGACATCGAAGGAAGGCCGCAATTTCAAATATCCGAATCAGGGAGCACTGGTTCGCTGTGATCCGGATGGAAGTAATTTTGAGGTATACGCCCGGGGATTGCGGAATGTTCAGGAGATCGCTTTTGACCAATATGGAAACATCTTCGGAGTCGATAACGATTCGGATCGCCCCGGTGAGAAGGAGCGTTTTGTCTACATTGTGCGTCACATGGACGCTGGTTGGCGTTCGAACTGGCAGTATCGCAGCAGCGATCAATTCAATCCATGGATGGACGAAAACCTGAGCGTTCCGTATCAGGAAAATCAGCCCGGCTACATCACCCCTGCAATCAGCCTTTATAACAATGGCCCGGCGGGAATGGCATTCAATCCCGGAACGGCGCTGGGACCTCAGTGGAAGGATTACTTCTTTCACACCAATGCCCCCAATGGCCAACAGTGGGCATTTCAGGTGAAAGAAAAAGGCGCTTCGTATGAAATGATAAATGACATGCAGATCGGGAATGGCGTTCCGATTGTGGGTATCAACTTTGGCCCTGACGGTGCGCTTTATGGTGTCGACTGGGGGGGCGGTTATCCCCTGAATGAGAAGGGCGCGGTTTGGAAGTGGGATGTGGATAAAAAGGACAGCATTCGGGAAGCCACCCGGCAGTGGTTGGAAAAGGATTTTGCTGAGGTTTCAGAGGATACCGTTCCGTCGAAAATCTCCGATGAGGATCTCGCCGGCTTTCTCCAGTGGCCGGATCAGAGAGTCAGAACGAAGGCGCAGTTCGAGCTGGTCCGTCGGGATGCGCGTGAGGTATTGAATGCAGCGGCTTCCAATCTGAAAATATTGACAGCTCTGCCTCTCTCTGACGCAGAAAAGGCAGAACGAATTCGACTCGGTCGAATCCATGCCATTTGGGGAATTGGACAAATGAACCGCAAGGTGGATGTACCTGAGTTCGATACATTGATTGCGCTTTTGGAGGATTCGGATACGGAAATTCGGACTCAGGCCGCGAAGATGATTGGGGATCAGTTCGGGGCTCAGCTTGCGATGCACGATGCACCGTTTCCGAATGAACAGGGTTTCGTCAGCGAACGCACCCTGTTGACTCAATCCCTCATTCCGCTGCTTAAAGATAAATCGGACCGGGTGAAGTTTCATGCGGCGATCGCAATCGGAAACCTGAGCGTTGAGGAAGGAGCGCCAGCCATTTTGGAAATGGTGAATGCACTCGACAACGTTACCTATCCTTATCTCAGACACGCCGCCGTTGTTGGGCTTACTGGTTGCGCATCGACTGAGTTTCTCGTGGGTATTTACGACGCTGATTTCGAACTCGCTCATTCCGTGGCTGTGGTGGCGTTGCGGAGGCGTAGTGAGCCGGGAGTGGCGAAATTCCTCAATGCACTGACTGCCGGAGTAAGTGAAGATGCAGCGCGGGCCATTCACGATGACTGGATGATCCCTGAAGCCATGCCGGCCCTGGCGGAGGCACTGGAAACTACATTGTTAATCAATAGCGAGCCGTTTATCCGCCGGGCCATCAATGCCAATTTCCGGCTTGGGCAGTCAGGCCATGCCGCGCGGGTGGCAAAGTTTGCAACACGAACAGATGTGCCGGAGGTATTGCGGTTGGATGCACTGGATGCCCTCGCGCAGTGGTCCGCGCCTGGTGAGTTAGATCGGGTGGTGGGTCGCTATCGTCCGCTCGACAAGCGCGATCCATCAATAGCGGCTGATGCCGTCTCCACCCGTCTCGGTGAATTACTCATTGATGAGAGTTCGGCGATTCGAACCGAAGCCATGTCATTGGCGCGTGAGCTGAAGGTTCAAATTGATCCTGATGCGTTGGTTGCGGTCACTGAGCATAAAAATGCGCTGCCGCCGCTGAAAATCGCAGCGATGCGCGGGCTTGCTGCACAGGAATCCGATCAACTGGCAGGAGTACTGGCGGCAGCGTGGAATGCACCTCAACCGGAAATCCGGGTCGAAGCACTCAAGCTTCTTGCAAAATCAAATGAGGACGCTGCGCTGGAGAAAGTCAGTGTTGTTCTCGAAAGCAAGGTGGCCACCTACTCGGAAAAACAAGTCGCTATCGATCTCCTGGCCGATGAACTCGCTTCGGAAAAAGGGGACGCGATCTTAAAAACACTCGTCGCAAAATTCGACGCGGTTCCGGGCGAAATTCAGCTTAATCTGGCGGAAGCATCTGCCGGCCGGAACCTTGGCGGTCCAGCCCCGGATTTCCCTCACACGCTTGCCGGTGGTGATGTGAAGCAGGGTAAAGACATCTTCATGAATCATATCGCAGCGCAGTGTATCCGGTGCCACAAAGTGCAGGACGGCAAAGGGAGTGACATAGGTCCGAACTTAAAATGGATTGGGCGGAAGAAAGATCGCGCCTACATCCTCGAATCGCTGGTCGATCCGCAGAAGGTCATCGCGCAAGGTTATGGCTCGATTTCACTCACACTCAATAACGGTGATTCGGTTGCCGGTCAGTTCCGCAGTGAGAAAAACGGAGTGATCGAGATCCGTGATCCTGAGGGGAAAGTCACGAAAGTAAAAACTGATGACGTGAAAGAACGCACCCCGGTGATTTCGACGATGCCGCCGATGGGGCTGATTTTACAAAAACGTGAAGTGCGGGATCTGATCGAATACCTCGCTTCGTTGCAGGCGCCCGAGAAGAAAAAGTAGATCCTTCCCTGCCAGAAAATGCGCAATTTTCAGCAGGGAACGACCGGTGGGGGTCTGTGACGACGATTATTATCGCTGTCTATGAACCCCTCGATTTGCCGCATTCTCAGCACGATATGTTTCCAGGCCGGAATCTTTTCTGTCCTGCTTTCGATTTTTATCTGGTGGTATCTCCAGGGCAATACCCCGGATGAGGCGGCTCATGCCGAGAGGTTCGGCATTTTTGTGGGACTGTGGGCACCGACTCTCCTCATTCTGTCAAACCGGTTTGATCGGTTCGCTGACAAAGCGACCAATCCACCGGGAATGAAAACAGAACTCTACGAAGAAAGCCGGAACGAGAACCGGGACTGATCGTCCGGGACGGATCAGGATTTGATCTCAAAAATCGCCTCAATCTCGACAGAGACGCCGGTTGGCAGTGCTGCAAATCCGACGGCACTGCGGGCATGGTAGCCGTCGCCGTCTTTTCCAAAAATCTCGTGCAGCAGATCAGAGGCACCATTGATCACCAGATGCTGATCGGTGAATTCCTGTTTTGAATACACGCACCCGAGCAGTTTGATGACCCGCAAATCATCGAGGGTGCCATGTTCGGCATGCACTGACTGAAGAATCTTGATCGCGCAGTCTTTCGCCGCTGCATAGGCATCATCGACCGAAACGCCGCCGTCGCCGACGATTCCTTTTTGATCGCTCACATGACCGGATGTCACGAGGAGGTTGCCCGTGCGAATGCACAAATTCAAGTAGCCGGGCTCTCCTGCTTCCGGGAATTCAATGCCGAGGTCTTTTGCTTTTTGGGTGTAACTCATGGCGGGAAAACTGGCGACCGTTTCGAGGCGTGGCAAGTAAAATCGGAGGCTTGCGCAGTGTTGCGGCCTGATCGACAATGGCGACCCCAAATTTATGAGTGAACTCCCGAACAGAGCTGACATCAAAATCAACAAGCCGCCGATCCTTCTGGATCGGACGCAGGAGTTGCTCGATAAAATCGAAGCCCGGCTGGATGGCCCGCTGGTAACCTATTGGTCGTCACGAAACGGTTCCGTGTGTCACAATGATGTGGCAGCTTTTTACGAAGTGATGAAGCACATCGGTGAACAGGATCATCTCTATCTGTTCGTAAAATCATCAGGCGGAAGCGGTCAGGCTTCGCTGCGGATTGTGAACCTGCTGCGTCGTTACGCTAAAAAAATCACCGCACTGGTTCCGTTGGAGTGCGCATCCGCCGCAACCATGATGTCGCTCGGTGCGGATTCTATCAAGATGGGGCCGCTTGCCTACCTCACTGCCGTGGATACTTCTCTCACGCATGACCTCTCCCCGGTCGACAAAAACAACTACTCAGTGAGCGTTAGTCAGGACGAACTCAACCGGGTGCTCAACCTGTGGGCGGAACACGCAACCGACACCGATCGAAATCCGTATCACGCGCTTTACGAACACATTCACCCACTGGTGTTCGGTGCGATCGATCGCTCCAGCTCGCTCTCGATAAAAATCTGTGAGGAGATCCTTTCTTATCACATTGATGATCCCGGGGAACGGGAGCGGATCAGCAAGACATTGAATTCCGATTACCCCTCACACAGTTATCCGATCACATTACGTGAAGCCGAGCGGATCGGGCTTCGAGTGGAACCGCTTGATGACTTGATCGGTGACGAATTGGTGAGACTCAATGAAGTCTATTCCGAGATGGGACAACAGGCGTTGACTGATTACGACGAGGTCAATTACCACGACCACGAGATTCTCAACATCGTTGAGGGAAAAGGTCTTCAGTTTAACTATCAGAATGACAAAGACTGGCACTACCGAACCGAAGAGCGGCGTTGGGTACCCATGAATGACCAAAGTTCATGGCACCGGTTCGGGGTCAATAAAGACGGCGGTGAGCCAATTCACTCGCGCTTCCACATCCGGTAGGTTTTATTGTAAACCATGGATCGCTCTCGCAAACGCTGGTTGATCGGATGGTCCGCCGTCGTCGTGTTGCTTGGGTTATGGCTTCTTCTGGCGGATAAGCCCTGGGGTGCCATTGCTGATGACATTGCCGCCCGTCAGGATGCCGGGAAGCAGTTGAAAACTCAGCATTACGCCACAGTTGCGCTGTGGTGGACGGGCCTTGCTTCCTGGATTGCATTGCTGATTTCAGGGCTGGGCATTCGCTGGTGGGCGGCCCCGCTTTCGAAAGTGGAGCGCGGGATCAAGTTCGAAGCAAAGCCGGGGCGTCTGGTGTGGGGCGGGCTGATCGTGATTGTTACCCTGGGGGCAGCCATGCGGCTGCCACTCGCAGGGAGAAGCCTCTGGTGGGATGAACTCTGGAACGCCAAGTTAACCATCGTCGGCTACTACCTCGGTGAGCCGGACGAACCTCTCGCGGATCGCTACTATGGCGCTGCCAACTTTGAGCGGGCCATGTGGCTTTATTCAAAACCGACCAACCATGCCGTCGCCTCCGTTCCTGCGCATCTCAGTCACCGGTTGCTGTCAGACGTGATCGATTCCGACCGGCTTCCCCACGAGTTTCGTGACATCACCGTCCGACTTCCCACCTTGCTTGTTTCCCTGGGCTGTATTGCATTGGTAGGCGTGTTAGGGATCCGGTTTGGTGGTCCGGTGACCGGTCTGGTCGCTGCCTTTCTTTTGGCTGTTCAGCCCTGGCATGTGCGATTCGGTCTGGAAATCCGAAGTTACAGCTGGGTGCTTCTCTGGACTCTGTTGGGGGTGTGGTGTCTCACAAAAATATTCCGGCAGGGGCGATCCGCCCGTTGGCGATACTGGTTTCTGTTGGGATTGATTCAGGCGCTTATCGTGTGGTCATTCCCCTACGCCGCAACGCTGGCCGGTGGTTTTTTCATCGGGGCAGTTGCATTGATACTTCACACCTGGTCGGATTGGGGAAACCGTATCATTGCTTTTAGACGGCTCGTTCTTGTGAACGTCATGGCGGCGTTCCTGTTTGTGCATTTCTTCGGGCCCAACCTTCTTCAAATGCGCGAGTGGTATGACACCGTGACAGACAATCACGAAAACCACCCTCTCAATGCCTTTTGGTTCAGCGAGCTGTTGCACGAACTGGTTATCGGCTTCCGACCTGCACAGGCTGTGACGGGATGGGTGGCGATTGGGTTCGCGATGGTTTCGGCCGTGTGGGGAGCAGTGGTGCTTTGGAAAAGCCCAAAGACACGTCCTCTGTGTTTTGTGATCGGGAGTGTTCTCGCCGGGACGGCAGTTTCGCTTTTGTATTTCAAAGTCAGTGGATCGTTCTTCTATCCACGCTTTGTGTCGTTCGCGTTGGTGCCGGTGATTCTGCTTGTTGCGATCGGCTGGTCAGCGGTGCGGTCGAATGTGGTCCTCCCAATTCTCGGTTGCACAGCGATGCTGATCGTGGCCGAGCCCAGATTGCGAGAGTTGCTTCTTTACCCGCTCGAACCCCTTCGCGACGTCGCTGACTTTCTTGAGTCACGTGACGGGGAAATCATTCCGGTGGGATACGGGCACAGCACCGAATACCTCAACGTCTACCTCCCGTCGGCGCGTTCGCCGATCACAGGTTTGAGTGCTGTTGATGCGGCGATCTCCGAAGCCCGTGAGAAAAGCCGGCCGCTGTATGTCATCGTCGGTCGCCCGAACTTTAACCGGGCCACTCTGCCGGAAGGATTTACCCGTCTCGACGATCCCGCTATTTTTGAAGAGATCGCTGCCTATCGCGGGATTGAACCCGATTTCACCTATCGAGTGTTGCAATTGAAAAACGATCCAACAGGGTCTGATCGTTGAGGTAACCCTGTCTGATCGTGAAACGGATCAGGCCGCGCCGACCGCTTCTGCATCGATGCCGCGAAATTCGAAGACTTTGAGCACTGTGCTTTCGATCAAATTATTCGGGCAGGAAGCTCCGGCCGTGATCCCAATGGTCACCGGTTTGTCACGGCTCAGCACATCGGTGTAACTGGTCACCTCTTCGTTTTTGTGTAGGTCAAAATGGACAATGTCTTCGAGCGACTGAAGGCATTCAGAGCTGCGAATAAAAAAGGTGGGTAGTTCCTTTTCACCGATCTCAACCAGGTGCGAGGTGTTGGAGCTGTTGTAACCACCGACCACGAGCAGCATATCCATGGGGGACTCCAGCATTTCAAAAAGGGCGTCCTGCCTTTCCTGGGTGGCTCCGCAAATGGTATCGAACATTTGATAATTTGAATCTTCACCGTCCCGGTCGGTGATCGCTTCCCGAATCCGCTTCTGAATCTCTTCAGTCTCCGACTTCAGCATTGTGGTCTGATTGGCCACTCCCAGCTGGGTGAGGTGTTTATCAGGATCAAACCCCTCGGAGTGAGCGCCTTCAAAGCGTTTCAGGAAAGAATCGCGATCCCCGCCGTTGCGGATGTAGTCACAGACATAATCCGTGTCGTTGAGCGTGAGAACGACCAGATAATGGCCCTTTCCGTCATCGCCCTCTGCGCGCGAAGCCGTTGCCCGGGTTTCTTCATGCCCGGATTTCCCGTGGATGATCGATGTCACCCCGGACTTTGAATAGGTCTTCACGCGCCGCCAGACTTTCATCACATCACCACAGGTGGTGTCGACTGTGATACAGCCCTGACGGTCGATTTTATCCATGAAAGAAACCGGCGCACCGAATGCGGGAACAATGACCACATCATTTTCGCCCAGGTTATCGTAATCTTCTGACAGCTCAGTCCAGGGGAGGGAAACGATCCCCATCTCCTCAAGCTGGCGGTTCACTTCCTGATTGTGGATGATTTCGCCGATTAGAAAAATCCGGTTGTCCGGAAAGACCCTGCGTGAGGCGTAGGCCAGATCGATGGCCCGCTCCACTCCATAGCAAAAGCCAAATTGCTTGGCGAGCCGCAGAGTGGTGTTTCCAATGGTGATGGACCCGCCGCGTGCGCGCAGTTTCTCCACGACATTACTGCGGTAGTGGTCCTCGACTTCCGCCTGAACCCGTTCCATGACCTCCGGAGTACGGACATTGACCCGCTTTTTCTTTTTCTGAGGCGAAGGAGTGGCAGTGCTAGAAGACGACATTATGAGAGACGAAAGGAGCGTTGGAAATCAGGACAGGACCCGGTGAGTTTGGAAGCGCGTAGTCAGTGGGACGCCAGATCTTTTTCCCGTAGTGCATCTTGTCTTCCGGTAGTGCGTCGGCAATGTGGATGGGCGTTTCTTCATCCACTAGAGCGAAGAACTCGGCTGCCTTTGTCTTGTGAATGCGGAGACAGCCGTGAGAACGCGGCGTCGGCCAGACGGCTCCGGCATGAAATCCATAGCCGGACTGAAATTCCACCCAGTAAGGCATGGGATACCCGACATAACGATAACCTGACGGCATGTTGGTTCGTTTCCCCGGCTTGATCTCATTGCCTTTTACAAAGAAGCCGTAAGAGCCACTGCGTTTCTGAGCGATTTTGTTGAAAGCTTTGAAATCACCCTTCGGTGTTGGATCAGACGGGGTTCCAATGGCTACGGCTTCAACAAAGACGGGCTCGCCTTTCTCATCATACACATACACCGCGCGGTTGTTCAGGCTGACTCTGACATGCTTTTTGCCGGTCATAGCGGGATCGACAGCACCGGTGGGAGTGCTGTGATTCCGGTGGGCGCAACTTGCCATCGCGATCACAGAAAAAAGTGTGATCGCGATCAATCTGAACAGCGCATTTAAGTCTTTTGCCATCGCGGGGCATTTTTACCACGAAAACCCGCTGAATTCAGCCCGAATCGAAGGATTCGCTGAAAAAATGAAGGTTTTTGGCAATTAATTATTGACCTTTCTTAAATACTAACTATTCTGAGTTCACGGTTACTTTCTCGGTAACTGTCTGTTTGTGTTTCGTGTTTCGGAATTGCCCGGCTCTCAGGAGTCGGGCAATTTCTTGTACAGAATCGAAGAAAAATCGGGTATAGTTCCTTTCCGAACACGAACCCTTGAGAATTTTGAAACAAACAGTGCCGATTGCTATGATCGGATGCATCCTTGGCGCCTTCAGTCTGACCGGCTGTATCACGACGGCGAAATCCACCGGTGGTAAGAGCTTCGACAAGCGCTATTCAGCTTTTCAATATTGCAAAGTTGATGCCGTCAGCCAGTCCAAACAGAAATCCTGTGGTGCGGCAGCTCTCACCAGCGTGCTGAATTATTGGAAACCCGACAATGCTCCCGCCTTTCAGGAAAAGGCGTTGCTGGCGAAATATCCGTATCGCGGAGAAGAGGGATACCCACTTCTCCAGCTCCGGGAAATGTCGCTGAAAGAAGGGTATGCCGCATTCGCTCTGACCATGAGCAACGATCCCATGCGGACATTGACCAATCATGTCAGTGCGGGGCGCCCCGTGATTGTGGCCTGCCGACTTCCGCGCGGGAAATATTTCGGGAAAAACATTCCGCTAATCGAAACTCTCGATCGTCGTGCGCTGTGGGCATCAGGGGATGAGTGGAAGCAGCATTACCTGGTCGTGATCGGTCACAGTTACAGCGAAATTCTTGTGATGGATCCGCAATACGGGATCGTCCGGTTGCCGAGAGATCAATTCCTGCACTTTTGGAAAGGGGAGAAATACGCCGCTTTGCTCATTTCCACCCTTGAAGGATAAATCGCACTACGGCTTGACAAAATCTGCTAAAAACGAATAATCACACCTCACATGAAAATTATTGTCTCGTTTCTGTCGATTTTCGCGCTCTTTGCTCTCACTGTTGCGCCGTACGCCCAGGGTGGTGAAGTCAAAAAGCAGCCTCTCAAAATGGATGAGGCTGTAGAGCTTTATCAGGAGCAGGCACAGGATTTCAAAGAAGTGAAAGACACCGAAGCGGGTATGCAGAATGGTTACGGTCTTCTCGGTCTTGGCCTGGCAGTTCTCGTTGGCTACATCGTCGCTGATCAGATTGATGACAACGATGATGATTGATCGCTACTGACGAGAATAAAAACACAAACTTTTGAAGACGGCTTCCTGTAATGGAAGCCGTTTTTGTTGTGTCCGGCGACAGATTCCTCCAATTAAGGTCTGCATTGGGGCAGTTCGCTCCGGGTATTGGTCAAGAAGCGCTGCAAATGCGTTGTCCGTCGCAGCGGGGACCAAAATAACTCTGCAAAGCCATTTCCCACGGTAGAGGGTTCCCATGTAACGCCACATAAGCCTGTGTAAAATTTTGCATTGCCTTATGTGGCAGCACATTGGCCGTTCCAAATTTTTCACAGGCCTATGTGGTGTCACAATGGATAATGAAAAATTTTACATGGCTTTATGTGTGATCACATGGGCTGTTCCAAATTTTACATTGGTTTATGTGGTATCACATAGGTCTGTGCAAAATTTGGAATGCCTTATGTGGTCGTTCCCGGTGACTTCCCAAATCGCGCAGTCGTCTTGAAGGGCTTTGCCTTTACCTGCCGCGGCAGAATCTATTGATGAACCTTTTCAGTGAGTGATTTCGTTTTTCCGCCCCCATCGAAAACCAATGGGATACAAAATGTAAAACCGGGCGGTGGCTGTGAGGCCCCGCGGGAAGGGAATTCAATCGGAGCGGTGCTCAATGAAAGTGTTTCGGAGATTTGTGGTAAAGGTGAACAGGAAGCACCCATTTAAGCGATCGGTTTCCACCTCCGGGAGAAAACCCAATATTTGCAATGTGCGATTGTGCCCATGTCGCTGACTGGTGCCGACCTCCGGGGTTTGAGTGGCATTTTGAAACTTACGAGTGAACAGATTTTAACGGGAGCCGGGAAGCTGGCTTCCGGCTGCGGAAAAGAGCCGTTGCTTTCTCTGGTTGCTCTATTTTATAGAGTTCGATTCGGCTATGGAAAATTCGGAAGTAAAAAAGGTAATTGTGGTGGGAGGCGGCAGCGCTGGTTTTCTCGTCGCGATTACATTGAAAAACCAGATTCCATCGCTGGAGGTAACGGTGATTCATTCCTCTAAAATTCCGATCGTGGGTGTTGGGGAAGGCACCACGCTTTCGATGCCTTCGTTTCTCCATGGCTTTCTCGGTATTGATGTCGCCCGTTTTCATCGTGAGGTACACCCCACGTATAAACTGGGAATCCAGTTTCTATGGGGCCACCGGGGGCGGTTTCATTACACCTTTTCCCGACAGTTGGACAATCGGCATCCGAAGCTGGAGAGGGCGAATGGCTTTTACTGCGATGAAGATTTTGAATTTGCCGATCTCAATTCCAGTCTCATGGCGAATGGCAAAGCGTTTTCATCGGCTCCGGATGGAAAACCGAAAATCGAGCACACTGTGGCCTATCACCTCGAGAACCAACCGTTTGTCGATTTCCTTGAGAAGACTGCCCGGCAAATTGGGGTGGTCATTAAAGACGGCACCATCAAACAAGTGCAAACCAATGGGGAGGGCGTTGCCGGCCTTCATTTGCAGTCCGGAGAGGAGTACAAGGCTGATCTCTATGTGGATTGTTCAGGGTTCCGGTCTGAATTGATTGGTAAAGCACTTGAAGAGCCTTTTATCGATTTTCGATCGAGTTTGTTTTGTGATCGCGCTGTCGCTGGTGGGTGGAACCGAACGGACGAAGTGCTGATGCCCTACACGACGGCTGAAACGATGAATGCGGGTTGGTCCTGGAAGATCGAACACGATCATTTGATCAATCGAGGATACGTTTACAGCTCAGATTTCATTTCTGACGATGAAGCCGAACGGGAATTTTCTGAACAGAACCCGAAGGCAACCGATTTTCGAATCATCAAATTCAAGACGGGGGCTTATAAGAGAAGTTGGGTGAAGAATGTGGTGGCTCTGGGGAACGCAGCCGGTTTTGTAGAGCCTTTGGAAGCGACTTCGCTGGCATTTGTGACGGCGAATGCGGTCCGGTTGGTTCGGGCTCTGGCGGGAAATCGGAGAAAGATTACGGTCAAAAGTCGCGACATTTACAATCAGGTGAGCTCGACCTCGTGGCAGAATGTAAGGCGATTCCTTGCCATGCATTACCAACTCAATTCCAGGGATACGTCACCGTTTTGGAAAGCATGCCGGGAGGAAACGGATTTAGCGGGTGGTGAGGCGATTATCGAGTTTTACAGAGAATATGGTCCGGGAGGACCGGTCTCAGGTGATCCTGATACCCCAAGCAAACATCGTCGGGAATCGGCTGCCGTGATTGGAGGTCATGATCCGTTCGGGTGGGAAGGATACTTAACCATGCTGGTTGGACAAAAAGTCTCCTATCGCAATGCCGGTATGGTCACAGATAATGAGCGCTTGATCTGGAATCAATATTCCAATCAGTTGTCCAAAGTGGCCGAAGGCGGGCTCACTTTGAAGGATTCGCTCGATATCATGCGGTCAGATGAGTGGAGCTGGCCCGCAGGGCTTTATCCGAAGACAAGCCTGAGTGGACCGGATATCAAGCCGATCGATCCGGCTTGAAACGCTCAACAAAGGCAGAGTTCTACCAGACCGGGGGCATCAAATACGTGACTGGTCGAAAGATGCCTGCGGTATTAAGATGAGCGGATTCTGCCGCCGCTCTCTTAATTTGCAGGCGGTTGCATCTGATTCCTCCATGAAAACTTCGTTTCCGATATTTGTCAGGTTGTTGTCAGCATTTGTCATGATGTCAGCGGGAACAGGTTTTGTTTATGGCAAGGATGTCGAAAAAATCTACGAGCTTCCTTCGCTGAAATATATCCACACCGTAAAGCTGGTGATTTCGGGGGAGAAACTGTCGGGAACTTTGAGCAGTGAGGAATATGGAGTGGGAGAGAGCGCCAGCGTGAAATTTACAGGTATAATTTCGGGCAAAGTTCTCACGGTGAAACTGGCGGGTGATGCTGAGCTCATCAGTATTGTTGCGCCGGACAAGGACGGGATGCGAACCTGGCGCATAGGAGTCGATGATGGACAGGAAGCGCTTTTCATTCCAATCATCGCCCGGGGAGAGCCGAATCCTGTGGAGATGCCTTTGGCTTTGAAACTGTAATATTTGTAAGATGAGTCTGCTCTTAAGAATCACCCGGGTTCTTTGTTTGAGCCTTTTTATTTCGACAACCGTTTGCCGGGTTGGCGCTCAGGAGCAGGACGATGAGTTTGAGCAGGCGCAATCCATTGCCAAGCGGAAGCGCGCGGGTGAAACCCTGTCGAAGGACGAAGTTGTTCTGATGAATAAATTTGTGGAGCGCGGGTGGATTTCCGACATGGATCCGAAGCGAACATCGACAGGGCTTGTGCCGCTGAGCGATATGGGTGCTACTGCATCTTACAAAGGAGAAGATGGAGGGCTTTACGGAGAAGGGCGAAATGAGCCCGACCCTGAACACCAGAAAATTATCCAAAAAGCACTTGCTGAAATAGGTCCCAGAAATGCTGCTGGAAAACGTTCCCCTGAGGGAAAGATCGTGATGATTTCTGTCGGCATGTCAAACACCAGTCGCGAATTTGGACCTTTCATTCGAGCCGCCAACGCTGACCAACGTAAATCCCCGGACGTGGTCATTGTGAATTGTGCTCAAGGTTCCCGGGCGGCATTGCAATGGGTTGAAATGGAGGATGTCTGGCAGGGGATCGAAAGGAATCTGGAACGAAACCGGGTGACAGTGAATCAGGTGCAAGCCGCCTGGGTGAAGCTCACCGAGATGGCACCCTCCAAATATGGAGCGTTTCCAAAACATGCAGAGTTTTTCAAAGGGAACCTGATCAAGATCATCCAGCGGCTCAAGGTGACTTGTCCCAACTTGCAGATCATCTATTTCTCCAGCCGGGTCTATGCCGGGTATGCCGTAGGCGACCGTTCTTTGAATCCTGAACCCTATGCCTACGAGGGTGCATTTGCGATGCGGTGGCTCATCCGGGATCAAATAAAGGGGGATCGTGAATTGAATTATGACCCTTCCAAAGGGCCCGTCAAAGCGCCGCTGCTCCTGTGGGGCCCTTATTTATGGACCGACGGGATGAAGCCGCGTGGTGATGGATTGGTCTGGCCACCCGAGTTTCTTGACTTCGACGGGGTGCATCCGAGCGACAAAGGAAAGGCGCAAATCACTTCGATGTTGCTCGATTTTTTCACCACGAACCGGAACGCAAAGCCATGGTTCACAGGGGACTCAAGATGAGAAATCCCCGGGGTGAAGGTGACGATCGACTTAACCCTGTTGCCCCGGCGAACTGACCCTGTTGTCCCGTAGCAGTTTAGATAGCTGCACGAATGTGACAATTTCCCGGAGGTGTTCGCGGATGGGAAAAGTTCGTCAGGAGGTTGGATGATAAACCATTTTATTGTAATTTTAATAAAAATTAGAATTATTTGCAATATCGTGGTTTATTACTCCTTATGTTCGCGAGAATTGATCGATTTAGCACCTTCAAAGGGCCGCTCCGTTGCACGTTTTGTGCAGCGTTCGTATCATTATGTGGACTGATTTCTTTAGCTGATGAACCCGGCAAACGTCATGTTTCACTTCAACTGAAGTGGATGCATCAGTTTCAATTTGCGGGGTACTACACCGCGAAATTAAAGGGGTATTATGATGAAGAGGGGCTCGATGTGGAGATTATTGAGGGATCACCGTTAAGACCGCCGTTGACTCAGGTGCTCACGGGGCATGCCGATTTTGGAGTAACTGATTCAGATATTTTGGTCGCGAGGATGAGTGGCGAACCAGTGGTGGCTTGTTTGGCAGTGTTCCAACATTCGCCATATGCCTTTATCGGATTGAACGATTCGCATGTATCCCGTCCCTCGGATCTGATTGACCAAAGAGTCATGATGTCAGGGGATCAGGGAGCAGCCCAGCTCCACGCATTATTGAGGAGGGAAGGTTTACCATCAAACCGCATAAAGTTTGTGCCCCATTCCTGGAATCTCGACGATTTAATTCAAGGGAAGGTTGATGTTATTTCGGGGTACACAACTGCTGAGCCGTTTCAACTTCGATCACGTGGCGTTGAGCCTTCAGTCATCAGGGCATCCGATTACGGGGTGGATTTCTATGGTGACACATTGTTTACGACCGAAGAGGTTGCAAAGAGTCGGCGGTCGGATGTCGAAGCCATGATGCGGGCAACTGCGCGGGGATGGGCGTATGCGATGAGGCATCCTCAGGAAATTATAGATCACATCTTAACGTTTCCTGAAGTTAACGAACGCGGGATTGAACGCGCCAATTTGGAATTTGAAGCGAAGGAGATGCAGAAGCTGATACTGCCGAATCTGGTTGAGATCGGGCATATGAATCCGGGACGCTGGGCTCAAATCGGGCAAGCCTATCTGGATGCACGAATCGTGGATTATCCGGAGAATAGTGACTGGCTCGATGGGTTCATTTATAAGACGAGGGTTCAGGCATTGAATGTTCGTCGATGGGCGATCGCCTTCACCTGTATCTTTGCCGGTGGTCTCGCAGTGCTCTGTTGGAATTTGCTGTTGCGGCGCAGAGTTGATCAGCGCACTAAGGATATGCTTCGTGGGGAACGAAAGCTTCATGCGATTCTGGATAACTCAAACAACGTGCTTGCTTTGCTACGTGAAAACGGGCGGTTGGTGGAGTTGAATCGAAGAGCCCTGGAGTTCGCCGGAGTCAAGCGGTCTGACGAATTGGGGATTCACTTTGCCGAGACTTCATTGTGGGGACATTCTTCTGAGACTTCTGAAATGATCGGTCGGAGAATCGAAGAAATCGCCAAAGGATCGAGTGAGATCCGGTTTGAGACTGAGCTTTCAAATCCGGACGGGGAAATTCGAACTCTGGATTTTTCCCTGCGTCCGGTGGTTTGTGGAGACAAATCTGTGGAGTTTATTGTCTGCGAAGGGATTGATATCACAGAGCAAAAAGCGGCTGCTATTGACCTTGAGACTTCCCGGGCCAGCTTGTTTTCGCTGGTTGAGCACACCCGGGGGTTGATCTGGTCTGTTGATCGCGAAGGAATATTGATCAATTCGAACAATCAGTTTCGTCGTGCTCTGTGGCGTCGGACCGGAAAGACGATCGAGGAAGGGGATTCTGTCTTTGACTTCTTCAACGAAAGGGAAGCGCGCCTGTGGAAGAGCTATTTTCAGAGGGCGCTGGAGGGCGAAAGGTTTGCTGCGGAGTTTGCAGTATCAGATCCTATGGGAGGCCAGGTACATGAGGCTTCGCTTCATTCGATAATGAAGGAAGGGAAGATCACCGGGGTGACCGTTTTTGAGTTTGATATCAGCGAGAGGAAACGTTCAGCCGAGGCTCTTCAACAAAGCGCAGAACTCAATCAGTTGCTTTTGGACAGTGCGCTTGATGCCGTGATTGGTGTTGATGTGGATGGTGAGGTCATTCATTGGAATGGTCAGTCTGCGGCCGTCTTTGGTTTTTCCGAGAGTGATGTGATCGGTAAACCGGTCAGGAAGATGTTTCCTCAGTTGGATGAGCATTTTGACTGCGATAAGCAAAAATCCAAAGAACTCCGATTCGAGATGGATGCTTTTCGCGCGGACGGTTCGACCTTCCCGGCTGAAGTTTCACTGTCGGTCCTGCCTTCCGGCCATCAGGTCGCTTACAATTTTTTCGTCCGGGACATAACCGAGCATCGCCGGTTGGAGGAGAAATTGCGGCAGTCCCAGAAGATGGAGGCGATAGGGCAGCTTGCAGGCGGAGTGGCTCACGACTTCAACAACCTTCTCACGGTTATTCAAGGGAATGCCAGCATCGTCAAAGATGAATGCGGTGAAAGTTGTGGTGATACCTGTGGAGAATCCCCGTGGCTTCACGCTGTCTCTGAAATTATCAATGCGAGTGAACGAGCCGCGAGCCTCACGGGGCAGCTACTTGCATTCAGTCGCCAGCAGGCGATGCAGTTCAAAACGCTTCCGGTCAATAACAGCGTGGATAGTGTGAGTTGCATGCTGAAACGTCTGATCGGAGAGGATATTCAACTCAGGACCATTCTGTGCGAAGAGCCCACTTTCATTCGGGCCGATCGCGGAATGTTGGAGCAGGTAATTCTTAATTTGGCTGTGAACGGCAGAGATGCCATGCCTCAAGGAGGATTGCTGACAATCGAGACCCGTGTTGTGGAATTACATAGAAATTCAGGGGAGTTACCCGGGTCGTTCGAGCCGGGTGAATTTGTGCGCATCGACATCAGGGATACCGGGACTGGCATCCCGGCTGAAAGTTTACCTCATATTTTCGAGCCGTTCTATACCACCAAAGAGGTTGGGAAAGGAACTGGATTGGGGCTGGCCACGGTGTTTGGAATTGTGGATCAGCATCAAGGCTGGCTTGATGTTGCCAGCGAACTGGGCAAAGGAACCGTCTTTACAGCATGGTTGCCGAAGACTGCAGCTCCGATGGAAGAGGTAATTCACACCAAAGGTTCAAGAACCGGAGGGACGACACCAAATCAAGGCGGCGAAACGATTCTGCTGGTAGAAGACGAAGCGATGTTGAGGTTGATTGCTCAAAAGATTCTGACAAAGCACGGCTATCATGTGGTTGAAGCTCACAGCGGACAACATGCGCTCGGGGTTTGGGAGCAATTCGGAGCTAACGTTGATCTGTTACTCACCGATATTGTCATGCCTGAGGGGATGTCGGGGCATGAACTGGCCACGCGCCTCCAGGCGGAAAAGCCATCATTGAAGGTGATCTATTCGAGTGGCTATACAGCCGAGATCTTTCGTGGAGATGCGGTTTTCCCCGACGATGTGTCTTTCATTGGGAAACCATATCTACCGGAGGATTTGCTTGCTGAAGTTCGTGCAGTCCTGGATGATGTGGCATTGCCTGCCTGATTCGGGAAATCAGTCGAATGATTGAATTGAGGTCTGGTCTGCGGAAGAGTATTGGATTTGGAGTTGCGACCTTTTCCACAAGGATGTGGTTTTGGTATCTTCCTTAACCATAATAACTTATTTTGACTTAACGCCGAATTTTCGGTCTGTTTGACACATTCATAACACAATGGACTTGATCGAGGGAAAACAGATTGATGAAGAGGAGTTCAAAAAGTTTGTGAGTCGTCATACCCACGATGTTAGAAACCATCTGAACGGAATCGAGATGGAGATGATGCTGCTTGAGCTTCATGCAGATCCAGAAGGGCAGGAGTCTATCGAGAGGGTGCGGACGGAGATTGGGGCGCTGGAAAATAAACTTCGTTGGCTTTCAAATCGTGTGGTCACACCTGAGGTGAGAGATTGCGTCGCTGCGGATGTATTCAATTTATGGAACTCACGTTTCGGGAGTAGCCGGGATTCGGTGATAACCTGGGAAAGCAGTCTCAGTGACGAATCGATCAATGTGGATATGCGAATGGTTGCTGACACGCTCAGTGAATGGCTTGAGGCTTCCGTCAATTCATCGCCTACAAGTGTCGTTGCTGAAGCGGGTGACGGTGTCGTCCGTTTCCTCATTGGATTCGACCCTTCGACAGACCGGCAATCTCTCGAAAGCGTATTACCCCACGGTTTTACCACATTGATTGAAAGAAACGGTGGAAGTTTTTGTGTGAAATCGCCGGGTGAAGGGGGAGCCAACACAGGGGTTTGCAGTTTTCCTGTGGTGTAGCTGCCATCTCAGGCAAGGCATTGGTATTGTTCCGCGAATCAAAAGCGCCTATGATCCGCTGATTGGCACTTACGAGCCTGTTCAGACGTCAACAATTCCATGTCGAAAGAGATTTCAAAACGCAACAATGTAAAAATATTCGGGAGAGGGAACCGCTTCATGGTTTTTGCTCATGGGTTTGGTTGCGATCAGAACATGTGGCGATACATCACGCCTGCGTTTGAAGAGACCCATCGAATTGTAGTTTTTGATTATGTTGGAACGGGAAAATCTGACATGTCAGCTTATGACTCTGAACGTTATGCCTCACTTGAGGGCTATTCTCAGGACATCCTGGAGATTTTCCGGGAGTTGGACTTACGTGATGCCATTTTTGTCGGGCATTCTGTCAGTTCTATCATTGGTATCCTGGCCTGCCTTCAAGAACCTGATCGATTTGAGCGTATGGTGTTAGTTGCGCCGTCTCCCTGTTATCTGAACGACAAACCGGATTATTTCGGTGGATTTGAACGTGCGGATATTGATGAACTGCTCGACTTGATGGATAAAAATTACCTGGGGTGGGCGAGTTTTCTTGCCCCGATGGTGATGAAGAATCCCGAAAACCCTGAGCTTACAGGAGAACTGGAAGCCAGCTTCTGCTCGACCGACCCGGTAACGGCCCGGGAATTCGCCAAAGCGACATTTCTTTCAGACTACCGACATGTTCTTGATAAGGTCAAGGTGCCTTCGTTAATTCTGCAATGTTCTGACGATGTTATAGCACCGCTTGAGGTTGGTGATTACATGGGCGGGAAACTGGCTGGAAGTGTTTTGAAGAGGATGCAGGCGACAGGTCATTGCCCTCATATGAGTCATCCTGATGAAACAATTGAATTGATTACTGATTACCTTTCGACGGATCATGAGTAATCCCGTCGCCAAGGTCGTGAAAAAAATGGGGCAGGATCTCGATACGGCTCCCTGCGGCTTTCTGAGGTTTAGTGATGATGGAACGGTCGTTTGTGCCAATACGACATTGGCGAACATGCTTGGTTTGAATGTGAACCAAATCGAGGGCAGTCCGATCTCAGCTATCTTAACTCAAGGGGCCAAGGTTTTTTTCCAGACCCACTTATATCCGTCACTGCGCATGCATGGGCAGGTGAAAGAACTTTATGTTTCTTTGAAAACCAAAAAGGGCACGCCAATGCCAGTCCTGGTGAACGCAGTGCGAAACGAGTATCAGGAAGAGGCCGTTACTGATTGTGTAATTGTGGAGATCGTTGAGAGATCGCGTTTTGAAGAAGCTCTTGTCCTCGCCAAAAAAGAGGCAGAGAGAGCGAATAAGCTCAAAGAAACCGCACTGGTGGAGTTGAAGGAGGCGAACGCTTCTTTAGCCAGGGCGAAAGAGGAAGCCGACGCCGCTTCCCGGGCCAAGGATGATTTTCTCGCAGCGTTGAGCCACGAACTGCGAACTCCATTGACACCTGTCCTGTTGATAGCGTCCACTCTAGAGAAGAACGAGTCGCTACCCCGGGATATCAGAGAGCAGATGTCTATGATGAGGCGTAACATCGAGCTGGAGGCGACACTCATCGATGATCTGCTCGACGTCACTCGAATCAGGCACGGGAAGCTCACCCTCAATGTGGCTCAGGTTGATATCCATGAAATACTGAAGCACACCGCCGAGATCGTATTGAACGATTGTGAAGAGAAACAAATAAACCTGACTCTGAAAATGGAAGCCCCGAGGCATCATTTGAGTGGGGATGCGGCCCGGATCGAGCAGGTAATTTGGAACCTTGTTAAGAATGCGATCAAATTCAGTCCCGAGAGAGAGACCATTGTTGTGACGACCGGGAACGATGATGAGAAGAGAATCGTTGTAGAGGTTATTGACAAAGGCGTCGGGATACCGGTGAGCCAACTGAAGACAATATTCGACCAGTTTGAACAGGGGCATGCGACCGGGCGAAGGCGTTTTGGCGGGTTGGGGCTCGGACTGTCCATATCCAATGCCATTGTAAAAGCCCATGGAGGGGAACTTCATGCATTCAGTGAGGGGCCGGGACTGGGCGCAACCTTTTCTCTCAGCCTCGATTCTATAGCGGCTCCGAAAAAGGAGACCAGCCCGGTAATCGAAAACTCTGCGAACTCCAGTCAAAAACACATTCTTCTGGTCGAAGATCATGAGACCACCCGGCTCGTGATTTCCAGAACTCTGAAGGGCAGGGGACACGAGGTGGTTGATGTTGGTTCACTTGCGGAAGCTCAAGGTGAGTTTCAGCCGGGGAAATTTGATCTCGTAATAAGTGATCTGGGATTGCCCGACGGTTGCGGTTTGGATTTGATGCGGGAGATCCGGGATTGCTGCGATACACCTTCGATTGCTCTGAGTGGTTTTGGAATGCCTGAAGATGTAAGGCGGATGACGGATGCAGGATTCTCTGCCCATCTGATCAAACCAATAAAGCTGGATCAGTTGTTTGTTTTGATCCATGAGGTTTGTGATTCTTCGAAGATAAATTGATTCTCGAATTGTTGTAGCGAATGGTTTTCGTATAAAAAAATCTTCTGGAGTTGAGATGAGAGGAATATTTGCATCGATTATTTATTGTCTATGTGCCGCCGGAGTTTCGGTAAGCGGGTTGGCGCAATCACCCGATATCAGGGAGGCCCCGGTCAAGGACCGGTTTTCGGGAAAGACGGTGACATCCAAAGAAATGGGTTTGGAGCTCTTGCGAACACGTAGGGAAAATGCTCCGCGCCCCGGAGAAAAAGCACCCCCGTTCGAACTGATTGATCAGGAGACGGGGAGAAAGGTGGCTTTGAGTTCTCTCCACAAGGACAAGCCGCTGGTTCTGCTGTTTTCTGGCTACCAATGCGATGTATTTCAGCGGGGATGGCCGTTCTTTGTGAAGGTTTACGAAAAATACCGGGAGGATTGCAATTTTGTCCTCATTTATATCCGCGAAGCCCATTCACCCGGATCCGGTTTTTCCTATGATCAAGTTGAGTATTTCGATCCGGTGACTGATGCCCTTCGAAAGGACATGGCGGCTCTGTGTCGTAAGAAGATGAAGGTGCCTTTCCAAATTCTTGTCGATGAAATCGACGACCCCGTTAGCACGCGATGGGCCGGTTGGCCGATTCGCATGTTTGTCGTAAAAACGGACGGAACAGTCGGCTACGCCAGCCTCAACGGTCCCTGGGGATTTACCCCCGGCGGCGGATTTGTTCACGGTGACGGAACGGCTGGAACCCGGGATCTGAATTACAGCCAGAATACTTTGGAAGAATATCTGGATGATTTGCTGAAGAAGAAATAATCGGCGGGAGATATCACACTTTGGAGTGGTTAAGTCTCACCCGGTTCGATCAATAGCAGATTCACGCTTTCGAGGCATTGCCTTTGTTCTCCGAGGTAGGTAGCATTCTGACGATGATTCGATCTGCAATGTTCTTTATGGGAGTGCTGTTGGTAGCTCCCGCAATACTGGCGGTGGATTTTGCGCATGATGTGGTGCCGATCCTGAGAACCCATTGCGCGGATTGCCATCTTGACGACAAAAAGAAGGGCGGCTTCTCAATGAATACGCGGGAAGACCTCCTCGCCGGGAGCGAAAATGACACGGTGCTGGAGGTCGGCAAAGGCGCGGCGAGTTACTTTATCGAAGTTCTTAAATCGGGAGACAAAGACATCCAGATGCCACCGAAAGGCGACCGCGTTACGCCGGAAGAAATTGCGGTTCTGCAGACTTGGATCGATGAGGGCCTGAAATGGGAGCCGGGGTTTTCATTTGGGAAAGCGGGGTGGGAACCTCCCTTGAAGCCGCGTGAGGTTCCATTGCCTCCCGCACAGAACGGACGCGAAAACCCGATCGATCGACTTCTCGATTCCTATTTGTCTGAGCGGAAGATCACTATTCCTGATCAGGTATCAGACGAAGTGTTCCTTCGGCGTTTTTACCTTGATGCGATTGGGCTTCTGCCGACTGAAGCAGAACGGGGCGCGTTTCTGAAAAACCCCGACCGGAAACAATTGATAAGCACGGTTCTGGCACGGGACGTGGATTACGCTGAGCACTGGCTCTCTTTCTGGAATGATCTCCTGCGCAATGATTACGCGGGGACAGGATTTATCGACGGCGGTCGCAAGCAGGTGACGGACTGGCTCTACCGCTCACTGGTTCAGAATGTGACCTATGACAACTTCGTTCGGGAGCTGATTTCCCCGCCCACAGGAGATTCGGAAGGCTTCATCAATGGCATTAAGTGGCGCGGCACAGTCAATGCCAGCCAGCGACGCGAGATGCAGTTCTCGCAGAATCTGTCGCAGGTGTTTTTGGGGATCAATATGAAGTGTGCGTCTTGCCACGACAGTTTTATCGACCGCTGGAAGCTGGAGGAAGCCTACAACCTTGCTGCTATCATAGCGGAAGAACCTCTCGAAATTCATCGTTGCGACAAGCCGCAGGGCAAAACCGCCGCAGCTGCCTGGATCTTCCCCGAGTTGGGCGAAATCGATCCGGCTGCCCCGAAGCAGCAGCGACTCGAGCAGCTGGCCGGACTGATGACGCATCGGGACAATGGGCGTTTTACGAGAACGTTGGTGAATCGTATTTGGCACCGGATGATGGGCCGTGGGATTGTGCATCCAGTTGATGCGATGCACACTGAGCCCTGGAGTGAAGATCTTCTCGACTGGTTGGCTGAAGACTTTGCCGAAAACGATTATGATTTGAGAAAGCTGATCGCACGCATTGCAGAGTCCGGGGCCTATCAGTCAGTGATTGCGGCTACCCCAACTGACGAAGAACTGGCTGACGGATACACTTATCGCGGGCCGATTGCCCGCCGACTCACGGCAGAACAGTTTATGGATGGGGTTTGGAGACTGACAGGAACCATGCCGGGAGCGGCGGTTCCGCAGGTGGCCCGTTACAAAATCGAGCCCGGCAAATTCGACGATGTGAAGCTGACGGCCAAATGGATCTGGGCAAAAGGAGAGGGGACACCCGCTGCTGGCGAAACGATCTCGCTTCGGAAAACGCTGACCCTGGATGAAAAACCGAAAGCAGCCCGCGCCGTCGTGACGGTCGACAATGAATACACGCTCTGGGTCAATGGTCGGAAGATCCGCGAGGACCAGAACTGGATGACGGTGGAGGCCGTTAACTTGCAGGGGGCGTTGAAAAAGGGAGAGAATGAAATCCTCATCGTAGCCAAAAATGCCGGCTCGGGACCGAATGCCGCCGGTGCCTACTTCGAAGCGGAAATCGATGGCGATAAAGTCATCACTGATGAGACGTGGACCTGGACGAAACGCCAACCCGATAGACGCGGTCAGTTTCCCAAGCCGGTAACGGACTGGGGAGCGGTAAAATCAGTCAACGGAGCTGTCTGGCAGGACCGCATTGCCGATGGCGCCCGGACCGGGCTGGCGCAGGTCGAAGTTCCGCCGGTTCGGGCTTCACTGGTGAAAAGCGATTTACTGATGCGTTCACTGGGGCGCCCCAACCGGGAACAGGTTGTCACGGTGCGTCCGGAAGATCTCAGTACATTGCAGGCGATTGATCTCGCGAACGGGTCAATTCTCGCCGGTTTGCTGCAACGGGGCGGCGCATACTTGAATACTGAATTCTCAGGAAAACAATCCGCGGAGATTGTCGAACATGTCATGCTGCGCAGTCTGACACGCAAACCAACGCCTGCTGAGACTGTGATTCTTCAGGGAATTATCGATTCCCGTGAGAGTCGCGCTGAAGGGATTGAGGATTTGCTCTGGGCTGTCTTGATGTTGCCTGAGTTCCAGTTGGTGCGGTAAAAGTTATTACACCTCTAAAATTCCTGACGGGCCCAACGCCCACCGTTCCCGCCATCAGGCTCTCACACCTTCACGGCTTCAATTCAGGGCGTTCTGCGCTACTTTGCAAGCCGATGAGAATCGAATTTCGTCACATCCTGATCCCCCTTTTTGGGGCCGTGCTTCCGCTCGCCATTTCGTCGAGCGTGTGGGCTCAGCCGAAAGGCGCGAGAGAAAATAATGATGGCGTGGCGTTTTTTGAAACAAACATCCGCCCCATTCTCGTAAAGCACTGCTACGACTGCCACTCGGAAGTCGAAGGGGAGCAGAAAGGCGGCCTGTTGCTAGATCGCGAATCAGGCTGGCTCGAAGGCGGGGATACCGGCAAATCTGTTGTCCCGGGAAATCTGGAAGCCTCCCTCCTGATCACGGCGGTGGATTACACTCATGAAGACCTCGAGATGCCGCCAAAATACAAACTCGAGGAACGCGACATCGGCCTGCTGAAATCCTGGATCAAACGGGGAGCACCCGGGCCGGCGGATGATCTGGGTGAGACAGAGTTTTCACAGCTCGGAGATCAGGAATTTATCTTCGGTAAAGCCGCCAAACACTGGGCCTTCAAGCCTGTGGATGCTGTTGAGCCTCCCCGCGCGCCGGTCAAGGCCTGGAACGACCACCCCATCGATCAATTTATCTATGCCGGGTTTTCCAGAGCCAAAGTGACTCATTCACCGCCAGCTCCGGCGAATGTTCTGACCCGCCGGCTTTCCTATGACCTGACGGGACTACCGCCTGCCGCCACCGACTTTGAGAAGGACACCGCCAGCCTGATCAATCAATGGCTCGATTCCCCTCGGTTTGGCGAACACTTTGCCCGGATGTGGCTCGATGTCGCCCGCTACGCGGATACCGCGATCACTTACCGCCCCGATACCAAAACACCCCACTACTACCCGTACGCTTTCACGTTTCGGGATTACGTGATCGACGCCTTCAATGCTGATAAGCCGTTCGACCAGTTTATTCAGGAACAGCTCGCGGCTGACCTCATGGGATTCGACAAAGGCGCACCGGAAATCGCCGCGCTGGGATTCCTCGGCGTGGCTCCTCATCGGAACGTGACCTCCGACTATGTTGACGACGTGATCGACGCCACCACCCGGGGATTCATGGGGCTGACTGTGGCCTGTTCCCGCTGTCACGATCATAAGTTCGAACCGATCCCCACGGCCGATTACTATTCACTCTACGGCGTCTTCAGTTCACTGACCCGGGCCGAACCCTGGGATATTGAGAAGTTTCCGGTGCTGGCTCACTACCAGCCCTCCGGTGAACAGAAGGCCGATTACAAAGCGAAGCTGGCCGTGATCAATAAAGAGATCACGGAAGCAGGGGACAAAAAGAGGAAAGGCAACAACCGCTCTATAAAGGACATTATCGAACAAACGAAGCTAGCCGAGCTGTTGCTGACGAACGACGGCGCGCCTGCCCGTGCCATGTCCGTTGGCGAACGCCCCAAGCCGATTGAACCTTTCATTTTCAATCGTGGTGAGTCTTCCCAAAAAGGTGACCGGGTACCCCGCCGCTTTCTCAAGATCCTCGACCCCGAACAGCCCCGCTTCAGCAGCGAAAACTCGGGTCGACTCGACCTCGCCCAAAAGATTGCTGATCCGGAAAACCCGCTCACCGCCCGTGTGTTCGTCAATCGTGTGTGGGGATCCCTGATGGGCAGCTATCTGGTCGAGACTCCGTCAGACTTCGGTCTGCAAGGCAATGCACCGACCCATCCCGAGCTGCTCGACTGGCTGGCTGCAGACTTCGTAAAGCATGACTGGTCGCTGAAACATCTCGTCCGCCGGATCGTGACTTCCCGCACTTATCAGCAGCGGAGTTCCATTCGCGATGAATACGCCGAGATCGATCCCGGGAACAAACTCTATCACCGCGCCAATCTGAAACGGTTGGAGATTGAAGAAATCCGTGACTCACTCCTCGCCGTCTCCGGCAAACTCGACACCCGCATGCACGGCCGGTCCGGCCAGCTGTGGGATGAGAACTATACTCCGCGTCGCAGCATTTACGGATACATCAACCGCTTCAACCTCGATCCCACCTTGCGGGCTTTCGACTTTCCTTCGCCCGCCCAGTCGCAGGAGCGTCGCTCGGAAAGCATCGTCGCCCCGCAGGCTCTCTTTTCGATGAATGCTTCCTTCGTCACCGACCAGGCCAGCGCATTGGTTGACCGTCTTGGTTTTAAAGAAGGGGTCAATCGAGAGCAGCGGGTCAATGCGATCTTCGAAGCCGTCCTCAATCGCCCCGCCGATGAAGCTGAGCATGAGAAAGTGAATCGGTTCGCTGACATTGAGAAAGGCCGCAAGGTCAATCCATGGCCGCTCCTCGCTCAGGCCCTGTTCATGTCGAACGAGTTCCTCTACGTGGATTGAAACCGGGAGTCCTCTGTCCATTCTCCCAAGTTGGTCCAATCGCGCCTTGTCCCATGGCGATTACAGGCGATAAGGTCCCGACCATCAGATGAAAGTCTTTACGAGCATTGCCGACCTCGGCTCCCTGACCGGACCGTTCCACCTCGCCATCGGGGTGTTTGATGGACTGCACCCCGGTCACCGGGCGGTCATTGATGATGCGATTCAATCCGCCGCTGCCAGTGGCGGGACACCGGTTGTGGTCACGTTTGATCCCCACCCCATTCGTGTGTTGGCGCCGGACAAAGCCCCGCGATTGCTCGCTTCCCTGCCGCATCAGGTGCGTCTGCTGGGCGGCATGAATGCCCAAAACCTCCTCGTTATTGAGTTTAATCAGGAGTTCGCCGCCAAGCCCGCCGATCAGTTTGTCCATGATCTGTGCGAAAGCGCCGCGCCGGGAGGAGGGATCGCCCGCATCTCAGTCGGTGAAGACTGGCAGTTCGGTAAAGGCCGCGCTGGTGATGTCGCTCTGCTTGAGAAAATCGGAGCGGAACGCAATTTCTCCGTCAGCGGCGTTCCCATGGTTGAAATTGAGGGTGCCCCCGTGAGCAGCACCCGCATTCGCGAAGCTGTATCGGAGGGGGACTTTGCCACCGCTGAGAAATACCTCGGTCGTCCCTACACTGTTCTCGGCACCGTGATCGAAGGTCGGAAGCTGGCCCGCACCCTCGGATTCCCGACCGCGAACCTGGCGGTTCACAGCGAGCAGTTGCCGCCTCCCGGTGTCTACGCCATTTCGGCCGATGGGTCGGGAGATTCGTGGAACGGCGTGGCCAATCTCGGCTTTCGCCCCACGGTCGAGGGAGCCAAGGCTAAACTCCTGCTTGAGGTTCACCTGTTCGGGCTCGATCACGAGATCTACGGCGAAGACATCGAAGTGGAATTCATCGAGTTCCTCCGCAGCGAACAGAAATTCGACGGCCTGACCGAGTTGCAAGCGCAGATCGAAGCAGACGTGAAGGCTGCCAAAGCCGTCTTCAATTAACGGGTCTCAACGACCTCGACAAAGTCCCCCAGCGTCAACAGTTTCGCCAGCTGACTCAGGCTTTCGGCTCCGACGTTGATGCACCCTCCGGTGATCATTTTGCCAATGCGGCCTTCGTCCTGAGTTCCATGGATCGCATACGAATACCAGCGGAATGTTCCTTTGTATTCACCGAAGTGAAACGGCTGCTTTGCCTTTGAATCCAGAGGTTCCAGACCAATGAACGCGGCCCCGTATTCCCCGCCTTTCCCGTCCCCGTCGAAATCGATCGAGGACATGTTCTTGAATAGCTGCTCCCTGAGGAAAGCCTCTGTTTTACCAGACTCAGCAATCAGCTCCGGAGCGATTTCGAAACGCTCCCCGTTCGTGAGGATAGCGTTGACCCGGAATTTCCCCAGCAGCGAATAGTTACCCGTAAAGGCTTTGCCCTCCTTCAGGACGCCTTTCTTGCCAAACCCGACTGCAAACTCAACAACTTCGGGGTTCCCTTTTTCCTGAAACGTCCCCCGGCTTTCACCGGGAGCTTTAGTATTCAGATAAATCGTGACTTTCCTGCCGAAATTGGTCTCGTCATCAGCTACAAGCGCCATTGAGCAGAGCGGCAGGAGAAGCCAGAGGAGTCGGTGCATTATTTCTTAGGCTTTGGTTTCTTTTCGGGCTTGCCGTTCGGCCAGTGAATCTTCATCAGGTCAGCAACTTCGTCATCAGTCAGCAAACCGGGTGCGCGGGATCCGGCGCCCTTGTCGGATTTTGTGGTCAGCATGTCTCCCAGTTCGATCCGGGCAATCTTTGCCTTCTCCATAAGAGACTTCACAATGTCGGGGTGCACTTCAGCGACATTCGTCGTCTCTGAAATGTCGTCAGCCAGGTTGTAAAGCTCGGGCTCCTTCACATTGTCACCGCTGTAGGGATTCGGCGTACCGTCCGTGCCTCCGGGCTTGCCGGCCATGGTCCGGTATTGATGCGGCAAATACAGTTTCCATTTCCCTTCAGAAACCGCGTGCAGCTCGTTTCGCTTATAATAAAACCAGTAGCCATCCTTGTGTGGATTCTCCGCCCCGTCTTCACCCGCGAGGATGGGCCAGATAACGAGCCCGTCGATTTTCTTCTCCGGTAGGTCAGCACCGATCAGATTCGCCAGAGTCGGGAGAATATCGATATTCATCGCCGGAGTGTCGCAGGTGGTGCCCGCAGGAATCTTACCCGGCCAGCGCATGATGCAGGGTTCACGAACGCCGCCTTCCCAGGCGGTGCCTTTGCCTTCCCGCAGGGGCAGGGCCGAGCCGGCATGTGTCCCGTAGCTGAGCCACGGGCCGTTGTCGCTTGTGAACATCACCAGCGTATTGTCATCGAGGCCGTTGGTCTTGATTGCGTTGAGAATTTCCCCGACTGACCAGTCAATCTCAGCAATCACATCGCCGTAGAGTCCCCGCTCAGTCGTTCCGGCAAACCGGTCGCTGACATAAAGCGGCACGTGTGGTTGAGGATGGGGAACGTAGAGAAAAAACGGTTCGTTTTTCTTCCGGTTGATGAAATCAACCGCTTTAGTGGTCAACCATGTGGTCAACATTTTCTGATCGCCTTCATCCGCTGTGCGCAGGCGTTCGTTGCCGTCAAAAATGGGCAGGGGAGGGAACCGGTTGCCCGCCGTGGGATGGTTCGGCCACATGTCGTTGGAATAGGGGATTCCGAAATACTCATCGAACCCGTGCTGGAGTGGCAGGAACTTTTTGTGATCACCGAGGTGCCATTTTCCGAAAGCCGCCGTGACATAGCCCTTTGATTTGAAGACTTCTGCCAGGGTGGTTTCCTCCGAATTGATCCCGTTGCGACTCCCCGGCCCGAGTGCGCCGTGAATGCCGACCCGGTTCGGGTAGGAACCGGTTAACAGTGCCGTTCGGGACGCCGAGCACACGGGCTGTGCTGCATACCAGTGGGTGAACGTCCGCCCTTCCGCCGCCATTTTATCCAGGTGCGGAGTTTCGAAACCTTTTGCGCCGAAGACACCGACATCCTCGTAGCCCTGATCATCTGTGAAGATGATGACCACATTGGGCGGTCGATCTTCAGCAACAACAAAAACCGAAGCGAAGCAAAGCGCGAAAACAGAGCAGATTTTGGCAAAATTCATCACCGCAACCTGACAGAACGCCGCACAGTTTTCGAGCGAAATTGCCTCCCACGATCAGACAGGGTCTGTTCGCCATGGCAACCCTGTTGGATCGTATCAGGCCCTTGGGTCCCTGAATGTTCTCCCGGTGCTGTTCACTACCGACTTCTGAAACATCAGTTTGATCAATGTTTGGATGAGTTCTTTCGATTTAAGCAATTCCTGATGCCGAGCCATGTTTCGTCGTCATGAAAATAAAACTACACAGACTGGTTAAATTCATCCCTGCCCTTGTTGTGGCATTCTTTGCTTCAACCGGGCAGGCAGCGGGAACTCTGACACCCAAAGGCTCATCGCACGAGCCGATCAGAATTCTCGATCATCATGTCCAAATCACCATCAATAATGGCTTCGCACAAACGGAGGTGACTCAGACATTCTTCAATCCCAACAATCAAAGCCTCGAAGCAACTTACCGGTTCCCGCTTCCCGTCAGTGCAAGCCTGTCTGAGGTCACTCTTACCCTCGGCGAGCGTGTCATCAACGGAGAGGTCGTTGAACGGGGGAAAGCGGAAACCATCTACGAAAGCGAAAAGCAAGCGGGTAACGACGCAGGCCTCGCGACAAAGGAAGGTTTCCAGGCATTCGAGTTTAAGGTGTACCCCGTGCAGGCGCAGGGCGAAACCCGCATTCGAATCGTCTACTATCAGCCAATCACCATCGACACCGGGATTGGGCGTTATCTCTACCCACTCGAAGAAGGTGGAACGGACGATGTCGCGGCTGCCGGATTCTGGAACCCGGTCAATGATGTCGTCGAAGGCAACTTTTCCGCTGAGGTGGTGCTGAAATCAGCCTGGCCGGTCGAAGAGGTTCGCCTGCCCGGTTTCGAAAACGAAACGGTGACTGACAAAGTCGATGAAGGGCACATTAAGATCCGGTTGGAGCGAAAAGGGCATCCCCTCAACAAAGATCTGGTCGTTTACTACCGGTTGGCCGAAGACCTTCCCGGTCGGGTCGAAGTGATCCCTTTCCGGGATAACGAATCCGGTCATGGAACATTCATGATGGTCGTAACACCGGGACTGGACTTGAAACCACTCACGAACGGAGCCGATTATGTTTACGTCCTCGATACTTCCGGAAGCATGTCATCGAAACTCCACACGCTCACCGATGGCGTGGGGCGGGTAATCGGGAAGATGTCGCCCGAAGATCGCTATCGCATCGTGACTTTTTCCAGCGGGGCGTCTGACCTGACGCGCGGCTGGAAGTCAGCTACACCGGAGAATGTGGAGCATACCCTGGAGCAAATCAGGAAGCTCCAGACCAATGGAAGCACCAATCTCTATGAAGGGATTTCCATGGCGATGGACGATCTTGATGACGACCGCGCCACCAGCATCGTTCTTGTCACAGACGGCGTTGCCAACACAGGCATCGTCGATCCTGTGAAATTTCACGAGTTATCCCAAAAGCATGACATCCGCATCTTCGGGTTCCTGCTGGGGAACAGCAGCAACTGGCCGCTCATGCGCACCGTTTGTGAAGGAAGCGGCGGCTTTTATGCCGGGGTTTCCAATTCAGATGACATCCTCGGACAAATCATGTTGGCGAAGAGCAAGATTCTGCATGAGTCCCTTCACGATGCTGAATTCAAGATCAAAGGCGTAAAGACTTTCAACACAACAGGTCAGATGCCCGGGAAAATCTACCGGGGTGAGCAGCTGGTGATGTTTGGTCAATATGAGAAGGGAGGCAAAGCAGAACTCGTTCTGAACGCGCGGCTCACGGGTGAAGACAAGACCTACCGGACCAGCTTCACCTTTCCGGATATTGATAAAGAGAACCCCGAACTCGAACGGTTGTGGGCGCTGGATCAAATTGAACAGATCGAGCTGCAGACCAACACCGGAAAAATCCCTGCCGGTGAATCTGGTCATGCCATTCGCGATCTCGGGTTGAATTATCAACTCGTTACCGATGAAACCTCGATGCTGGTCCTCGCGGATGAAGCCTTCGAACGCCACGGCATCGAGCGGAAGAATCAACAACGCGTTGCCCGGGAGCATTCCGCCCAATCGGCTCGCAGAGCGGCCCCTGCCCCTACCAATCACCGGGTGGATACGGCCAAACCGTTCACGCCGAAGAAGGCGCCGCGCTTTTCGGGCGGCGGTGGTGGCGGTGGAGGGGGAGCATTCCCGCCTCTGGCAGCCATACTGATGGCCCTGTTTGCAGGAATCGCCGCAAAACTCGGTCGCACACGCCACGAAGCCTGATTCGTCATGCAACCCAACACTACGACTCGCATCCAGGACTCCGGTTCCGTTGTCAGCCCGCTGTGCGCGGGTGTGGCAGCGGCGATCGGAGTCGTCGTTGCGGCCATCGCATTTCAACTCTTCCTCGGCATGGGGGAGATGTTTCAATGGCAGCGCGGAGGGTCGCCCGTCACTTGCCTGACTGGTCACCTGACGCACTGGTCGTGGAATCACCTCGTATGGGATCTGACCGCATTTGCGACTCTCGCATTCGCCGCGTTACGAATCATCCCGCAGCGATTTATGCTCTGCCTGTTCGTCGCCGGTATTGTCATTCCGCTGGAGATTGCCTTGAATCAGCCGCAATTCGAAACCTATCGCGGGTTATCCGGAATCGATTCCGCTCTCTTCGGACTCGTGATCGCCGGGCTGTGGAAACTGAAACGGCGTCGTTCCACAAAGTGGATTGCCGGGACGGCCGCCGTTGGATTCCTCGGTAAGACATTTTACGAACTCGCCACCGGCGACACCGTCTTTGTCGAACAAACACAGGAGGTTTTTATTCCAGCGACTTCCGCCCACATCTCAGGTTTTCTGGTTGGCGTAATATCGGGATTATTTCCCGGATTTCCGGGATGGAGGCATTCAATCGAGACAACATGCCGGCAGACACTTCCCTGAAAAACAGGTGAGCGTCAGCTTGATACCATGTGACGCCCCCCTCCTCCCCTTTTTTTGGAGGTTCGGCGTAAATCGCTGAAGGTAAGATTGCTGTAAAAACGTGCACCTGCCAAAAGGCTTACCTTTTGCCGTATGCACGTTTGTGTAATGACCAAAATGACGTCATTTTGCCACCTGCAAAAGTGTGCAGTGACCAAAACACGAGCCTTTTGGTCGGTGCACGTTTATGAGGGGGCTGAAATAACGTTATTTTGCCACTTACGAACTTTTGCAGTGACCAAAATAACGTTATTTTGCCACTTACGAACTTTTGCAGTGACCAAAATAACGATATTTCGGGATGCTCCGATCTTTGCATACAACTTATTATCAATTGATTGCCGTTTTTGACAGGCTAACAGGCGGGATTTTGGCCAAAATGGCGGGAGTAGCGTCGGATCTGTCGACGGCTGAACCCAATTAGCTAATCGGGCGTGTTCCTTGAGATTCAGAATCCGGCGCCGAGCATTCTTCTGATGTAATCGGTTTGGGCCTCGGCCTGAAACCATTCCAGAGTCCAGATCTCATTGCTCAACACTTCCACGGCGGCCGCCCGGGGAACGATATAGCTGTCGCAGGAGAAGGCTTCTCCGGAATCTGTCAGAGTGACGTTGACGGGGAGCCGTTCGTAGAAGGTGTCTTCGTAGGCGTCCAGTCTTGCCACGGCTTCGGGGTTCAGGTCGAGAAAGACCCGGCCGGGGACGCTTGCGCCGGTCTTTTTTGAAGCGACCAGCCCGGGGAAATCGCCGCCTTTGACGCGGAAAATCTCATGTCCGGAAAGGGTGGCCGGTTTGCTTAGAGAAGATTCGCCCACCACGAGAGTCCAGATTTCCGGAACGAGAAGGGTGCCATAAGCGAAGAGATGCGTGTTCATCCAGTGGGAAGCATTCCATGCAAAAAGCCCACTTTGCAATCTTGAAGCTGGAGTGCATCTTTGCCGCGCTGTGACTGCACTTCATCCATCATTCGACGACTTTTCTAATTTGGCCAAATCCGGAAATCTGATTCCGGTCTGGACTGAGTTGGCGGCGGATTATGAGACTCCGGTATCGGCTTTTCAGAAGCTGAATGATGGCAGCACGCCTTGTTTTTTACTGGAGTCGGCGGAAAGCAGCGACCAGATCGGGCGATATTCGTTTCTGGGCACGGATCCACGAATGATCATTCGGGCTCATGGACGGGAGATCGAGATTCGGGAGGGAAATTCGGATGAGGTTGTAAAATACACGCTGGCTGAGGCCGACGGTGATCCGCTGCATGAAGTGGAGCGTCAGATGGCGAAATTTCAGCATGTGGATGTGGATGGGCTGCCTGATTTTGCAGGTGGGGCGGTGGGATTTCTCAGCTATGACATGGTGGGGTTCTTTGAGCCGACGGTTCCACAAACAAAACCGGACCCGCTTGAGCTGCCGGACATGGTTTTCATGATCACGGATACAATTGTGATTTTTGATCACCGGTTTCGGAAGATTCAGGTCGTTTCCAATGTGCATACGGATGACCATGAGTCGTTGGCTGCGGGCTACGAAGCGGCGCGGAGCCGGATTGATGAAACAGTGCAAAAGCTGGCGGCCCCGCTGAGTTTCGCCCCGTTTTCACTGATGACGGAGCCGGAAGTTCCGGAGCCGCAGAGCAACACGACCAAGGAGGAATACGAAGCCATGGTCGAGAAGGCGAAGGAATATATTCTGGCGGGAGATATTTTTCAGGTGGTGCCGAGCCAGCGTTTTCATGCGGATTACGGCGGTGCGCCGATCGATTTGTACCGGGCGTTGCGGCATGTGAATCCGTCCCCCTATATGTTCTGTCTCCAGTTTGGCGATGAGTTTTCGCTGGTGGGAAGCTCGCCGGAGGTTCATGTCCGCGCGATCGATGGCAAAATCGAGATCCGCCCGATTGCGGGAACGCGCTGGAGAGGGAAAACACCGGAGGAGGACGAGGCGCTTGCGGCGGATCTCCTGGGTGATCCGAAGGAGTTGGCGGAGCACATCATGCTGGTCGATCTGGCGCGGAATGACGTGGGGCGGGTGGCTGAGTATAATACGGTCGCGGTGAAGGATTTTCAGCGGATCGAGCGCTACAGTCACGTGATGCATATTGTGACGGATGTTGAAGGGCAGTTGAGCCCTGAGCATTCGGCTTATGATGTGATGAGAGCGACTTTTCCCGCAGGAACGGTGAGTGGCAGCCCGAAGGTAAGAGCCATGCAGATCATCGACGAAATGGAGAAGGAAAAGCGCTGCGCTTATTCGGGAGCGGTGGGGTATTTCGGATTTGATGGGAACCACGACAGTTGTATCGCGCTGAGGACCGTGATTTTGAAAGACAAGAAGGCTTACATTCAGGCAGGGGCCGGAGTGGTGGCCGATTCTGTTCCGGAAAACGAATACATCGAGACGGTGAACAAAGCCCGGGCAGCGATGCGTGCGATTGCCCAGGCCCGGATACTGGCGGGTGAAGTGTGACGGGAAAGGCAGGCGCTACCGATGAAAGAAGATTCTGGAACAACGAAGACCTCTTCTTTCACCGCAAAGCTTAGAAAGGGGGCCTACAATGAGGAGATTTCCTGCGCGTTGGGGCTGATTTTTCTCATTGCGGCATTCGCTGTCAGCAAAGTGTTGGGTTCCGATTGGAAAGCGAACACCCTTTATCTGGGGGCTTATATCTTCGCGGGGCAGGAAGGTCTTAAATCTGCAATCTCATCGCTTCGCGAAAAGGTGCTGGATATTGATGTTCTCATGGTTCTCGCTGCGCTCGGCGCAGCGTTGGTCGGTGCTCCTTTTGAGGGGGCATTGCTGCTCTTTCTCTTCAGTTTCTCGAACGTCCTCCAGCGCTACGCGATGGACAGGACAAACATGGCTATCCGGTCGCTCCTCGACCTCAGTCCCGAACTTGCCTTTGTGAAACGGGATGGCGGGATCCGGGAAGTTCCCGTGGAGGAGTTGGATCGCGGCGAGACAGTCATTGTGAAGCCGGGGGAACATATTCCTGTAGATGGTGAAGTTTCAGAAGGGAGCACTCATATTGACGAAGCATCGCTCACTGGAGAATCGATGCCGGTTAAGAAGTCGGTCGGCAGTCCAGTCTTCGCGGGCACGATCAATCAGACCGGCAGCATCGAGCTCACGGTGACGAAACTTTCCGGTGATTCAACTCTGGCGCGGATGATTAAGCTGGTTGCCGAAGCGAAAGAGGAAAAATCGAAGACACAAAGCTTTCTTGAAAACGCAGAACGGAAATACGTGCTTGGAGTTGTGCTGGTAACCCTCGCTGTATTTCTCGTTCCCTGGCTGACCATGGGGGAGGATGCCGCTTCCGCTTTTTACCGCGCCATGACGGTGATGGTTGTTGCTTCGCCATGTGCATTGGTTATCAGCACGCCGGCCTCGGTTCTTTCGGCGATTGGAGGAGCTGCCAGACGGGGCATTCTCATCAAAGGGGGATCGCATCTGGAACGGGCCGCAACGATCGATATGGTCGCTGTCGACAAGACGGGCACCTTGACGGTCGGTAAGCCCTCGCTCACTGCCATTGTGACTGTGGACGGGGCGTTGCCTGTCGATGAAACCCTTTCTGCGGATGCGAAAAACTATCTTCGACTGGCTTCAGCACTCGAAGCCCGGTCCGAACATCCCCTTGCTCACGCGATTACATCAGCAGCGAAAAAACTGGGTGTCCCGTTTCCTGAAGCCATGCGGTTTCAGGCGATCACCGGAAAAGGGGCTCAGGCAACGGTCGAGGATAAAGAGTATTTCATCGGCAGTGAACGATGGATACGCGAAATCGGCGCGACCTGTGTGGATGAACTTGCCATCCATGCGCAACCGCTTCAGGAAATGGGCCGCACTTGCGTCTGGATGGCTGTGCGTCGGGATGAAGAATTCCGGGCACTCTGCGTAATGGTCATGGGCGACACCGTTCGACCTGAAGCCCGCGATTTGATCGAGCAACTTCGGAAAGCGGGAGTTAAAAGCATCGCGATGCTAACCGGTGATCATCACCTCGTTGCAAATGCCATTGGCGGTGAGGTGGGGATTGATGAAATCCATGCGGAACTGCTTCCGGAAGACAAACTGCGCATCATCCGCGAGTTCAAAGAGCGGGGTAATGTGATGATGGTGGGTGACGGCGTGAACGACGCGCCCGCCCTGGCTGCATCGGACCTCAGCGTGGCGATGGGCGCGGCGGGAACGGATGTCGCGATGGAAACGGCTGATGTTGTCCTGATGGGCGACCGGCTGGAAAATCTGCCACTTCTGTTACGTCATTCCCGCCGGGCCAGACGTATCCTGGTTCAAAACCTGGTGTTTTCATCCCTCGTCATCATCATTCTCGTGGCGGCTGCGCTCGGTTTTTCGCTGCCACTGCCTGTAGGCGTCGTTGGTCACGAAGGCAGCACGGTTCTGGTTTGTCTGAACGGCTTGCGGCTGTTGATGATCTCGCGCAGCTGACAAAACTGGAATCACTCGAGCATGTCTCTCACGGATTCGGCAAGGCGCCGGCCGGTGAGATGTTCTTCATCAACAGCGAGGTTTGATCCTGCCCGTTCGAGGTCGGAGACAAAGGTGTGATAACGCGCCCTTGATATGATGATGACGTTCTGGTTGAGAGTTCGCACAGATTCCACAATGCGAATCGACGCCCGGTGATCGGGGACCGTGATGACGATCGCTTTGGCTTTGGAGATCCCGTGATGAATCAGGAAGTCGAGATTGGTGGCGTCGCCGAGCTCGGCGTGCAGCCCTGTTGATATTGCCAGATCGATATTTGCAGGGCGGACGTCGAGGACGAGGCATTCGACATCGTCATGACCTTTCAGCTCCCGGGCGACTCGCTGTCCCGACGGGCCAAAGCCGACGATCATGACAAGATGTTTATCAGAGGGATCAGCAGACTGATCCTCGGGCGGCTCCGTGGCTGGTACTTTCCTGCCTGAATCCTTTTTGATCAAACGGCTGAGCTTTCGTCCCACGGGGAGGGCCAGATTAATCAGGAGCGGGGTGAGAAACAGTGAGACAAGAATTGATGACACGAGAAGGCGGAAAAGATCGTCCCCGATTAAGCTGGTCGACTGGGCGATGCCGGCGATGACGACTCCAAATTCCCCGACTTGTGCCAGGGCCAGGCCGCTTGCGACCGCATGACGGAAGGGGAGGCGAAACCCCAGAGCGATGCCGCTGATGATGATGGATTTTCCGAGCAGGATCAGCAGTGTTGTTCCCAGAACAACGGGCCAGTTTTGAGCAATCCAGACCGGATCTCCCAGCATGCCGACAGATGCGAAGAACAGGGTGATGAAAATGATACGAAGTCCTCCGATGTCAGAACGGATCTGAGTCGCGAAGGGGGACTCCGCCAGCATCATCCCGGCAATAAAAGCTCCCAAAGCCGGGGAGAGTTCGAGGGCGTGAGCGGCGCAGGCGGAGCCGATGGCAAGAACAATGGCGAGGAGAACCAGAAGCTCGCGGTCTTTTGCGAGACTGAGTTGCCGCATCAAAGGCGGCAGAATGTATTTGGCAAGGATGAGAAAGCCGATCACGAGCCCTGCGATGAGGCCGCCTGCTTTGGCGAGGCCGGTTCCCATGGATGCCAGATCACCTCCACCACCCAGCATCGTTACCAGTAAGACAAGCGGGACAACCGCGATATCTTGCAGGAGTAGCATACCCAGCGACGTTCGCCCGTGAATGGAATCGATTTCGGTCCGGTCGGTAAGTAAGCGGAGAACGCAAGCGGTCGATGAAAGGGCAACGGTAGCCCCGACAGCGAGTGCTGTTTTCAGATCAAGACCCAGGAGCAGGCAGATGCCTGTTCCGGCACCCAACGTAATGGTAACCTGAAGGGACCCACCCAGTCCGGCGATGGGCCCGAGTTTAAACAATCTGCGGGCGGAGAATTCGAGGCCGATGGCAAAGAGCAGCAGTGACACGCCCAGCTCGGCAATAACAGAAACACCGGATTCATTGCCTACCACTCCGAGGAGATGCGGTCCCAGTAACATTCCGGCGATCAGGTAACCCAGAATCGCTGATTGTTTGAATTGCTCGAACAGGGTTCCAATGACGAGCGCTGCTGCCAACAGAATCAGCAACTGAAAGAGGACTTCCCAAACTTCTGAGTGTTCAGCGGCGGTGGCAGCAAGAATCATTGTAGGAGAATCTTTGCATTTCCCTCCGGAGCAAGCAAAACCAATTCCCGCCGGGGGGAAAGCTCCACAATTTTCGCCATCGTTACCCTAACTCGAATAAATAGATCGGGGAGTGATTGTGCGGATAGTTTCCTTCTTTATCGAGTTTGCGGCCATTCGCATTGGAGCCGCGATTGGTCGCGGAGACTGCGACTTGCCGGGTGTCCGGTGAAAGCGCCAGACCGTGGCAGTTCACTGTTCCTTTGTTCGATTTGTAAATCGGGTCAGTTTCCCCGGGGCAGTGCAGGATCAGATTCCCGCTGCCGCTTTGTCCAGTGGTGCAGACAATCAGGTAGCCCGACGGATGCAAAGCTACGTCGTGGGCAAATACATCTTTAGTCTCATCACCGATCACAACGTCGTGTGCGACTTTCCCGGATTCGAAATCAAACATCCGGACGTGGGCCCGCCCTCTGAAATTCGCTCCACCGGCGGGAATCGATCCGCTCACAATGAGGGTTTTTCCTGTGGGATCGAAATACAGCTTCCGCAATCCCGCGAGATCCTGGAGACGGTGGAGCAGATAAAAGTCTGAAGCCTCAAATTCACGGACAACTTTTCCTGAATGTATCTCCCATTGCAGAAGCCGGCCTTTTAGGTCTCCAGAGACTGCCCACTTTCCGGAAGGATGAACTGCGATGGCAAAAACATCCTCGCCATGATGACCCGCAAACTCTGCCAGCTGTCCGCCGTTGATCGTTGAGAAAATTCGACAGAGCCCATCCCGCCCGCAGGTCGCAATCCAATCGCCGTCATCCCCGATGGCGATATCCCGAATCCACCCGTCATGAGCTTCCGGCAAACTCCAAATCGTTTCAGGATGACTCGCCAGATAGGGCCAGGCTTTCAATTGCCCCCAGGTGTCTGCTGAAAAGGCAATTTCACGGTTGGGGTGAAACTCGATAGCAGACGCAAAGCCATTGTGGCCGCCCACTTTCTCCAGCTCAGGAACAGAAAAGGTTTTCTCATCGCCCGGGTTCTCCATGCCCTTGAGATCCCAGCGATAGACGGCCTGATCAAACCCGGTTCCCGCGAGGATTCGTCCACACGGAGAGTAACGGACGGTCGTGAGTGCAAATTCAGGGATGATGGTGCCGATGGGTTTCGGCTCGAAGTTTTCGTCACTCATGCCAGCACCTCCCGGATTGGTTCCATTTCATGATGCGCCATAGGCAGCGGCTGATCAGCATTGTAAAACTCCTCGTTCATTGAGTCGATCCCCAGTGCGTGATACCAGGTGTGAAAAACCGAGCCGATATCGTTTCCATGGGGTGAATCGACATAGATTCCTTCAGCGTCCGTAGCGCCAATCACGGCACCGGGAACAAGTCCTGTCCCTGCCATCACCATCGACCAGGCTTCAGGATAATGATCGCGACCATGATGGCCGTTGATACGCGGGGTGCGTCCGAACTCACTCATGGCGATGACCAGAGTGTTGTCGAGCATTCCGCGTTCGTCGAGGTCTTCAACGATGGAGGCGAAGGCTGCATCGAATTTGGGAATCAAAGAAGCAGAACCGTTGAAGTGATCGCCGTGGGTATCCCAGCCGAAACTTGTCACCTGCACAAAACGCACACCTGCTTCGAGCATGTTTCGCGCGACCAGCATATGCTGCCCCAGTTCCGTTCGGCCGTAACGATCGAGATCCCGGGTCGAAAGCTTCGTCGTATCGAACAGGTCGGCACGGGTCATCAGCTTCCTCGCCATATCATAGACGTAGCTCTGCGCCTCGTTGGCCGTTGGCTGGCGGCCTTTGGCGAAACGATCACTGAACCGCCTGCGCAGTTCATTGCGTAATTCGTCCTGCTCTGCTGAAATCGTTTCGGGTCTGGAGAAATTCTCCGGCGGCTTTCCATCACCAAAGGCGATGGCTCCGTGTTTCGGTCCGAGAAACCCGGCGTTTTCCGGTTTGAATCCACCTGACCCGGGCTTGATCCAGACATAGGGAGGCAACCCGCTTTCACCCGGACCGAGAAGTTTGGAAATGGCAGATCCGAAATACGGGTAGATCACGCCGCGATTTGCAGGGTCACCTCTGAGGATGCGCGGAACCCCGGCCGAATGGGAATTGTCCTGCGTGTGCATGTTGCGCACGATCGAAAGTTTGTCGGCAAGCTTTGCCATCCGGGGAAGCAGCTCACTGAAGTGAACGCCGGGAATCGAAGTCGGGATCGAGCGGAAAGGACCGCCGAATCTGGTATTCGGTTTGGGATCCCAACTCTCCAATTGGGACATGCCGCCGTCCGTCCAGACAAACAGCACCTGCTTGTTGTTCTTCGCAATTTCGTTGGCGATTGCCGGATGCATTAACCCGCACGCCGCTCCTGATCCCATTGCACCGAGAATCTGCCGGCGGGAGAAAGTGTGTTCAGTAGGTGTGCAGAGCCGGTTGTTGTTCATCTCAGTGATTCACCACAAATTCTGTCGACGTCAGCATGGCCCAGGCCAAAGTCCGGACCGCAGCCTTGCGATCCTTTTCCTCATTCAGGAACTTGCTCCATTCAGCGGTTTCGTCAGCGGTCGGTAGTCGTGAAAAAATCTGAAGATACAAGCCGTCTACGGTTGTTTTCCCGTCCGGTATCTGATCAATCAATTTCAACACTTCAGAATCGTTCATCATGAACAGGGCACTCTTCATCGAGGGTGAGAATTCGTGCTCCGGCAATTTGGGCTCGTTGGCCATGGCTTCGTGGAACCGCTCGCGCAGGCCCGGGATCTCGTCGCCGTCTTCCTCTTCGGGTTTGATGTTGTCGAGCTGGACTTCATCAGGTTGATGCCCCGACGCGCGGATCGTGCTCCACATGAGTTGTTCGGCCGAAAGACGGCGTTGTATGGCAACAGCGAATCGCTCAAGCGGTGCGATCTTGCCCCCGGGAAGGGTGGTGTCCCGCTGATAGGCTTTTGTCAGGGCAATCTCACGCAGCAGCCATTTGATGTCATAACCATGAGCGGTGAATTCTTTTCCCAACAGCTCCATAAGCTCAGGGTGGCTTGGCGGGTTCTCGCTGTGGAACTGATCCATCGGCTCGACAATTCCCCGGCCCATCATGAGAAACCAAAGCCGATTGGCAATGTTCTGAGAGAAATTCGGCGTGCCGGCTATCTGTTTCGCGAATTCCGTCAGCGGGCTGAACTTTGGAATCCCCGGGGTCTTCGTTTTTCGATCCGGAGTCTGATAATACTCTTCGCCTTTCTCATATACTGCCACCTCAACCTCATCAAGTCCGGGCAGTTTGGGCGCAACTTCACGCGGCTTGCCCGTGAACACTGAAGAATACTCGAACTTGGCCTTCATCAGCTTTTCCTCAACGGCGGGGTATTCCTCACGCAGCAGCGTCAAGTTCGAGAAAGCCGCGAGCAGTCCCTGGAAGTCCACCTGATTGTAATCATCGATCAGGAGATGGTTGTGACACTCGGCACATTGCAGGTCCATTCCCATAAAAAGCCGACCCACATCACGCGTTACTCCGGGGTAGTCGGTGGGTCTCTGTCCGGATTTTTCCAGCCGCTTTGTATAGAAGAATGCTGCGCCGCGGTTGGGTTCATCCCGAAAATCCGCGCGGATGATTTCCTGTGTCATCTGATCCCACGGTTTGTTTTCAGCGAATGAATTCTCCAGCCAGGTTTTCCACAGCTCGTTCTCGCCACGGCGTTCCATCAAGTGCACGTGAAATGCCTCCCGCATGCGCCGGGCATAGTTTTCAGTATCCCCGAGAAGGCGATCGATGGCTTCGCTTCGCTTGTCCGGCGACTTGTCAGCCAGAAAGGCCTGCGTCTCACCGACCGTCGGGATCACTCCGGCGAAGTCGAGATTCACCCGCCGAAAGAACGTCGCGTCATCTGCCGGACCCGCAACGGGTTGATCTGCCTTCGCATTCGCCGCGTCAATCAGCGCGTCGATTTTATCATGCAAAGATCCCTCGCCGGAAAATCCATTTCCGATCAACAAATACCCCCAAACGGTAGCCGCACATATATAACGGGTGATCACTCGTAAACATTAGTGTTTACGAAATTCTCAACCAAGTCCGTATGCGCGTATCACTACGTCGTTTGTTTCGCGGTTACTTCACGAGTTCCACGCCGGCAGCGTCACTCGGGATTTCCACGCGAACCGAATCCCAGCCCCAATTCAGCAGACCTGCAACGGTAATCTTATGCTTGCCGGGTTTCTTCACGTCGATCTCGACAGAGGCTTCGCTGCCCTTGTCCGGCAACGCGATTTTGTCTTCGCCTATGTAAAGGTGAGTATCCGCGAGTTTCGCTTCGATCTTCAACGGGACTTTCCCGGCTTGGGCGACTTCGATCTCGAAACTGGCGACCCCATACCGGTTACTGCCGCGGCCAACTTGTTTTGGCAATTCGTCGGTAGGTAGACTTCCGTCGACACGGGAATACATCGGTGTCCACACGTATGTCTTGAAGTCTTCGGCGAAGATTTTTTCGCTGTAGTGCCCGATGTCATCACGCACCCGCTCATGCGGTTGCAGCACTTTCCAATGGCGGACATATCGATTTGGCTTTGTAGAAAAGTCTCCCTCTTTGCCCAACTCCGACATGAACCGGACGAGGTCGACAAATTCATCTTCACGAAGCTGCGCCGTCAAGCCGGGGGGCATCAGTGAGACCGGGCTGATTTCCTGCTTCGCGACATCTGCCTTGGCAATGCGGTTTTCATTCCCGGCGGCGTCGCGGATCACAATCTCATTGTTGTCCTCGCTGGCGATCGCCCCGGCAAAGGCGTCGCCGTTCTTCAAGGTAACCAGCACCGTATGATAACCTTCTTTGATCTTCACCGAAGGTTGCAACAGTGAATCGATCAGGTAATCGACCGGGGCGCTGGATCCAATTGAAACGAGGTCCGGCCCGATCTGGCCACCGGCTCCGCCGATGGCATGACAGGTCGTGCAGATCAACGCAGCCCGACGATAAACTTTTTCACCACGATGAGGATCGCCCTTCTCAGCGACCAGCTTCATCATTGCTTCCATCTCGGGAGGAGTCAGCGCCATCTTCATCGGCTTGAGGTTACCTGCTTTTTGGATCGCATTGATCAAAGCCTGAGGCTTCGTTGCCGCGGAGCTCGCCTTCTGCAATCCGACCAGAGCAATTTCCTGTGGCAAAGTCACATCAGGTTTGTTCAACTCTGCAACCAGTGCCGGCGGCCCCTGTTTGTTGGCGAGGAAGGCATCAAAAATCCCGTGCGGATCTTTTCCTTCGGGAGCGGATTTCAACACGGGAATTGCCAACTCAGCGCCGACTTTCGGGTTCATCCGAATCATTCCCGTAACGGCGAGAGATCGCATTTGAAAACTCCCCGCGTCATCGGTCGCGAGTTTCCTGAGAAACTGAACAGTCTTGGGACCGCCAAGCGCACGCAATCCGTTAAGGGCTGCGTTAGCACGAGCAGGAGATTTTTCTGCATTGAGAAAAGCTGCTTCGAGATCAGGCCGGGCCTCTTCCAATTTCCATGGGCCGGCCAGATTTGCCGCGGCAGAGAAAAGCCCATTGTTGTCCGACTTCAAAAATGTTGCGAGTCGCGTCTTGTCACCCTTCGGCTGGGCTTTGCGGAGCTTGGCCGCGTCGTTCAATGCGTTCAGGACTGTGATCTGCTGTTCAGGTGAGCGACCTTCAGCAAGAGCATATTCGAAAAGTGGATCGAGCGGACTTCCCGTGCGGGCTGCCCAGTCAGCGACGTCTGCGATCTCCAGATCAGATTTGAACTCGCCCTTCTCCAACGCCGAGAAAATATGCTGTCCGCCTACCGGTGAATTCACAGCTCGCAATGCAAACAGAAGGTCCTTCGGGCTATCAAACGGATTGGCTTGCTCTGCCTGCGGCAACCATTTGTCAGAATGCTCACGGCAAATATTCCACACCACGAAGTCGAGATACACATCGGGTGTTTCGATGCCGTCAAATGCACGCAGCGCGATGTGAACGGTGTCAGGATCGTCAAGCTGCGCGAGAACACTGACCGCCCAGAGACGAACGCGCGGGTGATCGTCGGTGATGGCTTTTTTGGCTATCGCTTTGGATTCTTCGTGAGAGTTCGCCTCGTAATAAAGCGCCCGGAGGGCCGCACTGCGAACATCGGGATCGATGGATTCGGCCAGTGAAAGTGCATCTGATTTAGCGAAATCTCCCAGGGCCTGCGATGCCATCATCGCCGGTACATCCTCAGCTCTGGATTTCGAGGCAGCATCTTTCTCCCCGAGAAATGATTTCACAGCTTCCCTGGCTTTGGAACGATCCCGCTCTTTCAATACTTGAACCGCCATCTGATTCTTCCAGCCCACCGGGTTCGCCATTTCCACCAGTTCCGATTCGCTGAGAGCATCAAAATCCACCTTCTTCTCAAGTGGACGCCCCTCAAAGGTCACCCGCCAGATCCGGCCGTGCTTGTGGTCACGACGTGGGTCACGAAAGTCCACCTCACCATGTTGGATGATCGGGTTGTACCAATCAGCGATATAGACCGCGCCGTCCGGCCCCATCTTTACGTCGATCGGACGAAACGCCCGGTGGCTGGAGCTCACGAAATCTTCAAGCTGAGTCGAGTTGTAAGCACTTGTTCCATTGTCACTGAGCTTGAATCGATTGATTCGGTGCCCGCGGAAATCCGGAGCGATCATGGTTCCGACATAATCCTCCGGCACATGTTTACCGCTTAATATCTCCAGACCACAGTGCTTGGGTTGTCCGGGATTAAGCCCCGGCAATGTTCGTGCCGAGCCGGGAGTCGCCGCCCAGGTGCCGCGGGGAAAAACCCAGTTGATCCCGTTGCCGCCCGCACCATCTGTCATGAAACTCTGGCCCCATTTATCAAAGACGTGTCCCCACGGATTCACCAACCCGCGCATGAACACTTCAGCTTTGCCTGTCTCAGGATTGTAGTGCCACATCCCGCCTCCCATGAGGCGCCGCACGCCATAAGGGGTTTCGATATGGGTGTGAATGTAGATCGATTGATTGATCCACATCATTCCTTCCGGTCCCCAGCGTAGAGTGTGCACCAGATGGTGCGTGTCCTCTGTGCCGAATCCGGCAAGAATCACTTTACGGGAATCCGCTTTTCCGTCGCCATCGGTGTCTTTCAGGAAAAGGATCTCTGTCGAGTTCGCCACATAAACACCACCATCTCCCGGCAGCACGCTGGAAGGAATGTAGAGATCATCCGCAAACACGGTGGACTTATCAGCCTTCCCGTCGCCGTCCGTATCTTCGAGAATGAACAGCTTATCGTTCTCTTCTTTGCCCGGTTCGATCTGCGGATACATCGAAGACCCCACCACCCAGAGCCGCCCTTTGGCGTCCCAGTTCATGTGAAGCGGTTTGTTCACCATCGGTTCCGAAGCGAACAGATTAATACTGGCGCCTTCAGGAAGTTTGAAGCCCGCGAGCTGAGCTTCGACCGCCGTATCGGGGATATCGCGCAGGCCGTTCTGCGCGAAAGTGCCAACAGGGGCCAGGAGCGCAAGAAGAGCAAACGCAGTAGTTTTAGAGAACGCAGGATGACTATCTAAAGCCTTCATATGTTCTGCTTTGAACAACGAATTGTGTGTTTTCATTTCTAAATTTTTAACCACTTACTTCTTTGAATTTCTTTAGAGCCGCTGTGGAGCTGGCACCCGCTTCCGCTAAAATTTTCCCCCATTTCTTTTCCGCTTCCCGATCGCGACCGGGCAAAAATAGGCCCGAAGTGGCGCGGATGATAACTTTGGTGCTCTGTCCCTTTTTAATTGGAACGAACGTGAGCTTCACTTTCGGCCCTCTCAGTATGTTGGTTTTAGAGGTTCCTCCGGTGAACCAGATACGCTCGATCCCATCTTCCGATCTACTGCGATTTAAATCCAAAATCCCGTTCTCATTCCCGTCACCTGGAGATCCAACCTTCGCTTTAAGAGTTGTCATAACAACATCGGCGGCCTGATCAGAAGTGATACCTTCGATCTTTTTTGAACAGCCTGGAAGTATCAGTGAAATCAGTAATAAGCAGGCAATTGTGAGGCTTCGTTTGCGAACCAACCCTGTTCGTTCGCTGAACCAACCCTGTTTGATCGAAAACTTACTTTTCATAAAATCTAAACACTAAAAAACTAATCACTAATCACTGAACTCAGCTCACCGAACCTTCCGCCACTCAGCTCACCGCTTCTTCGCTGCCTCGAACACTGCCGTGCGCAATTTCCCGATCTCGTTCTCCTGTTGCTCAATGATGGGATCGAACATCGGAATCTCTTTGGCGTTGTTGCCCTGCTCATGCTTGCGGAAGAGAAAGAGATAGGTCTCATTGGCGGGGCGCCAGCGGTGAAAGAAGGTGCGGTTTTTCTTAACGATGGCATCACGCAGCTCGTCTACTTTCTCCTGGACGGCATCGTTCACCAGCCCATCGGGTGTGGTTAATCCCAGACCGGTGATCAGGGCTGAAGCAATCTTTTCATAACCGGCATCACCATAGTGAATCCCGTTGTCGGTCAGGGCCGGGATGGTTATCTTCCCGGAAGCTCTATCACCGCCCATCGCGGCAAACAGATCCACAAAGCGGGCGCCCTTTTCTTTCGCGAGCTTACGGATCGCATCCCGATAGCGGGTGAGCCGTTTGTTGTTTTCAATTTGATCCGGTAGCGGCGCACCGAGATTTTCGAGCGGTGGAGGGGAGATCAAGACAATCTCACGCAATCCCTCACCCGCCGCCGCTTTTGATCGATCAATCAGCTTTCCGTAGCCATCCAGGAAAGCTGCCAGCCCGCCTTCGAACGACGTTGGCGCAGCGTCTCCGCTGTTCACCTGTTTTTCGAACGTCCACTCTGTGCCTTCGCTCATGGCAGCGCCCGTTCCGTAGCAAAAGAACAACACGTTGGGTTTCAGCTCGCTGATCCCTTTGTCGAGCCGGTCGCGTCCTTCCTTGGGGGCACCAAAATAGGAGCGTGCATCACCGAACACAGAGTCGCCACTCCAGCCAAGGTTGCGGAACTTCAGCCCCGTGACGTCCGGACCGGCCGCGAGTTCCAGCGCTGTTTCAAGGTGTCCGTAGCGCTGAGACCGCTCGAAGAAAGTGTTTCCAATGAAGACGATGGAGTCCCCTGAGTTCAAAGCCAACTTCGCGGGAGAGTCCTGACCCCGGGCAGGAATAGCGAGGGTGGCGATACAAAGTGCGACAGGGAAAGTGAGAATTCGGGCAGTCATCGGGAAAATAATCCGAGAGCATAGAGATCAGCCCTTCAAACGCAATACCGCATATGGATTGCGGGGCGCAATACGCATTGCCTTGCCATGCAAACTGCATAGAAAGCGCCGGATTTGTCCCGTCCCGGGCATGGTCGAATTCGATGAATAGAATTTCAAGGCGTTGTAGGTGAGGGGGTTGCGAATCAATGCGTCCAGGTTGGTACGATTGTCGCGATTAAGGAGAGGCGAACACCACAAACCTAATCACTATGAAAGACCTACTCAGAATCATCGCCGCCATCATCCTCCCGCCTCTTGGAGTATTCCTCCAGGTCGGCTTTGGGAAGCACTTCTGGATCAACATTCTCCTGACCATCCTCGGATTTCTTCCCGGCATTGTCCACGCGGTCTACATCATTCTGACCCGTAACAGCGATAAGGCACTTGCCTGATCGTCGCCACACCACTCTCCAAACACAATAACAATAATAACTAACTGACTAACTGAAAAAGATATGAAAACGAACAAAACAACCCAAATCGCAGTTGCAGCTATCGCTTCTGCTTCATTCCTGACACTGACCTCATGTGACGTGGACGTCGTTGAAGAAGGTGAAATGCCAAAGGTCGAAGTGACCGAGGGTAAGTTGCCCAAGATCGACGTTGACGTAGCTGACGTGGAGGCCGGCCTCAAAGAAGTTGAGGTGGAAGTCCCCAAAGTGAAGATGGAGAAAGAAACCATCAAAGTTCCGGTGGTGGGAATTGAGCCACCTAAGGACGACGACAAAGAGAACCCCAATAAGACCGAGGAAGAAGAAGGTCAGTAACTTCTCTGAAACCAATTTCTAACTGCTTTCAGTTAGATCAGGAGCGTCCCGCGTCGAAAGACCGGGGCGCTTTTTGGTGTTTACCGGGACTCCCCGTTCACTGTCAGGTTCTCAGCGGTCACTTCCGCACCCAGGGGAACAAAGTCCACGTTGGCGAATACTGAATCCCTGATCTCCAATTTTCCGCCGTTGACCCGGATTCGCGCCCGTTTTTCCGCGTTCTTTCCGTCGATCGAAACCCTGCTCAGTTTCACTTCGAAATCTTTTTGTTCCTCCGCCCGGGGGCCGGCCACGAGAGCTGCAGCGGTTGTGGTATTGATGATTTTACAATCGATCAGCTCGTGCCGTTTCCCCCACAAAAGGACATCGGTATTCACACTGTCACGAAACTCGCACTTCTCGTAAACCGTGATGGCTTCGTTCACATCAGCGATGCCGTTTTCGTTTCCCCAAAACTTCCCGTTCACAATCCGACACTCACAGGTGCCGTGAGCAGAGAAGCCTTCGTCGAAACAATCGTAGCCCGTCACATTTTCGAAAACCATTCCAGTGCAGTTGCCGTGGATATTGAATCCGTCATTGAGCGCGTAGCGGGTATTCAGATTGCGAATGGTGACCCCTTTCACTTCACCGCTGGTGGCCACACAGTTCGGACGAATCGACCAGCACAGTTTTTTTGTCGAACCATGCACATAGAGCCAACCCTCCTCAGTCTCCCCGATATTCTCGAAACAAAATTGCCCGGGTTGCAGATCTTCCACAGCGGGAAACGGCGGGGAGTTTGAGCTTTGCGTCCGCCCCATGCGTTCCATTTTACCATCGATGATTAGAAGATGCCGATCCCAAACGGTTTTCGGCAGTTTCCGTCGATAGAGGCCGTCCGAAACCGTTTCCCAGCCGTCTTCGGGGAGCGGGTCGGAAGCGTCGATCGTCACTCCGTTGCCCTCTATGTTGAAATTTGATTTCCCTGAGATCTTGATCATTTGCCGGGCAACGGCGTCTTTCGGATGAAGATGAATGGTGTCGCCCTCAGCGCAGAGGTTCACCGCCTTTTGAATCGTCCGGAACGCGTCGTCAGCGGTTTGTCCCGGGTTGTCATCGTTTCCTGAGACCACATTGACATGCCAGTCCGCTGCCGCGGCAACCCGGCTTCCAGTGAGTATAGCCATCCCCGTCAGGATAAGGACCGTTCCGCAAAGCATTGAAATAGTTTTCGCCATCAAATTTTGTGTCGTAGGGCGCCGATCCTAGACGTGGCGAAGGGCAGGCTCAAGCCTGAACTCGGTGCGGGCTTGCGGGAAACCTCAAAGGTTTCGATTCGCGATAGAAACTCTCAATTTTTTGGGAACGCACATTTCGGGGGCAAAATAGGTGCAGAATGCCGCTTTTTTTGCGGTTTGGTATAAGGCGTTAACGGTGAGTTTGCTACAAAGTTAACAATAATCGAAAGGCTTGCCTTTTACTGCTTACACGTTTCTGCAGTGACCGAAAGGCAAGCCTTTTGGTAGGTGCACGTTTATGTAATGACCAAAATGACGTCATTTTGCCACCTGCGAACTTTTGCAGTGACCAAGAGAGAAGCATTTTGGTAGGTGCATGTTTATGAAGGCACCAAAATAACGTTATTTTGCTACTTACGAACTCTTGCAGTGACCAAAATAACGTTATTTCAGTATCATCCGATCTTTGCAGATGTGTGAAAATCAATTATTTGCCACCTCCGATGCCGGATGGCTATTGCCTGTCATGTTTTGAACAGGAGAAAACGAAGGAAACGGAGAGGTTGTTGGGTTTCGGAAGGTGGATCGGCCAGGGCTTGTGAAAATACCCGTCAATTCCGTGTCATTCCTGAAATTCCCGTTGAATACAGTGGCTGTGGCAGGGGCGATTGTGGTTTTTGGGCGTCGCCTGTTGGGTTTGAACAGGAGAAAACGGAGGAAACGGAGAGGTTGTTGGGTTTCAGGAAGGTGGATTGGTGGGGCGGCTTGTGAAGATTTCCTTTAAATCCGTAACATTCCTGTAATTCCCGTTGAGCGCAGTGGCTGTGTTTTTCGGCGCGGAATCGAAGATTGATTGTCTGACGCTGCCTGCCTGTTGGATCAGTTCATTTCTCTCTGGAAAGTCTGACTCAATCCGTCACACTGGAGATTTCCTGAAAAACCTATGCGTGCCCTCTGTCTCCAATCCAATACCGCCAAAGAACTCGCTGTCATTGATGCCCCTGTTCCGGAACCCGGCCCCGATGAAATCAGGCTGAAAGTCGAAGCGGTCGGGATCTGCGGGTCGGATGTGAGCGCGGCTCTTGCCAAACCCAACTTTGACTTTGTGGAGCGTCCCCGGATTCTCGGGCATGAGTTTTCCGCCACGATCGATGCTTGCGGCGAAAGCGTGACCGGTTGGTTGCCGGGGGATCGGGTTTGTGCGATTGCGATTCACAGCTGTCACAGGTGTGATAACTGCCGGGCGGGGAATACTCAGATTTGTGAAGAACGCCAAATTCTCGGGTTTCATATGAGCGGGGCGATGGCGGATTTCGTCTGCGTGCACAGCCGCTATGTCATGCCGCTGCGTTATGACCTCAGCTTTATCGAGGGGGCGCTGGTCGAACCTCTGGCGGTGGCCAGCCGGTGCGTTTTGAAAATGTGCGACATTCAGCCGGGGCATGATGTGATCGTTTCCGGTTGCGGCATTATTGGACTGCTCTGTGCGTTGCTTGCGAGGGCCGCGGGCGGAAATGTGACGGTTACAGGAGCGGAGTGGGACGAAGCGGTGCGACTGAAGAAGGCCCGCGACCTCGGCTTTCAAACACGGGTGGTTTCTGATGAAAACCCGCTGTCCGGGCAGCTTCCGACGCTCGCTGACCGCTTCATTGAAGCATCCGGTGCTCCTCAGGCTCTGGCGGCTGCCAGTGATTCTGTAAAATGGGGCGGGCTTATCGGGATCATTGCGACCTATGGGTTCAATGTCGACTGGCCTGCGACCAATGTGGTGAGGCGCGAGCAGAAGATCCATCCCTGCATGGCTGCGGCGTGGGATGATTTTGAGGCGGCAATGAAACACCTGCGTGATGGGATTATCCCGGTTGATGATCTGGTTGAAACATTCCCGCTCGCCGATGCGGTCGCAGCATTTGAGGCAAGCTTTGATAAATCGACGCCTAAGGCGATAATGATTCCATGACTCGAGAACTACTGGGACTGCTCATCATCGGAATTACCCTGGTCTGGATAACGATCGCCCCGCATATCGCGGTCAATATTCCTGACTTCGCGAAATTTCACGGTCCCCTGATTTTGATGGCCGTCGGGTTGGCGTTTTCATTCGTGGGGTATATGCGGCGTCCGAAGTGACTGCATGGCATAGAATTCTTTACACCGGTTGCGTAATCCGGTTACGGTGATGGCCCTATGCTCCTCACCGACCTCAAAGCAGTTGAGAAAAACGGCGCCAAGAAGACCGTAGCTGTCACGGTTGCTATTGCCGTTCACGTTGTTCTGGCGATCATTTTTCTCCTCGTCACCTTTCTCGTCCCGCTCGACAATGAGCCGGAGCTGATTGCAAAAGTCGCGCCGGTTACCAAAGACAACGAGCCGAAGATGCAGAAGAAGACGGTGATGAAGCAGGTCAAACAAGCTTCTGCTGCTTCCGCAGCATCTCCTATCGCCAAGATGATTCGGGCCAACACCACGGCGAAAATTGTCGCACCGAAAGTGACCCGGGTGACTGATGGACCGCTTGGGCTGGGTGAAGGTGACTTTGGTGATGGATTCGGATCCGGGAGTGGAGACGGAATGGGGTCGGGAGCGACCATGTTTGGCGGGGCCACCGCCGGGGGCGGCTTGATCGGGCAGCTCTACGACTTAAAGCAGAACAGTGATAAAAAGCCCAAAGCCTACAATCCGGATTCCAGCTTTTACCAACCAATTTCCCGTCTGATCGATAAGAAGTTTCCCGATTCAATGCTCGATGATTATTATCAGGCGACGGTGAAGCTGGGGTTCACTTTTCTGGCGATCCCCAACATGGATGCCAATGAAGGTCCCAAAGCGTTTCAGGCTGAGAAAGAGATTCAACCCCGGGGCTGGTTTGTGCATTACTCGGGGAGAATGGATCCGCCTGAAGAGGGAATGTATCGCTTTCACGGAATGTTTGATGACCTGCTGATTGTTCTGGTCAACGGCAAGCCTGTCATTGATGCCTGCTGGGCGGATTGTTTGAAAGAGGGATCGCTCCGCGAACAGAGCAGTCAGCCTACCTTCATGTCGGGTAAACCCACCTGGCAGGGGAAATGGGTGACGCTGAAGCGCGGGAGCGAGATCACCATTCTGGTCGGGGAACGCCCCGGCGGGCGGCTCGGTGGAACGCTCATGATTGAGCAAAAAGGGGCCAAGTATAACAAGCGAAAGGATGGCTCGCCTATACTCCCGCTCTTCACCACAGTTCCTCTCAAAGATGAGCAGTGGGAGATGATCAATAAGACCGGGTACGAATACGATCGAAATCCTCCCGTGTTCAAACCGTCGCGAGCGCGGATGGGGTTTTGAGTTTATCATCCCGCATGTCTGAACGCATACTTATCACCGGTGCGACCGGCTGCATTGGCTCAGCCACTGTGGCATGGCTTCGCGACCACGGATTCGATGACATTGTCGCTTTTACCCGTGGTGGCAAGTCGGAAACCACCGAGGCGATTGCCGGGGATATCTCCGATCAGAGCGCGGTGGAAAAAGCGGTTCGCTCGGTGAATCCCACCCGCATCATTCACCTGGCCGCTTTCCAGACGCCGGATTGTCAGGCGCATCCGTTTCGCGGGATGGAGATCAATGTGCACGGAACGAACTATCTTTTTCAAGCCGCAGCCACGCTTGGCCCGGGGCATTTGAAACGGGTTGTCTTTGCCAGTTCCGCTGCGGTTTACGGACCGCGTTCGCTTTACCCGGGGGCAACCGTTCTGGAGAACTCCGGTCTGCAGCCGCCCAATCTCTATGGGCACTGGAAAATCTCCGGCGAGGGCGCCGCTCAGGCTTTTCACAGGGAGAGCGAAGTTCCTGCAATTTCACTGCGACTGGCAACTACCTACGGTCCCGGTCGCGATCTGGGGCTTACCAGCGCACCGACCACAGCGATGAAAGCAGCCGCCTGCGGGGAGAAGTTTGTGATGCCCTATATCGGTCGCGAGCACTATCACTTCGTGGATGATGTCGGGGCTGCTTTTGCCATGACGGCGGTGGCGGATTTCACAGCTGGATATGATGTGTTCAACATCCGTGGAATCACCATGGAAACGACCGGTTTTCTTGCAGAAGTTCAGACCGCCGCAGCGGAAGCGGGGCTGCCTTCTTCAGATATCAGCACCGCCACCGATGCCTTCAAAGCTCCTTTCGTCTGCGATCTCGATGATACCAGAATATGCGAAACCTTTCCCGACATGCCGCGCACTTCGATCGGTGAAGGGATCCGTCAGTCGCTGAAATACTTTGCGACAGTTGATCAGGTATAATTCTTTGAGGAGGACTGTTCAGCTGGCGTTTTTCGCCAGCCATTCTCCCACCCAATCATTCCACATCACATCGATCGACATGTTGATGCGTTCATATTGGCTTTTGTTATGAACGGAATGTCGTTCGCTGAGTTTCATATACCACAGTTCACCCGGCTTCATGGGGACCTCGGTTTTGTTCAGCAGAAATGTTACCTGATCGTCGGAAAATACCGGCAACGTCAGCCTCACCACTTCCCGGTGAGCCGCATCCAGAGTGGGGTCGCAGTGCTCTTTAACATCGGCCCCGGCTTCCAATCGCATGAGCCGGACACTCGTGATTTCGGTTTTAAACTCCGCGAAACTCTCATGTAGATAGGGGCAACCTTCGAGCATTGGTTCGGTCGTCCAGTCGTGAGTTTGTGGATCTTCGATCGTGTTCCTCAACAGTTCGACCGCGTGGTAATAGATATAAAATTGCTGCGTCAGGCTGGAGACAATCGTATGAACCTCGCTTTGCACCCGTTCGACGTCGTATTTCCGGTCGAGGAGGATTCGGTCAGGGAGTGAATCCGCGATCGAAGTTTCTTGAGCAGTCGAAGTTGAGGGCATCGTTAAAAAGGTGGGGTAAATTAGATGTGCGCAGAATGGATGACAACCGGGCTGTGGGGCTGTGCGGGAAGAATGTATCGCAGCGAGGGTTTTCATTCCAGCTTAATGCCCGGTGGTAACTCCCGGTTCCGGTTCACTGCATTTTCGCTAACTGACTTTCAGGATCATGACGGCTATGACCGTAGAGAGGATCCAGCAAATTACGGATGAACTGAACAGTACCGGAAGTAGCAGGACTCTGAAAACGTGACCCCGCATGTCTGTTTCCCGCCCCGGATACCAGAACACTTCCACATACGACCCGAACATCAGGACGATGTTTAAAATCAAATTTGCTACAAACAAGATGGTGATGAAACGACGGCTGAGCTCTCCGGTGAGCGTAAACGCGTCGAAGTGATTTCCCAAAGCTCCCAAACACACTAACAAGGCAATGTTGACAACAATTCTGGCTACAAACCGGTTTTTAGGCAAATGGCCGACCTCGGATGATGGAACGAGGGAGATGTGATATTTCCCGCAAATCCAGGCGAGAGAGAAGAGGAACGCCAGGATTGATCCTATGGCGATCAACGTTTTGGAACTGTCAGGGGTCACAGCAATGCTGCCGAACGCGGAGACCAGACAGATAATAACCGCGGCTCCGATTCCTTTCCAATGATCGGCAGGAAGCGCGGCGGCTGGTTTATTCTGAATCGCCGGATCCATCGATGAATCAATTCGGTAGTTGCGGTCCAGCTCGGTGATCAGCCGGTTCGCATCCGACTCAAACCGTTTCCGGGGATCGATCTTGAATCCGTGACAATACGCCAGCTGACGAAGAGAATCGGGGAGTTCAGATGCTTTGGGCATCTGTGCTTCACCAATGAGAAGAGGCACAACCGGGATTTCCCTGTTCAGGGCTGATTCGATTTCCACTCGAACATAGTCATTGTCGGCCGTCTTTTTCTCTTGGAGTAGATCCATCCATTGTGGACCGATGATGGCCAGAACGACATCAGCCTGTCCCACGCCATTATCCAATACCTTCCGGAAATCCTGACCCAGGGGGACTGAATCCACGTCCACAAAGACATTTCCCGCGCCGTACATTGCCGATAGACGATCGAAAAGGGCGTTCACGATTCCGACCACGAGTAGATCTTTTCGGCGGTATGAGAGAAATATTTTCATGGGGAGCCCGCTAGTCCGTCGCCGGTTTGTATAGTTTAGAAGTCGGTCAGGAAGCAAGGATGAACTGTTGTGAGGTCGTATTCCCACGGTTCGTGGAAATCGGATGGTGCTCCCGGTGTGTCAAAATCGACAATTCAGGCCGGGCGACGGGAGAAAACTGATGCGGTAATACCGCTTGATTCTGCGGCGTTTAGGCGCTCATTCCCGCTCAAATTTTTAGCCATGGCAGAAAACTCATCAATCGCTCCGGCGGACATCCGAAATATCGCGATCATCGCTCACGTTGATCACGGTAAGACTACGCTCGTCGATCAGCTTCTTCAGCAGGCCGGCTCGTTCCGTGATAACCAGGCCGTTGAAGAACGGGCCATGGATTCTATGGATCAGGAGCGGGAAAGGGGAATCACGATTAAAGCCAAGAACACCTCGGTCCGCTGGGACGGAAAGATCATCAACATCGTGGATACTCCCGGACACGCCGATTTCGGTGGTGAAGTGGAGCGGGTCATGAAGATGGTGGAAGGTGTCATGCTGGTCGTCGATGCCTATGAAGGTCCTCAGGCACAGACTCGTTTTGTATTGAAAAAGGCGCTCGCAGAAGGGCTGACCCCGATCGTTTTCGTGAACAAGATCGACCGCCCGAATGCGGACCCGATGGCGGTGCATGATAAGGTTTTGGAATTGTTCCTCGAGCTGGATGCCAATGAAGAGCAATTCAATGCACCATTCCTCTATGGAAGTGCCAAAGATGGCTATGCACGGAATCATCCGGATGATGATGATATGGACATGAACGCGCTTTTCGTGCGGGTCATGAGTGAGATTCCTGAGCCGAAAGTGAATCCGGATGAAGACTTCAAGATGCTCGTCTCGAACATCGATTGGAGTGATTACGTCGGGCGGATCGCGATTGGTAAGATCAATTCCGGTAAAGTGGAGATCGGAATGCCGGTTTGGCGTCTGCGTAAAGAGGGCGAGCCTCAGCGTGGCAAGATCAGCAAGATTTTTGAATACAATGCGCTTTCCACCAGCGAAGCGGCTGAAGGTGTTGCCGGGCACATTGTCGGCCTGGCCGGTTTTGAAGATGTGGACATTGGCGAGACCATCGCACTGACCAATGATGCGGAGCCGCTTCCGTTTGTCGATATTGATCCGCCAACGGTTCAGATGTTCTTTTCGGTGAACGACGGGCCGTTCGCCGGACTGGAAGGCAGCCGGGTGACATCACGTGAGATCTGGGACCGTCTGGTTCGCGAGGCACGCACTAACATTTCCATCAACGTCGCTGAAACTGACTCGGCCGGGGTCTATTGCGTAAACGCACGGGGTGCGATGCAAGTGGCTGTTGTGGTCGAAACGATGCGTCGGGAAGGTTTTGAGTTGCTGGTTTCCCGTCCGACCGTGATTAAGCAGGAGATCGACGGAAAACTGCACGAGCCTTTTGAGACAGCTTACATTGAGGTGCCGGACGAAGCCGTTGGAGGCATTGTGCAGACGCTTGCGACTCGCAAAGGGATCGTGGAAGCGATGTCGACTAACAATGGTCGCACGAACATCGAGGCGACGATTCCAACCCGCGGATTGATTGGGATGGAGTTCGAGCTTCTCAACCTGACAAGCGGTGAGGGGATCATGTCTCACCTGTTCAAGGAATATCGTCCTGATTCCGGCGACATCCGGACGCGGGCAACGGGAACCTTGATCTCCATGGAACGCGGAACGGCGATGAACTACTCTCTGGTGAGCATCGAAGAGCGCGGTAAGCTTTTTGTAGGTGCAACCGAAGAAGTGTACGTGGGAATGATCGTGGGTGAAAACGCCCGGTCAGAAGATTTGCCGGTTAATCCGACCAAGGCAAAACAACTTACCAACCACCGGGCATCCGGTAACGATAAGTCAGTTCAACTACCGCCTCCGATCAAGTTTTCACTGGAGCGTGCCATTGAGTATATCGCTCCCGATGAGTTGGTTGAGGCGACTCCGGTGAACATCCGTTTGCGGAAGCGCATCCTGGATCCCAATGAACGGAAGCGTGCTGCAAAGCGCGGTGAAGATCAGTAAGACACTTTTCCTGAAACTTTGTGGAAACGTTAGGGTTTGGAATGAATGCATTCCAAGCTCTTTATGTTGGCAGCACTGTTTGTCCTGTGTGTGACCGGGTGTACCCGGGAGGCAGAAGAGGATAAAGAAGAAGAGATTGCCCCCCTGAAGGATGCGTTTTCAGGGAAGACCGTAAGGAACGCTGAAGATGCAGAAGGCCTCGTTATGTCGAGGTTGGTCAATGCACCTGTTGCCGGGGAGAATGCGCCCGGCGGAACAGTCTACGATCCAGTCAGTGAAAAACCTATGAAGCTGAAGGAGCTGTGGAGGAAAAAGCCGGCGGTGCTGGTCTTCGGTAGTGGTAGTTGTCCTGCTCTGAATATCTATGAAGATGATCTCAAGAGATTGACTGAGATTTATGGGAAGCGGATGAATTTCAAAATGATCTATATCCGCGAAGCCCATCCAGTCGGGGGATTCAGGCAGGAATTGGAAAACGATTACGCGGCGGTGGATATTCCGTTAATCAATGATTCCCGAACGTTGCGGGATCGTTGTAACTGGGCCAGGGATTTTCAGTCGCGCCGGGAGTTCGGGATGTCTTTTCTGGTGGATGATGTGGACGACTCAATCGCAGCGCAATGGAGCGCGTGGCCGGTGCGGGTCTTTGTGGTCAGCACTGAAGGGATCGTTATTTATGCAGGGGATCAGGGACCGTGGTATTTCTCAGTGAATAAAGAAAGATGGCACAAGCCGCCGACGCAGGAGCTCGATGAGGTCTTCAAAAAGCGTCCCTATAACCGGGAAAGTTTGGAGGAATTCCTGGAGCAATACTTCAACAGCCGCCGGCCGACCTGATTTTGTCGGACCTATTCTGATTTCAACCCGACGGTGTTCACGGAGATTACCTGATAGGTGTGTTTTGCTCCGGCTTTAGCCGATGTATCCGTGAACTGCATCTCGAACAGCGGCATGGCAGGAGTATCGCTGTATTGCAGTCCCTGAAAGATTGGGCGGCCGAACGGGTTCTTGTCTTTCTCTGGCACGGTGGCGATTGCTTCCCCGTCGCGTTTGATGATAAACCGGGCGATGCCGCTTTCCAGATCAGCTTCGGCTTCCCAGGTGAGTTGGTTGCCATCGACTTTCAGGTGGGTGGGGGCGGGCGGCGGGGTGGTGTCTGCGATTTTGGTGTCTTTTACGTAAGCCATCCACTTCTCAGCAATCGCCGCATTCGGGAGCCAGGCAGCGGTTTTGGTATCACCGTCGAACTGCCCGGCAGGAACCGCTTTTTTTCCCTGGAATGGCGCAAGCCATGCGTTCTCGGTTGGCATGGGCTTCAGGGGCGCCCCGGGTTTTTCCGGCAGGCGAGCGCTAAGACAGGCGTCGAGCCATGGGATGGCGAGATAACGCTGGTTTCCGCATTCGTGCGCTGTCAGGGGATCGATCGCCACACCAATGAGGGCACCTTTAGCGCGCAGGGCGGTGAGGAACTTCTCATTCGCCGGCCAGACTCCGGCAAACCGTCCGTCTTTTACGGTGACACCTTCTTTGGTGCCGGGATTACACATCATAGGGACCGTGAGCGCTGCATCCGGGAGTTGATGGGCGTGGATCTCTTTACGATCAGGGTTGGTTTCGAGAAGTGGCACACCGGATCGCAACCAGGCTGCGGCAACTCTTTCGGGGTGAAGCAACACCATGCCGCCGGCCCAATGCCCACCACCGCTGTGTCCCCACAACGCCCAGGGCACGGTCGCAAGCTCGGGGTGACCGGATTGTTTGCCGAGATCGATCAATGATTTCTGAAAAGCTGCGTCCGAGCCGTTGCGCGGGTCGCACCACATCTGGCAATTGCCCGACTGCGGCTGTTCGTAGGACGGTGCCATCAGAGCGCAGGCATGTTTCTTTGCAAGCGCCTGCCAATGGAGATCCCATGCGCCGGTGAGTCCGGATTTGCAGGAGCCCTCGCCGCAGCCGTGTTGATGAACGATCAGGCCACGCAGGGTCTCGACTCCCTCGGGAATCCAGACCGTATACTTCACCGGAAACGTCAGCTCTCCGGGTTGGGTCGATGCCTCATAGCGCACCCGATAGTAGGGAGGCCCGGCTTCAGGAAAGACATCGTAGGGAGGATTCGGTTGCTGCGCGAAGGCACAGCCGAAAAGGAGAACGAAGGCGAGAGCAAATTTCATCATGGTAGAGCCGCAGTTCTACCATTGCATCAGACGCGGCTCAATCCCCTCATCGCGAACACCCTTGCTGTTCTATTTCAAGAGGAAGGTCTTATCTGAAAATGCGGGTTACTTCTTCCCCTCGACGATTTCCCCGCGCAACTCGACATCGTCCCAGAGGCCGAGATCATCAAAAGTCCCGAGACCGACCCGGCCCCAGGTGAAATTGGTGTCGTGTGCGACGTGAGACGGCGTCTCCATGTCATCGAAGTAAACTTCGATCAGACCTTCCTTCGCTTTTCGTACCACCTTGATGTTGTGCCATTTCCCATCAACCCACGGAGTGCCGTTACTGGCTTTCTCGGAGATTTTGATCCGTGGCGCGTCGTTTACGATAAAAATCTGGTTGGCGTGATCGTCCTTTTTTTCTCCGAGATGCTGGTAGTAGAAGTGGGATGCGTCCTGGTGACCAAAGAATAAACACATGTCACGGTGACCACGGGACGTCTGTTTTGTCATGACCCGGGCGGTCAGCACAAAATCTCCAACCGTGATGTCATTGAGCAGAGCAATGTTTTTGGGGCTGCGATGAGGCGGGTTGTATTTGGTTTTGCCGGTGTTCTCGAGAACGGTGTTTCCGTCCTCGAGTTTGGTGAGTTTCCAACCCTCGGGGTTCACCATCTCGAAGTTCTTGATGGACTCAGGATCGCTGAAGTCGGTCTTGAAGAGCACCGGGAGATCTGCTGCCTGAAGAAACAGGGAGGTACAAGCGAGGGACAAAATGAACAGGAAGGGAGTTTTCATAAGTTGGATTGTTAGATACAAAAAGGCAGGAACCGGAGGTCACGCCGGATAGCTTCCCAGAATCTTCACATAACTGCAATGTTTCGACAGTTGCTCGATTGCGGATACTACAGCGTCGTCTTCACAGTGCCCGGCGATATCGACAAAGAAGAAATATTCCCAGGCGCGGCGTTTCGAGGGGCGGCTTTCGATCTTCGACATGTTGATCGCAAGTTCCTCAAACGGCTCGAGGGCTTTGTGGAGCGAGCCGGGTTCGTCGCGAACGGAAAACATGATCGAGGTGCGATCGTTCCCCGTGGGCGGGCAGGTCTTATGGCTGATGACGAGAAACCGCGTCGTGTTGGTTGCCAGATCCTGCACAGATTTCTCCAGAACCGTGAGCCCATACATCTCGGCTAAAAGGGATCCACCCAGAACAGCGGCGCCTTCCTGTTTCGCAGCGATTTTCGCCGCTGCCGCAGTGCTGGACATCTCAGTGATCGGTATTTCACGGAAGTTTGTGTTCAACCAGCCGCGACATTGAGCCAGCACCTGAGGGTGGCTGAAAATCTCAGTGATCTCTTCGCGAGGACACTTCGCCATCAAGTTGTTTTCGATGGTCAGCATCATCTGACCGTAGATTTTCAACGGAGAATCAGCGAACAGATCGAGAGTATGGGTGACAGCACCTTCGGTGGAATTTTCGATCGGCACCACGCCGTAGTCGACCAGTTTCCGGGTGACCTGATCAAAGACATCGGCAAAACTCGGTTGCGGCAAATAGGCGACGCTGTTGCCGAATTTGCTGATCGCTGCCTGATGGGTCCAGGTTCCTTCCGGCCCGAGGTAGGCAATCTTGAGGTCCTCCTCCAGTGCCAACGCTGCTGACATGATTTCACGATAGATCGCCCGGATGGAATTCTCAGGAAGCCGCCCTTCGCTTTTAGCAACGAGCGCGCGCAGAAGTTTTTCCTCCCGCTCCGGAGCGTAAATCTCCAGGCCGTCCCGCTTTTTGATCACCCCGACTTCATGAACAATATCAGCCCGTTCATTCAGCAAGCGGATCAAGTCCGTGTCGATCGCATCAATCTTTACGCGTAGGTCGTCGAGTGTCATTTCAGTCTAAAATCAGTTTTCGGCAGGGGCGTTTTCGTCAAGGCCTTCGAGAGGGAGTTGCTCCGCTTTGGGGGATTCCTCTTCTTTTTCCTCATCGTCGCCGGCCTTCGGTAGCTTCACAGTTCGCAATTCATCTGCGTTTGGCAAATCATCGATGTCCTTTACCCCGAAATGTTCGAGGAAAAGATCGGTCGTTTCATACAGGAGCGGTTTACCGGGAAGATCCGCACGTCCCCCGATCTTAATCAATCCACGGTCGATCACCTTTTGTAAGACACCATCGACGGCAACGCCTCGAACGGCTTCGATATCCGCTTTGGTGATAGGTTGGCGATAAGCAATGATCGCGAGCGTCTCAAGCGCCGGAGGGCTGAGTCGTTCCGGCCGCATTTCGGGAAGGAGAGCCCTTACCCAATCTGCATACACCGGTCGAGTCACGAATTTCCAACCGGAAGCGCTTTCCACCAGTTGAAAGGCGCGGCCCGTCTCTGCGTAAAGTTCGTCGAGCTCCTCTATCGCTTTGCTGATCTCGGAGGGCGTCACTCCTGAAAGCCACTCAAACCCGGCTTCCACACTTGAATCCGCAGCGCGACGCACCGCCTTCGAGATCTCCTGTGGAGAAATCGGTTCCGGTGCGGCAAAGATCAACGCTTCAACGATTTGAGTGAGTTCCATGAAATTCAGCGGCAAGAAAGTGCAAAATTCTCAGTCTGCGAATGATTTAGCCCTTTTTTTCCCAGTCTAGAAATCCTTGTTACGCTCCAGTTCGATCTCTCCCAGTATCATTTGCTGGCGCACCCGGAAGTGGTTCAGTTTCATCAGCTCCAGAAGAGCGAGGAAGGTTACGATCACCTCATTCTTCGTGCTGGCTCCTTCGAAAAGCGCGGCAAATTTGATGGTTTCCCCGGGCTTCACCGTTTCGAGCAGATAATTGATCTTGTCGCTGACCGTAAAGCGATCATCGATAATCTCACCCAGACCTTCATCTTCGAAGCGCTCCAGAATATTCTGAAACGCTTTGATGAGATCAAAAATCCCCACCTCGGCGAGCGGCCGCTCCTGGGTTTTGTCGACTTCGATCGGGTCAGGACGATGTGCAAAGAGATCGGATTGTTCCGTTTCGCGACGACCAAGGAAGCTCGCGGCGTCTTTGAACTTCTTGTATTCGATCAACTGCCGGATCAAATCCCAGCGTGGATCATCCTCATCTGCGTCCTCTTCGGGGGGCTGCACGTGCTTTGGCAGCATCATCCGGCTTTTGATGTAGCAGAGATTTGCCGCCATCACGAGAAATTCGCCCGCCAGATTGATGTTCAGCATCTTAAACGTTTCGATGAAAGCCAGATACTGCTTGGTGATCTTCTCGATTTTGATGTCGTAGATATCCAGCTCATCCTTTTTGATCAGATAGAGCAACAGATCGAGCGGCCCTTCGAAGATCTCCATCTGCACTTTGAATTCGTGCTGAATCGGTGGCGGGGCGACCGCGCCCGGCTCCGGGCCCTCCTCCTTCTCGATAACCACCCCTTTCAGTTCCTCAGCGTGATCAGATGACTCGTCTACGAGCAATTCAGAATCAGAGTCCTCCGGCGACGACTCCGGAACGGCGTCGACAGTTTCCTCTGTAGAGGGAATGTCCTCCGCAGATTCGGTCGATGGGCCTGGATCGTCTGGTGTGCTGTCGGGTTGTGTTTCGGGATCGGACAAGACGCGGTATCAAAACGTTTCGTAGGCCAATTTGCAACGTAGAATGCGTTGAGCTTTCAACGATTTACAATGGTACCCATAGATGTCGTGGCGTTACCCGCGTTTGAGAATTTCATCGACTTTCTCGAGAATTCCATCCACCGGCCAGAGCCGCCCGATCCCTTCATAACCGCACGCGAGCATGCCTTCTTCCGGACCGATAAACTCGACATCGCGGTCTTTCAGGGTTTTAACGTTATTCTGCGTCGCGGGATGAAGCCACATCTTGCCATTCATCGCCGGAGCAATGAGAACGGGTGCCAGGGTTGCGAGGTGAATCGCAGAAAGAGTGTCATCAGAAAGGCCCAGAGCAAACTTAGCGACCACATTGGCCGTGCAGGGGGCGACCAGAAGCAGGTCCGCATCATCAGCCAGTTGAATATGTCCCGGGTGCCAGCTTTCCTTTTCGTCGTAGAGACTGGTGGTGACAGGGTTTTTAGAAAGCACTTGCAGGGTGAGCGGCGTGATAAATTCGGTCGCGTCCTTTGTCATCACGACATGGACCGAGTGGCCGCGTTTGGTCAATTGGCTGGCGAGATCGGCCGCTTTGAAAGCTGCGATCGATCCGGTGATCCCAAGGACGATATTTTTTCCGGTGGTTTCAGACACGTCAGGAATTTAGTCGCGGACGGACCCTGCGGCAACGGGGAAGGTTTCTCAAAATGGCAAAGGTGAAAGTCGGTGAACTTATTCCTTCTTCGCCGCGATTTCCGGAATCGCCTTATTCCATTCGCCGGCCTCCGGCATGTGAAACATCGAGAACGATGTCTGAATCGGGTAATTGCAGATGCATCCAACCGAGAAGCATGGAGCATTGAGCAGGCCCCCGGCCGCGATCAAACTCGCTGAACAACCCGAGCGAAGATTCCGCAAATTGTGTTGCTCGCGCGATTCGATCTCGACATAAGCGGCACAGTTGTCGCGGAGAAATACGAGGTTTTCGCAGCCAACCGCGTAATTGCAACCACCGCGAGTGAAGAGCCTTTCGGCATTCAGAACTTTGCCGGTGGCTGTTTCGTAGGTGTGCCCCACTTGATTGATGAAGGTATCGCCAGTGATAATGAGTGGCTGCTGTCCCTTCGATTCCTTTACCCAAACCTCGTCACCGGTATCCAGATTCAATGCGACGGTTCGCGAGTTCTTCCCTGCGAGTAGCAGATTTTTATCAACCGCAGCCGCCAGCCAATCGTCAGATGACCGAAGGCCGATAAAGTGGATCGTGTTCATCTCAGCAGGAGGATTATCGAGCGTAAACCTCCACTTTTCCTCGCCGGACTGCTGATCAAGCGCCAGCACGGTCGACTTCAATTTCGTGGTGTCTTCGCCACGGCGGCTCATTGCCTGAACAACGATCGGCGAATGTGAATCGATGCAGAAAACCGTTTGCTTCGCAACGGCGACGGCCGCTGTGGAATAACGCTGATCAGCCTTTCTCGACCACAATTGACGGCCACTTGCGCGATCAATCGCCACCAGCAATTCGCTTTCCCATCGCCCGCCATCGACTCGTTGCTCTTCGTTGAAACGCAGCCCGAGCACAACGAGTTCGTCGGTCACGCGGATGTCTGTTGCGTTCACCGGCTGATCTTCGGGAAGATTAATTTTCAGCTTCCAGGTCGCTGTGACCTCGCCGGTTTTCGGATCAAGCACATCAACGGTTCTGCCCTGTGCGACATAAACAGCATCGGCCCATGAAACGTAACGGGCCGAGTCATCAACCTTTGTGATCCAGAGCAGTCGACCGGTGTAGGAATCCACCGCGTGCATCGTATTACTCGCAATTTGCAGCGCAAAAATCCGCCCGCCGGCTGCCTGTGGCTTCACTCCGTGACCGTAGTCTTTGCGTTTGTGAAAGCCGTGGTCAACCCCGTCGCCATACCAGAGCACCGCGAGCGGAGCCTTTACCATTTTGTCCGCCGAAAAATATGAACGGGCCGCATCACCCGTTTCGTGGGTCCAATCCGCCGTATCAGGAAGCGGCCCGTCCCGACGTGTCGTTTCGAAAGCACCGTCGGCTTTTTTAAAGCAGGCCACGCCTCCGTAGGGGCGGAGCATTTCGAAAATCCGGTCATTCACCTCTACATCCGGTTTTTCAGAGGTGATCAAATTCGCAATGTAGGGCGGAATTTGAGTCGTCTGAGGATCCCCGACGATGGCCTGAAATTTTGAACTCAATTTCCCGGACTCTCCAAACCTGCGGCGGATTTCATCGAGCATTGCCGGATCAGGATCGATCGCGATTACACGTAAATTCGTTCGTGTCACGAGGTCGCGAACGACGTTGCCGTTTTCAACTCCGAGGACCAGCGCATAGCCTTCGCTCGCTCTGGATTCGGCTAAAAGCTTTCCCGTTTGTGAGTCAGTTGACGGCGGGGTGGTGTCGTGGTCGTCTTCCGGAAGACCATAAACCAGGGCGTCGCGTTCTGTTTCTGAAAAACAAAACACCGACCCGTCCCTGGAAACCGCGAACAACTTTCCATCAGCCGCAAGCAATTCGGCGGGGACTTCCGGCAAGTTGCGAGACCAGGCAAGCGTCGGCTTCCCGCCGGAAAGATCGAGCGCGACCAGCGTTTTATCGAAATGGGTGATGAGCTGATCACCGGCCTTCAGGATGGCGTTGGGAGTGGCCCGGGCGTTTTCCCCGCCAACCTGTGCTTGAAATTCCCACAGCAGGGGTGCTTCCCACTGAGCCGGTTTCACGACAGCCTCTCCTTCTTTCTTTTCGTAACGATCGGTCTTCGCTGCCTTCAAATCATAGGCATAGACAACCCCGGCCTCGGCCCCATAGGCGATTCCATCCGCGATCACTGAGCGGTGATCGCATCCTTTCTGAAACTTGTATTGGTAGTAAGGCCCTTCGAATTCCTCCTTCTTCTTTCCATCCCAACCTTTCGGAGCCCCTTCACCCGCTTCTAGGAATGGCGCAGCTCCGACTTCGAGTCCCGTCTTCAAATCCATCACCCCGCGCTCTCCGACCAGTGCCAGGTCTCCCATGATCGAAACGCGGCTGTCGCCATTTCGATATCCCTGCACAAAATGCATCAACTCACCATTCTCGCGGTTCAGCCTCGCCGGCATGGAGCGACCGTTCGCAACGATCAGCTTATCCCCCGCCAAACTCATGTGCCCCTGCGGGGAAATGCCCGACTCATGAAGATAATTGTGGTCAATTCGCGTGTCAGGCAGGTAATGGCTGTTCGAGTTCGTCCATTTCAGGTCGCCGGTTTTGGCGTCAGCCGCAAAGACGAATACCCCCATCGACGGCCAGATTCCTGATCCAAAGTAGAGCGTTTCTCCATCCTCCGAAACGACCGGCCCACCGCGCACCGGCCAGAACGAAACCAGCCGCGCATTACCGAGGTGCAGATACTCCGGGCGATCTTCCGGAGCCGCACGGATTTTCCAAAGCTCTTCGCCCGATTTCTCATCAAGGCAATAAAGATAGCCGTCATCTGATCCTGCGTAGATTTTTCCCCCGGCTGCCACGGGAGCTACCCGAACCGGTCCGTTGGTGAAATAGCGCCATTTTTCCGAACCGGTTTCCGTGTCAAAAGCGGTGACCGATCCATCATTGGGCGAGGCGATCACAATTGTTTTTCCGGTCACGACCGGGTGATACGATGCATCAAAGTGAAGCCGATCCTCGTTTTCCCATGCCATTTTCGGCGTCAGCAGTTCACGCGTCCATTGCAGGTGGAGTTTTTTCGGAAGTTTTTCGTCAGTTGCGCCGGACCGCTGGGCATCGCCACGCCACATCGGCCAGTCTTCGGAAATAGCAAAAGGAGCGAGCAAGATTGCAATCAGCGCAAACGCAAAAATCTTCATACCTCAATCCTGCCCGCAGGTGAATTGTCTGTCCATTTTGCGGGTAGTCGGATTCGCGCCGCCCATTGACTCATAAAAAAGGACACCGTTCGAAAAGCTTAAGAAGGTGAGATCCGGTACAGAACTTGGTCTCTTAAGCTTAAGAAGGTGAGATCCGGTACAGAACTTGGTCTCTTAAGCTTAAGAAGGCGATATCCGGTACAGAACTTGGTCTCTTAAGCTTAAGAAGGCGATATCCGGTACAGAACTTGGTCTCTTAAGCTTAAGAAGGCGATATTCGGTACAGAACTCGGTCTCTTAAGCTTAAGAAGGCGATATTCGGTACAGAACTTAGTCTCTTAAGCTTAAGAAGGTCATTTCCGGTACGGGTGTCCCCTTCGGGCAGTTTTACGAACAGACCCTGTCTGATCGCCAAACCAACCCTGTTCGATCGTGAATTATCTGATTCCAAGAATAAATTTTGCGGTTTTGCCTGACCATGATTGGGAATTCTGCCCGGCAGCGTTCAAAACAGGTCGGTAGAGATTGTCCAAAACCGGATTTTTGAAGTGATGGAAGGTGACTGATGAACGAACAATGCCAACCCGGGCAGGAAATCCTGATTCTTTGAAAGTTGAAGTGATGGAGATTGAGGAAGTCAGGTAGCGATGGACTCCGGCATGATCCTTGATTCGCGAAAGGACAGAAAGCGGGGCCAGATAGGCGATAGCCAGTGCTATCACGACAATGACTGAAACCGCCCCTGCTTTGGAAAGCATTGAGGACAGTTTGCTTACCGGTTCATTTTCCATCAAAAGGCAGCGTATCACCGGGGTGAATTCTTTCCCACCCCGAACTTGACATCGCCCCACAAATTCGCATCTTAGCCGCCCGCTGATTTTTTCAGCAGGGAAAACGATTTTTGGTATGGCACGATAGCTCAGGGGTAGAGCAGAGGACTCATAAGCCTAAGGTCGGGAGTTCAAATCTCCCTCGTGCTACCATTTTTCGATCAACGTGTGGTGGTCACTTTGTTCTGGTAGCATCAACGGCTCATTCTAGTGGGGGCTATTTCGCGCTCCTGTTATCCCGACAAAAACTGATGCCGCGCTCAGTGGGCGGTTCGATTGAATACAGAAGCGAGATCCCGTCCGCGCCTGAGAGAGAGAAAGTGCATTTGGCCGTATTCGGTGCCGCAGATAAATCGCCCACGGGAGAAGTCTGCAGCGATCGAAGCGATGGTCGATCCCGCATGGTAAACCGCCATGCATTTTCCACTTTTGATCTCAAACAGCCTCAACGTACGGTCGGCGCTGCCCGATAGGGCATAAGAAAAGCTGGGATCGGCCACTAAAGAAACGACTGCCCCGTTGTGTTCGCTGAAAGTCTTCTCGCTTTTCCCTGATTCCAAGTTCCAAAGGCGCAGGGTTCCGTCCTCGCTCCCGGATAGGGCGTGAGAAAAGTTTGAGTTGGCGACTACCGCGTAAACTCGTCCGGTGTGCCCGGTTAACGTGCGTTCGCAGAATCCGGATTCCAAATTCCAGAGTCGCACCGTCTGGTCATCACTCCCGGAAATGCCATACCTAAAATCGGGACTGGCCCAGACCGAATAGACCCAGTCGCCGTGTCCCCGCATCACTTTTTCGCAATCCCCGGTTTCCAGGTTCCACAGCCTCAAGGTCTTGTCGGTACTACTGGTTAGCGCTCGAGCGAATTGGTCGTCAGCAACCACCGACAAGATCCCGCCTGAATGACCGCGGAGCTTTTTTTCACATTGGCAGGTTTCGAGATTCCAGATCTTGAGCAACTGGTCCTCTCCTCCCGTAAGAGCCCGCGTAAAATCAGCACTTGCAACGAGACTGCGCATCCAACCACTCTGACCCGGAAAAGCTTTTTCGCGCTTGCCAGTTTCGATATTCCACAGTGCCAGCGCCTCGTCGTCACTACCGGAGATAGCGCGGGAAAAAGCTGCGTCCGCGGCGACTACATAGACCCACCGCTTGTGACCATCGAGTTTCTCTTCGCCGTCCCCGCCTTCGATATCCCATAACCGAAGACTCTGGTCTTCGCTTCCGGAAAGGGCCTGCGAAAAATCCACGCTCACCTTTACCGATTGAATATTCCCCTGATGCCCTTCGATGGTCTTTTCACAATGACCTGTCTCCAAGTTCCAGAGACGCAGGGTGCTGTCCCAACTTCCCGTGATTGCGAGCGAAAAATCAGCGCTGGCATCTACGGTCTTTACCGGCCCAACATGGCCACTGAAAGTTCTCACACACTCACCGCTTTCCAAATTCCAAAGCCTCATCGTTTGATCCCAGCTCCCTGATAGGGCGCGAGTGAAACAGGCATCCGCGACGAGGGAATAGACCCAGTTCGCATGACCCGGCATCACCTTTTCGCATTTTCCGGTTTCGCAATTCCAGAGTCTTACGGTTTTGTCCTCCCCGCCAGAGAGAGCTCGTTTTCCGTCAGGACTGATCGCGACGGCGAGCACGCGACCGGAATGCCCTTCGAGAATGACTTCGCATTCCTCACTTTCCACATTCCAGAGTCTCAAAGTCTTGTCATCGCTCCCCGATAGTAAGCGGGTAAAATCTGAGGTAGCGGACAGGGATCTGACCCAGCCTTCATGTCCATGGTAAATGGTGTCGCATTCCCCTTTTTCGAGGTTCCACAGCCTGATGGTCTGGTCTTCACCTGCCGAAAGAGCTCGCGAAAAATCGGCGTTGGCGATCACCGCCAGAACACGGCCGGCATGGCCCCGGAGAACTGTTTCGCATTCTCCCCCTTCAAGGTTCCAGATTCGCAAGGTTTGGTCATCGCTCCCGGAAATGACTCGAGAAAAATCGGCGCTGGCCGCGATGTCTCCGACAGCATCGGAATGTCCTGTCATGACCGCCCGGCAAACGGGATGCAGTGGCGGTTCGGGAGGCCGGAACTCGCGGCGGAACCACAGATCGTGGGATTTGGAGAGGGTTTGAATCGCTTGGTTGAATACGACGCCGGCTTCTGCCCGATTCGCCGCGAGCGGCCGAGTCCACGCCGGGTGGCGCAGAAGCAGGTGACGGTTTCCGATGAAAAAACCACTGAAACGCTGCAGCCTTTCGCCTGGCGTCTCATGGCCGGTGGCAGCCGTTTTCGCATACTCAGGCGCAATTTCGCAGGCTGCAGGCGGATTGGGAATGTGCTGGCGCCCCCCCGAAGCGTATTCTGATAATTCCCGGAGGTAATCTCTGCAGCGTTTGCGGGCCTTTCGCTCGGATCTCTTTTGTTCGCGCAGCTCGGGTAGAGAGTTTTCGGCGGATTGAAAATCGGCCGAAAGCTCCATTCCATATCTCTCAGCGCATTTCGCTTCGATGAAACGAAGATCGCAGAGCACTCCTGTTTCTTCTTCATTTCCGATCAGATCCTTCCAATACCCGGCTTCCACTAAGTGCGATGGCAGATGTTTGAGGTGATAAGCGGAGAGCTTGCAGGGATCTCGCCGGAATTCCCGGTTCCCCCAATTGGCGAGCAATTGGTGGCCCATTGCCGGGCTCACAAAATAGTCGTGGTCAGGAATGACCAACCAATCCTCCAACGATTTGTGATAGACTGCGTAGGTGACCGCGCCGTCTTCCACGCTGGTGATACGCGGAGGCAGGTATTGCCTGAACCGGCGCAACCAGCGTGGCAACTCTTCCTCGCGATTCATTCCTGTCGCCTCGGCGAGTTGGTCTGCTGTGAGCGGTTCTCTGGCGGCCACTACCACCTGCAGGAGCGGCCGAACGGCCGCAAAAGTGGTTTCGGAATCGTGTTGGAAGAGACGATCAAAAAATTGAATGTAGAGGCCATTTAATCCTCCAGGAAGCCGATTAATCCAATCCAGAGGAGCTGTACTCCTTTCCATTGCACGGACGGCTTCCACTACGTAGAGAAAATTGCCATTCCCTTTCTCTCGAAGCGTGATCGAAACCGAAGAAGCCTCCATTCCTGAGTCTTTCAGCCGCTTCCTGAGCTGGGGGGTTTGCAGTCGTTGGGCGAGATACAAATCGAGATCTTCCAGATTGCGAGGATCGGTTGCTTCCAGACAGTGGGCACGCAGCCCGGCGAGGCGATTGAGGATGCCATTTTCATTGCGGGTGGTAGCGACGATTCGCATCCACGGTGGCATTCGATCGAGGTTGCCTGCGAGGATGCCAATGATTGATCTGCGGGGATCCCCTTCTCCCGCCAATGTCAGGGACTCATCAAGAGCGTCCACTAGGAGATAGCGTACTCCTTCCTCCGGTGCTGGCAAGTTTTGAAGAGGGATGAGGATTCCCTCCTCGAATGCGGAAACTGGATCCGTTTCACAACTTTCCTGGCTGAGGCCGTCTCTCACCGAGGGGATTTCCAATTGTTCGGCGAATTCAGGTAATCGGCTGGCGATCATGGCTGCCAGACTGCGGATGAATCGCTCCGGCCTAAGCGTCTCGACCCGGTCTGCCTGGCAACAATGGTAGGCGATCACTTGCCCGCCGGGATTCTGGTGCACCAATTCAGCAACGATGGCGCTTTTCCCAATTCCGGGATCGCCCGTAATCAGCAAGGCCCGCTCGTCGCGTCGAAGACGCCAGAGATCAATCTCATCGAATAGCCACTCCCGCCCAGTGAATTGATCACGCTTCAGCTCAAGAAACGGAGAAAAATCCCAGGGACGCAATTCGTGTTCCCAAGAGCGATAGCGTGGACCTTTACCTATGGAGGTGGCCTCGATCTCCCGAATCAGTCGCTCGAAACCCTCGCGGTATCTTTGATCCGAATCCGACCATTGGGTGAGATCGATATAGTCCAGCCGGCAGATGACGAATGGAGGTTCGCAGGGGTGAACAAGTACGGGCAGAATCGGCCGAGATGGCTGCACTACAAATCGAGCAAAGCTGAGTTCATCAAGGCAGACGCTATCCTGCCCGTCGGGCGAATCTCGGCTTGCACTTCGCCTCACGGAATGCGGGCTGAGCAGGGCCACCACGATCTGGGTGTTCCTTAGTCCCTCCTCGATTTCGGCCGTGAAATCAGACCCAGTCCTGATTTCCTCTGTATCCTGCCAGACTTTGTAGCCGTTGTTTTCGAGGTCACCTTTCAACCTCGCTGCGAGATCGCCGGCATCCTTGCGGCCGTAGCTGATAAAGAGGCGAGGGGAGGAACGCTGTTTGGCGGGCACGCCCAGTCCGTTTGCGGGAACGCCGAGGAGAACCAAGCCTACCCCCTTTTTATCGTCTACAAGATCGTCGAAGATCAATGCCTCCCTGACAAGATCGAAGAGTTCCCGGTCGTTGCCGAGCAAGTCGAGCAACTGGGAATTTCTGGCTCGGCCCCCTGATTGTTCGAGGAAATCGAGAACGGTCTTTCTGGCTTCATCGAGCGTCATTGATAGTTCGCCGGGTAGATCTTCCAGTCTGTCTAATCTGACGGCGATGAAACGGAAGGTTCGCTCCATTCCAGGCCGTGGGCTTCTCCCACTTCGCGATAGGTCAACTTTCCATCTTCGCAATTGATGCCCCCCACCAACTCGGGTCGTTGTTCGCATGCTCCGGCGATACCTTCTGTGGCGATCAATTGCACGTAGGGAAGCGTGACGTTTGTCAAAGCCTGGGTCGAGGTTCGAGCATAGGCGCCGGGCATATTGGCAACGCAATAGTGAGTGACGCCTTCTTCAACAAAGATGGGGTTTTCGTGAGTCGTCGGGCGGGTTGTTTCAATACAGCCGCCTTGATCCACTGCGATGTCGACGACGACCGTGCCGTTGTTCATAGAGCGCAACATGTCGCGGCTTACAAGGCTGGGGGCCTTGGCTCCGGGAACCAGAACGGCACCGATCAGCAAATCGGTGCGCGGGAGATGTTCCAGTAACGCTGCTTCGCTGGAATAAAGTGTCCGCGCCATGGGCATGGCGGTGTCCAGCCAGGTCATACGTTCGCTGCTGACTTCCAATATCGTCGTTTCAGCACCGATTCCCGTGGCCATTTTGGCGGCGTTCACACCGGCGGTTCCTCCGCCGATGATCATGACACGTCCGGGAAGGACTCCGGGCACACCGCCGAGCAGGGTTCCCCGACCTCCCTCGTGTTTGGCAAGAAAGTAGCACCCGACCTGAACGGCCATGCGTCCCGCCACTTCGCTCATGGGCTCGAGAAGAGGCAAACGGTGACCAATCTTCACGGTCTCGTAGGCAATGCCGGTCACACCGGTTTTCACCAAATCTTCAGTGAGGGCTTTGTCCGCTGCTAAATGCAGGTAGGTGAACAGAGTTTGCCCTTCCCGGAGCATGGCGATCTCAGAAGCTTGCGGCTCCTTCACTTTTACGATCAAGTCGGACCGTTCAAAAACCTCAGCGGCGGTTTGGGCAATTTCAGCTCCGGCGCTTTTGAACTCTTCATCGGTGTAATCGGCCCCGGCCCCCGCGTTGTGTTCGACAATCACCTTCAATCCCCGGCGGGCGAGCTGCCTTACTCCAGGTGGGGTGAGAGCCACCCGGTTTTCCTGAGATTTGATTTCTTTCGGGCAACCCACAATCATCATGGGCTTAGGTGTTTCGCTATCCATGCCGGAATGATTGAATATTCCGCCATCAAGAGCAAGGCTGGCTTTCGCCGATGACAGACCTCAGCTGTTGTTCAAGAAACCGTCCTGAGTGGAACGATTGATCACGGTCAATGATCGCTATTCACCACCAACCGGGTGTGAATCTCATTCCTCAGACTTCCACCAGTCTGCTCCACGCTCCCATGGGTCCAGCGCCTGTGTGTTGTCTTCACGAACTTCAGGCATTTCATTGCTGGACAGCCACTCTTCTTCATTGAAGACGGTGTCATCCCGGGAAACTTCATCAAGCAAGAGTGCCAGTTCATCCTGTTCGGCGTGTTGCTTTTTCTCCCGCATCACGATGTATACGAAAAACATGGCGATACCCGAAACCACCCCAACCACGAGACCCAGCAAAAAGAGGGGTGCGCTGCTTTCAGCCGCAGCATCAGGACTGATTCCCATTCCGAATGTCTGCTCTCTCATTTGGACAATAAAGTCCGCGCAAAACAGTGCGATCAGTGTTCCGCCGACGATTACGGCAAGGGTATTGAGAGGTTTGGAAAATGCTTTCATCAAAATTTATCAATTTCGAAACTCAGCCAAGCTATTTGTATCTTTTTTGAAAAGAAATAGCAACCTTTTAATGTATTTTCTGTAAAAATTTGTAAAAATCCGATCTGTGCACATTTTGCATGATTAAAACTTTTTAATTGAGTAACCCTGACTATTTCCCACGATGACAGACACCGAACGCGACTTTCTCCTCACGCTTCTCAACACTCCCAGTCCAACCGGCTTTGAAATTCCGGGGCAGAAAATATGGGCTGAATATAATCGTCAGTACGCCGATTCGGTGGAGAACGATGCTTATGGAAGCACTTGGGCAACGATCAAAGGATCGGACGAAAACAGTCCTACGGTCATGATTGAGGCTCATGCCGATGAAATCGGATACATGGTGAAGCACATCACGGATGAAGGATTTCTCTATGTGGACCGGATTGGGGGATCGGATTGGGCAACGGCGCGTGGGCGTCGACTTTCCATTCTTGGTGATAAAGGCGAAGTCCGCGGGATTTTCGGGAACACCGCGATTCATATTCGGGATAAAGACAATTTGGAGAAAGGCCCCAAGGTTCACGAGCTGTTTGTCGACGTGGGCGCAAAAAATCCTGAAGATGTCGCGCAGCTGGGGATTCGTGTCGGGCATCCGGCCGTTTATACCGATTCGGCAGAGCTTTTTGGAAGTAATCAGATTATTGGCCGTGCTCTCGATAACCGAATCGGGGGATTTATTATCTCGCAGGTCATCAAGAAGATCTCAGAGGAGAGAGCTGATGCGACCTGTATCGCTCTGAATGCGATTCAGGAAGAGATTGGCGGCTATGGTGCAAAAATGGCATCATACCGACTGATGCCGGATGTTTGTTTGGTGCTGGATGTCACGCATGCGACCGACTCTCCGGGGATTGAGGTGAAACAGCACGGCAAAGTGGAATTGGGAGGTGGCCCGTCGATTACGCATGGCACTGCGAATCACCCGCTCGTTGTGAAACGGATGATGGAAGTTGCCGGGGATTTAAACATTGAGCTTCAGCATGAGGCTTCCTCCAGGTTTACCGGGACGGACACGGATTCTATCTATCACAGCCAAAGCGGGATTCCGAGTGCGCTGGTATCCCTGCCGTTGCGTTACATGCATTCGGTGGTCGAGATGGCAGACCTGGATGATGTGCAAAATGTGATCGATTTCATGGCCGGGTTCGTGAAATCGGTGAAGAGCGGTGACAGCTTTGCCCACGTGGTGTGAGGAGCAATCGGCGCGTCTATTCCCGGAGTTCAACTTCGTGGTATTCCAGAGCCCATTCCCGCATGAACCGGATTCTCTTCGGCTTGATGCGATAGATGATGAGTTCTGGATTATCCGCTGAACCCAGGTAACGGCGCAGCAAAGCGTTTGATTCCCAGATATCCTCAAGAACCTGCTGATCTGTTACCGGCTCGGCCACTCCTTCGATGCGAAGTTGATCGTGGTTTGGGGCCATGTAGCAGAGTTCCACATTGGGGTTGGCTTCAATCTCCCCTGTCTTGTGATACGACCGAAGATTGGCCACGAAGTGAGTGAGATCTGAATCATCGACGCGCACCGGGGAAACGGGACGGACTCTCGGCTTATCTCCGTCAATCGAGGCCAGCATCGGGAATTTTGCATCGCTGACGACTGCCCTGGCGAGAGCGGGGAGTTCAGTCGGATCAATGGGGGCAGGTTTCGGGGGAGCAGGCATGGAGGTATTTTTCCAGAAAGGGCGTGAAATTTCGAATGAAAAAACCGAGGATCAATGGCGATGCGCCGTTTGGTCCTGCTATTCTTATTTCTCGCTGTCCTTGTGATTATCCCGTTTGTGATTTGGGGAGATCATTTTGAGAACCGGATGTCGCTCGAAAAGACGGTTGATAGTTTGGAGGAATCCGGACGTTGGGCATGGGCGATCGGCGTAGGATTGTTGTTGATCGATCTGGTGTTGCCGATACTCGGGACAGTCGTCATTTCCGCCCTGGGAGTTGTCTATGGATGGTTTTTGGGAGGGGTGATTGGATCGATTGGTGCGATCGCGTCGGGATTACTTGCCTACGGGCTATGTCGGAAATGGGGGAGAAAGGCGGGGCTGTGGATTGCGGGGGAAGAAGGAATACGGAAAGGCGAAACGCTTTTCTCCGGTGAAATTGGTGGTTGGGTTGTGGCTCTTTCCCGCTGGCTGCCTGTTTTTCCCGAGGTTGTGGCTTGTATGGCGGGGTTGGTAAACATGCCGTTCCGGAAATTCGTGATCGCTCTCTGCTGTGGTTGCTTTCCCCTTGGATTTGCATTCGCCATTATCGGATCAACCGGGCGGGATCGGCCGGGGCTGGCTCTTTTATTGAGTGCGGCGATTCCACCTGTTCTTTGGCTGCTGGTGAGGTGTCTCCATGTCATGAACCTTAAGAAGTGAATTCCGGTGAGCGGAGTTCGTTTGATTTGATTGGGAATTCTTCCCGGTGGGATAGTTTTACACCGGTGGAAGTGTCGTGTATGGAGTCAAATGTCTGACGCTGAGAGCGAGATTTTGACCATCCGGGAACTGAAACGCAACGCATCCGAAACTCCTCACGAGTTTGTGATCCATGCTCAGCTGGATACGGTGGCAAAGAAAACAACCCGTGGTGGAGCTCCATTCTATCAACTGAATTTTGCAGACTCTGAGGAATCTCTGATCCTGCGTGCCTGGGAGAATTCGCCGAATTTCGGGAACTGTGAACAACTCAGTGACAAACAGTTTTTCGAAATCCGGGGTGAGTTTTACCAGAACATCGAACACCGCTCGCTCGATGCGAAGTCGTGGGAGTTGAGCCCGCTCTCTGAGGAGGAAACGGGCGCTGTCCTTGCCGGTTCGGCTGAACTTCGTGCCAAACAGGAGCGGGATTATGCCTTTATTGTTGAGACGATCTCGGGCGTGCTTGATCCCCGTCTGAACGCGCTCTGCTCTTCGTTTCTTGATCAGTTCGGCGAGAGATTTCGCCGGACGGGTGCTGCCAGGAAAAATCACCATGCCAGACGGGGAGGGCTTGTGGAGCATGTTGCGCAAATGATGCGAACATCGGTCCAGATTTGCATTGCCTATCCGATGTTGAATCGCGATTTGATGGTCACCGGCGTTTTGTTTCACGATGTCGGTAAATTGTGGGAAAACTGCTACGACGAAGATGGTTTCACCATGCCCTTCTCAGAGGTCAGTGAATTGCTCAGTCATATTCCGTTCGGCATGGAGATTGTGAATAAACTGTGGCGGGATCTACTGGACGATGAAGAAATTTCAGAAGGGTGGAAATATCTGGAGCCAAACAATAACAGTGTGCGGTTGCACCTTTTGCACCTCATAGCGAGTCATCATGGTGAATTGCAGTTTGGAGCGCCCGTTGTTCCAAAAACTCCCGAAGCTCAGGCTTTGCATTACGTGGATAATCTGGATGCGAAGATGGAGATGTTTGAGCAGGGATACATCACATCACCTGAGATCGCCCGGAATGTGCAGGATCGGGTTTTTCCATTGCCCGGGAAACTGGTGCGGCCGTTGGCGAAATTCGAAGCTGAATTACCTGCTGCTGATGATGATGTAGGGGATTCTCTGGAGGTCAATGAGAGTGAAGCCCCTGAACAACTGGAACATGAGCCGGAACCTGAGGAATTGATCGATTCTTTGCCCATCCCCGAGCCTTCCGATGAGGAATTAGCGGCGCTGGATGTGATGGGTGAAGAAGACGATGAGGAGGATGCTGATGAGCCTTTTTAATGACGGGCCTGAAGCGTGAATAGCAGATGTCTTTGAGACGTCTATTCAGATGTTGTAAGCTTTGGTTTTAATTCCCGACTATTCCGATAGACAAATAGGGAATTAATATTTGACATGACATCTCACCTCATCCACCTTCGCGCCCCGATGGCAGAATCAGCACCCACAGATTCCAGTTCTAAACCCGATTCGACTCCTCAGTCGAAGTCGGGCACTGATCTATTGGCATTAGGGGAGCAGCTTGGCGTTGACTTTCAGGCTGACGCCGCAGATTTGGAGACAAAATCACCTCAGGAGCGAATCGCCTGGGCGGTTGAAAAATTTGGAGCTGATCAGATAGCGCTGAGCTCAAGTTTTGGAGCTCAATCGGCAGTTTCGCTTCACATGGCAAATGAAGTTGCTCCGGGAATTCCTGTGATATTGGTCGATACCGGTTATTTGTTTCCTGAGACTTACAATTTCATCGATGAATTGACTGAACGTCTCAATTTAAACCTGAAGGTATACCAGAGCGCGATGAGTCCGGCCCGTCAGGAAGCGCGGTTCGGAAAACTCTGGGAGCAGGGCTTGAACGGGATCGAGAAATACAATCAGATGAACAAAGTTGAGCCGATGGATCGCGCGCTCGCTGAGTTGGAGGTGAAGGCATTGATTTCAGGTTTGCGGCGCCAGCAAAGTTCGACTCGTGAAAAGTTGCCAACTCTTGTGGCTCAGAAAGGGCGTGCAAAGCTGCATCCCATTATCGATTGGACGGACCTGGATGTTTATAATTATCTGAAAGCAAATGACCTGCCCTATCACCCGTTGTGGGATGAAGGGTATGTCTCGATTGGTGATGTTCACACCACTCGTAAGCTCACTGACGGCATGACCGAGGAGGAAACACGTTTCTTCGGCTTAAAGCGTGAATGCGGCCTCCACGAAGAAATCGATTTTACGATTTAATCTCAATCATGGAAAACCTCTACCCAACCTTCGACAAAATGCTTCCACGTGAAGCAAAAGAAACGCTGTTGGGGCAGCGTGGACTGGTCGTCTGGATGTACGGATTGAGTGGATCAGGAAAGAGCACATTGGCAAATCTTCTGGAAAGACGGCTGCATGAAGAGGGGCGTTTTGTAAAAGTCCTGGACGGGGACAATGTTCGAACCGGATTGAACAACAATCTGGGTTTTTCAGATGAAGACCGTGCTGAAAATATTCGGCGCGTCTCTGAGGTGGCCAAGTTGTTTGCTGATTCCGGAGTGATTACTTTGACTTCCTTTATCACTCCTGTGGAATCGCTGAGAGCGAATGCCCGGGCAGTCATTGGTAGTGATGATTTACTCGAAGTTTATGTTAAAGCATCATTCGATGCCTGTGCCGAACGGGATCCCAAGGGCCTTTATGCAAAGGTAAAAGCAGGAGAGGTGAAGAATTTCACTGGAAAAGACTCGGCTTTCGAAGAGCCGGAGAATGCTGATCTGGTCATCGACACAGAATTACAAACGGAGGAGGAGTCTTTGGAGACTCTCTACAAGGCGGTCACAACAAGAATCCAGCGAGGTTAACGATCCAACAGGGTTGGGTTGACGAGCAGACAGGGTTCGATCGTAAATTTGATTTTTTATTTAATACCATCTCATGGAAGAAACAAAACGACACACGTATCAGGTAAATCACCTCGCCCAGCTGGAATCAGAGGCGATTTTCATTTTGCGGGAAACAGCGGCGCAGTTCGACCGCCCCGCGTTACTGTTTTCAGGAGGAAAAGACTCCATTGTGATGGCTCATCTTGCGAAAAAGGCGTTTGAGCCGGCAAGATTGCCGTTTCCACTTGTTCATGTTGATACAGGGCACAATTTTCCCGAAACGATTGCCTATCGGGATGAATATGTCGCTGATTTGCGGGCCGAGCTGATTGTTGGATTGGTTCAGGATTCGATTGATCGGGGAACTGCGATTGAGGAAACGGGAGTGAATGCCAGCCGGAACGGGATTCAGACGGTTACGCTTCTTGAGACGATCGAAGAAAACGAATTTGATGCCTGTCTTGGCGGCGGACGGCGGGATGAGGAGAAGGCACGTGCGAAGGAACGGTTCTTTTCCCACCGTGATGACTTTGGGCAGTGGGATCCAAAAAATCAGCGGCCGGAGCTTTGGAATATCTTCAACGGCCGTAAACATCATGGCGAAAATTTCAGGGTGTTTCCGCTGTCAAACTGGACAGAGATGGATGTGTGGCAATACATCAAGGCAGAGGAGATCCCGTTGCCGAATCTGTATTTCTCTCATGACCGTGAGGTCGTAATGCGGAACGGAGCCCTTTTGGCCGTTTCAGATATCGTGCGTCCTCAAGATGGAGAGGAAGTGTCTAAGAAGCGGGTTCGTTTTCGCACAATTGGTGATATGACCTGCACCGGAGCAGTGGAGTCAGATGCGGACGATCTGGATAAAATCATCCAGGAAGTGGCAACGGCACGTCAGACGGAGCGCGGGACGCGAGCGGATGACAAACGGTCGGAAACGGCCATGGAGGACCGGAAGAAGGAAGGGTATTTCTAGGCCGTTCAGCAACTTCGAAAACCAGATTTCATTTAGATAAAATTTTTCAGTGATATGAGCGAGAACACAACGGAAGGGTATTTGGATATGGACCTCCTGCGTTTTACGACGGCAGGCAGCGTTGATGACGGCAAGTCGACCCTCATCGGGCGACTTTTGTATGATTCCAAGAACACCTTCGATGATCAGTTGGAGGCGGTGGAAGCTTCTTCGAAGAAGCGCGGTGATGAACATACCAATCTGGCGCTTTTGACGGATGGTTTACGGGCGGAACGTGAGCAGGGGATCACGATTGATGTGGCGTATCGCTACTTCGCGACGCCGAAGCGGAAATTCATTATTGCAGATACGCCGGGGCATATTCAATACACCCGGAACATGGTGACTGGTGCATCAACCGCCAACCTGGCAATTATTCTGGTGGATGCCCGTCACGGGGTGATCGAGCAAACGATGCGTCATGCATTCATCGCAAATCTGCTTAGGATTCGCCATGTGATCATCGCGGTGAACAAGATGGATTTGGTGGACTACGATGAGGCGACCTATACAAAAATCGTGGATGAGTTTCATGATTTTGCTTCACGGCTCGACAACATCGTCGACATGACGGCGATTCCGTTGAGTGCGCTTCACGGCGACAATGTGGTCGATAAATCAGAGAACATGCCCTGGTATGAAGGGCCGACGATGCTTTATCATCTGGAAACGGTTTACATTGGATCTGATCACAATCATGTGGATGCCCGTTTTCCTGTGCAGTGGGTGATTCGACCGCACTCTGATGAGCATCACGATTTCCGTGGTTATGCGGGCCGGGTTGCAGGCGGAGTTTTCAAGCCGGGTGATGAAATCACTGTGCAACCTTCGGGATTTACTTCGAAAATAAAGACCATCGAAACCTTCGGAAACGACCAGAATGAGGCTTATGCCCCTCTTTCCTGCACCATGACGCTGGAGGATGAGATCGATATCAGCCGCGGGGATATGATTGTTAAGGGAAATAATCCTCCTCAAAAGGATCAGAATATTGAAGCCATGTTGTGTTGGTTTTCGGATACCAAAAAACTTTCCCCGCGGTCAAAGTTTTACCTTCGCCACACCACAAAGGAGGTGAAGGCAATGGTTCAGGAGATTCGCTACAAGGTGAATATCAATACCCTGCACAAAATCGAAGGAGAGCATGAAATGGCTCTTAACGAGATCGGTCGTGTTTCGATCCGCACGTCAGGTCCTTTGTTTTTTGACAGTTACCGTCGAAATCGTTCGACAGGAAGTTTCATTTTGATTGATTCACAAACAAATGAAACTGTTGCTGCAGGAATGATCGTTTGATTGACAGTCGCCGATACCGCGATTTAGTTCGGCGCACCCAATTTTTGGACAAGAAGGCGAGGTGGCCAAGTGGTAAGGCAGAGGTCTGCAAAACCTCCATCGCGGGTTCGATTCCCGCCCTCGCCTCCATCCTTCTTCACAACACAGACATTCTTCCAGACAGCCGATTTATTTGCTATGCCTGCTTACATCACGATGCCGAAATTGAGTGATACGATGACGGAGGGAACTCTGCTCAAGTGGCTGAAGAAGGAGGGTGAATCGGTTTCGATCGATGAAGAGATTGCTGAAGTGGAGACCGATAAAGCGACGATGACGATGTCGTCGTTTGAAGAGGGGGTGATTCACAAGATTTATATCAACGAAGGGGACGCTGCTCCTCTTGGTGCGACGCTGGCTCTTGTCCTGGAGGATGGTGAAGAGCCACCCGAAAACGCAGACCAGCCTCCTGCCAGTGCTGAAGAAGCTCCCGCAGAGGAATCCAATCAGGAGAAAGCGGCGGATGAGAAACCTGCTCCGGCTTCCACGGCGACTTCTTCTGCCGCCCCATCCAAGACTGGGGGGGCGCTTCCTGTCGCAGCAAACTCGAGTGGGGAGCGCGTAAAAGCATCGCCGTTGGCAAAGCGACTGGCTGAAGAACACGGAGTCAAAATCGGAGCACTCCGGGGATCAGGTCCTGGCGGTCGTATCGTGAAAGATGATGTCTTGATGGCCGCTGAAGGCGGTTTCACCGGGGGAGGGGGCGGAATTGGTTTGGTTCCTGCTCCAGTTTCAAAAGGTGACGAAGTGGTAAAACTATCCGGAATGCGCCGGGTGATTGCTGAGCGATTATTGGAAAGCAAAACCACGGTTCCACACTTTTATCTCAATGTGGAGATTGATGCGGAGCCAATGATGAAACTGCGTTCGCAGGTCAATGAGGCGAGTCTCTCCAATGGCGGGCCGAAATATACGGTAAATGATTTTATTATGCGGGCCTCAGTGATGGCCGCAACTGCTGTCCCCGAGGTGAATGGAACTTTTCAGGGGGATTCCATTTTGTACTATGGAGAAGTTCACCTTTCAGTTGCTGTGGCGATTGATGATGGGTTGGTGACTCCAGTTATTCGTTCGGCTCAAGGTAAAAACATGCGTCAGCTCAGTGCTGAAATTAAAGATCTTGCCGGACGGGCGCGTGACAAAAAGCTGGCGCCGGATGAGATGCAGGGAGGAACGATAACGATCTCAAACCTTGGAGGCTATGGGGTCAATAATTTTGATGCGATTATCAATCCGCCCCAGGCTGCTATTTTGTCAGTGGGAACGATCTCAAAGCAACCGGTTGTAAACTCTGCGAATGAGATTGTGCCGGGGATGCGGATGTGGATTGGGATGAGCTGTGATCACCGGGTGATTGACGGTGCGGTTGGGGCGTCTTATATGGCGGAATTGAAGCGCCTGATCGAAAATCCAGTCCTGCTGGTGGTATAAGGCATGATTTTTGCTGGTAAGTCACTGCTGTTTCGCTAGGATCCTGTTCTTAACGACCACACTAGATTTGATATGAGCGAGACATTACCAGATTTGCCCCCAATGGGATTTGTTCAGGAGCTTGACGATGATGAGCGTCGCGAGCTTGAAAAATATGGAGAATTCATCTCAGCAAACGAAGGGGATGTTTTAATTGCTGAGGGGCAGGAGCAGGATTCGCTATTTCTGATCATCATGGGTTCATTTCATGTGCAGACAGAAACAACAGGGCGCTCGGTTTTGCTGGGAAGTATGAAAGCCGGCGACACCATCGGCGAAGTCAATATCTTTGACCCGGGTAAGGCAAGTGCCAGTGTGGTCAGTAAATCGATTTCGCAGGTTTGGAAAATTGATCGATCCAGTTTGGAGCGGTTTCTTGAGAGTAGTCCAGAAGCTGCGGCCCGGTTGTTAGTGAGTGTTGCAACGCAATTGAGTATGCGCTTGCGCAAGACAAATGAGAAAGTCGCGATGGCTCGAGAAGCTATGGTGGATTCCTTATAGCCAATCCTGCACTTGACGGGTAGCGCCGCAGCGGCGAGCATTTTGCCACCCATGCTGCATTTGAGTCTTGCATTTCCTGTGGTCGTGTCGGCGAATGATCCGGTCGCTTTTCTGAGTCTATTCTTTGCCCTGTTAATCGGGCATGCGCTAGCAGACTTCCCGCTTCAGGGAGAATTTATCGCTCTCGGTAAAAATCGTCACGTTCCAGCTCCAATGCTCGCGGACGGTGATAAGCCACCTAAGCACTTGTGGGTTTACCTGATGACTGCGCATGCATTGATTCATGCCGGATTTGTTTGGGTGATTACTGGAAGTGCGATCCTGGCAGTCGCAGAGTTGATTATTCACTGGATTATTGACGCAGCTAAATGTGAAGGGAAAACAAGCTTTGGAACTGACCAGGGCCTTCATGTTCTGACAAAAGTTGCTTACCTTGTTGTCATCGCTCTTGGCTGGATTTGATTTAATTTTACCAGCTTTCGGGAATGCAAAAAGCTCCACCTGTTTCCAGGTAGAGCTTTTTGAGAACCTCGATTGGTGTGTGTTGAAGGAAATTAGAAAGTGGCCGTTGCGCCCAGTGATACCCGTTGGCGATCGTAGTCCCGGTTTTCGTCGTCGGAACTGTAATTGGTGAAGAGGTAACCAAGGCGCAGATCGATGTTTTCAACAATCCGATAAGCAAGACCCGCTTGCAGCGAAACTGCATCTTCGCTGATACTGTCGAACTGGGCTCCTTTGAAATCACTGTGAACATAGCTGACACCACCAGTTGCACGTAATTTGTCAGAAATTGCGTGATTTACGGTGACGCCGGTCCGGTATGAATAGCGCTCACGGAAGCCGAAAATTTCGTTGTTCTCGAGTCCGGCGCGGGCAATCCAACGAAACGAAGTTCGAGTGGAAGTGCGGTGAGTAACGCCTGCTTCAACATAAGGCTGAGTCGAGTCGCCTGCGTTGAAAGTGTCGTATTCCCGAAATTCTGCACCGGCGACGAATGTTCCAGCAGTGGAGTCTGAAAAACGATGATCCACTCCAGCGAGAGCGAAGTGAGAATTTGAGTCATAGTTAATTGAATCGTAATCCGTTTTGCTGAAACGGTATTCCCCCTTCAACGTTGTTTTGGGAGTCAAAGAATATCGGATCTGCTGATTAACTGTGTGAGTAAGGCGATCTTCGCGGTTACTGAGGAGTGATTCTTCGTAAGTGATTCCCTGGATCGCATAGCCAGTTACCGAACTCCAACGTTTTGACAATTCGTAAAAGACAGCCGTCCGATTGTAAAAATAGAGGTACTGATCGTCGCGGAGCGCGATAGAAGCTCCAATCAGGTAGTCAGGCTCAATTTCGTAGGCTACCAGCGAATTATTGGTGATTCGAGTGCGATCGTTCAGTCGGTGACTGGCGTTGGCTGAAAGTCGAGTGTTGTAAAAAACATCGTCGCTTAAAGTCCCCGGGTCGTCGTACCACTGTCCTGACAGATTGCCGCCGAGATCAAGACGGGTCAATTCGTTCGCAAAAGCGTAGAAAAGGCCGACGCCGGCTCCGGCATAAGCCGACGAGTTTTTATTGTCCGATGAAGTGTTGGTATTTGTATCATATCCAGCTTCTGTCCCTACCGAAATTCGAAGGGGGGACGCTTCTGTGAATTCAGACCCGTAGGTCCCGATACCAAGGAGCCCCTGAGCTGAGGCAGACTGACTGACCCCAAAAGCAAGGAACAGGCAAGCTGTGACGCTGGCTACTCGGGGATTTGATTTAGTTAGCAGGTTCATAATTTTAGGAATTATGGAAAATATATTAAAATATCGCTCTTATTCAAGTTTAATTTCCATTAAATTTTAAAATTAATTAAATTGAACACAAAAAAACCCACCGTTGGAATGACCAACGGTGGGTTCAATATTGGAAAATCTACCTAATCAATGCGAATTACGGACTGGTTGGCGACATTGGAACCGAGCGGATAATGGTCCGGTTCCGTGGTATAAAACGCCGAACGATGGTGACCCGGTTTTCCCGAATTGGTTCTTCAATCATAGGCCGGGCACTTGCAACAGGGGGGATGAGGTATACGCCGGCAAAATCGACCGGGCCATAGGAAAAGCCCTGGGTTTCGGGGGGCGCATAACCTCCAATACCGGGTTCGTAAACTACGGACTTCCCATCATAAAGATAGTTTTTCCCGTCTTCGTAGATCACCGACTTCCCGTCGTCAGCCACAATCGACTTTCCGCTGACCTCACCAATCACAGCTTTCCCATCGTTGGTTTCATAGGGCTGAGATTGTGAAGATTGCATTTTCTTCAGAGGCGGAGCTTCAGTTGGAATGCTTTCGCTACCGAGGTTGGCTGATTCTGTCAGTGCAGATTTAGCCTGAGTTGTTGCCGTCGAGCTTACAGCGGTCCTCTGTTCCTGTTCTTTCTCGACTTGTTCCAATTTCTCAGATGTAGTCGCGACTTTACCTGCCTCAGCCGTTTTCTTTTCAAATGCTTCAGCAAAAGCTTCCCTCACGGAGTCTGCGTGATCCGGAGCAGCTGCTACTGCGGCCTCTGCAATTTGGGGCGCTTCATCTTCAGCCGTGGTGACGGCGACCAGCACAATTTGTTTGACCAAATCAGCATCAGCTTTCGAAGTCTCGATCGCAGTAATCACGATTGTGTCAACGCATCCACTGTAAGCAACAAGTGCGTCTTCAACGATAGTCAGAACCTGGTTTGGCTTTCCTTCGATTGCCGTTTTGACCCTTTCGGCGACCGATTCGCAGTCAATTTTTAATTGAGCGTCGGACTGATTTGCCACTGCCAAAATGGCAGTAATCGCCAGGATTGGCGTGAACGCAATGGTGCGGATAGTTTTCATAGTGCAGCAGTTTTTGATGTTGGAGCGGGCAGAGGGAATCGAACCCTCATAATCAGCTTGGAAGGCTGGGGCTTTACCATTAAGCTATGCCCGCATTTCACGATGAATAATTTTACAGAAATTACAGTATTTACAAGATTAATTTTAAAATTTTAACAATCCTGAACAAATCTGCTGTAATTTCACTTCACCGTGCCTGCGCACCGTTAGGTAGGCTGTATCTATATCCACACTCGACGCCTTGCCAAGAGCATTTTTCAAAGAATCCAAAAAATTAATGCATCGGTGGTTTAATCGTCTTTGGAGTTTGGCTCCTCTTTTTGTGTTCAGTTTGTTCGCTTCTGTTGGTGTGGTTATTGGAGAATACCGGGATTCAGATCTGTTTCCCTATGTTGCATTGGGAACTGCGGCGACTGCTTTTGTATTTCTTGATCTCAAAATCCTTCGCAATTCCATGGCTGTGATTGCCGTGGTCTTTGGATTTGCTGCGTTACACACTGAGAAGATCAATTCGATCCATGATTTCTTCCTTCTTCCCAATCTCAATCGGGGGGAATCAATCCGTGTCAGCAACGTCATCGCTGAAATTGTGGCTGAGCCCAAAATTGTTGGGACTGGCTCGCAGAATTCAGCGAGAAGTGTTTTGAAAATCTATCAGTTCGATCTGGCAGGGAGGACGTGGGCCTGTGATAGCCAGTTCCCCGCTTTCTTCGAAGTCTTTCCCTCAAAACTCCAATACGGAGATCGCATTGAACTGTCAGGCAAGTTCGAGCCGCTTCTTGCCGCGACTTCTCAGGGAGCTTTCGATGAAAAGAAATTCCACTATCGGGCGAACGATGCGATTGGAAAATTTCGGGTCCAGGCAGGGGACCGGGTCAAAATACTTCAATCGAATCAAGGGAACCCCTTAGTGGCTGCCGCCATTGTGGCCCGGAAATGGCTGGATGATGCGCTGAACTATGGAATTCAGGACCGGCCTGTTGAATCCCGTGCCGTGGTGACCGCCATGGTGTTGGGAACACGGGAAGACGCGCCGGAGGAAATCGAAGACCTCTTCCGGCTCAGCGGCACGATGCATATCTTCGCTGTATCCGGCCTTCACATCGGGATCATCGCGGGAGTCTGTTACTTTATACTTCCTCTGTTTGGTGTTTCCCGACGCGTGGCATCAATGATCATGATTCCGGCGATCCTGTTTTATGCGTTCATCACAGGCTTGCGACCTTCTGCGATCCGTGCGGCTATTATGGTGTGCGTGGTCGCCGCCGCCTTCTGCTTTCGGAGGAATCCCAGGGTGATCAACAGCCTCGGATTTGCAGCACTGATCATCCTGGCGCTCAACACCCAGGAGCTCTTTCAAATCGGATTTCAGCTCTCCTTCGCTGTGCTTCTGACCATCATTCTCTTTGCTGAGCCAATCGGGCGACTGTTTTATCGCCCCTTTCAAATCGAGCCCCTTATGCCCCGCCGACTCGTCCCGCGGCTCCGTATTTGGGCTGACTCCGCGGTGAAACTGTTTTCAAACGGCCTCGGTGTGTCACTCGCTGCCTGGATCGGTTCTTTGTTCCTGATCGGATGGTATTTTAAAATCATCACCCTCACTGGGGTCATGGCGAACCTCGTGATGATCCCCATCGCCACTGTGATCATCGGTATTGCTGTGGCTTCATCGATCCTGTTTGCGGTTAAAGCCACGTTTGTAACTGCTTTCTTGAACCATGCCAATGCCACGCTCGCTACCTGGCTGGTGAAGCTGGCTTTTCTTTTCTCAACCATTCCGGGCGGCTATCTGAGTGCCCCTGATATTACACTGCGGACGACACCCCCTGACTTCGCCCAGGACTTTTCCCTTCAAATTCTCGCCAACGACGGCTCGTCCGCCAATCTACTTTCCATACCGGGACTCGATTCATCATCATCATCGGCTGCGAGCGAGCGCCATTGGCTCATCGACACCGGTGATCCGTTCCTGTTTCGTGGCAAAGTCCAGCCCCTGCTGCGATCTCACGGGATCAACCAACTCGAAGGCGTCTTTCTCAGTCATGGCGACCAGGATCACATCGGTGCCATGCCAATCGTGATTGATCGCTTCCAGCCCCGTGCCACCTTCGAAAGCCACCTCAGCAATCGCGCCCGGGTCTATAAAACAATTCGCACCGCTGCCGATCTGCTGGAAATCCCCAACTACCAGCTCGTTCGTGGCGGCCGTCTGCAGTTGGACACCGATACCACGCTGGAAGTCCTCTACCCGCCGCGGAGCTATCCCGACCAGCCGCGTGCCGATGACCATTGTCTGGTCGTGCGACTCCATCATCACCATTGGCGGATTCTGTTCACCTTCGACGCCGGATTCACCGTCGAGAAATGGCTGCTTGAAAACGGCAGTGATCTCAAATCCGACCTCTGGATCAAAGGCCGCCATGCCAACACCCCGTCAGGGTTGATCGAGTTTCTCAATGCCGTTGATCCGCAGGCAGTCGTCGCGACCAATGCCGGCTTTCCAGTCTTCGAGCGGATCCCGGCAGAATGGATCGACGAACTCGCAAAACGACGGATCAACTTCTTCGACCTCGAACAGGCCGGCTCCGTTTCAGTCGCGGGAGGATCGCAACGGCTCAGCATCGAATCCTTCCTCCAGCCCGATCATGTGGCTGTCCTCGAGGCGAAGTAGCCCTACGATCATTCTTGAACCGATTCCTCAACTCTGTTTAAACGTCACAATGAAGTTCCTTCAAAATCTCCTATGCGCCCTGCTCGCATTGTCGGCAGCGTCAACCCTGTCGGCAGCCGATAAGCCCAACATCATATTCATCCTCGCCGATGACCTTGGCTACGGCGACCTCGGTTGTTTCGGTCAGAAGAAAATCAAGACCCCCGAGATCGACCGGATGGCGGCAGAAGGTATGAAGCTGACCGATTTCTACGCCGGCTCAACCGTCTGCGCTCCATCCCGCTCCGTCCTGATGACCGGGCAGCACACCGGGCGCACCTGGGTGCGGGGAAATGCAAGAGGTCCTGCGCAAACCCTCCGCGAAGAGGACGTCACTGTTGCCGAAGTCCTCAAAGATGTCGGTTACAACACAGCCTTGATTGGCAAATGGGGGCTGGGCGAAATTGGCTCCACCGGTCACCCGAACCGCCAGGGTTTCGACTACTTTTATGGCTACCTGAACCAGCGCCATGCTCACAACGGCTTTCCCGAGTTCCTGATCAGGGACAGCGATCGAGTCAAACTGCGCAACATCACTGATCCCGAGTGGACCGCGATGAGAAAAGAAAAAGGCCTCCCGGATGACGGGGCAGGGTGGGCAACCCCCGAGGGCCGTATCGATTACGCTCACGATCTCGTCGTCGAAGAATCCCTCAAGTGGCTCGACGAGAAAGCTGAAGCTGCTGAGCCGTTCTTTCTCTATCTTGCCTTCAATATCCCTCACGCCAATAACGAGGGAACCCGGGGCACCGGCAACGGGCAGGACGTTCCCAGCCATGGGATCTATGCTGACAAAGACTGGACCGAACCCAACAAAGGGCAGGCCGCGATGATCAGCCGGATGGACAGCGATGTAGGACGAATCCTCAACAAACTGCGCGATCTCGGCGTCGACGAAAACACCCTCGTCATCTTCACCTCCGACAACGGCCACCACAAAGAAGGCGGCAACGATCCCGAGTTCTTCGATGCCAACGGCCCCCTGCGCGGCATGAAACGGGATCTCACCGAAGGCGGTATCCGTGTCCCGACCGTTGCCTGGTGGCCCGGAAAAATCAAAGCCGGTTCAGAAAGCGCCCACGTGGCGGCGTTCGATGACTTCATGGCCACTGCAGTGGAGATGAGCGGCGGCACGCTGCCTGACGACACCACCTCAGTGAGTTTCCTTCCCGCTCTGCTGGGGCAAACGGATAAGCAGAAACAGAAAGACGTTCAGTATTGGGAGTTCTACGAAAGGACCAGCAAGCAGGCCGTGCGGTTCGGAGACTGGAAAGCTATCCGTGTTCCCATCTTCAAAGGCGATATCCAGTTGTATGATCTCTCCAAGGATCTCGGCGAGGAAAACAACGTGGCAGCAACTCATCCCGACATCGTTAAGAAGGCCGCGAACCTGATGGATGAGGCCCACAAAGAAAACCCCAACTGGAAGCCGCGGAAGAAGTAATCAGCCGTCTTCGCAGCCTTCCCGGTATGAAAAACAAAAAGCTTGTTATTATCGGGTGCATCACCGTTGCCAGCCTCTTCGCCATTGGAGGGCTGGCGATTTGGGGCAAAGCATATCTGGAAGAACAAAAAGCAAGCGCTCTGCGCTCGGCAGAAGCCAGCAACGTGCGCCAGCTTCTGTTGGGATTGCGAATCTACGCCGCAGACAATGGAGGGAAGTTCCCGGCGAAGCTTGATGACCTCTATCCCGATTACATCGACAGTCGGTCGCTGTTTTCAGCGCCGGAGCCGGGGGCGGGCAATCGGAATCCCTACCGCTACGTGCCGGGACACACCGACAAAGGCAGGAGCAACACACCAATTCTTATCAGTCCCAACGTGTATCAGCCCGGTGGGAAAACCATCGTGGGTTACCTTGGCGGGCATGTAATGGAGATTTCTGCCAGCGATCCCACGATCAAAAGTCACTTTCCCGCCAACTGATCAGCCGGGCGTCATCCTCCCCTTCGCCCCGTGCATTGAGAAAGCCGTGCTCGACCAGAAAGTCGTCACATTGTCCCAGCACCGCTTCATAGGAAAAAGGATCCACGTTTAGGTTGTAGAAGTTTTCGTCGCGACCGTCATACGCATAGAAATCGCAGACGTTCCGCTTCCGCTTCATCTTCTTAGCGAAATACTCCACATCCGTGTAATCCACGAAACGATCCGCCGTGCCGTGGAAGATCAGCATGGGCCGGCGATCAAACCCGATAAACCTGGAGAGCGAGTAGTCCTTTGCTTCGCCCACACTGGCGAACCGGTCGACCCCGTAGCTGTCCTTATCGAAATCCACCAGTGCACTGAAAAGCATGGCGCAGTCAGGTGCCCCGTCCGTCTCCACATTGTCCGTCTCATCATCCTTCAGCTTCGGATTCAAAAGCAACGTCCCCGCAATGTGTCCCCCGGCGCGTCCGCCGGCCACGATCACTTTTTCAGGATCCACATTCAGCTTCGACGCATGTTCGCGAACCCACCGCACAGCTGAACGCCCGTCCTGCATGGCCTGCACCGGCGTAGCTTCGTGCGATGCCGCCGTGCGATACTCCACCAGGCCGGTCACCACTCCCCGATCCGCAAAGTGAAGCGCTTGCGGGGCAAACTGCGTGATGTGCCCGCGGTCCCAGCCACTGCTGAAGAAAAACAGAATCACAGGCCGCGGCGGCCCCTCCGTGAAACTGTCCGGCATGTAGAAATAGATATTCAAATCCGGCCCCGACTCGACCTTCTTGTAAACAAGATCTTCAGCTTGCTCTAAAATCAGACGCTGGCGTTCCTGGACGGTTTGCGGAGGTTGGTTCATGTCAATACGATCGGCTAAGGAGAATACTCAGTCGTCTCCTGAATAGCAATCATCCGCAGCGATATTTTGAATGTTTTCACCTGATTTGATGCTGATCGATCCAATAGTGTCTCACCGCAAAAACCAACTCCCCTATGGCAGAAGGATTCTCCACATTCGAAACCCCGCTCGATGTCCGGCCCGATGACATCGATATGAACCGGCACGTCCACAATTCACGCTACCTGGACTACGTCCTCGCGGCCCGCTTTGATCAGATGGAGCGCTGCTACAAGATGTCGATGACCGATTTTCTCGAGCGTGGCTACAGCTGGTATGTCAAAACCGCGCACATCGATCACAAACGCGGCCTGCACCTCGGCGACTCCATGCTGGTGCGCACCCATGTCTCGGAAATGCGAAGGCACGGCGTGCGGGTCGAGTTCGAAATCATCAGGCAGAGCGATGAGAAAGTCAGCGCCAAAGGCTATTTCGACTACGTCATGGTTGACGCCGAAACCGGACGGCCCGCCGTGATTCCCGAAGATATTGCCGCCGCCTATTCAGTCTGATTCGAGCACTTCGTACGCTTGGTAGGCGGTGGGACGGATCTTTGAGCCGTCATCCACAAAACCACCATCAGGCATCACAATGCCTTCCCAGCGCTCACCTGTGCCTTTTTTTAGGCCCCGGATGAAAATGAATTCTCTTGAATACTGACTCCACCGGATCACCGTTCGCTCTCTGCGAATGGCTCCGCTCATGTAGTTTTCTTTTACCTGCTTCGCTTTGCTGTAGCTCGCAATGGCTCCGTCGTTTTCTTCATCATACCGGACGATTTGCAGCCTCACTTTCATCCGTTGTGCGAACCGGCGCTGATACTCGGCATCCTTTTTGGCCTCTACTTCCTGAGCAATGAGATTCTTCTTCTGCTCCGCTTTCATGACAGATGAGCCCAGCGTGGCGATCTTGCGACGCCTCTCATTCTCCGCCCGCAGCTTTGCCTGTCGGGCCGCTTCCGCCTTCGCAAAAGCCGCCGCTTTTTCCCTGTCGTATCCGAAGTGTTTCTGCAACTCCGGAGACAAGTCCTCGAACTTCAGCTTGGCCACACCTCCCGAGTGAAAAATACTCACCCCGTCCGGTTCGACCTTGTTGATCTTCACCCCGGAATACTTCTTTCCGGCCGTCGTCGTCATTTCAGTGGGATGCGATTTCTCCTGCGCTGTGATCGCCGGGGCGACCGCAAACAGCAGAACCATCAGCACTGTTCCCCACCGGATCATCTCTTCATATCCGGCAGCAAAAACTTCGCCGCCTGCTCCACGTCCTTATCACCGCGACCTGAGAGATTCGCGATGATGATCTCATCACCCGACATCTCACCTGCGACTTTTTCCACATAAGCCAGCGCGTGAGAACTCTCCAGCGCCGGAATGATCCCTTCGATTTCGGCTAACTGACGGAATGCCGCGAGCGCCTCGTCATCAGTTGCGTAAGTGTATTCCACCCGGCCTTCCGATTGCAGGTAGGCATGTTCCGGGCCGACCGCTGCGTAATCCAGCCCGGCCGAAACCGAGTGAGTCAGCTCAATCTGCCCGTCATCATCAGCCAGCAACCACGTTTTGGTTCCCTGGAGAACACCCAGCTTTCCACCCTGGAAACGCGCCGCGTGATCGCCTTTCACAATACCGTGTCCGCCCGCTTCAACACCGACCATTTTTACGTCCGTGTCCCCGAGAAAGGGGTGAAACAAACCAATCGCATTGGATCCACCGCCCACACAGGCCACCAGTAGATTTGGAAGTTTCTCCTCACGCTCAAGGATTTGGCGACGAGCCTCCAGGCCGATGACCCGGTGAAAATCCCTCACCATCATCGGGTAAGGATGCGGTCCCAGCGCACTTCCCAGGATATAATGAGTAGAATCCACGTTGGTGACCCAGTCACGCAACGCTTCATTGACCGCCTCTTTCAAAGTCTTCTGCCCCGCTTCAACCCCGCGCACTTCTGCCCCGAGCAGGCGCATCCGCACCACATTCAGGTATTGGCGCTCCATATCGACCGCGCCCATGTAGACAATGCATTCCAATCCAAAACGAGCCGCCACCGTGGCCGTGGCCACCCCGTGTTGTCCCGCTCCCGTCTCCGCGATGATCCGTTTTTTACCCAGTCGCTTGGCGAGCAGCACCTGGCCCAGCGCATTATTGATCTTGTGAGCTCCGGTATGGAGCAAATCTTCGCGCTTCAGGTAAATCTTTGCGCCGCCGCACTTTTCAGTCCACCGCTCCGCAAAATAGAGTGGCGTCTCACGGCCACAGAACTCGGACAGCAACCCGTCCAGTTCCAATTGAAAAGCCGGGTCCGCTTTGGCCTTTTCGTATTCAGTCGTCAGCTCATTCAGAGCCGCCATCAGTGTTTCCGGTACAAAACGGCCACCGTAGGTGCCGAAATGGCCACTTTCGTCAGGCAAACTTTCAGTTGGGGGAGGGGAGGCAGGGGCTGCGCTCATCGTCAGAAAAAAATCGAGTGTTGTTTGTGTTACAGAGGAAAAACTGCGGCAGTTTAGCAGGAAAATCCGATTCTCCAACTGTTACGCGTGGCGATTAGACGAGAGATGAGTCACCCGAATTTCACAAAACGCTCCGCATCAAGGTGCAATGGTCATCCTTGACTCGCGGACGAGCATTGCATCGAGTCGAAGGTCATCTTTGACTCGCAGACGACCTTTGCACCGGCTCGAAGGTCATCTTTGACTCGCGGACGAGCATTGCACCGGCTCGAAGGTCATCTTTGACTCGCAGACGAGCTTTGCACCGGCTCGAAGGTCATCTTTGACTTGCAGACGAGCATTGCATCGAGTCGAAGGTCATCCTTGACTCGCGGATGATGTTGATCACGAGGCAACAGGGTACGTTCGCTGAGGCAACAGGGTCTGATCGTTGGGCCTGGATTTCTCTAAAGATCTTCCTGGCTGAACCTTGGTGTGAGTGGATCAGGTGGAAAAGTAGGGGATTTCAATATTAATTCAGTTATGCTTAAGAGATGAGCTGGTTTCGGTTTCCAAAAAGGCGCTCTTATTACAACTGGTCAGCATGGGGAGGGCGCTTCGGTTGGTGGGTCAACATTGATGGGCACCGTGTGGCAGATTTAGATTACCGGGCGTTTGACGTCGATTCACAATTTTGGACCACGTATTTGTTGAGTGTTGTATCCGACCGGTTCGATGAAATCGGATTTGACCCGGACAAGTGGTGCGAGCCTAATGTTCGGATTCAAAGTCGATTTGCGACAGAATTTGATCAGCAAGGTGTGTTGATGTCAGACCGTGGTGACAATCTTATCGCTCTTCGTAGTCTCTACGTTCCAGAAAATGAGTTTGAGAAGGCGGTCAAAGCAGCAGAGGAGTGGACCATGGAGTGGTCAGACCCGACCAAGATGAAAAATCCAAACAGTTAGGTGCTACCCTTCGTTTTGCTTTGGTTATCGGCTACTTTAATGGGAAACCGAAGTCTTGTTTTCTGAGGTGACGGTCACTCAGGCTCTTCGTCGGAAGCAGACGCGGGTGCCGCCCGAACCAGAAAATCGTCATAGTGAACGTCATTGGCGTTCGTGGTGAGGCTCACCTGCGATTTGGTGGTGTGTCCGTTGCCTTCAGATTCCAGGGAACCGACTTCGTCGCCATCGACGAATACGGTCACGAGGTTTCCTTTGGTCCGAATGAGAAGTTCGTGCCATTCGTCTTTGTCCTTCTCGATGTCGATCTCCAGTTTAGTCGTCTTGGTCTCGAGCAGTTTTTTGGTTTCGTCATCGAGACCGGCGGGAGATTTCTTCATCTCGTAGATTGAATTCTCCATGTTGCCGGTCTTGGCGTCGGAGATGTTCCCGCCCGTCGGCCAGATGGCGACGCTGGTGATGTGCCCGGCATGAGCCCCTTTGTAGTCCTTGTCGTCGAACCACACGTTGAACCGTTCCGCTTCGGGACCGGCGAACTTGAATTTCACGGAAACCTCCATGTCTTTGCGGCCCTCAAACCGGATCCCGTCGACCCCGGCATGATCATTGATGTCGATGGTTTTTCCAATCAGCACGCCTTCTTGAAGGACGCTTTCGCTCTTATAGTGGTGCCACCCTTCGCCGAAGTCTTCGCCTGAGAAATCGTCTTCGAATACGACCTCGCTGTAGTAGAGGGATTCTTCGTCGCCCTTGCGTTTCAAATCCCACTCGGTAAGGAAGGTCTGGTCGGCCTCGGAGAGATCCGTCACCGGCACATCAAAGACACGGCCGTTGGCGCGGATCTTGACTTTGCCATCCTGTAGATCAAGCAGCTCGGCCTTGATCGTTTTTCCCGCCTTGTTTGTGAAATCGCGGAATTCACGGGCGGAGGCAGAGGTGGATGCGATGACTGCTCCGAGGAGCAAAAGTAGCAGGGGTTTCATTGCGATTTGATACCATGCGCCGTGATTCTCTGCAACAGGCGCTCGCACCTACACGTCTGATTTCGAGGTGGTTGCTGAAGGGCGATTGAAGCTAGAATCCGGGCTATGATTTCACGGTTTACACCCATTTTTCTCGCGGCACTTACGGTTGTCTCATTGAACGTTCTGGATGCCCAGGATCAGAAAAAACCCGAAAAGAAGAGGTCGCGCCCTGCTCCGGTTGTGTCCCCGACGATCCACGACGATGGAAAGGTCACCTTTCGGATCAAAGCCCCCAAAGCAAAAGCGGTGACGGTGTCGGGTGAGATGGCCAGAGGCAAGCTGGAGCTGACCTTGAATGAGGAGACGGGCATCTGGGAGGGCACGTTGGACTCCGTCGAGCCGGGGCTCTATGGCTACAGCTTCAGCATCGATGGCGTGCAGCAGGTGGACCCGGGAAACCCGGCCCTGAAGCCGATGCGGTCGCCGAAAACGAGCGTGTTGCACATCCCGGGAGGGAATGTCTTTGATTTCGATCCTGAGATCGAGCACGGCACCGTTCACACGCACGGTTATTTTTCAAAACCGATAGAAAGATATCGTGAGATGCGGGTCTACACTCCGGCAGGATATGAAACCGGTGAAGGAGAATACCCGCTATTGGTATTGCAACACGGTCACAGTGATGGCGGGGCCACGTGGACCGCTTACGGAAAGGCGCATTGGATTTTGGATAATCTGATCGCCAGCGGTAAGGCAAAGCCGATGATTGTGGTGATGCTGGACGGTCATCCTATTCCGGAATCATATGGCAACGGGCGCTCTGATGAAAATACGGATGAGTTGCGGCGGGATTTGATGGAGGCGGCTCTGCCAATGGCGGAGAAGTTGTATCGTGTGAAGGCAGGGCGGGAGAACCGGGCCATCACCGGTTTGTCGATGGGCGGGCTTCACTCCCTGACGATCGGGTTGAACGAGTTGGATACGTTCTCTCAGGTCGGCGCGTTCAGTGCTGCGATCCCGGATTTCAAAGCGATCGATGTCGCCTTGTCTGCCCCCGACAAAACCAACAAGCAGCTGGATCTTTTGTGGATCGCCTGCGGTAAGGATGACTTTCTGCTGAAGGAGAACGAGAAGTTGGTCAGCAAACTGGAAGAGACCGGCATCGGTCACAAATGGGTGCTGACAGAAGGAAGCCACGCCTGGCCGATTTGGCGTGGCTATCTGGCCGACTTTGCTCCGCTGTTGTTTCGATAGTCCGGTCAGCCGGAGCACTTACTTTCGAGCGGCGGCGAGGACGTCTGCGATGAGCACCGGCACTCCGCCTTTTTCTTTGCTGACGTCCGCTGCTTCCATAAAGGCAAACAGCTCGATGGTTTCTTCAGGAGAGACGGGTGGGGTTCCGGTTTGAAAGAACTTCACCATCTCTGCCATGAGCTCGGGATAGGCGCCGCCCGCTTTCTCTTCGACCATTCCTTTGGTCCCGAATACTTTCACGCCGTAGAAAGCTTTGCCTTTTCGAATCCCCATGAGGGTGCCGATGCGGTCATCATCCCACAGGCCGGTGACCACATCGGTGCCGGGGGTGTGGGTGCGCTGAACGGATTTGCAGCCGGTGCCCATCACCGTGAAGAGGGCTTCGGTCGGATGGATGCCATACCAGGCGAGATCGATGTGATGTTCTTCAAGTGACGCAGGGCCGTAGCTGATGACGGCCGTGACTTCGCCGACGTCGGCATTGGCTGCCTTCACAACTCCGGCATGATAGCGAAGGTTGGAGGTGCTCCACACCGGGACGTTGTGCTTTTTGGCGAGGTCAAAAATCTCCAGAACATCTTTCAGTGACGCCGACATGGGCTTGTCGATGAAGACCATCTTTCCGGCTTCGATGGCCGGCTTTGCCTGTGCGAGGTGAGGGCGCCCGTCAACACTTTCGACCATGACCGCGTCGACATGAGGCAACATGGCTTCGATGGAGTCATACATTTTCACGTCCCAGTCTTCGGACAGTGTTTTGACGTAGCCATCGATCCGGGTGTGGCTGGATTCGATGTCGGGGCTGGATTGTGGAACTGCGGCGATCACTTTGGCGCCTTTCAGGTCGCTCCCGTTGAGGATCTTGGTAAAGGCCAGTGCATGGGAGGTATCGAGCCCGATCATCCCGACTTTCGTTACTTTTTCATCCTCGGCGGAGAGGTGAAATACCGCGCCGAAAAGAAAAATTGCATAAAACCAAACTGGACTCGTCTTCATAGCTTAAGGTTGTAACACGGGCTGAAAATGTAGAGAATGCGTAACCTGTCCGGTTTCACGCCATCAAAAACTGTCTGTCTTCTTTCTTCACATGAATTTTAGCATCCGCGGAAAAGTCGCGATCCTCGTCGTCATATCGGCGGCGGCTACCGCATACCTTGTTGCTCACCGCTTGCTTGATAGTGCCACTTTTCTGTTGCGGGACCACGAGCTGGTCGATCTGGGTGACGAGTCGGTCCTTCGGGGATGGGAAATTGTGGATCAGGTGGATGGCCTGCGTGAGGACATCGTCAATCTGTCCCTGAACCACGAGTTTCAGGCAATGGTGGCGAATCCCGAGACGACCGACGAGGAAATTGTGAAGCGGGCGCGGATGCTGTGCAGTCGATATTGGAACCGGCATTTGAGGATCGACCTTGTTCCGGTCGAGGGGGCGCTTCCCCTGGCATCCAAAGTGATCGAAGAGAAAGCGCATCTGGCTCCCGAAGATATCTGGTTCCCCACTCCTGAAGAGCTGGCGACGAACCGACTGGTGCTGTCTCCGATCATGAGGTCGAACGTGGTGCTGAAGAAGGTGGGGGAAATGACGAATGTCTCACGTGAAGAGCCGGTGGTCTGGGTGGCATTGCCGTTTGGCCTGAATGCACGGCAGAAACCCGGAGCCAATGAAGAGCAACCCGCCACCCGCAAGCTCTACGTCAGGATCATGATGTCTCTTTTTTCTGAGCAGTCATCACGGCAGTTGTTTGCCCTGCAGGATCCGTATCGAGGGGAGTTGCTGGTTCGTCCTGAGGAAACCCGGGAGGATGACCCGAATGATGAGGTCTTTCTGGAATTCGCCAATCGTCCGTATGTCAGCGAGTATTTTCAAGAGCTGTTGAATCCTGAAAAGGCGGTGGTTCATGCCGATGAGCAGGAAGATCCGCGAGTGGACCGGATTCCGATGGACGCCAGTGATTCCAAGAAAACGGTGGATCTGAATTCCAAGTATTACTTTATCGAGGGGACGCCAAATAAGGCGCTGGCCAAAGTTTTAAAGACCGCTGACCCGGAGGAGTTGGAGCACCTGTTCGATCATTTGTCCGAAGACTGTTTCTTTGATGGCAGGGTGGGGGCGATGCGGAATGATTCCCGGGAACTGCGACTGTTGTCGCCTTCGCGGGAGGGCATCGAACGCATGGAGGAGAAAGCGACCAAGGCGTTGCAGACGAAATTCAATGACCCTGAAATCGGGTTTAACTGGTGGAGCTCCGCGCTGGACTGCCCGGATATCTACATTCGTCCGGTGAGGATCAGTATCGGAAGCACAGATCACCCCTCCGACTATTTGCTCCTCTATTCTGTATTCGAAGACGAGTTGTCTTCGTCGATTCGTCATGAGGTGTCTGTCTTGAAGAATATCGTGTTCCTTATTGCAGCGGGTGCAGGTGTGATTGCGTTTCTTGTTTCGATGTTGTTCATCAGTCCGCTGAAACAAATGACGGCGACTGCTCAGCGTGTGACCGAGGCTGACCCGGAGCATTTTCACACCAACCTGGCATCGCTCGCCCGTGAGCTTCCGATTCGCCGGCGGGATGAGGTCGGGGATATCGCCCGGGCATCGAAGCGGGTGTTTGAAGAGGTCATCAGCTTTCACGGGCAGCTTGAACAGCGCGTGTCTGATCGAACCCGCAAGTTACACAAGGCGAACTTCGAACTGGAAGAAGCATACGACAAGTTGATGTCGCTCCACCGGGAGAAGGACGCGTTTGTAGCGAAGGTGAGTCACGATCTGCGCCAACCACTCACTGTGATTTTTATGCAGATCGATGATCTGCTGATGTCTGATCTGGATGAGGAACAGGAGCGGGGGTTGCAGAAGATTCAGGCGCAGGCCAAACGGGAACTCGATCTGGTGAATGACATTCTCGACTACCAGAAAATCATCATGGGGGCCGATCCGCTTCAACGTGAAGAGATCAACGTGTGTGAATTGCTCGAGGGAATCGAAGATGCGCATTCAGGAGCGGCTCAGGCAAAATCGATTGGTTTCAAGGTGCACTGTGATTCAGAAATAGGAGCGATCACCGCTGACACCAAGCGGGTACAGCAAGTGCTTAATAACCTGGTCGGCAATGCGGTGAAGTTCACGAAAGAGGGGCAAGTTTCCGTGGAAGCGCTCGGTCGTGAGATCAGTGGTGAGAAATGGGTCGAGTTTGCTATTACGGATTCCGGACGCGGGATGTCCCCTGAGGAGCAGGCCAAAGCATTCACACCTTTTGTCTCCACGCGTAAAGACAACCCGGGCGGGAACGGACTGGGGCTGTCGATCGCGCGTGAACTGGTCATTCAGATGGGTGGCCAGATTGGCTTTATCTCTGAGCTGGGCAAAGGAACTAAATTTACAGTCATGCTTCCCTATGAAGCTACGTCGGAAAGTTATGATCGAGTGGCGGGCGATGAACAGCCGCTGGCGAGGCGTCATCAATCCTCCAGGAAAAAAGCCGGTGGTCACCAGGCCGAGATTGAGCTGCTCCCAGTGGCCGGGGAGGATGACCACACCGGACCGATTTCCATTCCGGGCGGGACAATCCTGATTATTGATGACGATCCTGCCGTTCGGGAGCTGCTTCAAAAATTGCTCGAAGGTGACGGTTACAATGTTCTGGTGGCGGACAATGGCGAGGACGGTTTGAATCTCGCAAAAACCCGGAAGCCGGACGCTATTACCCTGGATGTGGTGATGCCTGACAAGGACGGGTGGCAGGTGTTATCTGATTTGAAGGGTGATCCGGATACGGAGTCCATCCCTGTTGTCATGGTATCGATCATGGCGAAAAATGAACAGGGACTCGCGCTCGGCGTGGAGGATTTCCTCGTCAAGCCGGTCGACAACATCCGGCTGTCGCGTGTCATGCAGCGGGTCACCAGTCAGGTGCCGCAACGAAACATTCTGATTGTCGATGACGATGAGGATTCCCGCGAGCTGCTGGGGAAAATCATCGGTGAGCAGGGCTGGCAGGCGGTGTTGGCCGGCGATGGCACGGAAGCAATTGAGATCCTGCAAAAGACCCGACCCGCAGCCATCATTCTTGATCTACTCATGGCCGGCATGGATGGATTCGAATTTCTCAGCCGGATCAGTGATGATGAAGGATTGAAATCGATTCCGGTGATCGTAGTCACGGGCAAGAGCACCACCCGGGATGAATCCGCATTTCTGAACGAACACGTCGAACGAATCATCGCCAAAGGGGAAACCACAGCGCGGGAGGTGCTGGCCACGATTGGCGAGAAAGTAAGGCCCCGTGCGTAAGATCGATCAGCGCATCGGATCGGGGGATCGACTCTCACGTTTCAGCGGTGAGAAAATGATCTCGGCGCCGTTGGCTTTAGCCTGATAGACGAAGTCCATCAACTCCCCCAGCCGGCTCTGCGGGAAACCGTTCCCGCGTTCGATGAACCAATGCAGATACTCGTAGGGCAGATCATAAAGCGGCCGCATTTTGTATTTCCCGAAGGGCATGCGGTAGCGTCGCAGGTCATCGAATATCTCCGAGAGATCTGCCCGCATGTCCGAAGCGTAGTCCTTACCGATCCCGGGCTGAGTGTCGTCGTCCTCAGGCATAGAACGTAAAGAGGCAGGATTCTGAAATGACGTCTTCGGACTCAAACACGACGCCTTCGGCAATCAACAGGTCACGCTTGTGGCGAATGGGATCGCCTTCGCTGGTGCCGGCAAATCCACCGATCGAGAGTGAACTGGAGACAACCCGATGGCAGGGAACTGACCCGTCATCATAAGGATTTCGCTTGAGCGCCTGACCGATGGCCTGAGCTGAACGACAGCCGATTTCGCGGCCAAGCTCGAGATACGTCGTCACTTTCCCAACGGGGATACGACTGGTCGCTTCGTAAACCCGCTCTTCGAAAACCGTTGGCTGCCGTGTGGCTGTGGTGACGCTCATGACTGAAAACGATCCAACAGGGTTGGAATGATGACCAAACCCTGTTGGATCGTGAGAATCTGAATGGATCAGCCCTTGGACTTGAAGGGGAACGTTTCGCTGAATTCAGGCACGCGATAGTTGATCGTCTTGATGGAACCCGGCTTCGAAATCACGATATTGTCTCCGGGGGAGAGAGTGTAGGTTTTGGCGCCCCACGGTCCGACGGTTCCGAGGTACGTTTTGGAGAATGGTCCGGTCTTCCGGTATACGTTTCCTTTGTTAATCGACTGATTCTTGAACGTGATTGAAACATCAGGCTGGGGAAGGGGAATAGGAATGGCTCCACCGCCCTCGTCATGATGGAAGTCAGCATCGTCCACCGAGAGAATATTAGATCCCCAGGCTTTGACGAGTGTCCGGCTGATTGGATTGATGCCTCTGATGTGCGGATCATCAAAAGTCCAGTTGTCGCCGACTTTTGCTTCATAGACTCCCTGGCTCCCCCTGCGGACTGTATCGACGTATTTGTATCCAGTGCCTTCGTCGACATAAAGTTTCAAGTCGTCACTGCTGCGATTGATAGCCGTGATTGTTTTCGGACGAGGAACCGGACGGATCGGCTGTGAGATTCCAAGTTCCCGATCGGTAATGGTCATGCCGGGAAGCGGATCATAAGGTTTGATGGAAAGTTGCTTCACGAGATTCATTCCGCGCTGGAAAGGATTGTCGATTCCCCATTCTTCACCGTTTTCCACCGGGAATTTTGCGGTCGTGCCGCCGCCGACCGTTCCTTCGGAATGCCAGCCGTGCCCATGGTCGGAATAAACATCAACCGGTTTAGACGAGTAGTTGGTGATTGTGATATTACGCTGAATGATCGGGGGCGGGCCTCCGTGCCCGAGGTCGCGTTCAGTGAGAACGAGAGAGTTTGATCCCCAGTTTCTCACCGTGATTTCTTTGATGATATCGATCCGCGAATTGTGGGGATCTGAAAAACCCCAGCTGTCTCCCACATGAGTGTGGAATGTCTGAGCGCGGCTTCCTGCGCGGATCGTTCCTTCATAAGTCCACCCTCTGCCGCTGTTGGAGTATAGTTTAACGTTGTCGGACGAGGCGTTCTGGATCGTGACGTCTGCGGCGTGTGCAGAAAGTGAAAGCAGCATGAACGACAGGCAGGCGAGAGAATTTAGCAGTTTCATCATTTGATAGTTTTTAGGTTCTCTGAGAAATCACAGTAGCCGACAAGGGAAACAATCGTCCACAAAAATCAGCCCTGAATTCAGGTAGATGGAGCGGTAGACGAGTTGGGAACTGGATTATGAGCATTTGTGGAAGAGATCGGCCGGGGAAAACCGCCGGGGGTTGATTTGGTGAGGCAATGGGGTTGATTCCTGAACCATGAATTTTCGCCCGATCCCCACGCCGCCGGAATTGTTCCGTCAGTTTGAGCGGGGGGACATGAGTCGAGAGGAATTGCAGGCGGCCATGGCGATTCATGCGCGCGGGTTGATCGATGAAATGCTGGAGGCAAGAAAGAACCCGGTCACGGCTTATTGGGAGCGACTGCGAAACCGGTCAGCGGCAAAGAAGTGGGTCCGCAAGTTGGGAAAGATCCGGCTCAGGGAGATCTTGATGACTCTGGGGACCATCGAGTCATTCCCGCCGGCTCAGATCTTGTGGAACGCGGGTCATGTCGATGTGCCGTTGCACTGCTTTTTTAGAACCAGGCACGAGCCTGTTTTCAGGATCAAGCAGATCGAAGCCGAATCTATGAAGGTCACCGTACAGGTTGAATACGGGAGATCCTCCAAAGAGCGCATCAAGCGGGAGGAAATCGTGCTGCGGCGTGATTGCAAATTGAGACTGGAGTTCCAGTCCCGCAAAGATCTAAGTGCGTCAAAGTGACACGACAAATTGTCACCTGAAAAATCCATGTGAGACACAATGTCGCGCCTGCGTGCGGCGGCTTTCTGCTTAAGTGGTTAATAATCAGTGCGTATTCTGAAAGAGCGTGATTGGCATCTTTCGTGCATTTATTGGGCGGCAGATTCCGCAATGGAATCGGCAACAATACATAACCCAAACCAATAAATAACTATGAAACTCACTCGATATCACAACTCACCGCTCACAACTTCCTTCCCTGACTTTGTGGGTATCTCTCCCTTCTTTGACTTCGCGAATCGTCTGGCGCGGTTGTCGTTGCCGGAATACAGCGCCGAAGTAGGGGCCTTCTACGAGGACGATGACAACTATTACGCACGCTTCGATTTGCCGGGAGTGAAGCGGGAGAATCTCACTGTGGACCTGAACGCCGGCCAGCTGGAGCTCGCCGTCAAGTATGACGACTCGGACGGTCAGGCAAAGCGTTCCGTAACAGTCCCTGAAAACGTCAACTCCGAAGGCGTGTCCGCCAAACTCGAAGACGGCGTTCTCACCGTGACTCTTCCCAAAGCGGAAAAGCCCAAAGCGCTCTCAATTGAAGTCAACTAACTGAAATTCAAACGAATACGATCACCCTTAAATTCTCTTTAACGATATGAAAACAGAAACTCAATGCAACGAATCCACCTGCTCAACAGCAATCGCCCCGGCCACTGAGCGGTCGGCGAAGCCAAAATATCACGTTCATCAGGATGATGATTCCTGGAAGGTGAGCATCGAAGTTCCGGGCGTGAAGCGCGAGGGAGTCGATGTTGGCTTCGAGGACGGAATTCTCGATATCAAAGCGAAGCGTTCCGACTCAGTTCCTGAAACCTGGAGAGCACTCGATTATGTCGCCGAGCTCCGAAACTACCGCTTGAAGCTGGAATTGCCGGAATCAGTCGATTCTGATCAGATCTCAGCAAAGCTCGAAGACGGTATCCTTCGGCTGACTCTCCCGGTGAGTGAGGCTCTTAAGCCCCGCTCCATCAAGGTGGAATAACTCTCCCCTCATTAGTTTGGTTCTGCCTGCCCCTTTGTGGTTCGGGGCAGGCGCAACAAGTGGCCTCGTTCAGGAATGGACGAGGTCATTTTTGTGGCCTGTTTTCTCTGGTTTGAGATGGCTGTTTTTATTAGCCAAAATGAGTTAAATTCTGATAACTTTGCCCCGGTGAATGGTTTTTTGGATAAATGCGTTTTGGTTGTCGTGCTGGTCGGGTGGATGGTGAGTTCATCAGTCTACAGTCAGGACGTACAACCGGTTTCTCCTGGCGGTGTTCCTTCGGGAGTTTCAACCGGGTTTGAGGGCTCGAGAACCAGTCAGGAGAATATCGCCAGCTCAGAGGAGGCCATCCGAATTCAAATTCAGGTGGACGCCCCGACTCCGGCGATCAAGGCAGCCTTCAAAACCGCTGCGGAATCCGTGCGGCTGGACTTTCAGAAGATATTGCAGTTACCCCTGAAAAAGTGGGTGATTCCTATCCATATCAAAATCGTCGGAGATCCCGCAGACATATGGGACCAGCGGGATCTCGCGGAAAAGGTGAGCATCAGGCCCGACCAGACGATTCTGATCACATTGAATGTTCGTCTTCATGAGGCCTTTTCAGCGGAGGACTTCGAGCGGGAAATGTTACACGTCCTGATTTTGCATGAAATGCTGCGGGGACACGCGAAACATCCCAATACGCTGCAGGGGGATCGGTTGGTTGTTCCCGCCTGGCTGATCTACGGGCTGAAGGAGCACCTTCTTTATCGGAAGCGGGGAACGCGCAGTGACCTCTTCGCCGGAATTCTGGAAGGAGGTAACATCATGAAAGTGCGGGACATTCTCACGCAGCAACAACCTGAGAAGCTGGATCCGATGAGCCGGGCAATCTTTGAATCATCTGCTGCCGCGCTGATAAGCACTTTATTGGATCAACCGGACGGCTCGGCTGGTTTTCAGGGGTTGTTGATGAGCTACACGAGTGCGAACAGCCTGCCGACAGGTGATCCCACGACCCGGTTGAAGGAGCACTTCCCGGAGATGCGGGAGAATTCCGAGTCGTTGGGGAAATGGTGGACGTTGCAGTTGGCGGCGATGAGCGAGATGACCATGTTTGACTCGTTCACTGTGCTGGAAACGCAGCAAATGCTGAATGACGCAACCCGGGTGATCATCGGAGAGCGGGAGAGTGGCTCTGATCAGGAGAAGAAAGGGTTTCTGGGGCGGTGGCTGAAATTTGGCAAAGGTGACTCCGGCAAAGGGAAGGGTCTGCAGGAATTCAGGCTGAGCGACTTTGATAAATTTATCGATCACCCGAATTTGGAGCGGGATCTGAACCGGAACCGTCAGATTATCCGTGAGTTACAGGCACAGGGGTTTCCACTCTATCGCAGTTTGGCCAGACGATATGAGCTTCTGTTCGGGAAGATATTGTCGGGGAAAAAGCTCGGGGTTGCCGCTGAAATCAGAGAGCTCAGAGAATTACAGTCGAAAATCGACGCCACCCTTGAGCGGGTGAATGATTATATGAACTACTATGAAGCCACGCAGGCGCCAACTTCCTCAGACGCCTTCGAGGGTTACCGTGAGATGCGCGAAAAACTTGAGAATGCCTCTCCTCCACCACGGAACGACCGGATCAGCAAGTATCTCGACGATTTGGAACGGGAATTTGAGTAGAGTATTTTCACCTCCGTTCCGTTTCAAACAGCCGCCACTGAGCGTTTCAGCTGGGTGGCTCATGAAAAACACCTGATCGAGGTGCGAGAGTTGTAAGATTACAGTGGTCGTACCTGAACGGGGTACGACTGTCGTAAGGTTACAGTGGTCGTACCTGAACGGGGTACGACTGTCGTAAGGTTACAGTGGTCGTACCTGAACGGGGTACGACCATTGTAAGGTTACATGAGTCGTACCTGAACGGGGTACGACCGTCGTAAGGTTACATGAATCGTACCTGAGCGGGGTACGACCGTCGTAAGGTTACATGGGTCGTACCCGAACGGGGAATGCAAAGGCGGGTCAAATGACTCGCGCGGGTAGATTTCAGGAGAAAAAGCTCATTTCGTTCGCGCTCCTTAGGAAATGTTTACCTAAGTCGGGGCGAAAAAACGTCACATTCGGGCATATTGCGAAAATAGAAGATAGTAAGGGAACTTTGATCCCCCGACCGGGGCGAAAAGTGGTATTGTTCGTGCAGGGCAACCTGCCAAAGTGCCAAATCCCGATCCCAGCCCGAAAACCGCACACAAAACGGGATGACTAAGGACACCATAAAAATAGATTTGCCGCCGCCTCCCCGGAGAGAGCAGCAACCGAAACCGCGCAGCAAAACTGCGTTGTGGGTCGTTTTGGCTCTCGTAGTGGGGCTCGGTGGTGGACTTTTTGCAGGGTGGAGTCTGTTAGGGGATGGGAAATCGACGCAGGACCCTCAAGCTCAAGGTGGTTCGGATTTGACTCAGAGAGAAGAGATCGAGGTTGCCGGGATGTTGCGCGAGGCAAAGACGACGATTGCGGCGGGAAACTGGACCGGCGGGCGGAAAATTATTCAGGAAGTTCTCAATCGGGATCCGGAGAACGAAATAGCGAAGAATCTGCTGCCGTTTGTCGATATCCATCTTGATGGAGCTCGCGGTGGTCTCAAAGTTGTGACCTCACCTGAAGGGGCAGTGGTTAAAGTCGGTGATCAGTTTACCGGGAAAACTCCGGTTGAGTTCGATGAGCTTCCACTGGGTGAGTATGAAGTCGAAATCAGTATGGAAGGTCGTCAGCCGGTGAAGCGAAAAGTGACAATTGCTGAAGACGAGGTGTTTGAGCTGACCGGTATCACGATGGAAAGAAGCGCCGGTAATTTGAGCGTGTTGAGTGAGCCAAAAGGTGCTGAATTCAGGGTCGTGCGGACTTCAACGAAGGGCGGGCAGCTCAAAGATTTGATCCAGGTAGGCACAACCCCGGCCAAGCTTGAGGAAATCGAGGCCGGAGATTATCAGGTGATGGTAAAGATGCCGGGATTTTCTGAATACTCGGAGAAAGTGAGAATTGAGCATAACCGGGCGGCGTCGGTTTCAGCCGTGTTTGCCAAGATGGCTCTCAATGTCAAAAGCGACCCGAGTGGTGCTGAGGTATGGGTTCGGCTTGAAGGGGCCATGAATTTTGTGAAGCGGGGAGAAACGCCGATAGCGTTGGAGGATTTGCCGGATGGCTTGCATCAGCTTGAAGTGAAATACAAAGACTGGGTGCCTATTCGAAGAACGGTGAGAGTGCTGCCCGGTGAAAAGCTGGAGCCGATCGATATTGAGTGGGGACGCGGGATGGTTCGTCTGGTATCAGACCCTCCCGGTGCGGAGGTTTATCATTTCAACCGTCGTCTGGGCAGTCCCAATGATGTCACGCCATTCACTGTCGAATTACCCGAAGGGGATTACGATCTGACGGCGGTTCACGAACTGTTGGATTCTCAGGAAGCGAACGTCGTGGTTTCCGGGGATAAAACAGAAACCGTTGAGGCTGAATTCAAGTTTGATTATGGCACGATCTTAATTGAATCCGAACCGACCGGTGCCGGCATTGTTTTGGACGGGAAACCGGTAGGACGCACCCCCCGGAAGATGGCGGTGGTAAAGCCGGGTACTTATACTTTCACTCTGAATAAGGCCGGGTTCAGTTCCGGGCGTGTCTCAGGGGACGTGGAGAGCGGTGGATTTCTACAGTTCAACACGAAGCTGAACAGCGATCCAACGCCGAAGCAGTCTACGAATTTCGTGAACAGTTACAAAGACGAGTTCGTCTGGGTTGCGAGTCTTGGTGGATGGGTCGGCGCACACGAAGTGACGCAACGTACCTACCGTGCGGTGATGAGCGAAAACCCAAGTGAATTTAAAGGTGATCTTCATCCGGTGGACAGCGTGTCGTTTTATGATGCGAGCAAGTTTGCGGAGAAGCTGACGATCAATGAAGGTTCCCGGGACGCGCTTCCCCGTGGATATGTTTACCGGCTGCCGACAGATAAAGAGTGGAGCATCTTTGCCGGCAAACCGGATCTTAGTCAGGCTATTACGAGTCTGGACGTTCGCCGGGAGAGCACTGAGCCCGTGGGCCGATTGCAGCCAAACGAATTGGGAATTTACGATGTCCGTGGCAACGTCTGGGAATGGTGTGACGAATGGTATTCCACAACGATCATAAACCGTGCCAGAGATGACGGGGCCACTGCGGGATTCTCGAGCTGGTTGGGTAAAGATTTCCGGGTGCTCCGCGGAGGTTCCTGGAGTCGTTCAACAAAGAGTGAGCTGGACATCGGGTATCGCCTGGGAGCACGCCAGGGAGACGCCGACCGCTACGATGTTGGAATCCGCGTCGTATTGATGCCCAAAAAATAGCACTTTCGCCGCCCGACGAACAGACCCTGTTGGTTCATCGATCGAACCCTGTTGGATCGTTTTGTGTGCTTCCACACCTTGGATTTAAGAAGGCCGAAATGGTGGCAGTTCTGGAAGCGCTGATCGTTCCTTAGCGAGTGACTAAATGCCCGCGCACGTCAGCCACGGTGATGATGGCTTCTGTGCCTGAATTGAATTCAAGAAAGTCGGATTCGATGCCATCGCTGAAGAGGACGCCATTTTCAGGCATGAGCGACCGGATCTTTAAAGGGGTATTCGGGTGAACCTTTCCGAAGACGAGATCCGTTTGCGTTGCCTGGCTGGGAAACGGTTCTCTAACGGTGAACACAAGTTCGGGTGAATCCCAATCCATATGAACGGACTGCGGGGGCAGCTCTGCTCCGGTCGTGGAGGTTGAAATGGCATTGGCGCCGCGCAACAAACTCTTTAGCCAACCGGTGGAACCCAGGCCGGTTGATACAATGACTCCACTGGAGGAGTGCCGTTCTTTCCGGCCGCCGCTCTCAATCAGATATCGGGCTGAGGTGTGGGATTTCTGCCCGACAAAAAAGTCGTTCACAGCAAACATCTCCTGGCCATCATTCAGTGCCGTCCTGGCCATGGTGACCTGCTTCTCGTGATGAGTATTGGCGAGAACTTCGGGAATAATTTCCGGCAGGTCATCAACGACAAAAGGCAAGAGGACGCCGTCCCATCGACCGGGGTCGGGGTTGACTCCGATCAATGGCTGCCCGTTGCGAAGGTATTTCAATGTATTGGCGACAAGGCCGTCCTGTCCGATGGCGACGACGGTGTCCTCCGGACCGAACACGAAGTTCGGGAGGTAGGCGCGATCGATGAACTGAACGTAGCCCCAGCTGTTGAGGGAATCTTCGAGGGTGGACCGGGAACGTTTGTAGTTCCGGTCTTCCTCAATGTAGTCTTCTACCTTGCTGCCTCGTTTTTTGAGATAGAATGAAGCCTGGTCGAGTGAGTTGAAGCGGCGTTTCAGGTTGTCGATCCGCGTCTCGCGCGTCACGACGACAATCTTCCGATCGGTAAGTTTCTTGATCAGCTGCATCGCGTCACTTCATCGGTCGAGAAGGTCCCGCAGCAGTTTCGGTGAAATGCTCAGCTCGCCAATCTTGTCCGCATTGGCTGCCAGTTCATTCATGGCAGCAGCGATCAATCGATCGGGTTCCATGTTGGTCATGGCGAGTGACTTCACGATTTCCGGGTTGGCATCAGTCAGAGATTTGATCACTGCCTGAAGTGCGTAAGCTCTCGAATCCGCTTCCGCTTTGGCGTTCTCCGTTTCGAGAGCAACGAGATCTTTGCGGCTTTCCTCAAGCGAGATCTGGTGAGTGGTGGAAGATTTCTCAAGCTCCTGCTGTTTTTCCTGAACCGTCTTTTCGGTCAGCAATTCATTCTCCTTGATGGTTCGCTCCTGCTCGACGGAGGCATTTCGACGAACAAACACCGCGTCGTCTGCTTCCTTCATGAGGTTCTCCCGGGTCTCTGCTTCCAGGGCGCGGGCTGTGTCCGGGGTTGGTTTGATTCCCAAAATCGACAGGCCCAGGACTTCAATGCCCAGTGACTCGATTTCTGACCGTGACTGTAGCTCGCCGCTGATACCGGTGACCAAATCGTCGCCGCTGGATATGGCAGTGCGCAGGTCCTGATTCTTGATCCGGGTGCTGACAAGTTGGTTCAGGACGTTGACGATTCGTTGCTGGAGCTTCTCGGGGTCCTTGGAAACATAGCGTCTTCCACTGGCATCAAGGGTATAATTGAGCAGTTGCGTCGCCTTCTTCGGATCAGAAATCCGATAGGTCACGTTCCCTTGCACGGTTACTTCCTGATAGTCCCGGGTCACTTCTTCAAACATAAACGGGGCCTCTGAGCTGCCCAGTGGTATGGACATGAGTGAAGCGGACGGAGAGAAATACCAAAAGGCAAGACCGGGACCCTCTTTAATTGCCGTTCCGTTTCTAAACAGAATGACATGCTGAGAGGGATCAAATTTAACGTAGCGTAGTCCGAACATGACAAGGGAATTGGTATCTGATTACTGAAAGGGAATCAACTCAAGTTGGAGTTATCTTTGGCGGTAGGTTCCTGTCCGCGCAGCTCAAGATTCCGGAGCGAGTCACGAATCTCCCGCAACAAGGTCAGCGCTTCATCATTCGCCTGCGGGGAAGTGGTAGTGATGGTGTGAGGAAGACCTGATGACATATCAGACTTGGTTGGTCCGTCGTTGGTGAGCTTTTCCTTTTGCTCTAAAACGGCATCGCGAAAGTCTTGTGGATCGATGACACCGGGGAGGGAAAGCAGGGCGCCCGCGACGGTGCTTCCTGCCGTTTCAATGGTCATGTTTTCGATGCCCAGCGCCCGCATCAACGGGCCCTGCATGGATCCTAAATCGGTTATCTTATCCAGCGGGACCGTTTTCTCTGTCTTCACGAGGACACCTTTCTTAAACCGCAGTGTTTTCTCTGTGAGCACGCATTCGAGACTGTTGAACCACTTCTCAGCGATGACAAATGCGATCGGAATCCAGACAGGTAGCAGGATGATCCCAAAGACCGAAGCAACGAACCCGATGCAGCTGGTGACGATGAAGTAAGTTTTGGCTTTCGGATTGAATTCAGCTCGACGGATCACAGTCTCGGTTTTCATTTTCATGGATAGTCACAAATTCCGTGAGCGTTAGCGACTATAAATTCGACGCAGGTTTGCAATTTGGATCGTTTCAGGGTATCGGCCTGACATGGCAAAAACAGGATATGATTATGCTCCCAGTTCGAAGACTCTGCCGCCGGTCGTAGGGCCGGGAGAGTTTGTGTTTTCGGTGACAGGCCTTGATCACGGGCATATTTTCGGTCAGACGAACGGTCTGATCGATGCCGGCGGAACGTTGAAATATGTCTACGATGCTGATCCGGCTAAGGTGGATGATTTCTGTCAGCGTTATCCTGATGTCAAACGGGCGAATTCGCTGGAGCAGATTCTCGAAGATGAAGAGACGGTGTGTGTCGCTTCGGCCTCTATCCCCTGTGATCGTGGCCCCCTGGGAGTTCAGGTTCTGAATGCGGGGAAACATTACTTCACAGATAAATCCCCTTTTACGACGCTTGCGCAGTTGGAAGATGCGAAGAAGGCCGTCGCGGATTCGGGCAAGCGCTACATGGTTTACTATTCGGAGCGACTTCACAACGAGTCGTCAATGAAAGCGACCGAGTTGATCAAAGCGGGAGCGATTGGCGAGGTGTTACAGGTTCAGAATCTGGCTCCGCATCGTATGTCCAAAGATGCCCGGCCGGACTGGTTTTTTGAAAAAGAAAAATACGGCGGGATCTTGACCGATATCGGAAGTCATCAGTTCGAGCAGTTCCTCGCATTCACCGGTGCGACCGATGGAAAGGTGAATTTCGCCCGTGTCGAAAATTTTACAGCACCGGATAAGCCGGGGCTTGAAGATTTCGGCGAGGCTTCGCTGACGATGAGCACGGGAGCTTCCTGTTATTGCCGGATTGACTGGCTGACACCGGATGGCCTGCGTGTGTGGGGAGACGGACGTGTTTTTGTTGTTGGCACCAAAGGAACGATGGAAATTCGGAAATACATCGCTTTGGCGCGTCAGGAACCTGGAAATAAACTGTTTCTCGTGAATGACGAAGGGGAACAGGAGATCGACTGCGACGGCACGACCGGGTTTCCTTTCTTTGGCGATATGATCCTCGATTTGCTGAACGGCACTGAGAACGCAATGACTCAGGAGCACATCTTCAAATCAGCAGAATTGTCGATGATTGCCCAGGAAATGGCGGACGCCTCCCACGCATAGATTGGCGCAAGACAGGGCTTTCGACCGAAATTCAGGATGCATCGTGAGCCACTGTTAAAGCTGCTGGGCGATTATCAGCGACGCTTTCCCTGGGAAACCCCGGTTGTGGAGCGTTTCAGGGACTTCGTAACTTCGCATGCGGATTGCTTCGAGCGATCGCTCGAGATCGGGCATCTTACTGCCTCGGCCTGGATTGTTAACGCGACGGGAGATGCTGTATTGCTGACACATCACCGCAAACTGAACCGGTGGTTACAGCCGGGAGGTCATGCCGACGGGGACACCGATGTGCTCGCGGTTGCTCTGAAAGAAGCGGATGAAGAGACGGGTTTGCAACCCATCGAACCTGTGAGCTCAGCGATATTTGATCTCGATATCCACGAAATACCGGCGCGAAAGGGCGAGCCTGCGCATCTCCATTACGATGTCCGGTTTGCTTTGAGGCACGGGGGCGACGGGGAATTCATCGTTTCTGACGAGTCACATGACCTGGCCTGGGTCACGATGACCGACCTCTCAGAATACACCACAGAAGAATCGATCGAGCGAATGGCGATGAAGCAGGATATCTGGAGATGAATAATTTTTATAATTAACATCCGTTAATTATTGAAAATTATAAAACTTCTAGTTATCTTTCTGGGTGAAACAATTCTCAGATTCCCCATTATTAGTTTCGGAATCCAATGCGGTCCGGAAGCATCACCTCCCGCCGGGGTCTGATTTCATCGCTGGATTGCGGGGGGAAGATACCCGTTTGCCGATCTATCTGGTTGGTGCCTGCGAACGCCACAATTTTGGGGATATGCTGATGCCGCACGTCGTCCAAGGGTTGCTAAAGGACGGGGCTTCAAGCAGTTGCGTGGGGCTTATTGATGCGGATCTTCGAAATGCGGGAGGGCATCGGGTCATTTCGTGCGAGACCGCTTTTGATAAATTAAAGAGCGCCCCAACCGTCGTCCACTTTGGGGGAGCGACTTTGGGGTGTGATCTGGCATCCGGATATGCCATGACGGCGACTGGTGAGTCACACAGCAAAATCACTCAACTGATCAAGGAATCACCACAGGCGGCGCTCGAATACGCCCGCAGTCAGACAGGCTTTGAAGGTCAGACTGCCTATGTTGTTGACGCAAAAGCTCGCTGGCCAAAAGCCCGAAACGCATTCCATGCGGTTGGACTTTCCGAGCCGGAAAAGTTGGATGCGCCCAGAGAAGAAGCGTTGTTAAAGGTCCTGGGAGAAGCGGAGTTTGCCGGGATTCGGGATTTCAACGGTGCAAATTTTTTAGAAAAGCGGGGGATTGATGTGACGCGAATGCCTTGTGGGGTGACCGTTTTACCACAGGTCTGCCGCAAGGAGTGGTCTGAGCATTCAAACGGCCTGGCGCTTAACACGGTGCGCAACCGGTTTCCAAATGGATGGATTGCAGTTCAGGTCAGTGGCTATCGAAAGAAAGTTTTCAAACCGCTCATCCGTGCGCTCTCCGGAATTTGTGAAAAGCGGGGCCTGGGGGTGGTATTTTTTGCCGCGGGAACAGCACCGGGCCATGATGATGTGGTCGAATTGGCTCGCCGGGTAGATTCTTTCCCCCGCAAGCGGGCCATGTTTTTTCCCTCCCGAAACATATGGGACATTTCCGCTCTTATCGGGAATTCAGAACTGTATGTTGGGACCAGCCTGCACGGGCGAATTGTGGCGATGGCTGCCGGGGTGCCCCGGATCAATCTTGCCGTCAGATTTGCCAAGATTAACTCATATTGCCGATTGTGGGAGCATCCGTCGGTGCCGTATGAGATCAATGTTGAGCAATTGAATCCGCATTTTGGAAACATTCTTGATATGGACAGGGACACCCTGAAGTCTCATGCCAAATGGCTCGAGAAGACCTATCGCAGTGCATTTTCAAAGATGTGCGCCGCCACCCGGATGCGTGAAACGGACAGAATCCCGGTTGAGGAGATAAGCCATGCGAGTGCTCTCGAAAGGTCGAGGCAGCTTTTGGCGGAGTGGACAGGTGATTCGAAGACGCTGCAAATGCTGAAGCGAATCAGCAGTCGGCGACGCAAAAAGCGTGATGTAAGAAAGCAGCAGAAGCAGGCCGTGCTTACTCATCTGCTTTAATCTCCGTAGTGTCATAGACCGGGATTGCCAAATTCGGCATCCATCATCAACTGCTGCGTTTCTTCGATGAAATGCGACAGAGTCTCCGGCAGGTTGTCGCCTGTCCTGAGCGTCTTACCGGTCACTGATACCGGGGCGGAGGCCGTTCTTTTGCCCGTCATCGATTTTAGTGACGACTGAAAGAACGGTTTCCCCGAAAACGCATTACGATTCGTGACCTGCCTTCTCAATCGACCCGATTGCCCTGATTGCCCCTGGTTCGATTCTGCGGGACTTGATGACCCGAACGAACCAGCAAACGCGGGATTGCCAGAATTGTAAAAACCTCCTAAAGTCGCGCCGTGCTTGAGCTAAAAGACATATTTTTCACGATTCAAAAGGACAACGAGGATGTTCATTTGATCGATTCAGCAACGATTTCAGTTCCCCAGGGGCATTTTATGGCCATTGTCGGTCCGTCAGGATGCGGGAAATCGACTTTGTTGAAATTGATTGCCGGAATCAATTTAGAATCTGAAGGAAACATCTTCTGGGAGGGGCGGGATCTTTCAGAAGAAGGGGACCTTGAGCCATCAGAGATCGGCTATGTGCCGCAGTTTTCGATCGCTTACGAGAACCTAACGGTTGAGGAGAATATCGAGGCCGCCGTTCGACTACGGGTAAAGACAAAAGGGCACGACGCTTTCTATGATCTGGTGGATAAAGTCCTCATGCAGACCGGGATGGAGCCGATTCGCAGTCGGCCGGTTCGCGTGCTTTCCGGTGGACAAAAGCGTAGGCTGTCACTCGCTCTGGAATTGGTGACGGACCCCGTTTTATTGCTGGCTGATGAGGTGACCAGCGGTCTTGACCCCAAGTCTGAGAATGAAATTGTTAAGTTGCTGCATGAACTGAGCCGGAAACAAAACCGGATCGTCATGAATGTGACCCACAGTCTGGCAAATCTGGAGCTCTACGATTCGGTGCTTGTCCTGCATGAAGGCAAAGTGGTCTATCATGGTCAGCCTCGGGCGTTGGATCACTATTTCGGAGTGGATGAGGCCGAAGATGTCTATCCGCGACTCGCGAAACGAAGCAGCACGGATTGGCAGAAGAGTTGGAACAAACACCGGACGGATTATTACGGGGCATTGATGGCTGCCGCGCCGAAAAAGCAGCCGCCACCGGCGCCCGAGCTGGATGAAAACGGCAATCCTATTGATATCAAACCCGTCAGCCGGTCGGCACAAACGCCCGGGATGTTGGCGCAGTTTTTCGCTCTTTTGTTCCGGCGCTGTAAGATCTTCATTCGCGATGGAGGACAACTGACACTTCAGATTGCGATTTTGATCGGCTTCCCCATCCTGGTGATACTCTTTGATTTGGATGGAGTGGATCAAATCCAACGTCTCCGGGAAAGCCTTCCGCTCACTCCGGAAGATTTCCGCAATGATCAGGAAACCATCACCGAGAACCTGAACCTGGCCGGGCTTGTTTCCGGGCTGATTATGTTTCAGGTGGTGCTGTTGACCCTGATGGGATCGAACAACTCGGCCCGTGAGATCGCGGGAGAACGCCCCATTTTCGAAAAGGAAAAGCTGGGTGGGGTTCGTCCGCTCGTCTATCTGGCGAGCAAGGTGGCGTTTCTCTCAATCTTTGTCTTTGTGCAATCCTTCTGGATGGCTTCCTTCGTCCACGTCATTTGTAAGATCCCCGCCGCTTTTCCGGCACAGTTTGCCTTTCTGTTTTTAGTTAATGCCGCAATGACTTCGATTTGTCTCGGGATTTCAGCGCAGGCAAGGACGGCGGATCAGGCCTCTCTCCTCAGTATTTACCTTGTCGGATTCCAATTGCCGCTTTCCGGAGCAGTCCTGGCACTGCCGGAGCTGATCGGCTGGGCAACCCGCCCTTTCATCTCGGCATATTGGAGCTGGGCTGGCGTGGTCGATGCTCTCGACAGCAATTACAAAGAATATGTCGAAGACGTGACCGAGACCCCGTTCGTTGCCGGGTGGATCTGCGCCTCGGTTCTGATCGCTCACATTTTGTTTGGACTGGTGGTCGCATACGTAGGAGTGAAGAAGCCCCGCTGGCACGAGTGATTAGTTTTGAAAAAACTCGTTGGAAATTCCTGCATCTCTGACTAGTATCGCCCCTTATGAGTATCTTTTTTGGACTTCTCGTCGCTGTAGCATTTCTGCTTCTCGGTGCGGTTGCCTTCACCTACCTGGTGAAAGGGTAACTGTCTCTGGTTGTTGAGAAAGTGTTCTATTTGTTGCTTTCAGCCGTCAATAAAGGTGCCTAGGATCTATGAGATTCTGCATTCGATGAATTTTCGTATCCACGTGACTTTATCGAATCTGATTCAGTCCAAAGCCACGGCTGAAACGACTCAACAAGGAACATCTCAACACCACATTTTCGATGGACGAAAAACGCAGGAATGAAATCGGAGCGACCGTGTTCGCTATCTTAACAGGATTAAGCGCACTTTGCTTCACAGGCTGGCTGTTCACTTCGGGGGGATGCGCAGGGGATCGATCGAAGCACGAGATTGTAGATTTAAATGCCGGAAATGTACCTGCGAGTCAGGGGTATTCCAAAGTGAAAGGGGGAGTTGCCGGAAAGGACGGAGCCGCCACGACAGAACTTGCCCGAATCAAGTCAGAGCGGGACGCTGCACTTGCAGATATCAATGCCGAAGCCGCCCGCCGTGCAGAATTGGCGGCAGAAAAGGCTGATCTCCAGGCGAAGCTGGATACCTACAAAGCTGCGTTTGGCGACTCAGCCCCGGATGAACTGAAGGCGGCCATGTTGGCAGTGGAGAAAAAAGCCGGTGAGCGTGAAGTGAAACTCAAGAAGCTGGAGGAATCGCACCTTCAATTGGAAGAAGAGGTGGAAGAGGCCAACGCAGAAATCAAGAGTCTGAATGGTAAACTGGAGTCCCTCAAGGGAGCGAAGGCGGAACTCAAGGCTTCGAAGGAAGCGAATGTGGTATTGGAGAGCAAAATGGCTGACCTGAGAGGGCAATATGATGCCTCCACCAAAGCCAGTGCCGATTTAAGCAGCAAACTCAAGGCAGCCACGGACAAAGCGGGAGCCGTAGACATGGCAAACGCGGAAACTGAGAAGCTTCGCGCCCGCATTACCGATCTCGAGAAAAAGCTCAACGATGCCGGGAAGGACAAGCTCCTGCTCACCAATAAGGCTGATGCCATGGCCGCAGATGTGAAGTCTGCAGCGGATAAAGTCGCCGCGGCTGAGAAAAAGTACAACGCGGCCGCGAAAGCCTGGACGACCGAAAAACAAAAGCTCGAGGCGCAAGCCAAAGCACTGGAGACGTCCAATGCGGAACTCAGGAAACAGCTTCAAGAGATGAAAAAGCAAATGGGATCAGGTGCAAGCAGCGGAAACGGAACTGCTCCAGCTCCCAATCCACTTGCGTCAGCCGCGATGGGGCTCCCCGAACTCGACTTACCTTTTCTGGTCAATGATCCGGCAAAGTTGGATCCCGGTTCAAAAGATCTCTTTGTGAATCTGAGAGGCATCAAGGAGTCACCCGAAGCGTTGGAAAAAGCCTACGCAGAGATCAGCGGCGACGGTAAATACAAAGCGGCGTTGCGGATTCCTTTTGATTCCGGCAGCGATGTCGTTTCCGGAAAAGCCAAAGGTCAGCTTGATGAACTCGTGAAAAAAGCAGGACCGGGCGCAAAGTTTCTTGTGGTCGGATACGCCAGCACAGACGGATCCAACGAGACCAATTATACGCTCTCATCCCAGCGGGCATCAAACGTGGGCAAGTTGATCAGCGAAATGCTGGACGGCAAAGGGAGTGCCCAGGCCGTCTATTTCGGTCAGACCTCGCGATTCAGCGAGAAGAAAGCCCCGAACCGCGTTGTCGAAGTGTGGCAGGTGAAGTGAGAGGTGCGCCGGGATAGTCGACTTCAGTTTTGGCGGGAGTGAGATGGAGTCTGCCCGTAGGGGGAAGGAGCCGAGAAGCGGCGACTGAATCAACCGTTCGGATGATAAGAAAAACTCTGAAGGCTTGTAGGAGTTTTAGCCAGGAGTGACTGCGACGTGCCGCGAAGCAGTGACACACGAATCAATAGCGCCAGCCCCATCTTGAATCAGGCGCTGTGGGCTTTTGGTAACGAATCAGAACGCAGCGTAGATGACTGCCGGACGGCAGCCCGAAGGGTGAAGGCGAAGCCGAGTCAAAAGCTGAATTGGTGTTGATTTTTGAACAGGTGGCATAAGCCATGCTGTTGGTTGCCACTTACTATCGATCTACTTCATCTTGATTTGAAGCTTTTCGATCTACACGAATTGTTCGAATTAATTCTGCATTGGGATGGCTCTCAATCCATCTTTCATACTCCTCAAAATATTTCTTCAAGAGCCGAGCGTTAGGATCAACGGGATGGACTACTACGGTTGGCGGTAATCTTCTCTTCGACAAGAGGCCTTCGAGTCCAGCCCATTCATTAGTTGATTCGTAGGTTTCCTTAAATCCCAGCGGTGAATCTTGCTCTTCTTTCAAATAACCTAACTCTTCTTTGGTTAATTCTCGTGCGCTACCGTCTGATTCGATCCAAACGTAGTCACATTTCTTTGAAAAGAGCATCTTTGTTATTTTTTTTATCAACATCAAAACCAAAGTTATCTAGAATAAGAAATTAATAATTTCAATCCCCTTGTCTAGCGCCGCATTTCTTTCCTGCACGAAAATCCTCCCTGGATTAGAGGCTCCTGGTGTATCCACCGAATGCGACGCCCCAAAAGGGGTGAGGATTGGAGAGGGGGAAAGTCCAATTCAAAGAGCCAGCCAGATCCCGGAATGTCGGGCGCTGCTCAGGGCCGTTAGTAACGAATCGGAGCGCAGCAGAGATAGACTGCCGGACGGCAGCCCGAAGGGTGAAGGCGAAGCCGAGTCAAAAGCTGAATTGGAGTTAATTTTTCAAGCAGGTGGTATGGCCCATGCTGTTGGTTGCCACTTACTTGCGAGAAGAACCATTAATGTTGACTGATCTTAAGGCCTTTTAACCCCCGAGGGATATGGTTTTATCAAACCTCAACCAAATTTGATGTCCAGTCTCTTTGAACCCTAAAACCTCGCCTTTTACTAATTGACCAATTTCAGGGTAATCATGAGGTGACTCTACGTTGAGATTCGGACCAAAATCAACAATTTGGATAAGCCCATCAAAAGGTGTTTCCTCCAAATCAACGAAAACGCCGAACGGACGATGCCGGGAAACTTTCCCAATAAGGAAATCACCTATTTTCACTTTCTCTTTTAACTTCTCCCATTCATTCATAAAGTTATCATTTTTTAGTTTTGTGGAGCACACGTTCTGCTTCATTTAATACGTCAAAATCCTCATGTGGAATTGGGGACTCAGTTTGAGGGCCGCCTTGGTATGGCCTTTCGTGTTTTTTTATGTTTAATAGGGGTCAGTCAACATTTTTCAATTCTTTGTACCAAGCTCGAATCGGTTTGGGAATGTCCCTGGGCTTCAGTTGGTTGAATTTGCGGATCTGTTGACTCGAATTCGCTGCAGATTTGAATTTCAGACGATCAGCAATCCATTGATGCGGAACTCCGCTGGGCTGTTTCAAAATGGAACACGCCTTCTGAAGCGTCGGATGCTCTGTTTCAAAATGGAACACACCTTCTGAAGCGTCGGATGCTCTGTTTCAAAATGGAACACACCTTCTGATGCGTCGGATGCTCTGTTTCAAAATGGAACACGCCTTCTGAAGCGTCGGATGCTCTGTTTCAAAATGGAACACGTCTTCTGAAGCGTCGGATACTCTGTTTCAAAATGGAACACACCTTCTGAAGCATCGGATGCTCTGTTTCAAACGGGGGCACCACCTGAAGAATATGGGAATTCCTTTATTTTTCGGATTTCCCGGATTGGCTGAGCTATTATTGAAAAAGTCATTTTCCGAGTGTGGAACTTACCTTAATATCTCGATATTTTGTGTTTTTATGGAAAAACAGAGTGAATGTACGCAACAACAGGGTTGGTTCATCGAACCAACCCTGTTGCATCGTTAAAGATAAAACTGACCTATTGGCCTGGGGGCAATTACTTCCTGAAGATGTAATTAAAGTCGCTTGTCACCGCCACGAACTTCCAGCCTTCAGCTTCGAGTTCTTTGAGGGTGCGCTTGGTCATGTTCTGACGAAGGGCGCGGGGATCGGTGGCGATCTTTTCACGTGGGAGCTTCACTTCACCGTTCTCGTCAGGCTCAAGCCCGTCTTCTTTGGCGATTGAGGCAAAACCGTAGTTGTCCATCTGAGCTGGATTCAAAACCAGATACTCACCACTGCCGCTACCACTTCCATTGTCTGCTCCACCGCCAAAGGCACCGAGGTTTGCGCCGAGATTGACGAGTCCGATGACGAGAGATGCGATGAGGAGGGCTATTACTGTTGATTTCATGTATTCGTTAAAAAATAAGACGTGGGTTTATCCACATTTTGTCGAAAGATACGGATTCGTGACGGTAATGTAAAGATTCATTCAGCCGCCGAGTCGATTTGAGACCGCAATTTGCGGCAGTAACTCGTCATGAGGTGATCAATGATAAAGTCAGGTGGTACCGGTTTGCTGAACGCCTCGCGGAGCAATCCCATCGCATTGAGGACCTCCGGCACCTCTTCCTGGTGCGTAATCTCACCGTCGGTTCCAAGTAGAATTCGCTGTCCATGGTGATGATACTCCTTCGCTCCGGCATTGGGGTCGGATGGCGGCACTTGCGGAACAAGATCCAGATCGTTGATGAATCGATAGTGCGGGATTTCATCGAGAAGCTCGTTGAACACGGCGTTCCCCACTCTCGGCGCCCCGAATGTTAAAAGCAGATCCGGTTTTTCCTCAACCGCTGCCAGGGTTGCCAGTGCTCCCCCCAGACTGTGCCCGGTAAAAATAAAAGGACGCGGCAGCGACATCAGTTTGCTGTGCAACTGCGACCATACCCGCTTGTTGAGCAGATCGAACCCCGCATGAACATACGCTCCGTTGTGCCCGCGCGAGCCATCGGCATATTCCCAGGGCTGTGCCATGGCTGTGAAGTTCATCACCCATTGTCGAAAACGGCTCGTCCCGCGAAAGCACAGCACGGTGAAGCGTTCCCCTTCGGGAGTCTCGCCAAGATAGATCGAGGCGTGGTTCCCCGTTTTGTGGATGGAATGCACTTCGCGAAAGGTCGTCTGTGGTTCCAGCCAGTTCGATCGTGGCGGCTTCTTCCGGTTTCTGAAATAACGTGCCTCCTTGGAGTCCGGCGTGTAGGCGAGGCGACACAATTCAGCGAGCCACCAGGCATTCGTGAGAGAGAAATCCGTCAGCGTTCCCGGCGAGAACGGCTGGATGCCCTCGATTTCCTGAAAGAACAGAAATCGATCCGGCGGATTGAGCGCCGATTCCCAATCCGCGATGATTTCGCGTGCTTTTTGTTTGAACTGATCACTTCCCACATCGGAATCTAGGTCGAAACACGGGGCGAGGCAATGTTACCCACAGGCGTAAGGTTAGATTGGCTTATTCAATTGGAAGTCAATCAATTGCAGTGTTTTCAAGCAGGCGTTCCATCGAGTTCCAGTGTCGGCAGACACGACCCGAAGGTAGCCAGATGTGAAGCGAAGTGGAACTTCTGGAATACAACCCGCACAAGCCGGCGCGCTGAAGGTGCGCGAGAAGCGCCCGTCTCTCCAAGCCGGAAGGGTATATCATGGGCGTTTCTGCCGCACCTTCAGCGCGGTTTCGAGGAACCGGAATCAGTCCAGAAGTTCCGCTTCGCTTCACATCTGGCTACTATCTCGACGTGTCTGCCGACACTTCTTGAAAAAAAGATAAGCCAGACGCTTATGGGCAACGTTACCCACAGAGAGTCTTTTGCCCGGGATCGACGCCGGGCAAGGGAGTTGTGATCGCGTTATTGTGAAGACAGTCAGGAGCCGTCACACTGTTTTTCTATGAGAATACCGGTCAGACTGAGTTGCTGCCTTGTCCTGTTCGCCCTGTCGGTCGTTCTGAACGCACAGGATCAGGACACACAAACTGGGGCGTCAAAACTGCCGCCGGACCTGATCAATCGGCTGGAAAATGGTGTCGGCGAGCCGGTGAAGATCGTCTGTTTCGGAGATAGCGTGACCGGGCTGTACTATCACACCGGTGGTCTGCGCACCTACACCGACATGCTTGGCATCGCGCTTCAGCAGCTTTGCCCCAAAGCCAAGGTGGAGATGATCAATGCCGGGATCAGTGGTCACACCACCGTGAATGCACTCGCCCGGATCGAAAAGGATGTTCTGGCGCGAAAGCCGGATATCGTAACGGTGATGTTCGGGCTCAATGACCTGGGCAAAGGCATCCCGCTCGAAGACTATGCCGCCAATCTTGGAAGGATTGCGGACCAGTGTGCCGCAGCGGGGGCGGAAGTGGTGCTCTGCACGCCGAACTCCGTTATCACGACCAAGGCGCGGCCTTTTGAGGAACTTGTGAAGTATTGCCAAGCGATGCGTGAGGTTGCGGCCCTGAAAGGAGTTCTCTTGTGCGATACTTTTTCCGCCTTTGAAGCCATGCGGGCCGACGACCCGTTGGCATGGGGACTGACCCTGAGTGATGAAATCCACCCCAACATGGCGGGTCACAAATTCATCGCCCGACAAATCGCAGCGACACTCAGTGGCCGCACCACCTCGCTCAGTCAGGTAGGCCCCTCTCAACCTGCAATCGGGAAAACGCTGACCCGGCTCGCCGAGGGCAAGCCGGTGAAAGTGTTGGCCATGCCGCCTTTTGACAAAAAATGGGCGGAAGCCGCGCTGCGATCCGTCGCCAGTGATGCGGGGATTGAAATCATCCCCTGGTCGACCGCCTCAATGAGCCTTCAGGAGATCAGGACCGACGCCAGTCAGCGAGTTCGAAAGTTAAAGCCGGACCTCGTCCTGATTGCTACCAGCCGCGATGCTAAGTCACCGGATCGGGATTCTTTTATTTATGATCAATACTGGCTGGCGAATTACGCGCTCAGCTTTGGCGCCCGGGAATGGGACGTTGTCGTGATTCATCCTTCGGTCTTTGAAGGGGTCGCCACAGAAGGTGAGGGGGCGCGGGATGACTTGCTCCGAACCCTGACTGCAGCCCATGATCTCAGCTTGATCGACCGTGAAGCAGGGGACAATCGCGGTGCCGGGGAAATTCTCAAAGCATGGGTCGCCGCGCAGAGTGAGATTTTTTCCAGCGCCCCACAGCAGGCGCCGTGATGAACTCAGATCCAAACGCGCGTCACCGCAATATCACCGCCGAAACAAACAGCCACATCAGACCCGGGAGAAGCCGGGCGCTCATGATAGCGTCCCGCGTAATGAAATGAGCCCGCGTCTTCCGCGTCCGGTACAAACATCAGCTCCAGCGGTTGCGATTCCTGCCAGGCCAGCTTCACATCCGGGGCGTGATCTTCGCCCGGAGAGCAGTGCGGCATGTTCACCACCCAGAATTCGCCGTCGTTCAGCAACGGCTCGTTCCCGATGAAATCGAGCGCCGAGGAAGTCATCGTCGCCGATTTGTCCCATGAGAAAGGGCGGTCTCCCCGGTGAAAATTCGAAATCGCGATCGAACCGATCCCGTGAAACGCAGCCTCACGGGCCGCCGCAATCGTTCCTGAAATGACAAAGTCATGTCGCCCCAGATTCCCACCGAAATTGATTCCTGACAGGACGATGTCCGGTGTCTTTGGCAGAATCTGATTCAATGCCAGCCGGGTGCAGTCTGCCGGCGTGCCGTCTACCGCAAAGCGTTGCGGCCCCCGTTCTTCAACGCGAATGACCTGCCCGGTGGTGACGCGATGGCCCACCTGCGAGTTTTCAGCTGCCGGGGCAACCACCCAGACATTCTTTTCGCCGTATCGTTCGCAGGCCACTTTTGTCAGGGCCACAATTCCCGGTGCGTCGATGCCGTCGTCGTTGGTGATGAGGATCATGGGGCTTTCATCGCGTGTTGCTCATGAAAATCCATCGAAAAATCATTCCTGTCAGAAATTTAGCGGACTGGACTTTTCCGTTGGCCTTTATACATTCATTTCATGACCCGATTCAGCAGAGTAGCGATCCTGGGGATTTGCTCGCTTACGATGACCTTTTCGCTACAGGCGCAAAATTCTGCCGCCGAAGAGGACACCGTTCAGGACGTTCGGGTTGTTTTTAAGACGGCCAAAGGCGACCTTCACGCCGTGATCTACGCTTCGAAGACGCCGATCACCGCTGCCAATTTCCTCAATCTCGTGAAGCGGAACTTTTACGATGGAGTCGGCTTTCACGCCAAAGACCCCGAGTATTATGTTCAAGGGGGAGATCCCACCGGAACCGGACGTGGACTGGTTGGCTACTGGGTGGAAACCGAAATCGTTGAGGGATTGAAGCATGACGGGGCCGGGGTCCTTTCCATGGCCCGAAAGAAACAGCCCGACACCAACGGCAGCCAGTTTTTCATGACCCTCGCTCCGTGTCCACATCTCGACGGGCTCTATACCATTTTCGGAAAGATCACTAAAGGGGTTGAGCTGCTGCCTTCACTGGAAATCGGTGATGTCATTCGCGATATCGAGATTCTGGATTCCACCGATCTGTTGTTCAAGAATCACAAACAACGGATCCGCGAATGGAACCGGATACTGGACAGCCGCGAAAAGCTTCCAAAGACCCCGCCAGCACCAGCGCCTGCCAAAGAGGAATCGAGCGCCAGCGAGAATGAGTGACTGATTATCCTTGAGAGGAAAGGGATAAAAGAGAAGGGAGTATGTTGCTGTTCCCGGGCGTGTGAGACGGTAAAATCAGCCGCATCCGGGGGCAAACGGCCAGTCCATCGCCATTAGATCGTGGAAATGGGTGCTGTTGTTCCGTTGATCGAACCGGTCGGCGATGATTTGGCATTCGCTGCGAAGCCACGTGGCCAGTTCTTCGGTTTTGACGGTGTTGGAATCGGGCGTTTCGTGAAAAGGGAGTTTGGTGGCGGACTTGAGTTTGACCTCTGATTTCCCTTTCTCAATGAGACGTTGTGCCATGTGCCAGGCAGCGAGGTAGAATTTGAAGGCGGACCAGCGGTCCCGGGTTCGCAGATGTGTTTTCAGGTGGGTGTCGAAGATTTTCAGGGCATCGCTGTTCCGGTTGGCGAGAAGTTTGTAGGCAAGACTGAAGTGGGCTTTGACGGACAGATGATCATTTTTGGCCAGCTTGGGGTATCCTTTTTGGTGGGCGACCAGGGCGTCTTCCCATCGACCGACAGAAGCGTAGAAAAGGGAGGCCCGACAATGTGTGAGGAGAGGTTCTTCGGCGCAGGTTTTGCGTGAAGCGAGCAGTTCTTCGTAGAGTTTGATGGCTTCGGCTTCATTACCAAGGTTGTACCAGTTTTCTGCGCGTCCTGCGGGGTCACACGCGATGCAATCGGAGAGGAAATCTCTGGGGGTGGATTCACCCTGTTTGAGAACTTTTTCTGCCGTCTCAGCATCCCCTCGCTGAATGTGATAATAGACTTCCTTCAAATCAAGGACACGGGTTTCAACATTGTTGAACGTCTGATAACGGGACTTGGCGTCGTTCAGAAAGTACTCAACTTGTTCCGTGCTGAAGTCAGGGAGATCGATGACACTGGCCAGAACCCATTTGTAAGGCCACAGCAGGTTGTATTCGTGATTGTCTGTATATTCCTCAATATGGTTGAGTAACCAGGTGAAGGTGACGATCAGTTCGGCATCCATGCCGGAGAAGGATGTGGCACTGAGATAGCGCTCTCTGGTAACGAACTGCAGTTCCTTATCCTGACTGACGTCAGCAAGCCGAACGGCTTCCTTTATCAGGTCTGCCTGGGCGAATCCGTAGGGAAGCTGATAGGCTTCCCTCAATAACTTCTGGATGTCTTCTTTCATTCGCTGGTGGACTGGCTTTGAGAGATTCCCCATTCGATGAACTGGCCAATTCCGTTGGTCAGCAGATCGAGTTCTCTTTTTGTAAAAGGTTGCTGCCCGAGGAGAAGGGCTTGCACATAAAGCATCTTCACGGCAGAGGTGATGACTTCGCGGTCATCAAGCAGAGTGAGCCGCTGTATCTGCGGGTGGGCGAAGTTAAAACAGACACTTGTGTAGGCCTGGGTGATGGCATCCTCGGAGAGGGTATCGAGAATGGAACCGAGCATCTCATCGCCTTTTCCTTCGCGGGACTGCTCGACTGATTTCAGGAAGTTAGCGGCTTCGTTGGAAACAAAGAACACAGGGACTTCTTCGGGAAGGAACCGCCGGACTTCTGCGGTGCATTTGAAGGGCTGGAGGACGCGATCAGCGATTTTGATGAATTCAAACACGGCATCCTGCTCGGATTCGGTGAGGTCATCAAAGGAGTGAGTGATGTCCTGCGGGTCAAGTTTGGCCGTTGAATGATCGGTCAGGGAATCGATTCGCTCCAGCAGCTCCGTGTCGTAGACGTAGCTGCCATTGACAACGCAAAGTCCCTGGGCGCCGGCAACTCCGGCAATCTGACGGTATTCGTCGTCGTTTTTCGCATACTGAATAGGTGGGGGCGAGTTTTCCGCGATCCCGGGAAGGGTGAGCTGTCCGAGTGTGGTTTGAAAAGGGAGCCAGTTGATGACGGTGTTGAAGAACTCGTCGTCTTCTACAGCGAGGGCTTTGAAGGAGAGCCAATGGAGATTGATGAGGTTGCGGAGTTTGTCGGGGTTCGATTGAGAAAGCTCCAGCAGGTATTCTTTGAGGGCGGTGCCCAGATTTTCCCGCACGGACTCGAGGGTGGTGTCATCGTAAAAGTCTTCGCGGGAAGCGGTAGGGCGAAGGCTTTGCGCATTAATAATGCCACGGACGAAAAAAGCCCATTCGGGGAGGACTGATTCGTTTCCCTCGGCCAGAAGCATGCCTTTTAAATAGACGCGGTGTTTCTGGGATCGTGCCTGGGGACTGGGACGTCCCAGAATACAGGCCAGACCGGTCACGCCACCGATGTCGGATTTCAAAGGGATGACATCGAAGAACGTTGGCTCTTCGGGAAACATTTCAGCGGCAAAATCGGAGGCTTCTCCACGATTGTATCGATTCGAGGCGAGTGGGTGATCCTTGTAAGAAATAATCGTAGTTTCTGCCGGTTTCCCTTCCGGGGTGAATCCGCCGGTGATCGAGATTTCGTAGGGAAGGAGCCGTCCCCAGTGTCTGGCGAGTTCTTCGACTTTCTCCCGGGAGAAAAGATGATCGAGCCCCGGTCTGGAGCGGAGATAAATGGTGGCCCCGGGGGAGATGTCCCGATCAAGAAGATCTATCTGATAGGTGCCGTTGGCGTTTGCCGTCCACTTGCACGCGGGAGCATCGGGTTCACGGGCGGATTTGGTAATCAGAGTGATTTCTTCGCTAACAGTGAAGCAGGACAGGAGACCAATTCCGAACTGGCCGATAAAATCGGAGGAGGCGTGAAACAACTCGTCGCGTTTTGAGCTGCGGCCCACGGTGGCGAGGAACCGGTGGACTTCATCCTGAGTCAGGCCAATGCCGTCATCTGAGCAAACGAGAGTGGGGCGGCTTTCGGGATCGTCCGGGGACCCTGCAATGATTTCGAGAGCGATTTTACCCGGGTGATCAAATTCACCTTCGTTTCGTCGCATTTGTATTGCGTCACATCCGTTCTGGAGGAGTTCGCGGACAAAAACGTTGGGAGTTGAGTAGAGGTGATTTGCGAGGATATCGATGATTCCCCGCAGGTCGACTTGAAAGTGGTGATGATCGGCTGAATCGGCCATAGTTTATGCCGGTCTATAGCGAAAGTTCCCGAATCTGACAAGCTTATGGAGTCGGAGCCGGGGGAAAGGGCCGATTTGGCATAAATATTCGAATTTTTAGAAGGATAACTGGGGTTTTTCTGCTGATCTGGAAGGGGTTCAAACTTTAATAAAACTTTCAGGCAATTTCCATTTGCGCCCATGGATGTTCCACCTATATTCCCGCCCCTCCGCTGGACAGTTTGATTCCGATCGGCTAACCAGCGGGCAATGGTTTCGACCTTCTCGAACTCTACCTGGGCTCGCTAAACTTCTGAATTCGCCGATGCGCGACCTTTTGGATGATTCGCGGGCTCTAGTCGTCTCGAATATTGAAACCGATCATTGTGACGCAATCTGCGTCTTGATAAAGAAACTTTAAAACGGAAGCGGAGACGTTATGCCGACTATTAACCAACTTGTCCGTAAAGGACGCAAAGATAAGCCAACTACCTCGAAATCACGTGCGCTTGAGAAGTGCCCGCAACGTCGAGGTGTGTGTTTGCAGGTTTATACAAGAACGCCAAAGAAGCCTAACTCGGCTTTGCGTAAAGTTGCTAAGGTGCGTCTCACGAACGGCCAGGAGATCATCGCCTACATCGGTGGTGAGGGTCATAATTTGCAGGAGCACTCAATCGTTCTCGTCCGCGGTGGGCGTGTGAAGGATTTGCCGGGTGTTCGTTATCATGTTGTGCGCGGTGCGCTTGATACCCTTGGGGTTGATGGTCGTCGCCAAAGAAGATCTAAGTATGGCGCCAAGCGCCCGAAGGAAAGCTAACTGTCGTCTGACAGCGCTTTCTTTTGATATGAATGTTTCCACATTGAAATAATCCTATGTCGAGAAGAAAAAGAGTTTACGCGAAGCCTGAGCATCGCGACCTGCGATACGATAGTCACCTGGTGGCTAAGCTGATCGCCAAGGTGATGTCCAAGGGTAAGAAGTCCCTCTCGGAGCGTATTGTATACGCTGCGATTGAGCGGGCTAATGATGGTTCTGATGCGGTTGATCCGTTGGAGATCCTGAATAGAGCTATTGAAAATGCGAAGCCGCGCGTTGAGGTGAAGAGCCGTCGTGTGGGTGGTGCAACTTATCAGGTGCCTCTGGAGGTTTCCATTGATCGCCAGGAGTCGCTTGCGATGCGCTGGATTGTGAATGCAGCCCGTAATCGTCGTGGAACGCCAATGCATGTTGCGCTTTCCAATGAGATTAAGGATGCGGCTACCAATCAGGGTGGTGTTGTCCGGAAGCGTGATGAAGTTCACAAGATGGCGCAGGCTAACCGGGCGTTTGCTCACTTCCGTTGGTGATTCGCTGAGAATTTTCCTTTTAACCCCTCTCTATCGTTGTCTCTGATACGCATAGCAGAAAATGAGCGCAGAATTAAATTCACCCAATCGCAATATGCCGCTGCAACGCACGCGGAATATTGGGATTGCTGCGCACATTGATGCTGGTAAGACGACGTTGACGGAGCGGATCCTGTTTTATACAGGAATGATTCACCGGATTGGTGAGGTTCATGATGGTCAGGCGACGACTGACTGGATGGAGCAAGAGCAGGAGCGCGGTATTACGATTACTTCAGCTGCTGTGACTTGTAACTGGAAGCAGCTTGAAGAGGAGGGGGTTTATAAAAACTTCTCCGGCGCTGATCAGCGGGTGAATATCATTGATACTCCTGGTCACGTTGACTTCACTGCTGAAGTGGAGCGTTCGTTGCGGGTTTTGGATGGTGCGGTGGTTGTCTTTTGCGGTGTTGCTGGTGTGCAGCCCCAGTCGGAGACGGTTTGGCGTCAGGCTTCTAAATATAACGTTCCCCGTATTGTTTTTGTGAACAAGATGGATCGAGTGGGTGCTGACTTTGCCAAGGTGGTGGAGGATGTGCGCACAAGGTTGAAGGCGAATGCTTTCCCTGTTTTGATTCCGATTGGTTCAGAGGGTGCTTTGAGTGGTCAAATTGACGTTCTCAATAAGAAGGCGATCATCTATTCTAATGATGATGTTTTCGGTTCGACTTACCGGGTTGAGGAATTGACTGAGGATCAGCTTGCGATTGCTGATGCGGCTCGTGCTGAGTTGTTGGATGCTCTGGTTGATGCTGATGAGGAAATTGGTCTGAAGTTTCTGGAGGAAGAGGAGATAACGGTTTCTGATCTGAAGTTGGCGATCCGTCGCGCAACGATTTCGAACAAGATTATTCCGATTGTCGGTGGTTCTGCTCTTGGGAACAAGGGGGTGCAGTATCTTATTGATGCGGTGGTGGATTACCTGCCAAGTCCTCTCGAGACTGTTGCGGCTGAGGGGCATGTGCCTGGTGATGAAGGTGAGGTTATTAAGGTGACTGCTGATGATAATGCCAAGTTTTGTGCGCTGGCTTTCAAGTTGTGGTCGGATAAGTTTGGTAAGCAGGTATTTATTCGGGTTTACTCCGGTTCGATCTCGAAAGGTGATCAGGTTGTAAATCCCCGGACTGGTAAGAAAGAGCGCATTGGTCGCCTGGTCCAAATTCAGTCCAATACGCACACGGACATTGATACTTGTTATTCGGGTGATATTGCGGCGATTGTCGGAATGAAGAATGTGAAGACTGGTGATACGCTTCACGAAGCTGGCTTTGAGATTATGCTTGAGCCGCCGGCTTTCCCTGAGCCGGTGATTTCCATGGCGGTTGAGCCACGGACTACGGCGGATTCAGATAAGTTGTCCAGTGCTCTGGCTCGTTTGGCTGATGAGGATCCAACATTTGTTGTTTCCACAGATGAAGAAACCGGTCAGACGATCATTGCGGGAATGGGTGAGCTTCACCTTGAGATTTTACAGGAGCGCATGAAGCGCGAGCACGGTGTGCAAACGAATGCGGGTGAGCCGCAAATTGCTTATCGTGAGACGATTACGCGAGCTGCTGATGGTGAGTATAAGCTTGTTAAGCAGTCGGGTGGTAAGGGTCAGTATGGTCATGTTATTCTGAAAGTGCAGCCTAATAAGCGCGGTGGCGGTTTTACGATCGAGAATAAAGTTACTGGTGGGGAGATTCCGAAGGAATTTATTAATCCCTGTCTTGCTGCAATTGAGGAATCCATGAACACCGGGATTATTGCCGGTTATCCAGTGGTGGATGTTCATGTTGATTTAATTGGCGGTTCGAGCCATGATGTGGACTCCAATGAACAGGCTTTCAAGGTGGCTGCAATTTTGGCGGTGAGGGAAGCTTTTCGTGAGGCTGAATCTGTTTTGCTGGAGCCGATTATGGCTGTTGAGGTTGATACACCTGAAGAGTATCAAGGGGAGATTATTGGTGATCTTAATCGCCGTCGCGGACGGATTGATCAGCTTGATTCCCGGAACGGGCTCAGTGTAGTGAAGGCTGAGGTTCCGCTTGCTAAGATGTTCGGTTACTCAACTGACGTTCGGAGTTTATCCAGCGGTCGTGCGAGTTTCTCGATGGAGCCGCTTCACTTTGAGGAAGTGCCGAAAGCGGTGCTGGATGAAATTATTGAGCGTCGCATGGGTGTGGCTGCTTAATGGAAATTTAAAGAACAATTTTTTAATCGAAATCTAACGAATAACGAATCATGCAGGGTCAAAGTATTAGAATTCGCCTCCGCGCTTACGATCATCGTCTTCTTGATAAGTCGACTGAAGATATTGTGGAGACCGCAAAAAGAACCGGGGCTATGGTGGCCGGACCGATTCCGTTGCCGACTCGTATTGAGAAGTTTTCGGTGAACCGTTCTCCTCACGTAAACAAGAAATCAGCTGAGCAGTTCGAGGTTCGGACTCACAAGCGTCTTCTTGATATCGTGAATCCTACCGCTTCGACGGTTGATGAGTTGAAGAAGTTGAATCTTCCCGCTGGTGTGGACATCACCATCAAAATCTAATTAATTTTTCGAAGTTTTTCTTTTTCCAAACGAAAACCAATTTTTGCTATGAGTATCGGATTGATCGGTAAGAAAATCGGAATGACCCGCTTCTTTGATGAGGACGGAGTGTCAATTCCAGTGACCGTCATCGATGTGAGTGACAACATTTTCCTGCAGAAGCGCACGCAGGATGCGGATGGCTATACAGCTGTTCAGGTTGCTTACGATGATCAAAAGGATTCCCGCTTGAATATGCCTGACGCAGGTCATGTGAAGGCGCATGGTGGTAAAGCCAAGCGAATCATCAAAGAGTTTCGCCTTGAAGGTGATGAGCAGCTTCCGGAAATCGATCATCCCGGTATGGGGCTTTTCGAAGAGGGGCAGTTTGTTGACGTGATCGGCACCACAAAGGGAAAAGGTTTCCAGGGTGTTATGAAGCGTTTCAACTTCCATGGTCAGCCGGCTGCTCACGGTCACATGATGCACCGTCGGACAGGTGGTATTGGTGCGGGAACGGATCCAGGTCGTGTGTGGAAGAATAAGGAGATGCCTGGTCGTCACGGCAGCTATCGCCGGACCATTCAGAATTTGAAAATCGTCAAGAAGCGTGAAGATGACAACGTGGTTCTTATCAGCGGGGCTGTTCCCGGTGCAAAAGGAAGCTACGTTGTGATTCGTCCGGCTGTTAAGAAAGAGCATGCTCCTCAGGATTTGTCTAAGAGTGCGGCTCCGGCGAAAGATGCGGGCAGTGATGAAGCTGCGGGGGAATAAAACAAATTTATTAAACTAATTTTAACTGAAACCAGTTCAAAATCATGGCTGCAACAGCTTTAACAACAGAAGCCGCGAAGAGCGCAAACATCGGAATTATTGAAGATGGTGTGCGCGGGCGTCAGGCCGTTCACGACGTCGTCGTGGCGATGCGTGCAAATCGCCGTTCCGGTACAGCTCACACGAAGACTCGTGGTGAGGTATCCGGAACTGGTAAGAAGCCATTCCGCCAGAAGGGAACCGGTCGCGCTCGTCAGGGTGGTAATAATCCAGTGATCCACCGTGGTGGTGGTGTCGCTTTCGGGCCTCGTAATACTCGTATTTGGGCGAAGAAAGTCACTAAGTCCACAAAGCGCCTGGCTTTCTCGAAGGCGTTGAGTGAGCGGATTGCAGCCGGCGATGTTCGCACGGTCAGCAGTTTTTCGATCAGCGATGGTAAGACTAAGTCTTTTGCTAAGGAAGTTGGGGGTCTCGTTGATGAAGTGAAGAAGGTTCTTATTATTGGATCTGATTTCGATGAAGAAACAAAGCGCGCTGGCCGGAATTTTCAGGCGGTTCTGCTGATGTCAGCTTCAGAGGTGAACACTGAGCAGCTTCTTCATCACAACACGATCATCATTGTTGATGATGCCATGGAAACTCTCGCGGCCCGGACCGTCGAGAATGATTGATATTTACTGAAACGAATTTTTAACGAACGAAGACATGCAGGATCTTTTTCAAGTCATCGACACCATTCAGCTCAGCGAAAAGGCTACGATTCTCACGGAGACGGAAAACGTCTACGTATTCAAAGTGAATCCAAGAGCCAATAAGCTTGAGATCAAGGAGGCAGTTGAAAAGCTGTTCTCGAAAAAAGTGGTGTCTGTGCGCACTGCAAACTACCAGGGAAAGAAGAAGCGTGAGCGTCGTGCTGATTTTGGTCGCACTAAGCGCTGGAAAAAGGCTTTCGTGGAACTCGCTGAAGGCGAAGTAATTGAGTTCGTTTAATTCGAATTTGCTAATTTAATTTTTTTAACCGCCCGAACTAATGGCACTTAAAACTTTCAACCCAATCACCCCGTCGAACCGGTACAAAGTTCTCCCGGATTTTTCCGAGATTACGAAATCGAAGCCGGAAAAGAGCCTGTTGCGGCCTCTGAAGAAATCTGGCGGACGAAACAATCGCGGGCGGATCACATGTCGTCACCGCGGTGGTGGTCACAAGCGTCAGTATCGCATGATTGATTTCAAGCGGAGTCGTCGTGATGAGGCTGCAACTGTTTTGTCGATCGAATATGATCCCAATCGCAGTGCACGGATCGCTTTGATTGAATACAAGGACGGTCAGAAGTCTTACATCATCGCTCCACGCAACCTTGAGGTTGGTGCAGAGGTGATGGCAGGGGAAAAAGCTCCTATCAAACCCGGTAATGCTCTTCCTCTTTCTGCGATTCCAACCGGTTCCGATATTCACTGTTTGGAACTGGTTCCAGGTAAAGGAGCTCAAGTGGCCCGGAGTGCTGGACAGAGCTGTGTTCTTTCCAACCGGGAAAAGGGATACGCCCTTATCAAGATGCCATCAGGCGAGATTCGCAAGGTGATCGCAACTTGTTACGCAACGGTGGGCGAAGTTGGAAACCGTGATCACATGAATATTGTCAGCGCTAAGGCTGGTCGTACTCGTTGGCAGGGGATCCGTCCGACTGTTCGTGGTATGTGTATGAACCCTGTTGATCACCCGAATGGTGGTGGTGAGGGTAAATCAAAGTCAGGTGGTGGTCGTCAGCACCTGAAATCACCATGGGGGCACGTGAAAGGGCAAAAGACCCGCCAGAAATACAAGCCAAGCGACAAGTTCATTGTTGAGCGTCGCAAGAACAAGAAGCGCCGTCGTTAATTCATTGCTTCAATCTGAATACTGTTTACCGAATATTTTATTATGGGACGCTCACTCAAAAAAGGACCGTTTGTTGATCAGAAGTTGCTTCTGAAAATTGATGCAATGAATGACTCAGGCCAGAAACGCCCGATCAAAACCTGGTCGCGCCGCTCAATGGTTACTCCGGATTTTGTCGGACACACTTTCCTGGTTCATAACGGAAAAGATTTCATCTCCGTCTTTGTGACGGAGAATATGGTTGGTCACAAACTTGGTGAGTTTTCTCCTACCCGGAAGTTCGGTGGGCACCAGGGACACAATCCCAAGATTAAGAACGGCTGATTGGTTGCTATGAATCGCAGAGTCTGTTGAACAGGCTCTTGTGATCGCACTTGAAAACAAAATGACACTGTCTACACATCAACTCAACCCTGTTGCATCATGCGGCGCGATTTTGATCGCCGCAGTTGCCGGGCTGTGTGTTGATGTCCAGGGGCAGGTGTTTTTGGGTGAAGACCCGATTCAGGCATCGCCGAAAACTTTGGCTGCGGATCGACTTCTGGAGCCAAACAATCAATTGGCACAAGATGCCATTGAGATCGCTGAATTGAAGGCGGCTCTGGGAGCTGTTCAGAAACAGGTCGATCGAGAGCGGGACAGGGCCTCCGCCGCCGAGGCCAAGGTTCGAACGCTGTCAGAAAGTTTGGCAGAAGCGAACCGGATCCGCGAAGAGCAGGTCAAGGCGCATAACGAACTTCAACTAAAGATGCAGGCATTCGGAGTGGATTTGTTTAAGGCAGATCCTAAGAGTGTCGAGCAGCGACTTTTGAAGTCCGTTCGCGAATTGGATGTAGCCCGGGGGATGGTGGAGAAGCTGTCCTATGAGATCACATCGCTTAGTGAATCTCTGGTTCATTTTATGCAACTGGCGCAGAATGCGGATGCGCAGAGCGTTCAGATGGCTGAATCTGTTCTCAAATCAGCCAATCAATCCCTTGGTTTGGCTGCTGGACCTAAGATAAATGCGTCAAAAAAGCTAAAAGACGCAAAAGTTGTCAGTATTGACCCAGAAGTTGGCTTGATTGTTGTCAATGTTGGGCGTAATAGCGGGGCGCGCATTGGAATGCCGATTGAGGTGTTGCGAACGGATCGACCGATTGGCACGGCGATGGTGGTGGATGTGCGGGATGGAATTTGCGGTGCTGTATTACAAGAGATGCTTGTGGACGGCGACGATGTGAAAGTTGGCGATGGAATTCGTCCGCAGCCTGAAGGCGCTGCAAAAACCCTTTAAACCTAGAATTTTAGAAACTGAACAAAACTCTGAAGACATGGATGTGACTTCGACATACAAATTCGCTCGCGTTTCAGCTCGCAAGGCTCGGGACGTTACTCGTGAGATCCAGGGATTGCCGGTATCGGCTGCGTTGGATATTTTGAATTTTACGCCTCGCAAATCTGCTTATCTCATCGGAAAGACGATGAAGGCGGCGCTTGCCGATGCGGAGAATAATTTTGAATTGGCAATCGATGGGCTTTACGTAAAAGAAGCGACGGTTGGTGAAGGTCCAACGTTCAAGCGTTACAAGCCTCGTGCTCGTGGGTCAGCTTCGCCAATTCGTAAGCGTACAAGCCACATTCGCATTGTGCTTTCTGATGATGCTCCTGCAGAGAAGCCTGAAGGCAAAAAGCATGTGAGTCCTGAGAAGGCAGAAAAGCCTAAGGCCAGCAAAAAGGCAGCCAAGAAAGAAGAAGTGGCGTCTGCTGAATAATTTTAGATCTTGTAAACGAACCAATTTTTTAACATGGGACAAAAAGTTCATCCGATCGGTTTTCGCCTCGCAGTCAACAAAGACTGGCGCTCGAAGTGGTATGCTCCTCCAGGGGAATATGCTGACCAACTCCACAGTGATCTTTCGATTCGTGAGTTTTTGAAGAATCGCCTCCAGAAAGGGGCTGTTTCAAAAGTGCTTATTGAGCGTGCATGGAACAGCGTTCGGGTGACTCTTCACACCTCGCGCCCCGGTTTGATTATCGGTAAGCGTGGTCAGGAGATTGAGAGTATGACCAATATCATCTCCAAGATGTGCGCCGGTGCCCAGGTGAAGATTGATATTTTTGAGATTAAGCAGCCTGAGACGGATGCGCAGTGGGTGGCTGAGCAGGTCGCTACACAGCTTGAGCGTCGAATTTCCTTCCGTCGTGCGATGAAGCGCACGATTCAAACGGCGATTGAGTTCGGTGCGAATGGTATTCGGATTCGTTGTGCGGGCCGTCTCGGTGGTGCGGATATTGCCCGTGCTGAGCAATACCGCGAAGGAAAGGTCCCTCTTCAGACATTGCGTGTCCCAATTGATTACGGCTTCGCTGAAGCTGAGACTGTTTGGGGGATTATCGGGGTTAAGGTTTGGCTCACAAAGGATGAGTCAAAAGAAGGTGAGAAGCCGCGCCAGGGTGGTGATCGTCGTCGTGGTGGCGGAGATCGTCGTGGTGGCGGTGGTGGAGATCGTCGCGGTGGTGGCGGGGGTAATCGAGGTGGCGGCGGAGGTCGTGGCTGATTTAAAAATTTTTTTACGAACTGATTTTAAACTGAATACGAAAGGATCTGAGTTATGCCTTTGATGCCGAAACGAGTTAAGTATCGCAAAAACCATCGCGGGAGTCGCGCTGGTAATGCGAAAGGGGGAACAAAAGTCAGCTTTGGTGAGTTTGGCTTGCAGTGCCTTGGTCGCGGATGGATTACCAACCGTCAGATTGAGTCATGCCGTATTTCGATCAACCGTTACCTCAAGCGTAAAGGGAAAGTTTGGATCCGCATTTTTCCTCACAAGCCAATCACAAAGCGGCCTCCTGAAACCCGGATGGGTAAAGGTAAAGGTGGAGTTGAGGCCTGGGTAGCAGTGGTTCGTCCTGGAAATATGTTGTTTGAGGTTGCTGGTGTGACCGAATCCCAGGCAAAGGAGGCGTTGCGCCTTGCCTCGAATAAGCTCGCAGTTAAGTGCCGGTTTGTGACCCGTCAGGGGTGAATCAGTAGAGAAACAATTTACGTTTAACGACAAAATCTAATCACCGTCATGGCGAATATTATCAAAGAATTGCGCGAGCTCAGTAATGAAGAATTGGCGACTCGCCGCCGGGACCTCAAAGAGGAGGCGCTTAATTTACGGGTTCAGCAGGAGTTGGGGCAGTTGGAAAATCCTGCTCGAATTCGGACTGTTCGCCGCGAAGTGGGAAAAATCGAAACGCTGCTCTCTGAGCGCCGTCTTCAAGTTGCGGCTGAATCCGCAGAGTAAGGTTTAAAATTTTAAATAAGACAAATTGATGAGCGATACAGTTGAACAGGAAACTGCCGATGAAGGCAAGAAGTCAGGGTTGCGCAAAACTCGTGTTGGAGTTGTGACTTCTGACTCAATGGACAAGACCATTGTTGTTGAGGTGATTCGCCGGGTGCCGCATCCGCGTTTTAAGAAGATTGTGAAGCGCACCACCAAATTGTATGCTCATGATGAGAACAGCGATGCCTCAGTTGGGGATCGTGTCATGGTGAGCGAGTGTCGTCCGCTCAGTAAAAAGAAATGCTGGAAACTCGAAGAAGTGCTCGCGCACTGATTCTTCCAAAACCTGAGAGAAATTTTAACTATTTTTGTACTATGATCCAGATGGAATCCAAAGTGCAGGTGGCCGATAACACCGGCGCCCGTGTCGCCAAGATGATTGGTGTAATCGGTAAACGCACAAAGTCGGCTGGAGTTGGTGATATTATCACCGCTCACATTAGGGAATCAATTCCCACTGCGGCAGTAAAAAAGGGCGAAGTTGTGAGGGCTGTGGTGGTCCGGACGGCGGCTCCTATTCGTCGCTCCGACGGATCCGTATTGCGGTTTGATCGCAATGCGATTGTGATCCTGGATGCGAACCAAAATCCTCGCGGAACTCGTATTTTCGGGCCGGTAGCCCGGGAACTCCGTGAAAAGAACTTTATGAAAATTGTCTCACTGGCACCTGAGGTGTTGTGAGAAACTACAGACCCGACTGATGGCTAAGAAAATCAAAACTCACGTGAAGAAGAACGACGAAGTCGTTGTTATCTCTGGCGCTCACAAAGGGGCATCCGGGAAGATTCTCCAGGTTTATCCTGAGAAAGGTCATGTTCTCGTTGAAGGGGTCCGCATGATTAAGAAGCACGCTCGTCGTACTCAGGATCGTCCTGAGGGAGGAATTATTGAGCGTGAAGGCCCAATTCACATTTCAAACGTCAAGCTGGTTGGGTAACCGGTCTGATTCGAACCACTTTTAAAATTATTTAGTTATGTCAACTCCGGCAATGCAAAGCCTCTATAAGGAATCGGTCGTCCCGGCTCTGAAAGAGAAATTCGGCTATAAAAATGTCAATGAGATCCCGAAGCTTGTTAAGCTCACTTTGAATAGTGGTTTTGGTCAGGCTGATGATCGAAAAGCTGCTTCCGAAGCGGTGATTGAAGATATTGGTAAAATCACCGGACAAAAGGCAGTTCCGACGAAAGCCAAGATTTCAGTTTCTAACTTCAAGTTGCGTGAGGGGGAAGTTGTGGGTGCCCGCGTTACACTTCGTGGTCGTCAGATGTGGGAATTCCTGGATCGGTTTGTAAATGTTGCAACGCCGACAATTCGCGATTTCCGTGGTCTGTCTCCTAAGACATTTGATGGGCGGGGCAACTACACCGTAGGTGTCAATGATCACACTATTTTCCCCGAGATTGAGCTCGATAAGGTGAAGCGTCAGATTGGATTTGATATATCAATCGTCACGACTGCGAACACCGATGAAGAAGCTCGTGAATTGCTCGGCTTGCTGGGAATGCCTTTCCGTAAGCTGAGCACAGGAACAGATGGCGAAGGCGACGAGGCGAAGGCCGCGTAACGATTTCGAATTTTAGTAATTGAATTTTTAACGAACAACCACCGAGGACAGATGGCAGTAGTCAGTGACCCAATCGCGGATTTTCTAATTCGCTTCAAGAACGCGACTCGCGCTCACAAGGAGGACTTCCGTGCTCCTTATTCAAAAATGAAAGCCGAGATCGCACGCATCCTTCAGGAAGAAGGTTACCTTTGGTCCTACGAAGTAGACACCGAAGGGGATCATCCTGAGATCGTAGCAAAACCAAAGTACGCAGGTCAACAGCCGGCGTTGACGGATTTGAAACGTATTAGCCGTCCGGGGCTTCGCTCCTATGTCGGATCCGGGGAGGTTCCAAAGGTGTTGGGTGGAATGGGGATTGCGATTCTCTCCACTTCAAAAGGAATTATGACTGGGCATAAAGCCCGTAAACAAAATATCGGCGGAGAACTTCTTGCCACCGTTTGGTAATTCCAATTGGAATTACCAACCATATTGAAAACTAACTTTAACCAACTGGAATCATGTCCCGTATTGGTAATCAAGCAATCTCACTTCCTGAAAAAGTAAGCGTCTCATGTGATGATTCGTCGAAAGTAACTGTCGAAGGGCCTAAAGGAAAACTGGAATGGACTCTGCCGGCAGGCATTTCACTGTCTCAGGAAGATTCGACGCTTAAGGTTGAGCGCGCGTCTGATGAGCGGCAGGTGAAAGCGCTGCACGGTCTTGCCCGCAGCCTTGTGTCGAATATGATCGATGGCGTGAGCGTTGGTTTTGTGAAAGAATTGGAGATTCAGGGCGTTGGATTCCGGGCTGCTGTTAAAGGCAGTGCCTTGGATTTGAGCTTGGGATTCTCTCACCCGCTCGAGCATCCAATCCCAGACGGGTTGACTGTGACGGTGGAGGAAAACACCAGGATTAAGGTCGAGGGAATTGACAAGCAGCTGGTTGGCCAATTCGCTTCAGATGTCCGTGCATACTATCCGCCGGAGCCATACAAGGGCAAAGGTGTCCGTTACAAAGGCGAATATGTTCGCCGCAAACAAGGTAAGAGTGTTCAGTAAGGCACTTCTATCCGCTACTTATTTTTACTGTAAATTCTCATGGCTAAATACATTCGTAAACAAGCTCGCGCACGTGTCCGTCGCCGTATTCGGAAGAAGATTTCCGGAACTGCAGAGCGTCCCCGCCTGGCTGTCCATTTCTCGAACAAGAATGTCTACGCGCAACTGATCGATGATGTAACCGGTAAAACAATCGCATCGGCTTCGACTAAAGATGGTGCCATTGGAGCTGCTGGCGCGAGTGTTGCCTCGGCGACAAAGGTCGGTGAAGCGATCGCCAAGCGCGCTTCTGATTCAAAAATTGACGCTGTAGTGTTTGATCGTGGCGGCTTTATTTTCCACGGTAAGGTGAAGGCACTCGCTGACGCGGCCCGCGAAGGTGGATTGCAGTTCTAATTTTATATATCCGAACCAACCCAATTTTAAATGAGCGAAGAAACTGAAAACAATACTCCTGCAGAAAAGGGAGAAGAGGCTGAAGTGCCGGAAACTTCGGCAGCGGCTGGGGATGCTGTGGAAGAAATTTCTGCAGACGATACTGTCGCAGCTGCTGTTGGCGGCGAAGAAAAATCTGAGAAATTGAAGCGAGCTGAAGCCATCTTGTCTCAGCAGGCAGGTGGATCAGTAGGCCCTGCCGGCGGTAATGATAATCGCGGAGGAGGTCGTGGAGGTTTCGGGCGTAACCGTCGTGATGACAGGGGGGGCGATGATGGTCCTGAGCTTTTTGAGAAAGTTGTTTTCATCAACCGTTGCGCCAAAGTTGTTAAAGGCGGGCGTCGCTTCAGCTTCAGTGCTCTGATTGTTACAGGTGACCAGAAAGGCAATGTAGGATTCGGATTCGGTAAAGCAAAAGAGGTGGCCGAAGGAATTCGAAAAGCCAGTGATGCAGCTAAGAAATCAATGGTTTCTGTCAACATCACCGAAAACACGATTCCTCACGAAGTGATTGGGGAATTTGGAGGCGGTCGCGTCCTCCTGCGCCCGGCTTCTCCGGGAACGGGGATCATTGCCGGCGGCGGCGTTCGTGCTGTTGTCGAAGCTGCTGGAATTAAAGATATTCTGGCTAAATCAATGGGCTCTAAGAATCACGCAAATGTCGTGAAGGCAACGATTGCTGGATTGCAGAGCCTCCGAACCAAAGAAGAAATTTACAAGCTGCGCGGAAAGAAAGTTTCCGAAAAATCAGCACTTTAATTTAGAGAGATTGAACAGATCTCTCCCCATTTTGACGAAAGGATACAGTCATGCGTTTACACGATTTAAAACCAACCCCTGGGTCAAAGCGCCCGAAGAAACGTCTTGGGAAAGGCGAAAGCTCTGGATTGGGTAAAACCAGTGGTAAGGGGCACAAAGGTCAGAAATCCCGATCAGGGGCATCTATTCGGCCGTCTTTCGAAGGTGGGCAGATGCCTTTGAACCGTCGTCTGCCAAAACGCGGATTTAACAACGCTCAGTTCAAAACAAACTACGCAACAGTCAATGTTTCGACTTTGGAAGAGCGGTTTGAAGATGGAGCGGAAGTAACTGAAGCTTCACTGCGTGAATTGGGACTTATCAAGGGTGTTTGCGATGCGGTAAAAATTATGGGTGATGGTGAGCTTTCGAAAAAGCTTTCTGTTGTTGCAGAGAAATTTACAGCTTCAGCTAAAGAGAAGATTGAGAAGGCAGGTGGAACTGCTTCAGAGCCAACGGCAAAAGTTGCTGATTCTGAGTAAACTCTGTTGAGTCATCGATCGAACCCTGTTGACTCGAAATCCCCCTTTGATTTTTCTGTCTGATGATTTCCGCTTTTGCTAACACGTTTAAGATTCCTGAATTACGCCAGCGGATCATTTTCACCCTTCTGGTGATAGTTATTATTCGCCTTGGAGCGGTGATTACCTTGCCAGGCGTTGACGCTTCTGTTTTGTCCGATTGGATGAATGCAGTTCGCGATGATGCCGAGGGAGGTGGTGCTGGCGCGATGCTTGCCATGATGAACGTGTTCAGTGGTGGAGGTCTCCAGAACTCTGCCTTGTTCGCTCTTGGTATTATGCCCTACATCAGTGCGTCAATCATGATGCAACTGTTGACGGCTGTGATTCCGCAGTTGGGCAAATTGGCACGTGAAGACGGTGGCCGTCAAAAGATCAATCTGTATACGCGTTACGTCACTATTGTTCTCTGTGTATTTCAGGGATACATGCTTGCTAAATCGCTGATCACGCCGGAAGCGAACCCGTTTCTTCGTGATATCGCTAGTGGCTCGGCGCGGGAGTTGGTTCCCGATGGCGGATTGGGTTTTGTCCTGAGGACCGTGCTTATCGTGACCGCAGGTTCTATGTTGTTGCTGTGGATTGGGGACCAGATTACCGAGCGTGGAATTGGAAACGGTGTTTCACTGATTATCACGGTGAACATTATTTACGCTCTGCCGGGTGCGATCTATCAAGTCTATAAGACTTTCGTTGCCAGTGCCGGGGATGATTTGTTGAAGCCAATGCAACTCGTCATCTTATTGGCATTCTTGTTCTTTGTCATTGCCGCGGTAATATCCATTACCCAGGCTCAAAGACGAATTACGATTAACTACGCGAAGCGTGTTGTTGGGCGTAAGCAATTTGGTGGTCAAACCCAGTACATGCCGTTGAAGGTTAATTACGCTGGTGTTATGCCCATCATTTTCGCCCAGGCGATTCTTCTCTTTCCATCACAGATCATCGGATTTTTGTTCCCCGGTAAGGAGTGGGCGATTGCGGTCTCCCAAGCTTTGGGTTCAGGGACCGGCTGGGTGTTCTACACACTCACAGCATTGATGATCTTTTTCTTCAGCTATTTTTGGGTGGCAACGATGTTTCAGCCAAATCAGATTGCTGACGATTTGAAGAAGAACGGGGGGTATATCCCCGGTGTCCGTCCAGGAAAGCCGACAGCAGAGTTTCTTGATAAAACGATGAGTCGTTTGACTTTTGCTGGAGCCATATTCCTTACGATTGTAGCCGTTTTGCCGAGCATGCTGACATCTATGATGGGGGTTCCCTACATTGCAGCACAATTCTTTGGCGGCACCGGCTTGCTGATTATGGTGGGTGTGTTGCTCGACATCATGAGACAGGTTGAGACACATTTGATTCAACGTCATTATGATGGATTTCTCCGTAAGGGGCGAATCCGCGGTCGTTTTGACCGTGGAGGAGGTAAAGGTTCAACGGCCAGTTCAGGGTCAATTATCTGGTTGCTGTTGCTGGCCGCTGTTTTGATCATTACTGGAATCGTGATTTTCATGGTCAAAAAAGGAGGCTGATATCAGCGGATGGTTTTCGGGGCGCTGAGTCGCTACATCATGGCGAAGCGAAAAAATAAAATCCCAATTCGAGAAGGGGCAGAGGTCGATGCGATGCGGGAGGCCGGAGACGTCGCATCTCAGATTCTTCAAGCGACTGCAAAAATGGTCGCCCCTGGTAAGACCACGGGGGAAATCGATAAGGCTGCGGCAGGATTGATATCTGAAAAGGGATGTAAGAGTGCCTTTTTGGGATACCGAAATTTCCCGGGCAATATTTGCATTTCAGTAAACGAGGAAATCGTTCATGGGATTGGAGGGAATCGAGTTCTTCAAGACGGGGATATCGTCAAACTCGATGTGGGGATTGTTACTCCATCAGGGTGGGTAGGGGACAATGCCCTCAGTGTTCCGGCGGGGAAACCCTCAGATGATGCTCTTCGCCTCATGTATGTTACTGAAGAGTCTCTTGCTATTGCAATTTCACATGCGAACCCCGGAGAATTGCTTTCAAAGGTCTGCAACTCTGTGGAGGAGTTCGTGGTTCAGTTCGGATATACAGTCGTAAGGGAGTTTGTTGGACACGGAGTCGGAAGGAATCTCCACGAGGAACCTCAGGTGCCCAATTACTGGGATCCGATTGAAATGCGTCAGCGTCGATTTAAGAATCCCCGTCTTCAGGCGGGAATGGTTCTTGCGATCGAACCGATGGTTAATGCGGCCAGTCCCGGGATCAAGATATTGGAAGATGACTGGACCGTCGTGACTGATGACAAAGCACTTTCCTCCCACTTTGAACACACGGTTCTGATCACGGAAAATGGAGCTGAAATCCTCACTCCACGCCCTCGTTTTCAGGAAAATCCACCTTCATCTATGACTAATATGGATAAGAGTCGTGATGTTGCTAAAATTTGTTAATTTTAAGTCTAAAATTTAGAGAATCGTCGAATCCAACCTTGCGAGAAACCAATTTTGTGATACAAATTCCGTCCTCATGTCCGCACCGGGCAGTTATGAGGTCGACGCCCGTGCAAATTTAAGGCTATAAGCTAGTCTTCACGGGGGTTGTTTTGATCACATTAGTGAATATTTTTACCCATGAAAGTGAGACCATCCGTAAAACGTTTGTGCAGTGATTGCCGTATTATTCGGCGTGAAGGGATCGTTCGTGTGATCTGCAAAAACCCCCGTCATAAGCAACGGCAGGGATAAATTTCTTTAGTTCAATATTTTATAATACCATGGCCAGATTGCTCGGAGTCGAAATCCCCAATGAGAAGCGTATTGAAGCGTCGCTTCCTTATATCTTTGGAATTGGGAGACCAACTGCTAAAAAGATCCTCGAAGAAGCCGGTGTTGATCCGGACATTCGGACAGGTGAACTGAATGATGACCAGTTGGGTCGTTTGGCTGCTGCGGTGGCAAACGGTAATGTGATGATCGAGGGTGATCTTCGTCGTGAACTCCAGGGACACCTCAAGCGTCTGACGTCAATTAACTCATACCGTGGTTACCGCCACCGTCGTGGGCTCCCGGTGAGGGGGCAGCGAACATCAACAAATGCGAGGACTCGCAAAGGTAAGCGGAAGACTGTCGGTGTAATCCGTAAGTAATTTGTAATATTCTTAATATCATGGCCGACGAACCAGAAACTACCGAGGAAACCAAAGATGCTGACGCTCCAGAAGCTGTTGCATCCGAGGAAACTCCAACTCCTGCCGCAGAGGCGCAATCAACTGAAGCGGTTGCTGCAGACTCTGCGCCCGTTGAAGAGAAGAAAGATGAGAGGCCTCGGACGGCTGAGGATATCTTCCTTGAGCTTGAGGGCGGGGAAGATGCTGAGAAAACCAAGGTTGTTAAGGCTAAGGGAAGTAAAAATATTCACAGCGGTATTGTTCATGTTGCGGCAACGTTTAACAACACAATCGTGAGCGTAAGTGACCTCAACGGGAATGTGATTGGATGGTCCAGTTCCGGAAAAATGGGCTTTCGCGGTTCCCGAAAGAGCACTGCATATGCCGCGCAACTTGTGTCCCAGGATGCATGTCGTCAGGCGATGGGGCATGGTTTGAAGCAGGCTGAAGTGCGTGTTAAGGGTCCGGGTGCAGGTCGTGAATCAGCTGTTCGCGCCGTGCAGGGGCTTGGTATTGATGTTATGAAGATCAAGGATGTTACGCCTGTTCCTCACAACGGATGTCGTCCGAAGAAGGCTCGTCGAGTCTAAATTATCTTCAATATTTGTAAATTTTTCTGAACAAAGATCATGGCAAGAGATAGAGGCCCCGTAGATAAGATTAATCGCCGCTTCGGTGTGGCACTTTTTGGACCTTCCAAAGCATTGGAGCGTCGCCCTTACCCTCCCGGTCACGTTGGTGCCCGTGGTGCACGTCGTAAGCAGAGTGACTACGCTGTGGCATTGGCTGAGAAGCAAAAACTTCGCTTTCAGTATGGCGTGATGGAGAAGCAGTTCCGCCGTTACTTCAAAGAGGCTCAGCGTCGTGAAGGGATTACAGGGAATAATCTTCTCGAACTCCTTGAGATGCGTCTTGATAACCTCTGCTACCGCATCGGTTTGGGGGTAACTCGTCGTGCATCTCGTCAGTTCGTGAATCACGGTCACATTTTGGTTAACGATCAAAAAGTCGACATTCCATCTTATCAGGTCAAACCGGGAGATGTAATCAAAGTGGCTGATTCCAGCCGTTCGCAACAGCTCGGAATGCGAATGATGGACAATACTCAGGCGCGTCCTGCCTCTGATTGGTTGACTGTTGATCGTGACAAGTTGGTGACAACTGTCGATCGCGCTCCTGAGCGTGAAGAAATTGATCCAATGGTCAATGAACGTTTGGTTGTCGAGCTCTACTCTCGTTAATCCTACGCACACACTCGAATTTTGACGCGACCGGTTGAAGGTGATTCCCACCACTCAGCTAGGTCGCGTTTTTCGTTTTTGACGCAATAAAGCCTTTGTCCCCTGGGTAAAATCATTTTATAACAGTTTCACCAACCACAGTAATCAGAAAGACCCTTCCTATGAATCGTCTCCTTACAATCATCGTTACTTTAGCAATCACTTCCGCTCCGATCATCTTAAATGCTCAAAACGCATCAGAAGACAGCGCCCGTAAGATTCTTGAACAGCACAAATCGGCGATTGTTGTGATCACAGCAAAAGGAAAACTGGTCACCACCACTTCGGGTGATCCACTTCCTCAAAACGAACAGTCCCGCCGCACCTTGGGTGTCACAATCAGTGAAAATGGGTTGGTAATGGTTTCCAATGTCGCCATTGACTCCAGCGTTGGATTGGTAGGACAGCAAGCCCGTATTGAGGACAAAGTAGTTACCATTCAAACGGCAAAGACCGAATTTACAGAGGTCGAAATCAGCTACGGCGATTCCACTGTCTTGAAAGGAAAGGTGATTCGTCAGGACATGGAGGCAGATGTTGCTTTTATTCTTCCTGATCAGGCTGCCGCGACCGCCGCTTCGAAGAAATTCGATATGGTTGATCTGTCCAAGTTTGCTACGGATGCTCAACCGGCAGATGAAGTGGTTGGTTTGTCTCGCTCCTCAGCAATTTATGCATACATGCCCACTGTCATGGTTGGGCGTATCACCGGAATTTTTAAACAGGACAGAGTTTTCTATGTCACCACCGCAGGAACGGGACAGGGAATTGTGGTATTTAATATGAAGGGTGAGCCGATCGGGGTCACGGTCGTCCGGATCGTCGATGGAAAACCGTCAGGTGTACTTGGTACTCTTGCTGCCGGATCAATTCAGATTATGGCAGATCTTGCGATGAAGTCGCTCGAGGGAGGAGCTGCTGTTGAAGAAGGGGCAACCGAAAACTAGGCCGCAGCTCAGATTCAGTTTTCATGATTAAGACTCCATGCTCGCAACTTAGCGGCTGGAGTCTTTTTGTTTTCGCTGTTCTCTTTCTACCTCTCCTTCACGGAAGTGACCTGGGGTTGAAAAAGGGGGATCAAATTGTCTTTATCGGGGGAACGTTGGCTGACCGGGCCAATCATTTCGGATACATAGAGACCCGATTGCAAACGGCGTTTCCGGAACTCGGGCTTACGGTCCGCAACATGGGATGGAGTGGGGACGAAGTCGCTTTGATGCCCCGACCGCTGAAATTCGGAACTCTGGAAGAGCACCTTTCAGATAAAAATGCCGATGTGATTTTCCTCTTCTTCGGCGGCAATGAAGCGTTTAAAGGTGACAAAGGAATCGCTTCATTCATTTCCGATTACAAAGCGCTGGTTAAACGGTTGGAAGCTCAGTCAGCACGGTTGGTTTTTGTGTCTCCGATGGCACACGAGCAACTCCCGGAACCATGGCCGGATGCTACGGAGCGAAACCGTCTGCTTGAGAAATACACTGAAGCAATCAGGGATATGGCTGAGGAGTTGAAGAGGCCGTTTGTCGATTTATTTCACCCGACGCGTACCCTGATGGCAGAAAATTATAATGAACCGCTGACGATTAACGGGATTCACCTGACTGATGACGGGTATCGGATATTGGCTGATATTATTGGAGCCCAACTGAATTGGCCGGCGCCCGAAACGCCTCCCTCAGAATCTCTCCGGTCGCTGATAGTTGAAAAGAACCGTCAGTTCTTTTTGCGGTGGCGGCCAGTCAATGGCGAATATGTTTTCGGTCGACGCAATATTCCATACGGAATCGTTACTTACCCGCCCGAGATGGAGCTGCTCGACAAGCAGATAGCGGAACTGGACCGCGAGATCCATAAAGAGGCAAAAAATACCGGGCAGTGAATCCAGCAAGGAGCGAATCAACAAAGAGGTTCGGTTCGAACAAAATCCCATGAATCGATTCTTTCTCTTAATATTTCCGGCACTGTTTCTCCTCATATCAACTCGCACCCATGCGACCGATCTTATTGGCGGGGAAGCACCCAAAATGCTCACGCCTGAGGAAGCTCTCAAAACCTTCACCATGGCAGAAGGGTATCAGATCAATCTCTGGGCGTCTGAGGTGGAAACGGAAATTGAGAGTCCCGCGGGAATGACTTTTGATTCGCAGGGGCGACTGTGGGTTTCCTGTGTAGCGAGCCAGCCACACGCCCTTCCTGACAAGAAACCCAAGGACTCCATTGTGGTCCTTGAAGATACAGATCGGGATGGTGTTGCCGACAAGTCGACCGTTTTTTACGATGACCTGTATTTGCCCATGGGACTGACCGTCGCTGACGGGGGTAAAACCGTTTACGTCGCGAGCGAACCTAACCTGCTGAAATTGACTGATAACGACGGGGATCTCAAGGCCGACGATGTGCAGATCATGATGCATGGCTTTGGAACTGAAGACAACCACCACTACATCTCAGCATTTCAGTGGGCTCCTGATGGCCGGCTTCATTTTGGTCAGGGACTGTTTCTTAATACCCAGGTAGAAACTCCACACGGGGTTGTGCGGGCATTTGAAGGAACCATCTTCCGGCTCGATCCCCGTGATCATAAACTTGAAATTCATTCCGGCTTCAGCTTTTCAAATCCCTGGGGAATTACCTTCGGAAAATGGGGTGAGCCGCTCCTGGCTGACGCTTCGCCTGCCACGAATTATTATCTCACTCACATGGCGAGCCGGTTTGATTATCCAAAACAGGATAAATACGCGAAATACACGAAAATGCGCGGCGGCTTTTCTTTTACCCCGGCTGGACGCCGCCCTTCCTGTGGCAACGAAATCCTCGCTCACGAACATTGGCCCGAAGAAGTGCGCGGCTGGTACACCACCAATCAAATGAAAGGTTGGCATGGTGTTCGTTGGTATAAACTCAACCAGACCGGCAGTGGCTACACCAGCGAGCAGCCTTTCGCAAAAGAGGATGGTGAAGAGGGGAGTGGTGAATTGATGAGTTGCAGCGATATCACGTTCCGCCCCGTTGCCCAGCAGATAGGACCCGACGGAGCGCTTTACATTCTGGATTATTACAATCCAATCGTAGGCCACACGACCTACAGCTTTCGAGATCCCAGACGCATTCAGACCCACGGCCGAGTCTGGCGAATCACCGCAAAAGACCGCCCCACCCCCTGGCAACCCGAAATTCGAAACGCTGAAAACGAGGCGTTACTCGAGTTGTTACTCTCTCCCAACGAACGCTGGGGCTATCACGCGCGACGCGAGCTTCAACAGCGTGACGCAAAAACAGTCCTCGCCGCGACCGATGCCTGGCAGGCGAGTCATCGGGGTGACGACCATGTTTTGACAGAAGTGTTGTGGATGTACCAAAATTTTAACAGCCCTCAACCAAAGCGACTTGGCAGATTGCTTAAGTCGGAAAATCATGATGCGCGCACCGCCGCCGTGAGAATCCTGCGTCACTGGCAACAAACCCTGCCGGAGGAGGTTACTCTGCCGATGCTGGAAAGCGCCATCGTAGATTCAAATCAGCGTGTTCGTCTCGAAGCGATGATTGCCTGCGGATTTCATCCGAACACTGATGCCGCGATCCAAATCGCGGCAAAGGCACTTGATCTTGAGATCGACCACGGGTTTCAACTCGCAGCCCGTGAAACTCTGGGGTGGCTAAGCAAATATGCCACAGTGGTCCCACCTGAGGTCGATTTGTTCCTGCTCCCGAGTCTCACGGATGAAGAGCTGCTCACCCGAGCACCGACTCCTGAAACAGCCACAGAAATACTCGCCAGGCCCGGGATTGCGGCCGATGAAAAGCGGTCCGCGCTTCATATTCTCGGGAAGCCGGACAATCGGGAATCTCTCGATCAGCTGATTCTTCTCCTGAATCAAGCCCCCGGTCGCGAAGTCACAGAAGGAAAAATCGAAAACCTTCTGCTGGGCTGGGACGCTGCCGCACTGGGGCAAAAGTCAGACGAACTCATCAGGCTGGCTTCTGAAACCAAAACCCCAACCATTCGCAACGCGGCACTTGCCGTTCTCTTGCGGCAAAAGGCAAAACCGGATTCCGCAATTTCGGCAAGTATGTGGATTGCTGCCATGCCACAGGCGGGACGAGGAAAGATTGCCGAAGAATGGCACCCGGTGGTATCCGAATATTTGAGCAAGGCCGGTTCCGCCAGAACCAATGCCATCAAAGCTCTACCGCTTTTTGTTGATCACGACAAAGCTTCGGCTGAGATGTTTGCCAAAATCGTCGCGGAAAACCGGGACACAAACATCACACTCGCTTTTTCGGCTCTGGAGGCACTGAAGCGCGTTCCAAAAGCATCCTGGCCGGAGAACTCGGAGAATCTGACGCTCACCAATATCCGCATCGCAGCCACGGCAAACCTCCGGTTTGACCCCGCAGAGTTTTCAGTTCGCCCCGGTTCGGCTGTCGAGCTGACTTTTTACAATCCGGATAACCTTTATCACAACCTCGCAATCGTGGATCCCGCAGCGCTGGATCAGGTCGGGTTAAAGGCCGATATGATGGCCGGAAATCCCGACGGGTTAAAACAGAATTACATTCCCGACGACCCAGGAGTGCTTCACGCCACTCCCCAACTGACCATTGGCGGAGCCAGGTCACATGTCCTGCGGTTCTTTGCGCCCGAAAAGCCGGGTGAGTATCCTTACATCTGCACCTATCCCGGCCACTGGAGGGCGATGCGAGGAACAATGCATGTCACCGGGGGAGAGTAGCGAAATCAGTGCCGAAAGACATGAGGCGCCGTCAGAAATCTGAACGTGAGCCAGAAATCGATCACGCTTTGCAAGAGCACCCCCCGTTTCTCAAAACGTCTGGCTGAACTGATTGCGGGGCCGGGGATCAGGGCTGTTTCCCCAAGCGAAGCCATTCGTTTCGATAAATCAATGTCCTCGCAGATTTTCAACGTCACATCATAGCCACCGATTTCTTCGAAAACGGAGCGCCTGACAAAAATGGCCTGATCTCCCAGGAAAATTCCCCGCGAAGAACGAAAGTCCGAGATCCCTGCCGTCGCCATCAGGAAGAGTGAAGGGGAGCCGAAGCGTCGTTGAAAGGCTCCGCCTACCACCGATTCAGGGTTGCCGATAATGGAAGTCAATCCGTGTCCCGGTAGGAGGGTGTCAGCGTGGAGAAACAACAACCACTCTGAATCCGTTGAGGCTTTGGCGGCTCCAGCGTTCATCTGATTCGCCCTCCCTCGATTCTCAGGAACAAAAACCAGATCAGCTCCCGCATTTCGAGCCAACTCACACGTGTGGTCAGTGCTCCCCCCGTCGACAACAATCACCTCTATTTCGCAGTCCTCACGATTCAGCGCCCGGATCGTTTCCTCAATGGCAACAGCTTCGTTCCAAGTTGGAATGATGACAGAGAGTTGAGGCATCTTCACGAATCAACAGGGTCTGACCGGTGATGCAACCCTGTTTGATCGTGAAACCTACTGGCCCTGTGCCGTCTTCTTCACCTCGACATTGGGTTCCACCTTGTCCGGGGTGGTTTTGCTGTCCCCGTTCGGATTGGTGAAGAGGCTGAAGTAAGTCGATGGATTGAATTCGCTGGCCGCAACTTTTTCAGTTTCAGCCGGAGCCTCAACCTTCGTTTCGGCTTCAGGTTTGCTTTCGACTTGAGCTTCCACTTGTTGAACGGGTCCCGTTTCAATAACAGGCGTCTGGACCTTTAGCGGGGCTTCCTCTATTTCGTGAGAAGTTATCACGGGAGCTTCCACCGGGGCTGTAGTGCTGGCGACAGCCATGACGGGCATTTCCGCGGCCGCCGCTGGTGGGGTGGCCTGAATTCCGCCTTCAAGAGGTTCAGTTCCTTCCTCCGGCAGTGCTTTGGCAATGGCTAAAGCTTCACCGCTTTCAGTTTGATTGTCCGTTTCTGCTGCGACAACCGGTTCTTCACCGGTCAATCCGTGAACCCGGGCAATTCGCGATGTCGAGCAACTCGCAGCGAAGATTGAAAGAACCAGAAAAAAGGGAAGGGAAGAGAGGCGATTCATTCTGAGAATTTTTAACGTGAATCAATTAGAAATTAATTGATAAAACTAAAATATCCATAAACAGTGAAAATCAATCTCTTTCTTGAATACCTGACAGTTGTATGAATTCGAATTGGAATCCCGCAGATGCCTCAACATGGTGTCGCCTCGGTGGTGAGCTGCCCCAAAACAAAGGCGAAATCATTGTGGTTGTAGACGAGTCTTCTGCTGCGCTTTCGGACTTCTTCGTGGCGGAATCCTCGTCTCTCCCGGAAAATCTGGCCGCTGGATTGCTTTCGATTCCATCGTCACCGGATGATGGGGCATTGCTCAATGCCTTGAAGAATACTCTGGTTGCCTTGTTTCCTGATGCTAAAGAAAAGTTAGATATTCAGGCCCCTCAAAAGTGGATCCAGACGGTCCAGCGACAGCGTCAAAACTCTGACCTGCAGGGATGTTGGCTGTTGGTTGACGGCTTTCATCACACATTGAACAGCCCCCGGGAGGAACGGCAACTATTTACCCAACTTCTGCAAAAGTTTGCAAAGCTCCCTGCATCGGGAGTCATGGCGGGAATCACGGTGGAATTTGCGACCGAGATCGCCATTCTCCTCAAATTGATAGAGGAAGTGCCTCTGCGCCCGGTTGAAATGCCGAACCCGGAGCCGCGTCCGGAAAAATCGCAGGGTGCCGGCAGAGTTTGGCTCATCCGGTGCGCAGCCGCTTGTATTGGGCTCGGTGTGGGAGTGAGCATCGTTTACTACCTCTCAAAAAAAAGCAAAGCGAACGAGCCTGAACAGGTAACTGAGTCAGTCGCGTTCACCGTACGCTCTCCTGAGGCAGCAAAGCCGGGGGAAGTTAAAAAGGAAGTTGTCGAGCCCGCGACCAATGCCGAAGTGAAGAAAAACAATCCGGAGCCACTTGCCCCGGTTGTCATTCAGGCGATCGAACCCGCCGGTCATACCCCCGAAGAACCGAAGATTGAGACGAAACCCGTCGAAACAAAGACCGCTGAAGCGGAAGTGGAGCTTTTGAAGGAAAAGTGGGAGGGAAAAACTAAAGACGAACAGGACCTTCAATACTATGTGGCGGAAGCCTATTGTTTTGGGCATGGAGTGGAAGCGGATCTGGAAAAAGGGATAGAATTACTTAAGACCGCGTCTGAAAACGGCAGTGGAAAGGCGGCCAACCTCCTCGGCACATGCTATTCCCGGGGGCATGGGGTTGAAGAAAACTATGGCCGTGCCCACGAACTCCTCAATCTCGCCGTAAAGCGTGGTGTCTTTCAGGCCCACGGAAATCTCGGGGTGCTCTATCTACAGGGCCTTGGCTGTGAAAAAGATCCCAAAAAGGCCCGTGAACATTTTGTTGCTGGAGCGAAATCGGGCGATCCCGTGGCCGCATTCTTTGCCGCCAAATGTTTTGAAGATGGAATCGGCAACCTCCATGGTGCGCGTGATCCCGATACCGCTGTCAGATGGTATCTTGAAGCGGCAAAAAACGGGCACGACGAAGCCATCGCGTGGTGCCGGGCTCACAAATTGAATCCCCTGGCAGAGACCGGTGAGATCATATTCTAAGAAGCCTGCACGGTTTGCGCTTGCGGAATCGGCTATCTGCGCGATACCGAAGTATGGCGAAAAAACCTGTTGTGTTGATCATTCGTGACGGCTGGGGTGATAACCCGGATGGCGATAAGGGAGCGAAAAAAAACGGAGACTGTCCGCGGCTGGCGAACACCCCGTATCACGATCAGCTTTATAAAAATTATCCCGTCTCACACATCAGCGGGAGCGGCACCGACGTCGGTTTGCCGGACGGACAAATGGGGAACTCCGAAGTCGGTCACCTCAACCTTGGTGCCGGCCGGATCGTTTATCAGGACCTGACACGCATCAACAAAGCGATTGAATCAGGCAGCATCAACGACAACGAAATCCTCCAGGAAGCCTACGCGAAAGCTGCCGTGCAGGGTGGGCGATTGCACTTGCTCGGTCTCGTATCAGACGGCGGAGTTCACAGTCATCAGGATCATTTAGTTGCCCTGGCGAAGGCCGCCAAAACCGCAGGAGTTGAAGATATCATGGTACATGCCATCACTGATGGCCGGGACACATCGCCGACTGGAGGAAAGGATTACATCGCCTACACGGAAGACAAGTTGGCAGAAGTCGGGGCCCGCATTGTGACCGTGGTTGGTCGCTACTATGCGATGGACCGCGATAAGCGGTGGGACCGCTCCAAGCTGGCTTGGGATGCCATCGTGCACGGTGTGGGTGAGAAAAAAGAAGTTCTCCCCAGCGAAGCAATTGCCGAACAGTATGAGGAAGAGAAGACTGATGAGTTCATCCTCCCAATGATCTTTGAAGCCCACGAAGAACAACGGGTTCGGGACGGTGATGTTGTGCTTTTCTTTAACTTCCGGGCTGATCGAGCCCGTCAGTTCAGCCAGGCGATTCTGGATAAATCGTTCTCCGGACACGCCCGCGGAAATGTCCCTGATGTTCATTACGTGACCCTCACCGAGTATGACGAGAACTACGACTGCCCGGTTGCGTTCCCGACCGAGCAGCTCAATAACGTGTTGGGCAAAGTGGTATCCGATGCCGGAAAAAACCAGCTTCGTATCGCTGAGACCGAGAAATACCCTCACGTCAGCTTTTTCTTCAACGGAGGCGTCGAAGAACCCTATCCAAACGAAGACCGTGAAGTCTTGCAGTCGCCCAAGGATGTTCAGACCTACGATCAAAAACCGGAAATGTCGGCTGAAGACGTAACCCGGACCATTTGCTCGCGGATAGAAAACTATGACATGGCGATCTTAAACTTCGCCAACCCCGACATGGTCGGGCACACCGGATCTATCAAAGCAGCTTGTGCCGCCGTAGAGAAAATTGATGAGTGTACCCGCCGCGTGGTCGAGAAAGTTCTCGAGCTGGGTGGAAAAGTCCTTATCACTGCCGATCATGGAAACTGCGAGCAGATGTTGACTGCGGAAGGCAAGCCGCACACCGCTCACACCACCAACCTGGTTCATCTCGTCTACGTCGCAGACGATGCGAATGAATACACATTGAAAGATGGAATCCTCGCCGACATCGCACCCAGCTTGCTGGGCTTGCTGGAGATCGAAAAGCCAGCCGAGATGACCGGTTCCTCCCTTTTGATCAAAAAGTGATCGCCCGGCCCGGACTCGGGCAATGATTCATCATCAACAACCGTCACCGAAGTGCATTTCGGCAGCTGTTGCCATTGATGTCACAAAAATGGAATGACCCATCGCACGTGCGGAAGGCCATTCATTTTCGTGCATAGGGTCATCGCACGTGCGGAAGGTCATTCCATTTTCGTGCATAGGGTCGTCGCACGTGCGGAAGGTCGTTGCAATTTCGTGCATACGGTTGTCGCACGTGCAGAAGGTCATTTCATTTTCAGGCGTGTAGTTGTCGCAGGCGGCTTTTCTGTTTTTTGACTCATTCAGTCAGCGGTGAAGCCTTCGGCGGTCGTTCACAATATTGCTCCCCGAATTCGAGTTCACCGATAACCGGCGGGATTTGGGGTGTCCCCACACAACTTGCCCGAGCCCTCCCGGGGCGTATACTGAACCTCATGGACTTGGAACGTAAGATTAAATCACTCATTGTTCTCCTTGTTTCCTTTTCCACACCCAATGCTTTCGGCACCCCACCGGGGACGGGAGCGACTGACTGGGTGGATTTGATCAAAACGAATTCGGAATTCGAAACCGTGGCTGGAACCTGGGAAAACGCTGACGGGGTTCTGAAAACGGAGGGTGATGGAGCTGCCCGGATGATGCTTCCGGTGCGGCCCGGGGGCGATTACGATTACCGGGTCAGTTTCACGCGGGAATCAGGGAACGCTTCGATTTCGCTTTTCTTTACGATGGGCGAAGCCGGGCAGGCCGGGTTTGAAGTGGATGCCTGGAATCAGGGACTTGCCGGGATTCAAAATATTGCGGGGGAGGGAATTCCCGACAACCCGACCAGATCAAACCATCGGATCACCAATGGAACCCGCCATACGATGCAGATAAGTGTCCGGGGAAATGCGTTGCGCGCCTTTTTTGACGGCGAACAAATTGCGGAATGGAAAGGCGAGGCCTCCGATCTCAGTGTTTTGAGCCTGTGGCGACTTCCTCATGAAAGAGCGCTCGGGGTGGGAGCTTATCAATCGAACACAACCTTTCACTCCATTGAAGTGCGTAAAGCCGGGAAGGAAGAATTTGTCGCTCTGGGAAATAGCGCACCGGGTAGCCCGCCCGCCGGCACGCCACCGTCAAGTCCGGTTCCCGCCCCTGCAACTCCGGCAACCAGGCCGATCGATGCTTCAGGGAAACGGGTATTGATGGTGATCGCGAATCAGGACTTCTTCTATCGGGAATACGCCGAGCCGCGTGCGGAATTGGAAAAAGCGGGAATCAAAGTAACCCTCGCCGCAGGCCGGCGGTCGACTTGCCGGCCTCATCGTGGATCGGGATATACAAGTGGAGACGGGTCAGTCACTCCGGACATCTCCATTGCTGCGGCCAAAGCGGAAGATTATGACGCCATTATGTTTTCCGGAGGCTGGGGATCATCCGCTTATCAATATGCCTATGAAGGGCGCTATGTGAACGATGCCTACAATGGCAGTTCGTCAGTCAAAAAGGCGGTCAATGATCTGATCAACGACTTCGTTGATCAGGATAAATACGTCGGCGCCCTCTGCCATGGCGTGGCCATTTTGGCCTGGAGCCGGGTGGATGGGAAAAGCCTGCTCGATGGGAAGACCGTCTGTTGTTACCCGCGCACGGCACCCGCAGGATCAGATCGCGAGAACATGTCATCGTGGGACAGTATCAGCAATGGTGCGACCGTGCTTCCCTCGCGGTCAGTCGGAAACCCTCAAACCGATGCCGACGATGTGAACGTCGACGGGAAAATTCTCACGGGCGAAAACGATCCCAGCTCAAGAGCATTCGGGCAGGCATTAGCTCGCTTGTTGGCAACAGACAGCAAAGAATAAAAGGGAAATGCAGGGTCAGTCCTGACCCCGTTTCTTTTGAAATCCGTTCAATAGAGCGATAACGACATGGGGATTTTGAACCTTTTAGGCTATGTCAGCAAAATTGTGTAAACGGTGTTTTGCTTTTTTAGAGTTGGTTAGCATTTGCGCCTTCCAACAGGAT
>JBLWYI010000013.1:0-182454 GCA_048267005.1 Verrucomicrobiales bacterium | reverse complement strand
CGGAAGGTCATTTGTTTTTCACAACCTCGTATCTGAACGTTCGGAAGGTCGTTTGTTTTTCACAACCCCGTGTCTGAGCATTCGGAAGGTCGTACGTTTTTCACAACCCCGTGTCTGAACGTTCGGAAGGTCGCTCCTCTTGCCGTTTGGTCGAACAAGGGGCAAAATTAGTAATGAAGCGGCCATTCATGTGATTTCCCAGAAAACGCTCACCGAGGTTTTCAGCACAACAATGATTACGACCGACCAAATGTTAATTCGTCCTAAACCATTTCATGGCAAAACAGAATTCCAACTAAACGATTTAGTTAATAAATCCAAAATACCGCTTGCGAACAGAAGAAATCAGCTGTATTTTGCAAATTGCACTAATTTCAGTCCGATTTTCATTGAGTTTTATGTGCCGCTTGCTAAATTGCCCCCTAAATGGGGCCCGAAACGAATAACTATTTGCAAGCGTTGAATACGTTTTTGCAGATTAAGGGAGAGCAGCGTGACCTTGCAATGCAGGAAATCCTTATCGAAATTGGACTTGAAGATGATTACTATCTTCCAAATTTCATTCATTTAGCGGACGAGGAACCCCTTGATCGGATATCGCTTGGTCTCTTGAGCGAACTCTTGGAAGTGAGCCCTCGACACCTTAGACGGCTTGTTTTGCACCAATTTAAACGGAAGCGAATTAAGCGAAACGGGTCTGTTGAATACAGTGCCAAAGATGCGATTCACAGGTTAAATCAATTCAAAGATAAGCTTCTTCTGATGGGGTGGCTGCAAGAGTTGGAAGTGCCTGAAGTATACCTACGCACGTCAATTCTCACGGTTCGGCTAAAAAGCGAATATGGCGCTTCATCTACAAACGCGACGGCGCAAGTAAATTCCTTAATTAGCCAAGGCTGCTTTGTTGAAAGCAATATTGAGAAAGCGGGCCACAAAGAAAAGCTATTTGAACTGACTGATCGGGGGAAAGAACTTTCGATGTCATTGGCGAAAGCAGCATGAGCAAAATCGACAAATACCAATTTAGCTTCTTTCTCTCCCATTCTTCGGACGACAAGATTGAAGCAAAACTACTTCGAGATATTTTCACATCCAAAGGTCGTCCGTGCTGGTTTGACGACGATCTAAATTATGGGGCAAATATTGGAATAGAAGTTGTTGCAGGAATGAAGAATTCGCGACGGGCTCTCATTTTACTATCCCCTTCTTTTGTAGAATCAAAATGGGCTAATTTCGAGGTATGGTTACATTTATTCAACGACCCTATGAATACTTTGGCCAGAGTTGTTCCCATTCTCCTTCATGATTGTGACATCCCTGATGAAATTAAAAGCCTGAAGTGGGTGGACGCTCGAGAAGGGATCACCGATAAACTGGCCGATGAAATTATCACTAAGTCTTAGTGGTATTATACGATCCAACCCTGTTGCCTCACCGGTCAGACCCTGTTGGTTCGTGACGGCTTCACTTTTTTCCCATTCAGCAATGTGCCGATAAAAGTGTATCGAACGAACCACTCGTAGGCGAGAAGGAGAATTCCAATCGTGGCAACGCAGGCGATCAACAGTTTCAACAGCGCGGGAAACTCCCAGCCGGTCATGGCGATTTGGATGAAAAACAGCAGCGGCAAATGCGCGATGTAGAGCCAGTAGCTCGCGTCTGAAATGTAGCGAATCCGCGGGTCTTCTGCGGGAAAAAACCGGCGGAAGACTCCAATCATCCCGAAGACCATAAGCCAGGCGAATGCCACCGCGCCGATGCAATAGATGATGTGAAAGCCAAATACCGGCACCTGATTCTCATCAAAGCCGGCTTCAAAGGTCACGTCTCTCAGGAAATTGAAATACAGGGCGATGCAGCCGACCGGCAGAGCCACGGCAAAGAGCACAGGCCATCGAAGCTTGAGCTTCTCACCAAAATCCGGCCGCCCATAAAACAGGGCCCCGACTCCGAAGAACACCGCGTAGTAGGCAAGCTTGGGCAGCCACAGGATCAATCCCGGAGCGGTGTCGGGACCAAAATCCAGGACCATGAACAGCTGCGGAATAACCGCCAATGGAATCAACCAGGCAATCCGGGGACGAAATTTGCGGCCCGATTTTTCATACCTCCAGGCCGCGAAGGCAAACAACAGGACAAGCCAAAAGAGATAGTGCAGAAACCACAGGTGCAGAAAGACCGGAGCCATCGCCGCTGCCATGTAGACACCGAGAATCATCTTCCAAATCTCCCACGTTGAATCGCTCTCAACTTCCCCTTCGAGTTTCCCCAAGCGTTTTCCTATTTGCTCACGGCTATCAGCGAAGGCTGCCTCTTCTTTGACAGGAACCCCGATCAGCCTGCCAATGAATTTTGTGGTTCCGTAGTCAGCCTCAACCACATCAAGGGCCGATTCGCCCCGCTGATTCTTGACCTGTACGTCAGCGCCATTCGCCACCAGCAAGTTGACCACCTCTGGATGGGCGAAGAACACCGCGGCATGGAGAGGTGTTCCCCCGTCCCGATCCCGCCGTTCCACCTCGGCTCCGCTGGCAATCAACCATTCAGCGACCTCCAGATGCCCGGCGCATGCCGACCAGGTCAGGGCCGAAACACCGGCTGACGGATCGAGTTCGTTCGGGTCGACTCCTGCCTCAAGCTGCGCTTTCACCACCTCGATCCGCCCCTCCTTCGCCGCCACCCAGAGAGAATCCGGCTTTGTCCCTGCCACCATAAGCCCCGCGAGTGCGACGAGCGGCCAGATAAGTATCGTGGCCGGAACGAGCGGCAGGAGGATGCGTTTTGCGCGATGCTTGAGCAATGCCCGCAGCCCGCGCTTTTTCCAGAGCATGGCCGCAAAGAATCCACTCACGACAAAGAACAACTGCATCCGGAAGGCGTGGATGAGGTTGAGCAACAGAGCCATCGGGCTGAACGTCTCCGGCAGGGTGAGGCCCAGCTGGTGGAGAAATTCAGGGGTGTTCCACATCGGTCTCTCCACATCCTGCACGAGCCAACCGGGAAACGGAACGAAGGCGATGGCGGCGTGTAGAATAATGCCCAGCAACATCGCAAAGGCCCGCAACGCATCCAGATCATGGAGACGGGCGGAACTGGATGTCGGGAGCGATGGCGGCATAAATCTATTGCCCGGGGAGCCGGACACTTTGCGGATGACGAAACAGGTTTTCGGGATCGTAGCGAAGCTTCAACTCCTGCAGCTTCGCGTAACTCTTCCCATAATACGCCTCCTCCCAGTTGGGGAAATCAATGCTCGGGTAATTCCGGTAATGAGCACTGACAACCCGGGCCAAATGTTCACGGATACGTTGTGTCGCCGCCACTTTCGCATCCCGCTGATCCGGTTTGCTCCAGTAGGCCTGAACTTCCGAGAGAAATTGGCGCTTCCGATGCGGATAGGCACCACTGGCGGCCCGGGAGATCATACCGCCCAGCGTGTTGAACTGAATCATCACATTCGAGCGCTGTATTTCCTCCATCACAGCCGGCATGGCCGGAGCATAATCAGCGAAGCTGTCAGCCATCCCCCCACAGAAATTTCTAAACGGAAGCGGGGACTGCGCGCCGTAGTATCGTTTGATGGCCTGTTGGGTCGCGGTCTGAGAGGGACCATTGCTGGTGAATCCCGCCGCTTTCATCGCTGCGACTGCCCGCTGAAAAGCCGGGCCGGAATGGGAGTAGGTCGACGTGATCAGGACGGTGATGTTTTTGCCGTTCACGATGAATCCGGAGAAAATCGCATCAGGCAACTCTTTTGCCATGGCAAACCACAGCTCAGCTTTGCGATTGGCTTCGGCCACCGAGACCGTTCCTGACTTAAACCGTTGGGCAGACAACATTGGTGGAGCTTCCACCGTTCTGAACTCCATCGATGTGATCGCTCCAAAATTGCCGTTGCCACCACCGCGACAGGCCCACAGCAGATCGGGATCATCACGGGAATCCACAACCTGCCCCCTGCCATCCACCATGCGAACCCGCTCCAGGAGATCACAGGTCAATCCAAACTGCCGGGCAAAGAGACCATAGCCTCCACCGAGAGTCAGCCCGCCCAACCCCACGCCGGAGCAGGAGCCAGCCGGAAGCAGTCGTCCTTTGGGCAGGAGAAAACCATACACATCCCCCAGGGTGATGCCGGGCCCTGAAATGAAACGCTGATCCGCCGTCAGGACAGGTTGCGAAAGGCGTGACAGCTCAATCACCAGCCCGTCTTCGTTCAGCGAAAATCCCTCGAAGCTGTGGCCACGGCTTTTAACCGATATCGGCAGCCCTTCTGCCCTCGCCCGATTCACGGCCGTGACCACATGGGCATCGTTCTCGCAGGCGGCAATCACCCCGGGCTTCAATCCCACCTCGGTGTTGAAAGGCCGCCGCGCCGTTTCATACCCCCGCTGCCCCGGGATGTAATAATCAGGTGTGCTGTCTCCGGCTGCGAATCCCGTTTGCACGGTCCGGGCGGCAAGGCTTCCCGCTGCGAACTGCGCGGAACGGCTGATAAAGTTTCTCCTTCGAATTGGACTCCCCATTGGTTGATTATAAACAGATACAAACCAACCGCATTCGTTTTTGCGCCCCCGTTTCGGAGCTATCTGTCAAAAGTTCCCCCAAATTTTGCTCGAAATATATCTGACAACGGAGTCTAAGGCATACTAATTGCATCCTCTTCCACTATGCCGACCGCCAACCCGAAAGAATACCGCGAAAAAATCGATCTCGACTGTGCCATCATCGGCGGAGGCTTTGCCGGCGTCTACGCGGCCAAGGCATTGATGAAGCACACCTCGGGAAAGCGGGTCGGGGTGATTGCTGATGAGAACCACATGACATTTCAGCCCATGCTGCCGGAGGTCGCCGGCGGATCGCTCGCCCCGAGGCATGTGGTCAATCCCATCCGTCGTCTGGCAAAAGGAGCGCTTGTTTACAAATGCAGCATCACTGAAATCGACCTGGCTAACCGGACGCTGCGGGCGTCCGCGGGATCGTTCTCGCCGGACATCACTTTCCATTGCAGGCATCTCCTGCTGGCAACGGGATCGGTTGTGAATCTGAGCCGGATCCCCGGCATGGCGGAACATGCCTATCTCATGCAGAACGTGGGTGACGCCATGAAACTCCGCGCCACCATTATCGGCCGGGTCGAGGAGGCGAACCTGATCTCGGACAAACCGCGTCGACGTCTCCTCTTAAACTTTGTGATTGTCGGCGGTGGATACTCCGGGGTGGAAACGGCCGGCCAGATCATCGATTTGCTGAACGAAGTCCACAAATTCTACGGGAATGTGGATCACGATGATTTTACCGTGAGCTTAATTCACAGTCGCGGGGTGCTCCTGCCGACGCTGGCCCCGAATCTCGGCGAATACACCCGAAAATGCCTCGAAGATCAGGGTGTTAATGTTGTCCTGAACCATCGTGTGAAATCCGTCACCGCCCGACAGGTCGTTCTCGACGACGGCACCAAGCTCCCCGCGTCAACCGTGGTTTCCACCGTGGGCAACGCACCGAACCCGCTGATTACATCGGTGATCGCACAGCACGAGCTTGAAAGCGCCTACGGAAAAGTCGTGACCGATCCTTTTCTCCGCGTCATCAGTGATGATTTTGAAAATGTGTGGGCCGCCGGCGATTGCGCCGCCGTTCCATTCGCGGGAGAGGGCAACGACTTCTGCCCGCCTACGGCCCAGTTCGCCCAGCGGCAGGGCACCACAGCGGGAACGAATATGGCGGCAACTTTGCAGGCATCGGACCGCGGGCTGAAGACATTCGACTTCAAAGGCCTCGGTGAAATGGCCGCGATCGGTCACAACAAAGCCGTCGCCCACGCCTTCGGGATGAACTTCTCAGGCTTTATCGCCTGGTGGATGTGGCGCTCGGTTTACCTCAGCAAACTTCCGGGACTCGATCGTAAAATCCGGGTGATGGCCGAATGGACCCTCGATATTTTCTTCTCCAAAGACATCAGCCTGCTGACGCCGAAATACACATCAGCTCTGAAAGAAGCCCACCTCGAAGCGGGAGACGTCCTCTTCCAGAGCGGTGAACCGGCCTTCTCGTTTTACTTCGTGAAAGCGGGGTCCATCAACATCACCGACGACGAAGGCAACATCGTGCGGACCATCCACGAAGGTGATCACTTCGGCGAGCGGGCGCTTTTGGAAGATCACATCTGGCGATACAACGCAGTCGCCAGCGAAGCGTCCACACTGGTCGCTCTGGGTGAAAATGTGTTCAAACAGCTGGTGGCGGGTTCCACTGATATCTCGCAGCTATTCTCCACCACCGCAAAAGCCTACGCCACGTCCGAAGAAATCAATACCGTCGTGGCGCGCGTTCCGGTCGATCGCCGCAGCAAGACCGCTGCTGACGTGATGTGCTCAGAGATCTGTTCCCTCTCAGGTGATGAAACACTCGCTGACGCCATGCAAAGACTGCGCGATGAACCCCACAGCACCTATCCAGTGGTGGAACCCGACACCGGAAAGCTGGACGGCGTGCTACGCCGAAGCAGCGTTTATGATATCCTGAAGAGCGACACTTACAGCGCAAAGACCAAGCTCAAGGATCTCATGCTGGCTACCCTGCCGACGGCTCTGCCGACAGCTCCGGTTTCCGATATGCTCGAACAGATGATTCGGGCCGGCGCCAGCAAAACGTTGATCATCGATGAAGATGAAAAACTACTGGGCATCGTAGCCCTGGTTGATCTGCTGGGGCAGGTGTGAGGGATTATATTGAAAATGCAGGGAAGGAAGCGGGGGAATACCCGTCTACAATATAGATCCAATCTCACGTGACATCCGAAAAACAGGTGTGCAGCGTAGCCTACAGTTTAACCTCCTCTTTCTTACCGAGTCCGAGCCCCAGATGTCGACGTGGAACAAAGCATACGAAACTCAGCTTCTCACAAGGGCAGCAACAGGAGACCGTGCGGCCTTCTCTGAAATTTACGACCGTTTCTCGAATCCCCTGTTCTCACTGGCACTGAAAATCCTCGGCAATCGCAACGATGCCGAAGAAGTTATTCAGGATGTCTTCTGCTCAGTATGGAAAAAGGCAGGCACATTCGATTCCAGTCGGGCGGGGTTATTCACATGGATGACGGCCATGACCCGAAACCGCTGTATCGATCGACTGCGCGCCCGGGGATCGAGAATCGCCACCAGTGAAAACTTTCCGGCGGAAGACAATGTAAGATTGCCCAAACGGGAGGTTGAAGCAGGGCCTGAAGAGAGCGCTGTGGCTCGTTTGATGCGAAAGGAAGAAGCCAACGAATTACTGAATGCGCTACTCGAACTTCCCGGAGAACAGAAGGATGTTCTGGAGCTGGCTTTTCTGTCAGGCTGGACTCATTCCGAAATCGCCGAGAGAAGAGATTTGAGCCTGGGCACTGTGAAAGCCAGAATCCGATATGGCCTGGAAAAACTCAGGAACCGCTACGCGTCATCATGAATCCAAACAATCCAACTGACGACGACCTGGATCGGCTGAAAGCGGATCTTGGTGAGGCAGCTCGTGACTTAAGCCCGGAAGAATTCGACCGGGTTGTCGAAACTCTGGCCTGGGCCGACACGCCTTCTGTTGAAGCGCCGGACTCACTGAAAGACCGGACCTTTGATGCCCTCCCCTCACAGGACATCACTTCGCTACCCGCCCCGGAGACTCGGCCTTCGAGTTTCCCGGTTTTCATTCCGTGGGCTGCCGCCGCCGCATTGGCAGTCGCTGCCATCATGCTCTGGGAAAAGAACTCAACCCTCACTGAAGTCATCGATGTGAAGGAAGCACACATCGATGAACTTGCCGGTGAGCAAAAACGTCTTCTGGCCAGCATTGCGGAATTCGAAGAGAACCAGAAGCTCGATCGTCTGAAAATTGTTTCCCTTCAGTCCGAAATTAATTCGGCATACTTCGGAGCGGCCGTGTGGGACGGCCAAAACGGGCGCGGACTTCTTCAGGTTTCGCGTATCCCAAAGCTCGAAGCCGGAAAGGACTACCAGTTGTGGATTGTTGATCCGAAATACAAAACTCCTGTCGATGGCGGAGTCTTTCAAGTCGACGACGATGGTGCTGCCACCATCACATTCACACCAAAGCAGAAGATCGACGAGGTCAAAGCCTTCGCTGTAAGCCTCGAGAAAAAGGGCGGTGTGCCGGTTGCTGAAGGTCCCATGGTCCTTGTCGGAGCCCTTTGATCACGTTCCACGATCAGCCCCCGTTTGAGGCCAAACGCTCAGTCTCCCGATCTGTTCGGTTTCCCGTTCGCGACAAGGGCTGATGAGCCGGCCATTCGCCGTCTTATTCTGAGCCCGGAAATTCTTTTCTGAAAAAAGTAGATCCAATGATTCATCTCGCCCGAATCACTGATCAACCCGCATTCATGAAGAATTCACGGGCAACCAGAAATAACAGAATGAAACTCACTACCAAAATCACCACTTCAGCACTCGCGATCATCGTGACCGCAGGTCTTACCCTTTCAGCCCTTGCTGATAACCACGAGGAAAAGAACATCGTGGAAGTTGCAGCCGGAAATAAGGACTTCTCAACCCTCGTTGCCGCAGTCAAAGCAGCCGACCTTGTTGAAACACTCTCCGGTGAAGGTCCGTTCACTGTTTTTGCGCCCACCAACGAAGCCTTCGAAAAACTTCCTGAAGGAACCGTCGAAATGCTGCTCAAGCCGGAAAACAAAGAGAAGCTCGTTGCCATTCTCACCTACCACGTTGTGCCTGCGAAAGTAATGGCAGCTGATGTAAAAACCATGATGGCCCCTACCGTAAACGGAACTGAAGCCAGCGTGAAAGTCGAAGACGGTAAAGTCATGATCGACGGTGCAAACGTTACCGCCACTGACGTCAAAGCATCAAACGGTGTCATTCACGTCATCGATGCAGTGATTATGCCGAAGAGCTAATCCTGAAAATCTTTACTCCCGGGCGATTCCCTCCTTTTAGCGCCCGGGAAGAAATGCCGGAGTTGTTTTCAACTCCGGCATTTTCATTTTTACAGATTGCCGAACCAGGCCTCCAGAGCTCCGCTGCGTTCAGGCAGGTCTGATTCACCGGGCAACTTCAGTTTCAGCGGTCCCAGTTTGAGGCGCTTGGTGCGATCCGGCTCTGCCAAATCCAGCTTCGCGATTTCGACCGCATCACTGGCAAGTTTATCCAGCGTGTCCGATCCTATTGATGAATCCGGCTCCGCCGAAAACGAAAACGGAACTCCCGTCAATTTAAAGACGAGCCACGCACACACCGCCATGTCACTCCGGACCGCGTGGAGTCGTGCTGTGCCACGTTTCCGAATCACCCGCGCGAGATGTAAAGCCCGCCTCGCCTGGGCAAAGTAAAATTCGGTATCAAGCCCCGTCCCCAACTTGCCCCGCAATTCGAGAATTCTTGAAACGGCCTCCGGTTGGTTGTGCCACTCCGCTTCCAAAACCAGCCCGTCCGGGAAAAACTCAACCGTCTCCGCCCAGTTCGGGAAGATCTCAGCCGTTCGCTCCTTATCAAAACGACGCGCCGAACGGGCCGCCATGATCTCAATGGCCTCCGCGTGATGTTTGGCGGCAAACGCCAGCTCATTCAGGATCGATTCGCGATGCCATTCGTTGGCTGATGTTGAAAGCGGGAATTCATCCACCAAAAACAGTATCGGTGGATTTTGCGGCACCTCCGCCGGTGGCGCCATGACTGACTCAAATTTGGAGATCAATTGATCCGCCGTGATCTTCAACTCGAAGATCGATTCCGACCGCTCGCGACCAGCCAGTCCCATAGCGCGGGCCTTTCCACGATCCTCAGCAAAAACAGCCAGGGCGTCCGCCAGTTCAGCTTCGTTTCCGGGCTCGACAAGAAGACCTGTCTTCTCATGATCAACCATCTCAGGAACTCCAACGAGCCTCGTCGACACAATCGGCAACCGGCAACCCATCGCCTCGGTAATCACCGTCGGTAAAATGTCACTCGCTCCCTTGGAATCGACCACACAGGCCAGAGCAAACACCTCACTGTTCTGGAGCGTGGATTTCACCTGCTCCTGGCTCATCACCCCGGCAAGCGTGACTTCAGCTTCCAACCCGAGCTCTGCGATTTGATTTTGCAACGGCTCCCGCAACGGACCGTCCCCCACAATCGTCAGGGAAAACTCTACGCCGCGTTCCTTGAGGAGAGCGCAGGCGGCGATCAAATGATTGAACCCTTTGAAGTCGATCAACCGGCCAATCGAAACAATCCGCAGTGGTCCCGTGTCATTGATGGGTGCCTGCGGGAACTGACTCATGTCGATCCCGTTGTAAATCCGGCTGATCTTTTCTGCGGAGTCGGGGCAGGTCTCGCGCAGCAGATCACAGGAAAAATCGCTCACCCCGATGACAAACTCAGCTTCACGACACATCTCCCGCAACAAATCGTCGCTGCCCAGATCGATCATGAAATCCTGGGCATGAGGCGTGAAACTGAACGGAATCCCGGACCATTGTTTGATGAAAAGAGCCGTGTGTGTCGCCCGGTTGGCGAAATGGACGTGGAAATGCTGAATCCCGCGCTTCTTGAAGAGTTCAGCAAAATAGAGCGCATTCCTCGCCCGGATATCAGCCTTGAAACCCGGCCCGTATTCCGTGTTATGACGGGCAATCATGTCCCCGAAGCGCTCCTGCCACGTTCCGTCCGCCTGGGCGTTCTTCTTCAGTTGAGACAGCACGGACGAAGACGGCGGGTAAAAAGCATCTGCCTCGAATTGCTCAAACCTCTCGTGACGAAACGGATTTGGCGGTGGATTGATCGATGCGATGTCGAGATCAAAGCCACGGGATTCCAGAGCCAGCATTTCCGAATCGCAAAAAGTCTGCGAAACAACCGGATAACGGGAAAACAGGTAGGCAATTTTGCGTTTTTCAGGAGATGACACGCGCGAACGTAGCAAACTGCGCCCCGTTTACAAACCGGGTGCTCTCAAAAAGTTCAGCGCCGATACACCAATCGAAACTCCCGCGTTCAGGCACCATTTTCGCCATTTCGCGGACGGCACCCACCGTCAGGACGTCCTTTTGCTCATGTCCGTACGATTTATGACCGTCAGGACGTCCTTTTGCTCATGTCCGTACGATTTATGACCGTCAGGACGTCCTTTTGCCCATGTCCGTGCGATTTATGCCCGTCAGGGCGCACTTTTGCCCATATCCGTGTGGTACCTGCCCGTCAGGACGCACTTTTGCCCATATCCGTGTGGTACCTGCCCGTCAGGACGTCCTGACGGCAGGGTACCGTTCGTGCGGACCCGCAAATTGGGTACTTTTTCCAGGTCAAACTCATGCTTCAAAGTTGGCATTAAAAGACAGGAAGCAGTCGGTTTTCCCTAGCTGAAAAGACGCACGAGACAACAGGGTTGCCTCGTCGATCAGACCCTGTTGGATCGTTCACGCATTTGGAAGGAAGATCTGTTCGCCTTCATTCGAAAATCAGAAAATTCTGCAACCACTTTATTCATGCTTTGTTCATCTTCCTATGAATATCCTGAAAACACTTATGGTAGCAACCCTCGGGGCAACTGCAGTATACTCACAGGGAACCCGCCCGACCGACATCGCGGCGAGCCCTCAACCAGTCGGTGATGCCGGCATTATGTGGTACACGACCTGGGACACCGCTCTCGCAGAAGCAGCCCGCTCCAATCGACCTATTTTCTTCATGGCAGCCGCCGCTACCTGCTCCGGCATCTCCGGAGTGTTCTGACCCGGTTACACCAAAACGCAGAACAGTTTGTTCTCACAAAAAGAATTCATCGAAGCTTCACGTAAATTTGTCTGTGTCCGTCTCGAATCATATGAAAGCCAGGAACACCAGGATTTGGTCCGGTCCCTTTTAAACGGTCGATTCGCCAACACCGCGTTCTGCATTCTGGCACCTGACGGAAAGGAACGGCTCTCCCGCACCGGTCGCGGTCCTGAGCACGGGCTTTCCGCCGGTCGCCCCGGCCCGGATAATGAACCGTCGGCCGAAGAAGTGATCAAAGCGCTGGAAAACATCGCAATGTCCTATCGCCCCCGTGGTGATGAAAAGGACGCGACGCTGCAAGACTTTCACACCTTTCGGCAGGCCCTGAATGTGGCGGCTGGAGACCAACGATTGCTGCTCTTTGTCGCCGCAGCTGATGATGATCAGGCCAAGGTAAAGCAAACCCTCAAACCGGTTTTCGCGGATGACGAGGTCATCGGGAAATTTCATCTCGACTTCGCCGATACGGCCAAAGATGCCGCCTGGGCCGAAAACATTGAACGGACACGGGGCAAATCCGGGCTCGTCATCGTCCATGCCGATCCATTTGGTCAATCGGGACGGGTGGTCGAGCAATTGCCACTCACAGCCAGCGCCGAAGAAATCAAGACTGCGCTTTTGAAAGCCAATACAGGGTTTTCCCTCACTGAAGAACGCAAAGTCTACAGCGAACACGTCGACACGGGCCGCCGCGAGCGAATCTTTTTCGAGAACGAAATGCCCTACGGCGAGGATCGTGATGGCGATGGCAAAATCGACAGCGGCGGGGGCAAAGGCGGGGATAAAGGGGGCAAAGGTAAAGGCTCAAAAGGAAAAGGGAGGCCGTAACCGTAGATTTCTGATAGAAACAACGGATGTGGACCTGCCTGGTATGCGAAGCCGAAATCGACGAAGATTCGTGGGAAACTTGCTGGCGCTGCTCTTCTGACAAAGGAGCAAAGCCGGATGAGTTGGCCCTGGAGCGACAAGCTCATGCGAAGAAAATCAAACGCTTCATGAGCTGTCTTCGCTGCAACAAGCAGCTCGTTTATGACGGCACCCGCAGGTTTAAAGAGGATGACTCACTTGAAATTCACCTGATGGGGTTCCAACTCGGCTCGCGATCGGAGCGGTTCGACATTTACCACTGCCCGGAATGCGGTCACCTCGAATTCTTCCTTGATGGGGTGGGTGATGCGAAGCGGGGAGAACCTGATTGAAACCGGAACTAACGCTTTAAGTGGTGAATTTGCGCAACTTCGTCATTGCCAACTCGGTCGTGACCCTGTTTCCTTGGCGGCGAATTGCCCGCTTGCATGTCCGACGATTCTTCAGAAAAAACCGCCCCTAAGCCTTCGAAAAAACAAGTTTTCGGCAGCCGCCTCGTCAGCACGCTTTTTTTGTGGGCCTTTTTCGTCGTGGCGTTCTGGTTGGCGATCGACTGGTTGTTTTTCACCATCGCCGGGGCCATCGCGTTTCTGGCGTTGTTTGAATACTTCGGACTGTTCCCCCTGCGGGGCTTTCGCCGGTTTCAATGGCAGACCTATGGGGTCACTGCAGCCTACCTCGGGTTGCTTTTTGCCCGGCACTGGGGTTTCTCGCCGGACTGGCTTGTTGATCTGGACAGCCTGGCCGTCGCAGCGCTGGTGATCTGTGTTGTGCTGGAACGGTTGCGCGCCCCGATTGAAGGGTTCCGGACACTGGATGAAATATCGACGACCATCTTTGGTTTTATCTACATCGTGATTCTTTTCGCTTTTGTGCCGAAGATCCTGCTGCTCGATCTGAAAGATACGTCCGGAAACGATTCTGCTCATTTTTACGTTCTTTTCCTGCTGATGGTCACCAAGTTCACCGATATGGGTGCCTACGCGGTGGGCTCACTGATCGGTCGCGACAAAATGGTACCGCATGTCAGCCCCGGTAAGACCTGGCAGGGCTTCGGCGGGGCCATTCTCTTTGGATTCATTGCGAGTTTCGGAGCGTATTTTCTCTTCGGGGACAAGATTCCCCTGATCACTCCGCTTCATGCCGCCATACTGGCGGTAGCGCTGGCGCTGGTCGCGGTTTTGGGAGATTTGGCGGAATCAATCCTGAAGCGAAGCCTGGAAGCCAAAGATTCCGGCCGCAAAATGCCCGGCATTGGTGGGGTGCTGGATCTGATTGATTCAGTGCTGTTTACCGCTCCTGTTCTGTATCTGTATTTGCTGTTTATTTCGTGACCCACATGCCTGAAGACTCCCCTCCCCCGAAAAAACTCGTTATTCTTGGATCCACCGGTTCCATCGGGGAAAGCGCGCTTAAAGTGGCTCGCGATATTCCGGAGAGAATGGAGGTCATCGCTCTCGCCGCGAATCGCAGTGCGAAGCGTCTCGCTGAACAGTGTGCGGAATTCTCAGTCAAACATTGCTCGCTGACGGACGAATCCTGCCATGGCGAATTGAAGAGTGGCTTAAACGGGATCGATATAAAGACCGGTGTCGGCGAAGAGGGCATGATCGAGCTGGCCACGCTGCCTGAAGCTGACATGGTTCTCATCGCGATTGTCGGCACGGACGGGCTCCGCCCTGCGCTGGCAGCTATCGAGGCCGGGAAAGACATTGCCGTAGCCAGCAAGGAGATTCTGGTCATGGCCGGCGAAGCGGTGATGACCGCTGCCCGCGAAAAAGGAGTCAATGTGTTGCCGGTCGACTCGGAGCACAATGCGATCTTCCAGTGTCTTGAGGGAAAGAAATCGACCGATGTTTCCCGACTTATCCTGACGGCGTCCGGTGGGCCTTTTCGCCAGTCACCGAAGGAGGAACTGGATGCTGTCACCGTGGAGCAGGCCTTGAAACACCCCACATGGGAAATGGGCCGGAAGATCACGATCGACTCTGCGACCCTTTTCAACAAAGGCCTGGAAATGATAGAGGCACGATGGCTCTTCGATGTCGAAATGGATCGCGTCGATGTCATCGTCCACCCACAGAGTATCGTCCACAGCATGGTGGAATTTATTGATGGCTCCATTCTGGCGCAGCTCAGCACCACGGACATGTGTTTCCCGATTCAATACGCAGTGACCTGGCCGGAGCGGGTTCCAAACACATTGCCACCGCTTGATTTCGCCGAACTGGCGCAGCTCGATTTTGAGAAACCCAGGTTTGATGACTTCCCGGCTCTGAATCTCGCCAAGCGGGCGGGCAAAGAAGGAGGAACGCTTCCGGCAGTGATGAATGCTGCCAATGAGATTGCAGTGGCCGCTTTTCTGGAAAAATCGTTGGGTTTTCCCCAAATCTGGGAAACGGTGGGTCAGGTAATGGCCGATCACTCCGTGACAGCGCATCCGACTCTGGACGAAATTATCGCTGCAGATACATGGGCCCGTGAGACAGCCACCTCAATCGTTGCGTCATGAGCAAAGAACAATCCCCCCCATCTCATACTGGTTCAGTCATCGTCGGATTCGATCTCGGCGGCACGAAAATGCTGGCTAAGATTTTCGATGACAATTTCGAAGAGCTGGGACGTGCCAAGACGAAAACGGAAGGCCATCGCGGAGTCAGCTCCGGCTTGAAGAGAATGGCACTGACTATTCGCGAAGCCCTCGACAACGCGGGAGTAACTGCGGATCAGATCGAAACGATTGGAGTGGGTTGCCCCGGTCCAATCAACCCGAAGACGGGCATCCTCGTGGAAGCCCCGAATCTGGGCTGGAAAAACGTACCGGTCTCTGAGCATCTGACTGCTGAGTTCGGGGCTCCGACCTGGATTTGCAATGACGTCGATGCCGGGATCTATGCCGAATACCAAATGGGTGTCGCCAAAGGTGTGGACTGTGTGGTGGGAATTTTCCCCGGAACCGGGATTGGTGCGGGTGCGGTTCTGGATGGCCAGTTGCTTCAGGGCGGCAAGCTTTCCTGTATGGAGCTGGGACACATCCCTCTGGGGAACGGTGGCCCGTCTCTGGAAACTGAGTGCAGCCGATTGAAAATTGCAATCGAAGCGGCCCGCGCGGCCTACCGTGGACAGGCTCCCCATTTATTGAAACTGTGCGGTACTGATATTTCTAAAATCACCAGCGGAAAGCTCGCGGCCTCAATTGAGAAAGGCGACAAAGCGATCGAAAAGATTGTGAAGGAGGCGGCAAAAACTCTGGGAGCCGGCGTGGCCACCGTGGTGCATCTCCTGGCACCGGACCTGATTGTTCTCGGTGGTGGCTTAGTCGAAGCTCTGCCTGACCTTTACGTGAAGAACGTTCACAAATCAGCCAACAAGCATCTCATCGCGACTTACAAGAACAGCTTCAAGGTGGTGGCAGCCAGCCTCGAAGATGATGCGGGAGTGATGGGCGCAGCGGCCTGGGCAAAGCGAAAGACCAGCCAAACGGTCTAGGTTTTCGATCCAACCCTGTTCACTTGTCGGACAGACCCTGTTCGATCGTTCGGGTGCCGTCCGGTTGGATCTTGAATGTGAACCAGGATGTTTCTTCGGGCATCAATTCGGCAAATTTATCGGCCCACTCGACAATGACGATACCCGGCTCGTCGAGGAATTCGTCCCACCCAATCTTGAGGACTTCGTCGCGGGTATCCATCCGGTAAAAGTCAAAGTGGAAGACCGGAAGCCGACCGTCATGGTATTCGTTAACCAGCGTAAAAGTCGGGCTGGTGACTGATTCCTCTGATCCTAGAGCATTAACGATTCCCTGAGTGAAGTGGGTTTTCCCGGCTCCAAGCTGACCGATCAGCCCGATGACGCTGCCAGATTTCAGGCCGACTGCGACTTCGGCACCAAAGTCGTGTGTGTCTTGTTCGGAAGTGAGGCTGCGTAAATCTGTTGGCATTGCTGGAATGAATAACTTCGATGGAACTTGCGCGAGAATCCGTTTTCCGGCTATCATTTTTGCAGTGAAGCGACTGGCTGCCATTATTTTTTTGGGACTGACTCTTTTCCAACCTGCGGGAATTTCTCAGGAAGAAGGAGCTGATGCATTTCAATTCCTGCGCCGAATTTATCTCCGGCTGGCTGACCGGACGCCCAATATTGAGGAAGTGAATCAGTTCATCCGTGAGGGTGATATCGAAGCACTCACAGGGCGACTCCTGGCTCATGATGATTTCCTGAAATCACGCGAGAGGTTTTGGGCAAGCTACCTGAAAATCACAAACCCGCAGGACATCGCGTGGCTTCGTGACGAGATCACGAACAACACTCCTGTCGATGGGCGGCTGAAAGTGTGGTTTGCCACGCAGAGGCCCGGCTCACCGGATTCGGAGTCTTCAATAGCGGCCCTGGCCGAAGTCGGGCCTTCAGTTTTGGGAATCAATCTGGAATGCGCGCAATGCCACGATCATCCCTTCGAGAAGTGGAAGATGATGGATTTCATGCAACTGGCTGGCTTCATGAACAACGCTGGACTCGTGACTCTGCCTCCTAATTACCTCTACACCGATGCAAAGTCCGGGGATGTCATTTCTGCTGAAACTCCATTCGGAGCGAAGTTCAAGATGACACTACCGCCCTCTGACCTGAAAAAGGTCAAAGCTGGCGATCCATGGCCGGAAAATGGTAGAGCGCGCCGGAGTTTCGGAAACTGGCTGACGAACTTCCGGGCGAATTCCGTGCCGCTCGAAATCCTGGGAGCGCGCTATGGGGAATGGTTGACGGGGCGCTCCGATCTGGTGGCGGAGGTCTGGAAGAATCGGGACGATTCCAGCCAGCTATTGCGTGAGTTACAGCCCATGACCAGGACTTTGAAGCTGAGCAAATATGATGAGCTGAGATTGATCCAATCTTTTGTCAACGGACCAACCTTTGCCCAGAGAGCGTCAGCTAAAGGAGAAATTAGAAGCACTCTGATGACGCGTGAACAATGGCTGGATTCAATCGAATCAGCGCTTGGAGTATCAATCTCGAATCGTGACGAATCGCCGGCCCCTCTTGATCCGTTCCTCTCGCAGGCCCAATTTGTAGATACGCTACTGGCGACTCATGACCTCCCGGAAGACCAACAAACCTTGAACATCTGGCTGGCAACCCTGACACGACCACCCCGCCCCAATGAGGTGGGGCACGCCGAAAAAATGCGTGCGGCTTCCCCTGAAGGCACCCGGGACCTTTATGGAACTATCTTTCTATCTGATGAATTTCAAACCGTTCCATAGCCTGATCGCTTTCTGGGTGGCTTTCAGCACAGCCGGCTTTGGTCAGGAAAATCGCGGCGATGCGAAGCACGTCATCTATCTGAATATGGTCGGTGGAATGAGTCAGTTTGAGACATTCGATCCGAAACCGGACTTGGATGGGCTCTCCGGACCTTACGAAGCCATCGAATCCAGTATTCCGGATTGCCGTATCTCATCACTGTTACCGAAGACGGCAAAAGTGCTGGACCGTTGCGTTGTCTTTCGCAATGTGGAGTCCGGATTCACTCACGTCACTGAAGACGCTCAGCACTTCCGACTGACCGGCTATCAGAGGCGAACGACGATCTCCCACCCCGGTATTGGGGCCTGGCTTTCGATGCAAGTTCCCAATGCCGGCCCCTACTTTCGGATCAGCGGGAGTCTTTACACAGGCTCTGGATTTTTCCCGAATCATATCTGCGAGCCCATCGTCATTCCAAATCCTAACATGGCAGCAAAATTCAAAGGCGCCCCGGAGCGCTGGACGGCGAGAAGTCGTATGCTTTCGTTACTCAATTCCGAAGCACTGGAGCCGCGTGAGAAGTCATCAACTGCGGCCCGGTTCTTCAGCACTGAATTGGCCACTGATGCGATGGCCTGGGAAGATGAGCCTGTAGAATTGCAAGCCGACTATGGAGATCACGACTTTGGAAAGGGTTGTCTTTTAGCCAGGAGACTGGTGGAGAAAGCAGATGCCCTTTTTGTCGAAGTCGCATTACCGGGATGGGATAAAGAAAGCACTGTGTTCATGGAAGAGACGAGGAAGCTTTGCGGACAGCTCGACGACGGATTCTCCTCTCTAATTCTCGATCTGGAAAAGCGGAACCTACTGGATTCAACACTGGTGGTCATTGCAACAGATGTGGGCCGGTGGAAAATAAAAGACACCCAACGACAATTCAGTTTGAGACATTCCTGCGCCGTCATGGCTGGTGGCGGACTATCCAAAGGCAAGGTCATTGGCAATACCTCGGACAAAGCAATTGCACTGGAAGAAGGACGTGTATCCGCAAAGACCTTCAATGGAATCATCGCTGCGGCCATGGGTGTGGATCCTTTTAAAACGGCGTTCTCTCCGAACGGTCGGCCGTTCACCATTGCCAATCAACGGGAAGCCGGGAAAGGATTGCCCGAGGTCTTTAAGAAGTTGGAGTAAAGTGATCCCATCCACCATCAAGCGGTGTTTCTATCGTTTCAGTGATACGACCAATCACCGTAACCCCTGAATCTGCAGGAGGTCTTTCCGGAAGTGTCATCAGCAATTCGTAGTCTTCTCCATCCGTCAGAGCAGCCTTCAAATCGCAGCCGTCATGCCGCGGAATGGAATCTAAGTCCAGTGCAAATCCCACGCCACTGGCCCGTGCGAGTCGGGGAAGATCTTTCGCCAATCCATCGCTGAGATCCATCATTGCGGTCGGGCTGAGATTCACCCCGAAACCGATCCGCGGTTCGAAACTGAGATGCCGTTCACTTTCAAACGAGCCTCCCAGGTTTCCTGAAACACCGATAAAGTCTCCCGTTTTCGCACCGCTTCTCAACACGCAATTGTTGTGCGGCACTTCCCCTATCATTGCTACAGAGATCATCGTGGAAGCCCCTGGGGGGAGTGATGTGGTTTCACCGCCCACGATCGAAAATTTATATGCTTCGGCGCATTTTCTCATCCCTGTATACCACCCTTCGATATCGGAGACGGACCGGTCTTTACCAAACGCAACAGTGACCATTGCTGATATTGGCCGGGCCTTACTACCCATGGACGCAATGTCACTCACTGCCCGGGCCATCGCTTTCCATCCGATTTTCGAAGGAGGGGTCTCCCGTAGAAAGTGTATGCCTTCAACGACACAATCTGTCTTCTGCAATTGATAGACCCGGGGATCTGCGGTGCGAAGTACTGCGCAATCGTCCCCCGGCCCAACGATCACCCACTTTGGGTCGAGTGGCAGTTCACGCGTGATACGGTCAATCAAACCATCTTCCCCGATATCTGAAAGGCTGTCGCTCATCCGCGAATAAGATAGCCGCCAAATGAGGTGACGGCATCTTCGATCGGTGCAACCTCCTCGTTCTTCGAGAGAAAAATCATGGTGACGGTCACGGCATTGAAGACCGCATGAATTCCTATCGGCACCCACAAACTGCGACTGGCTTCATAAGTCAATGTTAGGAAAATGGCGAAGAACCACAGCGGTAAAACGGCCGGGAGGTTCATGTGAATAAGTGCGAACACCGCTCCACTGGTAAACGCCGCGAACATGGGGTCGGTAAATTTCTTCAGGATACCATAGAAGTAACCACGGAAGACGAGTTCCTCGAAGAGAGGTGCGAGAATCACAGCAGTAAAAACCATCATTATCTGGCTAGTCAGTGATTCAGAGTTCTGCAGACTCTTCACAGGAGCCTGTAACTCCATTTCCCCAAAGAGACTTTGAGTGTAAGCACTGGAAAATCCACTCACCCAGTTCACGCTGTAAACGGCCACCACCGACGCCAGTGCCACCCAGATCAGCACGGAACGAAAGCTTTGATTCTTCAATCCCAGGACAACCACGGGATTCCGCATCCCCACCCACTGGATCATCGTGATGATCATGGTCGTGAGCATGATATACATGAAGATCTGTGCGAAAAACGTCTTCATCTTAACGGAATCAGCGTTTTCAGCAGCCCCATCCACAGCCTTCAATGAATCTTGAACCGCATCGGAATCGATCAATATGATGGGAATCACAAAGAAGAAGAGGACCACACTGCAAATCAGTAAATCCCACCACGTGAAGTGACTTGAATCGACTCCCGCCTGCCGCTTCTGCCCCGGAAGCGGGGGGACTTCCGCATTCAGCGGTCCGGGAATTCCTATAGCAGGGCTGGGCTCACCCCTTGATTTCCCTCCAAAGATTGATCGGCGGATGCCATGGAACACCAGGCCAAAAGCCAGTGTCACGAGAATGACTCCGCCCAGATCCTGCAAGACAAGACCGGTAGTAAGCGAATCCGCAGCGGCCATGTCAGTCAGACACGATACTTTTACTGAGCAGTAGACAAGTCAGTTGCGAGCTTTCGACTCTCAGCCGCAAGACTCGACATTGGGTAGGAGAACTCGCTTCCGTCCTCTTTCTTCAACACCACATTTCGTCCATCAAGCTTTACGAACGCAGCTTTCAGCGAATTTCCTTCCGTGTTGGTCCAAGTGTGAAGCTTGGTCATGTCCGCAGCAGGTTTTGGATCAGTGTCGGGAGTGGTGGGAGCATCAGTCCCCTCCGTTTTTTCCAGCTTTGCACCTTCGGTGATCCATTTCTTGATTGTTCCAAGCTCAACAGCAGACAAAGGCTCGCCACGCGTTGGCGGCGGCATGGCGTCCGTGTCGGTACGGGGCAACGATGTCTTTCTAACCATCAAACTCTTTTCAGGGTGGCCGGGGAAAATCGGGATTCCATCCTCTTCCGCGATCTTCTTCTGAAAATACGTTTTGTTATCCATCCGCAAGCCACCCTTGGCACGGGGACCGGAGTGGCACTTGAAGCACTTCTTCCGGAGAATGGGCTCAACATCCTCATCAAAGTCGACAGCAAATAACTCAGGGCCACAGACCTGGAACACAGCAGCAAAGAGTGCGAAAACGGGAGAGGAACGAAGAAGATTTTTCATCTTAGGATCAGATAACGATACGAGTTTGACGAATCGATCAGTCGATTTTGCATGAAAAAGCAAACACTTCAACCTTGTTCCGAAGAAAGAGGCCCATTCGTGGGATTGCCGCTCACCTCAATTTCAGTCACTTTATCGCCATGAAGAATTTCACCCCTGTAATCCTGCTCTGCAGTTTGCTGCTGGCCGGCGTCGCCCGATCTGCTGACCGGCCAAATATCGTTTTTATCTTCACGGACGATCACTGTGAGCAGGCACTGAGCGCCTATGATGATTCCCGAATCATCACGCCTCATATGGATCGCATTGCTAATGAAGGCATGAAATTCAAACGCTGTTATGTCACGAACGGTATTTGCGGCCCAAGTCGCGCCGTCATTCAAACCGGAAAGTACAGTCATCTCAACGGTTTCATGACCAACGGGAATACCTTCAACGGAGATCAACAGACCTTTCCTAAACTGCTCCACGCCGCCGGGTATCAGACTGCCGTCGTCGGTAAGTGGCACCTTGGATCGACTCCACAGGGTTACGATTACTTCGACGTTCTTGTTGGACAGGGCCCCTATTACAATCCACCCATGCTCCACGGTGGCATTGAAGCAAAAGCAACCAAGCGGGAACATATCGGATACACCACTGATATCATCCGCGATAAAGCCCTCGATTGGCTGAAGAACCAGCGCAAGGACGACAAACCATTCATGCTGATGTTTCAGCACAAAGCCCCGCACCGCAACTGGCAACCCGGGCCGAAATACCTGACCTGGCTGGACGATGAAACGATCGCCGAACCCCAAACACTGTTTGACGACTACGCCAACCGGGCGAGCCCCGCGGGAAAGCAGACCATGGAAATCAAACGGCATCTTACCGAAGCCGACTTGAAACTAAAAGCCCCAGGAAACCTGACGTCTGAGCAGCGGGCGGCATGGGACGCAGCCTACAAGCCGAAGAATGAAGCCTATCTCGCAAAGCGTGACTCCATGACGGAGAAGGAAATCATCAAATGGAAATATCAGCGCTACGTGAAGGACTACCTCCGCTGTGTGAAGTCTGTAGATGACGCAATCGGCGACGTTCTTGACTACCTTGAGGAAGCCGGGCTGGCTGAGAACACCATCGTTATTTATTCCAGTGACCAAGGCTGGTATCTTGGTGAACATGGATGGTTCGACAAACGCTGGATGTATGAAGAATCACTCAAGACACCACTTCTCGCCCGCTGGCCCGGCGTCATCAAGCCCGGTTCGGTCAACAACGACATTGTCTCGAACCTCGACTTTGCAGAAACCTTTTTGGATCTCGCAGGCGTCGAAGTACCGGCCGATATGCAAGGCAAGAGCCTCGTTCCTATCTTTAAAGGAAACACCCCCGAAGACTGGCGGACTTCTTTTTACTATCACTACTATGAGTTCCCCGGAGCGCACTCCGTGGCCCGCCACTACGGCGTCACTGATGGAAAACATAAGCTGATTCATTATTACAATCTTGAACCCGCCGAATTCGAGCTTTTCGATATCCAAAAAGATCCCAACGAACTTGTCTCTGTTCACGGCAAGCCGGAATACGCAGAAATTCAGAAGGCGCTCGAAGCTGAGCTGAAACGTCTGCGCGAAGTTTATCAGCTCCCGGCACAGGACCCTCCAAGTCGACGTGATCAGAGAATGAAAAACAAGGGGAAAGCCAAACCTAAAGCAGACCAGAAGAAAAAGGCGGCGTAGCAACCGCCTAAGTGGCGCGCTTGGGAGGCTACGAAGGTGGATAATTCGGTCTAGTCCGAATTACCATCTTTTTGGTCGACGACAGCCTCAACATCCACGGGAAGGTTGATCTCCTTGCCTGAGATCTTTTTCGTTTTAGCTGACTTCTTTTTCGATACCTTCTTAGGAGGCCCCTCTTCTTCGCCTTCGTGAACGGGAACCACCTTGATCTCTACATCCACCGGAACCGCTCGCAGGTTTGCAATAATTTCAGCCAACCTCTCAACCGTTACATCAGCCAACGTAGCAGGCTGCATCTGGTGCGTTGCCGCTTTTGCCAGAGTTTCATGAATACTCGCCAGCGTGCCAACCACCCGTGAGACAGGATCGTTTTCACCACGTCCGCCCATCAACTGATTGCGATTGAACTTCGATTTAATCTCATCCCACCGCACTTTCTCCTCATCAGTCTGAATCCCTTCCAGCTCCCGGAATTTCAGCAAATTTGCCTCCGCTCCGGCCGTCAGCGTCTGCGATTCATTTTCATAGTGATCCATAATCACTTGCTCGACCTCGGCATCCGTCATGATCGGTAAGATCTTCTCAGCGATCCGGTTCATGTTCCGGTATGAGCCCTGCATTCTAAATGGTGGCTCGGTGCGGTAGTCATCTTCCATCGCGGCGGAACGGATGTATTCCATATTTACCCGCAGGATCGTATCGCGAACCCGCATCAACTTCTTCATCACCGAGACCAAGTCTTCAATCTCTTCCATCGAATAGTTCCCTTCAAAGTCGACTCCTTCGTGGCTGCCCGTTTCCGCAATCTTCATCACCGAATAGACATCCGACTGACTGCGACTGGCGAGTTGACTCAGGACAGAGTTCGAAGTGAGGCAGTTCTCGACGTAACTCGCCTCGAAGTCACCGGAATGAGCCCCGATGATATCCCCCAGATTATAAGTGTCCGCCCGGTTCGCGAGCATGTCGGGAATCTGAAACTTGCCACCGCTCTCGGTGTAAGGGTTTCCAGCCATCACGACGCAGACCTTTTTTCCCCTCAAGTCATAAGTGCGCGGCTTGCCTTTCCAGACGCCCTCGATCTTCCGCTGAGCATCACATAGCGAAATAAACTTCTGCAAAAACTCAGGGTTGCAGTGCTGAATGTCATCGAGATAAATCATGACATTGTCCCCCATCTCAAGCGACAGGTTCAGCTTGTTGACCTCCTCGCGGGCGCTTGCATTGGGCGCTTCTTCCGGATCCAGGGAAGTCACATCATGCCCGATGGCCGGCCCGTTGATCTTCATGAATGTGATCCCCAACCGGTTGGCGACGTATTCCATCAAAGTCGTCTTTCCGTATCCGGGCGGAGAAATCAGAAGCAACATTCCCATTCGGTCTGTCCGGGTATCCGCACCGGCAGTTCCCATTTGCTTCGCCAGATTGTCACCGATCAACGGGAGATAGATTCGGTTCAGTAATTTATTCCGCACAAATGCAGACATCACCTTGGGCTTAAACTCTTCCAAACGCATCTCCTCGCGCTTGGATTCGATCAAATCGGTTTTGCGATGCTGATACGCAGCGAAGCGCGGAGCGTCCTCGGTTTCAAAACGACGCAACCTCTGAGTGAAATTGATATAATCGAACTGGTAAACCCCGTCTTCCACAAGTGAGTGCGACCCGGTAATCCCCTCCAAAGCGGCTGACATTTCAATCTGCTGAATCGCCGTCAATTCAAACCCTCCCCGAACCAGATGAACCGCCGCTTCGATCCAATAGGGTACGTTCAACGAACTTACAGTGTTGGATCGTTCCTGCTTCTCTCCGTCCGTTGACAGTTGATCAGGGGAAACCTCATTCTTCTCAATCTCAGCTCCACAGATTCCCTCGATCCAGTCGCGAGTGACTTCGAAGCGTCCCGTGGCATCACCATTGAAACCTTCCACCGCGGCCGCGAACTGCTTCTCAAGCCGCTTCGCGGTTAACGTATGCTGAAACTGTTTCACGACCTCGCCAGCTTGAGGCGATATCGCAAACTTCTTTGCATCGAGTAATTCGAAAAACAAATACTCAGCCGCTTGATCAATATTTGCCGCTTTAAGGCGAGGGCAGTTTCTCGCACTGGTTTCGAGAAAATGATTGAGCTCGTCTTTGATTTCCCCAACGTAAATTTCAGCCACCGCATCCGAAGCATAACTCTCTCTTAGAATTCCAAGGCCACGAATCTTCTTCGCGAGTTGATCATGCCCCCCATCTGTTTTCCACTGGTGAAGGAACAGCAACGCAAGCGCCCGGTCTTCAGGAGCAAAACGAAGCAACCCAACCTGGCTGTGAACCGAATGCAGCTTTTCGTAGATGGCAAATCCATCGCGGTCGTGAACTCCTTTGGTATAACCCTCCGCGTATCGCGGAGCCATGAATTTCTGAACGGCTTCGAGAGTCGGCTCCACACCGGCTTGCAAACACTTCCACGCCAGATATTCAGCACGATAAACGGTTCGGTTTTCTGAAAGCACTTCCTGATTCCAGACCGATTTTGTCGATAGAAATTCTTCATCGGTTACAGCTTCAAAGAAATCTGTCCCGCTCAGGTGAAAACACATCTTCTCATTGTGCGGAACAATTGAGAGCTCCAACTCCTGTGAATTGACGGAAAACTTATTGTTCCCGAACTGGATAATATTCTTTCCGTCGACAAACAGCTCCTGGCGGTCTTTTAGCTGACGAACTGAATCATCCCTCAGCGTTTTCAGCCGTGTCTGAATGTCGTCGGCTTTGACGGAATCCCCGACCAAATTGAGCTGTTCAATGATATCCCGCACTTTCTCGACCATCAAATCGCCAGCAAGATAGCCATTGATATCCGGGATTGAATCGAGACTGGAAAGTCGATGCTGAATTGTAGTGAGAACCCGCTCGGCTGACTTCACGAGCGATCCAGCCCGTTTGTTTCGCGCTTCGACAAGAGCGACTTTCTTTGATTCAAACGCGTTGTAGATCTCGTCCCGCTTTTCGGTCAGTTCATCAACATAATCTTCGAAGTCCGAAAAGTTCCCCTCAAGTTCCTCGAGCTGGACCATGACCTTGGAGAGATACTCGTCGGTCTTTTCCGGCGTCTCACACAAATCCAGATAATTGATCACGGCCTGGTTGATCAGCTTTACCTGCGCCCCGAACTGAGCCGCGCCTTCGGTTTTCGAAAGTGCCTTGCGGCGATTCCTTAGCGAAGCACGAACCGCATTCAGCGTCGCGTAGATGGCCGATATATCATCAATGATCTGCGTGGTCTGCGTCGCGTCTTCAATCTTTAAGTTCGTGACGATCTCAATCAGCATCTCCAACTCCGCTCCGGCCTTGTCGAGTTCCTCCTCAACCTGATCCGCCTCAGTTACTTTCGCCACTTCAGGAACCCGTTTCTCCTGAACTGAGACCTGCTCTCGGTAAGGATCAAGTGCAACAGGCTCCAGAAGAAACTCCACACAGTTCTGCGACACCATTTCGGTAGCCTCGACCACCTCAGCTTCGAGAGATTCAACCGTATCAGAGTCAACGTAACGCAGATCCTTCAGGGAAATAATTTCTCCACGAACGGTCCGCAATTCCGATAACCGGTGGACGAAACCCATGATGTCATCGGGGCGTGTATTACGCGCCGCCTTAGCGATTTGTTTCGCTGAATCGGAAACCCGTTTTGACTCGTCAGCCGTTGATTTGCGAAGGCGTTGAACCTTGTCAAACTCGGATATTGCTGCCTCTGCAGCTCCCTTGATTTCACCAAGGGCAGCTTTCAAGTTGAACGCAGCTTCCTGGCCAATCCAGAAGTAAGTATCAATCAGGTCACCAGCTTTCTTGGTCAGATCCACATACAAGTCGGCGTAAGAATCATCCCGGGAGATCAGATTTAATATCTCATGGCACTCCGCCATGGCACGCACCACCTCTGCGTTCCCGATCTTGAAAAGGTAGCTGTCCGTCTTCTCATCGACACGGAACTCGCCCTCCATGTAGGGCGTTGTCCAGACTTGAAGAGCATGGTGTTTCTTCGGTTCTTCATCCGTGCGGAAGTAGATCAACTCCCCGTTTTTAAAAACGGTGTAACCGTTGCAAACAATCGGGTTATCAACCTTCTGATCGATGAGATTGTACGACATCAGGACATAGGTCCCTGACAGCCGGTTGTAAAACACGTAAAGGAAATCCTCTCCATTGGGCGAAGCGACCCGTCGCTCAAAGAGCATATCTCTCAGTCCTGAATCGAAACGCTTGGTATCCCCTGTCTGAAGGTGAAAGCCGTCGGAAAAGATGATCCCGTGATCTTCCGGAAGCAACACACAGGAGTTTGCGATCGAATCAATCCTGGTGACCGACTTGACTTTCTCATTGTAGACGAGGTAGCGGTAATCCTTTTCCTGATAAGGCAGGACCTTCAACAAAATGAGGCTGCCGACAATGGCATAAAAGATCTCGGCGTCATCCAGAGTCTGATCCTCATTGGTCACCTGCTCTTCGTAAATCCCCTCCCCTGACTCTGTGTTGTCCTCGACCTTTACAGTCAGGTCGCCTCCCACGGTCTCAACAAAAAGCCGGTCGTCGATCGAAACATGCGGGTGCATCCCCTCGCGGTACATCCCGCGATGTGCGCGCACCCACTCAAACTCCTGCTGAGGCGGAAACCTGTATTCATGATCGAACCGGTTGCCAATGTATTCCAGAACACCACCCTCTTTGATGAGCCACTTGAAGCATTTGATGTCATCCACCTTTTTGCCCACCCGGAACGCCATGTAGAGGTGCGGCCCGATCTTCATAAACTTCACGAAGACTGTTTCCCGATAGTATTTATACAGGTAAAGAAAGTCCTCGGCAAAAGTGCCCTTGTTCAGAATATCCAATCCCACATCCGAAAATGTGTGCGTGTCAGGATCATATTCATAAGCCGCAAACACATCTGCAAGATCAGTTATCGACTTAAGACCGATGTGAACATTGTAACCAAAGATGAACTTGTTATCGCCGACAGCGATGATGTCACGGGCTTCACAATTATTGTCGGTCGTTACCCGCTCGGTCGCGATTAAGGCAGGCTCAACGGCACCAAAGACGGCCTGCCGTTCCGAGTTGAGTTTCCCAAGCCGGGTTCGCAGATCCGAACCGTGCTGCGTGAGGCGGTTCCGGATGATCTCGTAGGCACCGCCTTCGAGTTGCTGCTCCGCTCCTGACGCCCCGGCGTCAGTGTTTTTTTCTATTGGTTCTTCGGGCATGTTGTTTTCAGCTCCAAGGACATCAACGATCTCTCGTCCTCCCGTGGTTCTCTATAATTTGTCTTCCTCGTTCGATACCTCTTGGAAGGTAGCGTTCAGGCAAAGCCAAACGGCCCTCAAATACGGCGTCGGTCCACGGTGCAACGAGGAATTGTCGCAACCGGTGGACCCGCCTTGTTAATTTAACTGGTCAATCGCTTGATTACTTTTCCGGCATTTTCGTCGCTGATACCGAAGCGCTTCACGGCACCTAACATGCTGCCAAGCTTACCCTTGGTATCACCATCGTCACCTGCCTGGTCAATCATGCTGGTGAGAAGTGCGGCAATCGAGAGATTCTTCAGGTCATCACTGGAGACTCCAAACCGATCCACGAACTCGCGAATCTGAATCTGGAAATCTTCAGGATCACCCGTGAAGAACGTGTCGCGAACCGTAGTCAGGGTGTGGCTGTTATCGACCAGACGGTCAACCGCTTTCCCCTGAGTGATGGCACTCGTGATCTTGTCGAAGAACTCAGTCTCACCACCGACAATGTCGATATTGGCAGACTTAAGCGCTTCAGCCATGACCTCAGAATGCTTCGCCGCAACCTTGGCACGAACTTCGATCTCAGCGAGTTCAACCGCCTTCGCTTTCTCAAGGTTGAGCTTGAATTCTTCATGCTCTTTACCGGCGTCGTTGTATTTCTTCATCGCATCCGCTTTCGCATCGATACCTTCAGCTTCACTCAAACCATGCGCTCTGATTGCCTCAGCTTCCGCCAGGCCTTTCGCCTGAACCGCAGACGCTTCCGCTTTACCGCGGGCAGCAACCACATCAGCTTCACCCAACCCGGGAGCCGCCATCTCAGCTTTGACACCTTCAGCGAGAGTTTTCTTCGCCACAGAGAGTTTCTCTGATGCGGTCTGCTCTGCTTCCGCGGCCACGACCACTTCCTCAGCTTTCAATTCAGCAGCCTGCTTGCTGGCATCTGCTCTTTTCACAACCTCGTAAAGGTCCTGATCCGCCTTGAGCTGGGCCGCTTCCTTGGCTGCCTCGGCTTCTTTGATCTTCTGAATCAAGCCTTCCTGCGCTGTCTTCTCCGCAAGTGTCACGGCAACCTGCTTCTCACGATCAGCTCCGGCAAAGGCCTCGGTATCGAGAATCTTCTGCTGCTCTTCAACCACCAGCTTTTCAACTGCGACGCGCTCCTTGATCACGTCCTGGATCTCCTTCTTCTCGATCTCAACCGCCTTCTCCTTCTCGATCTCTTTCAGAGTTGTAACACGGTCCCGCTCGATCGCCTCAAGCTCCTGATCACGCTTCACCCGCTCAAGTTCCACGGCATCAGTCCGTTCCTTGTTACGCTGGGCAACGATCACCTCACGCTCTTTGTTCTGAGTCGCGATCTCGACTTCCTCTTCAGTCTGAATCCGGGCACGCTCGGACTTCAGCTTTTCTTCCTGCATGACTTTCGCAGACTCCGCCTCCTCACGGGCACGAACGTTGGCCACTTCGCGGGCCTGCTTGGACACCGCTTCTTCCTGCTGTCGTTCCAGCTCAAGAATTGCTTCCTTCGCCTCGACGTCCTGCTGCTTTATGACCTTTTCCTTGTCACGTTGAATATTGTTCGCCAGCTTTGCCTGGGTAGCGGTCAGTTCGGTAATCTTCTTGATACCTTCTGAATCGAGAATGTTGTCCGGATCCATCGAACTCAGTGGAGTTTGCTCAAGGAAATCGATCGCCGCATCTTCAAGAGAGAACCCATTGAGGTCTGTCCCGATCAACTTGATCATCTCATCACGGAAGGTGTCCCGTTCCTCATAAAGCTCAATGAAGTTGAAGCGCTTACCAACAGTCTTCAAGGCTTCAGAAAACTTCGCATCAAACAGATGCTCAACCTCAGCGAGACTCGAAGCCCGCTCACACCCGATTGAATTCGCAACGCGGATGACATCGTCTTTGGTTGGATTCACCCGGACAAAGAAGGCAACTTTGATGTCCGCCCGCATGTTGTCCTTACAGATCAAGCCGTTCGCTCCGGTCCGGTCGACCTCCATCCGCTTTACAGACAGGTCGATCTCTTCAACACGATGAAAGATCGGAATAACAAAGATCCCGTTAAAGGAGACTTTTGTTCCTCCCGAACCGGTCACGACCAGAGCGGTTCCTTTCTTAACCTTTTTAAAGAGGCTGGCATAGACGATGCCGGTGGCGAACAGAATCACAACGACCGCGACTATCGCGAATCCAAGGATCTGAGCCCAAAATGGTATATCTGCTAGTATCATAGTTTCTTAGGGTTCCGGTTTTCAGTTAATTGTTATTGGTTTCTTTCTGTGAAATGGGTGTGAGAGGCCTGGCCACGTAGCGCTTACCGTCATCGTCGCGCGCAACGATCAATACCTGAGCACCTCGATCAACCTGCCGGGACGCACCTTCGGAGAGCCGGGCATTCAACAAAATGGACGCGCCATCCTGTATCACCTCTACCTGTCCTGATTCGATGGTTAATTCTTTGGAGCGGACCGTTCCCGCCATTCCGATCACAGGCTCATTGTTCGATGCGGTTCGCATCATTTTCATCAAAGGCCGGAGCGGGCGCACCGTAAGCTTGGTGAGCAGGAAAGCGCCCACCAGACTGGCTCCCAGAATGCAGTTGGCGAGAAAGGTGGAGTCACCTTTGTTGAAATAATAGTTCCCGATCAAATTCCCCGCCCAGAGAATGAGCGTGAAGGTGCTCAGCACAAACATGATGGGCGCATCTTGTGCGCCCATGAACTTTGCAACAGCCTGAAAGGCATTCGGCGAATGGGATTCAGGAGTTGCCCCCTCGCCGTGTCCTTCAACATCACCGTGTCCATCTACGGAGTCGCCCCCTTGCCCGTGCCCGTGCCCGTCCACATCAACGTGAACGTCCGTATCAAGCCCCAGAAATCCGTCGATGGCATCCAGGTCGATCATACCCAACATGGCGATTATCCAGTAAAGTAGAATGACACCAAGTGCGATGGTGATCGGAAGGTTGATTCCCCTGAACGCTTCCTGGATGATTTCTGGCATGGCTTGTGGTCTGTGGTTCTTGGTGGGTAGTGTGTAAAATTCAAATGAGGTTCGTCAAGCTGGCTTACTCTTATTTTGACCGCATGTGAGGATGTTGCCCCGTTGCCCGTCCTTTGCCCATTACAATTGGTCGATACTTTTGTAAGTTTCGACGATGTCATCACTCCCGTTACAATACAGACAGGCGTTTATAACGGACGATCCCGGGCTGTTCTGATGAAATCGTCTCAACTTCAGAAAACCGAAGCTTGTTTTATCCCACTAATTAAACCAAAATCTACGCCTATGGAATCGCACGAGGTCCTCAAGACTGCCTTCGAAAGCCCAACGACCAGCCCGAAAGAAATCGCCTCTGAAATGGGGGTCTCTCTTTCGCTCGTTTATAAGTGGGCCCAACCCAACTCGGAAAACGGTTCCGGCAGTAAGAACCCGCTCGATCGGGTCTCACAGCTCATTCAGCTGACCAAAGAACCGGCCATTGTCGAATGGCTCAGCCAGCAGGCCGGCGGCTATTTCGTCAACAACCCGAAAAGCTCCTGCCAGGAGGGATATGAAGTGGTTCCAGCCACCCACGAAATCGTCCAGCAGTTCGCCGGACTCCTCACTGTAGTTTCACAGGCAGCCCTTGATAATACCATCACCCCCGAAGAGTCCGCTCAGATCCGACTCGTATGGGATAAGCTGAAAGCCTTCATTGAAGGATTCGTCCGCTGCTGCGAAGAGGGAGATTTCGAACAGATCCAGAAAGACCTGGGTACAAACTGAGTCTGTTTTCAGTCGGTTTCCGCCGGCTTTTGTAACCATAGGGTCAGGCGTCCCTTGCGGCCCGTCGGCCCGGGAACATGCATCCCGCCGCCCACAATATCGAGGAGACCGTCTCCGTTCAGGTCTCCCACGTCTGTGCTCGCCAGGTTTGACGGGGCATAGGCAATCCTCCGGCGTATGAAGGACTTCGCGCCTCCGGTATTCTCCAGCCAGATCAAGCTGGGAAAGTCGTGCACATCCCAATGAAAGTACAGAGCTGAGGCAACGATATCGAGGTCGCCGTCCCCATCCATATCACGGACCGAACCCGAAAAGCAGCCCGGCATCTGGGCGATCTGGTGCAAGATCCACTTACCGTCTCTGTTCTCAAACCATCGTATCCCGTGATACGGCTTCGGCTCAGGGTTTTCATCCATCATATCGCCGTTCGAGTAGACGATATCCATGTCCCCGTCACCATCGAGGTCGGCCCACTCGATCCCCGATGAGCCGAACACCGGGTGATTCGCTCTCGCGACGACCGTATCTGCAAACTTCCCGTCCCCCTGATTCATAAACCCCCCGATAGTCTCGTGCTCCTGCGTGATCAGTGCCAGAAAGTCGAGCTTATCATCTCCGTTCAGGTCCGCAGGGGTCACCCGCATCGTTCCGTTGATCTTGAAGACCGTATCAAATTTAAACTTCCCGTTTGCCTCCTGAGTCAACAGCCCGATCCCGCCGGTCGTCCGCCATCCGAACATCGCGATCACGAAATCAAAGTCGCCATCCCCGTCGAAATCCCCCGGGGCGATATCTGCAATGCGTGGCGTGCCCTTCAGCAGAACTTTCTGCTCGAATGTCTGATCTCCCCGGTTCAGCAGCAAATGGAACTCACCGATCAACCGATCGTTAGGGTGCATGAATCCCATCGCTGATACCGCGATGTCCATATCCCCATCGCCATCAAAATCGAAGACAGTCGACCGCACCGGAGCCGGCGCCTCCGCAATGACGGTTTCTTTCCAGGTCTTTCCATCGTCCAGCAATCGCAGCCAACTGACCGTTCCAAACTCATTGTCGCAGACCACCACATCATCGGATTGCCCATCCCCGTCCAGGTCACAAACTCTCACGTTAGTGACCTGCGGCCGCTCATTGACCGGCTTATCCCCCACCGTTACCTTTTCAAAAGGAATCTTCGACGGCTCCAGGTCGTCCTTCGCCGGTTCGTAATCGACCGGGCTGTTCTTCACGTAAAAGTCAGTGATCTCAATAAACTGGCTCCGGGTCGGAAGGGGGAACTTTTGTTCCTCCATCAGTTCGAGCATGATGGCGATCGTAGGAAACCAAGCCTCCCGGGTCATGGAACCGGGGCGGGGAGGCTGATGGCAACCGGAACAATGAATCCGCGCCGCAACGGGCAACTCCTGCCCTGTTGCCAGACTCCCTCCGAAAAGGATCGGGATAAGTAATATGAAGAGAAATTTCAACGACGTAAGACTACTACGCCGCAACTCCCCTGCCGGACTTTTTTCAGGGCGCGATCGTTTTACGATCACACCCTGTTGCCCTGTCGATCCGGCCGCTTATTCGACCGGCTTTTTGATCTCATCCCGCTTGGGAACCGACTCGAGATATTTCTTCTTCAATGACTCAATCTTAGACTTCTGATCGCCCACAGCCTTTTCCTGCTGTGCTTTTGCCTGCTCAATCTTTTGTTTCTCCTGAGCTTTCATGGACTCAATTCTGGCACGCTCTTCAATCACTTTCGGAGTCTTCGCCGCGACGTCAGAGGCTTTCATCACGGTTTCATGAGTCTTATCCGCCTTGTCATAGGATTCACGAATCACACCCTCCAGCGTCTGGAGACGGGCACGCAAGTCGTCGATTTCTTTCTCGATCTCTTCACGTGATTTCTTAGTCAAGAGCGCATCCGCAGCCACGGCAACCACCTCGGCTTCATCGGGATCCATAGGTGCCTCCTCCTCTGTGTCGGCCTTCGGCATGTCCCCTTCAGCAACCGCATTTGCAGTTTCAGGATTCGCGTCGGTGTCCGGCTCAACATCGCTGGCCACTTCACCAATCACATCCGCACGAACTTCAGCCACCGCACGGGCCGCGGCAAGTCGCATCGCTTTCTCGAGAACGTTGGAAGAAGTCATCGAAAGCTCTTTCTTCCCTTCATCAACGGTCTTCTTCGCATCCGCGAGCGTCTTCTCGGCAGCGGCACGGGATTGAGCCGCTTTCTTGAATTCCTCACTCGCTTCAGCCACTTCCACGACTTTCTCCTCAAGTTCCTCGGTCATTTCCACGAGTTCTTCAGCCTGCTCCTTCGCATCCAGATTGATGGCTGCTGCAGTGAACTTCTTAACCAGAAACTCGTTCGTCTGAACTTCCATCTGAGCGACTTCGACAGACTTCTTGGCGTCCGCCTCTTTCTTCTGGATTGCAGCGACCAGTTTTGCGCTGGCTTCTTTCTGCTTCGTCAAATTATCAACCAGAGCGGTAAGCTTTGCGACTTCCTCTTTTGAAGTCTTCAGTTTGGTATTGGCATCCGCCAAAGTCTTATTCTTCGCAGCCAGATCATCGCTGGCAGCTTTTGATGCGACATTCGCCGCATCACGGGCACCCAGAGCCGACTTCACTTTGGCGTCTGCGGCCGCGATATTCTTATTCGCATTGTCCAGTTGCGCTTTGTTATCAGCCAGTGCCTTCGCCGCAGCCGCATTCTCAGTCGTGCGCTGGGCCAAAAGAGCCTTCGCCTTATCAAGCACCGCTTTTGCCGCCGCCTCTTTCTCGCGCAACGGCTTCAGAGCCGCGCCCGCATCAGCCAGCTTCTTCGCAGCCGGTGCCTGAAGTGCAGTGGCATCAGCGAGTTGTTTCGCTGTCGCGTTCCTGGCATTTTGTGCCGCCACTTGCGCTTGAGAAGCCGTGTTCAATGCCGCCTGGGATTGCTGCAGGGCTTTCTTCGCAGCGGCATCAGCTTGAACAACCGGAGCAGGGGGAACAGCACCGTTTTGGGAAGCGGCAGCCAGCGCATCAGCCGCTTTCTTTGCCGCTGCCGTCGCCGCAGTGACCTTGGCGGCATTATCAGCCTTGGCCTTGTTCGCCGCAGCCAGCTTTTGATTCGCGGCATCATCAGCCGCTTTTGCCTGAGCAACCTTCGCATCTGCCTGCTTTTTGGCGGCATCCGCTGCGTTGTAGCCGTTCACGGCATCCGTTAACGCTTTTTGCGTCGCCGCATCCAGCATGGGTTTTTCAGCCGCAGCTTTGGCGGCTGCTAAATTCGTCGCCGCCTGTTTCGCGGCTGCTTCTGCTTTCTGGAAAGCCCCGGTCCACTTAGTGACCTCATTCTTCGCCTCTGTCTGTGCGGTCACCGTGGCGTTGTAAGCATCTGTCTTCGCCTTCGCATCAGCCGCTTTGGCCGCCACGTTCTTCTGCGCAGCCTGAACCTGCGCCGTGTAAGTCTTGACCTGTCCATCCAGAGTCGCGACCAACTTTTCTGCGGCCCCTTTTTTGCCGGCAGCCTCTGAAAAAGCCTTATTCACTTCTCCTGCCTTGGCGGTGGCAGCGGTCAATTCCGTGCCGGCCGCCTTGATGCCTTCCTGCAACTTCGGAAGGTTGCCGCGGACTTCTGCAATCCGCTTCGTCGAGTAGGCAAGCTGCTGATCGATCGTTGGCGGATTCGAATCCAGCTTGGCCAGCTCCACCCCGTCCGCAATGTTCCAAACCTTGATGTTTCCTGAGTAATCACCGGTAATCACCCGCTTGCTGTCCTGAGAGAAAGCAACGCTCATCACAATGTCATCACTCGCCGCGACCGTTTTCAATGCCGCACCATCGGCCTTCCAGAGTTTCAGGTTCTTATCACGCCCCACCGTCGCAATCGTTCCATCCGGGGCGATATCGACCGCAAGCGCACCGCCACTGTGGGCTGCCCACTTTTTGACCTGCTTGCCCTCATTCATTTCCCAGAGTATCGCCTGTCCATCTTCGGAAACCGATGCAAGAACGTTTCCGTCCGGACGCCAGGCCAGGTCCGTCACGGCCCCGGTGTGTCCCTTCAGGGTGTAAAATTCCAGCCCGGTTGCTGTCTCCCATATATAAAGGCCCGAATTCCGACCACCTGTCGCAAAAAGGACTCCGTCCGGAGAAATATCAGCCGTCAACATCCAGTCCGGGTGCTTCTTAATCGTGCTGACCTGCTCGCCGGCAACGGTATCCCAAATCTTAATATTCTTGCCCGGTCCCCCCATGACCACGCGGCGATGATCAGCTGAGATGTCAGATCCCAAAACAATATCGAATTCTTTTCCCACTTCGATAACCCGCTCACCGGTTTTTACATCCCAGGCGACAACCGATCCCGATTTGCCACCGCGACCGCCACCACATGAGAGGAGCGATCCGTTTGATGAAAAGTTCAGCGACTGCGGAAATCCTTCCGGGTAAGGGAGAACGCCCAGCAGATCGAAATCTTCAGAGTGATAGAGCAACACCTGCTTCTGACCCGCCACCGCAAGGATCGGAGCCCACGGGCTGTGCGCAATGGCCGGAACCGAGTTTGGACGATCCGTCACCAACGCAGGCTCGAGAATCAAGTGCTCCGGCATCGCGGGGTTCTCCGGCTTACCAACCGAAGTGATCAAATTCATATCCAGCTTGGGCTTGTCCGACTTCTTCGCTTTCGAACTTGCCGTTTCCAGCAGACCGCCATCGATCCATTTCTTGATCGTCTCGAGCTCTTTGTCTGGAGACTTTGGCTTCTCTGGCGGCATCTTGGGTGTCTCAATATGAGCTGTCAGCGTGTAGAGACGCGAACTGTTTGCATCTTCGGAAATGACCACTTCACCACCGGAACCACCATTCATGGTTGCGCCATAGGAAGACAGGTCGAGTCCGCCCTTGGCTTCATCCGGGTTGTGGCAGTTCAGGCAGCGGTTTTCCAGAATAGGAAGCACATGATCCTGATAAGTGATTTTTTCAGCCGCAGCTTTTTTGTCATCCGCAGCCTGGACGGCTCCAATCGTTAATATGGATACGGCAATGCTGAGGCAGGAGCGAGTGGGACGATTTTTCATGACGTCGAAGGGAACTTGAAACAGTTTACAGGATCAGAACAAATCTCGGAATGCATGGGTGCCTCGAGATTACACCAACCCAGTAGAAACATAGTTACGAAGCGCGGTTAAGCAAGAGGGACCCCTGCGGAAACAAGTGCCACGTAATGACGCCAGAATGACGAAATCGCTCCCTTTTGGCAAGGAAATCCGAATAGCCACAACGGGCCGATTTTGACTTTCAGCCTCCGAAAACAGCCATTTTCCAGAAATATCACAGCCAAATCACCTGTTTGGGAGGCGGCCGGGACAATTACGTAAGTGATATCGGCGGGAGAGGACGGCGACTCACCGCAGCAACAGGTTGGTTTGAGGGGGAATCAAGACAGACTCAACAAAGGTTATAACCTGCTTTTGATTAACGCATTAACCACCAAAATCCGTTCTGTTTTTCAACGAATTCAACTTTAACTGCGTCGGACCATAGGAAAAAGTCCAAGCCAGCCCGTCTGTTCAGGCTCTCAACACACAAAAGGCTCATTACTAACGAGTTGCCATCATGACCATTCACTTCTTCCGCAGCAGAGGCGAGTTGCCGTCATGACCATTCGCTTCTTCCGCAGCAGAAGCGAGTTGCCACCATGACCATTCACTTCTTCCGCAGCAGAAGCGAGTTGCCACCATGACCATTCACTTCTTCCGCAGCAGAAGCGAGTTGCCACCATGACCATTCGCTTCTTCCGCAGCAGAAGCGAGTTGCCACCACGACCATTCACTTCTTCCGCAGCAGAAGCGAGTTGCCACCGTGACCATTCGCTTCTTCCGCAGCAGAAGCGAGTTGCCACCATGACCATTCACTTCTTCCGCAGCAGAAGCGGGTTGCCGTCACGACCATTCACGTCCAGCCAGCCCGATTGAGCCATTTCACGATCTTGACGAAAATTGCGGCCTGAGAGACGATTCAATCTGTGAAATGTCTCTCAATACCAGTCCTCATCGCCTGCATCGCAGCCCCTTGCGTGAGCGCAGCTGACTTTGACGACACGGCCTGGCCTTTTTTGGAAAAACACTGCGTGGAGTGCCATGACGATGTGACGGCAAAAGGCGGACTGGACCTTTATTCTGCGGTGAAGGCGGAGATCGCCGGCGCAAAAGATGTGGACCAATGGACGGCCATATTTGACCGGGTCGATCACGGGGAGATGCCCCCGAAAAAGAAAAAACGCCCCGAATCGGCGGAAAAGAGTGCATTTCTGGAATGGATTCGCCCGAAATTGGCCGAAGCGGACTCCGCCCGGCGCGAAGTGGTCCAACGGCGGCTCAATCGCGTCGAATACGAGAACACGATGCACGATTTGCTCGGCATCGAGGTGGAACTGAAGGACTTGCTCCCGGAAGACCAATCCGCAGGCGGTTTTGACAACAACGGTGCGGCTCTGGCCATTTCGGCGGAGCTTTTCGAGCGCTATCTGGAAGCGGCGCGGCGCGCCCTCGATGAGGCGATTCAAACCGGGCCGAAACCGGAGACCAAGACCGTTACGACCGATTCGCTTTACGAAGTGAACCAGTACCTTGGCAAACAATACGCGCTGATCGATGGCCGGGTGACCGCTTTCCTCAGTGACAAAGGGCAATACAGCAAAATTTCGACCCGAAAGGCAAGACTGCCCGAGCGCGGGCGCTATCGATTCAAATTTTCCGCCGCAGCGGTCAATACGGACGAGCCGATCACCTTTTCTATCGATGCCTCGGATTTTAACTCAGTCGGTGCGATTCATAAAACACTCGGCTATTTCGATGCCACGACTGAACCCCGGACTTTTGAGATTGAAGCGGTGCTCGACGAAAAATTCGCGATCCAATTCTTTGCTCAGGGATTGCCGACGTGGATCAAAGACGCAGACAAGAGTTCGCACCCCGGCGTTGGTTTCAGCGAGGTCGAAATCACCGGCCCCCTTGTTGACACCTGGCCTCCGAAAAGTCACACGCAACTGTTGGGCGGCGTGAATCTGGAAAACGGCACACTGGCGGATGCGGAGCGTGTCTTGCGAAAGTTAATGCCCCGCGCCTATCGCCGACCGGTTTTTGATGAAGAAGTTGCCCGTCCCCTTTCGCTGGTGGAAAACGCCCTCTCCAATGACAGGCCTTTCATCGACAGTCTCCGGGTTGGCCTTGAGGCAGTCTTGTGCTCGCCGAACTTTCTGTATCTGAGGGAGGAATCCTCTGTCGGACGGAATGGCTCTTCTGACGAACCAAATACAACTCCGGCCCACCATCAGATCTCTAATCATGAACTGGCCTCGCGGTTGTCGTATTTCTTGTGGAACTCGATGCCGGACGAAGCTCTGCTGACCGTGGCGGACGCCGGGAAACTGCTCGATCCGCCTACGCTGGCCGGCGAAGCGGAGCGCATGTTGCGCGATCCTAAAACTGACCGCTTTATTGAGAACTTCACGGATCAATGGCTCAAGCTTCGCGAAATTGACGACACCACACCTGACCGAAAGCTGTATGCGGAATTCGATGAGCTTTTGCAAATCAGCATGGTCAATGAATCGCGCTCATTCTTCACCAAGCTGCTGACTGACGACCTTCCGATTACAAATTTTATTGATTCCGATTTCGTGATGCTGAATCGCCGCCTGGCGGAGCACTACGGGATGGATAAAACCCGCGGGATCGAGATGCAGCCAGTCAAACTGCCTGAGGACAGTGTGAGAGGCGGCGTTCTGACGCAGGCCGCAGTTTTAAAAGTGACAGCCAACGGAACCAACACCTCCCCCGTGATTCGCGGTGTCTGGGTTTTGGAAAACATTCTCGGGAAACACATTCCACCGCCACCGCCAAACATCGCAGGCATCGAACCCGATATCCGCGAAGCCACGACTATTCGTGAGCAGTTGGATTTGCACCGGGACTCCGAAAGCTGCGCGGGCTGTCATCAATACATCGATCCGCCCGGTTTTGCCCTGGAAAGCTTCGATCCGATCGGGGGGTATCGGGAGAATTATTTACAGTTTAAAGTCCATGCCGAGCACCCGGAAAAGGGATGGGGGAAGGTTATCAAAGCCAAGCCGGTGGATGCTTCGGGAAATCTCTCGACCGGGGAGGCATTCACCACCATCGAAGACTTCAAAGCTCTCCTGATGGCTGATTCAGATCAATTTGCCAAATGTTTGACCGAACGGATCGCCACCTATGCCCTCGGCCGTGAACTTGGTTTTTCTGATCGTCCCGCCATCGCAGCCATCGTCGAAAAAACCAAAGCCGACGGCAGCGGTCTGCGAACCTTGATTTCCAACATCATCACCAGCCCGCTTTTCTCACAGCCATGAAACAGAAACTCTCCAGTCTCGACCGTCGCCAATTCCTCCGGGGGGTAGGTGTCAGCATGGCATTGCCCGCACTGGAATCCTTCGGCGCAGCCGCCTCTGCCACCAAGCGGATGGTCGCTGTCAATATCCCGCTTGGTTTTCTGCCGGAGCCGTTCTTCCCGAAGACCGCCGGACGCGGCTACGAGACGAGTGCTTATTTGAAAGCCGCTGATCACCTGCGCGATGATTTCACAGTGATTTCGGGTGTGAGCCATCCGCTTGTCGATGGCGGTCACGCAGCCGAGAAATCTTTTCTCACGGCCGCTCCCCATCCCGGAGCACGCGGGTTTAAGAATACGATATCGATGGATCAAGTGGTCGCCAAATCGATCGGAGACGCGACACGTTTTTCATCACTCACGGTGGGCGACCGCAGCCTTTCATGGACCGCAAACGGCGTTTCAATTCCGCAGGAAAAGTCACCCGCTAAAGTATTTGAGAAGCTGTTTATGTCCGGCACCGAGAAAGATCTCAGTGAGCAGAAGCAGCAAATCAATGACGGGCACAGCATCCTCGACACCGTACTGGAAGAGGCCAACTCGATGCAGAAGAAGATCTCCCGTGCCGACCGTGAGAAGCTCGATCAGTTCTTCACCGCAGTCCGTGAGACCGAGAATCGCCTGACCAAATCCGAGCGCTGGCTTGAGACACCGAAGCCGGTCGTCGATGCCAAACCGCCAGCCAATGTTGGCTCCGGCGATATTGTCACCTGGATGCAGTCGCACTTCGAAGTCATCCGTCTGGCCCTCGCGACAGACTCCACCAGGGTCGTGGCTTTCGGCGGCCCCAGTCATGGACTTGTCCCGCCGCTACCGGGCGTATCCATGGGGTATCACGGGTTGTCTCATCACGGCAAGAACCCGGACATGATGCGTCAGCTCGAAGTGATTGACCGCGGTGTGATTCAGGCATGGGTAGAATTTATCGAAAGCCTCAAAGAGACGGCGGATGGCGCCGGGACCTTGCTCGATAACACCCAGGTGCTCATGGGCAGCAACCTCGGCAATGCCAGTGGCCACATCACAACCAACCTGCCCGTGCTTCTGGCCGGCGGAGGTTTCAAACACGGTCAGCACCTCGCCTTCGATGCGAGAAAGAACTACCCGCTACCGAATCTGTTCGTCAGCATGATGCAGAACCTGGGGTTGGAAACCGGTGAGTTCGCCTCCGGGACCGGGACCATGACAGGGCTGGAGTGATCGAGGCTTTACGATCCAACAGGGTCTGACCGATGAACGAACAGGGTCTGATCGTTTTGGCATTGACGCGAGTGGGCAACTCGCGGTCCGGCGAGGTGCCTTCGAATACAAGATGCGCAAACTGCGGAGCGGAGGATGCCCCCGCTCTACTTTGGTTCTCTGTTTTGGTTTCCTAGAGGTCTTTCTCGGTGGGCGGAAACCGTTTGCGGGAAGTGCTGTCGATTGGCTGACCGGTGCGTAGACTCCACCACTCAGCGGCACGGCTTTCGTCATAGTGCGGATTGATGATCGGCATGCGGGCGGACACATCAGTCTGCCAGGCTTTCAGCTTCTTTGTCAGATCAGCTGCGCGCCCAGCCTTCTCTTTGCTGAGGTCTTTGGTTTCGCCGATGTCGGTAGCGAGGTTGTAGAGTTCCACTTCCCCGGTGTTATCCAGATACTGGATCAGCTTCCAGTCACCCTCGCGGATGGCTCCGGCGGGACGATGATGATGGTAGTGCGGGTAATGAAAGTGGATCGCATTGCGGGCCAGCTTGGCCCCGCCGTCTTTCAGGGCAGGGAGAAAGCTAACGCCGTCTATCGTCTGGGTGGAAGGAAGTGTGCCCCCGGCCATTTCGACAAAGGTCGGGTAGAAGTCGTGACTGATGGTGATGGCTTCGGAGGTGGTGCCGGCTTTCACCATGGGCGGGTATTTCACCACAAGCGGCACTCTGATTCCGCCTTCGTAAAGCTGTCCTTTCTCTCCCCGCAGCGGGGCGTTGGAGGTGACGTTGTCATCGGCTTCGGGGGTGTAGTCGTAGCGGCGATAAAGACCTCCATTGTCGGAGGTGAAGACGATCATGGTCTTTCCGGTGAGGCCATTGGCTTCAATGGAATCAATGATCCGGCCGACCATGGTATCGAGCTGCTCGGTCATGGAAGCATAAACGGGATGAGGAAGCTCGCGCTTGGTGGCTGCGGCTTTCTCCTCATATTTGGCAACGAGCCCGGATTCTCCTGCCAGCGGAATATGAACAGCATAGGGCGACACCATGAGGAAGAAGGGCTTGTCTTTATTCGCCGTGACAAACTGGTCAGAGAGGTCGGCTTCAAACTCGGTCCGGAACTGTCCGGGCTTTGGCTTGATATCTTTTGCCCCGTACTGGACCCGGAATTTACCCGGCAGGTGCGGCCCACCCACCACGGCCGTCCAGTCGTAGCCCTGATGTTCCGGCTGAAACTGCGGAGCGTTCCCCAGATGCCATTTACCGATGTAACCGGTGGTGTAACCCGCTTTTTTGAAAGATTCTGCGATGGTGACGGTGTCGAGTGGGAGCGCCATCGTCGTGAGCGGTGTTTGCACCCGCTCGAAGGGGCGCCAGTGCCCGGGGATATGGGCGGTGATACCGATACGGGCCTGATTCTGCCCGGACTGGATGGCGCAGCGGGTCGGGGAACAAACGGCTCCGGCGGCGTAGAAGTTTGTGAAGCGCATACCGTCGGTGGCGAGCTTGTCGATGTTGGGGGTTTCGATAAAGTCGTTGCCGTTGCAGCCGATATCGGCCCAGCCCAGATCATCGGCCATGATGAGAACGATGTTGGGGGTGTCAGCGGCGTTTGCCCGCAATCCGATCAGGCAAAAGAGTAAGAGAAAAGAAAGGGAGGTTTTCATAGGTGTGAACGGGATCATTCCTGAAGATCGGGTAAATGAAAAGGGCGGGATTGTCTTTTGGCCTTCCGCGATTCTTTCATCTCACCTGTTTAAGGCAGTAATATTATGGGGGAATCCGGCATATACTGACCTCAATGATCCGAGTTTTCCTATGCCTCCTCATCTTTACTCTGCCCGGCTTTGCAGCAGAGAAGAAGATCGATTTCAATCGGGATGTGCGCCCCATCATTTCGGACAAGTGCTTCAAGTGCCACGGACCGGATGCCAAGAACCAGAAGTCGGAGTTTCGCATCGATACGTTTGATCACGCCACGGAAGATCTCGACGGAGTGAAGGGAATTGTGCCGGGGGATTTGAAGGAGAGCGAAGTACACTGGCGGATCCGTTCGGATGATCCCGATGAAATGATGCCGACTCCGAAATCGAAGATGAAGCTGACGGATGAGGAGAAAGACATCATTGATCAATGGATTCTACAGGGAGGGAAATTTGCGAAACACTGGTCGCTCAACCCGTTGCCGGAGAAGGTGGAGGTTCCTGAGACCGGCAATAAGAATTGGGGGCGCAATGAGATCGATGCATTTATTCTGGAGAAGATAACGGAGCACAAGCTGGAGCCATCGCCGGAGACCACGAAAGAGAAATGGATTCGCCGGGTGACCTTTGATCTGACGGGCCTGCCCCCGACTTTGGCGGAGGTTGATGCCTTTCTGGATGACTCATCCACTGCTGCCTATGAAAAAGTGGTCGACCGGCTTCTGAACACGGATGCCTATGCGGAACGGATGACGAGTGAGTGGCTGGATGTGGCACGATATTCTGACACGTATGGGTTCCAGGTGGATCGCAACAGGGAGGTCTGGCCGTGGAGAGACTGGGTGATCGGGGCTTTCCGCAAGAACCTGGGCTATGATGAGTTTATGACGCACCAGGTGGCTGGTGATCTGCTGCCGAACGCAACGCGGGATCAGATTCTGGCAACGACTTTTAACCGGCTCCACGGGCAGAAGGTGGAAGGCGGCAGTGTGCCCGAGGAATTTCGAATCGAATATATTGCAGACCGGGTTCACACCTTTGGAACGGCTTTCCTCGGGCTAACTATGGAATGCACCCGGTGTCACGATCACAAGTATGATCCTTTGACGCAGCATGATTACTATTCGTTGTCCGCTTTCTTCTCGAATATCGATGAAGCGGGGTTGTATTCGTTCTTCACCTCGTCGGTTCCGACTCCGACGCTGGAGCTGCCTACGGAGGCACAGGAAAAGGCATTGGCTGAAGCTGAGAAAGCAATCGATGAACTGGCAGGCGAAAAGCCGGAGATGGCGGGCAAATTTGAACCCGCACCGGTCGATATTCCTAAAGCCGGGCAGATCGTGCATCTGGACTTTGAGGCATTGGAGAAAAATAAGTTCGCCAACAGGGCTGACGAGAAGAGTCCGGCTTCAACCAACGCCAATAACAAGGTGGTGCCCGGAAAGGTCGGGAATGCCGTCAAGCTGACAGGCGACGACGCCATCAATCTGCCAAAAGGGGTCGGGAACTTTACGCGGGATCAACCGTTCTCATATGCCTTGTGGATCCAGACTCCGGATGTGAAAGAACGGGGAGTCATTGTCCGGAGATCGAAGGCGTGGACGGACGCCGCGAGCCGGGGCTACGAGTTAATTCTCCTTGAAGGCAAGCTGAGCGCAGCGCTGGTCCATTTCGAGCCGGGGAATTCGATCCGGGTGCAAATGAAAGAGGCTCTACCAGTTGGGGAATGGCAGCATGTGATGGTGAACTACGATGGCTCGAGCCGGGCTGCGGGGTTGAAGTTGTTCCTCAATGGCAAACCTGCGGACACGGAGATTGTTCGGGACAAGCTGACCCGTGAGATTGTCGGTGGCGGCGATGACTTTGTCGGGCTGGGGCAGCGGATGCGTGACAATGGCTTTAAGAACGGGCTGGTGGATGAGTTTTATGTCTTTGACCGTCAGTTGTCGGAGCGGGAGGTGGAGAAGCTGGCGAATCCCGACAAGGAGGTAAAGTCGGACCTTGAGCATCACTACCTGACGGACAACGAAAAGGTCGCGAAGTGGCTCGACCAGTTGAAAGCTGCCCGTGAGAAACGGAGTGCGGTGCAGAAGGGAATCAAGGAAATCATGGTGATGCAGGACAAGCCCGGGCCAGCTGAAGCTTATATCCTGGATCGGGGAAGCTATGAGGCTCGCGCCGAAAAAGTGACGCCCGATATTCCCGCGGTTCTCCCTGCCCTGCCCGACAGGAAAGATGCCGATCGTCTGGATTTGGCCAGGTGGCTGACTGATCCCAACCATCCTCTCACGGCTCGGGTCGCGGTGAATCGTTATTGGCAGATGATGTTTGGGCGGGGGCTGGTTTCCACATCAGAGGACTTCGGAAGCCAGGGCAAACCGCCATCACACCCTGAGTTGCTCGACTGGCTGTCGCGGGATTTTGTCGCAGGCGGCTGGGATCTGCACCAACTGCTGAAGAAGATGGCGCTTTCCGCAACTTACCGTCAGGTGAGTGATGTGACATCTGACCTGCGGGAGCGTGATCCTGAGAATATCTATCTGGCCCGGTCACCCAGCGGGAAAATCGCCGCCGAAATGATTCGCGACAACGCGCTGGCTGTCAGCGGTCTGCTTTCAGCCAAGGTCGGAGGGGCATCGGTGAATCCCTACGATCTCGCGGTTTCATTCAAGCCGATCAAGCCCTCGAGCGGAGAGAGCCTCTATCGCCGGAGCGTCTATACGTTTTGGAAGCAAACGGCGGCATCGCCGGTGATGATGACGCTGGATGCCTCGAAGCGTGAAGTGTGCCGCGTGAAACGGGAGGAAACGGCTTCTCCGCTACAGAGTTTAGTGCTAATGAACGGCCCGCAATTTGTCGAAGCGGCGCGAGTTACGGCGCAGAAATTGATCGCGAAGCACGGTGACGATGAGCAGGCGATTTTGCACGACGCGTTCCGGCTTTTCACGAGTCGGATGCCCGACGCGGAGGAATCGAAGATCCTGAAAGCCCTGCTTGATGAGCAACTGGCGGAGTTTCAGGCAGCTCCGGAGAAAGCGGCTGAATTATTCAAGATCGGTGAGAAAAAGGTCGAAGTGGTTGATGATCCGGCCCGCCTCGCCGCAGTCAACGTGCTGGTATCCACGCTGATGAATTTCGACGAATCGATCACGAAACGCTGAGTCCTGACTGATACCACTTTCCCCTTGCGGATAAATGCCGCACGGCGTTTCTTTGCCGCCCTCCGAAAACGGAGACGAATATATGAGCGATCAGGAAATCTCAGAAAAGAATGCAGAGCTGATGAAAACCATCGTCAGTCACTGCAAAGAATGCGGATTCATCTTTCAATCAGCCGAGATCTACGGCGGCTTGAACGGGTGCTGGGACTACGGTCCGCTCGGTGCGGAGCTGAAGCGTAATTTGAAGGATTACTGGTGGCGCAAGAATGTGCAGGAGCGTGATGATATTCTCGGAATGGACGGATCGATCCTGACACACCGCTCGGTGCTGGAAGCATCAGGCCACCTGGGTGGATTCTCTGACCCCATGTGTGACTGTCTGCTCTCGAACGCCCGGCTTCGAGCTGACCAGATCGAACCGCAATCGGGAACCGTATACTGGTACACGGGTGCCAGCCATGCGGAGAGTGACTGGACGACTGAGCGTGACTACGGCGTCCTTTTGCAGGAAGGTCAGGACGAGAATAAAGCGCGCAAGACGGCGCGGCTTTTCTACGCGAAATTTCTCAGCGACAAACAGATTTCACCCAAGAAGCTGGAGCTTCAGGGCGAGCGGACTGAGCAAGTGACAGACACGACACGGTTCAATCCGGAGAACGGATCGCTATTGACTGAAGAGCGTGAGTTCAACCTGATGTTCAAGACCCAGATGGGTGCATCCAGTGTTGAGTCCGACCCGAATGCTGAAGCTTATCTCCGCCCGGAAACGGCGCAGTCGATCTTTGTGCAGTTCAAGAACGTGCTCGATACCAACCGGGTGAAGTTGCCGTTCGGTATTGCTCAGATCGGAAAATCGTTCCGCAACGAGATCAATCCACGTAACTTTACGTTTCGCTCCCGTGAATTCGAACAGATGGAGGTAGAATACTTCTGCCGTGAAGAAGACGGCCTTCGTCTAACGGACGAGTGGCTTGAGCTGCGGCTTAAGTTTTACGATGAGATCGGTGTTCCGCGTGAGAAGCTGCATGTGGTTGATATCCCTGACGGCGAGCGTGCCCACTACTCTTCGAAGACCTACGACATTGAGTATGAATTTCCGTTTGGGATTCAGGAGCTCGAAGGGGTTGCCTACCGGACCGACCACGACCTCAAGGCCCACAAAGAGCACTCCAAGAAGCCAATCGACTACATCGATCAGGAAAATGGTGGCCAGAAGATGATTCCTCACGTGGTTGAGCCGAGTGCCGGATGTGACCGGACGGTCCTCGCAATGATTTGTGAAGCGTATGATGAGGAGACGATCACAGACGAAAAAGGTAAAGAAGCCGTGCGTAAAGTGATGCGTTTCGATCCCAAGATGGCACCCATCAAGGTCGGGGTTTTCCCGCTTTTGAAGAACAAGCCGGAGCTTGTTGAGAAAGCACGGGAAGTTCAGGCCATGCTGGTGAAGCACATGAACGTGTTTTATGACGAAACGGCAGCCATCGGTCGCCGTTACCGTCGTCAGGACGAAATCGGAACTCCATTTGGTGTCACGATTGATTTCGACACGCTCGGTGAGAGTGGCGATGAGCTCAAAGACACGGTGACACTTCGCGAACGTGATTCGATGGAGCAGACCCGCATGCCGATTTCAGAACTGCTGGGATTTCTCCTCGATAAGGTCCGGTAGATTTGATCACGCCAGATTGCGGATTGTTGACCCTAATGTGATTCAGCTTACGTTCGATTCACTATGCTGTTGGTCATCGATAACTACGATTCGTTCACCTACAATCTCGTCCAGTATTTCGGCGAGTTGGGGGCGGAGATGGAGATTTATCGAAACGACAAAATCACGCTCGATGAGATTCGTGAAAAGGCTCCCGGAAGGATTTGTATTTCCCCGGGACCGAAGACCCCGGCTGAAGCAGGGATCAGTTGTGATGTTATCCGCGAATTTGGCGGGACTGTTCCAATTTTCGGTGTCTGTCTGGGTCATCAGAGTATCGGAGAAGTCTATGGTGGCGATGTGATTCGCGCCGACCGGCTTATGCACGGCAAGACATCTCCGATCAAACACAACGGAGAGGGTCTCTTTGCGGGGTTGGAGAATCCATTTGAAGCGACCCGCTATCATTCACTGATCGTTAAGCGTGACACAGTCCCCGATTGTCTCGAGATCACGGCCGAAACCGAAGAGGGCGAGATCATGGGATTGCGTCATCGCGACCTGCCGATTCACGGGGTTCAGTTTCACCCTGAATCAATACTGACAGGCGAAGGAAAGAAGCTGCTCCGGAATTTCCTGGAGATGTGAAAGTCCTCGACGTTACATCCAATTTGCCGACATAAGATGAGCACTCCCCACCTTGCTACTTCCCCTGTCAACGGTCCTTGCGAATTCACTGCCTCCGACCTGGATGGAAAAAAGTTACGCTGGAAACTGCAATCCCCATTTGAGGTGTCAGGCGCTCCTGCCAGTACCATGTTTGCCGACGATACGGCTGATGGAAACGTCAGTGTGGCGCTGCGGGATTCCGTTGAAAGCGAACACCGCGATTCCGACGGGAACCCGGTGATGGTGGATATTCTCGGCGTTTGGTTGACTCCGGAAAGCCTGGGCCTGATTCGACGCTGTGCTGACAGTGATTCTGCCGACTTCGAAGCGGTAGCCTGAGCGTAACAGCTTTACCAGAACGCAAAAACCCGCAACGGCGAACCGATGCGGGTTATAGAAATTTGGCTGTCCTACCGAATTTACTAGCTGCTTGGAATCGTCAGCGTCTGGCCCTTGCGGATCAGGTCGCCACTGAGACCATTTGCACTTTGGATAGCAGAAACTGATGTTCCATACTTTCGGCTCAAGCTGTAAAGCGTGTCTCCCTGCTGAACAGTGTGTGAAGAGCCTCCACCTGAGTAGGTGTTCGCAGCATAAGAATCATTGGCAACAGGCGCTGGCGCAGCAGGTGCCGGAGCAGGAGGAGTGTAGCTGTTGTCCGTATAGGTCGGGTAACTGCTGGTAGGCGCTGCCGGTGCAGCAGTGTCCGTCGCAGTGGTTCCGTAGGTCGAGCTTTGCGGTCCGTAATAGGGGTTATCCTGATATGGATTCGCGTTCGCAACTTTATCCTTTCCACAGGACACGGCGAAAAGGCCGCAGACTGCTGGAAGAATCAATCGAAGAGTGGATGTCGAGATTTTCATAGCCAGTTTTATTAAACTTGTAGGAATTTTAGGATCTATTAACTAATTTGCAATAATTTTTTAAAATTATTGCGGTGTTTTTACTGGTTCAAAGGAGGATATCAGGCGATTTCGCGTTATTTTTTTAAGGAATCTGTTTCAGGAAACTTTGCCTTGCTTCAATCCGGCCTCAGTTTAAGTCTGAACGAACCTGCTAGGCAGGATCTTAGTATAATGAGCATTTCACGCGCCCTTATTTCCGTTTCCGACAAATCCGGCCTCGAGGCTCTCGCCAAAGGTCTCTACAAGCACGGAGTCGAAATTCTATCAACCGGAGGAACTGCAAAGTTCATTGCCGATATGGACATCCCCGTCATTGAAGTATCAGACTTCACAGGATTTCCTGAACTGTTCGAAGGGAGGGTAAAGACACTGCACCCTAAGATTCACGGAGGACTCCTCCACCGTCGCGATGTCGAGGAACACGTCCAGCAGGCGGAAGACAATGACATTCTCCCGATCGATTTGGTCGTCGTAAACTTGTATCCGTTTGAGGAGACGGTGGCTCAGGAAGGTGTCACACGGGAAGAAGCAATCGAGAAAATCGATATCGGAGGCCCTTCAATGCTTCGATCAGCCGCAAAAAACCACAGCGCCGTAACTGTGGTTTGTGATCACGCCGATTATGAATCGGTCATCACAGAAATGGACGATCACGATGGAGATACAACGCTCAAAACAAGAGAGCGCCTTGCCATCAAGGTGTTCCAACGCACCTCGGAATACGACCGCGCCATTTCCACTTATCTGAACGAGGAACAGGAAACAGAAGCGAGCTATTCAGTGTGCCTGCCACTTTCTCAGGAGCTTCGATATGGGGAAAACCCCCATCAGGCAGCTTCGCTCTACGGAAATTTTGGTGACTATTTTAAGCAACTCCAGGGCAAAGGTCTCAGCTACACCAACGTGATCGACATTGGTGGAGCTGCTGAGTTGATTCTGGAATTTCGCCGTCCGGCTGTCGCAATTCTTAAACACACCAATCCCTGTGGCGTCGGAGTTGATGACGACAGCCTTCGCGGGGCATGGGACAAAGCTTTTGAAACTGACAAACAAGCTCCGTTCGGAGGAGTTATTGTCTGCAACCGCTCGCTCGATGTCGGCCTCGCCCGGGTGATTTCGGGAATCTTCACCGATGTGATCATTGCACCTGATTTTGATGCCGATGCCAGAGCACTTCTGCAGAAGAAGAAAAATCTGCGGTTGATTCAGATGAACGAAGCGTTTCGCGAAACGCTGGACGATCCGATTATTGCGTCCGCTCCGGGTGGTTTGCTGGTGATGGATCACGACAAAACAGCACTCGGACTCGACAACATTGAGAAGCGGGTTGTTACGGAACGCCCTCCGACAGCGGATGAAATGGAAGCTATGCGCTTTGGCTGGCGGGTCGTAAAACATGTTAAATCCAACGCGATTGTCTTTTCGGGAACCGATCGCACCCTCGGTATCGGAGCAGGACAAATGGCCCGGGTAGATTCATGCCGCCTCGCTGTCTGGAAAGCAGAGCAAGCCGGGTTGAGCCTCAAAGGCAGCGTCGTTTCCAGCGATGCGCTGTTCCCATTTGCTGACGGATTGGTCTCCGCAATCGAAGCTGGAGCAACGGCTGCCATTCAGCCAGGCGGATCAATTCGAGACGAAGAGGTGATTAAAGCCGCGAACGAACACGATGCTGCAATGGTCTTCACCGGTCATCGTCACTTTCTGCATTGATCCTCCCCTCATTTTTAGTTCCCGCTCCTGCAGTTTTTGGGTACGGTAGGAGCAATGCTACAGGATACAGAATTGAAATCGAATCAGGCAACCTCCTGCCTGATTCGGACCACTTTTGATGAGGCAGTGGTAACTCAAGCCGTGGTTGCCGCGCGGAGTCGCCTGGGCGGAGCACCCGATATCGTATTTGCGTTCGTCAGCTCCGATTGGGAACAACACCTCAAAGACTTTACAGAAATCGTCCAGATCTACGGTCACGCCCCCCTGATCGTAGGCTGTTCAGGATATGGACTCGTGGGAGTTGGGCAGGAAGATGAAAACGTCAGCGGAATGTCGCTGGTGTTTATGCGCCTTCCCAATACGGACATTACCTGTGTCCCCCTTGATGAATCCGACCTCAATGACGCCGAATCCGGCACTCCCTGGCAGGCGATCACAGGTCTACAAATGAACGGGGATGACAACGGTGGGTGGATCACCTTGGGGAACCCTACCCGTATGAGCACAGACACCTGGCTGCGCGGTTGGAATACAGCTTATCCCGATGTCCCCTGCTTTGGTGGGCTTGCCAGCGGCGGGCCTAATCCGGAAGAGATTTTTCTCTTCACTGAGAAAGGGGTGTCTGATGCCTCATTGCTTGCAGTGAATTTCAAAAATGGCGTCAAATTCGGTGGCGTCGTCAGCCAGGGTTGCCGTCCTATCGGCGAGCCCTACACAATCACCGGCGTCGACGAAAACGTGATCCTCCAAATCGGAGGCAAAAAGGCTTACCAGATTCTGGAGGAAACCTTCGAGGAACTCGATGCTGAAGAGCAATCTGAAGCACGCGGGAATATCTTCGCCGGGCTGGCGATTTCTGAATACGTCGACGACTTCAAGCGTGGAGATTTTCTGGTCCGAAACATCATAGGAGGCGATCCCGAGGCCGGTGTGCTGGCGCTCGGGGCACTTCCCAGAGTTGGACAAACCGTTCAGTTCCAAATGCGAGACAAAGACACTGCGGACGAGGATCTGCGCATCGCCTGCCGGGAAGCACAGAAATCCTGGGGTGAACCGTTTGGCTCACTGATGTTTACCTGTGCCGGGAGAGGTGTTCGGCTGTTTGAAGAACCCAACCATGACGCCACGATCTTCGAAGAAGTTTTCGGAAAGGTCCCCATGGGTGGCTTTTTCTGCAATGGAGAGATCGGTCCGGTGGCCGGGCAGAATTTCGTTCATGGTTACACCGCTTCATCAGTCTTATTCTTGAACCCGTAAGGCGCACCTATGGCGAACTCAGGTTCATCAAATCCATCCAACCTTCAGGAACTCGCCACATATCTGGGCACTTCTGTCTCCACCGTCTCCCGAACCCTCAGCGGTCAGGGAAATCAATACCGAATTGGCAAGGCAACTCAGGAAAAGATCACCAATGCCGCGGCCCGGTTCGGGGTTCGTCCCGACCCTGCCGGCCGGAGTTTGCGCATGAAGCGCACCCTCACCCTGGGTCTGTTGCTCCCCGATATTACCAACCCTTTCTTCGCCACCATCGCCCGATCCGTTGAACGGGCCGCACAGGAGAAAGGTTACGTCACGATCCTCTGCGATTGCGATAACTCCGGAATGGAAAGACGTGCCTTAGACGTTATGCGGGAACGCCGCGTCGATGCCATCATCGCCTGCCCCGTCAGCGATGACTCCGCGGTCTATGCGGATCTGGTGAAAAGCGCTCTGCCATTGGTCTTTGTGGACCGGTATTTCCCTGATCTCTCAGCTCCATCCGTGGTTTCGACTGACTTTGAAGCGGCAAAAAACGTCGCAGCGGTTCTCAAAAGCAAAGGCCACTCCCACATCGCGTGCCTCCATGGCGACCCGCGTACCTCGACCAGCCTCGAACGAACCCGGGGGGTCAAGGCCGGTATCGGAAACATGAAGTGCACGTCAATAGGGAGCGAGTTCTCAGTCGCCGACGGCTACCACTCGACCCGGCAGTTGCTCGAACAATCCCCTCGCCCGACCGCGATTTTCTCCTATGGAAACGTGAATGCCCTCGGCGCACTTCAGGCTCTGGGTCAGGCTGGTGTTCGCATTCCCGAAGATATCTCGCTGGTGTCATTCGATGACCAGCCCTACGCCACCGTCCTCGCCACCCCGCTCAGTGCAGTCGTTCAAGACACCGGGAAAATGGCGACCGAAGCCCTCCGCATCGCCTTTGAGGAAATTTCTGATCCGGGTAAAAACAAAGGACTCATCGTGGAAGTCACCACCGAGTTTCTCGACCGTGGGTCAGTCCTGACACAACCCCGTAACAAAAAAACTTGATCCAAACCGCAATATTGCGCAATCGTTTGTTCAAATACGTAACCTATGAATTATTTACGCCTTTTCCAACAGCTGACCGCCGCTGCTGTCGCCCTTACGCTCGTTTCCTGCGGGTCTGGCAATGAATCGGCGACAGCACCTGCAGACGAGACGCCTCAGGTCGCTCTGATCATGAAATCTCTCGCCAATGAGTTCTTCAAAACCATGTCTGACGGGGCAGAGTCCCACGCCAAAGCACACCCCGGACAATACAAACTGATCGTAAACGGTATTAAGAACGAGACCGACATCTCTCAGCAAGTCGCTCTCGTTGAGCAGATGATCGCAAAGAAAGTCGACGCCATCGTCATCGCACCAGCCGATTCCAAAGCTCTCATCACCGTTTTAAAGCGGGCCCGGGCAGCCGGAATCACCGTCATTAACATCGACAACAAACTCGACGCGGAAGTGCTGGCTCAAGCGGAGACCACGATCCCTTTCGTCGGTCCGGATAACCGGGAAGGCGCCAGGATCGTCGGTGAAGCTCTCGCGAAAGAACTCCCCGCCGGGGCAAAAGTCGCCATCCTTGAGGGCGTCCCCACCGCGTTCAATGCTCAGCAACGACGCGCTGGATTCGAAGACGCCATGAAAGCCGCCGGAGCAGAAATCGTATCGACCCAGAGCGCGCAATGGGAAATGGATAAAGCCAACCAGATCACCAGTGCGATCTTGCAGAAACACTCCGATCTCGCCGCCATCCTTGCCAGCAATGATTCCATGGCCCTTGGCGCAGTGTCAGCAATCAAAGCCGCTGGCAAATCAGATCAGGTCAAGGTCGTCGGGTTCGATAATATTTCCGCAGTTCAAGCTCTCATCAAAGAGGGCCGCATCTTTGCAACGGCTGACCAACACGGTGGTGACCTCGCAGTGTTCGGGATCGAAGCCGCATTGGAAATCCTCAAAGGAAACACCCCTGCTGATCAGAAAACTCCTGTTGATCTCATCACCAAAGACAGCCTTTAAGACAACACGAGCCGGCGAAACAATCCCCGATGATCAAAAGCCCCACGCTCCAGAGGTTTGGTGAGTCGCTCGGCCTTCTCGGCGTGCTGATCGCTGTCGTGGCAGTCTTTGGATTCGTCGACCGCTCTTTTATCTCAACCGGGACATTCAACTCCGTCGCCAATTCCGTCCCGGCCCTCGCGGTGGTTGCTGTCGGGATGACACTGGTCATCATGACTGGTGGAATCGATCTGTCCGTTGGTTCAGTCCTCGCATTCAGCGGATCCATCCTCGGGATTGCCATGGTCGACTGGAGCTGGCCGTTTATCCCCGCCATTCTCCTCGCCGTAGCCACCGGCGCACTTTGCGGTGCGGGAAACGGATTCGTCTCTGTTAAATTCGGGGTCCCGAGTTTCATCGTCACCCTTGGCATGATGCAAATCGCCCGCGGCCTGGCGCAACGCACCACCGATTCCCAGACCAAATACATCGGAGCTGAAATTGAATGGCTCTCGGCTCCCATCACGAACCTTGGAATCTCCCCGGCATTCCTCTTCGCGGTATTGATCGTGGCGTTGGGGCAGGTCTTACTTTCGAAAACCGTTTTCGGTCGCTACACCAAAGTCGTCGGAGCCAATGAAGAAGCGGCCATCTTTTCCGGGATCAGCACGCAACCGATCAAGATCGTCGTATTCATCATCGCCGGAGCCCTGGCTGGCCTGGGAGCGTCATTCGAAGCCAGCCGGTTCGCCTCGGCAAATCCCGGCGCTGGAAACATGCTGGAGCTCGACGCCATCGCTGCCGTTGTCATCGGTGGCACAAGTCTCATGGGTGGGCGGGGCTCCGTCATCGGTAGTTTCCTCGGTGTTCTCATCATGGCCACACTCGCAGCGGGCCTTGGCCACATCGGTGCAGAAAACTCAACCAAACTCCTCGTGACCGGTCTGGTCATCATCATCGCTGTAATCTTTGATGCTTGGCGAATCCGCCGGATGAAACAGAAAAAATCATGACTCCCCCTCTCCTTACGAACCAACCCTGTTCGATCACCAAACCAACCCTGTTGGTTCGTTTGGTCGCCCTGTCTCTCTCCTGTCTCCTCGGTATCGCTGCCTACGCGGAGGAAAAGCCCGTCCCCATTATCTTCGACACCGATATCACCGGTGATGTTGATGACGTCCTCGCTCTGGCCATGCTGCACACTCTGGCCGACCGGGGGAAGTGCGAGCTGCTCGCCGTCACAGTCTCCAAGAAGCACCCGCAGGCTGCTCCCTTTGTGGATGCAGTGAACACTTTTTACGGACGCCCCGATATCCCGGTCGGGACCAATCCCAATGCTCCTGACCGTGATTCTAAATACCTGAAGCTGGCTGATTCATTCCCGCACGACCTCAAAGACGAAGACGCGGAAGATGCCGTCTCTCTGTTGAAGAAAACCCTGACCGCCGCAGAAGATCGATCCGTCACCATCGTCCAGGTCGGACTGGCCACCAACCTCGCTGACCTTCTCAAGGAAGAAGGCGGCCCTGCACTCATTCGCCAAAAGGTGAAAGAGCTTTCAGTGATGGCCGGTTCGCTTGAAACCATCAACGACAACAACCGCTACCTCGAAGCCAATGTTCGCAATCACGTCCAGTCGATGCAGATCCTCGCAGCGGAATGGCCGAACGAGATTCCCGTCGTCTGGAGCGGATTCGAGATCGGGATCGCTGCGCCCTACCCGCGCGCCAGCATCAGGAACGATTTCAACTATGTGGAAAAGCATCCCGTTAAAGAAGCTTACCTCCTCCACAGCGGCCCCGAGCATGACCGACCGACGTGGGACTTAACCAGCGTGCTTTACGCTGTATTCCCGCAGCGGGGCTACTTCGGTTTCTCCAAGACGGGGCGTGTCACCGTAGAAGACGATGGCTTTACCCGATTCAGCCCGGGAGGCAAAGAGCCCGCACAGAAACGGGACCGCTTCCTGACCATGACCCCGGGACAAACCGCACGGGTCCAGGAAGCCCTCGTCCATCTCGTGGCTCAGCCCCCAGCCCACATCGCCGCAGCCCCGAAACTGGAGAAACCAGTGAAACTGATCTTCGACACCGACATGGGGAATGACATCGATGATGCCATGGCTCTGGCATTGATTCACCAGCTCGAGCGCCGCGGTGCGGTCGAGCTACTGGCAGTCACCTCGACCAAGGATCATGAGAAATCAGCCCCCTTCATCGATGCCCTGAACACCTATTACGGTCGGCCCGACATCCCCGTGGGTGCCGTTCGCAACGGTGTCACTCCCGAGCCCGGACGCTACAACGGACTTGCCGATAATTATGATCACGATTTGAAGAGCGGCAAGGATGCCCCAGATGCCGTGGCTCTGCTTCGCAAAACCCTCGCGGCACAGCCCGATCAGTCGGTTAAAATCGCGCAGGTCGGATTCTTCACCAACCTCGCCCAGCTCCTTGAATCAGAGCCAGACGAACACTCCGACCTCGATGGCGTGGCTCTTGCCAAAGCCAAGGTGAAAGAACTCATCATCATGGCCGGCGCTTTCCAGACCGTGCGCTTCGACACCCGTCATCTGGAATACAACGTCCGCCTCGATGTCCCGTCAGCGCAGTCGTTCGCAAAGACCTGGCCCACTCCCATTATCTGGAGCGGCTACGAGATCGGAATCGCCGCAGCCTATCCCTGGGGAAGCATTCAACAGGACTACCAATACGATCCCAAACACATCATCCGGGAAGGCTACCTCGCCTACGTCCCCACCAAACCGCATGACCGCCCCACCTGGGATCTCACGGCAGTGCTGCACGCCGTTTATCCGGACCGGGGATATTTCGATTTGTCGCCCCCGGGTTTAGTGACTGTGGAAGACGACGGCGCAACCCTGTTCCGCCCCAATCGCAAAGGCAAAGAGAACGGCAAAGACCGCTACCTGGTCTTCAACGGCACCCAGGCTGAACGAACCATCGAAGCGTTTGTTCAACTCGTAAGCGAGCCTCCTGTGGAGACAAAATAACCCCTCTCCTTAGTATGATGATCTTCCATAGAGCCATCACCGCCGCGGCGCTTTCGATAGGGCTCTCAGCCATGGCCGCTGACCCGGTAAAAATCATCTTCGATACCGACATGGCCAACGACTGCGATGACGTCGGTGCCCTCGCCGTCCTGCATGCTCTGGCTGACAAAGGCGAGGCCGAAATCCTCGCCGTCGTCACCAATCGCAAATGCCCGAGCAATGCCTCCGCCGCCGCGGTCGATGCCATCAATACCTGGTATCACCGCCCCGACATCCTGATCGGCACCGACAAAGACGGCGCCAAACCGACCTCCCGCTGGAAAGGATTGAGCAGCTTCACCGCAGCCCTCAGTGCTGAATTCCCGCACGACAGCAAGCCGGACGATCAAATGCCCGACGCGCTGGAAGTTTATCGGAAAACCCTCACCGCCCAGCCCGATGGCTCCGTCGTGATCTGCAGCGTCGGCGCCCTCAGCAATCTCGAAGACCTCCTCCAGGCCGAGCCGGAGCTGGTGAAAGCCAAGGTGAAATCCCTGCTCGTCATGGGCGGCGGATTCCCCCGCACCGCCCGTCCCGAAACCAACATCATGCTTGATCCCGCAGCCGCCGTCACCGTGACCAACGGGTGGCCCACCCCCATCATCTGGCAGGGCTACGAAGTCGGCGCGGCCATGGTCAACGGCATCGAGCTGAATGATTCCCCCAAAGAGAACCCCGTGCGCCGGGCCTACGAACTGCGGCCTTTCCGTGGCACCAACTCGCTCGAGTTCGGCAAGCCCAACCACGACCTCGCCACCGTCCTCCTCGCCGTTCGCGGGATCGAGGACAAATACTGGTCTTCCGTGACCAAAGGCCGCGTCGTCGTTGATTCAGACGGGCACACCTACTGGAATACCGACAGGGCCAAAGCCCACACCTACGTTCGCATCAAAGGATCCCCCGCCGGGCTGGAATCGTTGCTGGGATCCCTGCTGACCGCCCCTCCCAAAGAATAAAGACACAAGCGTCCCATGAAATTCATCACCCTCATCGCCGGCATCCTCATGCTGGCTCATTCAGTACAAGCAGCCGACCAGCCGAATGTCATCGTCCTCATCACCGATGATCAGGGCTACCCCGAGCTGTCCGCTCACGGCAATCCCGTCCTCAAGACTCCCCACCTCGACCGCCTTCACGCCGACAGCATCCGCCTCACTGATTTCCACGTCTCCCCCATGTGCACGCCGACCCGCGGCCAGCTCATGACCGGGCTCGACCCGGCTAAGAACGGCGCTATCAACGTCAGCTCCGGCCGCACCATGCTCCGCGCCGGGCTGCCGACCATCGCGGACTTATTCAAAGAAGCCGGTTACCACACCGGTATCTTCGGCAAATGGCACCTCGGCGACAACTACCCCTACCGCCCGCAGGACCGCGGGTTCGATGAGACGCTGTGGTTCCCCTCCTCCCACATCAACTCCACCCCCGATGTGTGGAACAACGACTACTTCGACGACACCTACCGCCACAATGGCGAGTTGAAACCCTACAAAGGATACTGCACCGACGTCTTCTTTTCCGAAGCCATCACCTGGATGAAATCCCGCGCCGCAGAGAAACAGCCCTTCTTCACCTACCTGCCCACCAACGCCCCGCACTCCCCCTGGTGGGTTCCCGAAGCCGACCGCCTCGCCCAGGAGAAAGATTACATCGCCGCCGAGAAAGCCGGGAAAATCCCCAAACTCCCGCCCGCCAAACGGGAGAACCTCATTCGCTTCCTCGCGATGAGCAAAAACATCGACGACAACTTCGGCCGACTCGAAACCTTCCTCACCGAATCCGGCATCGCCGACAACACCATCCTTGTCTTCCTCACCGACAACGGCAGCACCATGGGCGAGATCTATTTCGACGCCGGGATGCGCGGCAAGAAAACCCAACTCTGGGAAGGCGGCCACCGCGTCCCCTGCTTCATCCGCTGGCCGGAGGGAAAACTCCACGGCGGGAAAGACATCGCCGGTTTGAGCCAGGTCCAGGATCTCCTCCCCACCCTGCTCGATCTCACCGGTATCAAGCCGGCCACCCCACCCACATTCGACGGCGAAAGCCTCGCCTCCGTCCTCCAGGGCAAAACCGAAATCGATCCCGACCGCAAACTCGTCATCAACTACAGCCGCATGCCCTTCGGGATGGATTACCCCTCCCCCGACAGCCCGTCCATCATGAGACGCGAAGGCGCTGCCGTCCTCTGGAAACACTGGCGACTTCTCGAAGGCAACACCCTCTACAATCTCGAGGCCGATCCCATGCAGCAGAAAAACGTCATCGCAGCTCACGCTATGATCGCCGCAAAGCTCAACAAGCATCTCGACACCTGGTGGGACGCAGTCAAAGACACAGCCAACGAACCCCAGCCCACCATCATCGGTCACGAATCCGAGAACCCCATGATGCTCACCGCCTGCGAATGGCTCGACGTCTTTATTGATCAGCAGCAGCAGACCCGGCGTGGCGACCTCAAGAACAGTTGGTGGGAAATCGAAGTCGCCGAGGCCGGCGAGTACACCTTCGAGCTGCGCCGCTGGCCCCGCGAGACCGCACTCCCCCTCAACGCCGGTTACCCCGACACCAAAGTCACCGACGGCGAGCTCCCCGTCGGCGTCGCCCTCCCCATCGCCACCGCCCGAATGAAGATCGGCACCGGCCCCATGATGCGCCGGCCCGTGAAGCCAAAGGACCAATCCGTCACCTTCACCGCCACCCTGCAACCCGGCCGCACCCGTCTCCACACCTGGTTCGATGACGCAGAACGGCAGTCATTGCTCGGCGCGTATTATGTTTATGTGGAGCGGAAGACGGGTGGTGAGTGACATGGCAATAAATTTAATAAAACTCACGTTTGCACCAGATCGGCGAAGTAGGAATAACCGTAATCAAATCCGCATCCGCATGCCAATTGGAGTTGGGTTTAGTCGATAGTGAGCGGGTCCTCATCAACATACTCAAACTGGTTGCAGCAGGTCGAATGCCGAAACATCATTATGGATAATTTTGCAGTGAAGAGCTCTTTGAGATGAACGACATCTGCCAGTGGTATTTTACCACGATCGCCAAATACATGCCCAATTGTTTCAAAACCACCAATATAGAACGCTGGAGAAACAAGAGGACGAGGAGACACTCTATAATCCCGAGAAAACATAAACGCTGAGCCATCCCCTCCGATGGCATGATCCAGCTTTGAAAGCACAAAAGGAAATTCTGGATTGCCCGCTGCTTCCAATTTACTTTCGACGACTCTCTCATCGTCTCGTCCCAGCATGTTTCTAAATGCTCCATCAGATTTCAGCAATTTGTGAGGCACAGGACGAGGGTAGGAAGACGCTCCTCTGTAGGCGTAAAATTCAAAGTGAGGATTAGTCGGGCCCGATCCGTTTCGCACTGGTCCCATTGCATAGGCAATCAGTGAATTAGGCTTCAATCGATATTTCGATGAGACTTCAGAGACGAACTTTTCAATGAATTGTCTCATGTTTGAATCCTGCTCACCAGCATGGAGACATGAGCAATGGGCACAATCCTCTTCAAGTGCACGCACATGGCGCTCGCAAGGAGCGACCCATGGTGCATCGAGAAAAGATGTGAAGATTTCAGCTACTTTGTTTCTCGGCATAGTCCGGCAATGCTAAAGATCCCATCTATTTCAGTCCAGCTTTTTTTTAAAACCACGTTAGGAACATCGGTTAACGACGATGCCAACGTGGTCTTTCATGGATAAAACTCTTAGGTTCCTTATCAGATCGGCAGTTGATCTCGAAACTTCACCATCTTTCAAACCTACTTCCTAATTCAACTCATTTTTCCATCCGCCGTTCAAACTCTTGCCAACTTCCAAATACCAATTTGTAGAACCGGCTGCCAATGACAGTATTTCGGTCAAGATCACGCTTAGTAGGACGGCGTCCCAAACGCCGTTCGATACGCTTGTACTGGTATATTAGAATACGCGCGATGTTTTGACGTGTAGCAAAACGAGGATTCATTGTCTGCGTACCAAATATGTCGATGACGCGCTCGTCGAATTCGACAATGCAACCTGTAGGCAGATTCAAAATTTCCTTGCCCGTTCGTCCTCTGGAATTCTCGGCCGAAGGGTCAATTTGGTCATAGGGTTCAAGACCTAAATCCTCGGCTATTCGATAGGCATTCTTAAAATTGCCGATAAAATCGATGACCGTACAATGCCCCTTCCCGAAGAATCGTCTAAGTCCTCGACCCAATTGCTGGAAAAAGACCCGCTTTGATTCGGTTGGACGAAGGAACAAAAGGCATTCGATGAAAGGCATGTCAGCACCTTCATTGAGAACGTCAACAACGCACAACACCTTTAACTCACCCGCGCGCATTTGGGAACGTAGCTCTGATCTCACTTCTTGCGGCGTCGTAGCGAGATAGACCTCGGACACAACACCCTGATCACGAAAACTTTGCTTCACTCGCTCCGCATGCGCGTGGGACACACAGAATGCCAGGGTAGGCTTTCCATCCGCCTTCTCTCTCCACTTGCTGATAATCGCCGCATCACGTTCAGGGATGATCAAAGCGCGTTCCAGATCTGCTACATCGTACCGAGACCCGTTATACTTAACGTCGGAGTAATCGACGTCATCGAAACATCCAAAATAGTGGTATGGACAGAGTACACCGAACTCGATTCCCTGCCGGAGTTCGTAGTTGACGACTACGTTTCCATTGCACAGTTCAAGAACGTCTTGCTGGTCACCTCGAAACGGCGTTGCGGTTAGCCCTAGCAAGAAAGACGGACTCAGCGCGTTGATCATCCGCCGGTAACTAAGAGCGGCAGCATGATGAAATTCATCGACGACGATATAATCCACCGACAACCCATCAAACACATCTAAATTTCGTGACAGTGACTGAATGGTGATAAGATTAATTCTACGAAGTGCAGTCGACGTCGGCTTACAATCAAATCGGATCACCTCAGACTGAGAAAATTCTGTAAGAAACTCTGCTTCTGCGGATTCGAGGATTTCATGAGAGTGCGCTACATACACAGCCATTCCTGGATCGAATCGCTCAATGTCTAATACTGCTACCCGCGTCTTCCCTGCCGCTGTAGGAAGGATGACGGCGCCTGCCGATTCATCCAGGTCGTGGCTGCACTGTAATTCAGACAACGCTGCCTGTTGAAGGATGTTAGACGTTCGATTCGCCGGAGTATATCCGCATGAACATTGCCCCCCTCGGATTATTTCGCCGTCGCGTGGACATAAATAACCAAAGGCGACAAATAACCTGGCAAGATCGAAACAATCAATGATGCAGTAATCGGCAGCTAACTTCTGCGCAGTTGAAATAAACTGCTCTTTCACTTCATCAAGGATATTCCCTGATGCTACAAAAAAGGCAAACCGAAGGTCTCGAATTCGCTCAAGCCTAAATATCTGGTGGCCAACGTGAGAGGGGCGCACAGTCCGAAACGAACGGCCCTTTAAAATAAACGCTGCAATTCCCACTTGTTCGCGCACAGATACTTTATGGGTCAGGATATCGACGATCTCAGACGGTCCATGGGGAGTATTATTCGTATCGAACAAGATAGCCTGAATCCAGGGTTCCATCTGTTCCGCCTCATGAAGCTCTCGCACAGTCGCAAGCACTTCATCGCTAATCTGCTTTGGTGCTATATCGCGAGCTGGACGAAAGTTGTCGACACTAAGCAGATTGAAGAATGACATTTACTGATCGAACAATAGTTGTGAAACACGCCGCTCTGATATCAATTGATACCACTTCATGCCCCAGTTATCTATTTACGACAAAATTCACGGTATTTCAATCACTTATCATCTCGACCTTCAATGATTCCCTAATTCCGTCAAGTTTGACACTGGAATGCTGACAAAAAATCCGTTGGCTGCTGGATTCCATCCCGAAAACCTATGGCTGCCGTCTAGAAAGACGATATCTCATCCCACGAATGGCCATCAAATCGTACAGACACGATGCCTCAATCCGGGAGTGACCGTCGAAGACTTTGGATGCCATGTCTCATTTCGCGGGGTGACCAACAAATCGTACAGACAGGATGTTTCAGTTCGGGAGATACCTTCGACGACTTTGGACAGCGTGTCTCATTTCGGGACTGACCATAAAATGGTACAGACAGTGTATCTCGTCTCGCGAATGACTGAAAAATCGTACAGACGCTATATCTCATCTCACGAACGACCTTCAAAAAAGTGAGCCATTTTGTCCCACTTTTGAAAAACTGGCCGTTTTCAGTGAATAGATGAACCTTGATTCCTGATGCTACCTCAGGATTCTGAAATCGCAAATGCGTGCGACAGTCATACTGGAGTGCTTGATGGCCAGTTCATCGGTTCGTTATACACACAAACTCGAACCTACCCACGATTCACAAGACCTTATTTCCTGATGCTAATCAACTGGAAATGAACGTGGCATGGATTTGCAACCCGTGGGCAAGACCTGTCGGCGGGATTCTTCGACCACGGATTGCAAATCCGTGCCACGAACGATGAACAAAGACCCGATCTGACTCCCGCTTGTGGGAGCCGATCACCCGCGGCATGGACGACGAGTCGGTGATACCTCAGAGGCTATAAATCCCATCAGGACGGACGATTCAGCCGTTTTAAAGCGCATCTTCGAAGGTGGAAGGTCGGGGGCGGAAAATGAACGTGGCACGGATTTGCAATCCGTGGGCAATGCCTGCGGAGCCCCGCCCCCCTCTGAACACGGATTCCAAATTCGCACTACTAATACATATACATAAAACCGGTCCAACACCCCTCCTAAATGACAGGAATTTCGCGCACAATTCTCGAACGATTTTTCGCCGATCAGCTGATTTTCGTGAAAAAAGCTGAAAAAAAAGTGAAAAAAGTGGCCAAAAAGGTGCGAAAACGACCCAATGACCTTTTTAATCTGAAATTTCTCTGCCTATGTTCGGCTCGTAAATCAAATGCATCACCCTGATGCATCATTTACATAACAAAAACAAAATAGTAGATAAAACAAAAACAAAGAACTGATATGAGAATCCTAGCATATTACTTCATGAACCCGTTCCTGTTGGCGCGCCTGGGCATTGCTGTCCTGATCGCCTTCACAACGGATCTCATCCAGCGAATGATCGCAAACAACCCCGAAGGTAAGCTCGACGAGCGAATCGACGCGGTTTCAGCGGCATTGGCTCAACTTCGCACCGAGTTCGTCGACGACGGCATCCAGCTTGGCCTCCGCAAAGGGGTGAAGCTTGAGAAGCGCCTGTTCCGAAGTGAGCTGGCGGATAAAGTCCGGCCCGTCTATAACGCGGTCTGGGAATCCTTTGGTGAACCTTCTCCGGAGATGGAGGCGGTGTTCCCTAAAGGAAAAGCGGTGTGGTACTACGTCCGTGATGATCAGGTCGAAGATTACCTGAACATCATGGTATCCGGCGTGGCCCAATATGAACCCACCCTGGGAGCGGATGTTCTCGCGGAAGCGGAATCCGTCCGTGACGAATGGGTGGATTTGTATGAAGCCAGCGAAACAGCGACCGGCGACAAAACTGCGACGGAATCAGAGAAACGCGAAGCCCGGGAGAATCTCGAGGTGGAGCTGTTCAAGACCATTGCGACGCTGATGTTGTTGTTCCCGCGTGACCCGGAGCGTTTTGCGCTCTACATGCAGCAGCACCTGCTGGATGGGCAATCAGGCCCAACACCACCGCCTGTCATTCCCGGCAGCTCTGCCGGTAGCACCGGAAGTGGTGGCAGCATGAGCGGCAGCGGCTCGACTTCGATCGGAAGTTCGTCTTCCGCATCGGCGTCTTCGAGCATGGCACCGTCATCGTCCGGATCAGCCGGCTCGAGTAGCTCAGCAGCGGCATCCAGTTCGTCTGCTGCACCATCAAGTTCATCCGCCGGTTAATGAAACAATAGTCAATCGTGTCGGGCAGCCGGCACGGTGAAACAAGCGCCCGTAGAGTCGAAAGGCCCTGCGGGCGTTTTTGCGTAATGGGTCCAGAGCAAACATTTCGCACGTCATTGGAAACGGGTGCCCCTTGGCGACCAAACGGGCTGAAAGTCCGTCCGCACAAAGCCCGGCGGCTTCAGCCCCGGGTCTGTGAGTTAATCAGAAGGCGTCCTGAAAGGGCGCGCGCGAATCCCCGAAATAGAGTTCGCGCCCGCCCCTTCAGGTCGGGGTAAATTGTTCTACTCTTTCCCGGCGCTGAAGCCGCCGGGCTTTGTGCGCGCAGCCTTTCAGGCCGCCACCCACAGGCAATGATTTACGATATGACAGGGTCTGATCGCTGAACCAACAGGGTCTGATCGTTTTCCATCGGGGATTCGAAGGAGAAAGGGAATTGACCGGCAGCATTCTGCAATGCTTTAATCCGAGTTGATCACAAATGAAAGGCCGCTCGAATAACCGGAAGACGACCCCCAAGGTTCGTGACGGTCGTGTTCAGAAAAAGAATCGCCACGCCCCGACTCGTCTGAACAGTCTATCGGTGGGCATTGGCGGCAGTGGCCGGCTTGTCACGACGAAGGAAGATGTCTGGAGATTTCTCCGCCTCATTCCCGATTGGAAACGCGTGTCATCCGACCTCGACCTCATCTACCTTGATGCTGGGATTTGCGATGAGGCTGACGGTTGGTATGAATCTCCGGACCAGCCGACGATCACACTCTCCGCTTTTGAAGAGGACCTGCGGATGTATCCCGGGCAGGATTATTTCGATCAACACTGTGATTTATTCAGACGTCTGGGAGTGGATATTCAGGAAGATGAAAGCGGTTATCCAGTCTGCCAATTCGATGAAGATTCCGCTAAGGCTTTCCAGCTGCTTCACATTTTTCTGCACGAACTCGGACACCATCATTTCAGGATCACCAAAGGGCGCGGACTCTCTGCGGGGAGTGAGAAATACGCGGAGAACTACGCTTTGAAGATGGAACGGGTGATCTGGAAGCGCTATTGCGAGGCGTTTGCTTTCAGGCCGATCAACCGCCACCGCTGAATAGACTCTTATAAAATGGAAGCCACTTTGATCGCGACAGGGCTCATCTGCACCGCCCTTGGGATCGGAGCGTCTATCCAGTCCCAGTTCAGACGCCCGTTGCGTTCTATCCTGCCGATTTTGGCCGGTCTTTCGCCATGGATCGTCATGCTCGGGCACGATAAAATTCTCGACTCGGTTTTGGCGGCCTGGATTTTCATACCGCTGGGCTTGATTCTCTTTCTTATCTCGGCTGTCATGTTCATGAGGGGAAGCCCTTCTAATTCAGAGAAATACGCGAGTCTGTTGTCGGTGATCGGGCTGGTAATGTCGATTGTTTGGCTGATTCCGTTTCTGTCAGCCATCAGTCTGTCACACGTTTGAAATTCAGCGGCCTATCAATAATTTTGGCCGGATCATTCACGCCGGTTTGAATTCTCATATTGAGCTGTAGAGTAGCCCCCTACTCACTTTCCAAATATATGTCGAAGAGAACTACTTCCAACACCGGCCGTCTGCGCCGACATGGCTGCGACGGATTTCAGGCGATGTCATCACGACGCAGTGTCCTCAAAGCAGGATCGCTCAGCGCCCTCGGGCTTTCGATGGGGGATTTCTTCCAGCTCCAGGCTGCTGACAATCAGTTGTTTTCTCAGGAAAGCGGAGTCAAAAAGGAAGCGAAAGCTCTCAGTGTTATCCAGCTGCATCTCGGCGGTGGATTTCAGCAGCAGGAATCCTTTGATCCCAAACCGGAAGCGCCGGTGGAGATCCGGGGGCAGTTCGGGGTGACCAAAACGAAGACGGGGGACTATCTAAGCGACAATTTCCCCCGCACAGCCAGGGTGGCAGATAAGTTGACGGTGATTCAAAGCATGGTCGGCAAAATCCCGGATCACAGCCAGGCGACCTATCATCTCTTCACGGGCTACACGCCGACTGCGGTTATCGACTACCCGCAGATGGGATCGATCGTTTCGCACGAGTTGGGCAAGCGCACGGAGATGCCGCCTTATGTCGCGATCCCCACCAAGAACGGGTTCTCAGGTGGGACCGGCTTTCTAAGCAGCACGCATGGGCCTTTTGAAATTGGATCCGACCCGGGTGGGCGCAGCTATCAGGTCCGCGATTTTTCAATCCCGAAGAATGTCTCGATGGAACGCTTTGACCGTCGCCAATCCGCGCGGCAAATCATTGAGGAGCGGATTCGTGAGATGGAGACGGATCCAAATATGCTGGAGACGATGGATGATATGTATAAGCAGGCGTATTCCCTGCTGACATCGAAGGAATCGCAGGCTGCGTTTTCTCTGGACGATGAGACTGAGGAAACGAAGAAGCTTTATGGCAGTGATGTTTCAGGATTGAGAGGGCCGGATAACAAGTTTCACCCCAAAGGCCTGGCAGAACGGCTGATCGTCGCCCGCCGGCTTGTCGAATCGGGTGTTCGCTTTGTGACGGTGAACTACGGCTCGTGGGATTGCCACGTGGATGTGAAAGAGAACACGCTGGACCAGATGCCTGCGCTGGATGCGGCCATCGCGGGTATGGTGACGGATCTGGATCAACGGGGGTTGCTCGACACGACGATCTTCTGGGTAACGAGTGAATTCGGGCGCACCCCGAAAATCAACCGGGATGGCGGAAGAGATCATCACGCTCGCTGTTACTCGAACCTGATCGCCGGGGGCGGCTTTACCCGGGGGCAATTCTACGGCAGAAGTGATGCCACCGGCGGCGAGCCTGCGAGGGATGCCGTGCCACTCGAGGATCTGCAATATACGATTTACCACCAGCTCGGGATTGATGCGAACAAAGAGCTCCTCGCATTCGGAACCCGCCCGATCGAGATCATCAACGGCGGGAAGCTTGTTAAAGGTCTGGTAGGATGAAACCTTTTAACTCAAGCAGCGGCGACCTTCAGTCGCCGCTTTATGTATCGTTGTTGGCACGGCGCCTGATGGCTGCGGTGATTTCGATGTTGGTCATTCTATCCGGAATGCCGGCGACGGATCTGTTTGCCGGGGTGAAAAATGTCGAGCGGGTATCCCCCCGCTTTGGCCAGCAGGGCACTGTCGTTGAGGTGGAAATATGGGGAGCGGCGATTGAAGATCCGCGCGAGATTATATTCTACAAGCCGGGCATCAGGGCCTTCGATTTTGAGAAGTCACCTGTTCAGCCCAAACGGCGAACCCTGGCCCACGGCGGCTACTATGATTCGGCGGTCCGCTGCAAATTCGAGATCGCTCCCGATTGCGTTCCCGGTCAGTATCCCTTTCGCTTGCTCACGGCGACGCAACTGACTCATATCGCGACGTTCCATGTGACTCCGTTCCGGACGATTGAGGAATCTCCAGAGCGTAAGGACACTCTGGAAACGGCCATGCCGGTTTCCGGAAACGTGACGATCAATGCCAAACTGGGTCATGACATGGCGGACTACTACCAGGTCCCGGTCAAAGCGGGACAAGAGCTCTCGGTGGAGTTGGATTCTGTGAGGATCAGTGACGCAAGCTACGGCGACTCCAATTACGATCTCGCGGTGCGGGTTCTTGACAGCAAAGGCAAAGAAATTGCCTCCAATGATGACAACTCGCTTCACACTCAGGACCCTGTGCTTTCGACGGTGATTGAATCAGACGGCCATGTTTATGTGGTGGCGGAACGATCGGTTGATCAGATCGCTCAAACGACCTACGCGATACATATCGGCACCAACCGGCGGCCTCTGGTTGCTTTCCCGCCGGGTGGGGAAGTCGGCAAGACGCAAACGGTACGTATGATCGGCTCCGCCTCTGGCGATTACGATGAGACACTCGAGGTGCCTGAGCACGATGGGGATTTCCAATACTTCGGCGATGCGGTCTCACCAGTGAAACTCCGGGCCAGTCGCTACCCGAACATCGAAGAGGATGCAGAACAGGATGAAACTGCGGTCCCTGATTTTCCAGTGGCCATCAACGGAATCATCAGCAGTCACGACGATACGGACACCTACCGGCTCACGGTCAAGAAAGGGGAAGCGCTTCATATGCGACTCTTCTCTTCAGCTCTGGGCGCGCCGATCGATCCTTCAATTAGAATCATAAAGCCGGATGGCTCAGTCGAGCTCGAAGCGGATGACGCCCCCCTCACAGACCGTGACATTTTCGGCACGTCGTACCGGGCAAAAGGCGGTCGCCGTTCCACTCTCGACCCGTCTGTAATATGGACTCCCGAAGTCGATGGCGAATACCGGATTGAGATCTCAGACAGCAGTGGTGCGGGCGGCCCCACCGGCGTGTATCGAATCGAAGTGGAACCTCCGCGCACGGTTTTCCAAACGGTATTGTGGAGCAAAAGTTTTGACTGGTGCGAAAACACCAGAGACACCGGGCTAGTGATTCCCAGTGGCGGAAGACACACCGTAAATATTACGATGCCCGGGGGACAATGGAATTCTCTGGATACGGAATACAAGCTCGTCGCCAAAGGCCTCCCTCCGGGTGTTTCACTGGTCCCGCAAACAATTGGATCAAGCAAAGAAAGACACGGGCGCTCGATCTGGCCGATCCAGTTTGTAGCCAGTCCCGATGCGAAGCCCGCCACCGCGTTGATCACTCTCGAAGCACAACCGGTCGATCCATCGATCAAAGTGGAAAACCGCTCACAGGAGAACATTCCGTTTCTCAATCATTCAGGAGGCGATGCCCTTCACTTTGTTCAAGTCGACCAATATGCATTGGGGATCACCGACCCGGCTCCTTTCGAGGTTAACATTGAAAAGCCTAAAGCGTCACTCGTTCGGGGCGGAGAACTGGCGATGACAGTGAGGATCAATCGGCGGAAAGGCTTCAGCGGACCGGTCGAGTATTGGGTGCGCTTTGCTGATGGATCGATCAGCCCACAACCTCCCACCACGATCCCGGAAGGTAAAACCGAAAGTATCCTCCGTCTTTCCTGTTCCGCTAATGCCCCTCTCGGCGATCAGCCACTTGCCGTGATGGCCCGGTCACTGATTGACGAAATCCCGCGAACAATGGGGGCCGGGGATCGGCTTTCCTCCACGGAAATCGTAACCATTCAAATCGCGGAACCATACATGGATTTGACCTCCCAACCTGAAAGTATCCGACGCGGTGAGACAAAGGAATTCCAGTGGGTCGTGAATCAAAAAACTCCATTCACGGGTAAAGCCCGGGTCAATCTCCTGGGGCTGCCCAAAGGAGTCATCGTGGATGGTGAATTGCCTGAGATCGACTCCAAAGCAACGGAAGTGATCTTCAAGTTAAAGGCGACGGGTGAAGCACTGCTTGGGCAGGTCACCGGGCTGAGTTGTGAAGTGGAACTGGATGTGGCCGGTCAGGATGTCACCCAGCGAACAGGAAAAGGTTCCTTGAGAATTGACCCGGCATTGTAGAACGATGAAGACTTTAAATTTACATTTAGATCAACGCTGTTCCCGGCTGCCTACTCTGGTGCCGTTGCTCTCGGTATTGATGATCAGTTTTGCTCAAGGCGCAGAGGATCCTCCGGGGTTCAGAAAAGATGTCATGCCGGTGCTGTTTCGCGCGGGTTGCAATACGGGCACCTGCCACGGGGCAGCTAAAGGCATGGACGGCTTTATGCTCTCCCTCTTCGGGTATGATGCCAAAGGTGACTACTACCGGATCGTAAACGAAATGCCGGGAAGGCGCCTCAACCTGGCCGTCCCGGAGCAGAGTCTGTTACTGAAGAAAGCGACTGGAGAAGTCCCACACACTGGCGGGGAACTGTTCACCCGCGACAGTGAGTTCTACCGTAAAATTCTCCAGTGGATCGCCGCGGGTGCCCCCGAAGATAAAACGGATGTAGCAGAGCCCGTTGGGCTCGAACTCTCACCTGAAAACTTCGTCTTTGAGAAGAAAGACGCAAAAGGGGCTCTCAAAGTAACCGCTCTTTACGACGATGGCACGAGGCGGGATGTCACTTCATTGGCCCGGTTTCACAGCAACAATACCAGCGTTGTGAAGGTTGATGAACATGGTCACGTTTCTCCATCCGGAAAAGGCGACAGCCATGTGTTCGCCCGGTTCAACCGCTTCACCATCGGAGCCGAAGTCATCGTACTGCCCCCCGGCGATGGCTTCAACTGGACGACTCCGGCAACGAACAACTACATCGACGAGATCGTCTTTGATCGCCTCGAAAAGCTCAGGATCAATCCATCGCCGCTCAGTGATGATGAAACCTTTCTGCGACGAGTCACGCTTGACCTCGCGGCCCGCCCTCCTACTCCGGAGGAATACCATTCGTTCATGGCGGATCAATCTCCCGACAAGCGAAAGACTAAAATCGATGATCTTCTGAAAGACGATGCCTTTGCTGATCTCTGGACGGCGATCTGGAGTGAGCAATTGCGAATCATCGGCGGAAACTATGCGCCGGTAGGGACTCACATCAAAGCCGCCGATGCCTATCAGGAGTGGATACGAAAACAATTCCGCACGGGTCGACCACTCAATGAATTTGTCGCGGAAATGGTTGTTGCCTCGGGCAGCAATTTGCAAAATGGACCGGTGAATCTCTATACAATGCTCAGCCATGAGCCCCGGCTGAACCCCAAAGGGTTTGCTGCGGATTTTTCCCAGGTCTTTCTCGGCATCCAGATCCAATGCGCCGAATGCCACAACCATCCTTTCGACCGCTGGACCATGGATGACTATTATGGCTTCGTTAGTTTCTTTACCGGAGTCACCCGAAAGCCGGGAGTGGAGCCGCGCGAGCAGCGGATTTTCTACAATGCCAAAGCTGAGCCGGCTAAGAACATTCTGGATCAACGACCGGTTCCAGCGAAAGCCCTCGGTTCCATTGAGCCGGTTGAACACTCGGGCGACCCACGGAGGGCGCTGGCGAAGTGGCTGACCTCACCGGAGAACGAACACTTCAGCCGCAACCTGGCGAACCGAATCTGGGCCCAACTTCTCGGCAGAGGAGTCGTCGAGCCGGTGGATGACATGCGGGTGAGTAACCCTCCTGTGAACGGTCCGCTGCTGACGGCTCTGTCAGAACATCTCACTGATTCCGATTTTGATCTGCGCAGTCTCGTCCGGGAGATCTGCAATTCACGAGTCTACCAGTTGAGCAGTCGCCCCAATGCGACCAACAAGCTGGATACCCGACAGTTTTCCAGAGCCTACATGAGGCGCCTCCGCCCGGAAATCATCATGGACTCCGTAATAGCAATCACCGGGCAGACACGTGGATTCAGCGGGTATCCCCCCAACACCAAAGCGATCAATCACTACCCGAGAACAAACGGGAGCACGGGTGGACCTCACTATGGCGATGTGTTTTTTGAAACCTTTGGTCGCTCCAGTCGTGCGACGGTGAGTTCAAACGAGCTCAAGCTTGAACCCACTCTCTCACAGGCCCTCCACATGACCGTGGGAAGCACGGTGCAACCGAGGTTGGCTGCAGGAGGCAGGATCAAAAAGATCGTTGAGAACAGTGACTCACCCGAAAAAGCACTCGAGGAACTGTTTGTTCTGACGCTGAGCCGTAAGCCCACCGCGCACGAGCTCAGTGGCCTGGGTGACCTCATTGGAGACAGCCCTAAAGACGTTGCGATCTATGAGGACATTTTCTGGAGCCTGATGAACTCGACTGAATTCTCTTTTAACCAGTAACGTGATGGTTCACTTTAATTTCAATAGCCCGTTGAAATGTTCACCGCATTGCGGCGTTCTTCTCGTGTGTCTACTCTTTGCCGGGATCAGTGATGCCGCTCCGATCAATTACGATGAGCACATCAAACCGCTCTTCCGACAGCATTGTCTGAAGTGTCACGGTGATGACAAACAGAAAGCAGATCTCAACTTGCAGAGCTACGGAGCAGCACTCAAAGGCGGCAGCGGAGGCCAGGCCCTGGTGGCAGGTCGCTCCAGCCAGAGCCTGCTCTTTCAGTCAGTCACTGATCCTGATGAGGACTCGCGCATGCCTCCAAATAAACCGCCCCTTCCCAAAGAACAGATTGATCTGATTCAGAAATGGATCGACACCGGCTTGCGGGAATCCAGCGAGAGTTCTTCGATGGTCAAAGAGCGGGACACCAGTTTTGCGCCAACGAAAAACGCGGGCGCCAACCGCCCGGAGATCCCTGCGATGCCGGAGAACCTGCCATCCGTCGAACTGCCGGAAACGCAGCGGCCGATGGCTGTCCTGGCGATGGACACCAGTCCGTGGGCGCCTCTACTCGCCGTTGCCGGACAGGAACACGTTCGCTTTATTCACACCAGCACCGGAGAAGTGTTGGGGCACCTCCCCTTCCCTGAGGGTATTCCCCATGTGATTCGCTTCAGCCGCGACGGCACAGTCCTCATGGTCGCAGGCGGACGTCCCGTCGAGTCGGGAAAGGTGGTGCTCTTTGATGTGAAGTCCGGCAAGCGCCTGGCCTCGATCGGCGATGAAGTAGACGCCGTTCTCGCCGCAGACTTGAGCCCGGACCAAAAGCTGGTGGCTCTGGGAGGTTCGGGCAGGATGGTTAAAGTTTATTCAACCGCGGACAACACCCTCCTGTATAAGATCGAAAAACACACCGACTGGATCACCGCTGTGGCATTCAGTCCCGACGGATCAAAACTGGCCACCGGGGACCGCGCGGGCGGACTCCATCTCTGGAATGCAAGTGGCGGTGGCATCATTCTCAGCCTGCTCGAACACAAGCAATCCATTCGCGCAGTCGACTGGCGTCCCGACAGCAAGATCGTGGCATCCGTCTCCGAAGACGGCAAAGCTGTCTGGTGGGATGTGACCGATGGATTCCCTGCGCACAACAAATCCAATATTCACGCACCAAAACGTCCGGCGGGAACCTACGGCACCATTCCCAACGGGGTTCTATCCGCCCGGTTTTCTCCCGACGGATACCTCGCTACCACCGGTCGTGACCAATCAATCCAGGTCTGGAATCCCAAAGCGAATCTCGTGAAGAAATATCCAGTGGAATCGGGAATACCGATCAGCACGGCGCTATCCTTTGACACATCCTGCGTCATCGCCGGAGACGTCACGGGCAAGATTCATTTCCGGCGGGTCGGGCTCCCCGCCAAGTAGTCTGCACAGGGATCGCACGATCGTTTTGGCGCAATTCGTGCCACAATTATTCTGGCGTTGGAGAGCGACTTCCTGAATTCTCAGGGGAAACAGGTAGTGGATTCACACGAGTCTACATCTGTCGACCAAAGGTAACCCCCTGACTCATGGCTTTCCGACTTGCCCTCTTCCTCTTGTGTTCAGCAATCACCCTTTCCGGGTTTTCAGCTGATTCTTTCATTGTGAAAAACGGCATCCCCGGGGCCGTGATCGTCATATCAGAATCTCCCACGCGCATGCAACGTGTCGCGGCAGCAGAGCTTCAGTCGCAGATTGAAAAGATCAGCGGCGCGCGTTTATCAATCGTTACCAATGCATCGAAAGACACCGTTAACATATTCGTTGGATCCAGTCCCGGCAATCCAGTGAAGGCAGACGGCCTGGAAGCGGGAGCCTATCGCATTACCACCGGCCCCGGCTGGATGGCATTGATCGGAGACGACACCGACTTCGAACCGACCCATCCTTTTGCCAGCAACAACAGCGACATCCCCCGCGCCCAGGCCGAGTGGGAGAAAATCGTCGGCGCCCCTTACGGGATGCCTTCGCGGGGACTCTACAAAAACCGGCTGCGATTACCGGGCGAAACCGGAAAACCTGACGGAGCGAAAACCGATCCGAAAGAAACCCTCACCATCTGGGGACTGGACGAACGCGGGAGCTTCAATGCAGTCTGCGGCTTTCTCAGAAAGATCGGTGCACGATGGTATCTGCCGGGAGATCTTGGAGAAGTGCTGCCCTCGATGGAGACAATCCCGCTGCCGGCGATTGACGAGACCGTTCAGCCCGACTTCCCACTGCGGCAGTTCAACTTCCGCTTCAGCACAGCAGGCTACGACACATCCATGTGGGCGATGCGTCTCGGCACCCGCAACGACGAGCGAATTCAAGTGGCTCACGGAATGTCCAGCATGACCAACAACGAGCAGGTTTTTGCAGAGCACCCCGAATGGTTCGCGATCTATGGCGGAAAGCGTGACTTCGAGCCGGGGAATTCAAAATGCCAGCTCTGTTACTCCGATGACGGCCTGTTTAAGGAAACCGTTCGATACGCTCGAGTCCTTCTCGACACCTACAAGTTCAAGACCGTCTCTATGATGCCGCCAGACGGCTACACTGCCATTTGTCAGTGCGAAAAATGCGAAGGCAAAGACTCTCCTGAACGACACGAGCGGGGCAAGTTGAGCAACCACATTTGGGACTTCACCAACCGGGTAGCCAAAGAGATCGCCAAGACCCACCCCGACGCCAAAGTCCTGAACGGTGGCTACGGCGTCTACACACTTCCTCCCGACAATATCGAAAAGCTGGAACCCAATGTCGTAGTCTGCATCGTTGGCGGACGCCGCCCCATCAACAAAGCAGGCCACAAAGGCGAAGGCGAAGCCGCTCCAGAGCTGCTTCGTGCCGGTTGGGCGGAAAAAACCCACAACCCGCTCATCATATTCGAAAACTTTCCCTTCACCGACAGGGGGTGGTATCTCCCGGCATACGCCCCGCACTCACTGACTTCCTCAGTCAATGCCACCAAGGGAATATCCATGGGCGAAGACATCTGGCTGTCTGCCGGCAGAGACTTCGCCACCAAAGGCATCGGGTTCAATCATTTCATGGTCTACTTCACTGCGAGAAGTTACTGGGGCGGAAACGAAGCTGACGGGGATGCCATGTTCCGCGAATACTGCAAGCTCTTCTACGGCCCGGCGGAAAAGGAAATGCATACCTTCTTTACCTATTGCGAAGAGAACTGGAAAGAGATGGAAAACGAAAAGGAACGGGCAGACAAAGCGCTGGAACTGTTCGCAACCGCACAGACAAAAGCAGAGCCAACCAGCATTTACGGCCAGCGACTCGCGCTGATCGATGACTTTCTCAATGGCCTCCGCATGAAAGCCAGCCAACTGGGACAGAAGCGTGGCCCCGTTCCCAAAGTCCGACTCGTGGGTGACGCCTATGACATCACGATCGACGGCAAGCTCGATGATGACTACTGGCAGAAATGCCCCGTTGCTGCCACGGGCAAATTGTATGAACTGCAAACCGGACAGCTCCCCACCTTTGGCACATCATTCAAGGTCGGCTGGAATGCCAACAGCGTTTACTTTGCGATCCGCTGTGACGAAGCACCCGGTGAAAAGCCTGTCAACGCCGCGACACGCGACGATGACACCGCCCTGTGGCACGGCGACGCCATCGAGTTGGAGATCGCCACAGAAACCCATTCCTATTACCAGATCGCCGTCAGTCCGGACGGACAAGTCGTCGACCTTGATCGGGAGGCCGCCAAAGGCAACAGCCTGCGCTGGAACTCCAAGGCCGAAGTCGCAACCAGCATCGAGGATGATCACTGGATCGTTGAGATTCGCATCCCCGTGACTCAGGACGAAAACGACCCGCTTCACCAAGTGATTGGTCGCAAGCCCACCCAGAGTCTTCCCTGGCATATCAATATCTGCCGGCAGAGGATTCGCGACGACGGTCAGGAACTCAGTGCACTCTCTCCGACCGGCACAAAAGGATTCCACGAGCCCATGAAATTCGCTCAGTTCTATTCAGGCAAATCCCACCAGTTCGAATCCGATCCCGATGTCACCGACTTCGCGATCAGCTATCGCAAAGCCCTCAAGTCACGCAAGGCTGATGATTTCCTAGCTCTTGCAGAAACTGAGAAGATCAATGACTTCCAGAAATCTACAGCACTGGAACAGGCCGCCATCTATCTCAGGAGAGAAGCAGGGCCGGTTGTTGAACAGATACCCGTTGACGCGATTAAGAAGACGGCTCAGATGCGACACCTACTCGCTCTGTCAAAAGCACCCGAGATAGTTACTCAGTTCGGGAATGAAGACATTTCCCAATGGCCTTTCTGGAAGCGGGGCGACGGTTACCTACTCCGGGGACGGGCACTGTTCATTACCCGGGCAGGTGACCGTGCCGAATCCGATCTCACCAACGCACTGACATGGATCGCTGATCCCAACACGCGTGATTCGACCTTGCTGGTTCTCGCCCAGAATCGCGAACGCAATCTCGAAGATGACGACAGCGCACTCGAGGCCTACCATGCCATTGTCGAGGGAGACGATAGAATCGGCGGATCCGACCAGTTCTATGCGCTCCAGGGAATCGCCCGGATTCTCACCAAACGAGGTCAGTACGAAGAAGCACTCAACACCCTGAACCGTGCCAGGCCGGAAGAACTGCGAGGCACGTGGCAGAAAAATATTCTCAAATCAATTGATGAAGTGAAGGCGGCCAAACAGTCAGCCAACTGACGCCTTATCTGTTCATTTCCCGATCTCCTCAAAAAGCGGGGCAACCCGCTCGCGATGAATCTTCAGAGTCCGCTCGGTGTCTTCGGCCAGAAAATAGCCAGCCTCTTCGTATTCCAGGCACTGAGCTTTTAACCGCTCGAGATACTCATCCAAAGTCGCATAACGCTCCTCGACAGATTTACGCGGATCACCACTTGCCTTGCGTTCAGTCATCGTAAGCGGAAACGGAATGTAGGAACCGGATAGACTGTAGAGCTGATTGACCGCCGGGCTGTCGTCGTTGCGCAATCGCCAACTCGCATAAGTCCCGATCGGCACCGCAACCTCCGGAGCTGAGAGACATCCCAGCGGATTTCCATCCGGCCCGGAGCGTGGTACCAGCACCCTGTAATCACCGCGCGGGATGGGTGGTTGCTGATCGACAATGCGTTCATCCTGCCAACGCGGACCAAAGTCCAGATAGGACGGTTGCTGAATCACACCCGGATACCGAACGCCCGGAATCGCCGGGAAGCCCGTCGCGTTCTGCGTCCATGCGACCAGCGTGCCTTCTTTGATCGTTGGAAAAACACTTGGCGGCGGCTCAGTCCCATCTTTGGCCCAGCGGTCCAGCGCCAGTAACAGTGCCCTCACAAAAGGTTTGTAATCCGCCGAACTGGGAGCCGTCTGGCCGGAGCCGGCCTCTGTGGTAAAACCACTCGGTCCGTGCTGAGTTCCGCCGAAGAAGTAAAGGCGCACATGGTCCGGAATCTCCCCGTCACGCTGTCCCAATGGATCCGTATGGACCAATGAGCCACTGCGATTCCAATACTCCGAGGACGACTGCGTATGCATCACCAACGGAGCCGTGCCACTCACCTGCGAGCGTTGGAGAATTCCCTCCGTCAATCCGGACAAGGGGTCCGTCTGAGTTTCGTACGCAAAAGGAAACCGGTCCGGCGGATAGTCATGATGATCATGCTGCCCCGCGTGTCGGGTTGGCTGCGCAAAACGATGGTTGAACGATCCCATACCCGATCCCGAAACGTGAGGAATAATCCCGTCAAAAACCTGCCGCCCTGCCTCGTCCGCATTGAAATCCCAGTAGACAAACTCCCGCAGAAATCTCCCGCTTTGAGACACCCCGAAACTGTGCGCACGTTCGATGGCCGGCTTCCCATCGACGAGCAGTGGATTGTCATTCCCGGATCCATGACGCAGCGCCGAAATCAAATCGCGCACCGCCGTAAAACCCGTTCCCATCACCACCGGATCCTGCGCCTCATAGATCACTTCGTAGATGTTCAACTTTTTAAGCCCGTCCGGATAATCCAGCTCCACCTTCGGCAACTGAGCCGGATGATCACTCTCCACTTCGGTCACAATCAGGTTCCACTTCTCCCTGGGAATCGCGACACGCGGGTGACCTGCCAGAAGCCGTTGAGTCAACGTGGCATTCTTCAGGCCATCAGCCGTCGGCCGGTAGGAACCGTGGTTCGCCCAGTTGATCACCGTTCGTGTTGTGTCCGAGTTCGGCACAATCTCACATCTCACCAAACCGGTAATGGGTTCATCCGACTCACTGGCTTTGGGCGGAAACAAACGCAGTCGGTCACTGCCCGGCAGCAGCTCACCATCCCAACCACTCCACACCACCGTGAAGCCATGTCGCATTAAAAAGCCGTCTCCCGCGTGAGCCTCAGTCTTCGGTCGATTGCTACCCGCCGCATAATTGAAATGGCGCAGCGCATTCAATCCGCCGCGATTGTTGACTCCATACAACAGAGCGCCATTGCCTCGCTTCAGATCCTTTGGCGCGAGAATGAAGAGATCCGCCGAAAGTTCCACACGCCCCTGCTCATTGCGCGGAGCCAGTTTCAGATCGATGACATGCTGGTTAGCCGGCGCATCAGGATCCAGTTCATAGAAGACCCGGCCAAAGACACGTTCATAAGCCCCCACCTCACCGAATTCGAGTCCCCCGGCAAAGTCATCACGCTCAAGAATTTCAAAGCGGGTCACCTCCGCAAGAAGCGAACCGGAAAACAATAGAATGGCGGCAAAGAAGGGAAACACCCGATGAATCATGGCTGTTAATAGCGTGATGCTCGAAATTGTATAGCTACGGATTTGTCTTTCTTTCAATCCAACGCAGCCAACGCCCACTACGATCCAACAGGGTCAGTTCGTCGATCAAACAGGGTTGGATCGTTGAGCCTGCCCGCAGCCCGCCAACGGAGCGCCGGAGGCGCGGCAGATGGTAGCCGGTGGTGACGCGAGCTTCAGGCGAGCAAGCCACCGGAAAGGCACCAAACTGTTACAGAGCCCCCGGAGGGGCGAAAGAACCGTTCGAAGCTGCGGGCGGGCGGTTCGGAAGGTTGTGTCGCCCCTCCGGGGCTCTGCTTTGTGGGGGACTTATTCCGGTGGTTTGCTCGCCGGGCGCTCGCTTCGCCACCGGCTACCATCTTGCCGCGCCTCCGGCGCTTCGTGGCCTGGAACATTCACAGAGTGTGACGGTCAACATTAAGGAAGTCAGTTCAGGCCAATAGAATTCGTGCGATGAGAGACGCCCGTGAAATGCAGTGAGTTTTCACAAGCCTGAATTTCCTGACTGATTCCAAATCCCTCTGCAATTTCACACCCGCTGAACCCTGAATGGAAGTGTAGAGCTGAATGAGAATTTCTCGCGATCTTCGGCATTGCATGACGACACTCCGCCATTGGCTGAAGTCGCTACCTGCAGATGCAGCAATGCGACGAATGCGATCCTCGTTGTTGCTCCTTTGATAGATTACAGATTGTTTTGGGAATGAACGGGAATGATGTTGTCCCTACCTTTCCTGGAATCTTGTCCCGGTGTCTCCCTCAGAGATATGATTGCAAAAAAAACGCCACCTGTTTCCAGGTGGCGCTCTTTATAAAGGCAATGTTATTCAGTCGATACCTGCATCAGGCCTTCAACTCCCAAGGGCTGCGATAGTCAACCCGCATCAGGAGTTTCTGTGCTTCGGCGTCTCCGACGATCTCTTCTTTGGCGGCATCCCACATGAGCTTTTTATTTCCCAATGCTGCGGATACATATCCAATGTGCCCCGGAGTGATCGCACGGTGTGCATTTTCCGCAGGAGCGATGGCTTCCATCCGGGACTTACAGCTGTCGATGAAGTTCCTGTGATGATTGACGGTCAGGCCACCTTCGTAGGGCTCTTTGTCACCGGCGTTGAAGTCTTTGGCCAACCACGCTTCGTTGGATGCCGTGATCTTTCCGCGGGTCACATGGATCCAGCCGTTCTCGCCGGTCCACTTGGTGCCCATCGGGTTCACGTTACCAATCGATACTTTGATGCCGCCGGCGTATTCGCAATTCACGTCGTAGTTCACGGGTGAGTCGTAGACATCGGTGCCGGTGGGGAGTTCCCACTTGGCAACCTGAACCCAAAGCGGCCCGCTTTTCTGAACATCGAGGGCCCAGGCATTGATGTCCTGGTGATGCCCAATCCAGTCCATAAGCTGTCCGCCTCCGGTGTTGGTGAGCCAGCGCCAGTTCCAGTGATTGGTCGCTCTCATGTATGGCAGTTTCTTCGCCGGACCGGTCCAGAAATCGTAGTCCTGATTCTCAGGCACTGTGTTGTCTTCGGTATCGCCCTGAGCGGTGTTGTGTCCGGTAGGAAGTCCTACTTTGACATCGCTGATTTTTCCCAGCACTCCATTCTGAACCAGTTTCACGGCCTGGTAGAATTTACCATCCGATCGTTGCTGAGATCCGGTCTGGAAGATGGCTTTCTTCTCGGCGACTTTTTTGTAGACGGCCTGTCCTTCGTGGAACCAGTGCGTGATGGGCTTTTCGCAGTAGACATCTTTCCCCTTATTCAAGGCTTCCAATGTGGCGAGGGCGTGCCAGTGATCAGGTGTCGATACTGCGATGGCATCGATGTCGTCGCGGGCACAGAGTTCGCGGTAGTCGGCGTAGGCATCGCAGCCTTTATACTCGGTGTTCTTTTGCTTCGAGTAATACTCATCCACGTAAATTTTCGCCGCGTCACGGCCGTAGGCTTTACCGCCCCGTTTCACATTCTTGCCGTAGTGGAGTTTATCCACGTCACAAACACCGACGACTTGGGTGTCTCCGTTGTTTTTCAGGCCGTCGAGGTTGTTGAATCCTCGGCCGCCAACTCCGACGAATCCTACAGTGAGTCGCTCGCTTGGTGCGGCGATCCCCGGAGTGTTGATGATAATATTTGGACCGACAACTGCAGCGGCAGTGGCCCCCTTGATGAAGGTTCGGCGTGATTTATTCATGAGGTTTTCTCTTCGCAGGTTGGGTTTTTGTTCGATAAGCGAATTGAAATTGTATCAACCCCTCTGAACCTGACCAGCCTGTAAACGTGCTATTTTCTGTCCGGCACCAACCGGTTGAGAAATGCCTCATCTTTGAACCCCTGCCCCTTGGTTTCTCCAAAGCGCACGATCACCATCTCTTTTTCGGGAAGAACGTAGAGCTTTTGTTTCCCTGCGCCGGCGGCCATGAAGCCCTCATCCAGCAACCAGAAGGTGATTCCATATCGAGGGTTTGCTTTGGAACCGGTGATACATTCCCGGCCGGTCTTTGTATCGAGCGTTTTACCGCCGTCTGTCCGCAGTAGCTCACCGAACTTAATCCACTCGGTCGCTTGCAGGAAGGCTCCGGATGGAAGAAGGGCGTTCCCGTCGTCTCCCTGTCTCCAGTCTCCGATTTTCATCCCGATCGGATCGAGAATTCTCTTCTTCAGATAGTTTAGTGGGTCTTCCCCGTCCAGTTTGCGGCGCATTACTTCACCAAAGACCTGATAGGGCACGGGTCCGTAGGCAAATTTCTCACCGGGTTCCGTTTTCGGAGTCTTCACGACAATCGCCTCTTTGTAGGTCGGAACTTTCCCCACCAATCCGGGATGGATCCCACTCGTCAGACTGAGCAGATCTTTGATCGTAATCTTCGCCAGTTTCCCGTCGGATTTCCACTCTGTAATGGTCTGTGACACTGGCTCATCGAGTTTGATCAAGCCGTCTTTCACTGCGGCGGCAAGCATGGCCCCCGAAAAGCTTTTGGTGCCGCTGGCCAGCCGGTGTGCCTTTTCAGCTGACCAGCCGTTGGCATAGTGTTCGAACAGGATTTTGCCCTGATACATCACAACGACCGCGTGGCCATTGGCACTGTCCGAATAGGCTGCGGCTTTCTCACATGATGCCCTGGTAATTGGTGCACCGTCGGGAAATTCCTCTGCCGCGATTGTCTTCGGAGGGGCATCGGCATCAGGCTGGGTCGCCGCGATCCGCTTCGCCAAATACTTACGGACTTCCTCGATGGTAACATCTCCACTGTTGTCTTCGTCCGCCGCACGAATCATCTTTGCCCGGATAGGGGCTTCTTTGATGGTCAATCGCCCATCTCCATTCCGATCTGCTTTGGCAAATGTCTCGGTGACTGAGTCCGCCCACGCTCCCCAGGTGAAAAAGATGGCTACTAGAGTAAGTCCGTATCTGATCATGCCGATTGAACCGCCGACAGCAGGAAAGGTTCTTTCGGATGCGATCGTGGAGATTCAGCAGCGACTATCCTTACGCGGCCTGGACAACCGCCCGGTCAATGACACTGCGAACTGTGGCTGCCAGATTCTCGACTTGATAAGGCTTTTGAACGAATCCATCCGGGACATCTCCGTTGGCGCATTCGAAGTTCGACAGGTCGACGAGGTAACCTGAACAAATCAACACCGGCACATAATCGAACCGGTCGCGAAGTTCGGTGAAGGTTTCCCCGCCCGACTTCTTAGGCATTGTCATATCGAGAAGAACAAGGTCGATGTGGATCTCCCCTTTTTCGAATATCTCGATGGCTTCCACACCGTTCGATGCAACCACGATGTTGTATCCCAGTTTAGTCAGGAGTTTTTCGGCGACCGAGCGGACTACCAGTTCATCATCGACCAGCAGAAGGGTTTCGTTTTTAGATTTCCCGATCGGTGCTCCAGCTTCCTCCTTTTCCACTGGTGTGATCTCAGACTTGGACCGGGGGAGGTAGGTATAGAACTTGGTCCCGACTCCAACCGAACTTTCGAAGGTGATCCATCCTCCCATCTGCTTGGCAATTCCGAAGCAGGTGGCGAGTCCCAAACCTGTTCCCCTGCCCTGTTCTTTTGTCGTGAAGAACGGCTCGAAGATTTTCTGCTGAATGGATTCAGGGATTCCCTCGCCATCATCCTCGATCGTTATGCAAAGAAAATCACCGGGGTGGGCATCGGGGTGCATCCGGGCGTGTTCCGGCGTGACTTCGCAATTGAACGTACTGTATTTCAATGTGCCCTTGCCATTCATCGCATCGATGGCGTTCACGGACATGTTCATGATGATTTGATTCAACAGACTTGGATCAGCAAGGACGGGCCACGACTGCTCATCAAGTCCAGAGGAATCAATCGTGATATTCGGGTCGATTGATCCGGTAAGGAAATCACGTGTTTCCTCGGCGATATCAACAGCACTGCATGGACGAAGATCGAGGTGGCTTTGGCGGGAGAATCCCAGCAGTTGTTTGACAAGGTCGGTCGCACGTCGGGTGGCGTGGATTGCCCGGCTGAGCATGTTTTTGTTTTCCGAATGGTTTTCTCCCAGGTTCTCCATATCCAGGAGGGAGAGGTGGCCATAAATCCCGGTCAGAAGATTATTGAAGTCATGTGCCACACCTCCAGCCAGGGTGCCAATCGCTTCCATCTTGTTGGCTTGTCTGAGGTTTTCCTCCAGCAAACGTTTCTCCGTGAGATCACGCAGCACCCAAAGTCTTCCACCGATCGCAGATTGGTTATCGGAGATCGGAGTGGAGTATAAGGAGGCCACACAGTATTTGTCGACTCCCTGTCCCTTGTGATCGAGGTTCATCTCCATTTCAAAAGCCTGTTCCGGCTTCATGATTTGCTCCAGGAACTGTCGAGCTTCGGCCTTTTTGCTGATTTTGCTGATAATATGCTCACGCAATTCAATATCTGACATGTTCAGGTCTTCCTGACCGGACAAGCCCAGCATCTCGGCGAATACCGGGTTGTTCATCACGATCCGACCGTCACACCCCGTCACCAGGATTCCATCTTTAGATCCATTGAAAGCAGCCTTAAGCCGGGCACTGGTGATCTGAAGGTTCTTCTCCGATTCACGAAGTTTTTCGGTGCGTTTCGAAACCAGATACTCAAGCCGGGTCTGGTGCGTCTTCAGTTCAGCAATCATTTGATTGAATGATTCCGCAAGCTCGCGAACTTCTTTGAAGCCAGTCGCCTCTACTTTGACGTCGAGGTTACCTGCAGCCACTTTTTGAGCTGTGAGATTCAATTTCACAACATGGCGGGCAATCGCCGGTGAGATGATTACCCCCAGGAGAACTGCGATCCCGAGCGTGATCAACGTGGTCACCAACAGAGCAAACTGTGAACTCGCCAAAACTTGTTCCACTGTGCTGATTGGAAGAAGGGAAAGCAATACCCAGTCTGAATTTGTCTTGGTATCATCGCCCTGAAGCACCTTGGTGGAGTAGATAAATTCCTGTCCATCCTCCGCAAGGTATTTCCCCATTGAAGCGTGCCCCCATGACTCGAGCGACCAGTTGGCGTCGAAAATTTCACCTGATGACTTTTCCTGAGTCGACATACTCAGGACTCGCCCGGCATGATCAAGCAGCACGAACTTTCCTCCATCGCCGGGAGTCGCGCTGAAAATCAGATCGGAAACTCTTTTGAAGTCCTGACGGGCCATGATCACGCTTTGAACAACACCGTCCGAATCAAAGATCGGAAGGTAGACCGACAGGTTGAGCCCATCTTCACCGAGGCTTCGTGATGGAATGGATACGGCGGTCTTTCCCTTCAGGGCATCGTTAAACCACTCTGTGTAATCCCGGTAAGAGAGGACTTTGTCTGTGGTGGATTGAATCAACCGACCATTGGTTGCATAGATGCTGATGTCCGTGAATGAATCGTTCGCATCCCGCAAGCGTCGCATTTCATTGACCCGGGCTTCCGGGCTTGCATTCAAATCTGAGACGATAGGATTTGTCTGAAGCGACTTAAGGTCAGACGACGCACGCTCCATCATCAACCCAATGTGACTGGCCAACTGATCCGTGATCTTGGAAATCCTGCCCTGCTCAGATTCGTGTATCGCATTGTCTATCACCGTATTGGTGTAGAATGAGAGAACAATGAGGGGCAAAAGCCCTGTTACGATCAGCGCGATTAGGATTTGTTGCTTCAGAGAAATGCTCATGAAGAGTCAGCGCCGAGGTGTGGGTAAGAAGATCAAGGTTGCAAAAGCCGGTCGCGTCAGAAAGCAGGACTACTCCCGGGATTGCGTTGTTAAGCTCGTATGAATCTTGTCCAGAATTTGCTTCATTCCGGAGTTGGTTTGTTCATCACGAAAAGCAGTCGGCAGGCCGTAGAAGTCACATTTATCGAAGAGTTGCTGGCTAAGATAAACGGTTTCGTCATCTCTAAAGTCCTGTTCCAGATGAGAGAACGCTTTCTCATTCGGAGTAGCCGTCCACAAATAGCTGGCGTTTTGTGCCGCAATCTCGCCGCGGGACATAAAATTGATGAAACGGTGGGCATTCGTGTCATTCGGCGCATCTTTGACGATCGCGAAGTTATCAATCCAGAGGGGTGCACCCTCCGATGGAATGAAGTAATCAATATTGCTTTGTTCTTCAGCTAAAGTCAGAGCGTCCCCGCTGTAGCAGGTTGCGATCCACAAGTCGCCTGATACCAATTGCGCTTTGATGTCTTCCAACTCGAGATATTTGGGAGAGATCGTGTCAGCGTGCTCAACCAGCTTCTTAGTCGCTGCGCTCAGTTGGTCAGGGTCATTGCTATTGAGAGGATATCCGAGTGAAAGCAAGCCAACAGCATAGGCTTCCTCTTTGTCTTCAAGAATACCGACCCGGCCGGCATACGCTTTATCCCAAAGTATTGACCAGCTATCCAAAGGGTTCTCAACTTTATCCGTGCGATAGGCGACCAGCATCGATCCCCAGAGATAGGGGACGGAGTATTCATTACCGGGATCAAACTCACGGTCCAGAAAACGATTTCCGATGTTGGTAATGTTTGGAACCAGTTCCCTTTTCAGAGGATTAAGCAATTGAATATCAATCAGCTCCGACAGATAGAAGTCATCAACCAGCACCAAGTCAAATTGACCCGGTTTCGAACGCAACAGCGCCTTCATTTCGGAAAGACTGTCGAAATAAGAAAATTCAACCTCTACGCCGGTTTCTTCCTCAAACTTGGCAATGACCTCCATGTCAATATAATCAGGCCATGTGAATATTACGAGCTTATCACTTTCCGGTGTCTCGACCTGTTTAACAGTTGGCTCAGGTTCTGAGCAACTGGAGAGAAACAGCAATCCCAGAAGCATTAGGAAGCAAACTATTCTATTTAGAGAAGTATTCATGGTGACTGGAAGATGTAATAATGACAGATAGCCCCAAATTATGATATTTATGGAGTTTATCAAATATTTTCTTTAAATTTTCGGATTCTTAACAACTTTATACCCTGAACCTTTCCAAAATCCCTCATCTGTGTCCTTGCACCCCCCAGTTTCTCTGCTTCTCTCAGGGTAGGAAGATATTATGAAACGCCCGACCTATTACGCCGCAGCAATGTTGGCATCTGCCACGTTCTTAAATTCGGAAATTACCAGTGCCCAGGATGGGCCTGTTGATTTCATGAAAGATGTGAAACCAATTATCGAAGGTGCCTGCATCCATTGCCACAATTCAAAAAAGGCAGATGAAGAAGGCGGTGGCTACGCCATGGAGACCAAAGAGTTAGCATTTAAAGGCGGAGACGATTACGAAGGAGAAGTCATCAAACCCGGCGATGCCAACGACAGCCCGGTTCACTGGATGCTCACGGAACCTGAAGATGGCGATCAAATGCCTCCCAAGCGTCCGCTCAACGAAGCTCAACAGAAAATCATCGCTACCTGGATCAATGATGGCGCAAAGTGGCCTGAAGGTGTTGTTCTGGAAGAGAAAAACCGAGTGACGTTCAAAAATGTCCGGCAGCTTTTAATTACTGGCGGACCATTCAACGCAGACCAACTTGAACTTCTTCGTCTTTGGACCGAGCAGGGAGCTGATTGGCCGGAGGGTGTTGTCATCGGCGGTGGTGGCGGTGGACTGGGTGACAATCTCGATCTCATCAAGCGGATCCGGGAAACGATCACTCAAAACTCTACTGAATCCTCTGAAGGGGAAATGAAAGCCTACACAGGGACAATTTCCAAAACAGGTGAGGAATACGAGATGGTCCCGATTCCCGGTGGTGAGTTCATGATGGGAAGTCCAGCTGATGAAGACGGTCGTTTTGACGACGAAGGTCCTCAGCATAAGGTCAAAGTCGAACCATTCTGGATGGGCAAATATGAAATCACATGGACTCAGTACGAACCGTTCATGGTGACATCCGTTGCTCGTAATAAAGACGGTTCTCCCGAAAAAATTTCGCCTGAGATGGAACCAGTCGACATTGTCTCCAGCCCGACGACTCCCTATGTGGAAATGTCATTCGGCCTTGGAAATGAAGCCGGATTCCCTGCCATCTGTATGACTCAGCATGCTGCGAATAAATTTTGTCAGTGGCTTTCAGCCCAGACCGGTCACTTCTACCGCCTTCCAACCGAAGCTGAGTGGGAATACGCCTGTCGTGCAGGGACAACCGGCCCGTTTCACTGTAAGCCGGATGAACTTGAAGACTACGCTGTGATTGATCCAAAGCAGGTGCGCAACGGTTATGAAAAAGTCGGCACAAAGAAACCGAATCCGTGGGGTCTTTACGATATGCACGGAAATGTCATGGAGTGGGTGATCGATCAATACGTCGACAAGGCATATGACGCACGCGGTGAAGGTGTTGCCCTGAATCCAATCGTGTGGCCAACCACACTTTACCCACGCGTGGCTCGCGGTGGCTCATGGTATGACCCACCAGAAGAAGCCCGGGCCGCTCGTCGTATTTTCTCCGACCCGGCCTGGAAAGTTCAGGATCCTCAACTCCCTAAATCAATCTGGTATCACACAGATGCTCAGTGGCTTGGGTTCCGGATCGTCCGTCCTCTGGTAGTCCCTTCTCCCGAAGAAATGGAGAAATACTGGAATGTCGGTATTCTTGATCAGGTTGCAGAATAAATCAGCAACCACACTCAATTTGATTTACAAACAAAAGAGGCGAGCCAACCGGGCTCGCCTTTTTCTTTGGTCCATATACTGCCAATCGAGATTCTTGAGTCGATTGAGCATTCAGCCACTCTGAGAATGTTAAGTGGCAACCTCACAAGGATTCGAACCTTGACAAACAGAACCAAAATCTGTTGTGCTACCGTTACACCATGAGGTTTTCTGCGGGCGGGAAAATACCCGTCAACTTTCGTATCGCAAGTCTCTAGTATTGCAAATTTTCGCTTTTTTTGGGCAAAAAACAACCCTCAAGACCACGCTTCACGCAAAACGCGGAGGAAATTTTCGCTGAAGATCCCTTTAATATCCCCGGCGCTGTAGCCGCGGCTTTCGAGAATGCCCTCGAGGTTCTGTAAATCCGCGATGGTATCAAGATCCAGCGGACTTTGTTCAGTCCCGAATCCTCCATCCAGATCGCTACCGATCCCGCAGTGCTTCGCATTTCCAGCCAACTGGCAAATGTGGTCGATGTGATCCGCGATATGTTCGATTTTCACTCCGACTTCCTCAGGAGTCGACTTCCCGCGCTCCCAGCCGGGAACCATCATCCAGGTGTCAAAGACCGCTCCCAAAACTGTCCCCCGCTCAATTAGCGCCTTGATTTGATCGTCATTGAATTGACGCACATCATTTACAATCTCACGTGAGTTCGAGTGGCTCGCCCAAACCGGTCCCTGGAAAATGTCCAGCGCCTGCCAGAAACAATCGTCGTTCAAGTGGGTGACATCGAGAATCATCCCCAGTTCATCCATCTTACGAAGCAGATCAGGGCCTTCGGGTTTCAAATGGCCCAGTGCATCATGTCCCATCGCGTATCGACCTTCCCCGTAATGAGCCGGCCCCATCGCACGCAGTCCATAGTTCCAGGCCCGCTCGAGATGATCAATCGTCACGATCGAATCAGCGCCTTCCAGACTGAGAATAAATCCAATCGGTTCATGGTTTTCTGCCGCCTTGACCGGGTCTTCCCACCGCTTCAAATGCGCATCCAATCCGGCAAGATCTGTGATTTGTTTCATCTCACCCGACTCCTCCATCGCCTGATACCAGGCCAACTGTCCCTGGGTCATCGCCCACGCCTGCTGCGGTGATTCCCAGCATGCCACAAACGCACGTGGTTTCATGCACCCGCCAATTTGCGTCGCCACACACAGACCAATACCTCCACGTCGCATATCAGGAAAAGTGACCGTCCCCTTTCCCTGCCCTTTCATCCTCGGGGGAAGCTCGGATTCGAGCTTACGGATGTGAGAACTTGGCAGTCGAAGATCGCGGTTCCACTCCAGCGCATTCATGCTGAGATCGAGGTGGACGTCAAAAATAAGATTCATACAGTTTGTGACGCCAGTATTGGTGGGAAGAGTACACGATTCAACCCCGCATATTCGTTACGAGCTGAGTTGCCAAAATCCCGTTCCCCCTTCAAACTCCTGTCATCCGATGTCTTCAAATTTCCCCAACAAAACCTGTGCATTTCACAACGGCAGAGACCTCCTATTCAATCGTGGATTCTTCATTCTCGCTACAGCAATAATGATGACGCTGCTCAACTCCTGTTCCGAACCGGATCCCTCTCCCACGATTATCGCCCATCGAGGGGCCAGCGAAATTGCTCCTGAAAATACCCTGGCCGCTATTCAGGCAGCCATCGAGGCAAAAACCGATTGGATAGAATTCGATGTCCGAGCCATCTCAGACGGCCAGCTTTATCTCTTCCACGACGAAGACCTCAAGCGTTTCAAGATCGGAGACACAAAGATAGAAACCCTGTCCGCTCCCGATGCTGAGAAAATTGATGTCGGCAGTTGGTTTGATCCGAAATTTGCCAGCGAACGCCCCCCGACACTCACCACCACTCTCGAAGCTTGCTTCGCAGGAGAAGTCACGCCACTTATCGAGCGCAAAACCGGTTCAGCTGAATCCTACATCGAAGTGATTCGTGAACTCGACGCCGTCGACAAAGTCGTCCTGCAGGCATTTGACTGGGACTTCCTCGAAGCTGCAAAAAAACTGGAACCCACCATGAAACTTGGCGCCCTCGGCAGTAAACCCCCAACGGCTGAAAACTGGGAGCAATTAAAACGACTCAATCCGGACTGGGTAGGCTGGAATCAGAAACACCTCACATCGAAACTGATCAATGAGTTCAAAGCGCAACAATTCAGTGTTGCAGTTTGGACGGTTAACGATCTCGCCCGCATCCGGCAGTTTGTGAGTTTCGGCGTGGATGGAATCATTTCCGACCGGCCGAAGGAAGCCCGGGAGGCTGTTGAGCAAATGACAGCAGGCGGGGAGAATTGATCGCGTGATTCCCGGGCGAAAGAATGCCGACATGCGTCATTGAACCAGCCGGCCATTTCAGTTCACAATCAGGGCGTGAAAAAATTCCTTTCCCTCCTTGTTCTAACAGCACTGATTTCAGTCTCACATTCGGCCATCGCTCAGACGGCTGACGCCCCCGTGTTCCGCCCCCTCTTCAATAAGAATGATCTTGAAGGCTGGGTACCGGTGAACATTGCCCCGTCGACGTTCTCGATGGAGGACGGCATTTTAAAATGCACCGGCAAACCGATCGGGGAAATCAGGACCGAGAAGATGTATCAGAATTTCATTCTCGAAATAGAATGGCGTCATCTCAAACCGCGGGGCAACGCGGGTATCTTCATTTGGGCCGACGACATCACTGCCCGGGGACAACCGTTTCACCGCGGCATTGAAGTGCAGGTTCTTGAGAATGCCTACGGCAACACCAAAAATTACACCACTCATGGCGATATCTTTCCCATTCACGGAGCGAAGATGAATCCCATTAACGGACGTGGCGGCGGGCGTGCATTTCCTACAGAAAACCGCTCCAAACCAAGCCCCCAGTGGAACCATTACCGCATTGTCGGGATCGACGGAAAAGTCAGCCTCGCCGTAAATGGGAAAGTCGTAACGCAGGGCGAGAACTGCAACCCGCGCAAAGGTTACATCTGTATCGAAAGCGAAGGCGGCGTCGTTGAATATCGCAACGGACGTATCGCAGAGCTTCCGGGTGATGAAGTTCCTGCAGAAGAGACCGCCATCGCAAACCGGGGCTACCGAACACTCTATACCGGAGTGGATTTCGATGGATGGAAAGCCGGTGATGGCTGGAAAATGAACGGGTGGCAAATCGCCTTCGATGAGAAGGCAGAACCAACCTCCGAGCTGACCACGACAACTTCACGCGGTGACTTCGGTTTTGTCTTTGATGTCAAGACCAGCGACAAATCCGGCATCCCCCTGATTTTTCTCCGTGGAAAAGGAGGACCATCCGTCTCCATCGATCGCAAACTTCACGGCGACAAGCTGGAAGAAGTCGGTCGCTGGAACCGCATCGATGGCGAAGTCCGCGGGACAAAGGTGACCGGTACGATCAACGGCAAACCTTTCGAAAGCGAAAGCCAATCCAAAGGCGAAGCCACCGGCCCCATCACGATTGTGCCAGACGGCCCAGTTCACTTCGCCAATATCTTTGCAAGGGAACTGTAGACCAAACTACGAATCCGTTGTTGGCCGGTGCAGGATCTCCTGAAACACTCCGCCGCCCACCAGCACATCGCCACGATAAAACGCACAGATCTGTCCCGGCGTCAGCGCGCGTTGCGGTTCTTCAAAACGAACCAACAGGGTTGAGTCATCGATCGAACCCTGTTCGATCGTGACGGGCACCGCCGCACACCGGTAACGGGGCTGAGCACTGAGATTATCCATTGTTGCGAAATTGCCGTTCGTGTAGCTCAAACTGCCGACACGACATTCCGTTGCGTAAAGCTTCGGCGTATCCGGTTCATCAAAAGCCACGACCAACGCATTTTCCGCCGGACGCTTTTCGATCACCACATACGCTTTCCCAAAGGTGTTCGACGCCACTCCCAATCCCTTCCTCTGACCCAGCGTGTGCAAATGTAGACCGCGATGTTTACCCACTTCGCGACCATCAAGGGTTACAATCGGACCTGGATTATCGGGTATGTAGTGCGCCAAAAAGTCCGACATCTTAATGTCTCCGATAAAACAAATCCCCTGGCTGTCTTTCTTGGCTGCCACCGGAATCTTCATTCGTTCCGCCTCTTCACGAACTTTCGGCTTTGCGATCTCACCAATAGGAAACCAGGCCGGCTGGATCTGATGTTGCTCCAACAGTGCCAGAAAATACGTCTGATCCTTATTTCCATCCGCCCCTTTCAGGATATCCGACGTTCCGTTGTTGTTACGCCTAATCCGGGCGTAGTGACCCGTTGCCACATGTTCGAATCCCTGCATTTTGGCAAACTCGAGGAAGATCCCGAACTTCATCTCCCGATTACACATCACATCAGGATTCGGCGTCACTCCCTCCCGATACCCTGCCAGCAGATACTCAACGACACGCTCCCGGTATTCATTCTCCAACGACAGAATCCGGAACTCGATCCCGAGATGATCACACACCGCCCGGGCATCAATGATGTCCTGCTCCCAGGGACAATCACCGGGTAATCCCTCTTCATTGGTGAAATTCCGCATGTAGGCACCGACCACTTCGTGCCCCTGCTCCAGAAGAAGCCCGGCCGCGACAGAGCTGTCGACTCCGCCAGACATTGCTGCGAGAATTTTTGCCATGGTATAAAAATCGAATCCTGAACTGACGACGTCTGCAGACGGTTATTCGCCGCTGCAACTTACTCCATCCAAACCATTACTGCCTCTCAGAGCTTCAGATCTTTCCAGTCGCGCCACAACCAACGCAAGGTGTCCGGGAAAATGGCCCCACCGTGACGGCCGGAATGTCGACCGGTTCCCATCACAAACTTGTAATCATACCCTGCAAACTCAAAGGCGGAAGCCATCTGCTTGTTCGCCAGCGGCCAGTTGCCGTGCAGATTATCGAGATCGTTTTCGCCGTCCTGAATGAAGACGCGAAGCGGTTTTTTGTCCGTTTTACGGATCAATGCCGGATAGACATGGCCGCCCCGGATGTTGGTAAAGCTGCCAATGTGGCTCACCACTTTCCGGAATTCATCCGGTCGCTCCCAGGCCACCGTGAAAGCCGCAATCCCTCCCGAGCTGTTCCCGCAGATCGCTCTCGCATCCGGGTTCCTGGTGAGATTGTAGTCCTTTGCCACTTCAGGAAGCATCTCCTCCATCAGAAACTGCGCGTAGAGATCGCTCAGCGTATCATACTCATAACTGCGGTTGCTCCGCGCTTCCTGATCCTTCTTCGCTGCAGGAACCTTCCCGGGATTGATGAAAATACCGATCGTAACCGGCATTTCTCCCGCATGAATCAGATTATCAAACACAGTAGGGGCACGAAACGCCCCGTTCTCTCTCACAAAACCGCCTCCATCCTGGAACACCATCACTGCCGCCGGTTTCGACTTATCATATTGGGCCGGCACATACACCCAGTAGTCGCGAACCGTTCCGGGGAACAATTCACTCGTCCATGAATGCTGTGTCACCTTTCCTTTGGGAACGCCCTCTTTCACCTGCGCATCCGGACCGGGTTTGTAATCTTCATCCGCAGCCTGCAGAACACTTAAGGAAACAACTAAGATTGAGAGGATAAGGAATCGCATGGTCGGGAATTGAATGGTAATGAAGTTGAAAATCAGTGGATGGGGACGATTCTCTAATTTTTGATAACAGTAAGCTTTATTGAAATTTCTTGTTTCCTTCCCCAAGGATGCCAATAAGAACCCGCCTTTTCAATGTCTGAAATCAAAACTTTCTCCAACGGTGACGACGTCCTGGGAGATGACCGACTTGTCTCTCTGGATGTCTTTCGGGGGATCGTTCTTTTCTTTCTTGTGCTGGCTGCTGCCAATGGGAACTGGGCCAGCCATCTTGCCGAATCCAATCCGGATTCCTGGCGGGCTCAATACATCGGCCTGCAGTTCACTCATCTCCCCTGGGAAGGAGCGTCCTTCTGGGATCTCATTCAACCCGCGTTCATGTTCATCGTGGGGGTAGCCGTTCCCTTCTCTTACCTCAAACGCACCCGGCGTGGTGAACGCTACAGTGATCTGCTGACTCATGCCCTCATCCGCGCACTCATCCTGATCCTGCTGGGTGTTTTTCTCAGATCAATCAATTCGGAATCCACCAATTGGACCTTTGTCGACGTCCTTACCCAAATTGGACTTGGGTATTTTGCCTTATTTCTCATGTGGAGAAAATGGTGGCGGGTACAGGCTGCGACCGCTTTTACGGTGCTCTTTCTCTACTGGTTACTCTTCGTCATCTGGCAAGTGCCGCCCGAAACATTTGATTGGTCGATCGCGGAAGGTCAGGGCTGGACCGAACCTCTCACCGGTTTTTCGGCGCACTGGAACAAGAATACCAACCCGGCCCACGGGTTTGATGTGTGGTTTCTAAACGGTCTGCCCCGCCCGGAGCCGTTCATCGCCAATGCAGGCGGCTACGCAACTTTGAACTTCATCCCCTCGTTCGCGACCATGCTGATCGGTTTGATGATCGGAGAATACGTTCAGAACGAAAACCGGACCTGGGCCGTCCCTAAATTCCTGCTCTTTCTCGGCATGATGGGGCTCATTCTAGGCATTGCCCTGGATATGACCGGGATCAGTCCAATGGTGAAGCGGATCTGGACACCTTCTTTTGTGCTCTACAGCGCCGGGTGGTGCACCATCACACTGGCGATTCTCTATGGCTGGGTCGAGCTCTATGGAAAGTTCGACGGTTTTTTGAAGCCGTTTGTATTCCTCGGCGTCAATTCCATCGCCATCTATGTGATGTGCTGGCTCGTCGCTCCCTGGCTGAACAGCATGCTGAAAATTCACCTCGGTGAAAACTTTGCAGGATTCCTCGGCGACGGGCTGAAACCTCTCGTCGAAAATGTCATCACCATGATTCTCATCTGGTTGATCGCCTGGTGGATGTATCGACGCCGGATTTTCCTGCGTATTTAAAAAACACACAATTTCGAAGAAACCCCACTAAATATCTGGTTACACCCCTCGTGGAAGGTCACTTTTCTCAAAAATATGACATTTTTACGCCGTGGAAGGTCATTTCTCTCACAACAATGACCATCCATCGCTGTGGAAGGTCGTTTTTCTCACAACAATGACCATCCATCGCTGTGGAAGGTCGTTTTTCTCACAACAATGACCATCCATCGCCGTGGAAGGTCGTTTCTCTCACAACAATGACCATCCATCGCCGTGGATGGTCGTTTCTCTCACAACAATGACCATCCATCGCCGTGGATGGTCGTTTTTCACAATTATGTCCTTTCGACATAGCGATTCATTGTCCAACGAGTTGATCAACCGCTTATCCTCGCGCTGAACATCATCGTCAGGATCACTCCAATAATGATTTGCGATAACAGCCATACGCCACAAATGATAACTGCCTGAATCATGCTGACGTAGCAAAACCGGATGAGAACCACGGCCAGAAAGATGAGAACAATAGGAAGAACCAGAATTTCAGGCAGCCCGTTCGATGTGATAATGAATGAAGCCAACATGGAAACAGCCGCTGTTCCGAAAGCAATGATGATGACCTTCAACGGGCTTATATCGGCATCGTGGCGAGCCACAATCCACATAGCAAAGGCAAGTATAGCTGCGGAAACAAGAAATCCCATTGCTTCCTTTATCAAGTCACGCCCTCTGAATCAAGCAGTTTGATTTAAAACCTATAGTTGTGGTAAATACTTAATTGAATGAATTGGTACTACCTACGGGAAGACGGCTTTTCCGGTCCCCACAAAGAGAGGGAAATGGCGGACCTGGCGCGCGTGGGAGTGATCGCAGAAACCTCTTTAGTGTGGTCCGCGGGGTTGAACGAGTGGACTCGAGTGACTGAACTGGGCGGCCTGTCCGGGTTCCTCCATCAGGGGGAATTCCACGATGGTGGCGACGAAATGCCCGAAAGCCCACCGACGATCCAGATCGAAAAATGTGCGGCGTCCGGGCAATTGGGTGATCGGAATAAAATGCTCGAGTATGGCCATCAATATGTACTGCCGGAGTTTAAAGACCAATTTGCACGCGGGCTATACGAGAATGTAAAAGATGTCGCGCGGGACCAACTTGAACTGGTTGCCGATCTGTCCGTGTTCACTTGTTTGAAACAAACGTTTCAGATCATCAGAAAAGAATGGGCTCTGTTTTTCGGTTTGATTTTGGTATTCTCTGTCCCGGTTGAACTACTAACGACTTACTTTTCCTTTCATGTTTGGGATCCTGAGGGATTTGCCTCGATTTTTATCCCGCTAATCGTGGAGCTAACTGTCGGAACCTTAATCGCTTCGGGATTGTATGCAGTTGCTGCTTCTCACTGGCAATTCAAAGCTCAGCCCGTTGGGAATATTTTTAAAACCGCACTGGGAAACTGGCCGCGACTGATAAAAGTCCGGCTTCAGGTTTGGGTGGCCGGATTTGTTGGGAGCCTTCTCTTTATTGTTCCCGGCGTATTTCTGGCATTCATGCTGATGTTTGCCGAAGCGTTGGTCTTTTCATCCGAACGCGAAACGGGGATGAACGCATTGACAGGGAGTTGGAATTTGGTGAAAAACCGATTTTGGAAAGCGCTGCTTTTCGCCTTGGCATATCTCGGGATCGTAGCCTCTCCCCTCTTCTTATTATGGTTCGGCTACTCCTTGTCGCCCTTTGAAGGCTGGCTTTACGAGGCTGGCCTTTATCTGGTTCAGGATATCCTGATCGGGGTTGGAGTCATTTATTTCTACTGCGCGATGGAGCATTTCGATGCCCAATAGCCTGCCGCGCAGTCGCCCCGCCCCTGCTCACTCGAAAACTTCCTTCTGCGCCGGATAAAGCCGGGATAGAACATGTTCCAGCATGGGGCGCATCTGTTTTTCCAACCGGGCCGTGATCTTTTCGACACTGTTTTTGCCGGGAGCGGCCTTCCCCCAGATTGCCGCAAGGTCTTCCCGGTTCGCTTCGATCGACTCATGAACGCAGACTTCCCAATGAGCGGGGTTGTTCTCCGGATCCTGCCAGACGCCGCGTCCGCGTCCGAAGTGAGCCACCCCCAGATACAGCATGATGACAAACTCCAACTGCTGAAGGAAATGTTTCTCTGTCCAGCGCACCGAGTTATGATCGCTCTGCGCCAGGTTGTAACCTTTTGCCAAGGCGTAGGTCGTGGTTCCGCCGACCAACGCTCCAACGGCAGCTCCGCCGCCAAAGGTCATCCCACCGGCAATCAAATCGGCTGATATGCCGACCACCAGACCGGATGCAGCGCCGCCGATTGCTGACATGACGGATTCCTCCACATCACGACGCACCGCAAACTCCTCTCGCGATGCACGTGCCAGTTCCTTGGCGGTTTGACCGTCCAGGCCGTGAAGTTCGATCAGCCGGTTAATGGTTTTGCTCGTCCGGGCGGCCAAACGGGAATACATGGTCTGCTGAATGGTCTCCAGCTCTGGATCCCGTTCTGCCAGGCTCAGAATCAGGCCTTTCAGCTTCGACAAGATCGATTTTTTGGTGAGAGTCTCTGAATCACAGGCCGACTGCGCCATCAAAGCTGCAATGGTGGAGATTGAGTTCTCAAACACTTCCAGGTTCCGGTCCTTCCAGGCTTTCGCCAGAATCTGTGCCGTCTTTTTCTTGGCACTGCCTTCCACTATCGAAGCGGTTCGCTCCAATATCTCGTGTTCCTGAATCCAACAACGAGTGAAGGCATCCAGTGTAGCCACGCTTTTTACGATCGATTGTTTGGCAAGATGATCACGCCACGCGGTCTCCTCGGACGCAATTCGATCGGGATCAGGCCGGCCGGTTTGATTCAGAAAAACAAGAACAGGCTTTCCGATCCATTCGAGAATCTCCATCTCAAGATCGACATAGCCAACGGTGTCAGGGGATTGCGAAGCGTCGACCAGATAGATCACCACATCGGCATCATTCGAAATATTCCGGATCGCTTCCTGACTGCACCACAGGGAGGTATCTGCCACCCGGTCCCAGACCTGATGCAGGATCCAGCCCACCGGGTTGCTGCTGGACTTGAGACGCTTCGCCAGCTTGGCAAGGTTTGAACCGAAGCCCGGGGTATCCCACAACACCGCTTCCCTTCCCTCCGACTCTATCAACGGATAGCCCTCTGAAACCACAGTGACGTGGGCGCTGTCCCGCACTTCACCAACATCTTTACGCAAAAGAGTCCGTGCGAGGGCTGTTTTCCCGACATTGGTGTGGGAAATCAGGCTGAGAACGATTTGATTTGGGGCAGTCGATTCAGACATGTCGAGTGTAAGACGTCACATTGCGCGTCATCCGTTTGAAAAACAACGCAGGAAAGCGTTCGAAATAAATCGCCGAACTATCGGTGCAGGTGCCGCGGTGTCAGTCAAAAAGATGGCATGAGACAAGGTTCACCTCACCTGTATAGACTCCCGTTTATCCCGCCGAAGTCACATGAAGCGCCTCCCGGAACACTGACGGCGCCAACTCCTGCCAGCCTGCCAGCCGGGTCTCACGACGTTGCTCGAAATCGGCAAATGAATCGGCTTTCCGGTCAAAAGATTCCGCGTCGAGGAAAAGGTGGAGATGGGTGGTCCCTTCTGCTTCAAGGGCAGACTGCTCAATGTTCTTCAGGAGTGCTCCGTGGGTCTCTTTCTCCGGTGTGGAGGCGAAATTAAAAGCCACGATGAGATCAGCCGGCCATTTATCAAAGGCAAACCCTTCGTCTTCCTCCCCGAAAGCAATCGGCTCCAGCCATTCCAGTTTCACCGCTCCTCCGATAATATCCTCGGCGTCTTTCTGAATCTTGTGACGCATCTCCGTGGATGGATTGTGAGCATAAGGAAGCACCGCAATCTTGAGGGCCTCTCCCATCGAAACCGCCAGGAGACGATCAAAGTAGGCCGGAGCGAATGAGTGGAACGGCGTGGTTCGCTCGCGTAACTTTGCCTTTCCCTGCCAGATAAAGGCCAGAATGGTGCGGGGGAGGATCACAAAGATCCCCATGGTCACGGCATAGAGATGAATCCAGCGGGCTGCGTTCTCACCGGGGTTGGTCGGCGAGTTCTTCATCGCGGCGAGCTGATCCAGATCCGGCAGGGAAATACCGGAAAGGGCCGAGGCCGGACCGAGTATGATTTTCAGGAACGGATGAAGCGTCTCCGCTGTAAAGAAGGTGCTCGCCCAGACCGCATTGTATTCATTGGCCAGACCTTTTACATACATGCCGCCGATCGCCGCCGCGGCCAGCAGGGCGGCAGCCAGATGGAGCAGCGCTTTTGTTCTGGCCGTGATCACTGGAAGCAGCGCCCGCATCCAGTTCTTTTGAAACAGGGCAAGTGATTGCCGGACTTCCACCTGCTCTTCATCCTCAGGTTTGGAGGCAAAAGGATTCATCGCCAGCCATCGCCCCAGAGCTCCCTTTGTCGTGGTGGTGGTGGATGACTCTTTTTTGGTGAACAATCCGCCGATTTCCCGCAGATAGATCACGAAATTCCACAGCACGATCCCGATCAGAGGGAACGAGAGGATGTTGATCTTTCCCTGAGGCCCGAGTTCATTGGAAAGAAAACCGATCACCAAAGCCGTGACCACCATTCCAACGGCAAACAGACGATACCGGCCCAGCGGGGCTCCTTTGAGAATGCCGGCGATGCGTTCAGATCTCGGCTGGAGATAACTGGCAATACGTTCAGCTCGGCGAATCAGGAAGTTCCGCTGTTCCTTTTCAGAAGCGGTTTCGGCCAGCGGAGCTCCCGCAGCGTTCGAAGCCAGCTCGCGCTCCGAATCCGGCAGGACCGTCTCGCGTGGATCGGATTCTTCGACCGACTGCGCGAGCAGCAAATGGCGAACATCAATCAGATTCATTTCGCCAACGCCCACGCAAAGGCATTCTTCAGCAACTTGCGAAACTCTTTATCTTTGAATTCTTCAACCAGTCCGAGGGAGGTGTAGAAGACTTTGGCTTTGTTTTCCCCGACCACATTGGTCCACGCGACCGGTTCCGGAGTTTTGCCGGTGACGGTGGCAATGAGAAGGCAGGTCGCGGAATCCTTGAGCGGTGCGGCATTGTAGAGTTTCGACGTATCCGGCAGCCCGCCGACATCTTTCAGGATCGCATGGTTTTCAGCCCCTTTCATCACGGTGACAGGCGCAGGTTCCTCGCCGAAGTGCCCATGATAATTCCCACCCAGGATTTCGGGATCGAATTCCTCCCACACAGCATGCCCTTTGGGGATCTCTTTTCCTTTCAGGTGGAAGGCGTGGCTCGCCGTGCGAATACCCAGAAGCGGTTTCCCGTCGGCTACGAATTTCTTCAAAGCATCCATGTCTTTCTTTGCCGGGGCACGCCGTCGCGCGCTGACTACGACCAGGTCAGCTTTGTCCAGAGCTTCCGCCAACCCGGAAAAATCGTTTTTGGCCTCCCCTTCCGGAGGTGCAGTGATGAAGGTTGCCGAATGGCCGGCCGCCTTCAATTCCGTCTCAAAGAACTCAGTGAGAGACTCTTTGGTTCCGTATTCCTTCTCACCGATCACAAAGACAATGTGAGATCCGGCAAATGCCGAAGCAGAGAACAGGGATATCAACGCGAGGAGGAAAGTTTTCATTGATGCAACACAACAGGGTTTGAAAGACAAAATCAACCCCGTTGGTGCATCGCGGATGACTGATCGATCATTCACTTTTGAGGCAGAAACCTCAGGAAAGGAACCTGGCTTGCATTTTCGGCAAGGGTTTCCCCGGCCTCATTGATCACCCGAACGGCATACCCCCGGTAGTTTCGACTGTACTTACCCTTTCGATCATAGGTGATCTTGAACATCTCGAATCCGTCTTTGGTTACCTTCCGGTTCTGCAACTTGTATCGTCCATATTTCGAGCTGTCTCCTTTATCGCCCAGCCAAACCACCTGCACGTTCAATGCCCGCCCCACTCCGCCTTTGAGATCCACCTGAATCTGACGCTTATCTTACTGGGTGCCGGTTGAGTTGCTCTTGAGCCTGACCGTTTTGACCTCCAGCTTGAGCGGCCAGCTCGACCGTTTCTTCGCGATATAATCCTGATCCGCCTTTGATAAGGTGGAGACCGGAATGACGAGACGCTTTCCGCCACTGATAATCTCTACCGAATCCCCGTTCAGTCCGGAGATGGAGCCCTGGACAGTCTTCCCGTCCGTGTTTTTCCAGGTCCGGTCTTCACCACGACCGTCAGCGAGGCATCCTAACAACAAGACAACAATCAGGCTTCGGGAGATCAGCAAACGCATCGTCACCAGTCCAATGTCCGGTCGTATCTGTCAAGTTTGTCCCAGTGCCTTCGCCAGGAACGGCGCGGTCCGACTGTTCTTCGACTTGGAAACGGCTTCCGGAATGCCTTCCGCCACAATCGTTCCACCGGACTCTCCCGCCTCAGGACCCACGTCGATGACGTAGTCCGCTTCAGCAATGATATCGAGATTGTGCTCGATGACGACCACGGTATGCCCATCGTCAGCGAGTCGATGCAACACTTCGAGCAGCCGCTTCACGTCGAGCATATGGAGTCCAATACTGGGCTCTTCGATCAGGTAGACGTTGCTTTTAGGAGTCCGGTTTTGCCTGAGCCGGGCATGGTCAGCCCGACCGATGCCCCGGGTCAGTTCGCTCACCAGCTTGATCCGTTGCGCTTCGCCTCCGGAAACAGTTGGACTCGGCTGGCCCAGCTTCAGATAGCCCAGGCCGGTGTCGTTCATCAGTCCCAGCGTCCGCGAAATCTTCGGGTGACCGGAGAAAAACTCCGCTGCCTCCGCGATCGACATATCCATCACGTCGCCGATTGATTTACCATTGTAGTCGACCTCAAGGGTCGGATCATTGAAGCGGCGGCCGGGACACTCTTCGCACTTGATATAACTGGTCGGGAGAAAATTCATCTCCAGCTTAATCTGCCCGTTCCCCTTGCAGGGCTCACAGCGTCCGCCTTCGGTATTAAAAGAAAATCGTGAGGCGGTGTAGCCCCGCGCCCGGGATTCGGGTAGCTGAGCAAACATCTTCCGAATCTCATCGAAGACTTTGACGTAAGTCGCCGGCGTGGACCTCGACGTTTTTCCAATGGGCGACTGATCGACTTCGTAAACGGTCTCAATTCGGGAAATGCCACCGGATACCGTCCGCCATGTTTTGGGTCGCTCCCTGTCGGCAGCGGTGAGCTTTTTCTTCACGACGGATTCAATCGCGGGGCGCAAGACGCCACGCATCAAACTGGACTTTCCGGATCCTGATATTCCCGACAAGACCGTGAGACAACCGATCGGGATTCTTGCTGACACGTTCTTCAGGTTGTTTGCGCTGGCACCGGAAATCTTGATCCACCCATCCTTCGAAGTCTTCCCGGGAAGTTTCCGCCGCTCCCCGCGCATCGGGTGAACGATGGGATTGTCGAGAGCCTTTAACGTGGGTGAATTCTTTCGGGAGGCCGCCGACTTCTTTTTCAGTGATCCATTCCACACAACTTCACCGCCGAGCTGCCCGGCGCCGGGACCGAGATCTATGAGGTGATCCGCCACGGCCATGGTGTCTTCATCATGCTCGACCACGACCAGCGAATTGCCCTTGTTCTTCAGCTCGGTGAGGGTCTTGAGCAGGTTGTCGTTGTCACGGGGGTGCAAGCCGATGGTCGGTTCATCCAAAACATAAAGCACACCGCGAAGATTCGATCCGAGCTGGGCGGAGAGCCGGATGCGCTGACTCTCACCACCGCTCAAGGTGGTAGCCGATCGATCAAGCTGGAGGTAGCCCAGCCCTACTTCTGAAAGGAACTTCAAGCGCTGCGAGATCTCCGGCAGAATGTCCCGGGCAATCTGGGCCTCTTCTTTGTTAAACGTCAGACTTTCGATGACTCCCTTCGCATCGGTCACCGAGAGGGCGGCGATTTCGTGGATTGGCTTCTCATTGATCCGCACGTATCGGGCAATTTCGTTCAGCCTCGCCCCTTCACATGACGGACAGGGTTTTGTTTCGATCTTAGCCCGCGTCCGCGAACGCCGTCGTTCTTCACGAAGCTCGGCATCGAGTTGTGACTCAGCATCACGTTCATCAGACATGGTCGGTTTCTTCTCAACCGAGCCATAGCCCCGGCAGGTCGGGCACCAGCCATGCGGAGAGTTGTAGGAGAACAATCGCGGGTCGAGTTCTTCAAAGGAGCGGCCCGTCTCGGGATCACTCATCTGGGTGCTGGCGACCTGGATCTCACCTTTCCCGTCGATGTAACGCGCCATGTTTTTCCCGATCCGCAGGGCACTCTCGAGCATGTCGCGAACGTCTTCCGGTTTCGTCCCGGCCGTCACATCACCGATGATCACATCAATGGTGTGCTCCTTGAACCGAGCCAGTTTCTGGAAGCCTTCGACCGGCTTGAACTCACCATCCACCAGCAAAGTTTCATACCCCTGACGTGCCGCCCAGTCCGCCACTTCGGTGTGAAAACCTTTCCGCGCTTTGATCAGCGGAGCCATGATCTTTAATCCCGCTTTGGACTTCTTCGCCTCGTCACGAATCCTGGTCACGATCGATGTCACACTCTGTTTCTGCACCGCCAGACCGGAGTCCGGCGAATACTGGGTTCCCACTTTGGCAAACAGGAGGCGGAGGAAGTGCCAGATCTCGGTAACCGTAGCGACCGTTGATTTCCCGCCACCGCGTGAGATCCGTTGTTCGATCGCAACTGTCGGTGGCAGCCCGACGATGTGATCGATGTCCGGCTTCTCCATCTGCTCGACGAACTGCCGGGCAAAGGTCGACATGCTGTCGAGGAAGCGGCGCTGGCCTTCTGCAAAGAGAATATCAAAGGCAAGCGTCGACTTTCCGGAACCGCTCAGTCCTGTCACCACCACAAACTGATCGCGCGGGATCGCCACACTGACATTCTTCAAATTATTCTCCCGTGCCCCAAACAACTGGATCGCATTCTCTGTCTCGTTGTCCGCTTTCCACGCAGACACAATCTTCGGCTCAGCGACCATCGCCAGTTCGTTACTGCTGCTGCTCGAGCGCTTCCTGGACCGGGTTCCCAACACAGACTTCAGGAAACGCCCCGTGTGGGATTTCTTTGCTTTGGCGACCTCCTCCGGAGTGCCGACCGCGACCAGTTCTCCACCATTCACTCCTGCTTCAGGTCCCAGATCGATGATGTAATCGGCGCATTTCATCACGTCGAGATTGTGCTCAATCACCAGCACTGAGTCGCCCGATTCGACAAGCCGCTCGAAGACTTTCAGCAGCATGGCCACGTCATCGAAGTGCAGTCCGGTGGTCGGCTCATCAAAGATCAAAAGCGAACCTTTCACGATCGAACCCTGTTGGTTCGCTGAATCAACCCTGTTGGATCGTTTCGGCTTGGAAAGCAGATGCCCCACCAGCTTGAGGCGCTGACTTTCCCCACCTGACAATGTGTTGAGGGGTTGCCCCAGTCGCAGGTAACCGAGCCCGACTTCGGCGAGGAGCTGCAGGCCCTCGACGGCTTTGGCTGCCTTGCGATCACCCATGGCAAAGAAGAATTCGATCGCTTCGCTGACTGTCATCTTGAGAACGTCATGGATCGATTTGCCATCGAGCAGAATCTCCATCGCCTCGGGCGTGTAGCGTGTCCCTTCACATTCCGGACAGGTCACATAGAGATCGGAGAGAAACTGCATCTCCACCTTCTCGTAGCCGTTCCCCATGCATCGCTCGCAACGTCCCGCTCCCGAGTTGAAGGAGAAATAACCGGGTGTCACCCCGCGGCTTTTGCCGTCCGGAGTCTCGGTGAACAGTTTGCGGATTTGCTCAAAGACGCCGATATAAACCGCCGGGGTGGATCGTGGTGTCCTCGCCAGTTGCGACTGATCAACCATGACAATCTCTTCGATCTTGTCAGCGCCGACCACCGTCTTGCACGAACCGGGTTCGTTCTCAGACGCGTTGCCAAACTCGCGGTTCAGGTTTTCAAACAACACCGAGTGAACCAGAGTCGACTTGCCCGATCCCGACACCCCTGTGACACAGCAGAAGACTCCCAGGGGAACCTCCACATCGATCTTTTTGAGGTTGTGCTGCGTGGCCCGGGTAATGGAGATAAACTCCTTCGCAACCCGCCGCTGTTCAGGAACGGCAATGGTTCTTTCTCCCTGCAGATAATCCAGGGTGAGCGATTGCTGCCCGGTGATCGCGGCACTCCGGTCACTGAAGTCGCCGTCAAAGACCAGTTCCCCGCCCAGCTCACCGCGGCCCGGACCAATATCAATCAGATGATCGCCCGCCCGAATGACAGCTTCTTCGTGCTCGACGACCACCAGCGTGTTTCCCAAATCCCGAAGCCGCTCCATCACACCGATCAGTCTTCCAACATCCCGCGGATGCAAGCCGACGGTCGGCTCATCGAGGACAAATAATGTGCTTGTTAGAGTCGCTCCCAGGCAGGTGGTGAGATTGACGCGCTCCGTTTCTCCACCCGAAAGCGTCTTGGTGGGGCGATCGAGATTCAGATACCCCAGTCCCACTTCCTGGAGGAAACGAAGCCGGTTGCGGATTTCATCGAGCAACATCTCGCCCGTGCGATCGCCTTCCCGTGCGTCGAGCGATTCCAGAAAAGCCAGCAGATCATCGATCGACAGCTTCCAGAACTCCGGCAGGGTTTTGCCTTCGACTTTGAAGTTCAGCGCTTCGGGCTGAAGGCGGCCGCCTTTGCATTTGCGACAGGTCGTGTAGCTACGGTAGCGGGACAGGAAGATCCGCACGTGCATCTTATAGGCCCGTTGCTCCAGCCAGTCGAAGAACCCGCGAATCCCGTACCAGCCGCCGGTTTCCCACAGTTCATCCGGGTTCCCGCCGTCCCCTTCGATGATCCATTCCTGATCCTCCGGCGACATCTCATCGAACGCCATGCCGATGTTGAGCCCCCGCTGACGCGCGCAACGTTCCAGATCATTCTGGCACTCCGAATACGTGTCACCAAGGAAGGCTTTCACCAGCCCCTCCATGATCGAGAGCGATTTGTCGGGCAGCGCCTTCTCGATATCAATCCCGATGACTTTCCCGAAGCCCCGGCATTCCGGGCAGGCACCCAGCGGGTGATTGAAGTTGAACAACCCCGGGGTCGGAGCGCGAAGCTCCGTGTCGCTGTCCGGCGAATGCCACCCGCGTGAAAATTCCCGACGGTTCCCGGAATCCGGCTCAACCACCGTGATGCGGCTCTTCCCCAGGTCGAGAGCCCGCTCCACCGCTTCCTGAAAACGTGATTTCCGCCCGGCCGCGACCCGATCCTGAATCACTTCGACCACTCCCGGCAGCGACTTGCGTTTGTATTTGTCAGGGGTGTCAACCCGATAGGCTTCCCCGAAGATCCAGACCCGCAAATAGCCCTGCGACTGGAGGAACTCGAAGAACTCAGCGACCTTCGTCTTGGGCGGAACTGTGATCCCGAACAAGATGAGCAGCGGTTTTTCCTTCCCAAACTGTTCGGCCGACTTCCGCAGGATGGTCGCCGGTGAATCAGGCTCCACTTCGGCCCCCGTCTCCGGATCGTAGCCTTTGCAGAGTCGCGGGAAAAGCAGCTTCAGGTAATCATTGATCTCCGTGATCGTTCCCACGGTCGACCGCGTCGTCTTCACCGCATTCTGCTGCTGAATAGCAATCGCTGGCGGAATCCCGTTGATGGCATCGACCTGTGGCTTGTCCATCCGGTCGAAGAACTGCCGCGTGTAGGGCGAAAAGGTCTCCACATAGCGCCTCTGCCCCTCCGCGTAGAGCGTCTGGAAGGCAAGACTCGACTTTCCGGACCCCGACGGTCCCGTCACCACGTTGAATTTCCCCAGCGGGATATCCAGATCGATGCCTTTGAGGTTGTTCTGCCTCGCCCCGCGAACTTCGATCACGTCACCCTTTGATGACTTCGATTTTGCAGACTTTCTTTTCGATGCAGGAGCTTTTTTCTTCTTCGTTGCGGGAGGCATTTGCTGTGTGACGTGTGTTCGCGTGTGCAGTTACGTCTTACCGCGAAGAATGGCTGAAAGCCAGTGCGGTTTTGGACGGAACTGCATTTTCAACACAATCAAAGTCGTCCGGCGGTTTTGCGTTTCCAGATGAATGACGTTACCCTCAGAAAATGGCCGAGCACTCCCACAACTGCCACGTTCCAGCTGAAGAATCAGAAGCGATCATCGATCAGATCATCGATCGGCTTCGTGAGACCGGCATGCGCAAAACCGAAGCGCTCGAGGAACTGCTCCAAACCATGCTGGACCATCACCGCCCCTTCCTGCTCGCCGAGCTCGGGGAGATGCCCGGCCTGAGAGACCGCGACCAGGCCACCGTTTACCGGCTGGTCATGAAGCTAAAGGATTTGGGGGTGGTGCGACAGCTCAGCCTCGGTGAAAAGGGCAACTACTTTCAGCTCAATCTGGCGGACCATCATCACGACTATCTCCTGTGCCGGGAATGCGGCACCGTCACCGAAGTCCCCGTCGAGTGCGTCCTCAAGGAAGTCGAGAACAAGCTCTCAGCTCAGCACGGTTGGCAGAACCTGACCCATTCCCTCGCCTTTCAGGGCACCTGTCCGGAATGCCTCGCCAAGGCAGGGTGAATCCATCGCCGACCGGCTGAAAAGGTTTTGAAAAGACGGCGAAACTGATTTTATTCCCACCCTGCACATTGCGTCCACATCCGGGGTGTAGCGCAGTTTGGTAGCGCGCGTCGTTCGGGACGACGAGGTCGCAGGTTCGAATCCTGTCACCCCGACCAGCTTTCCCGGCCCGGGAGAATCCGGCTGCGCCCGATCGACCGGCAACGCACCGCCCGTCTTGGAAATATCATTCACGGCATCCCAGATCGTCATCTTCCAATCGAGCGATGCCTTTCCGAACGACACTTACGATGCATCGCCCTCACCCAACGCCGCTTCGCATTCGTCGAGGACGGCTTGGGCGTCAGCGAGATTGGGCAAGCCGAGGCGGTTGAATATTTCCACGGCACGTTGGGCATGGGGCAGCGCTTCAGCGGCCTGGCCCTGTCGCTCCAAGGCTTTGGCAAGGCGATAATTATCGAATGCAATCAACTCCTTGCGATGAACTGCTTCAGACAAGGGCAGGGCCTCGCGTGCCAAAGACTCGGCCGTCGGCCAGTCTCCGCGATTGAGGGCCAATTCAGCCAAATTGCCGGTGTAGGTTGCCACTCCCTCATCGTCACTGACGGCACGGGCCACCCGCAGTGCCTCGCGATAATGTCCCTCCGCCGCATCCAGATCGCCGGAAAGGCGCTCAGCTTCGGCTAGGTCATTCAGACTAGTGGCTATAGTGGCTACATACACACCTTCGGCATCAAGGCTGCGATGGAGGTCAACCGCCTCGCGGTAGGCGGAAATGGCAGCGGGGTAATCTTCCTTCAACTGATGCCCGATGCCCCGCATTTGGATAGCAGCGGCACGCTCGCGGGCCCCGGCCTCCGCCGTTTCCCAATGTATGGCGGCGCGGTCGGCACAGAGGAGGACCGCATCGGCCTGCTGGCGTAGAGAGTGGATGAAGCAGGCGTGACAGGCACGCCAGCCAGCATTGTCGTGATCGCCGGCAGCCACCGCCTTGGTTTCCGCTTTTTCGGACAGAGCGACCCACTCGTCCCAGAGGCCCTGAAAATTGAGGAAATCGGAGAGCGCCTCGCACACGGTCTGGAGGCGGGCATTGTCGCCCGCGAGGAAGCGGGGCAGGGCGGGAGCGATGCCGGGCCAGGCGGCTTCGAGAGCGGGAAAGCGGTCGTGTTTGCTGTAGCCGTTCTCGATGATGAGGGCGTAGGCGCGTTTTTCGAGGCGATCACCGGTTTCCGCCACCACTTCGGGCTTTTTCTTCCGCAAAAAGGCGGCCACCATGGGAACGAGGGTGAAGGCTTTCAACTCATCGGTGGGGACGGCGAGAGAGCGGTTGGCAAGACTGCGGAGGGCGGTTTCGACGTCGACCAGCGAGAGTTCTTCCTTTTCGTCGGCTGGCGCTTCGCCGGAAGTTTCGTCATCCGATGGCCAGGCTAGGGTGGGTTTCCATTCCTTTGAGGAATCGGCGATGGCGTGGATGTGTTTCACCTCTGCAGGAAGTGTGAAGAAGGTCAGGGCAGAGAGGACTTTCGTCTCGGCCTCGCTTAAATCTTCCACGAGATCGCCGAAGACAAACTCGAGTGGATCGTTCCCCTCAGGGCAGGAGCCGAGAAAGTGCAGGGCATCGGTGAAGGTGAGGCAATGCCCGCGCCCGAGCTGCCCGGCGGTCCAGCGGAGGAGTAACGGGGAGCCGCCCGTCTCCCGATAAAGGACGAGCCGTTCGGCTTCGCTGGTCTCTGCGAGAAGCGGATTGTGGGTGGCGAGCTCGGCGAGGGTTTCGAGAGCCGCTTCTTCGTCGAACTTTTCGAGGATGATTTCCTCCGCGCCGGAACCGACCCGCCCACGACTGGTGAGAATGGCTTTGCAACCCGTGGGAAGCTTTTTTACGAAGGTGAAAAGGGTATCGCGCTCGGGTTTGGTGAGGCTTTCGAGATTATCGAGCAGGAGAAGTGTCTGCGTGTCGCGCAGTGCGTTGAGCAACAAGCGGGGACGCTCGTCTTCGGCTGCCTTCACAATGTCATCGCGGTCAAGCTCGCGGGCCAACTCGTTCCACAGCTCGACGAGGCCACTCAGGATGAAGCCGCTCAAGTCTCGCACGCCGTCGTCGTCGAGTTCGCGGGTTTTCAGTGAGATGAAGACGATCTGATTAAACGTTTCCGGCGAAACATCGTAAGCAGCCCGAACCGCCAGCGACGTCTTCCCCATACCTCCCGGTCCATCAATGAGGGCCCCCCAGGTGCGGGAATCTGGATCGAGCGCGTCGGCAATTTTCGCCAGTTCCCCCTCCCGCCCGAAGAACGGCTGAAGGGTGGGGAGATTGTGGGGAATGCTGGTTTTGAGGTGTGCCGTCGGCTTCGCAGAACTCCCTGACCGGACGTTTACCGAGCATGATTCGAGGAATTTGATGAGGCGTTCCAAATCATTCTCATAATCATCTGACCGGATGCGCATTTGCTGAAGGCTGTGCAGGCCTTCCAGTTCGCATAACGCAAGCCAACTTTCATTGGGCAGTTTTGCGGCGTTAAGCAACAACGGGACAACCAGCCGGTCGTGACTCAGGGCCAATCCGATTTCTTTTCGCACCCAATCGTTGGGATTGTGGAGACGCGGCACTCCCATGAGCTCTGGCGATTTTTCCGCCGTGGTTTGCCAGGTTTCCCCAATCACTACCAGCATCACGCTGCAATTAGAGGCGTGACGTTCGAGTTCGTCGGGCCACACACTGCCCGGCTCAAGGCGCATTCGATCAATAAATACGTTTTCTCTGCCGAAATGACACGCCAGATCGCGGTCCAAATTATTAACGAAGTCGCGAGAATCCGTTTTTCTATAGCTGATGAAAATCATGGTTGGTCCCTCCAGGGATAGCAGGATTCTACGGAACCTTCACCAGCTATGCAAGTTTGAGGCGGGACGTTACGACACGCTCATCCACCGCCGCGCGGCTTCGGCCAGCGAATCATTCGTCGTCACGGACTCCCACCGGATGTCGCGGGCCAGGGCACTGTGTTTCAAATCGGAGCGCCAGGCGGCGACGGCTTCGGCGTGGGAACGATGGATCGGCTCGGAGCTCGTCTTGAAGTGGGCACCGGTCTCGGCGTCGACGAATTCATAGTCACCGGCGGTGGGAAGCTCGGCTTCGTAGGGATCGAGAACCTGGAGCGCGAGGACGTCGTGGCCCTGGGCACGAAAGGAGGCCAGCTCGGCGAAGATGTCGGCTTCCTGATCAAAAAAATCTGATACGAACACCACGAACCCCCGGCGGCCCCCGGTATGAACATGGCAGTCAGCCAGCGCCTGTTTCATATTGCCCTCGCCTCCGCTCTCGAACTGCAACAAGGTCGCGCAGATCTCGAGGGCATGGCGGTTGCCGGACTTCGGCGGCACGAAGGTTTCCACGGTGTCTCTCAGGATGGCGAGCGACGGGGAATCCCCCTGCTTGACGCCCAGAAAACTGAGGGCGGCGATGACGCGACGGGCGTAGTCGATCTTCGACCAGAGACCGTGGGTCACGTTCATGGAGCCGGTTCCATCCAGCAGCAAGTGAACGGGGCGCTGAGTCTCGCGTCGGCTCTCCTTGGTAAAGAGCCGCCGCTGTCGCGCGTAAAGCCCCCAATTCACCCGACGCAAATCGTCGCCGGGCTGGTAGTCGCGATGGGTTTCGAACTCCACACCGGGACCGCGCACCGAGGAACGATGCATGCCATACCATACGGAATCAGCGATGCCTTTCCCGACCAGCTCGAGATCATCGATGGCGAGGAACACGTCCGGATCCTGCGCGATGTCCGCAACGGTTTTCATGCGCTCACATTTTCCAGCAAGCGGGCAACCAGAGCATCCGCATCGAGATTCTCGGCCCGCGCTTTGAAGTTCAGCACGAGTCGATGCCGCAATATTTCAGGCGCGAGAGCCCGGAGGTCATCGAAATCAACATGGACGCGTCCATGCATCAACGCCCTCGCTTTGCCGGCCAGAAGCAGAGCCTGGGAAGCGCGGGGACTGGCACCGCAGGAGAGAAACTTCACGACCTCGGCATCGGCCGCTTCGGAATCGGGGCGGGTCGCATTGACAAGCCGGATACCGTATTTGGCGACATCACTGGCGAGCGGCACTTCGCGAACGGCCTTTTGCAGTTGCTTGATTTGCCCCCCGTTCAGGACCGCATTGACCGAATCGAGCTTCTCGCCCGGCCCGGTGGTGGCGATTTCCAGTTCTTCGTCCGGGGTGGGATAACCGACTTTGATACAGGAGAAGAAGCGATCCAACTGCGCCTCGGGAAGCGGGTAGGTTCCCTCCATCTCGATCGGGTTCTGCGTAGCCAGCACGAAAAACGGGTCGTCGAGCGAGCGCGTCTCACGACCAATAGTCACCTGGCGTTCCTGCATGGCCTGCAGCAGCGCGGCCTGCGTCTTCGGCGGCGTCCGGTTGATTTCATCGGCGAGCAGAATGTTAGTGAAAACCGGGCCGGGGATCACGGCCCGCTCGAACTTCCCGGTGCCGTCCCCTTCCAGAATCTCCGATCCTGTGATGTCAGCCGGCATCAGATCCGGGGTGAACTGAATCCGCTGAAAGTTGAGGTCGAGCGCTTTGGAAAGCGCGGCGGACATGAGGGTCTTCCCGACGCCGGGCACTCCGAGCAGCAGCGAGTGGCCGCCGCATAGCAGGGTGAGAAAAAGCGAATCGGAAACGGCCTGCTGGCCGATGACGCATTTGGATGTTTCGGCGGCGATGGCTTCGCGCGCCTCGTTAAGCTGTTCCATAGTTGTATCAATTGTTACTTACTCGAATTGGGAGCCCTTCGGAATTCGGAGCGCGACTTTGGCAGCCGGCCCGGCGTCTTCTTCGGCGGGGCGCTGGGTTCCTTTGCCATCACCGTTGCCGTCGAGCTGGGCGTGCTCCCGAATCATATAGCCTTCGGACTCGTAAATTTCGATGACCCGCTGTTTCGCGAACAAAAACAACTCCTCGGCAGAGACCGCCCCGTCTTTATTTCTGTCCGTATCCGGTGCGGCCAGCGCGGCAGAGAACGCCAGCGGGAATTCGGTTTCGCTGACAGGATCGCGCGCCACTGATGCGGCGATCACAATCCGACCGGGGGCGCTGAGCGCGGTTAAGAAATCGGAGGCCGCCGCAGTCGTCGCGATGATCACCAGGGGTTGCTCCTTCGGAAAATCCTTGAGCGCTCTCGCGATATCACGCGCCGAAAGATCCGGTCCGGGAAGGTTAAAATTTGCCCCGCCGGGAATGCGGTTGGCATGTCCCTGAAAGATCAGCCATACCGGCCCCGCCTTTTCACCGCCACCCTGTTTTACGACCTCCTCCAGCGCAGCCAATACATTCTCCCGGGTGGCCGCGCCATCGTATCCCGCTTCCCTGGGGCCGTAGAAAACCGAAATGTTTTGATCCGGAATCTTAAAGCGACTGTTCAGAGACTTGCGGATGTCGCTGAGATTCTTTTCATAAAAGGCGTGATGGATTTCATCCCCCGGCAGGCCATTGAATATCCAAATCCGCGGCGGAGCTGAACCTTTCTCCTGAGCCGTCACCTGCGCGCTCACAATCAGACAGATCGAAAATAGACTGGCCACCAGGTTCATCATGCGTTCGCGAGGTTAGCGAAGTCATTACGGAAGACAATGATATTTTATTGATGACAGAAGAGATGAACTTCGGCACGCTGTGCGCCGTGGGGTTCGCGAATCCAATCTTTCTATGGGCAATGGGCCTGGCGGTGATCCCGCTATGGCTTCATCTGAGTCGTCGCAGAAAATTCAAAAAACTCGAAGTCGGCACCCTGCGATTTCTCGAGTCAGCCCACCGGTCGCGACGACGCAAGGCACGGTGGGAGGAAATTCTTCTCATGCTTCTGCGCATCGGCGCGACACTTCTGCTCGCGTTGCTGTTCGCCCGCCCCACGCTTCCCGGCAAAGCCCCGGAAAAGGAAAAGGCCAACCACACCCTGGTCCTGATCGATGCTTCCGGCAGCCTGACGAAAGAGATGACTTCGGAAGCAAAGAAGCAGGCCGAAGCCACTCTCCGGAAGTTCTCCGGCAGTGAAAACACCGTCAGCCTCGCGCAGTTCTCTGATCGCGTGGAGCCGATCGAATCGATCGAAGATTTTCAGCCGCGCCCGGGTGCGCCCTCGCGGTTCGATGTGGCGGTGAACTGGGCGCTCGATCAATTCCTCAAGCAGGGAACACCCGACGCCGGTCGCCTGATTCTCATTGGTCACTTCGCCCATTCGGCGCTGCCGGAAAATCCGCCCCGAGTTTGGCCGAACGGGATAGAAGTCGAGATGATTCCGCTTCTTCCCAAAGAAGCGATCAATGCTGCGGTGACCCACATCGATCTGCGGACTCCCTACCGGAAAGAGGCCATGGAAGTCGAGGCGCGGCTTCGATTGCCCGCAGGCAAAAAGGCGTCCGTCACGATTGAGGTGGAAGGCTTCGTCGAAGAGAAACCGCTCGTTGCCGGGACAGAGCGGGTCCTCTTTCAATTCCGGCCCTCACGCGACCGGGTGCGCGGCTGGGTGACGGTGAAGACCGAAGCCGACGACTGGCCGCAGGATGATCGCCGTCCTTTCGTCTTTCAATGGACCGATCAAAACCGGATTCTGCTGGTCGACGGTGATCCGGGCGGGACGCCCTTCGAAGGGGAAGCCTATTTCCTGAAAAAAGCCCTCGAGGCATCCGGCGCAGAACACGGGCTGTCCCCTTTCTCAACCGAGATCGTTTACGGACTGGAAAACCGGCAGGGGTTGGTCTCGCTGGACGAATTCGACGCCGTTGCGCTGTGCGGGGTGGGCGAAATCACAGTCGCAGAAAGCCGCGCCCTCGCTGAATATGTCGGAAACGGCGGTGGTGCTTTCATCGTACCCGGGACGGGTTGGGCCCCGGCGCTCTATGCGTCCCTCATCGAAACCGGGCTGTTTCCTCCGGGGGCGGGCGAAAGCCACGGCGAAGAAATCGAGAGCGGGATTGATTCATGGGACAACACGCACCCGGCCCTGGCCCCGTTTGCACCAACCGGCTCCGGAGACCTGCGGTCACTGCCCTGGGTGGAGGGTTACGAAATACCAATCGCAGAAACCAACCCCAACTGGCAATCCATCGCCCGGCTGGAAGGCGGCCGTTCCATTCTCGTCGCATCGAAGACGAACCGCGTTCTCATTTGTCCACACCCACTGAACCGGGACTGGACCGACCTGCCGAGGGATCCGGTTTTCGTGCCTTTCGTGAAAGGCTTGTTCTCCTGGCTGGCAGAAGTGAGTGAGCCTCCTGAACCTGCCCGGACCGTTATTCCGGGAATCGGGGAAGATCGGGAGCCGGGCTGGTATTTATTTGGCGAAGAACGCCCGCCCGATGTCGTTGTTTCCGATGCCGCGGAATCAAACGTGGCAACGGCAGAGCTCGCCGAGGCAGCCAAAGCCCTCGGCCTGCCTTTGAGATCAAAGAGCGAAACCGCCGAACAAAAGAAGCGGGAATCAGAAGTGGCTGCTCAGTTTGCCCCGCGCCCGCGTGAGTTATGGCCGTGGGTCGCCGTCCTGCTACTCATCTGGCTTGTGATTGAGGGAATTTTCGCCACCGCCCCGAAACGCGGAGAATCAGCGGCTTCACGTCCTCAGCTCGCAGCACAGCAACCACCGGTGGAATGAGTGGGCGGACGCCCGGCGGACGCCCCTACCACAAGGTTCCAATCCCGGCGTCGAAAAAATTGCTGAACGTTCTTTTGCCCGTTTACGAACGGGAAACGACCACCAGAACGTTCTTTTGCCCGTTTACGAACGGTAAACGACCGCCGGAACGTTCGTTTGCCCGTTTACGAACGGGAAAAGACCGCCGGAACGTTCCTTTGCCCGTTTACGAATGGTAAACGACGGCCGGACCGTTCTTTTGCTCGTTTACGAACGGGAAAAGACCGCCGGAACGTTCCTTTGCCCGTTTACGAACGGGAAATGACCGCGGGAATGTTCTTTTGCCCGTTTACGAACGGTAAATGACCGCGGGAACGTTCTTTTGCCCGTCATCGATTTTAATGACGACCGGGAGAACGTTCTTTTGCTCATCATCGATTTTAATGACGACCGCGGGAACGTTCTTTTGTTCGCCATCGATTTTGATGACGACCACGGGAACGTTCTTTTGCCCATCAGCGATTTTAATGACGACCGGGAGAACGTTCTTTTGCCCATCATCGATTTTGATGACGACCGCGGGAACGTTCTTTTGCCCATCATCGATTTTAATGACGACCGCAGGAACGATTAATCAGCCCTCATCATTTTTATGGCAACGACCCAAACCAAACAAACGATGTCGACCGATTGACTGGAAAAGAATCATGTCATGTCGCGTAGCGACTTCCCATTCATAGGACAGAAAATGAAATGGGAATGCCCGCCTGAAAGGTCGGACGCGAACTCAATCACTGGAATTCGCGCGCGCCCTTTCAGGTCGCCTTTCTATGACCTCACAGAACCCGGGGCTGAACCCCGGGCTTTGCGCGTTCGGCCTTTCAGGCCGCCATTGACTGGAAAAGAATCATGTCATGTCGCGACTTCTCATCCGCAGCCTCTTCAGCCCCGGACTGGAAATGAAATGGGAATGCCCGCCTGAATGGTCGGACGCGAACTCAATCGCGGGAATTCGCGCGCGCCCTTTCAAGTCGCCTTTCTATGACCTCACAGAACCCGAGCGCACAAACCCCGGGCTTTGTGCGCTCGCCCTTTCAGGCCGCCATTGACTGGAAAAGAATCATTTCATGTCGCGTAGCGACTTCTCATTCATAGCCGTGGGTTTTTAACCCACGGAATCTGTTCATTGTATCGTTTTCGTCGCGTAGCGACCGATCAACCGGTGGAGACTTCGACATCGTCCAATAAATGAGCGGTCGCGATGCGACGTCCGTCCTTCCATTTCGTTGGGGGAATCAGGAGCAGCAGCCTCTGGACTGCTCGAACCAACCCTGTTCGTTCATCAATCTGACCCTGTCCGAACGTTCGACCCATCTCTTAATCGGCCCGAAGTCGAACGCACAAAACAATCGGCCTGAAAGGTCGGGCGCGAACTCTATTCGCTCAAAGAAACCGACACCTGTCCGAACGTTCTTAGCCCTCCCCTCTATATACGGATAAAACAGAACTGGCCACACGATCGATTTCACGCCAAAAAGAATGTGAGCATTGTGGATCGGAATGACCGGAACCGGACTCATGTCCCGCCCCACTCAGCTCACTACTCGTTTTCACCCCGAAAATATCTGATACTATCCGATTGAAATGAGAAACGTGATCGCCCTGCCCGCCCTGGTTCTTCTGCTGATGGGCCCTTCTCTGTTCCCGGCGGAACCTGTGGAGGAACTAAAAGAGGAATTGCGTGAAGGTCTCCGCAAAGTTTCTATTTCAAACACGAAGTTAGCTTCTCAATATCTTGAGGCGCTTGAAATAATCAAAAGGGAAGCAATCTCGGAACTGGAGATCGAACGAGTCAAAGCGATCGAGAAAGAGATCGCTTTGTTCTCCTATCCCGGTCAACGCAACTATGAGGCGTTTCCAAAGCTGAAGAAGCTGCGGGATTTCTACGAAGCAAACGCCGGATCCATTGAGCAAAACCTGCAGGAATCCCGCCAAACCACGCTGCAGATTTACCGCGAACGATTCATCGAACTGGAAAAATCTCTCACCGCAAAGGGGGACACACCCGGAGCGGTGGAATCAAAGCGCCACTTACAGAAAATCGATGCTGCGATCGAGGATCCGGAAAAGGTTCGCACCCTGACGGCATTCTGGACGATGGAAATGCTCACAGACATCAAGCTTGAAAAGGAAGCAATCGTGGAACGGAAAGGGGGAGCGTTCCGGATTTCCTCAAAAAGCAAGTGGGCCAGCTACATCGAATCGGTCGCCAGTGTGAAACCGCCCTACGAGATTTCAATGCGGGCGATGACGGATTCGACCAACATCCGGATCTATATCGGGCGCCGCCTGCTCACTATATTTAACTGGGAAATGAGGCCCACTGAGCTGCGGGTGCATGATCCAACCCCCGGATCCAACGTGAAACTTCCTGTGCCTGACAAGGGATACCTCGAAGTAAATCAGATGTACGACATTCGGATATTCGTGCTGAATGACCGGATTCACATCGTCGTCGACGGCGAACAACGCTACATGTTGGAGGGGGATTTTACAAAGCTCCAGGGCGGGGTTGGCGTTGGCCCGGCGTTCGGCTCAACGGTGTCGGTCGAGCGATTTGAAATTTTGCCTTTGTTTGTGCCGTAAAAATGTAGAGACTTACCTGAGCGCTAACCAATCAATGGAAGGAAATCGAACAACCGGGCTGAATGCGGTGGAATCCGTGGCGAAGGAACGTCGCCTTTGGTTTTGGCGCATCGCACTGGGCAGCATCCTTGCGCTTGTGGCGGTCGCCTTTTTCCTGGCAGCATTTTTCGACTTCCGCATCCCGCTTTCATCCGTGATTCGCTGGTCCATCTGGGCCGTCGTGGTATTTGCCGCTCTCGTTTTCCTCACCAAAAACCGATTCCAGATCTTCAGTCGATTTACCCCGGAAGAAACCGCCCGGGCCATGGAATCGGAGCGTCCCGAAGCCGGGCAGCGCATTCGCACCGCCCTGGAAGTCGTCGGAAGCCCACCGCAAAACAGCGAGACCCACGGCTTTCGTGAACGGTTGGTGGCCGAGACGGAGAGTTTTCTTAATCAGGGTGATTGGCGGCGATTGATCCCGCGCGGAGAAGGGCTTCGGCGATTGCTCACGTTTTTGGCGATTGTCATTTCCCTGATGATCGCTGCGGTGGCCCGGCCTGAATTCGGGCTCGCCTTGAAGCGGGTCTTATTTCCGGCCACTGCACAGACCTACACTCAGGTGGCCTGGGAAAATCCGCCCGAGTGGTATGATCAAAGGCATCCTCCCCTGCTTCGCCTGGGCGTGACGGGAAGGGATGCGACCCCGACCTTGTTCGTGAAAGAGGCCGGGCAGGAACAGTGGGAAACCGTGAGCTTAACGCCCCGCGAAAACAGCCGGACCTGGGATGCCGTGCTCACGGGGCGCTCTCAAAATCTATCCGTCTACGCAATGGCCGGAGATGGTAAAACGGAAGAGTTGCTGTTGCAGTACGAACCCATCCCCGAGCTTCGCGAAGCAAGGGTGCACCTTGAGTTTCCGGAATACATCGAACGGAAAGACGAAGAGCGCAGCGGCGGAGATGTCCGGGCGCTGGAAGGAACCAAAGCAACCTGGACTTTCGTTTTTAATACCGCACCGGCCAAAGTGGAATGGGCCATGACCGGAGAAGGTGACCCTGAACTTATTCCCCCCGCCGAAACGTGTGTCACTTCGGTTCACACTCTTGAAGCCGGAACACGAAACCCGGTTCTGACTGTGACCGACCGTCGCGGTCGCCCGGTCGATTCGTGGCGTTTCGAAGTCGAAGGACTGGAAGATAAGCTTCCGCAGATCGAGATTTTGGAACCGGCCAAAGATCTGGATGCGACCAGCATCACAGAGATCCCCGTGCGAATTCGAGCCAAAGATGACTACGGCCTTGGTGAGGTCGGAGTGGTCCTTGAAGCCGCCGGCGAGACCCGTTGGATTTTGGAAAAGGTCATCGATACCGGGAACCAGCGTCAGGCGAATGAAATGGTTGCAGCGATGCTGGAGCAAGTGCCGCTGGAAATCACCGATAATGTTCGACTGTATGCCTACGCACTTGATCGCAAACCGAGGGGCGGTCCCCGCTCTCTAAGCCATCTCCGTTCCATTGACATTCGACAGTTCAAACGGCGCTGGAAGTTTAGAAAGCTGGAGTCAACGGAAGGTGGTGGGCCGAAGATCAAGATGGAAGACATCGTCGGGCTCGAGAAAATTATCGAGCGCCAGCGCGGGATCGTTTCGGAGGTATTCGTGCTCAAAGGCGGCGGACGCGATACCATCAGCCAGGACTTAATCGAAAAGTGCGCCGGGGAAGCTGCGAGGGAAGATGCGCTGTCGCTCGATGTTGAAACGCTGGTGGCCGCCTGGCTGGAAGCGGGGCGGATCGAACAGGATGACATCACCCTGCTGGAAGTCGCGGGCGAGCAGATGGTTCAGGCCGGGAAAGAGCTCCGCGTTCCAAACCGCGACGCCGCCTTCGAAGTGGCAGACAGCTCCCTTTCCAATTTGCTCCGCCTCCGCAAGCGGCTGATGACAATGATTCTCAAATCAGACAGCAAAGAAGGCGAGCCGATGGATCCGAAGGAGCAACCGCCCATGCTGACCAAGCTGGCTGACGAAGCCCGCCGATTAGCGCGGGAAGAGGCAGACGTCCAGGCACAGATCGAAGATGAGGAGATCGCGAAATCAACCAGTCCGGAGGTGACTCGCCGCCAACAGGATGTCGCGATTTATGATGCCGGGGAGTTGTATTCCCGGCTCTTGACTCATCCCGAGCGGACCGAGGGCGCGCTCGATTTGATGAATGACGCCGAAGTCGCGATGAAGGATGCAGGGAACAAGTTGCATTCTGACAGCGAAGCAGGTGCCGTGCTCGATCTGGCTGTGGCGGAACAACGGTTGCTGGAGCTGGCCGAGTTTCTGACCGTACTGGAAATGCAGATGGCATCGGAAGCCCTCGAAAAGATGGCCAACGAAATGGAAAAGGAAGCGGAAGAACTGGCCGAAAAGTCCGAGTCTGACAGTGAGGGAGAAGGTGACGAAGAGAGTGAAAGTGAAAAGGAAGCTGAGCCTGAAGGGGAGAAAGATTCGGAGTCGAAGGGAGAAAAAGAATCACCGAAAGGAGAAGAGAAAGGTCAGGAGGAGTCGAAGGGTAAATCCAAGTCAGGCAAGTCCAAGTCGGGTGAATCGAAGTCGGGCGAACCTGAATCCAAAGGAAGCGGCAAATCGGAAAAGGGAGAGAACAGCGGTGACTCTGAAAGCGAATCTTCGGGAGAGAAATCCGATGGCAAATCAAGCGGAGATTCCAAAGGAGAATCGAGCGGGAAAGGTGAAGAGAACTCTGAGGGTGGCGAAGATCCTGATGGAGGAGATGAACAGGGCTCCGATGAGGCGGATGGAAAATCTGCCGCTGACGAAGCTGAGCTCCTTGCCCGGGCGGCACGAAGAGCTCGGTTGACTGACGAGGTATTGAAAGCACTTGCCGAACGGGAATCAAAAAAAGGAATGGCCAGCGAACCCGAAGACGGAAGCGGCGAAGGAGAGGGTGATCAATCGGGCGAGGGTGAGAAGGAGAATGACAAAGGTGAAAGTGGAAAAGAGGGCGAAGGCGATCAACCGGGAGATGGAGGGAAACCGGAGGATGAAGATGGCAAGGGTAGCGGAAGCTCAAAAGCGGAAGCGCTCGCCGAATTAAGAAAAGGGCTCGGCATGGGCGAATTGGCGGAAGCCCTGGAACAATTGGCCGAAGCGCGAAAGGGCGAAGGTAAAGGTGAAGGCAAAAATGAAGGGAAAGGAACCGGACCGGATGGAGAAGGAGAAGGAGATTCAGCAAAAGAACTCGCCGAAAAACTGGGGGCCGCCGGTCAGCGCATGCGTGAACTGGCCCGCGAACTCAATTCATCCGAGCTGGCCCGCCTTGCTGAAGTGAAAGAAGAAATCGAGAACCTTAAAAAACAACTGGAAGGCGAAGGCAATGGTGAAGGAGACGAACCCGGAGGTGAAAACGGAAAGACCGGCCAAGGAGGGGAAGAGAACCCTTTTGCGGCTTTGTTAGGAGAGTCCGATCCAGCCAAAGCTACGGAAGATGGCAGGGGCGGCGAATCGGAACAGGGAAAACCGGAGGACTCACAATTCCGCGGACCGGGTGCACCCACCGGACGTTTCGCCAGCAAACTGGATCGTCTCAATGACGAAAGGATTCGCAGTTGGGGCCGGTATCTCCACAACGCCCCCTTTGATCGCAACATGATTCCGATTCTCGAAGCGATTGAAAAGCGGGTCGATGAACTGGTTGGGGAGATCCCACAAATCTCTGCCGTGGCCGGTGGCCGCCGTGCTGTCCCGGAAGAAAACCGCCGTGAGATCGAAGACTACTTCAGGGACCTGTCGAATGACTTTGGCGGAGAGAATTGGATCGAAGGAAAATGAGTCGCCTCCACAAAAAACGTTTCACGAACCAACAGGGTCTGTTCAACGAACCAACAGGGTTCGTTCGTCTATGGGTTATCGTGTTGCTCACATCAGGCGGGCTTGGGTTTTCCCAGGAGTCCCCTCGCCTTTCGGCCGAAGCGGCCGCTAAGCTGGTGGCGATATCCAATGATGCGGAGACTCCTTCGGTCTCACCCCCGGTCATCCATCCCACCGGTTACAGGGAATTACTGAAGCGGGTCACGCCTTCCGTGGTGTCGGTGTTTCCGGAACAATTGATCACCATCGACGAAGATACGTCCGATCCTTTGTCACGATTCTTCGGGAAACAAGACAGCGAAAGTGACGATGACGAATCAGAGGGGCACGACAGAAGAATGGGCGTCGGGTCGGGAGTCATTCTTTCAGCCGACGGATGGATCGTCACCAACAGTCACGTGGTCCATTTGCCCTCAGGAAAACTGGCGGACTCAGCATCTGTGGAATTACACAACCGGGAAGTTCTCAAAGCCATCATCGTCGGAGCCGATCCACTGACTGATATTGCTCTACTGAAAGTCGATGCGAAAGAACTCACTCCGCTTTCTCTGGCCGACAGCGACGAGGTCCAGACTGGTGATCTGGTTTTTGCAGTGGGCAATCCGTTCAAACTCGGGATGACAGCGACGATGGGAATGGTTTCGGCGACGAACCGGACGAGTCTGAATCTGAATGGAAACGGCGGCTATGAAAGCTTCATCCAAACAGATGCCGCCATCAATCCAGGTAACTCAGGCGGGGCATTGGTCGACTCTCGCGGGCGACTGGTGGGGATCAATACCGCGATCTATTCCGGCGCAGGCGGCAACATCGGACTGGGATTTGCCGTGCCGACTCAGTTGATGTCTGAAGTGGTCGAAGGTCTCGCTGAGCACGGAGAGATGCACCGCGGGTTCTTCGGGATTCAAACCGATGAAATGAATGGTGATCGGGCGAAGGAAGCCGGCGCGCCGGAAATCTCCGGAGTGTGGATCGTCGATCTGATGAAAGGGGGGCCGGCCGAGCTGGCCGGGTTGCAAGTGGGCGACGTCATCACCCACGCAGCCGATCGTCGGATGGATACCCGCGGAAATCTTCGTGTCGCGTTTTCCTGCATTGCGCCAGGGGAATCGATCAACCTAACCATCATCCGGTCCGGCACCACTATGGAGGTAGCTGTCAAAGCGGGGGAAAGTCCGTCGACGGAAAACGCGGTGGAAAACCTGTTTACCCTCGATGCCATCCCCGGAGTGAAGTTTTTGATCTCCGAAAACGGGCTGGAAATTGCGAAGAAAGAAAGCGCTTCAAAAGGCGCGGGTGATCAACTTGAGGTGGGAATGATTATTGTCTCAGTAAATGGTAAGCCCGTTGAGAGCGCAGAAGATGCCGGGGCAGCATTTCGAAAAGGAGTGAACAAAGTGGTGACGCGGTTGCGGGACGCACAGCGGACTCTGGCATTGCGGATCGAGTGAGAATGAATTTTGACCCGCCGATCCCTGTTCTTGTTATTGCAGTTCTGTCAGTGCTTGCGATGGCACTGGCCGTTCGCCGGGAAATCGTCAGGCGGCGGTCCTTAAAACCAGGTTGGCTTCATCCTCTATGCCTTGTCCTGCGCCTTGCTGCCCTCTTCGCATTGACGTTGATCTTACTGAACCCGTCGCGACAACTTTCCAGCAATGAAGATTCTTCGGCGCCAACGATGATCTTGATCGATGCATCAGCCAGCATGACTCTCGCATCCGAAGCCGACGGGAGCTCACGTTGGGATGAAGCGGTCGTCTTTGCCAAAGCGGTGACAAAGGAAATTAATGAAGCTGAGTTGTCGGCCTTCGCCGCTGGGTTCACCCCAATCATCGATTTGAATCAGAAGCCTGACGGTCGGGCGACCAACCTCGCCGCTGCTTTGCAACGTATTCTCACAACCACAGCACCGGTTCAGATCATAGTATTGAGTGATGGGGGGATTCACGACCGGGCGGAGTTGGGGCGAGCACTCGGTTTGGCAAATGCCGCCAGGGTTCCGGTTTCCACGAAGGTGTTTGGCGTTGACCGTCCCCCGCGAAATCTGGCCGTCAAAGCCGTTCAGAGCCCGCGCATGGTCCGGCCACGTTCACCGGTTTCGATCCATGTCGATGTCGAAGGCACTGGGATCACGGATGACGAAATTCTTCGACTTGAGTTGACCGATGAGGCAGGTGAAACGATTGCCGAATCTGAATTTTATCTCGATAGCGAAGGAGAAGCCGGGCAGTCCCTGGTTTTTGAAAGCGGACTGCGGACAGGGCACTATCAGTTGAAGCTACTGACAGAAAACAGGAAGGAACACGAAGTCGATTTAGGGGATAACGAATTTTCATTTCGTGTTGAGATTGCGACGGGAAAGCTGCGGGTGCTTTTTGTGGAGGGCACTCATTGGAAGCGTGCGGTTGGTGACAAAGGCCACTTTTGGAACGACATGGAACTGATGACACGGGCGTGGGAAGCGACTGGAGAGATTGAGCAGTTTTGTCTAAGCCCGCTTGATGCGTATACGAATCAGGAAAACCTGGGCGCTGTCACGTTTCACAACGGGGAGATGCTGTTTGATTTTTCGAAAGGGTTTCCTCCAACTCGCGAAGAAATGTATTCCTACGATGTCATGCTGATCAGCGATGTCCCTGTCGGGAATTTTTCCAACGAACAAATGCAGTGGGTCGTTGACTGGGTTGAAAAACGAGGTGGTGGATTTCTAATGGGCGGCGGCCACACCACGTTTGATTCCGGTAACTACGACAAAACGCCATGGGAGAAAATCGTTCCTGTAGACATGAAAGCCTACGGCGAAGGTTTTTCAGCAAAGTGGTTCAAGATCGATATTCCAGAAGAAGTTCGCGATCACACTCTCTGGCAGGTTTCTCCCGACCCGAAACAGAACGACGTCATCCTGTCCGCTCACCCCCGCTTTGCAGGAATGAATCACGTTCGTCGAGCCAAGCCCGGAGCCATTGTTCTAGCTGTAAGAAGTGGCACCAACGAGCCCGTTATCGCAGCCCAACAATATGGTCGAGGCCGATCGGTCGCATTCTTACCGGACCCAAACGGAGGCTGGGGCCGGTTCTATGCTGACTGGGGGCCAGCCGATGGCCCAACGCTCAACCCCAATTGGGTTCATCTTGGGCAGGGGAAGAAATTTCGATTCGACGAAGCTGCGGCGAATCGGGATGTCGGACCATCTCCCCCTCACCCTTCGGCCTGGTACGGTCAATATTGGGTGAACGTAGTTCGGTGGCTTGGGGAAAACAGCATTCGCTGGCAAAGGGATAAGCTCGCCGGCCGCGTGATTTCAGCTCAAGCTCACCCCGGAGAAAACTTACCAGTCGCAGCAGAAATTATCCCGGTAACAGAGATCGATGAATTACTTTCACTGGATGTAGGGGCTCGACTTGAAAGCGGAGGCAGGCGCATTCGGCTGAACTATGATCGAGACCGACGCGAGTTTACGGGCGAATTATCAGTTCCTGAGGATCTCGAATCGAAGACAGAACTGAACGTGATTTTTGATGCGAACGTAAGAGGGCAGGATTTCTCCGAGTCAATCTCAGTTGGAATCCATCGGGGGAACCCCGAGTTTTCTCAGTCGAAGCCTGATCCGGTTTTTATGGGCGACCTCGCCACCGCAACAGGTGGATCGATTCTGAAGACGGTAAGTGATGCGGCAGAATTCAGCCACGAAGCAACCGAACGCCGACGACTCGAATCAAAACGAAGTTGGTCTGAACCATTGTGGGCAAGCACCTGGCCCTTGGCGATTTTCGGACTGTGTCTGTCTCTTGAATGGGCTCTAAGGCGACATGGAGAAACGGTGGCGGCAGACTATGAAAGGGAGGTTTACGCATGAACTTCGATCCTCCGATTCCATTGATTGTGATTGTCGCTCTCGCTTTTGCTGCGGCGGCCACGGCGCTTTGGAGGGAATGGAAAGGTCCACGTCGACTGGCTCCCGGCTGGTTTCATCCGCTCTGTTTCATGTTTCGTCTCGGAGCAATAGCGGCGCTGACCATCCTTCTTCTCAATCCCAGCCGGGAAATATCTCAACCCGAGTCGGCCGGCCACAGTGTGGTTTTGCTCGACGCCTCAGCCAGCATGAACCTGGCTGCTGCTGATGGAAAGTCACGCTGGGAAGCAGCTCAGGATTTTTCTGACAAACTTAAGAAGGAGGACGCGGACTCAATCCGGACTCTGACGTTCTCCAATGACCTTGATCTGGATCATGCCGCTGAAACACCCGAAGGTTCACGGACTCATCTGGCAGCAGCAGTGGAACGACTCCTGGCTGGAAACGGCGGGGCGCTGGATCACATCACTGTAGTGAGTGATGGATGTATTCACGACCGCGACCAGCTCGGACTGGCTCTGGCTTTAGCAAATGCCGCCAAGGTCCCGATTTCCACGCACGTGGTGGGGATCGATAGTCCGCCACGCAATGCAAGCCTCACGGCAGTTCAGGCTCCGCAAACGGTGAGGCCACGCTCACCTGTGGCGGTTCACGTCGATGTCGAAACGACTGGATTCGCACCCGACGAACGACTCCTGCTTCGCGTCCGGAATGATGCGGGTGACATTCAGGCGGAACGGGAATTCTTTCCTTCGACCGACAACACCAGGCCGTCCAGTCAGATGCTGGTGTTTGAAAGCGGCCTGCGTTCGGAGACTTATCGGGTCGAGCTGACATCGCCGAATGCCCCACCGGAAATTGATCTGGATGACAATCGGTTTTCCTTTCCCGTCGAGATTGCCACCGGAAAACTTCGTGTCCTGTTTTGTGAAGGTACCCATGCCAAACGCACCATTGGGAGTTCAGGGCATTGCTGGAATGACATGGAGATGATGTCCCGCGCCTGGGAGGCAACCGGGGAGATTGAACACGTGTTGTTGACACCCTGGAGCCAGTATTTGAACGAACCCAATCTGATGGGCGTCACGTTTTACAATGGAGAAATGAAGCTCGACCGCAGCCGGAATTTTCCCCAAACCAAAGAGGAGTTTCATCAGTTCGATGTGTTGATCGTCAGCGATGTCTCACGCGGGAACTTTTCCGAAGAGCAGATGAATTGGGTGGTCGACTGGGTTGAGCATCGCGGCGGCGGGTTTCTGATGGGCGGGGGAAACACCGCATTCGACACTGGTAAATACGATCAAACGCCATGGGAGAAGATAGTGCCTGTCGACATGAAATCCTATGGGGCGGGGCGTTACCACAAATGGTTCGACATCGAAATCCCCGAGTCCGCGCGTAATCATCCGTTGTGGGCCGTGTCTCCCGACCCTGAGAAAAATGAACATATCTTAAAGGCACACCCGCAATTCACCGGGATGAATCTGGTGCGGCGAGCCAAACCGGGAGCGATCGTTTTGGCATCGGTGAAAGGAGGCGACGAACCTGTCATCGTTGCCCAGACCTACGGGCGCGGGCGCAGTGTCGCTTTCATGCCGGATCCGAATGGCGGTGGCGGTGCGTTCTATCTCGATTGGGGACCGGCGGACAGCCCCGTCCTCAGTGCCGAGATCCGCGGGATCGAGCTCGGCCATGGTCGCGGATTACGGTTCAATGAGTTGGTGGCCACGGCGGATTACGGTCCCGAGCCTTCCCACCCTTCACCCTGGTATGCACAGTACTGGGTCAACATGGTTCGGTGGCTCGGAGAAAACAGTGTGCGCTGGCACCGCGACAAACTGGCAGGGCGAGTCGTGGCGGCTCAAGCTCGTCCCGGTGAGAAACTGCCTGTCGCTGCGGAAGTATTATCAGTATCAGAGGTCGACGATTTGCTGGCGTTAAATGTCGGAGCCCGGCTTGATGGATTCGACTCCCGCCGGGTTCGTTTACTCTATGACCGTGACCGCCGCGAGTTCACCGGGGAATTGAACATGCCATCCAGATCCGGCGAAGCGGATAAAGTCGATGTGATCTTCGATGTGGAGGTGAAGGGCGAAACCCTTTCGCAGACTGTGAGTGTGGGAGTGCACCGGGGAAATCCTGAATTTGCCCAAACCGCGCCCGATCCCCTGTTCCTCGCTGACATCGCCCGCGCGACCGGAGGCTCTGTGGTTGATAATGCTCAGGCCGCATTCGTAGCGATCAATGAAGCGACTGAACGCCGATCCAGACTTTCCCAAAAGTCCTGGTCCGAACCGCTTTGGTCAGAGTGGTGGCTGTGGATCGCCCTGGCCGTGTGCCTCTGTCTCGAATGGGCCATGCGACGGCTCGGAACCCAAAGACCCGCCATCATCGAAGATTTATCATGATATCCCGTCCCCCAATCATTTCGAAACAGCCTTCTGACTTTGTGAAAAGCATTCTTGTGGCTCTGCTTGTGATCGGAAATGCATTTACTCAGGACGAACCGGGAGGGAAGTCGATCGACCAATGGGTTGAGCAACTTGGTGCTGACCGGGTTCGTTTGCGCGACGAGGCGGAGGATTATTTACGAGAAGCAACTGATGCCCATGACGCACTTGTGGCCCTCACGGAGTCGAGCAAAAACGAAGAGGCCGTTCTCAGAGCACAAAACATTCTGCGACATCTCAAGAGTCACCGCTGGCAACTGGTTGGAATCCGACGTGGTCATACTGAACTCACCGAAGGCAACATCTTACAAAGGGGACTGGTGGCTGCCCCGAACGGAAACCGGCTTTACTCACGCGCCCGTGACTATGTGCGCGAATGGAATGCGAAGTCATACGAACCGCAGCAGACTTTCGGGGGGGAATCCTGGAACTTTTCGCAGTTCTGGATGACCGATGGTTTTTGCCGGTCTTTGGCAGTGTCACCCAACAGCCGGATGATACTTACGACAACCGAGCAGGGGGAGATCGTCATTCACAACGCCAACCCACTTAAAGAACTGACCCGGTTCGCCCCTGAAGAAGCAGCACCGTTTATCGAAAGCGGTAAACCTTTCGAAGAGGGCTTTGTCTTGTCTGCGTTTTTCATGCCCGATCACAAACACGTTGTCGTAGGGACTCGCCTGGGAGTTCAAATGTGGAACATCGAGAAGAAAAAGCTGATGTGGACAAGTGAGTTTCGTGAACCGGCTTTTTCTATCGTTCTCTCGCCTGACCGGAAGAGGATTATTGCCTGTGGCGATCCCCCCCGATCAAACGACCCGCTTTATGTCATCTCTGCGGCCAATGGAAAAACCCTTAGTGAATTCGAATTGTCGACCCGTCTCGGCGGCCTCACCTTCGATGCTGAAGGAAAACGATTGCTTGGTTTTGGGCGGGACGGCTATTCCTGGGTGTTCGACTACAGCGAATCAGGGGGGGTGACGAACGGGAAGTCCTACGGACCGATTGGAAAAGCCACCCAGGGAGCGATCTGGGGGCACGACCAGACCACGATCCTGACGACGGGGTGGAACCCCAGGCAGGCGATGATCGAATGGGATCTGGAAACCGGTGAAGCGATCTGGAAAGCGCCCCCCATCGAAGTCGGGCTGTCTACCGTCACCTGGATTGACTCGGATCGTATCGCAGCACTGGGAGCCTCGGGTGTTCTCACGTTCTGGAAATACCGGGGAGACTGAGGAGAGGAACACAGGCCTGAGCTCGAGTTACCCTACGCCTGATTTGTGTCATATAATTTTGATGAATGTACTGGAAACGTTTCCCAACAAACAGTACCACAGGGTGACTCTATAGAGGAACCTATGAAAAAACTCACAATCAATTCAGTTATATGTAAGGACAAAACCAATGGCCCGGGAAAGGACGACGTGTTCTTCATGGTGCAATTGGACGGTGGCCCGCCGATCCGCTACCCCGTCGACGGCACCTGGCCGATGGAGGATGATGACCAGATCACGTTTCCACATGGCGATGATCCGCAGAAGCCTCAGTTTGCCTACTCTCAGAATGCTTATGTCAGCCTGTGGGACAATGACGGGCCACTACAGCTGCTGGATCCGCCTGACATGCTGGGAAACGTCACGTTCGATGCCGACTCCGACTCAGATACCTACGATGTTTGGGGTGTCGACAGTTCGAGATACTCCGTTGACGTCTCGATCAATGATTTCACCCCACAGAGCGATACGCAGGACACTCCGGTTCCGGAAAGTTTGCAGGAGTCCATCAAACAAGCTCTCCAGGCATGGTCGCAAACTCCCCAGGGACAGCAGGCAACAGGCTCAACGGATCCTTCAACTTTGGAGGGGATCTTTCAGGAAGCTCTCTCCGGGCAATACTTCGAAGATGTGGTTCGTGCTGTAGGGCAACTCCCGTGGATCGAAGCCATATCGCTTGGTATCACTGCCCAGGTGGAAATCTTCGTCGGTATTCAGGGAGACTTCGGAGTGGTGATGGATCTGGGTGACTTCCCGGACAACTGGGCTGTCTATGCTGGCGGTGCCTTGTTGGAAGGGGTTGAAGGCGGCGCGAGTGGCGCTCTCAATGTGGGCATTTGGTCTCAACATCCACAGGAGATCGGTGGATTTTATGAAGGGGCCGAAGTTGAAGTGACTGATGTAGCCGGACTCTCCGGCACGATTTGGGTGGCTAAAGGTGACAAAGATAAACTGGATTCCGAAAACCTGATTTCGCTTGATACCTTGAAGATTGCCAAGGCTGCTTTCCTCGGCATTGATCTGGGACTGGACGACGGCGTTTCAGCCGAAGAGCTCTTTCTTTTCGCCGGACATCTTGAGAGGTATCCCACCTTCCAGACTGGCTCCTACAAAAACAAAGTCGTGCTGACTGAATTGCTTTGTGATGACCAGCACTCCGACCGGGGTGCTCATGATGATGTGGAGATTCTCTGGGCCGTTGACAGTCATTCGCAAAAGTATCGCTTCCCGATCTGGAACGAGTTTGAGATGGATCAAAACGATGACAATCAATGGCAATGCGGCACCATTATTCAGTTTGATAGCAACTTCGACATCACACTCAATGTGACATCCGGTGTCGATGACCTTAAAACGATCGAGGGCGCATTCGCTCTTAGTGACTTCGGAGGAGTTGGTTCAACAGTCACCAAGAAATTCAAGGACGGTGGAACCGAATATCATCTTACGGCGAAGCTACTTGTTAAAGGGTAACATCGAATGGCCTGATGTGAGACTGGTGACGTGCCAGTCTCACATTCACACCTTGATAGAGCCACGCTATCTTTGGCTTGCTCCTCATACAAACTGAACGCTCAATGCTTTGAGGTTCTTGATACGAACCGGCTCCAAGCTGTCGAGTGCAGCTTGAGAATATCGCTCCGCACAGTCATCGAAGATTTTCGCCAGTTGCGTGGAAGTAATCTCTGAATACTTTTTGCCGATAAAAACGAGCCTCGTTTCCGGCTGTTCATCGTTTCCCCAGGTCTCGACTAACCGGAGCCAGGCACGACCACCCGTCATTTGAAAAACCCCGCGCCAATGGTTTTTCGATTCCACATCGATAAATCCCTTTGCCCGATAAATTCCCGCCGGGATTTCTTCGAGAGCTTTGCGAACGGCCATGCAGGTGAATACTTTTCGGCTTGAGTAAGTCCAGGTTTGGAACTCCGTGGAATGACTTGGAGAAGCGGGCGACGATTCGCGCCATTCGTGACTGCTGCTCTCCGGTTCCATGCCAAGCAGTAGACTGATCGGGGCACGGCCATGTGTCGTTTCGATCAAGCGGGAATCCGGAGCCAGGTTCTGTGCAAATGCCCGAACCGCTGCTATCTGATCGTTGAAGTAGTCGATTCTGATTCCATGAAGGGACGCTATCGAACGCCTCCGCCCACCGCAATGTTTTAATCACCCGGAGCAGTTTTACCGGTGCTTCATGTAACGTTAGCCCGTGACGCCAGCTGACGGTCGTCCCGTTGAGCAACCTGTTTCGCGACTACTTGCCCACCAGCACATTCTCCAATATCCCATAGTGGACATCGAAGGCTCGCTCGTCTTCCAGGGTTGATTTCTTTCGTCCGCTCGGGAGTGCCGCGCTGGGAATCCAGCCAATGTGCGTCAGCCCTCCCTTCCCTACGCTCACCCGCCCCAGAATCGACATCCCTGTCGGGTCGGCAATGGCATTGTCAGCCTCAGGCATCGGTAGTGGCGTTACCGTTTTCGCTGTCATCCAGGTAGGTGATTCTTCGTTCCCATCGAGCGGGGTGAGCCAGGGATGATCCTTAGTCAGTTCCGGTTGATATGCAGCTCCCCGTGGCAGCGAGCCCGTGATTGATTCCAACTCGGCACGGCCTTTGTCTCCGGGATAGAATTGCCGGGCATTGCCCCGCATCAGGACCAGCGTTCCGCCCTTTTCCATGAAAGCGCGAACTTTACCGAACTCATCGGGAGCCAGGCCGGACGGTTCCATTTTGGCCCGCACCGTGTCTCCATTAAAGACAACGATTTCGTAATTCAGATATTGATCAACAGGCAGCCAGATTCGGTCAAACACATCAACCCGGTAACCGGCTTTCTCGAGAATGAACTGAACGATCGGCGCATCAAAAGCCGGATACCCCTTCACGAGAGCCGCACGTTTTCCCGGCCATTCAGAAACGGAGTGAGCAAATGATGCGATCTGCGCAGGCGATTCATCCGGTGCGACTTTTTCTCCGAAAATCGTAAACCGGCCCCGCACTCCAACCCGCGGAATCGATTCGCCCGGCTGGATCATGCCCGGCCCTGCTTTCGCAGGCCGCAGGTCGGGGACTTCAGTAAAATCAGCGGGAACACTCGCCAACCCGGGATCACCATAGCGGTCACTCAGCTTCCACGATTCGGCCCCGGCAGACAAAGCCTCCGCCGACCAATGCAGGTTCCCTTCGAAAGTGAAATCAGTTTCTTCAGAAGGAAGCACCTGACCGGGCAGCCCCGTGAACTGGTAGAAAATATTATTCATCACACTCCGGCGCGTGCCTTTTCCCATGCCCTGCGCCAGTCCGTTCCCAAAGTAATTTCGCCAGGGCGCCTTCGGTGACAGAAAGGTATTTTTTGAGAATACCATCGGCTCCCACCCCGGACCGCCATGATCCCCCAGGACGCGCCCAAAAGTGATGATGTCCGGATCACCTTCCGGAGGTTGCTGGTAAAGCACGGGCCGCCGGAAATCGAAGAAGTTTCGCTCGATCCGCAGACCTTTACCGAGCTGCTTGTTTCCTGCTGCATCAATCGTTCGCTGACGCCCTTTGCCAACACCAAAAGCGAAGGTGGTAAGACATCTCGACAGCAGGTTGTCGTGAAAATGGAACGGCCCGCCCGTGGTCGTTCCGTCGTACGCCGTGTTGCAGGTCACGAACGTGCCGTCGTCACTCACATTGTCGAGAATACAGTGATGAATCGAGGCCCCGTCCACACCTCCAATGAAAACGCCATCCACAGAATCAGTGAACTCACATCGGGTGAATTCGAAATCCCGATTCGGCCTTGCAGGAGGGTTCCAGCCACCGCTGGCGGAGACGATGCGCGTTTCGATCGCACGATACTTCAGGCTTCCCCGCCACGTCCAGGGTGCCGCCGCTCCTCGGAAAGCGGAATCAACACAACGGAGTCCACTGGTTCCGGCAATCCGTATCGCGGCACTCCCACCATGAGCGCTCACACCATCAAGCGTGATGTTTGAGCAGTTTTTCACATCAATAGACGGATCCCGCGCCCCCCGAACAACCAGATCCTGAAGAATTACATGGGCGGCTCCTTCGAGAACCAGTGCAGAACCTCCGATCCGCGCAACGATCAGCGGAATCTTCCGGGGATCCGTTTCTCCCGCATAATTGTCGCCGGTGGATTCCAGACAAGTCTGATTCGTATGGGCCAACCGAACATGAATATGCCCTGTTTCCGGGTGATACCACAAACCGGGACCGCAATAGATGTGCTTGTCAGCCTCCGACTTTGCCCCGGAAGTCGCAGCGAAATAGTCATTCGAACTGCGCAGATCAGTCACAAGACGATAGCCATGAAGCGGGATCAAAGAATCGGCAAACAAACCATGCACATTGGTCACTCCATCTTTTTCCCCGCGTCCGGGATACTGCCGGGTGGACCGGTATTCACCTTCCGCACCACCTGCAAAAGGTTCCCACGACGATGCGGGATCATTTAGAAATTCCGGCAATCCCCCATCAATGATCGCCAGCTCGCCCGGCGCGGACCGTATAATCACCGGACGATCCTCGCTTGCGCGAACCCGGACAACGGGATGTTCATGATAAACACCTCCCTGAAGAACTAAAGTATCACCGGGCTGAAGTTGGCTCGCTGCATGAGTGATCGTTTTCCAGGGCGTCGCTTTTGAACCGTCCCCTTCATCGCTTCCTTCACCCGGATCAACATGAAGCGTTCGAACGCTATCCGTGAGCGGTCGGTTGGTGGCTTCCGGAAGCGGTCGCATGGGAGAATGCGACAAAAAGACTTCAGCCGGGATCACCTCACTACAGGAAAGTAGAAAATACAGAGCCAGAAATCGGAATAGGTTCATGGTAAGCGACTAAGCGGAATTTCACTGAGTTTACCAATTCCCACCCAGGATAAGCAATCACGTTGATCCGCCTCTCATTTTTCGAGCACCCACCGTTGTCGCGCACTTTTGCTCGTCTCCATTTCGAGCACCTACCATTGTCCCGTTCTTTTGGTCGTCTCCATTTCGAGCACCCACCATTGTCCCGTTCTTTTGGTCGTTTCCATTTCGAGCACCCACCATTGTCTCGTTCTTTTGGCCGTTTCCATTTCGAGCACCCACCATTGTCCCGTTCTTTTGCTCGTCTCCATTTCGAGCACCCACCATTGTCCCGTTCTTTTGGTCGTTTCCATTTCGAGCACCTACCATTGTCTCGTTCTTTTGGTCGTTTCAATTTCGAACACCCACCATTGTCCCGTTCTTTTGCCCGCCTCCATTTCGAACACCCACCATTGTCCTATATCGCCACCGCGCCCGGACAAAGGCTCAACAACCTCAACGCGTTGAGATCATTGCAGTTACCATCCAAACGAACGCTTCGAAAAAGATCTCATTTTTGTAATCGTGCCCCTTCTTGTCAGGCACGATCATCCTTTGGCAACAATGACACAGCTAATAATAACCCCGACATTTCCACTGAATCAGAGGGAAATTCACGAGCGAATTTGGAAAATCAAGACGGGACACCCCTTAACCTGGGCTTCCTTTGGTGGAGCCGCAATTCTGCCCTGGATCATCGCCAATGGCGTAGGAGCAGCCGTCTTCGGAACGATTTTATGCCTGGGAATTGCCGCTTTCGGCATGTCAGCCTTCTGGAAAAGCCGGGAATCCGCCACTGAGGCCCGGGTTATTGAAGAACTGATTGCAGAAAGCAATGCAGATCAAGATCGCCGCCTCAGCGGGGTAGTCCGCCGCTTCCGGGCGCAGGGCCAGAATCACTACGCCTCGGCTCTTGGGAAATTCCTCCTGCTGAAGCAGTCCATCGAGAAAAGGCTTCATCCCGAAGGCAGCGTCACGGAACTCAGCGAGCAGATCGAGCGACTCGTCGACAATCTCTGCGCCAGCGTTTGCCGTGAATTCGACAAAGTAACCTTGCTGGATAACAAACTGGGCGATGTTCTTATTTCTGGAAATTCTGGTGCGCTCGAAAAGCTACAAACAGAGCGAACGGAAGTTCTCGAAGCCATCATGAAGGCCTACGGGACTCTTTATGAAAGTCTGGAATCGGTCGTTGATTTCGATAATTCCAGCGAACTCGTGCCTGAATTGAAAACAAGCGGGCCGGATGCTGATACAGACTTGAAAGAAACTGTGGACAGCCTGAAGGCTGAAATCGAGATGGCACGGAGGATTCGAGACCGGATATCCATTCCTGATCGAGGCAATTCACTGGCAGAAACAGGCGTTTTTGAGAGGGAAAAAGAAATGTGAAAAAGGGGCCGTTTCTCTCCCTTGACAATGTGGCTTTCCCTTCTAGATTGCCCGCCCTTCAAAGCCGTCGCGTGATTTCAGGATCGAAACTAAACCTGACAACGAACAAACGCGCTAACCAGACGGGCACGAAGACAGGACAGATGAAAACTTTCTCCGCAAAAGCAGAAGAAATCGACCGTAAATGGCATGTAATCGACGCTGAAGGCAAAGTCCTTGGCGACGTTGCAGTTGCTGCTGCCCGCTTACTTCGCGGCAAACATAAAGCAATCTTCACCCCGCATTGCGACACGGGCGATCACGTCGTGGTCATCAATGCCGAGAAAGTGGTGCTGACTGGTAAGAAGGAAGATCAGAAGATTTACACAAGCTATTCCGGTTACGTTGGTGGCCAGAAGCGTGAGTCCGTTCGCGATCTCCGTGAGCGTCGCCCTGAACTCATTGTTGAGCGCGCCATCACAGGAATGATTCCTCACAACCGTCTTGGTCGTCAGATTGTTAAGAAATTGCGCGTTTATGTTGGGCCTGAGCACCAGCAGGAAGCACAGAACCCACAGCCCTACGAGCTGTAAGAAACCTTTTTAGATTAATAAAGTATGAGCGAAGCAATTTGTGCCACAGGACGCCGCAAGACAGCGGTTGCCCGCGTTGCTATGACCGCCGGGTCTGGTGACATCACTATCAACAAGCGTCCATTCGAAGAGTTTTTCCCAACTCTCTCACTTCAGAATCAGGTGCTTGCACCGTTTCAGGCTGTGAATGAGATGAACAAGTGGGATCTCAACATCTCCACCAACGGTGGCGGTGTAACCGGTCAAGTCGGTGCCGTTCGTCTCGGGATTGCCCGCGCACTGCTTCAGCACAACGAAGAATATCGCGAGTCACTCCGTGAAGGTGATCACCTGACACGGGATGCACGTAAGAAGGAGCGGAAAAAAGCCGGTCAGCCCGGTGCGCGGAAGCGTTTCCAGTTCTCAAAACGTTAATCGACGTTTCACGAGTCAACAGGGTCTGTTCGCCGAACATACCCTGTTGGATCGTTCAGAAGCACGGGTTGTTTTTCTGCCCGTGCTTTTTTGTGTCCTGATGTAAAGCTGATTGAATTGCCGATCCCGTTTCGTTTCCGATGAACCATCCAAATTCAGATTATGACCTCGTGGTCATTGGCGGCGGAGCTGCCGGTTTCTTTGCCGCAATCACCTGCGCGGAACTATCAGGCAGCCCCCGGCGAATCCTGATCCTGGAGAAAGGTCCTGAGGTTCTTCAGAAAGTGAAGATCTCGGGCGGCGGACGCTGCAATGTGACTCACGACCTGCACGATCCCCGCGAATTTGCGGAACACTATCCACGCGGTCGGAAGACTCTGCCGGGGCCTCTCTACCGGTGGAATGCGTCGGATATGATCGACTGGCTCGAAAGCCGGGGGATCGAGCTGAAAACCGAGGCCGATGGCCGGATGTTTCCGATTACGGATGATTCTCAAACCATTATCAATTGTTTCCTGACGGAAGCTCGCTCGCACGGGATCGAGATCCGCAGTCGCACTGAAGTCACTGGTTTGAATTTTGCGGATGATTTCGAAGTGACTCTGCAATCCGGAGAAACGATTCATTCCGGCAACGTCCTGATTGCCACAGGAGGAATTCGAAGCAGATCGGGTGCTGAATTTGCCGCGAAGTTTGGTCATACTGTCGAGACAGCGGCCCCTTCCCTTTTCACTTTTAAGATTCAGGATCCACGGATCGAAGAACTGGCAGGGATCTCGGTGCCTATGGCCACGGCTTCCGTTTCCGGGACAAAGTTACAGGAATCCGGTCCGATTCTGGTGACTCATTGGGGGCTGAGTGGCCCGGGCATTCTCAAGCTGTCTGCCCGCGGTGCACGGGAGCTTCAACAGCGGAATTATCAGTTCGATATTCAAATCTCCTGGGTGGGACATCGGAACCGTACCGAAGTGTCGGCCGGCATCGCAAGTATTCGCGAGGAATTCAGCCGACAGAATGTACAGAGCCACGGGCAGTTCGATATTCCGGCCCGGCTGTGGAAACGCCTGTGTGATGCCGCCGGAATTGCATCCGATTTGAAATGGGGCAACGCCGGCAATGCGCTGACTGAGGCTCTGATCGATCAACTGATCGCTTCCCGGTTTGTCGTGAACGGTAAGAGCATGAACAAAGATGAATTTGTGACCTGTGGAGGTGTTTCGCTGAAAGAAGTCGATTTCAAGACGATGCAGAGCCGCCTTCAACCGGGATTGTATTTCGCCGGCGAAGTACTGGACATCGACGGCGTCACCGGCGGCTTTAATTTCCAATCTGCCTGGACCACTGGACGCATTGTGGGGGAAACCTTAGCCAGCTGACTTATTTCCGCTCTATAAAATCCACGATCGGATCGTTCTACTGACATGGGGCTGGAAGGTGTCGAGCTGGTCATGGCATTTGAAGAGGAGTTTGAGATCGAGATCTCTGATTCCGAGGCCGAAAGTCTGATCACGATTGAAAAAACCGTCGACTTCATCAAAGCCCGGCTGGAGGAGGACGGGCTTCGCGCTGTGCCGCTTGAAGATGTTGAGGATGATGTTTACCAATTGATCTCTGAAGCACTGGGGATTTCCTCTCCTCCCGATTTGCAATCGAAGCTGAAGGATATTCTACCGTTGGGAAGCAGACGGAAACGATGGAGATATCTCCAGGATGAACTGGGACGAACCATCCCGAATCTGGTAAGACCTCAAGCCCTGGTCCTGACGATTTGGCTCGTCTCAATTGTTTCCGGAATGTGGGGCATCACCGACTCAGTCTATTTCGCACTGCTTTCATTCGTGGTGACTGTCGTAATGCTGTTTTTCATCACGAAACCATTTCAGACTCGCTTCCCAAATGACCTGGAAACGGTCGGAGACCTCGCTCATAAATTGATAGAGAAGAAGGGATCGCTTTCCCGAATTCAACGGGCAGAGATCAGTCGTGAAGCGGTGAAGCAGGAGGTGATTCGGATCGTGGTGGATCAACTGGGAGTGCAGCCGGAGCAATGCGACGATTCGTCCCGGTATGTGGAAGACCTGGGAGTCGACTAGGGGCCGGGTTTAGAGGGAGTCAGCCACAGACCGCCAGGGCGTTCGCCGCAGCATAATCATCAGCATGACTCAGACTGATCATGACTTTGGTGATTCCCTTTTCCTCCGCAAATTTGGCACCGTCCCCCGTTAAGATCACGTAGGGCTGTCCATCGGGATTTCGCAGAATCTCCATGTCTGCCCACCCAAGATGTTCTCCAATCCCTGTTCCGAATGCTTTGGCTATGGCTTCTTTGGCTGCGAAGCGGGCCGCATAATGGCGGGCAGGGAATTTCATTTTGCTGCAATAGACCTTCTCTGATTCGGCAAAGACCCGATCGATAAACCGGTCTCCAAAGCGCTCGATTGAATCCCGGATTCGCTCGATCTCCACCACGTCGATTCCTATTCCGTAGATATTCATTACGAGGTGATATTCTCGATCAACAAACCGATCCACGAAATAATGAGGAACAGCCAAACTCCGTTCACCGCGAGGCTGAGCAACAAAGCCAACCACCAGCGGAATGATGAGCGGGGAACGATCCCCCGCGAGGATTTGCGATAACGTATCACATAATAGAGTGCGACCGGCGCGGTCAAAATCGTAAAGAAGGCGAGCGGGAACAGTAACAGGAAGGGAACGATCAATCCCAGCGCCATATTGTCATAGAGTCGGACCGATGCCCGGTAACCGCCTTTGCCTTTTTTCTCCCGCAGGGTGTGCAGGCAGGGCAAACAGAGGGTTTTGCCCCCCCAGTTGACGGCTGCTTTTTCCGACATGAAACAGCCGCACTCGTCGCAAACATGCTCAGCTTTCAGTTCAGGATAGAAGGAACACGTCGCATCCCCTTCCGCAGAGAGTGTTCCCTGAACAGACTTGGGGGCGTCCGCGACATGAAGGCGCGGGAAAACCCGGACTGTCGACGTTTTCCGGCAAGTCGGGCAGGCGACAGGGGAAGCTTCTGCGGTCTGCAGGGCCACTGGAATGGGATTCCGGCAGTGCGGACAACTCAAGCCAACAGCCGGAGGCGGAGGTTCTGTTAAAATGGGCTCGCTCATGAACGGACTCGGGCACCATACCCAGAGAAAAGCGATTCATGCAATCCCCAAAAGCAAACCTTACAAACATAGTTAAGATGTCTAAAATACTTATTGCACGGAGCTTGGTTTGTTTTAAAATTATAGAAATTCCGATCAAATCTTAAATCTTTTTGGATTCTATGAAAAAACACCTCAATTTCCTCTGTCTCTTTGCCACAGTTGCGCTCGGGATCTCTCTCTCCAGCTGCAGCGATCCTCAGTCGAATGCGGTGAAGACTCTCAAAAAGAACAAGTATTCTAACACGGTTGACGATTTCATTCTGGCAGCCGGGGCGGGAGATTTGCAGGCGATGGAGCTTTTCCAGACCGCAGGGATGGAAATCGATGCGGTTGATGCTGACGGGAACACAGCTCTGATTCAGGCGGCGACCAACGGACGCAAAGCAGCGGTCGAGGCACTTGTTGCCGCCGGTGCAGATCCACGCCACATCAACTCGCTCGGTCGTTCCGCATTGATCGGTTCAGCGGAAAAAGGGCACACGGACGTTGTTCGCTTTCTACTTGGCCGCGGAGCTGACGCCACCTCGAAGGACATGGAGGGTTGGAACGCGCTTTCAATCGCTGCTTACCACGGTCAGGCCAATACGGTCGAGCTGCTTGCCAATCATGCTTCTCAGGAAATGCTCGACGACGCTTTGCTTGTCTCCTGTTTCAACGGTTCCACGGCGGCGATCGATCACCTCCTGAACCAGGGGGCCTACATCAATGCCCGCAGCCCTGACAATCAGACTCCTCTGATGATCGCCGCTCAACACGGCCACGAGGAAGCGGTTCGTATCCTTTTGCAAAATCAGGCGAACCCTTACGCACTCGACGAGAATGACGCCACGGCAGCCAACCTTGCTGAAACCAGCGGTCACGAAAACGTTCGCGATCTTATTCTCGATCCAAGCGAATGGGGTTCATCAGCCAGCAGCGAGCAACTCGAGGCCGAGCTCGCAGAAGCACTGGATGCCCTCGCCGGCGGCAAAGCTGAGGAAATGCTGGGAGATGCTCCTGAGGAAGCTGATGTCTTAGCGGCTGATGGAAGCAAGGCAGCCAAGCCGATGGCTGCTCTTGATGGCGCAACGATCAAGTCGAACGACGCTTCGGAAAACGCGGCTCCCCCGGTGCAGACTTTCAAGCTTGCAGGATTCCGCGAACAACCTCTCCCGATCATGCTTAACAGCGTTGAGGGTGATGCGGCTCAGGTGCGCCTGCTTTCAAGTGAAGATGGCCAGCCAGTTCAGGTTCGTGAGGGGCAGGCGATTCCCGGCACGGATTTCGCGGTGACCAATGTGGAAACGAAATATATCTCCAGCAAGCAAGGCAAAGGCCAGATGGTCGATGTCTCACGCATCACTGTGGAAAACAAGTCCAACGGAACGAAACACCTTCTGGTGAAGGACGTGGCTGGCCACAGCACTGAAACCTACGCGATTCTTACTTCGCCTGACAGCTCGTATCGCTACGTCGTCCGCACCGGTGATGTGTTCCGCACAGTCGATCCAACGATTGGCGAGCGCGACTATCAAGTGCTCGATATCCGTCCGACCGGAGTGATCATCAAAGATCTGGTGTCAGAGGAAGTTTCCACCATCGCCCGCGATGGGATTGCGCAGAACTGAGCTAGAACAATTCTCCCTGTCCACCTGGAAGCAGCTTTCGGAAGTGATCGGTCGAAAGCTGGACTCGTCCGCGATCCAGCTTTACCCGGGCAGCGCTTACGCTGAACAGTTGCTGGATTTGTTCAGCTACAATCCCCTCCCCTCGCATCCGGGTGGCGAAATCCGATTCATTCAGTTTACCTCCCCGCATCTCGCGCACTCTTCCCAGAACCAGGTCCTTACGATCAGGGAAAAAGCGATCCAGCCACGCGGAGAAGATATCTTTCACTGAATAGGGAAGCCGCAGCACGGTGAAGCTGGCAAAGCAGGCACCGTGATCGGCCGCTGCCTCAAGCAGAGCGGGTAGTTCATGATCATTCAGCCCCGGAACGATCGGCGCAACGGAAACTCCTACCGGAATCCCCGCCTGTGCGAGTTTACGAATTGCATCCAACCGGGCAGCCGGGCGCGAAGCCCGGGGCTCCAGCTTTGCCGCCAGGTCAGCATCAAGACTGGTGAGGGAGATCGCAACCGCTGAGCAATTGAAGCCTGCCAACTCTTCCAACAGGTCAATGTCCCTCGTGACCAGGGCGTTTTTGGTGACAATGCCCACTGGATTCCGAAACCGCGACAGCACCTCCAGACACCCCCGTGTTATTTTGAATTCACGTTCTATCGGTTGATAACAATCTGTCACCCCTGAGCAGGCAAGGTTTTGCGGGCACCACTTCCGCGCAGACAATTCCTTTTCAAGGAGGTCCGGCGCGTTTGGCTTGGCCATGATCTTCGACTCGAAATCCAGCCCGGCATTGAACCCCAAATACTCGTGATAAGGTCTCGCGTAACAATAAGAACAACCGTGCTCGCAGCCCCGGTAGGGATTCAGGCTCGCATCGAAACCAAGGTCAGGACTGTTGTTCTTTGAAATGATCGACTGCGAATCATCCCGCAAAACTTCTGTCTTCGGCCGGGACGCGGCGAAATCGGGATCCACCCGGGCGATCTCCTCCCATGCGCCGTCATCCACCTCGTAGGCAAGTCTTTCAAAGCGATTCGGCGGTGCTTCAACCGTTCCCCGACCACGATCATTCACAAAGTTGGGCATCCCTTTAATTGTTATTATGAACAGCGTTTATAATCACGTTATTGCAAGACAATTCTTTTGCAGACATGCTCTCCGGAATGAAACATCGCGCTCTTTTCTATCTGATCGCCGCCCCGGCACTTTGCGTAACCTCGTTGCATGCGGACGACCAGAACTGGCCGGCCTGGCGGGGAGCCGGTGAAGACGGCTTTGCAGAGGCGGGTAAATTTCCGGGCGAGCTCTCGGACAAGACTCTGGTCTGGAAACTCGATCTCCCGGATCGCGGATGTTCCACCCCGATTGTCTGGGGAGACCAGATTATTCTCACCGGACCGAAGGAAGGTCAGGACACTGTTTTTGCGGTCGATTGGAAAGGTAAAGTCCTCTGGGAGACCGCAATTGGGACCGAACGTGCCGGGCGTCACCGCAATGGTTCGGGCAGTAACCCTTCCGCAGTGACGAACGGCAGCGACCTTGTCGTTTACTTTAAGAGCGGAAATTTGGCGGCACTTGATCTCGATGGAAAGGTGCGGTGGACAACCAATCTGCAGGAGCGGTTTGGCAAAGACACTCTGTATTGGGACCTCGGAACTTCTCCGGTGCTGACGAAAGAACATGCCGTGGTGGCCGTCATGCACGGCGGTGAATCTTTCCTCGCAGCTTTTGATCCCAAGTCGGGCGACATGGCATGGAAGCAAGCCCGCCAGTACAAGACTCCAGTGGAAAACGACCACAGCTACACAACTCCAATCATTCTTGATAACGAAGACGGCTCTCAAACTATCCTTGTCTGGGGAGCGGAACACCTCACCGCCCACAATGCCGCGAACGGCGAGCTGATCTGGGAGAGTGGCGACTTCAATCCTGAAGGAAACAAGAACTGGGTGGCTGTTGCTTCGCACGTCGTCAGCAGCAGTGGCGACATCGCCGTTGTTCCCTACGGTCGCGGCAGCCGCATGGCCGGGGTGAAAATCGGCGGCAAAGGGGACGTCACTTCGACCAACCGCGCCTGGGATCTGGATGACATGGGAGCGTTTTGCCCGACTCCCATCGCCGCGAGTAACAACCGAATCATTCTCGTGCGGGACCAGAAGAAAGATCGCGGAACCGTAGTCTGCCTCGATGCATCAACCGGCAAGACGCAATGGAGTCACGAGTTGCCCAGGGCCAGCAAAACATTCTATGGATCCCCCACTCTCGCAGGCGACCGCCTCTACATTCCGCGCGAAGACGGCGTGGTCTTCGTAGCTGACCTGGTGAAAGACGGACTCAAAGTCCTTTCCGAAAATGCCTTTGGCGAACAGGTGATTGCATCACCGGTGCCGGTTAGGGATCACGTTCTGATTCGCAGCGCCAGTGCCCTGCATTGTTTTGCCGCCCGGTGAAATTACTCAGCAGCCCCGGCTGTGCCCCGCTTCCGCTGCCACCAGAGAAAAGACACCGCAGCAAACGCGATCAGCGCTCCGAAGAATTCGCGGGAAAGCTCGACCCGGGGGTCTTCGGCATTCATGCCTCCTTTGGTGATGTTGAATTCCTGATCACCAAACAGGTTTTCCCACAAACCGGGACCGGACTGTGCCATCTCGATCACGCAGGCCAGAGCAGCCAGAACCAGCAACCACAGCGGCACCCTCCGGAAAACCGCGACCAGGAACAACGCCGCAATCAAAAGGTAGAACAGAAACCAGAGTAGCGAATCCAGCCCGCTGGCATTCTCGTAAACGGCGGGGTCAATGTCGTTGCGATTAAACCACGCGAACAACAGGAAGAGCAGGAACCCGATGATATTGGCGATTTTCATATTCTAATCAGTCCCTCACGTTTCCACTTTTTCAAATTCATCCCTCTTTCCGGATCGGACCGCTCGCGTTTACCTCTGCCGCACCATTACTTTCGCCGGGCAATTCACCATGTTTCCACGACTTGTCCTTCTTGCCGTCGATTGTGTCCCGATCCTTTGACGGATTATCCGGGATCGAGTCCGCAGTCTCTTGCGTCCAGCGATCCAGCAGCGCATTCATCTCTTTCACCACCGCTTCATTTTCCGGTAAACTCGCCACGTTCGTCATCTGATGCGGGTCTTTCCCGACATGGAAAAGCTCCTGCACTGGACGGGGTTTTAGAAAGACATCACGCTGTTCCGCTTTCAGGTTTCCCTTCGCTTCCTCCGCCCACAGCTCCTCGCCGGCGGGGAAAGAGGGATCACTCTCTTTGCTCAGACTCTGCAAATGCGGAAAATTATTGCGGATAAAAAGCCAGTCCCCCGTGCGGACCATCCGCTCGTGCGCCTGATAGACATGCCAGTTATGCTCGGCAAAAGCGAAGTCGCGTACCGTCGCCCCGGGATCTTTTAAGATCGGAACAAAGCTGACTCCCTGGTGGCGCTCATCAATCTGATCGATCCCTGCCAACTCCAGAATGGTCGGTGCAATATCAATGGTACTGATGAGCGACTCTGTCACAGCCGGTTCAATTTTCCCCGGACAAGCCATCAGAAATGGCGTCTTGATCCCGCTATCATACATCCGCGCTTTGCTCCGGGGAAAAGGCCGTCCGTTATCCGCCATGTAGATAATATACGTATTCTTCTCGATCCCCTGACGCTTCAACTCCTCGACCAGCTTGCCGGTGTAGGTATCCGTCCGGCTCACCTCATGATAGTAATCAGCAAGGTCATCCCGGGTCTTCGCGCCATCGAAAAGGAACGGTGGCACCTCAATCTCTGCCGGATCATAGCGCGGTGCTTCATTATCATATTGCCAGTCCCTGTGAGCATCTGTCGATGCGAACCACGCAAAGAAAGGTTTATCCTGTGGGCGGTCGGCCAGGATTTTCACCCAGTCCTCTTCTTTCCCGGGCCCTTTTCCTTTGGAAATCAGTTCAAAGGCCGGGTCAGCGTTCTTGCCCATATGATGCTTCCCCGAGAGCACCGTGTAGTAGCCGGATTCCCGCAGTGTTTTGGGAAAGAGCACCTGCCCCTCCGGCAACTGGGTGTGCAGTTCCGGTGCTCCGGTGTTGTGAGGATATCGTCCCGTAATCAGGCTGCACCGGCTCGGCGAGCAGCTTGAAGTCGTCAGGTAGGCGTTGTTGAACCGAATCCCTCGCTCAGCCAGGGCATCGAGATGCGGAGTCTTCACAAAAGTGTTCCCGTAGCAGCCAATATCGTCAAAAGAGATGTCATCCGTAATGAAGAGGATGAAATTCGGCCGGTCCTCCGCCCGGGAATAGCCAGCCGGGAGACAAAGTAAAAGCAGCGCGACAACAAATCGTGAAACAAGAGAAAGCATGCCGATACGTTGTCGATTGAATGCGGAAAAGTCGAGTCCGCGAGGATGCGACACCACGAGTCAACAGGGTTGCTTCGATGACGCGACAGGGTTGGTTTGTTGAAACTTATCCCCGGGGGTGAAACTTTTTGTGCACCGCCCGGAGGTGTTTCTGATCAACATGGGTGTAAATTTGTGTCGTCGAGATATCCGCGTGCCCCAGCAACTCCTGAATCACCCGCAGGTCCGCGCCGTTGCCGAGCAAGTGCGTAGCGAAAGAGTGTCGCAACAAATGGGGATACACATTCTCTTCGAGCCCTGCCATCTTCGCCCGGGTCTTCACGATCTGCCAGATTCGAGTGGTTGTCAGCTTGCTACCGCGAATGGAAAGGAACACCTCGCTGCTGGTCTTGGGGGACACCAGATTCGGACGTTCGTATTCCAGATAATATTCCAGAGCCTCCCTCGCAGCCTTTCCCACCGGCACCACCCGAGTCTTGTTGCCTTTTCCAGTCACCCGGATCATTCCTTCTTTGATAAACAGGTTTTCCAAACGCGCACCCGTCAGTTCAGCGACCCGCAGCCCACTGGCATACAGCAGTTCCAATATTGCCACGTCACGTTTTCCCAATGGCATACCGGTATCGATCGAATCAATCAGCTTCTTAACGTTGGGTTCGTTCAACGTCTCCGGCAGATAGCGCTCAACCCGGGGAGAATCAATTTGATCCGCAATATCTTTCTTAACCAGTCCTTTTGCAGCCAGTCGCCGGAAAAAAATCTTCACGGCAATCAGCTCGATTCGTAAGCTGGAAGTCGCGAGACCGGATCGCTTACGCTCCGCGAGATAATCTGTGAGGTGTTCCAGCAAAACCGCGTTCCACTCAGAGATCCGGCGACTACTATTCAACCATTCCATCAGCGTTTCGAGAGAACGCCGGACTGAATACTGATAATTGTCCGACAATCCCCGCTCAGTGGCCAGGTAACGGATAAATCGATCGATCTCCTGTGTCATTATCGTGGCCAGATCTTGATGGGAATGTCGACGGGAGAATTCTCCGTGCTGTTGTAGCGCCCGAACTCGTCACGCTCGAAGATAATTTCAGTCAACCTCGCCTCTTTGCCGGCCGACATCAGTTTCACTGACGCAATCAAGCGCTTCACATCATCGCTAAAAGCCAGGTGCCGGACTTCGACCTTCGCATCCCCTCCCAGAGTCTCCACAATCTGCTGCCGCACAAAGTCTTCAGGAATCGGCAGCGTTTCGTCAACAGAATTACTCCTGACAGAATCCGGTTCAGAATTTTGCTCCGCAAGCGGCGCTTTGATCAATCTCACCTTCGCCTGCGGAACAGGACGGGGCTCGATCGCACCCGCACCGGCGGTTTGCGATTCCCCTTCAGCTTTCAATTCAACAGGTCCCTCGACCTTTACCGAACCAATAGTCTTACTCAGCCCGCTTCCCAGAAACTCACCAAGCGGCCCCATACCCTTCGTAATCAGCCAAAGCAGACCAAAAACAGCGATTAAAACCAAAATACCAAATACCTGGTTCTTCATCGTCGGCGGGGCCTTCTTTTCTTCTTCGACCGCTTCCCCGGAAACCGGTTCGCTATCTTTGAGTTCGTCAGGCATGAACTAAATTACGACAGCCCCGTCCTGAATCCACCCGATAATCGCCGGATCAAAACTGCCATGTTTCAATATTGAGACGCAAAAAAAAGATTTGCTTTAATCGGGAGAAATATAAAGATGTCTTAGAAGATTACTTTTCCTTGATACTCTATGGACCAGACAACCATCAACGTCATTGCGACTTGTGTTCTCCTGATACTTATCGTCTCAGGATCTATGGGGCTTATCTCCTTCATTCGAGGTCGAAGCGCCAGCCGGCGTTTAGGGAACAAAGCAATCAAAGTTCCACTCAACGAGGAGTCAGCCAGGTTCGACTCAGAAAGTGCCAGCCTCGATGCGGTTTCGCTGAAGTTGGCTGAGAACGATGAGATGGACCTCAAGCTGGCCAAAGCCGAGATCTTCGGCAGCCTCCTTGACGAACCAAAAGAAAAGGAAGAGCCCCACGCTATTGCGGAGCAGTTTGTTACGGTGAAGGGGCTTGAATCTGACTTCGCTGTGAAGCAACCGGACCCTGAAGCTGATGATCAAGCTAAAGATGAAGTCATCGAAGATGATGAGCCTCTTAGCTCCGACATCGAAGAAGTGGAAGAAGAGCCGGTTGAAGTCATCGCTGAAATCGATACTCCGGAGAAAGAATCCATCGTTGCTGATGATGCAACCGGCGAATCTCCAATCGCTGAAGTGGAGCCGGAAGACGAAGTCGTCGCTGCAGACCTCGAAACAATTGAGGCAGAACAGACCGACGATGAAGTCGTGGCCGAAGCGAATGTCGAAGAAGATGAGATCACATCCGACCTTTTGGAAGATGCAGAAACGATCGCCAGAGACCTTGTAGCCGAGGTATTGGGAGACGCATCGGACATCGAAGAGGAAATTGGATTACAAGAGGTCGTGGCTGATGAAGCCGCACCGGAAGGCGAAGCCGATCATATCGAGGAAATCGAAGTTCACGAAGACATGCCTGCCTTCGCCGCTCGCGCGGTGGTCTCCTCCCCTTCGATCCCATTGTTTACCATGGCACCCTCTTCAGTTTCGGAAGAGGAACCATCTCCCGTTGTGGATGAAGCCCCTGAAGAAACCGTTTCCCGGGAAAATTCTGAGGACGTCGTTGAAGCTGTCAGCAATGATGACACTGAGGTTACTTCGCATGATTCAGAAATCGAAGAGGTTCCACAAACCGAAGTCGAAGCAGAAACTGAATCAACACCCGCTGCTGATTTTTCTTTCGATGAAGTGCCTGAGCCGCAGGAAATCGATTCTTCAGATATCCTCGGAGAAACCGTTTCAAGTCAGATCACTCAACTTGATTCCGATCTTGATCAAATTGAATCTCTTGTCGCCGCAATCGAAGCCAGCCTGGCCGGCTTTCAACCGCTCGACGGTATCGACCTCGAATCGGAATTCGATGACGAGGCTGATGACTATTCTCAGGAAGCAGCCTGATCCTCGTTCACCACGTGGCGATCTCTTTCTTAATCAGTCCACGGTTCAGCCAAATCAGCAAAATAACGGGAAAGGCAGACAGCCAAATCATGCCGCCGATCAGCTGAACTTTTTCCATCACGGCGAAACTTGTGTTGATAATTTCCGCCTCCTGGCTACCGGCATCCAGTCCGCCCAGCGAGAGTTTTGAATATGCATTCGATGGTCCAAGGCTGCTCCAAAGAAGATAGCCTCCGACGACGATCTTCAGAACGGACCAGATTTGCAACAGCATCGCTGCAACAGGGCGCCGCTTGACCAGGAGGATTCCGCCAATCAAGAGCAGAAGTGAGAGAATGCCGCTACCAATTGCGTTGTTTCTGACGACTGCTTTGTAGCCCTCGACCACTTCATCAGGAACTGTGACTCCGCTCTGCTTGAGCACTTCCACTTGAGAGAGACTAAACTTAGCAAGAAACGGTGACGAGAGCGCACCAAGAAGACCAAATGCCGCGAAAATTATGGCTATCACTCCGAAAACGATCGGCCAACGGCTTTTCTTTTCTGACATAGCGGCAGCGAGTGACGGCGGGGCAGTTTCTTCCATATTTCAAAAATAACCCCTAAACGAGAGACGCGCCCAGCATTTTTTTCAGTCAAGTATTCCCCTGTTACCTCGTTCCTGTTATGGTCGGTTGGATCCAACTTTAAAACGAGCCACTCCCCCACCTTAATGACTGCCACTTCCCAAAGCCTCGAATCGCAGGTGAAGGAATTGCTTGTCAGAAGTCTGATGCTCCCCTGCGAGCCGGAATCGATCGAAGACACCCTGCTCCTGTTCAGTCCCAAAGGACTCTTTCTCGACTCGGTTGATGCTCTCCAGTTGATGATTGCCCTCGAAAAAGAATTCGGGCTGAAGGTCTCAGACGTGGAAGCTGAGAAAGGCCTCATCGCCACCGTTCAGGCGATCGCCAATGCGATCCGAAAAAGGCGCAATCTTTAGACCTCGCCGTAGATCGACTCCGGTTACTGCCCCAACAACGGAACCAGACCGTTCAGTATCTTCACGCCATCATCAATCAAACTCGACGGCGCTTCGGTTGGATTCTTGACCGACTCCCTCGCCTTTTCGATAACATTCTTCGGAAGATCTTCGACAAAGGCCTCACCCGCTGCCGCGATCAGTCGGATCGTCAGATCTTCATTGATGTCAGATCGAGTCCCCGTGATCTTGAGCGGAGTCCAGAGAAAGCCATCCCGCTGAGTCACGAACACTTTCCGGTCCGCCCCCGGAATCCAGCGCAGCGTTCCCGCCGTCACTCCCAGCTGAAACTCCCCGGCAATCGTGTCACCCTCCAGCAACAGATTGCCTTCCACCCGGGTCAACCCGTCTGACTGAATTTCGATATTCGTCAGTAAAATCCGGTCACCAACCCGCTCGAAATCCGCCTTGGCCTGGTTCAACCCCAGCCGCTTGAACTGCACCGCCCGTGTGTATTTGGCAATCGTATCCAGCACCGGCAGATTTGAAAGCACCCCGTCCTTTATAGAAATCGTCCCCGACTGCTTCAATCCCTCTTCGCTGCCCGGAGTTCCCGAGATCTTAATCGGTCCACTTACAATCCCCTTCACACGTTCCTTAACCTGCTCGTCCTGGATCACCTTGTGCAAATCAAGGCCGTCCAGATTCAAGTCAAGGTTCAACGCCAACTGATCACCGAAGAGAATATCCCCGGTGCCCGAGAGATGCGCTCCATCCAGAAAGTTCAACGCCAGAGAAGTGATATACAAATCCTTCCGCTGCCATCGCACTCCAAACGACTGCACATCGAAAGGCGGCACTTGAGGAACGATCAGCTTCCCGCCTCGACCTGAAAAATCCCACATACCGCTTTCGAAATCCGGCTTGATCCTGGTGGAGACCGACTGGAGCGCAAACACCTGAGTGCCCGCTTTGTCTTTAGCGACCACGTTGGTTGAATCAACATCGATCGCTCCTATTTCCGCTCGCTCCGGTAGAAACTTGCGGACCCATTCCGGCGCCGCGGACTTCCCGTCGCTCTCCGAATGAACCATGCTGTGGCGCTCAAAAACTCCCTGCAACCGGTTCTGAGAAAATTCCATGTTCATCCGGTTCACTGTCGTCCCGGGGATTTGCCACGCCCCTTCCGATATACCATCGAAAGTAGCCCGCACCCCATCCAGTTCGAGTTTTGCGAAGCTGGAATCATTGTATCCCTCAGCCTTGAAGCCATCGAGATAGACCTGCGAATCCTCCCACTCCAGCTTCTCGATCGCCACCTCGGCCTTAAGTAGCGTTGCCGTCTTCTTCTTCGCCCAGGCTCGGAACCCGTCGCCGTGCAGCCAGCTGTTCACCCCGAACATCACGGCAAAAATCCCGAAAAATCCCAACAACAGTAATACCGCCCCGACGATAAGCACCCACTTCAATGGGTTGGCTTTAGATGACTTACTGGGACGGCGGCGGCGATTGCTCATACAGATTTAAGCGTATACCGTAGCAACGGGAATTGCCAACAGCGGGTCAGGAAAAAACCGGCTCAACATTACAGTTTGATGACGGTACACCTCCAGACCAGCGACTACCGCAAATTTCTGCGATGGCGGTGGATCATCTGCTGGACCCTTCTGATTATCCTGCTGACTTCAATTTCCCTGGTCGCCCACCGCTTCGTGGAAAGGAAAAAGAATGAACAGCTCAAGGAGTTCGTTCACGGATATGGAGGAAGCATCGATTTCAAAAACGTCGCCCCGTCCTTTACGAGAATGGCCAACCGAATCACGGAAAAGATCGGACTGAAAAATTCAGGCTGGGGTCCGCAATATCATCCCACTGACATTATTTTTTTTGACCGGATTAGGACCGACTTTGACTTCAACGATCTGGGACTGACTCCTGTCCAGTTGAGCTTCAGCGGCAGCCCGGATATTTCCGGGGAGGAACTTTCTGCGATCCTCGATTTTCCATCGATCAGGGACATCCAGATCCCTATCAATACCCTGAGCGATCCTCATGTCGCGGTCCTCGCAAAAGTCGCGAATCTCGATGCGCTCAACCTCGACAGCACCGCCACGACTGACGCTGGCATCGCTTCACTCACCCGGGCACGCCGAAGCCTCCGGCAACTCACCCTCAACGATTGCAACCTTTCCGATCAATCGATCCCTTCACTACTGGAACTGACGAATCTTCAATTAATCAGCCTGAAAAACACCGGAATCACAAACGCAGGTCTCAAAAAGCTGATTACTGATCACCCCTCCCTGCGGCAAATCACCATCGATCTCAACATGGCAGACTTCGAAAGCACCTCCTCACTCGAAAACCTCAATGCCAAAATCGCGGTTTTGATCGAGCCGTAGCTTTCCGGAGGCCTCGTCCACGGTCCGGTTTTTTCGGTGGCAATACCGTCAAACACCGTGAAAATTCCCCGCTCCCCATTTTTGCTCCCCTGCCCCCGTCTTATTTTCATGTCTGCCAGCCGACGTTTTTTATCCAACGACGAAATCGAAGCCCTTACTCGCGACCGGTTTCCCGAATTCGGTGAAGCCCCCGTCGATATGGATGTGATCGATCGCGACGGCTCCGGACGCTGTTTCTACCGCATGAGCAACCGGCAAGAAGCCCCTCTCAGCATCATGGCGATGAACTATCGTCTCGATCGCCCCGAGAACGGACGTTTTGTCGAGATCACCCGTTTTCTTCAGTCGGTGAACATCAAAGTGCCATCCATCCGTGCCGAGATGACCGATCCCAATGTGCTCTGGGTCGACGACCTCGGGAGCGAACACCTCATCGACTTCGCCGATAGGGACTGGGAATACCGCCAGCTCCTCTATCACCACACTTTGATGGCGGCGGCCGCACTCCACAGCATCAGTGAGAACGACGCCCCGGGTTCACTTCCCGAACTTGAGAAACCATTCGATGAAGCCCTCTATCGCTGGGAGCAGGATTACTTCTTTGACAACTTTGTGGCGAACTTTTGCAAGAAAGCCGACAGCGAACTGGTGGAGAGTGTCCGGCACGGTCAGCAGTTGAGCCAGCTCTGTAAAGACCTCGCAGCTTATCCACGCGCCCTGGTTCATCGTGATTTCCAAAGCACCAACGTGATGGTGAAACGCGGCCGAACCTGGATGATCGACTATCAGGGAATGCGATGGGGAGTGCCGGAGTACGACATCGCCTCCCTCATCTACGATCCCTACGTCGACCTGTCATTCGCCCAGCGCGACGAGCTGGGGCACTATTACTACGAGCTTCGTCAAAATCAGGAAAACGCCGTCGCGGAAACCTACGAAGTATTTGAGAAACGACTCCATCAGTCCGCCGCCCAACGGCTGATGCAGGCTCTCGGAGCTTACGGCAACCTCGGCCTCAACATCGGTAAGAAAGAATTTCTGCAACACATCCCCGTCGGCGTCGAACGACTCCGCGAGGCCGCCGTCGACCGCGCCATCGCACCGGATCTGGCCGAATTGCTGGATTCAGTAGAGGTTTAGTCTGTCCCGCTGAACCGGGGGGAAAAGCCCCGACCGCCGGTCGATTGTGTCCAGATCCCTTGATCGGACACGGTATGAGTGTTTTTGCTGGGCAAAGGCAGGAGTGTCTGTGCTACGCTCCCTCCGATCATGCTCGAAAACATTTCCCGCGGCCTTATTGGCATCGTTATTCTGTTATTGATTTGTGTCCTTTTGTCTAAAGACCGCAAATCGATCAATTGGCGGCTCGTTGGTGGTGGCATTGCGCTGCAAATCGTCATCGCCATTCTAATATTGAACGAAACCCCATTCGCGGCTGTGGTCAGTTGGCTGTCAAAAGTCTTCGTAACAGTGATCGGCTTCACTGACGAAGGCTCGAAACTACTTTTCGGAGAACTCCTCGACACCACCCGGTTCGGACTCGCGTTCCGGGTTCTGCCTACCATTATCTTCGTCTCCGCTATCACATCCGTTCTCTACTACGTCGGAGCTCTTCAGTGGATTGTCTTTGGATTTGCCTGGGTGATGAAACGTCTCATGCGACTTTCCGGAGCCGAGAGCCTCGCCGCAGCCGCCAATGTTTTTGTGGGACAGACGGAAGCTCCCCTTGTTGTGAAACCGTATATCCCGGGTATGACCAAGTCAGAGATCATGGCCCTCATGACCGGTGGGATGGCGACCATCGCCGGCAGCGTCTTCGCCATCTACGTTGCCATGGTTGCGGGGGAAGATCCCGAACAGCAATTCATCGTCGCCCGGCAGCTTCTCACCGCGTCCATGATGAACGCCCCCGCCGCCCTGCTGATCGCCAAGTTGATGGTGCCGGAAACTGAAGAAATTGACGAAGACCTCTTTGTGCCGAAAGACAAAGTCGGCTCCAATGCTCTGGATGCCCTCGCGAACGGCACCACCGAAGGACTCAAGCTCGCCCTTAACGTCGCTGCGATGTTGCTCGTATTTATCGCAGTGATCGCCATGGTGAACTGGGCATTCAACTGGATCGGAGGAATCAACGACGGTGCGATCAATACATGGGTCGCCGAGGCCAGTGGCGGCGTTTTCGAGGCATTTTCGCTGGAGGCCGTGATCGGATTCCTCTTCGCCCCGTTGGGATGGGTCATCGGTGGGCAGAGCGGAGATATTCTGCAGATCGGGCAGCTTCTCGGGACAAAAATGGTCGCCACCGAGTTCATCGCTTATCAGGAGCTTGGCGGCATGAAGGCCGATCTCGATCCCAAGTCGGTGTTTTTAGCAACCTTTGCCCTGTGTGGCTTTGCCAATTTCGGCTCGATCGGGATTCAGCTTGGCGGGATCGGGGCTCTCGCCCCCGAACAACGCCCTACCCTCGCCGCATTGGGATTCAAATCCATGATCGGCGGCACTCTCGCCAGCCTGCTGACCGCCTCCATTGCCGGAATGTTTTTCTGAACCAATTTCGGTTTACAGGGTGGGCGGGGTAACAACGCGGACTTTGTGGCGGAGACAGAAGGCAAAGGCGCTCCCCGGTGTCGCCGCTACGCGCCTCTTTGCCATGATGGTGGTCGTTCCGTGGCCTTGCCTCGTCTTTGGACTCGGCTACAACCACGGCTATTCAGATGTCGGCACGCTGTGCCTCTTTACCGATACGGCGACAGTGTGCTCAGCTGATACCGGGGAGCGTCACTGAATGGAACAAGGCCACGCAATCGACCATCTATTGTGAAATACAGTGTCAGCTTCCAACCCGGTCTAGGAGCACCTGATTCATCAAGGCGCCCACTACCGTTTCGAAAACCTTCTTTAATTTTCCGGGTGGCCTCCAAATCGAGGCGGTTTTAAATCCTCAATTTCAGAAGAGAATTCTCTCCGTCAGTATTTACTCCTTCCGCACACCCCGCCTCCACCTATACCCGGCCCACCTCACTCACATCTCAAAGGGAGGCACAGAGTGCCAAAATTTGAATAGCCGTGGTTGTAGCCAAGTCTAAGACGAGGCAAGGCCACGGTATGAAGTTCCAAAACCACAGAGAGTCGCGTAGCGGCGAAACCGGCGATCGCTCCCACCCCATCGCCGAAAACGATCGAACAGAGTCTGATCGCTGAGTAAACCCTGTTGGATCGTGAATCCCTCATCTCAAACTAAAAGATCCCCTTCAACCAATCCGCGAGCCGCTCGGTCAAGGGTGCAGGCGGCTCTTCAAATTTCAGAGTCGAAGAATTAAAATAAAACTTCTTCCCGGAACGGGCCTCTGCCTCTTTCACCAACGCCGCAGGACTGGTATTATCCAATTCCATGGGAAATGCGGTTTGCGGCCAGATATCATAAATGTTCAAACCACTTGTCTGAGTCACCTTAGAGACAAAACGCCCGAGCTCTGATCGATATTCGAAGGTAATAGGGCCGGTCTCCTGGGCGAACTGATTGTCTACTTCCCGGGCACCGGGAATTTCCGCAAGCCGAAAGACAGAATGAACCACTTTCGGGAAATATCGGACTTCGATCTCACTGATTCCTGACAGCTCGGTTGGAAAACCAATTTTCTCAAACCCGTTACGCCCATAAACAGACCTCCATTGATTCTTACCCGTCGCTTGACCTTTCAGACGCCACTCCATCAGTTGCGCATGGATCGATGGCCAGACTCCGATCAGGCCGAACGATTTTTCACGCGACTTGGAGCCTGCTTTCGACCATCGGAACTCGTGGTAGCGGTTACCAGTGCCTCCTCCCCACCCGGACGAGTTCTGATTGCCATTGCGCAATTCCATGATCGCAATCTGCGCGTCTCCGCCCGCAAACATCACCGGTGTTGTGAGATCGTTCTTTCGCAGATCAATCACCTTCACTTCCGGTTCGCCATAAGAGATCGAAAGTAACAAATCTACTGAAGTTTGGTGAAAAATATCCAGCTCCAGTGAGTAAAAGCGCATATCGTTGATCGCCTGGAAACTGCTACTGCTGTGGATCGACGCTAAATTTTTGCCGTCCTTCGCCTGGAGAAAATGCCAGCGAACCGGTTTTGCTGAATCCGATATGGAAAAGACGGTAATCAATTCGCGTTTATCAGCATTCACTTGCATCTTCACCGGCAACCCAAGTGCATCGGGGTCGGTAATCGGTTCCAGAGTGGACGGATCATACCACGTAACCTCACCTTCATACTTTGAGATCATTGGATCTCCCTGGAAATGAACGCCCACAGCGACAAACGTGAGAGTTTGTCCATCAGGCAATTTCACTTCGCGCCCGCCAGCACCGGCATCCACCCGAATACCAAACTGAGACATTGACCGACTGTCGTCAGTGTTCTCCCATTCGATTTTCACCTTGTCCGGCTTGGAAGTGTCAATGGTATACGATGGAACCGGGTTGGTCTTAAGCGTCGGAAATTTACCGAGAGGTCCCGTGAAGAGTTCTTCGTAACTTTCCCTGGCCCATTCCCTCACATCTTCAGGAGCCGCTGCCATCGAAGTTGGCCGGGCCCCGACTACGGCCGCCACTATCGCTATCGCAGCGAAGATGACCACAAAGACCCCGGCAAAGATGAATATCCGCTTCTTCATGTTGTCATTTCCAAAAGTACTCTTCGTCCGGTTGGTCGCGCCACTTCCCCCAAAATAGATTTTGAACGGTGAGTCGCTGATCAACGAACGCAAAATGACGATCACGTGAGTCAATCAACGGAACAAGCCAAATCGACTAATAACTCCATTAACAAACCAACAACCACCCCATCGCCGGAAATGATCTAACAGGGTCTGATCGCTGAGTATACCCTGTTGGTTCGTCGCCCCCCTCCTCGCCATCTCAGTTATAACAAATCATCCAACCACTCTTTGAACCGCTCGGTCCAGGGAGCTGGCGGATCTTCAAATTTCAAGGTATCCGGATTCAAATAAAACTGCTTCCCGGAAAGAAGTTCAGCCTCTTTCAACAACGCCGCAGGACTGGTATTGTCGAATTTGAGGGGAAACGAAGACTGCGGCCAGACGTTGTAGAGATTCAAACCGGTTGTCTGGCTCGACTTGCTGATAAATTGTCCGGGTTGCGACTGGTATTCGAATGTAATGGGTCCGGTTTGGTGTGTAAACAGGTTGGTCACTTCCGGGGCGCGGGGAATCCCCGCAAGGCGGAAGATCGAGTGTGCCACATGCGGGAAATAACGGATCTCGATCTCGTTTACCCCGGACAAATCAGTGGGAAACGACAGTTCCTCAAAACCGTCATTTGCATAAACCGACCTCCATCGCTGCTCCCCTTTGGGATGGTCCTTCATCCGCCATTCCATCTGATTTGAATGGACTGATGGCCAAATGCCAATCACTGCGAACGATTTCTCCCGCGACTTGGCGCGTGCCGGTTTCCACCGGAACTCGTGATGTTTGTTATCGCCGCTACCTCCCCAACCGGCAGAATTTTGATCCCCGTCCTGCAAAAAGAAGACTGCCAACTGCGCATTTCCACCTGCAAACATGACCGGAGTGGAGAGATCATTCTTTCGCAAATCCACGACCTTCAACTCCGGTTCACCGTAGGAAATCGACAACAGCAGATCAACTGAAGTCTGATGGTAAATATTCAGGTCCAGCATGTAGACCTGCATATTATCAACCACTTGAAAACGGCTGCTGTTATGGATCGGCGCTAGATTTCTCCCGTCTTTTGCCTGTAGAAAATGCCAGCGAACCGGAGTTGCGGGCTTCGATGTCGAAAATACAGCAATCAATTTGCGGTCATCCGCGTCCACATCCATTTTTGGCGGCAATCCCAACCCGGCAGGTTCCTCAATCGGCTCCAGAGTCGCCGGGTCATACCATGTCATCTCAGCCTGGTATTTTGAAACCATCGGGTCACCCGGGAAATAGGTTCCCACCGCAACCAGCGTAATGATCTGCCCATCGGGAAGTTTGACTTCGCGCCCGCCGACACCTCCATCCACCCGGGTGCCGAATTGGTACAGTGACCGGTCATCATCGGTGTCTCTCCATTCAATCTTCACGCTCTCCGGCTTGGAGGTATCAAGAGAAAACGATGAAATGGGGTGACTCTTGAGCGTCGGAAAGGTATCAAGCGGTCCCGTGAAGAGTTTGTCGTATTCGTCCCTGGCCCACTCTCTAATCACATCTGGAGAGGCTATCATCGAAGTGGGCCGGGCCCCGGCAAACGCCGCCACAATCGCTATCGCAGCGAAGATGACCACAATGATGCCGAAAAAGATGATGACCCGCTTCTTCATGCGGTATCTTCTTCAAGTTTATTCCGTTCAGCTTTTCGCTGAGCTGCCTGATAAAGTTTTCCAACAGTTAATCCCTGAGCGACAATCGAGAATATGACAATGACGTAAGTCAAAACAAGGAAGGTGTCGCGTCCGGCCTCCTTGGGAATCGCCAGAGCCAGGGCTACCGAGATTCCACCGCGCAGACCACCCCACGTCAGCATTTTGATGACTCCGGGGCTAAACGCACGAAAAGGCCGAAGTGCTGTGACTGGTATCGAAACCGCCACAAACCGTGACGCCAACACCACGACGATGGCGACCACTCCGAACAACAATGTGGTAGGGGTGACACTCGGCGCGACCACGATGAGCTCAATCCCGATCAGGGCGAAGAGCAGGGCATTGAGCACTTCATCGATCAGTTCCCAGAAAAGGTCGAGATGCTTTCTGGTAGTATCAGACATGGCAAGCGCCCGCCCGTGATTCCCAATCATCAGACCGGCCACCACCATCGCAAGCGGTCCGGACAAATGCCAGACCTGGGCCAATGCATACCCTCCTGTCACCATCGCCAGCGTGATGATGACTTCGACCTGATAGTTGTCGATATCTTTGAGCAGCCGATATCCGATAAAACCAATGGCGAGACCGAATGCAATTCCGCCGACAACTTCCACGAGGAAGAGGTGCCCGATGTAGTGGGCGGAAAGCTCGCCTTCGCCGGTAACGATTCCCAGCAGGGCGAGGAAAACCACCACGCCGACGCCGTCGTTGAAAAGCGATTCGCCAGTGATCTTGGTTTCCAGTTTCTTGCCGACTCCGGCTTTCTTCAAAATCCCGAGAACAGCAACAGGGTCCGTCGGGGAAATCAGTGCTCCGAATAACAGGCAATGGAGGTAGGCGAACTCAAATCCAAAAACCGGGGCAAGGAAGAAGATCACGCTGCCGACGAGGAAGGTCGAGACGACCACGCCGACGGTGGCCATGACGCCGATGATGAATTTCTGTTCAGAGAGGTCGGATAAATTCACATGCAATGCCCCTGCGAAAAGCAGATAGCTGAGCATCACGTTGAGCAGGGTCTCTTCGAAATGGACCTGCTCGACAATGCTTTCCGCGATATCACCGATCCCGGGAAAAAATCGCCCCAGAATCACCAGCCCAAGTGAACACACCAAACTGATCAGCATAATCCCGATGGTGGTCGGGAGTTTCAAGTAGCGGGCGTTCACAAACCCGAGAACTGCGGCGATTGAAACCAGAAGGGCAATCAGTTCGAAAATCGACATGGGAGGATCATAGCCGAATGCGGGGGCGACTCAACTTTGTTGAGGTGATGATTGTGATAGATCGACGAGCGCTTCGGGTGACGGGCCGGGGAAGCGCGGATGGAATGGAAGACGCCCAATTCGATCATTGGAGGTCAGTCGTCGTTTATCAGCCCATCAAGACGGCAAGCACTTCATAATGAGTCGAATACAAAAGCTAGGCATCCCCAAATAACGTTATTTGGGTCACTTCATGAGTTCGTAGGTAGCAAAACAACGTTATTTTGGTCACTGCATGAGTTCGTAAGTAGCAAAATAACGTTATTTTGGTCACTGCATGAGTTCGTAGGTAGCAAAACAACGTTATTTTGGTCACTGCATAAGTTCGTAAGCAGCAAAATGACAACATTTTGGTCACTGCATAAACGTGTAACGACCAAAAGGCTTGCCTTTTGGTCACTGCAAACATTTACAGCAACCTCACCATCAAGGGTTTGTGAAAAAACCTCAAAAAAAGTGCCATCCCACAGGCATCAAGCCTGCGCTCACCTGTTTATAAGAGAAAATGCCGACGCTCACGCTGAGATAGTAGGCGGATGTGGAGCGAAGCGAAACGTCTGGAATCATTCAGATTCTCGAAACCGTGCCAAGGCTTCGGATCAGATGCCTCCTGCGTCAGGATAACAGGGCCGCAATTACATCGCTAACCACAGCCCCGCCCCCGCTTCCATCAAGCACCTATCCCCGCACGCAAGGCATCGAGTGCTCTGGGAACGTGCTCGAACGGATCGTCTTTCTCTTCGTACTCGAGCACCACAAAACCGCGATAATTCGCATCGGACAGGATTTGTCCGATCCGTTTGTAATCGGTGTCCTGCTTCTCATCACCGACCTTCAAGGCAACTTTCACCTGAACGTTCGCAGCATAAGGTGCGCTGGCAGCCATGTCGGCATAGGGATCTGCGGTCCGGAAGTTTCCGGTATCGAGATTGACGCATACCCAGGGGCTTTCAACTGCTTTCACGATGCGCAAAAGTCGATCAGCACTGCCGATGGAATCATGGTTTTCGATCCCAAGGAAAATTCCTTTTTTGCCGGCGTTTTCAGCCGCCTCGGAAAGTGCTCCGATCGCGTTCTCCTCGGCCTGCTCTTCGCTGACGCCTTTGGGGTGTTTCCCGGCGAAGACCCGGATGTGCGGTGCGCCCATCACGCTGGAGTGATCGATCCACTGCTTCACATAAGCCATCTGCTCTGCCCGCTCAGGCGCATCTTTGGGGTACGAGAAGTTGTTGCCCACCGCCGTGCCCGAAATGGAGACGCCTGAGATGTGAGCCCGATGCCGGCACTGGGCCAGAAAATCGCTTTCCGCCACATCGGGCGGGAAAAAGTAGCTGGTGAGCTCGGCGCCATCGACGCCGTGTTTGGCGCAGAAGTCGATGAATCCGAGCATATCAATCTCCTTGTCCGGCTCGGCTACAGCACGCTCTTTGCCCTTCATATATTTGAAGAACCGCCCAAAAGAATAAGCCGCCAGTCCGATGCGGAGATGAGGGCCTTTGCCGGAGCGCTTGTATGGCTCTGAAACCGCCAGCGCTGCGCCGGGAACGCCAAGGGCGAGACCTGCTGAAAGTGAAAGAAAGTCACGACGACTTCGGGGGTTGGATGGATCGATCATGTTGAGGATGATACATGAATCCCTTTTCCTGCCAAGACGGGAACCGACGTTGAAAGGGACGCTTTTAGGCCCTATCCTTCGCTAATGTTGATATCTCTTCGTCAGCTCACTTTGCTCCTGTTGTGCGTTCCTCTCCTCACACTGTTTGTTGCGTGCGGAGGTGGCGGCACTGAAACTGTGGAGAAGCTTGAAGCGTTTGAGCCGTATGCTGCGGACACGTTTCTGCAGCAGATCTATGATCTCGATGTGGAAAGCGCCGCTTCACTTTTAAAACAAAACCCCGCGACTAAGGTCATCGATGTCCGGGGGGTGGATGCCTTCACCAAAGAACGGCTGCCGAATGCGTTTTGTTATGATCAGTCTTTCGCCGGTTTTGCGGATGAAGTCAGCGCCATCGACCGCGATACTCTGGTTCTCCTGTATGGAAACAGCGCGGACGACGGCGGCACAACAGTTTCTCTTGCGGTGCAAACCATGAAAGATCTGGGTTTCAAACAGATTTACCACCTCGGATTCGGGTTGGGCATCGAAGCCTGGAAGGAAGCGGGCCAACCCTATGAAACGGGTTACTGATCCAGCTTTTCCGGATCGGTAAAGACTCCGCGAGCGGCAGAGAGCCTTATTTTCTGATTCGTCACGTAGGCTTTCGCCGCCCGTTCGCGAATCTGCGTGGTTGACTCTCCCCGCAGCCAACCGTCCACCGCGGCCTTGAGCAGGAATGAACCCGGATACATAAACTGATCCGTCATCAGGATCGGACGTGCGTCGGCTTTCTTCAGAATTCCGGAAAAGTAGGCGTCGCTTTTGCAGCAGAGCACCACGGCATCCTTTTTCATTTTGCGGGCGACATCCGGGATCTCCTGATTGATCCCGAACTCCATCAAGCCGTTGTGACCGATGTAGGCGACCAGATCATTGGTCTCATCGTTGAGAAGGTCGACGAACTTCTGAATGGAAGCTTTAATCTCCCGCCCGCGGAAAGCTTCGGCAGTGAGAATTGCTCCGGTCGACTTGTGCTTGAAGATCAGCGTTTCAAGAACCGGGTGCCTGTCGGTACCTTCTTCTTCCCCGCCTTCCTGATCCGCCTTCTTTGATTCGACCAGAGTCCAGTCCTTCGAGTTTCTGAAGTAGCGATTCATACCATCGGAACAGCCCCAGTAGAGATTGTTCTCCAGGTCCTCCCCGTTTCCGATCCTGGCATTCACGGGGGCGATGCCCTGATGCTCGTTATCACACAAGGCCACGATCACATGGATCCGCTTCGGCTCATCATCGGCCGATACGCGGACACCGAAATTAAGCAAAAGGCAGACGACAAGAATAACGCGGTTCATGAATCATGAACGAACGAGTTTTACGATCCAATAGGGTAGACCTGTCGATCGAACCCTGTTGGATCGTTTAACTGAAGAATTGCTGAATGGGCTTGCCATGATTGGCAATGAAGAACGGACGTCCGTTGGGGGCGAAGATCCGCTTGTCGAGCGGTAACCCGAGGGCAGTGGCGACCGTGGCATTGAAGTCAGCCGGGGATACCGGATCTGCCTCGACTCCCATCGCGCGGTCATCAGTTTTTCCGTAAACCTGCCCGCCCTGAATACCGCCTCCGGCCAACATGGCGGAGAAACAACGCGGGTGGTGATCGCGCCCACCGCGGGCATTGATCTTCGGCGTACGACCGAATTCGGTGGTCAGCACAATCAGAGTTTCTTCAAAGAGCCCTTCGGCTTTTAGATCGTTGATGAGTGTTGCGATGCCTTTGGAAAATTCATTGATCTTGCCGGGGCCACGATTCCAGAGGTCGCCGTGCATGTCCCATCCTCCATTGCCTACGCGGACAAAACGCACTCCGGTTTTGACCAGACGCTTGGCGAGCAGCAATCCCTGGCCAAAGCGGCCGTTACCGTAGGCGTCCCGGGTTTCTTTCTTCTCTTTCTTCAGATCAAACACCGCCAGATCTTTCCCTTTGAGAAACTCGAGCGTGTTATCATAAAACTCTGAGTAAGCCTGCACATCTTCGGTGTGATACTTGTCGAGGAAAGGACGATTCAGACCTTCCAGCGCAGTGAGTCGTTCTTTCATCCGGTTTTGCTTCACCGGTGCCTGCGAGTTCGGCAGGCCTTTGCTGGGATCACTAATCGGCAGCGGGGCAAAACTTGCGCCCATGAAACCCGACCCCGGACCGCCACCACCGATGAAAATAGTGTCGGGGAGTTGCGGATGCGAGGGACCATCCACCTTCTGCGCCCAGGCGCCCATGTTGGGATGACGAATCGCAGCGTTCTCCTGATAGCCGGTCTCCATCCAATACGATGCTCCGCCATGGGCCCCGGTCTTCTGGGTAAGAGAACGGACCACTGCGATGTCTTTAAAATTCTTCGCGAGATCCGGCATGTATTCGCTTAACTTCACTCCGGCGACTCCGGTGTCTGCCGTTCCGGTCTGGCCCTGAGTGTCAGCACCCGGCTTCGGATCGAAGGTATCGATGTGTGTCATTCCACCGGCCATGTAGATATAGATCACGTGCTTCGCTTTTCCGGCGGAAGTCGCGGCGATCGCGCTGTCAAAAGACGGTAAAAGGGAGAGCCCCAGAGCAGAGGCTGCCGTTCGCTCTGCAAAAGCACGGCGCGAGATCGTGTCGAGTTTATTGAATTCTGATTTCATGGGAGGTGTGGATACTGAACTGACTGGAGGCTGAAAAAACTAAATCGGCGGATGAAGGTTACTGGATGAACATGAATTCCCGGGTATTGAGAAGTGCCCAGACCAGATCGGTATAATCGGCGGCACCGCCCTGTCCACCGCGGACCAGGGTCTCAGCGAAATCGCGATCCTGCCCCCGGGGACGACGACTGAGGATACTGAGAAAGACGACATCGATCCCCTCGTCATGGCTGTCTTCCGCCTGGGCGAGTTTGACGAGTGACTTGGAGTTGTTGGTCATGATCTGATTGGTCAACGAGCCGTTGAGCAGAGTCATCACCTGCGGAATGGTGCCGTCTGTGTTTGAGTTCTCGATGAACTTCTTATCTGATTGGCCGAACTGGTAGAGAAACGAGCCCACTCCGCTGGGCAAACGCATCTCAGATGCGCGGATCATGGTCGGACCGGTATTCTTACCTTTGCCTTTCTGACTCATCATGACGGAAGGCTTGCCCATGTTATTGAAGCGGCTCCGCAGCTTTTCAGCTTCGGCAAAATCCAGTGACTTCAGGTCCGCGCTCATCAGTTCGCGGTATTCATCAAGAATGCGCGTCCGTCGATCGGGTGCCTCGGGCTTCTTCACTGACATGGCGACCAGCGAGTCCCACATTTGCTCGGCACTCATTCGGCGGAGGATTGGAGCCGGGAAATGGAACTCGCCTTTATCAATCATGGTCAGCGTCGGCGATTCGTAACAGGACTCGCGCTGATAGGTTTGCGACTTATAAAGCACCCGGAGGAAATCTTTGATGCTGTAGTCGACCTCTTTCATAAGAGATTCGAGAAAGACCAAAAGCTCCATGTTCTGTGCCTGTCCTTTGAGGTGACCGGGAATATTGTTGACCGGTTCGATCTGTGCGATGCCGAAGACGTGCTTCCAGAGCCGGTTCGCGATGTTAATGGTGAAGCGCGGGTTTTCCCGGTCTGTCATCCATGAGGCGAATGCCTGACGCGGTGTCCCGTGTTTCTCCAAATCAACGATCTTACCGAAATAGGTCGCAGGCTTAACGGGGGCATTCGGTTCGCCATCGTCGTATTTGTAATCAAACGGAAGCCGGATGCTGTTGTCGAGGCCATCACCGACATACATGGTGTAAGCATCCATGAACTGATTGAGGTCGTTGGCGCTCTTCTTGGCCTTTTTCGCTTCTGCTCCGAACTGCTTTTTCTTGGCCGCAAGCAGCTTGAGTAGATCTTTGTCAGGGTTTGCCTGGAACTTCAGATTGCCGAAGAAGGAGGCCATCTTGTAAAAGTCCATCTGATAGACTTCTTCGAAGGGATGATCGTGGCACTGGGCGCAGGTGATTTCGGTCCCCAGAAAGGTGGTGAAGGTGTTGGAGAGATTGCAAAGCTCCATCCCGTAGTCGGTCAGCATGTAACCGGTAGCCGGGTTCTCCCAAAGATAACCTCTCGCCTGCATCATCTCGGCAACAAATTCATTCCACGGCCTGTCATTGCGGATTTGGTCTTTGATCCAATCGACATAGGCCCCCGCCTTCAGGTTGTTGAAACCTCCCATGCTGATTCCGTCCCGGACCCGGAGCAGATCGCTCATGTAATTGAAGAAATGGCTTACAAACGCTTCGGAATCGATCAACTGATCAATCAGATCATTCCGCTTGGTTTTGTCAGGGTTGCGAAGGAAGGCACTTGCTTCCCCGTAAGTTGGGATCCGGCCCGCGATATCCAGATAGACCCGCCGCAAAAACTGTTCATCCGACATCGGCTTGGTCGGGTGGGTCATCTTTTCCATGTGAGCGAGCTTTGCCAGCTCCTTGTTGCGATCCGTCGGTTCGATCTCTTTGTCTGCGATCAGTTCCGCCCTCTTTAGTTTGATGTCCGCGTTGGCACGCTTCAATCCATCCCAAACCATTTGATCAATTTCCCGGGACGCAGTTTTGAGGTCGACAAAATTTTCCCGCACATACATCCGGTCTTCCTCACTCAGCTTCGCAAACGGAAACCGCAGGGGTTTCCCGGTGCCTTTCATCTTGAAGCCGACATAACCGTCTGAGAACCCCGTCATTTCGGCTTCGATTTTTCGCCCTTCCAGATCGGTCCATGTCCGGACTTCCCCTGCTTTCAGCGTTAAAACGGAGCCGCACAAGAGACTGACAATCAGGAAACAGCGCGAGAGAAAAACGGCACGAAAGGCGATCATAGAGGAATTGGTTCGGTTATACCTTGATCGCGTCAGTCCGAAAAGAAAAAAGTGAGGCAACAGGGCTTCAGTGATGGAGGCGTTTGTCTGGAACAAAACCCGGCCCGTCTCCGATGCGCGAATCGACGATTGCGATCCGGAGGTTTAGCGAAAAACACATCAACTTCCCGATTCGGTTTGACCCGCATCCAGTTCAATTCGATTTTGTGAAATGCCTGTTCCTATCGATGCGACTTCGATCATCATACGGATCGATTCGATCGACCGGAATTTTGCCGGGGGAGTGGACGGCTTTCAAACGGTGGTGCCCAATTCTACGTTTTGTGCTGACCCGCATATCGCGAGGGTATCTTTCATGAGGGAGCAGGATGCTGAGCAGTTTAAAAAAGAGCTGGAACATTATCATCTCAGTGAGCCTGACGATTTCCTGACCGTTCGGATCAATATGCCTTTTCAGGAACAGATTCTGGATTGGCTGTCGATCGCCAGGTATGAGAAGGCAACGATTGCCTGGTTGGAAGGGACTGAACCGACATCGATTTTCGCTCCCGAAGGGTGGGATCCCACGGAGGAACCTTTGCGCCATTATTCTCAGGAGGAGCTGGAGGAACGGCTCGAATATCTGCGCTCGGAGGACGGGGTTGAAGTTTATCGGGATAAAGAAACGGGAGAGGAAGTTTTCACGGCCCGGACAAAGCCCCGCGCGTTGCAACTGTTTGAGGAGGGAGTCAAACTGGCAGATCCATTCATCATCCTCGACGGCCGCCCTCCTAATGAAACAAAAGGCGGAACAGAGCTCAATCGAGCCATCGAAATATTTGAGCAGGCGGTCGCGCTTGAGCCTGAATACTGGAATGCCTGGTGGTTTCTAGGCAAGTGCTGGCAGGCATTGAAAAACCCGGCGGAAGCTTTGAAAGCATTCAAAAATTCGGCTGATACCTGCGGTGATGACAATCCCAATGTGTGGCGGGAGTATATGTTCGAATGCTTGAATTTCGGCGATGCGGACGAAGGTGTCAGGGCAGCAGACCGGGCAGTGGAGATCGCCCCTGAAGATGACGGGCTGGTATCGAACCAGGCACTTGCCTACCTCATCGCCGGCCGACTGAAAGAGGCCGCCGTGATTGCCAAAAAGGCCCGCAAGATGAATCGACGCGATCCGGTGACGAAGAACCTTCAGCGGATGATCAAAGAAGTTCAACGCGGCAAGCGGCCCCAACCATCAACGCTTCCTGAACTGGAAGGCCGGTAGTTCGAATGGTCGGGCTACCAGTTAGGATCGTTACTCCAAGTCCCAGTTGGTCATACGATCCCAGAATTCTTTAAAAACTCCGGTAAAATAGGAGCGATTGTTTCGAGGAGACGCATCCTCCTCCCGCTCAAATAGAGTCGCGTAGAGCCCAGTCGATACCGTGTCCTCAGGCTGAACATCGTATTCCGCGTCAGCTTCTCCGAATTCGAGATACAGATCGAAAGTGATACCATCAACGTAATAACTACTGGCGCCGTTCGGCATGACCAATCGGGCATTGCCGAACGAGCTCTGGCCGTTGGTGGTGTGGGCAATATTGAACAAGTAGTCGAATTCAGTGTTGTAAATGGTTCCCTCTGATTCTAAGGCCAGACCGACAAGGAACATCACTTTATTGGCATGCGTTCCCGACTTGAAGACCCCATCATGATAATCGATGTCTCCCAGTTTGAAGCGTTCGCCAATGATAATGTCTTCTAATTCCGCACCCGCAAAATCCATCCAGCTCTTTGACATTTCCGGGTCAATTTCTCCATGTTTATTTTGGACAGCACCCCACTCAAAATAGTTGCTGTATTCCCCCTCTGCGAGGTTGGTCTCCATATTGTTAGGCCCATCCGGATCGTGAAACGCCCCATCGGAATCATCTACATTGATCGAATCAGGAGACACCCACTTTGAGTTGATGTCACTGGCTAGATAGAATTCTCCGTATTCGGTGGACTCTTCATCAGCGATTGCCCGAGACTTGATCATCACCCCATCAGAGAAATCGAGTTTATCCATGATGAAAATCTGATTGTATTCCAGCCAGGGTCCATCATTGAGACTGTATTGCATCTTTGCCGGGTCATCCCCGTTTGTGTTTTCGAACGAAGCCAATACGATCCGGTTATTGAAAACTCCAAATCCCTCAGCAGAGGTCGAAATAGCTGGAGCATTGAGCTGGACTGGAGTTGCATCATACGTCTCACTCGAACTCGAACTGTCAGCAAACCGATCACTCCTTGCAATTGCCTGAGCCAGATAGCTTGAACCCGGCGTCACTTCCATCGCGGTATCCGCTTCCATTCGTAACCAGGGTCCATGATCGACCTGATAAAAGATGTCCGAAGAACCAACCGGGTTAGGATTAATCACGTTCAGAGCAAGGGGGTACTCCCGAATTGAAAAACTTCCGCCACCTAGAGAAAAGACAGGAGCAGCCAGCGCAATGATGTCCGGGTCATTGGTGTCGGGCGTTGAATCCGAGCTGGGATAGTCTGTGTTTGGAATGGTAAGGGGGTCATAAGTGACAATCGCCGACGGGCCTTCCTGAGCTGCCGCATTCGAATCAGCCCCATGATCCCAGACCCAGGTACTCTGGCTCGAATACAAGTACGCAAATTCCCGGCTGTCTTCGGCGGGAGTCAATTCAACGTCGCTCAGAAAAAAGGAAGTCAGACCGGCTGCTCCTTTCGAGGCAACTTCGAACATCTTTTTTTCCTGATTCCAAAGGACCCGGGGTTGAGACGTTGCCGCTTGTTCATCAGTTTGTTTCACCGCACTGATGCGTCGATCCACCATTGAGGATGAAAGTCCCGGGATACGATTTGCCACATCCGACTGGGCGACCGATCGCAATTGCGCAATGACATCTTCAGGAGCTTCAAGGGAATCAAGATTGCCGCCAAACCCCAGATATGCTCCCACGGCAGAGTTGAGCATTTTGACTTCACTCTGAAGTTTGTTGGTCTGTGCTGAGGAGTAGACGTTTGAGTAAATCGTATATCCTGAAGCTGCAATGACACCTATGACTCCAAGTATTCCCAGTAATTCAACGAAGGAAAAACCGCGCGACCGTTTGAGTTTTATTTGCATAACGACATATTTTTCAAGCAGCTCCCGATTGAAATTATATCATCTTTCCATAATTACAATAACTTTATTCACTCTCACGCACTTATCTTTCTCTTGTTGAGTAATTGCAGACCAGACGGACGAAAAATCAGGTTTAATCCACTCACAGTCAGTGACTCACCCGCTTCGGATCAAACCTCACAGTCGTCAGTCCGTCACAGACATCACATTCTGCGTTTCCCTCGAGATACTGGGCATGGCAACGCGGGCAGTAGCTTTCACTCACTTCGTCGTGATCGGGAATTTCGCCGGCCCACACAGATTCTGGCAGATCGCATCTGTCGATAAGAAAGCGGGCGCAAGTGGTGAAATGCACATCCCATTCGGCGGCGGGAATGGTTTTCCCAAGGGGATAGCGGAGTTTCCGCATGAAATCTCCGGCCATTTTAGAAAAACCTTCGTCGTCCAGCAGGATCTTGCCCATAGCCAGCGGATGAACTCCGGAGGTGAGGTTCATGCAAAGATGCTGCGGCATCCGCAGCGTGTGATAGGGAAGAAAAAAGACCGGCAGCACCTTGAACCACCGGCCTTTTTTAAATTGAGGAAACATCCTGCCAATCGTAATCCACCAGGTAACGCTCATCATGAAGGTGAACGGAAAGATAACGGCGATGAGCTGAAACCCGAGCCCACTTGATTGATAGTATGAGAATAAAAATGGCAGAACGAAGAATATGTAGAGCGTCAGCAGCCACTCGGTGAATCGAAACTGACTCGCAAGAAGCCGGGACTTTTTCAATGCAGCTTTTGCGCGGGGAAGACTCAACGAATCAGCGAGACGGGCGCGAATGTCAGGGACGATGTCCGCTTTATTTCCGGGCAGGATCGACCGCAACCAGGCAAGGACATTGCTCGCGTGAATCATGCTGGTGAAGATCCATGTCCCGGTGTTGGCCGGCCCCATCAGTCGGCTTCGATCCCTCCACAACCGGGTCGGGTCTTTCACTTTGGCATGAACCGCTGAGCCCTCAGGTGAATCAACCCACCGAATCCGTTTGGAATTTGATTCCGCAAACCACCAGCCTTCTCCGGTCGGCAGGAAATGCCCCATGGTCGGGAGGATGAAATAACCTTCACCGAGGCGCGACGCCACCTCAGTGGGGCGCTTCAGGAACCAACGCCTTCCCCACCACGGCTTAACAAACAGCCATGACTCTCTCGGGAATCTCGCAATGCCATCCAGCACATAAAGAGCGACAAAGGTGATGTAAAACAGTTGACCGTCTGTCATTTTCAAATGGCCGCTCGCTCCGGCCCTGCAAGTCCATCGAGCCGAACAGTTCTACACGTTTTAATGGATATTTTCCGTTCGACCCGGATTGCGTTCGAAACGTCCAGGCAAGGCGACATCAAGCTTCGCGGCCACCAAAGAGACGCTTGAACCAGTTACCGATCGCAGCCAATCCTGCCACCACAAGGATCCACCCTTTCCGAAGGAAAACCAACAGACCGCTAAGTAATCCAGTTTTGGCTGCCGCAAAAACGGCTCCACCTGCGACGAGGGCTACCAACCCACCTTTTGCGACTTTATCCCCTGAGGTGAATTCAGAATAGCGTTTGCCTTCGTTGAACCCGTATCCAACAAGCATAGATTGAAACTCCGGCAGAAACTTGTCCAGTTCTTCAGGCCCGCAGACCAGAATGGCATCCATCACCCCGTGACGACCAAGTAATTTCGTACGGAAATTCACCACATGTTCGCCACTTTCGTCCACAAGGTCGAGCGCCCATTCCAGATGATTCGTTTCCTCGTTATACTTGGGAGGATAAGCCCAACCTACGACATCCAGGCGTCCATAACCCGCCTCGGCACGAGCTTCAGCACTTGCCTCATTCGCATCCATCAGTTTTTTCAAGAGCTTGTCCGGCTCCAGCTCGTCCTTGTCATCATCCTTCACGTAACCGCTGTCATCCCAGTCAAACACGGCGAACCACGCCATGTCTTCCGGGGCAATCAACCCCTTCCTCGTATTGGAGGGAGGATTCCCCATTGCCTCCAGCACATCACCAGCCCCTTTGGATCCTGTGTATCGGAATCCGCCCGGAATCTCAACAGTAGCGATCGAACCAAGTTTACCCAAGCCCTCCTTCTCCCACTTCGCCATGCCTTCAATTTCAGCCATGAATTGAGCTTCTGCCTCTTCCGGCGTCATCTCCTTTTCTGCCTCCTGAGCAAATAACGGAAGATTAGCCGCAAGCAGAAGCGATGCGGATCTGATGAAAAGAGATTTAAGAGATACGGTTCGATTGAGTGTGGTCATCGCGCCAAGATTCTGTAATGACGGGGAAATCGTCAAGCCAAATACTCTGAAACACCTCAAACAGAACGGCTCCAGCTCCCACACTGTTGTTTGGTGACAACTCTCGCCCGAAAAATTGACTCATTTGAGTTTGCTCAACCATTAAACTCACTTTATAATTTCCATAAACCATGGAAAACCCATTCTCCGCGCCTCCGTCGCTGTCTTCACCAATTACGGAAGGTCCACTGCCTGTCCCTCCCCCGTTGCAAGACGATGCATCTGTAGTGACAGCCAAAACCAGTTTGCCTCCGATCAAACCTGAACTGGAAGAAGAGGCCTCTTTCCAGTCCCCTCAATTCTCTCAACCCGGAAAAGAAACCGTCGTTCCGGTGTCAGCGCCCATAGTCAACGAAATCGGGCACGTTAAATCAATCGATCCGCCATCTTCGTTGGACACCGATTCAACTGAAACGGACTCATCGGACTCGGTATTCGGCTTTGGCAGTGAGGGAATGACCACAACTCCGGCCAAACCAAAGCCGAAACCCAAATCTCTCCAACAACCTCCACCCCCCATCGGAACAGAGTCCCACCATCAACCGAATACCCCTGCAAGCACCGAAGGTTGGTCAGATGCAGATTTTGATGAGCATGATGGCTCCGAGCTTCCAGCGCTTTGCATGGAGGAAAAGTCATGCCGGGTGTGCAAATATTTTCAATTTGATGAGGACAGCCGGGCGGAAGTTCGTTTTGGAGAATGCCGACGCAAAGCCCCGGAGGGCAGAGGAAAAGCGGAGTGGCCCAGTGTTTTATGGGACTCTTGGTGTGGAGAATGGATCCTGGGCGTTGATCAAAACGAAATGATGCAAATGGTGCGCTCGGCTGCTGATTTCGACCATAAATAAAATTACAGAGTTCACGATTGAACAGGGTTGATTCATCGAACAAACAGGGTTGGTTCGTGCTCAACCTATTTTCCTGATGCAAACCACCCCGATCACCCGCGACCATCTTGCCAATTCTGTTATCTCCGTTCCACCTTTGGCTCGGGATGCTGATTTGAAATTCTGCCCCACGGAGAATGCAAAAATCATGCGCCATATTGAAGCCGGTGGCGTCACCACCTTGCTCTACGGCGGAAATGCCAACTTCTACCATATCGCGCTGAGTGAATATGAATCTCTTCTCGGTGGACTGGCAGAAATCGCAGGGGAAAACTCACTGATTGTTCCCGCTGTCGGCCCTGCATACGGGACGATGATGGATCAAGCTCCGATCTTCGCCCAGTTTGATTTCCCAACGGTCATGGCCCTGCCCCAGCAAGCACTGACCACAAGTGAAGGGGTCGAAACCGGACTGCGTCATCTGGCTGAAAAAATCGGCAAACCGATCGTGGTTTACGTCAAGCACGATGGATTTATCGAAGTGGAGAATGTGAAGAAGCTGGTCGATGACGGCCTGGTTTCATGGATCAAATACGCCACAGTTCGTGAGGATCCCTCAGATGACAGCTACCTTCGAGAACTCGTAGATTGTGTGGATCCGAATTTGATCGTCAGCGGTATTGGTGAGCAACCGGCTATTATTCACATGCGCGACTTCGGCGTTGTTGGCTTCACTGCGGGCTGCGTTTGCGTGCGCCCGGATTTGAGTCAGGAAATGCTTCGGGCAATTCAGGCCGAAGACTACGACCGGGCCGAAGAGATTCGGGAAATTTTTCTTCCGCTTGAAGATTTACGCAACGGGATTAACCCCGTCCGCGTGCTCCACGATGCAGTCGAGCTCGCTGGGATTGCAGAAACCGGCCCGGCTCTGCCATTGCTGACACGACTTGATTCCGCCCAACAGGCAGAAGTGAAGGCAGCAGCGATTGCCTTGTTAAATGCGTAGTGGTGGCTTCCGCCATTCCCATCGAAACGAATCGCAGGACGAATGATTCGTCCTGCGCCTTCGACAGGCTGACCGCTAAGATATTCACTCCACAGCTCCCGGAGCACGTGGCGGCTTCGGCTTGGCTTTTTCAACGCCCGGTGTAATTCCTTTCATCATTCGGAATAGATCACTGTCAGTTGAAAGAATCACTGTCGTTTCATTGGAAAGCATGTCGGGATAGAGTTCCATCGTCTTGATGAACTCGTAAAACTCGACCGCCTCGGGTGTGCTGTTGTAGGCCTTGGCGTAGATCTCCGTCGCGCGGGCATCAGCCTCACCTTCGACCTCCTGCACGCGCTTGTAGGCAGTCGATTCAATTTCCTTCAGATCTTTCTCCATGTTACCGAGGATCTTCGCCGCCTCCCCGTTTCCTTCTGATCGAAACCGCTCGGCAATCTGCTGGCGTTCGGAAATCATCCGCTCAAAGATCCGCTCCTGAACGGATTCGTTGTAGTGAATTCGTTTGAAACGCACATCCATCAATTCAATCCCGAATTCTCTCAGTTTATCGCGGCTCTTCTCCAGAACTTCCGCCTCGAGAACCGTCCGTCCGCTGCGGATCGGTAGCAACTTACCAATGTTCCCTGCCAGATCAGCATCAGCCAATTCCTCGGCCTGCTGCGGAGTCCGGTCCTTGGTGGTCCGGATCGCCTCGATCAACTCATGCTTGGCAATGGTATTACGGGTTTCACTTCCGAGAATGTCATTCAGGCGCGACTGGGCACTGGTTTCATCACGGAGACGGTTAAAGTACTTCAATGAATCCACAATCTTCCACCGGGCGAAGGTATCGACAGAAATATAAGTCTTATCCTTGGTGGGCATCTCCACCGCATCACCGTCCCACTCAAGAATGCGTTTTTCAAAGCGGTTCACCACCTGAATAAACGGGGTCTTAAACTTAAGTCCCGCTTCATTGACAGGTTCGCCAACCGGCTTACCAAATTGAGTGAGAATGACCTGCTCCGTTTCGTGAACGGTATAAATTGAATTCAAGCCAAAGAACCCAACGACCAAAATAATGAGCGCAACCAGGCAACCCGTAGTTTTATTCTTCATAACAGTTATTTAGCTGAAACTGGTGTTGCGGTTTCGTTGAGATTCAGGAGAGGGAGGACACCCGTTGCACCCTCGTCTATGACAATCTTTTTACCCAGCTGCGGCATCACCTTCTGCATCGTTTCGAGATACAAACGGCGCTTGGTAACTTCAGGAGCCTTCTGATATTCGGTAAACAGCGCGGTAAACTTAGCCGCGTCCCCCTCTGCTTCGTTTACCCGCTTCAGGGCATAACCTTCGGCCTCACTGATCTTCTGCTCGGCCTCACCACTGGCTTTCGGAACCGCCCGGTTGTAATCGCCGTTAGCCACGTTGATCGTCTTCTCCCGGTCCTGCTGAGCCTGGTTCACTTCATTAAAAGATGATTGAACCGGCTGAGGCGGATTGACATTCTTCAACTGCACCTGGTCGATGCTGATCCCCATCTCAAATTTCCTCACCAGATCAGCCAGCTTCAACTTGGCGTCCGCTTCGATTTCCTGACGTCCGAAGGTGATCACCTCATCCACCGTTCTGTCTCCCACCACTTCACGCATGACTGATTCAGAAGCGTCCCGAAGCGTGTCGTCCGCATTCCGAACGTTGAACAAATACTCCGAGGGATTCTCAATCCGATACTGGATAACCCACTCAACCAGCGCAGCATTCAGGTCTCCCGTAACCATCGATTTTTCCTCCTGCTGTTCGCTCTTGGAGGTCCAGGAGGAATACTTTGACCGGGGACGAGCCTGAGTCCCGAACCCGAATTCCTGTTTAAGCTGACGTTTCACCGCGACCTTTTCCACTGAATCAATCCAGAAAGGCATCTTAAAACGCAGGCCGGGATCGACCGTTTTAATTTCCTTACCAAAGCGAAGAACAACTCCCTGTTCATCCTGCTGGATCGTGTAGACCGAAGTCATCACACCAAAAGCCAACGCGCCAACCACCAGAATGCCGATGAGGACGTTGGAGTTTTCGAAGGAGAATGAAGGAAGTTCGTAGACGGTTTTACCGACTTGAAGACGAATCATGATGCGACCCTAGTCGTGATTGCACAGGATGCAAAATTACAAACTCATCGGAATTGTGTTGCCTCCCGACTCTATGCTGGAATCCTCTTCTCATGACCATCACTGGACAAAACCTCATTGCAAATCAGCCCTCCACTGAATCAGCCGACACCTTCACAGCCACCAATCCCGCCACCGGTGAGTCCCTTGCCCCGGAGTTTCACGAATCCACCGCCGCAGAGATCGATCGGGCCGTAGCCGCAGCGGCGGATGCTTTCGACGCCTTCAGGAAAACAACCCCGGAGGAAAGAGCCCTCTTTCTCGAAACCATCGCGGACGAAGCCATCGCCCTCGGTGACGCCTTCCTCGAACGAACTCAAGCTGAAACCGGTCATCCCCGACCACGTTGTGAAGCGGAACGCGGTCGCGCAGTGGGGCAAGCCCGGCTGTTCGCTGAATTTCTGCGTGAAGGTTCCTGGGTCGACGCACGGATTGATTCAGCCAGGCCGGACCAGCAACCAATGCCCTCCCGGGATGTGCGGAGCATGATGCTTCCTGTGGGCCCGATCGCTGTGTTTGGTGCCAGCAACTTCCCCATTGCCATATCGGTTCTCGGGTCGGATACCATCTCCGCTTTCGCCGCCGGCTGCCCCGTGGTGATCAAAGCTCACCCCGCTCATCCGGGAACCTGCGAACTGGCTGCCCGTGCGATCTATTCAGCCATCGAGAAATGCAACCTCTCCCCCGCTATTTTCTCGCTAGTCCACGGTCGGGGTCATGAAGTCGGCAGCGGCCTTGTGGCTCACCCGAAAATCGCAGCAGCAGCTTTCACCGGTTCCCTTGGCGGAGGGAGAGCGCTCTTCGACGTCGCAAACTCACGCCCCACCCCCATTCCGTTCTATGCCGAAATGGGAAGCGTGAACCCGATCTTTGTCCTCCCCGGTGCACTCGCGGAGAGAGGGGACCAAATCGCACAAGGCTATGTCAATTCTCTCACAACAGGCGTCGGTCAGTTTTGCACCAACCCCGGGCTGGTCTTCGGTCTGGAATCCGAAGCCCTGTCAGACTTCACCCGGACAGCGGCCGCGACCGCATCCGAATGGCAACCCGCCACCATGCTTCATGCCGGTATCCATCACGCCTTTGAATCCGGTGTGGAAAAACTTCGCGGACTGCCGGAACTGCAACTCGTCGCCACGTCCGGAACCACACCCGATCCCGACAAATCGGAAGCAGCCTGCCACGTCTTCGAAACTGACACCGCAGGGCTCCACGCTCACCCCGAACTCTATGATGAAATCTTCGGCCCCGTTTCCACCATTGTGAAATGCGGATCATCCAGTGATCTCGAGACCTTTGCCAATCAACTCGAAGGATCCCTCACCGCCAGCATTCACGGCACCGAGGACGATCTGGCAGAGCACCGTGGTCTCATCGACATCCTTGAGAAAAAGATCGGCCGACTCATCTTCAACGGCTATCCCGTTGGACTCGAAGTAAACCATTCCATTCACCATGGAGGCCCCTACCCTGCCTCCTGCCACAGCTACTTCACCAGTATTGGCACACGATGCATCAGCCGCTTTGTCCGCCCTGTCTGCTACCAGAACTGGCCCGATTCACAACTTCCCGATGAATTGAAAGACGCCAACCCGCGCAAGATCTGGCGAATGATCGATGGCGAACGTACGCAGGCGGCAAAAGCATAGCCGCTCCCTGATTCTACCGGGCAGAATTGCGACTTGTCGCCTGCCCGGTCATTTGAGACACTCCCGCTATGAGAATACGGGAGCATTTCATATTGTGGACAGGTCTGTTCGGAATTCTTTTCCAAAGTCAGGCACAGGAAGAACCGAAGTTGAATCGCGAACTCCCCGGAGTGCTTGATTTGACTCAGACAAAAACACCGGAAGCAGTTCAGGAGGCCTTTTACCATTATATATGGCAATCATTCATTGCGCTGAACTGGCCCAACGAACCAATCAAAGAGAACGCTGAAGGAACCGCCATCATCTCCGGCTTCAGAGGCGTTCCTGATCCGAAGAAGAGTATTCTCGATCAAACCGGAAACCAGAAAGACGGCATGCCCTTCTCCGTTTGGGAACGCTACAAGGAACCGACCGAGGTCTTTCTCCCACCTGCTCAGTGGGCCAACTACCCAATCTGGAACTCTCCGCGGCCCAAACCCGCCGACCAAAGCCCTGCCTCACGAAGCCTGCTCACCTACTCGGACAACTTTGCTGAATACGCCACCGACATCAATCAGCCCTACTTCTTTGACAACGCGACCGGCCCGCTCGTAGACCAGCACGGTGGATTTGTTCGCTATGAAGTCGCCGTCAATGAAGCCTTCTTCACCTACATCAAACACTTCAAATATTACGATGCTGACCGCCAGAAAGCAGACGTGCAAAAGACCATCGCCGCGACGGTTGTTCCCCTGCCGTCAAATCCCACCACTCCCCGTCCCGGGTTTCAACGTCCACCTTACGGGGTTGAAGCCTACCTCGCCGGCACCCGTTTCCCCCAACAGGGACTGGTCGACCTGAAAGCCGCCTGGCGACCGCTTGACCCGGCCAAAGGAGATCAACCCGAACGCTACCTTCATCGGAAGATCATCACTGAAGAAGACGGAAGCGAGCAGCTTATGGGATTAGTTGCTCTTCATATCTTGCGCTATATCCAGATCAAACAGATCAACAAAAAGACCGGCAAACCGGAGACAATCCTCGGCTATGTCGCCAGCACCTTTGAGCAAATCGACAACGTCAACGGCGACCCGAAAGCCGACCCGCCCGTGAAGGCATCATTCAACGATGGCGGAAAAGCCAACGCGATCGAGCAGGAATACGGCTTTGATTATTCCATCCCGCCACTCGCCAGCAAAAGCAATCCCGCTCCCCTCGCACCGGTCAATATCTACCGCGCCAACTCCCAGAAACTCTCCGAGGCAATCAACACCGTCAACGGACAATACCAGAAGCTACTCGATCCTTCCGTATTCCGTTACTACGAGATGATTGGAACCCAGAACAAACACCCCGGCAACATCATCGATTCCGATCTCGACATGAATGGACACCAGGGCCCTATCACCGGAGTCTATACCAACACCAATAACCTGATCAACTCCGCCCTGGAATCCTACACCCAGAAAAACTTCAGCTGTATTCTGTGCCACGTCCGGGCACGACCTCAGGGCGTCCCCGAGAAAGCATGGGAAGACGATTACTTCAAGACCCTGACCTTTCTCCTGCAGGCAGCTCAGTCGAAGTTCAGCAAGTAGCCGTGGCACGGATTTGTAATCCGTGTTCGCAGCCAATCACATTGGCCGGCGCATCCATCTGCCCCCGGCCAATTTCTAAGAATCCAACAGCCCGGGAGTCTCCTCATTATGAACACTCGTCGCCATCTCTCAATACTCCTCGCAACACTCTGCACGCTCACAGCCTCTTCCTCCCTCACCCTCTTCGCCGCCCCAGCCAACCCCACGCCGCTGGCTGATGCCATCACTGCATTCAACAAAGCAGCCAGCCTCGACCCGATCGGAAAATCGCAGAGCCCCCTGACTGAGGCCGAAGTTATCGCGGCGATCCTGATGTATGAGAAACCCGCAGACGCCCCGGTCTCGAATCATCTGCTCCAGACCTTCAAAGCGATCGCAGCCAGCGGCGAGCTTCCGCCCAATGCGACCTTCGAAAGCCTCAATGGATACGACCGCGGTGGCGCGCATATCTTTGATGTGTGGTCCGTTCGGATCCGACTGGAACGGGAGGACCGCTCCTCCTATGCATTCCTGATTCGGGAACGCGTCATCGGCAGCCGGACGCTCGAGGATGAACTCGAACGCGTTCACCAACGTATCGTCAACTCCCGGGCGGAATTGATGGTGGGCGGTTACCGACTACTGAACCGGAGAGATGATCTCCGGGCGAGGATCGAGAAACTACAGAAGGCTACCGTAGCCAATCCTCAGTGAGGCCCCTGTGGAAAACTGACTCCATCTCGATCGCTGGAGACATCAACCTCACTTCTTTGGCGCGGCCGACTGCTCACTGCGTTTGCTTTCCCACGCTTGCAAAGAATCGATCGCCCGCTGGTGCACCTCTGCCTTCTTCCGCAATGGATCATCTTCGGGAAGCGACGAGACATCCGGCATTGCACCCCCATCACCCGCACTCTCGATCGCACGCGACAACTCCGTGGCATAGTTCAGAGCCGCTTCAAAAACCGCCTTCTGATAAATCACTGTCTGGATCGACTTGCGGGCTTGCGCCGCCGCTTCCTTGTTTTCATCCGTTGGATTGTCCTTCGCTGTCTTGGTAATTTCTGTATAGGAACTGCGAAGCGCCTTCTGGATCTCCAACTGCTGCTTTAAGTCTGCGATCACATCCTGAACCGACCCCAGAGTGGCGGCATCCAATTCGCTCAGAGGCTCATCCGCCAGCAGAGGCTTGGGATCGACTGCCAATGCACGAGCCACCGCGACCCGCTTCTGTTCTCCTCTGCTGAATGGCTCCGCCGGTGTATGAGACTCACCTCCGCCTTGAAACCCATCCCATAATTCCACACCCATATCCTTTCCGGGCTTCAGCCTGATCCTTCCGTTTTCATCAACCCCGGCCAGCTGGAGGTCCGGCTTTCCGTCATCAGGAGCAGGAGATTCTTCCTTCCCACCTTTCAGCACGAGGCCCACCCGCCCGGAGAGCAGCGGCGATGTAGCCAGATCCGTCAGCCCATCCCTGGCTTTTTCCAACTGCCCGATATCAGTATGACCGGGAACCGCCTTCGTCCACAGCGTGCCCAGCTCTTTAAGCCTGTCATCCGATACCGTGATGAATTTCACGTCGAGGGCCACCTGCTCTTTCCCAAACTCGTCCTTCTGCGAATACCCGGTTCCGCCAAGAGCCAGCAAAGCCCCCAAGGCAACAACAATTTGGTTCCTGCTCATGAGAAAAGGAAAGCAACAATCACTTTCGATTGCAAGAAAATCCCCCGTCACAAAAACTTCCACCACACCACCAACTACTCTCCCACCAATCACTCCCTGGAACTCCCCCGATAAAGTGGACACGGATTTCTTGGTCCGTTAGGTTTTAATTTAGGGGGATAGTTTTCTGTTGAAAGTAGTTTGTCAGGATTTCGTTCGGCGCTCGATTTCCCAGTGATGTGTGTATGCGACGTCGGTTGTAGAACGTCTCGATGTATCC